>NZ_JAHWXJ010000003.1:0-37333 GCF_023091185.1 Microbacterium sp. KSW4-4 | reverse complement strand
CGCCGGTTTCCGGTACCGTAGGTCGCAGGTTCGACTCCTGTCGGGGGCACTAGAAAACACTGGGCGAGCTAGGAAAACCCCGGCTCGCCAGTAGCCAAAACTGTAGCCACCTCGATTTTCGAGGTGGCTACGTTTTTGTCGGCGTGTCGCGCTCAGGCAGCACGTTTCGTCCGTTCGCGGGCTCGTTTCTCGATCCGCTCCCTCACCATGCGTGCCGTCAACGGGTCGATGCTGATCCCCTCGACGGATCGCGCGGCACGGTGGAGGAGTGTGTAATAGCGGACTTCGCTGATACCAAGTTGGTGGCGGATCGCGTGGGTCTTGGCTGGTGTGTGTTTCGGGTGGCGGGCTTCGAAGGCGAGTAGTTGAGCGGGCGTCACGGTTCCCATGATCGTCGTGGGGTGGGACATTGCGGCGTTAACGCAAAGCGCCCGCCACGAGGGCGGGCTACTTCGAGCGCAAGCCGCAGTCACCAGCGGCCTTCCACGCGAGTTTACCATTCAGGGGGCTTGCGTGGTGTAGGTACACCGCCTAGAGTGTAGGTACACCGAACCAAAGGAGATAGAGTTGGACGACCTGAGCGAGAACTGGCGCAGTATACGCGGTCAGGAACCTCCGAGCGCCGAAGAAGTGGCTCAGGCCGTTATTGAGATCGTCGCCCGCGAAGAGGCGGCGCGACTCCGGGAAGAAGAAGTGTCGGACCGCCAGCGTAGGAATGGGGAGTGAACATGAGCGATGACGGGCTGACAGGCGAGGAACGGTCGGCCGAGGCGAGCACAAGCGAACGCGGCCAAACGCGCACCGAACGCAGCCGCCAACTCGTGGCCCAGTGGCGGAATCGGAGGGCTTCCGGGGAATATGGCGGTGCCGTCGCGCCGACACAGGAAGAGCGTGACCACGTTTGCGAACTGACACGGGCAGTATTCGACGGCTCTCTCACGCTCGGAATGACCATCGGTGATGACGACGAGTGGATCAACACTGAGTCGGGCACGCTTCACCGCGGCCGATGCGTCACGGCGGCACACATGCTCGACGGACTCACGCAGACGTTCGCAAAGGTCGGTGAAACTCTTGATGGCCGCCCCGTCCTTGAGCGCGTACCCCAGAACCACACCGCCCACATCGCCCCTGTTGGACTCGGGGTCAGCTACACGCGCGTGTGCCGGCGTTGCATGCCTCAAGCCCATGGAGACCGAGATGAGTGAGCCGGATCGCTGGGGAACGAACAAGCCCAAGAACACCGCCAAGAACTTCCGCATAGAAGACGACGTGTGGGCCGACGCCAAACTCATCGCATCCAAACGCGGCGAAGTCATCTCAGACGAGATCCGCAAGTTCATCTACAAGTACGTGGAAGACAACAAGGACCTGCTATGAACTACCTCACCGAATACGGCGACGTGCGCGCGTGCACTTCGGCATGTACGAACCAGCCGATCGCACCTTAAAGACGGGGGGTCGCCCGCCCACCGTTGCCGGTAGAAATCGACCCCCCGCACGTTCAGTGTGACTGGTTCGGGGCGTGTTGGGAACCCTAGACTTGGGTTGTCTCGGCCGGGGGAAGGATCGTGTGGCATGTCTCGAGGCTTGTCCCCTGCCGTGAAGTTGAGTATCTCGCTGGATGCGATCTGTTCACGGAACAGGTACGCGTCTGATCCGGGGCCCGTGCTCGACGAACTGCGCGCAACAGCCGGCGAACGCGTAGACGTGTTGGCTGAGGCTGTGGGCACGTGGGTTGGGTACTTCGAAGACGAGTACACGGCAACCCTCTGCACCGCCCTCAGAACACTCCCAGGGCTCGAACCGTGGATCGCGTTGGGTCAGCATCGCCGGTCGCTCCCAGACCCATCGACTCCCGAACTGTTGGGGCACGGGCAGGCTGCGGCACTCCCCCTCTACATCACCACCAACCCCGCCATCCTCGACGCACCATGAGGGCTCGGATAACGATCGCGAACAACGTTCCCCAACCAGGACTCCCTATGGGTATCCTTAGCGCAAGCCAGTAAGAAAGAAGACCGATGAAGCCGATCCGCTCGGCGACAACGGCAGCGGTAATCGGCGCGACCACGGCAAGTATCGTCACTGCGTTGATCTTCGGTCAGACGCTCCCTTCACCGGAGCCCTCACCTTCCTCTGCCGTCGCGCCCACCGACGAACCGACTGCCACCGACCAGACGCACGACATTCGCGTGTCTACCACTGACGGGACGGAACAGCCCCCGGAGCCTGTACCGGACCCGGAAACCCCGCCCACTGAACCTGAGCCGGAACCCGAGCCCGAACCAACCCCGACTCCGACCCCGGAACCTGAACTGCAAGTGCAGGAAATCGGCGGGACAATCCGGTGGGTCAACCGCTACCAGTGGGGTGTCGTCGATGACCGCGCACACACCCCGTACGGCACCTCCCATGTTCTCGTCCTCAAAGACCGGGTACGCATCTTCTACGACTTCGGTGCCGCCGAGGTCCGCGACTTCAGCGTCACCGTTGACGACGAGTTCGCATCCGCCGACGTCCGAGTAGGGGCCTCGGTCGGCCTCACCTACGCTGACGTGTTCTTCTTCATGGGCAACAGCAAGAAGCGGGTCAACCCGTCCTTGCTGAGCAAGAAGGGCGCGAACGTCTGGTACTCCGGTTCGTTCAACGTGCTCACCCCGCCCGAACCCGTGCAGTAAACGCAGGAAGACCCCCACCCAGGCGCGAACCTGAGTGGGGGTCTTTTCGTTTCGCACCCCTTACGAGGGCGTGTTCGCGTTGTCGATCGCGATACCAAACACCAGACGCAGATACGTCCAGCCGGCCATCGCGGGAACGGTCAGCCACGTCACATCGAACCCGCTCGACGCCGCATCAACGGCAATAACCGTTCCGAGCGTGGCACCAACCACGTCCAGGGCGGTACGAGCGATCTTGCGCGCCTTCGGGCTCTCGATCACAACGTTCGGGGTCTCACTGGGAACAGGTGTATTCATATGTCACTCCTTGTAGATAGGTGGTTCTGTGTGCCACTCGTCATCGGCGAGGTAGCCCAGGCCGAGACGGTGGAGAATCTGAGGCGGCGGCATAGGCATGTCACCGAGACGGCCACGCTGACCCCACCGCCAGACGCCCACGATCCACTCGCGGAACGCGTTCTGGATCTCGTGCGATTCCTTCTTGACCGCGTCGAGCTCGGAGCGGATTGGGGCTACCTGCCGTTCGACCTCTTCACGGATGTACTGGGCGAGCTGGGACGCGTCATCGAAACGCTCCGTGATCCCAGTCGCCTTGTCGCGCTTCCGGGTAGCGATGAACACCAGGATCGCCGCGAGACTGCCACCGCCAAGCAACCCGCCAAGAAGCGTGCCGACCCACGCTTCCATCAGGCGGCCCTACGTGCGCGCTCTTCAATCCCGAGGATCCAAAGACGCAAACAGGGGATCAGCATCGCGGCGAGAAGAAGGCCCGAGACGGCATCCTTCGCACCATCAACTGTTGTTGGGGATGCACGCATAGCGATGAAGTAGAGGAGCAGCACGGAGAACAGCGCCCCCTTCCCAACGATCTCGAACGGCCACAACGCCGGGAACACCGCCCCAACGAAACAGGCCACCGCGAGCAGGAACCATGCCAGGTAGATCGCGAACGCAACCCCGGCCGGATACAGGGCCTCGATCGACGGGATGCCGACGAACAGCGCCCGCCCACCGACAACGGCCATGATGATGTCGAACGCCGGAAACACGAACCACTTCAGCGGCCCCGCATACTTCCGCTCAAGTACCGGCACCGCACCCGGATACCAGATCGAATGTCGCCACAGCCAGCGCATCAGGCGTGGATCTGCTTCTGCTGAGCCAACCAAGACGCCGCCAACGCCTTCGCCTCACGGATCACGATGTCGTAAGCCGCCTGGTCAAGCTTCTTCCCCGGCCCGTAGATCACCGCCCACGCGTTCGCCGTCTCCTGAACACGCGTAGTCCGGAACCCGCCCGGCACCGTCGCACCCACCAGAGCCCACGTAATACCGTTCTTCGTCGTCACCTGGACGATCAATGCCTTATCCATATCCGTCAACTCCTCGAGGATCGCTGTCGCACCCGGCTTGGGTGCGGTGATGTTGCCGGCGGCGAACCCCGGAGCAGTCCACACGTCGTTGAAGTCGCCGATGTGCCACAGTTCCTGCGGCGACACGAAATCGACCGTGAACCCGGCGAGCCTGCACAGGGCCTTGAACCGCGTCCAGGCGAGAGCTTCGTTGCCGGGCGCGAGGTCACGCCAGTTCGCGACGTCGATCGCGGCGACGAGATCTCCGCGGTAGATGAGACCATGCGACGAATACCCTGGTGTCGCCGCCCAGATCCCGAGATCCTTGCGGTACTGCACCTGCACATCGAACGGCCGGTACCCGTTCCACCCCGGCGTTACGTACAACTCCACCTGGTACTTCACGAGCGCCTGTGCGACGAGCCACCGCCACCGTGCCGCGGTACCCGCCGGGAGATAGACCTTCCCGCCGAGATGCACGAGCATGCTCAGCGGGAACCGTCCGTTGGTGTACCCGCCCATGGTTACCCCTCCCCGACGCTCACGAGAGCGTCCAGGAGCCAGACAACGGAAGAAGCTGACCCGCAGCGAGAGAACCAGTACGGTACGGAAGCCGAAGTCGTCCCGCGGTCGTCACATCCAACATGCCCGTGATCGCCGCGCCCTGCCCGACTGTCGCACCAACCCACCGGATTGCTCCCGGGCGTGCAGCAATCGGCACGGTCAGAATGTTGTCGAACGATGCACCCGACGCAACCGCCACCGCACCCTCAATGTGCACACGGTCACCGAACACCCGGATCACCACCGGGTACCCCGACGCGGCCGACCAGCCCGCACCAAACGAATCCGGATAGTAAGTGTCCTCACTGGTCGGATCCCACCAGTCGAACAGGTCATCGCTCCACACGTTGATGCGACCCGAGCTCTGGTTGAACACCATCAGCCCGTCGAACCTGTCTGCACCGAGGATCAGGTCACGCTCCCCCTCGGTCATCGCGCCCCGATAGTTGCCCATCTTCCCGATGAGTTCGAGCAGCTTGTTCAGGTCAGCGGTCGTCTGCGGGGTGTTGTTGAACTGGCCGAGACCCTTCACGCCACCCGTCGTTGTGTAACCCATGAGGGGCCTCCTAGCTTGTGTACGTGACGCGGACTGTCCCGGACTGTCCGTCGCGTTGCGTTCCGGACCAGATCGAGTAGCCGCCACCCGCGAACCCGAGCCCGCCCGTGTTCGCCTTCAGGTAGTCGATGAGAGAGGTAGGGATTGAGACCCACCCGCTGCGTGCAGGCAGCTCCGCGGTCGCCGCGAACGACACCGGCCCGACAGGTTTCGTCGCGGATCCGTGCCGCCCGAACGGTGCAGCACCAAGGTTCTTCCGCTGCGGGAGATAGATCTGCGCCGAATGGATCGTCGCCCCGTCAGGGATCGTGTCGCGGATCTTGGTCCCGTAGAACCACGCCCCGATATTGCTCGCCGAGCACCACACATCGTTGATGCGCCACCCATGACCCGACTGGTACGAACCGGAATCGATGGCCGTGAAGCTACGCGTCTGCCGCTTACCCCCACCACCGGGAGCAGGCGGAACATCAGGGTCAGGGGGAACATCGGAACGGATGCCGTCAATCCAGCAACCCGAGTTCCACGACAGACGCACCTTGTCACCCGCCGAGTACGTCCGCGGGAAGTCATACGTCGCGGTGACCTGTCCGATATCCGTAGACACCACGGCACGCCCGCCAGACACCGACACCACCACCCCGACAGCCGGTTTCGCAGACGTCGGACCAAGCAAGTAAGCGACGCCATCGGTGACCATCACCCAAACGGGTTCATTCACCTCGGGGCGCCACGGTGTAGCGAAGTACGCCGGCACCCGCCCATCGTTGAAATCAACCGACGCGCGGGCACCCTCCAGCCCACGAAAAAAGCCGGATACGACCTGTACCCGGCTTCGATCCCCCACCAGCTTGAGGATTGTTTGCGCCTCAGTCATTCCCGACCTCCATCAACCCCACCACCCAGAAGTTCCCGGAAGGTTCGGTGAGCGTGGCCGGGTTGATCTTCCGCACACCGGGCCGGTTGATCCAGAACTTCATGTCGGTCGTCGGGGTCTTCGCCGAGGTCGCCGAGTTGTACGGGAACACCATCGCCCCGATCGTGTCGGCAGCGCGCCCCTCATTCGATACCCGCAGGTTCGCGGAACGAACCACCACGCTCCCGCCGTACTGCTCTGCGATCGCGGCATGGTTGAAGCTGATGAGCCCCGTCGTACCGTTCATCGTGACGCTCGTGATGAACCCCGTCGTTGACGTCCACGCCGACCCGTCGTACTGCACGTAGTCGTTGAACCCAGCCGGGGAACCAAACCGGATGTTCGCCGACGACAACCCCACCGACGCGCCCGCAACAATGCCCCGCTCGGCGTACGTCTCATCAGACCCAACCAGCAGAGTGATAACCCTCGACGCGGTGAACCCGTAATCCAACACAACATCCGTCGCCGTTTGACTGATCGTCGTGAACCCCAGACGCTCATGAGTCGCATCGTCGATGTACGTGAACCCGGACCCCGTGTTGCGGATCGCGCAACCCACAGCCCGAACCTTCCGACCCGCCGCCGTCTGCATCGCACCCAACTCGTTGATGTAATCAACAGCTTCCGCGTACTGCGTCTGCCAATGGGCGGCATCCTCGGCGCGAATGGGAGTCGAGCGATCAGGCTTGTCCTTATAAACCCTGGGCACAAAAACCATTTAGATGTTCCCTCCGAAGTACGTTCCATCGCCCAAGAAGGTCGAATCACCAAACAACAGGTAAGGCTCCGGGTAGGCGACTTCCGAAGTACCCGCAACCTCAACCGTCAACCGCTGCGTCGCATCACCACGATCAATCGAAACCACACGACCAATCAGCCACTCATTCGGACGCTCCACCAACACCACATCGCCACGCTCACGCAAAGGATTAAACAACTCCTCCACCGGCACCACACGCGTCCGCAAAGTCGACACCTGCGCCAACGTCTCATCAGCCCACTTCTGCGCCTGACTCTTCGTCGTCACATACTCACTCGACAAATACCGAGTCCTCGCACCAAACGGCGACCGCGAACCATCAACATTCCGCACCCGCAACGGGCCAGTCCTCAACTCCGCCACAGCCAAAATCGCCGCCTGATTCGCACCATTCGCACGAACCACAACACGGTTATAAACCTGCGCCGCCGACATCGAATTACCAACCTCGACCAGCACCCCCAACCGGATACGATCAACCGGCTCAGGCCACGACTTCGGACGAGCACTCAACGCACCATCCGCATTCATATGAGGAACAGCCGACAACACCACATCCATCAAGTCATACAAAGCATCAATCTTCTCGTCCTCATACATCACCGAACGAGGCACAGGAGCATCCGGAACCGCACGCTCCAACACAAACCCACTGATCCGACCAACCTCATCCCACGCCGACACCAACGACGTAGGAGCAGTCGGAGCATCGAACGTCTCCTCCGCGATCGCCGCCAAAGTCTCCTTCAACTCCAGCTCCACCGTGGAACCGACAGTGATCCAATCCCCCCGGAACCGCATCATCTCGTCACGAGCAGACGGAACATTCGTGATCTGAAACCACCCATACGACACGCGCTCCGAAAACGAACCCGCCTCCACCACACAAAACACCTGCAATTGGGCACCAAACGGGGCCAGAGAATCCTCCACCCCCGCCGGCGAAACAGACGTCGCAAACGCATCCGACCACACAACCGTGCACGAACCAGACTGCTGAATCGTCGCGTTCGCATCCTCCTGGAAACGAACATCCGACAACGGCACATCCTGCAACCGACGCTCACCGTTGTAATAGACATCCGCCGCCCAATAGAAGTTGAACGAACCCGTCAGAATCCCCTTGAGGATGTCAGAACCAAAACGCATGACACCCCCAAGGAATCAACCAGCCAACCCCGCCAACGAGTAATCCCGATCCATATCCGTATACGACGCATAAGCAGCATCACGCTCGTCATACGACACATACGCCGCATCCAAATCGTCATACGTCAGCAACGGAACAGCGAGACCCGGGAACGGAGGCTGAACCTCAGTACCCGTAAACAACGCCACGGAACTAGCGCCACCCCAACGAATCGAGACATCAAGTTCGTCCGGGTCCGACACGCTCAGGAACAGAGTTCCCGGAAGCCGAACAGACGGCGGTGTCCGAACAATCAGCACCGACACTTGGCGGTTCGAATAGTCGCCAAGCATGGTCTGGAAGGCATCAGCCTCTTCAACACCATCGAGCAATAGCCCGAACCTCACACCCACCACACCGCGACGGCCCGCTCCGATATGCGTGCCCACAACCTTGCCTTCGGTGTAGACCACCTCTCCGACAGTTGGACGCTTGTTCGTACCCAACGACACATCAGTCATAGCCGACTCGGGCTTGCGGATGAACAGAGTGGGGTCCAACGGGTTGTGCATCGTCACCCCGAAGTTGGGAACGTCGACACTTCCCGCTGCGGTCCAGCCCAGGGAGGCACCCGCCGCGGTGAACATCTCCGCCCGATACTCGACAGAAACTCCGGGAGGAGCCTCGAAGTCGAGAGCGGCAACCCCGGGGGGAATGTTGACCCCGCCCCGAACCTGCCACTCTCGACCCTCCGAGTACCGCCACACCTGAATGTACGCAGTGTCGGGCTCGAGTCCGCTCGGGTCGAAGAACACCTCAACGTACGGGTTGCCCGAGACGTCCACGGAAAGCTCAATCACCATGAACTACCTCCTCGAACCGTTCTCCAGAGCCACCCTCGATAGAGCTGACTGCTGGACGATCTGCTCCTGGATCATGCCCCTCATCGGGCGCCCGTCCACGAGCATCGTGAACGTCGCACCGGCCAACGACACCTCGGACGACTGACCACCATGAGCGGAACCCAGGAGGTTGGTCAGGCTCGAGAACGAGAACTCCGGACGGAACGACTCCGCACCAACCGCAAACTGCTCCATCAACGACTGGCCACCATCGAACACGGCCGCCCAACCCTGACCCGAGAACGGGCCACGGAGAGCGGGCGAATGCGGGAAGAACCCCTGCGCCCAGCTCAGCACGCCACCGATCGCATCACCCACGTTGCGGATCATCGAGTTAATCCCGTCGATGAACCCCTGCAACAGGGCGCGCCCCGAACTGACCAGCCACGAACCAGCACCCGCGAACAGATTCTGAATGTGACGAGGCAACCCAGTGAAGATCGAAACGACACGGCTGACTCCACTGCTGAACACCGAAGTCAGCGTCGACCAGATGCGCGTCGCCGTCCCGCTGATGTTCGACGCCGCCGAACTGAAGAACGACGTAACCCGCGACCACGCAGCGTTCCAGGTAGAAGCCACCTGCGACACCAACCCCATCAAGAAGTTCAACGCCGGCGCCAACCACTCATTGATGCCACGCGCCATATCGATGATCGGACCCTGAGTGCCCTCAATCTGCCGACCCCACTCATCCATCGTTGTGTTGCCGTTCAAGAACAACAGCAGATTCACGACGAACGCCGTCAACTCCGCCAACCCCTGAATCAACGGCACCAGCACCGGGACCAGAATCGCGAGCGCCTCGGTCAGCACCGGAAGAATGTCAACAGCAAGCTGAACGAGCGGTGGAATCAGCGGCAGCAACGCCACCAGCAGATCAGTCAACGGCGGCGCCAACTGCTCCACAGCATCGACAAGAGCCTCCGACAGCATCGGGATGACGGGCTCCAGCGCCTCGGCCACCTGCTCGAAGGTGGCAGCAAGCACCGGCCCGATCTTGGAACCGAGCTCCCGCAGGACAGGAACCAGCGGCTCGAGCGTCGTCAGCAGGATGCCGAACGGTGTGGAGTCGAAGTTCGCAATGAACGAGTCCAGCCCGGCTAGGAACCGTTCCCCGAAACCATCGAGCTGAACTAGGCCGCCGAGCTTGTCCTGAATGCGCTGAACCCACGGCCCGACGCGCTCCTCCAAGCCGTCCAGGATGACAGTGATCTCGTTGAAGAACGTCTTAGCGCCAGAGAGGCCATCCCCGACGAAGGCGAGCCCCAATCGGGAGAGCGAGGCGCGCATGTTCGCGAAAGCACCGCGAGTCGTGTTGCCCGACTCAAGAGCCGCACCACCAATGTTGTCCTCGATCGCCTTACGGAACGTGGCAGCGTCGATCTCACCCCGCGACACCATCTTCTGAAGCTCATCCGCAGTGACCCCATACTCCTTCTGAAGCCACTGCATGATCGGGATACCCCGCTCCGTCAACCGATTCAGGTTCTCCATCCCCGCGTAACCCTTAGAGGTCACCTGGTTGATGATGTCGCCCATCTCACCCATCGACGTGCCAGCAATCGTCGCCGCATCCGCCGTCAACCGCAGATACCGCTCCAACTCCTGACCCGGCTTGATACCCGCAGCAACCGCAGAAGCCGCAGTCGTCGCCGCAGCATCCAAACCAAACGCCGTACCCTTCACCGAAGCAAGAGCGTCCTGCATGATCGCCTCAACGGCCTTCGTGTCATGCCCGAGACCCTTTAGCTTCGCCGTCGCATCCTCGATGTTCAGAGCACGCGAAATGCCCCCACCGACTGCCAGGGCGCCAACCGTCGTGACGATCCCGGCGACAGCAAGCGCCCCGCGCTTGGCCCATCGGGTGACACCGGAGAAGAAGCCGTCCGACGACTTCTCAGCACCCTTGAAAGCAGACTCCGCCTCCGTCTGGACGCCCTTCGAGAAGCCCTTACCGGACGGAAGCAGCGACACATAGGCAACACCGATTTCCTGCGCCACGAAACGCCCCCTCTCTGCCCCAAAGGGCGAAAAGGGGCAGTGCCCCACGATTCGATTGCTACCGGCTGTCAGAGATACCGGTTAAGATGCAGCCATGAGTTCAACGGCGCAGGTCGCGCCCGGCTGGTACGACGACGGTTCCGGGCGTCAACGATGGTGGGACGGCTCAACGTGGACCGCACACTACGCCGACGCGCAACTGGTCGAACCAGCTCGGAAGACCGCGATCCTGAACGCCGAGGTCGCCCGTTACGCCGCCGCGGGGTGGATGGTGCAGTCCGCAACACCCAACCAAGTCGTGCTTTCCAAAGTGAAGCGGATGGGATGGTTCTGGAACCTGATCCTCGTCCTACTCACCGCCGGCCTATGGCTGATCTACGTCATCTACCGTGCCCTCAACCGGAAGTCCGAGAGCATGATCCTCACCATCGACGACTACGGCCGCATCCACCGGCAGCAGGCCTAGCCGCTCCCGAAGCGCCCTGCGCCGCTCCGAACGCGTCGGATCATCCGTGGGCACACGCTGCTTAGACGCAGCCTCCCAAGGGCGTCGCACCGGCTGGGGCATCACCTTCCCAGGACGGTGATGCATGACAGCCTGCGCATCCACCCAATCCAGGAAGAACGCGTCCATCGGGTTCGGGGCGTAACCCCAACCACGCAACGACGCATACAGATCCGAGTAAGTGTCCTTCACCACCCGGTCAACAAGAAGCGCCACCAGATTCCAGGCGCGCCGACCCGCAACAACCTCATCGAAGCCCCACCCGTACCGTGACCACAACTCATGCTCGAGCGGGCCACGGTGGGCGAAGAAGGCGACGGTGAGGGTCAGGCTTTTCCCGCGTCGAACCCATGCTCAGACGAAACCGACACCCAATGCTTCAACACATGGGACAGGTTCGCCTCATCAAGCCGGGCAAGCTGACGCGTCGCATCCGGGTACGTGTCCGCGAGCGTCTGAATAAAGAACCCCCACGCCTGAGCAACCTCAGACTCCGTGAGCTTACGACCGGCCTGGAACTTGTCCCAGAAGATAGCGAACGCGGAAGTGATCCCCATCGGGACGCCCTTCACGCCAAGCACCGGCAACTGAAACAGCACCTTCCCGTTCTGCCCGAAGTCGATCATCGGGGTGTTCTCGTTCTCAAGTTCCAGTTCAAACATGGCGACCTCCAACTAGGGCGACCAGAAGAGATAACCGGGGGTGAGCGGGTCGCCACTCACCCACCCCCGGAGCACGGAAATCAAGGCGTCTCTTCGGGCTCCTCAGCCACGAAACCCCACGCCTTGAAGTGATACGGGGCAGACGAACCACCACGGAACGTCTTGAACGCCAACCCATACGCCAGCAAAGTCGTCCGGTTGAACGTCAACGCCTCACGCGAACTGTTATCGATCTGCACGTTCGGGAAGTGCACCAGAATCAGGCGCTCCTTCTGATCCAGACCAACCGCGATCAGGTCATACCGCTTCGTCGCAGCCGCCGAGTCAACAGTCACAGAACCATCAACCGCAACATCCACGCCGAAGTAAGCCGACGTGACCGTTTCATTGCCCTCGAGGCCAGCGAAACTCACGCCCCAGTAGCCCGGGGCGGCCTCCGAGATCAGAGGGTCACCGTTGTGGCCCGTCAGGTTCGTCTCATCGCCCGGCGTCGGCGTCAACGTGAACCCGTCGTCCGAGTAGTAACCGACCTGCTCGTCACCCGTGGTGGGCGTCCACGTCGTACCAGTCGGGGCCGTCGACCCCACCGGGCGCAAGAACAGCGCCCCGTCCTTGATCAGTCGGGCAAGATCAGCGTCAACACCCGAGGTCATGTACGCAGGCTTAGCCATAAGCGTTCTCCTTCAACTAGGTAGATGCCCACGGCGACAAGGGCGAGAAAGTGACCCGGGGTCACGAATGTCAGACCGCCACCTCAAGGAGAACGGTCGAGTAGAGGTACTCGAGCTTCGTCACGGGGTCAGTGACCCGAGACGGCCCAGATTCGACATCGGCGGAAAGAACCACGCCCGTCGTGTTGTTCTCAAGCCACGCGTTACCCGCCGCAGCAAGATCGAAAGCGTCACCAAGATCCGAAGACCCATCCGGACGCAGAGACCACGCAGACAACCCCACACGGCAGTACCGTGAGATGGGGGTCACCTTCTGTTGCAGATCTGCTCGAACCACCAGCTCGCGGCGCCGATTCGTGCGCACGTTCACTGTCGCCTCAACAGACGAAAGCCCCGCAATCAGCAGGGCCTCCATGTCCGGGGAACTCGTCGGGATACTCATAGGCGCCACCCGCCGATCACCCGGGAAAGGGTCCCATTCTGCGCCTCGTCGTCCATGCTCCCGTACACGCGGGCACGAGCACGCGACGGGGCCTGCTCACTCACCGCATCTTCACCCACGATGCCGCGAAGAAGCGCCTCCGTCTCCGGACCCTTGAGGATCTGGGCACGAAACGCCGCCTTGTTCAGTACGAACTTCGACACACGCATCACGCCACCCCCTCAGCCGAGTCACGCAACTTCACGACCAGGCCCCCCACCGTGCGACCACGCCAATCCGCCGGCACCGAAGCAACCTCGTACTCCACGCCACGAACCCGCAACCGGTCATCCGCACGCACATCAGGCCACGCCTCAAACCAGTACAGCGACGGCTCCACCACGGTCGGGGAACGTCCCACCTCCACGGCAGGGATCACGTCCTTCGGAGCGAACAACGCGAGCTCGGCAAGCACAGTCTCCACAAGCTCATACATCGGGTTCCCGTAACGATCAGAACCCGTCTGCTCGCGACGCAACCGCGTCACCTCATCCACGCCATTCAAGGAGCAACCTCCCACCAACCCGGAGGCTCCACTGAGTCCGTCCAGTCCGTCATCGGGACTGTGAACGCCACCTGCGCGCCGCAGCCCAACAGGTCACGGTCAGCCTTCGTCAGATACAGGTCGCCGGTCGGATTCGCGAACTGCTGCGTCTCCTGAAACGGGCCAGCACCAGCCTGAACAGACGTCACACCAATCCCGGCCACACCCCCGGGAGTCGCCATCGCCCGCTTCACCATCTCGCACGACACGATCTTCCGGGCCGCGAGTTCCGAGACGGTCGGTGGGACCGAAGGGGGGCACGACACATCCAAACGGACGGCCGCGTCCCCCAACAGCACCTCAGCGCGCGCCTGCTCCGCGCTGGTGAGGGTGCGCCACCGGTCTTCCAGATCCGCAACAGTTGCGTAAGCCATGACGCACCCTCCTCAGTTACGCGCGCGTACCGTCAGTGAGCTTCCGGAAGCGAGCGATGTCGCGGTACTGGAAGCCGATCTCGATCTCCGCACGAACAGCGAACATGTTCCGCTGCCACAGGTTGATGACGTTCGGGATCTCAACGTCACCGGCAGTGACGGTGCCGTCCACGATCGATGCCTGGTCGGAGATGCTGATCGAGACGCCCTCGACCGAGCCCCAGAAAGCGGAGTCCCAGTCGCCGGCGAAACCGATCGTGTTCGGAGTTCCCGCGGCCTGGACGCCCTGCGAGTAGTACACGCGCTCGCCCAGGATCGTGGGGACAGCCGATCCGGCCTGGATCGAGTCCAGGAGCAGCGGGCGACCGGTCGTATCGACCTGGCCCAGGAGAAGACCCTTAGCCTGGGAAGAGAGCGCCCAACCGTCGAGAGAGCCACCCGAAGCGGCAATCTCGGTGTACGCCTGCACCAAGCCCGCGTAGGTGTTCTTCTTCACATCGGTTGCATGCGGGCCGAGGGCAACCGCAGATGCCGCGCCGAGCTGACCGAAGTTGGAGCCCGGGGCGCCGGTCGAACCGAACACCGTCGCGTCGAACTTCTTCGCCAAGACGCCGGGAAGACGACGAACGCACTCGTTGTACAGGGCAGCAGCGTCGCGACGGAACTGGTTCGAGAACGGCACGATCACCGCGAGGGTGTAGGGCGTGATGTCCTTCGAGCCGAACGTCGGGCGGGAGACGGGCTTCTCGTCCGTCTCAGCAACCCAGTCCGCGGAGGGGTCGCCGGTGACGATCGGGATGGTCACACCGGGTCCGGGGAGATCGATCCGACGCGCAAGATTCTGCACCGCGGACGCTTCCTGCATGTTCGTCCAGATCTCCGTCGAGATTTCCTTCGGGAGCTGAACACCGCTCGTAGTGCGGTTCACATCAATACCAGCCATTAGCTAGTCCTTTCAGTCATTCAAGCCAAGAGCCCGACCGAAAGCCTCAGCCTTCGACTCGGGTGCGGCCGCGGGCTGCTTGCCCTGGCCAGGGATCACCGGACCCTTTGCCGGTTCACCCCGAAAAGCGATGAGCGCATCAGCGGCCGCCTCGAGCTCTTCCCGCGTCCCACCCGAAAGCAGCTCCACCGGGACGCCCTTCGACGCCGCAACCTCCGCGCGAGCAGCCTGCAAACGAGTCTCCGCAAGCTCACGCTGAGCCTGCTCAAGAGCCTCCTGGGCCTTCTGTGCTTCGGTCTTCTGAGCGTTCTCCCACTCCGCGAACTTGTCGGCCTTCGCCTTCAAGTCGTCATAGTCGGAGAACTTGCTGCGCTCCCGGGCAATACGAGCCTGAATCGCCTTATCGAAATCCTCCTGCGACGTGATCGCCTGGAACTCCTTCGCCGCGTCCGTGCTCTGCCCGTTGGTTTCTTCCGTGCCCGTGGTCTGGGCCGTTTCCTCAGCCATGCTGAGCCCTCATTCCGTTTAGGGGCCGTGCGCCCATGAACCGGCGAAACCGTCACCGTGCGGCCACGGAAGAAACCGTGGAAGATCAAACGGACGACGTAACGCCATCCGTAAACGAATCAGGAAACAGGCGACGCATCGCCGCAGCAATGTCCTTCGGATCACCACTGCCGGCCGCGTCACGCGCCTGCAAATACTGGTCGTACAACCGATCCGGGTCATACCCCTCGATATGTGAGCTACCCGCATCCCACTCAGGAACGATCTGACAGTCACAGTCATCGTGATAGTCGGAAGCAACAACGCCGGCAGTCTCACGGGTCAGATACACGAACCCTCGAGACGCGAGCATCGAACACCAAGCACACGTCTTCGCCCCAGTCGGCACGCGACCAAACCGTGGCTTCGATGGGTCAAGTTGCACGTTCCGCGCGACCGTCGTTCGACCCGAGTACAAGATGAACCGCTGCAAAGCCCCGGTGATACCGTTCACCGCGGCATACGGGTCATCCGTGAACAACGCACCAGCGTGATACCGGACGTTCTCCACGACCCCAGCCGAGGGGAACGTCTCAGCAGCGGTCTGCGCCAGAAACGCACCCGGATGCACCTGCTCAAACCACTCCGCCGCGACCGTCGCCACCAACTCGCCATACTCACGAGTCAGCAACGGCACAATCTCAACCAGAGCGTCCCGAACAAGCTCCGGGCGCGTCAGATCAACCGACGAGAAGAACCCCCGGAGCTCGTTCTGAGCCATCCGCACCAACTCGCGCTGTGCAGCCGTCAAACGGTTCAGATCATCCCGCGACGTCATCCGTCACCGCCGACTGAACCGGAGGGGTCTGCCGCGCAAGAACCTGCTGCAACACCGACCCCGACTGCGCCCGACGCTTATCCGACAACAACCGGGTGATCTCAGCATGCGAGAACCCCGCGAACTCCAACGCCACCTCAGACTCCGACAGCCACGGGAACACCGAGGACAACTTCACCAACGCATCAGCCGACGTCGCCGGCGAAGTGAACGCCGGGTTAGCCCACGACACATCCAACTTCGCCAACTCCGGCGTCACCGGCCCACCATCACGCAACCGCACGACGCGCTGAGCGACACGCTTCAACGACGCGCCCAGAATCCGGTTCTGAGCGCGCGCCGTGTTCACGATCCGCCGATCATCCGCGTACAACGCCTCCGCAGACGGCGGGTTATCCGTCACGATGCCCAGATTCGACACCGGAACACCCGTCGCACCACTGAACTGGGTAGCGATCGTCCGGTACATGTCCGTGATCGGCTGCATTGTCATCTGCGGGAACTGACCCACAGTCGGCGAGCCCCCATCCGCGTCCTTCGTCAACGCGAACCACGAATCGATCGCCGCCTGCCACTTCCCCCGAGAGAAGATGTTCGCGTCCGCCAGCCCCAACGCATACATGCGGGGCACAGCGTAGAAATCAGACGCAATCTCAGCACGAATGATCGTCAACAACGCCCGATCCGTGATGTTCATCACCGCACGCGAGATCCGCGACTGCCCAAACGGAAGCGTCAACTGAGGCGCATACGTCAACGGCTCAGCAAGAACCTCACCCACCGCATTCGCCCGACGCTCAGCAACCCACGACCCAGACGGCCTGCGCGTCAACGACACCACCGCATACGGGAAGAACACATCCATCCCAGTCGGCTGACCAGACTCATCCACATCCGTAATCGCGAGCATGTCCCGAAGCACGCGACGACGAGAATCCCACCTCGCCGCGGACCACGTAGCCTCACGCGCCATCACCAACACCTCAGGCTCACCCGAAGCAACATCACCGACAGCGGTGGTCACAAACGAGCACGAGTGCGTGTAAGCCGACGAAATCGCCTGAGGCAGCTCGAGATCAAACCGGTTCGCGTCCAGCACGGCACCCAGCTCAAACGGATCCTGCTCGCCGCCAGGCGATACGAACCCCTCGAACACCGACCGCTCCGCCAACGCCGAAACAGCCTTCTCAGGCCACTCCGAAACCGCCTCAACCCGAGCAATCGCCTCAGCAGGAATGTTCTGCGACGGCTTGATACGAACCTTCATGTCGCGGTACTGCGACCGCAACACATTCCGCGGGAACTTCGCCTGCCACGTAGCAAACAACCCACGAATCGCATCCAGCTCAACCTCATCAACACCAGACACAAACTGCGGCGCCGCCCACACCCCGGAGAAAGCCGTCATAGCAACACCTGCTTCCGTCCCGGAACACGCTTAGTAGTACGCGCAGCCCAGTAAGCAGCGCAGAAGGCCTCAAGGGGCTCCTTGTCAACATCCGGGACGGTTGCGATCCATCCCCATCCCGAACCGCGAGTCTTCGCATCGCAAACCGCTACCGCCGCGTCGAGAACATCGCCGGCCTCGCCAAACGGCCGAGAAACCCTCTTCTCTCGGATGGCGTTCTCGGTCATGGCATTCGCGGAGAAGTAGTCGCCGGTCGTCATCGCGTGGATCATGCTCGACGGCACCCCCTTCTCCTTCAGGGCAGTCACCAGAGACACGCCCGCCTTGCCCAGAATCGAGATCTGCGCCGTCCGCTCCTTACGAGCAGCCAACCAGTCCGCCAGAGGCTCAAGCCCGTCATCAATCGACCAACCATCAGCAACACGAGCGGCATCCACGATCTCGACATGCACGAGCTCGTCCGTCTTGCTCGCCCCCGCGACCGCCAGCGACTTCCCATCCAGCGAGAACGCGACAGCGAAAGAACGAACCCCATCAGCAGGAGCCTCGTTCGTCCCACAAGACGACCAGAAATCATCAGACCAACGACGAGCGCCCTGAGTGTCGTCATCCCACACTCCCAACGCCTCACGCCGCCAAGCCTCATCCGAGACAAGGTTCTCCCGCATGCGCGCTATCGACTCGGGCGGGGTCCGGTGCGGGTACGACGGATTCGCAAGCTTGATCTGCTCGGGATCATCCAATGATGGCCCGCCTGGACGCCCCACGTCCGCGTCAGCCGAACACTCGATATAAAGCGCATCCCCGTGCGTGACGATGCTGAACTGCGCCGGGGCGACGGAGAGCGCCTTCCGCCGGCGAGCCTTCATCACCTCTCCCGGATCTGTGGGCCTCGGGGGTGTCCCCATGAAGACAGCCATAGCACCACGAGGATTCCGCGACTGGTTCATCGCCGGGATCATGTCCTCAAGCGCCTTCTCCGTCAGAATCTGCGCCTCGTCGAACACCTCGCCGTCGACCTCATCGAAGCCGCGACCAAAACCCGCCTCGCGAGCGCCGAACAGGATCCGCGACCCGTTACGAAAACGAATCTCCTGCTCACCGTTCGCCGAACGGATACCATTGGTCGCTCCCGGCGCCAGGTACGGCCTCACACGCTTGTGCTGCGCGAAGCCGGCCATCTTCTGGAACGTCTGTGTGGCCGTACGCACACGGTGCGCCGTCCACAGCCACGTCTGATCGTCCTCGTACGTGCAAAGCCCGAACGTCGTCCGACTCACAAGGAACGTCTTCGCCACCTGACGGGCGATCGAGAGCGTCGAACCGCCCACCGTCGCCGCGTACTTCCCCGACTCACGGGTACCAAGCAACAGTTGCCCCGCGCCGTCCTGCCATGCATCGAATCGAATGTTCCACTCGTCGAACCGCTCCTCGAGCTCGAACCAAACGGAGTCAACAATCCCAGAGGGAGCCACTACATGGCGGGCAACCTCAGATAGCGGACGCGTTGAACGCTCGGCGGCGCTCGCCCCTTGCGGATTCGGCACTACGCGCCTCCTCGGCAACCTGCGATTCCATCACTTCGATCTCGCGACCCAACTCCATCTGCCGACGTGAGAGCGCCGCCAAATCTCGGGCGGGCGTATTCGGATCGTCGAGTGTCTTAGCAATACGGCGGCGCATCGCGCGCAACTCCTCAAGCCGATCCCCTTCCTCCGCAGCCTCAAGGATCGACAGCACCCTGGCGGGCTGGGGCTTCTCGTTCGGCTCCACAGCACGCAAGCTCTTCTTAGCCATGGCGTATACCTCCTGTGGGAAAAACGGCGGGGAGAGATCGGCCCTATACCTTCGGGGTGGCCTTGGGCGGGGGTGGGAGGGGGTGTGGCCCCGTCGCCTTGAGTTGTTCCGCCTACCAGTTGATGAGGTTGGTTACTCGTGTGGGTGGCTGCTGTTGTGTTGCTTGTGCGTGGAACTCTGCGATGGTGAGTGTTCCTTTGAGTCTGTTGCAGCGGCGGTGCATGAGGTGCGTGTTGGCTCGGTCGTATGGTGACCCGCCTCGTGCGCGGGGTAGGTCTTCGTCGACTTCTCCGCGCATGTCGTCCGGTATGCATCCGGTGCAGTTGCCTTTGCAGCGTGGTCCGTGTGCTCCTGGCTGCATGCCCCGGGTCTTGTCGATGGGTCCCCCGCATAGTGCGCACCGGTGTTCTTCTGCCCAAACCCGGGCTCTGAGTTCTCGCCTCCGGTGTCCGTTGGCGTTGGCGGGTTGTGTGGGCATGGCGCCTCGGTTAGTCGGTGTCGCCTGGTGCTGCTGGGTCGCAGCATGTGGCGGCTTGCCAGATGCTGACGTGGCCTTCGTTGCAGGTGTCGCAGGTGTGGAGTGTGCGGGTCATTGTTGACCTGTCCTTAACGGGGTGAGGCCCTGACCGTCTGTGGTCGGGGCTTCGTGTGGGTGTGGAGTTCAGTCGTAGCCGGGTGTGAAGGAGAGCCTGTTGCGGCTGGGTTCGTAGCCGGCGAGGTCGTCGTTGTCGCAGCACCTGTCGCTTGCGGATTGTGAGTTCCAGATGGTGTCGCAGGAGATGCACGCGTATTCGGGTTCGGTCATGCGTGTGCTCCGGTGGTTGTGCCGTGGATTCGGTTGCCGCAGACGCATGTGATGGTCCCGGTTGTCGGGTAGGTGGCGGGTCGTCCGCATCGTGCACACGTCGTGACGGTCATTGTTCGCTCCCGAGATCGGGTATCCCGTACCAAATGAGGGCGGTCAGGTTGCCGATCATCTCCGCGATCGATTCGGGGTGATCTTTGAGCCATCGCCGGGCTCCGACGCGGGTTTGCTCGAGCCCGCTGTGGTGGTAGAGAGCAACGTGAGATGCCTCGTGGGCGACTATCGAGAGGTATAGTTCTTCGGCGTTGAGCATGATGACGGCGGCGACGCCGCGCGAGTCTGGTGCGTTCCATGCTTGCGAGTGGCCGCCGATGTTCTCTTGTCCGACTGCGGATTGCAGTTGCTTGGCGGTGTGGAAGATGAACACGTGGACGGCGTGCGGCACTGACATTTCGGGGGCGGCGTCGATGATGCCTTGCCATGCGACATGTTCTTCGGGCCAGGTCATCTCATCGCGCGTGTCGATCACTGCAACTCCCCGTTGATCCAGGTGCGCATTTTGGGTGTCCATCCGTCTGGTGTTTCGGGCTGGTCCGTCTTGTGGTTGAAGGCCCAGTTGAGTGCGGGTCGGCGGAGGATGTAGGCGAGGATGATCGCGGTGAGGGTGATGGCGGTCCATGTGAGGGTGCGCATCAGTCGGTCATCCATGGTCGTCTTCCACTTCGACGGTGTTGCAGTTCGCTTCGACTTCGATGATGAGGAGGTCGGGGTTTTCGTTGGCGTGTGCCCGGTAGAGGAGCCCGAGGATGAAGTCGTGTTCGAGGATGTACCAGGACTCACTCATGGCGTGTCCTTGTGGGTTCTTTCTGCCACCAGTAGTCGCCGTCTACCGCTCGGCCTTTGTGTGGGCCGGCGTGACCGTTGGTGAGGTGGCAGTCGAGGGAGTCGTTGTTGAGGAGGTGCGTGGCCGTGCAATCAGGTGTCATCGTCGTCTCCTGCTGGGGCGCACACACACTGCCAGTCCCCTTCGCCTTCCATGTGGATGATGGCGAGGTCACGGATGAGGTCTCTGGTGCTCTCCATGAGCGTGCCTTTCTAGGCGGGTGAGAGTTCTACGATGAGTGCGCCCATGCTGCGGGCGGCGTCTGCGTATTTCCGAGCGTGGTGCCCGCAGTAGACGAGTGTGCGACCGCTCGGGAGTGCGAACACTGCTTTGCCTCGAACGCTGATCCCGCACGCGTCGCAGGTTGCTAGGGAGTAGTCCTCGGTGTCGATGCCATCCACATCAGCTCCCATCTCGGAGGTGTTCTGCGCGGGTGCCATGTGACGGCATGTGTTGGGGCCGGAACACTGTGGTTGGTGTTCCGGCCCCGTGTGGTTCTGCCCACCGTTCCTCGACGCCGGTTGCCCTACATGTGTGGCTGTTACCCTGTGGCTGTTGCGTGGGAGGTGGGAGGTATGAATCCCTTGCCATGTGGTCGCGGTGGTCGAAACCGGTTGCCATACAGAGGGCAAGGGCGTTAGAGAACAGTCAGCGACTGTAGGTCGAATCCGTCTTCGGTGATGTCGAAGACGAGGAGGCCAGCATCGGAGTCACCGCCGCCGACGTTGCGGAACCAGGAAGAACCGTTGTCGGTCGTACAGGCCTGCAACCACCACTTCTGTCGTCCCGTGTTCGGGTTGCGACCAGAAGGGATGACGGTCAGGTGGTGGTAGTGGCCGCTCAGCATGATGTCGGCGCGTGCCATCGGCATGCCCCCGTGCTGCTGCTTCTGCCACCAACCGATCGCTTGACCGGATGAGAACTGGTTGCCGTGGACCATGCCGAGAACAGTTCCGAGGACGTCGAGGGTGACGGATTCGTCGTACGTGTCACTGAACGTCCACGCCGCGTCGATCCCGGCCGCGTGTGCGACCTTCGCGACCTGACGGTGCACGAACATGCCAAGGTCGTCACCGGGACGCCCAAGGTTCTGTTTCCCGTTCCGCCAGGCCGTGTGGTTCGACGGGGCCGACATCACATCAACGTGACCGTGACGGTGCATGACCTCGATGAACTTGTACAGCTCAGTGCCAGCAAGATCCATCTGCTGCGCCAACGACAAGTCATTCGTGAACATCGGGTTACCACCGGACTCGAAACCCTCGAACAGGTCACCCACTTCGGCGAGGACCGTCGACTGGGGTTTCCGCTGCTTGAGGTGTGCGGCGAGCCTGTCCCGCATTCCGGCGAGACGGTCGATGAGCTCGGGTGTGCCACCGCGGTGGTCGACTTTCCCGGCCTGCACGTCGGACAGGGCAACAACGGTGACACGATTCGCGGGTGCTGTCTTGACCTGAGCACGGGGCTTACGGCGACCCTCCGCATACAGGGCGGGAAGGTCGATCTCGGCGCCGGTGAGGCGTTTGAACTGTGCCCGGTAGGAGTACAGGTTCACGACGTCACGTTCGCCGCCCTCGAGTCGTTTCGACTGCTGCCAGGTCGACATGCGCACCGTGTCGTCGACGATGGCGAACGATGCGGGGTCGAGGCCGAACCGGTGAAAGATGTCGGCCCAGTCGGTGATCGGGGTTTCGGATTTAATGTCGCGGAACTCTCCACCGTCCGGGCCGACGTCTACGGTGCCGATGCTGGTGGTGGGTTCGGTGGCTTGTGCTCTAGACGCGATCGACATTGTGTGCCTTCCGCCAGACAGCGATGGTGTCCTTGTTTGCCCTGTACCCGGTGAAGTTGTCTTCGGGGTCGTCGTCGCGGATCATTTCGCAGACTCTGGCGTTGGAGTACCAGGTGTCGTTGAGCCAACTGGTGACGATGGTTCTGTGTTCGTCGTTGAGGGCGTCTAGCCAGGCTTCGAATTTGGTTTTGGGCGCTGCCTTCGCGCCGCGGTCTGCGAGGGACACGATGGTCGCCTTTCATAGCCGGTTTGGGCATAAGCCGTGAACATGCCGTATGTAGTTATGAAGAGTTGCCTCAGGCTGTCGTACGCGAACGTCTCGGCCACTTAGCTGCCAGGCATGTGCTGGAGCACCTGAGGTCTTCTGCGAGGGTTGCAACTTCGGTTCCGGCCCGAGGGCTACGTATGCCGACCTCGCATTGTGCCGCTCCCCAGATTCGAACTGGGACTGGACGGATTTTGAGTCCGTTGCCTCTACCGGTTGGGCTAGAGCGGCGTACCCGACCAAGCGCGGTGGCTGCTTCGGGTTATGACACGACGGGGTGCGCGCTTTGACCTGTAACCGTGGGGCTAGGGGTCGGTGGGGCTGTCGTGTGTTTGTCGGGTGCGTTCGTGTGCACCTGTTTTTCGCCGGCGTCGACCCGGCTTGTCCTCGACCGACCATTCGCCACGGGTCATTCCATGAGCCGACCGGGAGGAACAAAAATCCCCACCAGGCCCGGAGGACGGTGGGGAACTAAACGCCTGGGAGTTTAGACACTCCTTCTAGGCATATTCAGGATAGCAGATGTTACTCGAGTTCTGCTACCGCTTTGGTGAGCGTGTCGAAGTCGATTTCGACTCCGATTGCGCGGCCGAGTTCGATGAGCCCTTCACGCCCGACCCATACTGCGGCGCATTCATGGTTTCGGCATTCGGCGGTGATTTCGTGCCCAACGCGTGCGCTGATGAGAAGGTTGTCGGATGACTCGCCTTCCGCGTTGGTGACTTTACCGACGCCGCACCTAGGGCATTCGGATGATCGCAACGGAACCTGTTTGGGTGGTTCGATGAGATCCCACACTTTCGCCGCCCACGTGTCCGGGTATGCGTAAAGCCGTTCGTACATGTACTCGTCGATGTCGCCGGTGTTGTGGAGCGCGTGCAGTCGGTCCCAGAATCCGCGTAGGTCGAGTTTGAGTTCGCCTGCGACCTGGACGCCCCATTCCTGCAACCATGCCCGGGTGACGTCTTGGATGTGCATGAGGAGGTCGAGGGCGATTGCGTCTACGAGGTTGCGGGTTGCTGGTGATCCTCCCCCGCCGCGGCTGTTGTTGGAGGGGGTGACGAGTTTGGCGAGCCAGTCGACGAGGGGCGGGAAGTGTTGCTGTCTGTCGTGGTTGTCGACGGTTACGGTGAGGGTCCATGGTCCGATCAGTCGGGCCATCCCATCGGATAGTTCGGTCATGGGTTCTCGCTTTCGTGTTCAAGTGTGTGTTCTCGTGCACCGTCGATCTGTGGGCCAACAAGGATGACCGGACACGACGGACAACGCCACAACGGCGGCAAGGTCATCGCGCACCCCGAGCAGCACGCAGAGCCACATGCATGGCGTCACCGCGCTCAGCCAACGCCGCGCGGGCCTCATCCCACGCCTCCAACGCCGCAACGACCTCACGCTCGGACGGTTCGCCCTGCGGCTCCGGGTGCAACTTCGGGTGCTTGCACGGCATCCCGTGTCCGAACCACCACTCGCCGTCCTCGAACACGCAGTCATGCTCGGAGATGCGATCCTGCCGGGCCGGGTCGTAGTAGTCCAGGCTCCCGGCGCTCGGCTCCGGTACGTCGGAACGACGGAACTCATCGAGAAGCCGTGTCCGTAGTTGTTCGATCACATCTGCGACAATGCGCGGGTACCGGGCCACCTCATCGGCGTCCCAACCGCTGTACGACTTCACCTCCGCTTCCCGCTCGTCGTCCGTGGGTTCGTGTCGTGTGCGTTCGATGATGCTGTTGACGATCGCGCCCTGGTTCGCCATGAGTGCGTCGGCAGCTTCCTGCATCAGAGCGTTCGCGTGTCGGCAACCGTTTCCGTCTCCCTTGCGGAGTGCTGCGATCAGGTCAGAAAGGGGTCGGGTTTCCAAAGCTGTCACCTCCTGCGGGTGTGGTCCATGCGTCGGTCTGGGTGGATGCGCCCGGTGTCTGCCAGGGTTCGGGTGTGGGCGCCGGACGAGACTGGCCCGTGTTCCGCAGCACCGTCACCCCGTCAACCCACACGAGCAGGTCATAGTACTTCTTGCCTTCGTGTTCACGTTCGGCGGTCTCTTCCCGGCCGAAGAACGAGATGCGGTCCTTCTCCTGGAACTGGGTCCAGTCGATGTTCTTGCCGCGAATGGTTCGGAAGGTGCGCCCGGTGGTGTCGTACCCGCCGCTGTCGTTCTTGCGGGAGTGGGGTTCGCTGGTTTTGAGTCCCCATGCGCCGTCTGTGCCGACGAGTACCTTGTCGACGAATGCGGATCGGACCTGAATGTCAGCCATTTGCTGTTCTCCTTGTGTTGATGGTTTCGTCGATGAGGTCTGGGCGGTAACCACTCCAGTGGCGCACCCCGTCCATCACGACGGGTGCAGTGAGGTGGCCCATTGCTTTCAACAGGGGCCTGTAGTCATCCGCAGCGACCTCCTTCACCTCGATGCCTGCCGCGTTGAACCTGCGGAGCGTGGCTTTGCAGGGTTGACAGTTGGGTTGGGTGTACACAACAACCTCAGTCATAGAAGCTCCAATCGCGTTCGAGCAGGGTTCGGCAGAGCTTGCACGTGACGGCCGTGGGGTCGCCTGTTTTGTGCTCGAAGGACGAGGGGCCGTTTGCGTGCAGGCTGGTCGGCGGCGATCCACCTACCCAGTGGGTGTCCTTGGTTTCTTTGAGGTCCTCAGTCACGCGGCACCTTCCTAAGCGCTTCGGTGAACAGTCGGAGGTCGTCAGCCGTCCCGCCGATCTGAGCAAACATGCGCAGGGACTCGAGTTCGCGCGGTCCCCATCCCAGTCCGCGGAGGGTGAGCGCGATGTCGTCGGTCGTGGCGAGCGTGTCGAACATGGCTCGGATGGGCTCTGTGATCCAATCGATGACCTTCATGCGGCTAGTTCCTGTTCCCATTCCTCGCGACGGAACTTCACGGGCCGCAACCCGTGTGACCGCCGCAACACCCGCACATGCTCAACCGGCACCTGCAACCTGTGTGCGATCACCGGGTCGGGCACACCCTGTACAACGAGGTCGTGCACCCTGTCCCCCATCGCCGTCCGACGTGGCGAATCCTCGAGTAGCCCACGTACCGCTGACACGATGAGGTCGTCGAGGCGCGTGTTGGCCCTGTCCGCCCTTCCTGCGAGCTCGAACCACTCACGGTCGGGGATGTTCAAAGCGAGCTTCACTGGTCGGCTCCTTCCTGCTTCAACTTCTTGCCAGCACGGGCCGCGGCGCTGTTCTTCTCGATCTCGCGCAGCAGCTCGTCTGTCAACGCTTCGACCTTCGCCCACGCCTCCCGAGCTGACTTCGCCCGCTCACGCCACCGACGCAGATCGGCGCGCGTGATCGGCTTACCGTGCTCGAAGAACTCCGAGAGCATCGACTTGCGAACCGCGTCTACCGCCGATCGTTTTGCCTTCCTAGCGAGGTCGTTTCCGCGCTCCCGAAGCTCGTCATCAGACAGCGCAGGTGTCTCGTCTCGAACTACTCGAAGGTTCACTGGTCGGCTTCTTCCCTCGCTACGGACACGCGCCAGAATCCGATTCGACGGTCACCGTCGAGCCGAACAGTGAGGTAGGTGCCAGGCTTGCGTGGCGGCCCCTCATGGTCAGGGCACTCGCATCCTTCAAGACCACAACCTGCGCCGTGGTCCTTGCCATCTTCGAACGCTAGAGTCACGATCTGGCCCGTCATCGCGTCGGTCATGGTTTCCTCCATAGTTTTAGTTCTTCGGGTGTGAGGACCGACCGGCACGACGCACACAACGCCGCCGACGTTCTCGCCTCACGACGCAACCCACACCTCGGACACGCAGACACCGGGCCACTCATCGATCCCTCCGAGGCTTGTGAAGGGTGCAGCACAGGTGCGGACCCGCATGGTTGTAGAGCAGCCCGCAACGGCGTCCACCCTCGATCGCTTCACGGCAGATCGCCTGTCCGTTCATCTCGATAACCCCTGTCAATGGAAAAGGCCACGACCCGAGATGCTGGGACTGTGGCCTGTGGATAACTGTTCACTCCGGGAGCCGCATCTTCGTTAGAAGATGGAGTTGGAGTAGTAGTAGTAGCTGTAGTAGTAGTAGGGGTCGGTCGTAGCCTTGCCCGACGTTTGGGCTAAATGTTGCCCGTAGCGTTGGTCGTAGCCATGCCGTCGAACGGCAAGAACCCCGGGAAGTCCCACACGAGTTCCGTCTTCGTTTCCCGAACCGGAACCGCCGGCTGCTTCAACACCGTCTTCACCTGCGGCTTATCCCACGCCGCAAGTTCCGGTTCCTTCTTCTTCAACCGGGTCAGCTCATGCACGAGAACCGCCCTGATCTTGTTCGACGCGATAGCCCCGTACGCGTTCGTCATAGACACCGCAAGCCGCCACTGCTTCATGAGGCCGTCGTGACGCACCCAGGACCGAACCATCACCTCATCGGTCGACTGATCGAACACGCAATAGAACTTGTCTGAGAGCTCCTGCGCGGCGACCATCACGTCCCCTGTGGTCATCTCCCGTGACATGGCGGCGAGGCGGCCGGGGTGGAACTCGACGCAGCCCGCGTAGTCGAGCTTCGGGTGTGTCAGCAGCTTGAAGTAGAGGGACTGTGCGCCTGCGGTGAGGTCTCTGAAGTCGGCGTCGGACCAGATGGCGATGGCGATGTTGGCTCTGTCACGCGCCACGGTTACCCCCTGTCATTCGTTTCTCTTGTGGCATGTGCAGGTGTTGATGCGGCATGCTTCGTCGCCACCCCAGTTCTTCCCCGGGTGGCAGCGTGGGCAGCGACCACACGCGGGCTGTTCACGGGCGTACGTGGTCGGGATCGCGCCCGGTGCTGTCAGGTAACTCATGCGGCGCTCCTTCTCCTGAGTTGTCCGAGGCGGCGTGGTGAGAGGCCACCCCAGATGCCTGATGTTTGGCCCGTGCGTACAGCGAATTGGATGCATTCGGCTTGTACGGGGCATGTTGAGCAGATGGCGATGGCTGCTTCCGCGGTGGGTCTGTCACCGTTTTCCGGGAACCATGCGTCCGGGTTGGTGGTGGCACAGGCAGCGTCTCGCATCCACGTTTCCGGGGTCAGGTTGTCCTCCGTATACACACGGATCGTCATGTGGTGACCTCGAGTTCGAGTCGTGCCTTGCCGCCGGGTTCGTGGCGGATGAGTGGGGCGCGTTTGTCCATGTACTGGGGGGTGTCGTCCGGGACGATGCCTGCGTCTACGAGCCCGTCGCACATGGCTTTGAAGGTGGGGTAGATGTTGTCGGAGTCTCGGCGCCGTTTGTCTGTGACTACCCATGTGAGCTGCACGGTGACGTGTTCGGCCGGGTCCATGCCCATCGCGAACAGTCGGGTGCAGTCGCGGATCTCGCGTGTCTTCTTGGCTTTGGCTGCCCAGTGGAGGCGTTGGTTTGCGTTGAGTGGCGGTCTGGGCCAGTCGAATGTGAGCACCGTCATGTTTGTCTCCTGGGGTGCAGTGAGGGCGCGCATCCGTGATCGATTGCGCGCCCTCGTGTGGTTGGTGTCAGATTCCGATGCGTTCAAGCACCGTCTTTTCTTCGTCGTTCGAGTTGAGCCATCGAAGCGCGCCCTCTGCCTGTTCGAAGTACGCCTTGTAGACGAGGCCTTCGATGATCTCGGCTGCTAGTCCATGCGGGTCAAGAGGGCCGTTCCAGTCGCGGATGATGCGTTCGATGGCTTGCTCGGCGGTGTACTGGTCGAGCGGTTCACGGTATGCGATGTCGATCATCCGAGTTCTGCCCGTCGCGCCTCGATTGCGTCTTTCACCTGGTTGTGGATGCCGATGCGTGTTGCGTGTGCGGCGATCTCGTCGAGTTTCAGGGTGGTGGTTGCCTGGTTGATGGCGGCGTGTGCAGCATCAACCTTCGACCCATCCACCGGTGCAGCATCAGCGAGGGGTTGGATCATCACCTTCTTGGTCTTCCCGCGGGTGATGATGTGTTTCGCTTCGAACGCCTTGTCGATGTGTGACATGGCTCGGATGCGAATGCCGCCGACTGGTTGTCCTGCCCACAGAACTTCGGGGTCGTTGAAGATCGTGATGCGTCGCCCAACCCAGACGGTTGAGTCGGTCCCCCACGCCTGCACGATGTCCCGGAGTGCGGTCTTGGATGGCTTCCACGGGCGACCGGTCCCGTACGCGTCAGTGATGATGTGTACGGGCTGATCCTTGTCGCCTGGTTTGACGTCAACGATGGTGATGGTGACGTCGCGGCCTACGAGGTCGATCGCATTGAGCTGGTCCGACTTCGCGACGATTGCTGCGGATACGTCCACGTCAAACCCTCTCGTAGTCAAGGCCGACCGATCGCAACCCCTCGCGGATTCGATCCTGGAAGTCCTCAGGGAACGGCTGGCCTTCTTCGTGATCCAGGGGCCAGATGTAGTAGCTCGGCGTCTCTCCAAACTCGTTCATCACTTACCTCCCACTGCGACGTAGGTGTCTCGAAGAATCGCCATAAGCACGCGCATCTCTGCCGACTGGGGTAGCCCCGCGTCCTGATCTGGCTTGACGAAGCAGTCCCAGACCTCCTGCACCATCGCGGGAGTCACGTCGAAGTTGAGCGGTCGCACCTTGATCGGGTGGACCTTCCGCTTGAATGGGTTTCTCATGAGAATGTGATCTCCTCGATGCTTGCCCGCCGTTCGGTCAGGGGTAGACCTTCTGTGGCGGTGGTGAAGTTGTTGACGATGTTGGTGACGTTGATTTCGAACGTCTCGGCGGCGGCATGGATGGCGTCTGTCCAACGAGTGTCGGGGTGGACGCGTTTGACCCAGAGTGGGAGGCCGGCGCTGTAGGAGATGTAGTCGCAGTATTCGCGGCCACTGACGAGCATTCCCGCGTGCATCTGGGCCATGTTCTCGAGCGGCGGCAACCCCTTCAACACGGTCTTGAGGTGTTCCTTGGGTCGCCGGGACTTGATCTCAATCAGCCCCGTCTCTCCCACGAGTCCGTCTGGTGAGTAGCCGATCCTGTAGCTTCCGAAGTCGCGGACCATGAACCCGACCTGTTCGACCGGTGCGAAGTGCTCGGCGTAGGCATCACGGGCGAACGGTTCGTCGTCCGTCCCCCGCTGCATGTCCGCGGTCGGGTAAACGAAGTCGACGTGTCCGGTGATGCGTTCGGCGGCGAGTTGCATGGTGAGGCCGCGTGAGGTTTCGTTGTCCGCGACTTTGAGGGTGGTGGGGGTGATGAGGCGGCCGATGGTGGATGCGGTGAGTAGACCACATCTCGCAGCCAGCCACTCATCACTTCCCTGTTCGAGCTCGGCGAACGTCGTCAGCGTCATGGGTTGGTCTCTATTCCGGTGATGCCGAGGTTCTGGTAGATGGCTTCGTTGCGTGCTGCCCTGTATGCGTAGGCCCAAATGAAGGAGGGGTAGATGTCTATGGCGGTGGTTCCGCGGTAGACGGCCCAGCATCCGGATTCGGTGTGCGCAACACGAACACGACTAGTCATGGTCGCCACCCTCCTTGGTCTTGGAGTCGTTTCTGTGCCACTACGGATTCCCAGTAGCGGACGTGTGATTGTGCGAGTGCGATCGCTGTGGGGTTGTTGCCGTGTTGGGCGTGGTTGAGGTATGCCTGTTCCTGGGCCAACCGGTCGAGTGCTTCGTCAAGAGTCATGACCGTCATCGCCTGGATAGACCGAGTCGGACCATTCGCCTTCAACCCCGACGCGCCACCATGGCTTCTCGTGGGTGAATCGCATGACCCAAGCCATTGCGTCAATCACGCAGGCCGATCGCGAGCAGACCCAAGTGGACATGTGAGGCCGCGTCCGGTCATAAGCATCTGGCTGATTCGTCACGATCACCTCTGACCGCTTGTGATCACAGCGCGGGTCGTCGTTGCGGCTCATGGTCGTCTCCTGGTTTTGGGTTCGCGGCATGTCAGGCAGACGATGGCGAAGAAGGTAAAGAAGAGCCCCGTCAACCAGAGGGTTGCGGGGCTGTTGGGGGTGAACGTGATACACCCGAGACAGAGGGCGGCGAGTGTGAACGCCGCAAACCTAAGCGTCATCATCGCCTCTTCCGTCCCGCGATGTACGCAGCTCGCCAGGATGCGATCAGCCCGTAGATGGCAGTAGTTCCGATGAAGTACCAGCCGAGCACACGCAGGGCACCTTCCCCCGCCTGCGGTGGCCCTGTCAGCGCGTAGAGAGCACACAGGATGCCCGGTACGGCCCAGATGCATACGAGCGCCTGCATCCACTGCTTCTTCTCGGTGTCGCTCATCGGAGTGCTTCTCTCTGTTGTTCGGTGAGGAATCGGACGGGCCGTTTGAGGACGACCCGTTCGATCTCGTCCCACATGTCCACCAGACCGATACGCCACATCGTGTGCGCCTGCAAACCCTCCGCGAGTGCACGGAACACGGGGTCATTCGGGGTGTTCATCACGGTTCTCCTTTGATCGTGTTGATGGCGGCCTGTGCGCGGGTGATCCACCATGCGAGGTCGTCCGGGTGTGTCGGTGGCCACGGGGATACCGGGGCGTCGGGTTCGTCGGGTGCGGGGGCCTCAAACATCGCCGCCGCCACCCGCTCGATCAGGTCATCCATCAGCGCACCACCCGATCCACACGCAACAAGTAACCGCCCACCTGGTACATCACGACGCCGCCCAGGTACAAGGTGACGTCAGCGCGGATAAGCCGGTCACCGTTCACAGCCGTGCGCGTGGTGAAGTTCTCCGCGTGAACACGAACCCTCTGTCGCAACCCCACCGCGTTCACCCCCAACACGCTCTGCATGAACAGTGCGGCACGAGTCGGCCTCTGTAGTGGCAGAGTCTCGACTGGTTGAAGTGCTCAGGGCCACCATGAGCGGCCGCATGAACACATGTCTCACAGCCTTCAACCGTGAACATCAGTCCGACTCCGGCCAAATACGCCGAGCCGCGGTGATGAGCGAGTCGTCGAAGTTAAGGGCGTAGTCGCGGCTCGAGTCGTAGAACTGCGAGTCGTCCACCAAGTAGGCGCGCTCGGGCTGGCCGTGTTCGGCGACAACCCAGACTTCCCCGGGCTTGGCGTCTTCCCAGGGCTTCCGCTCCGGGTGCGCCTCGAAGTAGGCACGCGCGGCCTCACGAGCCGCAGAACGCACATCCTCATAATTGGAGTGCCCATAGATCGTGTCTATGTTGTCTTCCCACACCGTCAGCAGGCGTGGCTCTTCTTCCGCGAGTACGGTAACCCCACGAATCCCTGGACGCGGGCTATCGAATGTATAGGGGTACACGACGTAGTCGGGGTTCTCGGGCCAACGCCACCGTCCGAGTTCTTCGTCGCGCTCATGCTGGAAGAACTCACGCAGTGCGTCCATCTCGTCTGCCCTGGCCCACGTGACAACTACGGGGAAATCTGTGGTTGGACCCGGAAAGACAATCTCCGCTCGCCCATCGGCCAGCGTCCCGACCGTGATGCCGTTACTTGCTTCGAACTTGTCCATCAGTGGCCTTCCTTGTGTAGTGCGCGTTGGTAGGCGGCCGTTTCGACCAGGAACCCCGCAACCCGCAAACGCCTATCCCGACGCGCCGCCAACAAACGACGCACGAAACTACCCACGGTCGTTGTCCGGCCAAGGGATCCCGTGCCACCCGATCTCCCCGGTCTCACGATCGATGTGCCACTGCTGCAAGTTGAACCGCCCCGTGTGCTGGTTCACGACCGCACGAACGCGGCGCTTCCAAGTCATAACCTCACGCATGTCCGTGCTCCCTTATGTCTCTTGTGCCATATCCCGGCGAGGGTTCGGGTAACCCCATGCACCCGAACCCCCACCCACGCACGCAGCCCCACACCACGCACAACCCCACAACCACCCCAACGGTGCAGGGAAACAAAAGAACCGGCCCCCAACACGGGAACCGGTTCAAAGAAAGAAGCGAAGAGGCTAGGGGGAACTCACAAGGTCAGCCGCCCCCATAGCGAACTTCAGCATGTAGTCGCTGTGGCCCACAGCGCGCCGCTCAGCGAACTCGATACGTTCACGATCCACGGGCGAGCGACCCTTGCGTGCTCGAAGTCGATTGACGGCATCAAGCATCGCCAGGCGCTCGAACACAACCCACCCGAGCTCCCCCGAAACCGGGAGGAAAGACGAGCGATCGGAACGCTCCTGTGCAGCGTTCATGAGCACCCCGTGCAACTCGTTGACGTCTTCCCGCCACGCCGCGGCCTCACTTGCTGTCATGCTCATGTCGTTCATCCTTCCATGTGGTTGAGAAGGGGGCCGGCGCTACCAACACCAGCCCCCAGGTCGGTGGGAGACACGCGGGTATCCAGACCGCGCTACAACTCTCGAAACCACCAACCAAGTGCCCCACCCGTGCACGACCACGGCGCCGGCCAAACCGACCATGAGGCTTCCCCGGGCCGTTCCTAACGAATCGCAGACACACCTCTATGCGCCTCATCGCCGTGTAGCAGCAGACACCACAAACAGTGATGAGGAATGCCTGCCCCCGTAGCTCCCGGAGTAAAACTGAACTCCACCCAACAGGCCCGCACTCATCCCGGAACCCCACAGTCGGTGTTCTATGAAACGTCGTCTTCCTCAACCGGGCCCCGAGCGGGCATCGGCTTACGGTGTATCTCCTGCCCCGAAGGGTTCCGGAAGACAACTATGTGTTGTTGCTGCCGCGCCAGGGCACGACGAGTAGCGCTACCCCCAGCGACAGGGGTAGAGCCGGATCAGATAACGGGGATCAGCCGGTAAGAGCCGCCCGCTTACGCGCGGCGAGGAACCTTGTCAGCACGGACATTGCGTGGCTCCAGTGCTCGGCGTCGTGGCGGGAGTTCTCTTCGATCAGGTCCGAAGAGAACATGACCGCATCAGACCAGAGGTCGTTTCCGGTGCCAGCGTGCACGGATCGGAACTCCAGCAGGATTGGGTTGGCCGGGTTCTTCTGCGGGTACGCCATGGAGGCGAACTGGCTCATGATCCTGCTCCGGTGTTCGAGACACGAATCTTCTGGTCGTGTCGGTTGGATGCGCACCAATCCCCACCTAGCGCCGCCAGCTCCTGCTGCAAAGCGTTGACCTGCGCCAAGATGACAGCGAGGTAGTCGGCTGTCAGGTCAGTCTCGATCGACGGGTAGCCGATGATGTCGCGGAGTGCGATACCTTCGCTCCACCGGAGAGTGTTCTCGTTCTCCTCGCGGCGAGAGACGGTCGTCTGCGACCAGTTGAAACCCTTAGCGGCCATCCGCCGCGCGAGTTCTGTCTGAGACATAGCGGCCAGCTCGCGTGCCGCCCGCAGGCCGCTCACAGTTCCCACTCCTCATCGGGAAGCCACTTGAGAAAGCGGCGCGCCTCCTCCACGGGAACGATCCGCTTGCGGCCCGAGTACTTGGGCGTCAGGTCGCGTCGTTCGATGTGCTTGTACAACTGCCGCGTTGACAGTCCGATTACTTCGGAGAGCCGAGGGATGTCGAACGCGAGGATGCCCGAACGGTCCAGCGCCTCCTCAGCCGTCTGCTTAGCGCTCATCGAACATCTCCTTCACCGTCAAACGACGAATACCCCCGGCCAGCACGACGTCGCGAACCAGTGCGCTCTCTCCCTGAGCGCGCACTCGATCCACGATCGCAATGCGACCGGGGGTATCCGTGGGATTCATCATCCCGTCTCTTCTCTGCATATCTGAAGCCTACCTCCGCACATCTGCAGTGTCAAGCGCATATGCAGGGATAGATCGCATACATGAAGCCTGAGACCGCTAAACTGCAGTCATGCCTATTCGGAAGCTGCCCACGACGTTCGACCAACACCTTGGTTCCGTCATCGACGGACTCGCCAAGGCGAAAGGGGGTCGCGCTTGGCTCGCCACGCTCGGCACATGGTCGGAGGGCACGGTCGAGCGCCGCGTGACGGGTCGAACGGAGTTCACCGTCAAGGAACTCGAACTGGTGGCACACGCCCTCAGCACAACGCCCGACGCCATCGTCTCGCAGGCCCTCCGCAACTACGCCAACGGAAGTGAAGAAGAGGGGATCGCGAAGCTACTGGACGAGTTGGCGCCGGCAGTGTCCGAGCCTCCGACTAGCCTCGACGAACGGCGGTCGAAGAAGATCGCCGAGATGACGAACAAGGAGCTGGAGGGGCTTCGAGGTGTCGCTAACGAAGACGATGAGATCGGGCACGACGAACCCGAGCACCCCTAGGGGGCAGGCCTACGACCCGTGGGAGCACGCCGAGATGCTGGGCATCGAGGTTGTGGTCCGACGACTCAGAACTGCGCACGGGCGATGGTTCCCCGACTACAACACCATCGTTATCAACGATCGCCTGCGAAGCCGTGACCAGCGCCTAGTCCTCGCACACGAGATCGGCCACGGCGTCCACTTTCACGTAGACGAACGCCCCAAAAACGAAAGACAGGCTGACCAGTTCGCGGCGCAGAATCTCATCTGCCCGAACGAGCTGGCCAGCCTGTACGAGTGGTGCGACGACGAGCAGAGGATCATCGCCGAGCTTGGAGTTACACGGAACCTATTTCGCGCGTACGTACTGTCTCAGGCGGCGTGAACATCTCCGACAGAGAGTGCATCGCCTCCTGCAGTCGCGCCACGTCTGAACGCGACTTGTACTGACGAGTCATAGAACGCGTCGAGTGCCCGATGATCTCCTGAATGAGATCTTCGGGCACTTTCGCTAGGTAGAGCAGATCGACCGTGCAGTGTCGTATATCGTGCAGTCGGACCCGGCGTCCCGGCCCGAAAACCTCATCGCGGAGCTTCGGCCATTCGTTCGTGATCCGGTCTGGGTCCGGTGGGACGGGCCAGTTGTAGCGGCCGTGTCGCGTCGCGAACATCAGACCCCACTCGTTCGGAACGGCGGCGGCTGCATGGTTGAGAAGGATGCTTCGAAGCGGCTCCACCAGAGGGATAATCCGCCAGCCCGATCGTGACTTTGGGCGCGTGAGGTGCATGCCGCCCTTCACAGGGCGCGCCTCGTAGTCGTGCGGCTTCTCAAGGACGCGATCCGGGCAGTTGCCTGCGCGGCGAGAATCGCATTTGCCCCCACACCCGTGCGTGTACTCAAGCCGCTGAATCTGCCACGACAGGTCTAGGTAGTCCCCCACGCGGTCGAGCTCGAGTCCTGCTATCTCGCTTCGCCGAGCCCCGGTGAGAAGGTAGGTCGCCCATAGCGCCGTATCGGGATGGTTGTTCTCCAACAGGTACTGCAGCAGCTTGATGGCGTCGCCGAGCGTGAACACGTCCAAGTCCGGAACCGACTTGCGTGGCGGCTCGACTCGCTTCGCCGGGTTGAAGAAGAGTGCCCCCTGACGCACCGCGAACTCCAGGCCCGCGGACGCATAGTGATACGCGTTCGTCGCGGTACTCGGAGAAAGCCCCTGACTCAGCACGAACGCCTCGATTCGACGAACGGAGTCAGGTGTCACCTTGTTCAACTGGGTGGATGGCCCGAGCGCCGGCAGAATGTACGACCGCACGTACTGGGCGTAGGTCTTGGCGGTCTTGGGGCGCTTGTTGGGGATCACCTGCACCTTGAGCCACTTCTCGAACCAGTCACTCACGGTCGGGGAAGAGGTTGGGAGCGTGCCCATCTGGCGCTTCTGCTCTCGCAGTTCACGCAATGCGGCGTCGGCGTCGGTGCGGTTTTTGAATCGCTGCACCTTGCGGTTGCGGTATGGCTTGCCGTCTGGCTTCCACTTCACGGGAGGGAGCTCGATGGCGACGACCCACAGACCGGAGGCTTTCTCCTTGTACTGTGCGCCGTCGCCCGAGCGTGCTCGTTTAACCATCGACTACTCCTCATCTTCTGCCGTGCGCCGACCACATCTGTTGATTGATCAGTCCTACGTGCATCGGTCTTCTACGGATGTGCCTGTAACGGCTCATCGCTGCTCCCTTCCGGCCAAGGTGGTTGTAGCCGCATACCGTGGCCTCAAGCCTTACGCTCCATGCACCGTATGCGTCAGTAATGCCACCTTAGCGCGCGTATGCACCGTATTCAACTGCACATGTGCAGTATCGCCGGTTTCCGGTACCGTAGGTCGCAGGTTCGACTCCTGTCGGGGGCAC
>NZ_JAHWXJ010000002.1:1230000-1363914 GCF_023091185.1 Microbacterium sp. KSW4-4 | reverse complement strand
CCATGCACCGTATGCGTCAGTAATGCCACCTTAGCGCGCGTATGCACCGTATTCAACTGCACATGTGCAGTATCGCCGGTTTCCGGTACCGTAGGTCGCAGGTTCGACTCCTGTCGGGGGCACATACAGCAAGAGGGATCGTCCAGACGGACGGTCCCTCTTCTCGTTCCCCCGGAGGTCGCTCAGCGGGCCCGCCGCCCGGACCGGTAGCCTGGATCCGTGCCCTCCCTCCTCATCGCCGGTTCGACGCGCGCTCCGCGCCGCCTGTCATCCGCGACGCCGATGACGGAGTGGATGCGCGTGGTCCTGCACCCCGGCACCAACGGGTGGACGAGCGTCTGGGGCACCCTCTCGCACGGCGAGATCGCGGGCTGCCCGCCGCCACAGGGATAGGCCGCGCCCGGACGGGTGCGGCGCCATCACGTCACCCATCCATCTGCCGTGAGGTATCCCTGTGTCTTCTTCGTCGTCCCCTGCCCGATTCCGTCTCGCGCCGCATGAGCTCTGGCGCGGCATCCGCTCCACCGCCCGCAGCGACGTGCTCGGCGGCGGCCTGCTCCTGACCGCCACGCTCGCCGCCCTGATCCTCGCCAACTCCCCCGCTGCCCCCTGGTACGAGGCCATCAGGGACTTCCGCTTCGGGATCCCGGAGTGGCACCTCGAGCTCAGTGTCGGCGCCTGGGCCGCCGACGGCCTGCTCGCCGTGTTCTTCTTCGTCGTCGGACTGGAGCTGAAGGAGGAGTTCGTCGCCGGTCGTCTCCGTGACCCGCGCCGTGCCGCGCTTCCGATCGCCGCCGCGGTGGGCGGCGTCATCGTCCCCGCCCTCTTCTTCGTCGCGATCAACGCCGCGTCGGGCGCCGAGGTCCTCCGCGGATGGGCGATCCCCACGGCCACGGACATCGCGTTCGCGATCGCGGTGCTCGCCGTCGTCGGCCGCTTCCTGCCGCCCGCCCTGCGGGTGTTCCTGCTGACGCTCGCGATCATCGACGACCTCATCGCCATCACGATCATCGCCACCTTCTACACCGAGACCATCAGCTTCCCCTGGCTGATCCTGGCGCTCCTCCCCCTCGCGGGCTTCGCACTCGCCGTGCAGAACGGCATCCGGTCCTGGTGGATCCTGCTTCCCCTCGCCCTGGCCGTCTGGGCGTTCGTACATGCCTCCGGGGTGCACGCGACGGTCGCGGGGGTGCTGCTCGGCTTCATGGTGCCGGTGCGTCCGACGGAGCGCGCGCGGGTGCGGACCGGGACGGACGCCGACGGCGCCCCGGTCTACGACGGTCTCGCCGCGCACTTCGCGGATCGCTGGGGCATCGTGGCGACCCTCGTCGCCGTGCCGGTGTTCGCCTTCTTCGCGGCCGGGGTCGAGATCGGCGGCGTGGACGGCCTCGTCTCGGCGCTGACCGACCCCATCACGATCGGTATCATCGTGGGGCTCGTGCTCGGTAAGCCCGTCGGCATCCTGCTCACGACCTTCCTGTTGAGTCGCGTACCGGCCCTGCGCCTCGATGAGTCGCTGCGCTGGCCGGATCTCGCGGGCATGTCCCTGCTCGCGGGCATCGGGTTCACGGTCTCGCTGCTGGTGGGCGAGCTCGCGTACGGCAGCAGCAGCGTCGCGGACGATCACGTGAAGATCGGCGTGCTCGTCGGCTCGCTCCTCGCCGCGGTCCTCGGTGGCCTCGTGCTCGCGGCCCGCAGCCGTCGGGCACGCGCGGAGATCGGGTCCCCGCCCAGAGCCTGACCTCGGCCCGCTACGCTCCCCGGCGCCATCCGTCAATGCCCTGAGTCATCCTCGAGGCGGCGCCTAGCGTCGGTCACTCCACGTAGCGAAGGAGCATCCGATGAAGGCGATGACCTACCGCGGACCGTACAAGATCCGCGTCGAGGAGAAACCTGATCCGACGATCCAACACCCCAACGACGCGATCGTCCGGGTCACGAGAGCCGCCGTGTGCGGGTCGGATCTCCACCTCTTCCACGGCATGATGCCCGATACGCGCATCGGGCACACCTTCGGTCACGAGATCGTCGGGGTGGTGGAGGAGGTCGGCCCCTCGGTGGAGAGCCTGCGGGCGGGAGACCGGGTGATGGTGCCGTTCAACATCTACTGCGGCTCGTGCTACTTCTGCCGCCGAGGCCTCTTCTCGAACTGCCACAACGTGAACCCGAACGCGACCGCGGTCGGGGGGATCTACGGCTACTCGCACACGACAGGCGGGTACGACGGCGGGCAGGCGGAGCGCGTGCGTGTGCCGTTCGCGGATGTCGGCCCGTCGGTGATCCCGGAGTGGCTCGCCTCCGAAGACGCGCTGCTGCTCACCGACGCGTTCTCCACCGGCTACTTCGGCGCGCAGCAGGCCGACATCGCCGAAGGGGACACGGTGGTCGTGTTCGGCGCCGGTCCCGTCGGCCTGGCCGCCGCCCGCTCGGCCTGGTTCCTCGGCGCAGGCCGGGTCATCGTCGTCGACCACCTCGACTACCGGCTCGAGAAGGCGCGGGACTTCGCCTTCGCCGAGACGATGCACCTCCACGAAGCCGGTGACATCGTGCTCGCCCTGAAGAAGGCGACCGGCTACCTCGGCGCGGACGTGGTGATCGACGCGGTCGGCGCGGAGGCGGACGGCAGCGTCGTCCAGCATGTGACCGCCGCGAAGCTCAAGCTGCAGGGCGGTTCCCCCGTCGCGGTGAACTGGGCCATCGACAGCGCGCGCAAGGGCGGCACCGTGTCCATCCTCGGCGCGTACGGTCCTCTGGTGACCTCGGTGCGCCTCGGCGACATCATGAACAAGGGACTCACGGTGCGCGGCAACCAGGCTCCCGTGAAGAGGCAGTGGCCTCGACTGCTCGAACACATCCAGGCGGGGCACATCCGTCCCTCCGAGCTGCTGACGCATCGCTTCCCGCTGGAGCACATCGCGGAGGCCTACCACGTGTTCTCGTCCAAGCTCGACGACTGCATCAAGCCGCTCATCGTCGTCGGAGAGGAATGACCATGCCGTACGAAGGCTCTCGACCCATCCCCGCACCGACCCCCGAGGAGCTGCGTGCCCGGATCCCGGGCTGGGGCGCCGACCTCGCCCCCGAGCACCGCCGCACCTGGCAGCAGCTGGAGGATGTCGGCGACACCGGCGCGCATTGGGACCTCCCCGAGCGTCAGGGCCCCGACCGCGGCCGCGAGCGCTCCATCGAGCACGGGATGCTGCCGCCCGTCTGGGGCACCGCCCAGCCGCTGCACGGCCTGTCCGGCGCCATCCGGCGCGTGGCCTACGACCGGTTCAGCGAGACGAAGAACACCCGCTGGCTGCTGCTCGTGCTGGGCGACCGGGTCGATGCCGTGACGGCGCACGCGCGCTCCCTGCTCACCCGGCGACCGGACGACCCCATCACGCAGACCGGTGTCCTCGCGGAACCGCAGCATCGTCCGCTCGCGTCGCGGTTCGGACGGGGACGGATCGATCTCCGGCACACGTGGCTCGACCCGATCATCGTCGTGGGACCCTGGGTGCTGACGGTGGTCCTGAGCGTCCGCGCTCTCCGCCGTCTCGGCCGTCGGCACTGAGCCGGGACCGAGACGGCGGCGTGGTGGCGCTCAGCGCTGCAGGATGCCCGCGGTGACGACCTCCGGACGGAGATCGAGCCGCCGGAGCAGCTGCGCGTTGAGCGCCACCACGATCGTCGACAGCGACATGAGCACCGCGCCGACCGACATCGGCAGCACGAAGCCGATCGGAGCGAGCACACCCGCGGCCAGCGGGACGGAAAGCAGGTTGTACCCTGCCGCCCACCAGAGGTTCTGCGTCATCTTGCGATACGAGGCGCGGGAGAGCTCGATCACCGACAACACGGAGCGCGGGTCGTCTCCGGCGAGGATCACCCCGGCGGAGGCGATGGCCACGTCCGTTCCGGCGCCGATCGCCAGGCCCACGTCGGCCTGAGCGAGCGCGGGGGCGTCGTTCACGCCGTCGCCCACCATCGCGACCCTGCGGCCCTCATGCTGCAGCTCCTGCACCTTCGCGGCCTTGTCCTCCGGCCGGACGCCCGCGAACACACGGTCGATGCCGAGGTCGGCCGCGACGGTGTGCGCGACGGCTTCCGCGTCGCCGGTGATCATCACGACCTGGACGCCGAGCGCGTGCAGCGCATCGACCGCATCCCGCGACTCCGGACGCACCTCGTCCGCGAGCTTGAGCGCCCCGATGACGCGGCCGTCCCGCAACACGTGCAGGATGATCGCGCCGTCCGCACGCCACCCTTCCGCGACGGGGAGCTCGTGGGCATCCTCCTCCGTGAGCAGGTGCGGGCCGCCGACGCGGATCACGGCGCCGTCCACCGTCGCGGTCACCCCCACCGCCGGCGAGGAGGAGAAGTCGCGGCTCGCCGGCACGCGGAGCTCCTTGTCGCGAGCGGCCCGGACGATGGCCTTCGCCAGCGGATGCTCGCTGTCGGCCTCGGCGGCCGCGGCGAGCGCCAGCACCTCCTCCGCGGTCTCCGCACCGGCCACCGACACCTCGGAGACGACGGGCTCGCCCTTGGTCAGCGTGCCGGTCTTGTCGAACAGCACGGTGTCGACGGTGCGCATGCTCTCCAGGGCCAGCCGGTCCTTCACGAGCACGCCGCCACGGGCCGCGCGCTCGGTCGCGATCGAGACGACGAGCGGGATGGCCAGGCCCAGCGCGTGCGGGCAGGCGATCACGAGCACGGTGATCGTGCGGATGACGGCGTCGTCCGGCAGGCCGACCGCGCTCCACACCACCGCGGTGATCGCGGCAGCACCGAGCGCGAACCAGAACAGCCAGCCGGCGGCCGTATCGGCCAGACGCTGTGCGCGGGACGAGGAGTTCTGCGCTTCCGTCACGAGCCGCTGGATGCCCGCGAGCGTCGTGTCGTCTCCGGTCGCGGTGATCTCCACGCGGAGGCCGGAGTCGGTGGCGACGGTCCCCGCGGTCACCGCGTCGCCGGTCGTCCGTGTGACGGTGCGGGACTCCCCCGTCACCATGGACTCGTCCATCGAGGCGCGGCCATCGACGATCCGCCCGTCGGCAGGGATGCTCCCGCCGGGGCGCACCACCACGACATCGCCCACGCGGAGGTCCGACGGGGCCACCCGCACGACCTGATCGCCCTCGACGCGCTCGGCCTCGTCCGGCAGCAGCGCGGCCAGCGAGTCGAGGGCGGAGGTGGTCTGCGCCAGCGACCGCATCTCGATCCAGTGCCCGAGCAGCATGATCACGATGAGGAGAGCGAGCTCCCACCAGAAGTCGAGCTCATGATGCAGCAGCCCGAGACTCGCTCCCCACGACGCGACGAACGCCACGGTGATCGCGAGCCCGATGAGCAGCATCATGCCGGGCTGCCGGGCACGGATCTCGCTGACGGCGCCGGTGAGGAACGGCTTTCCTCCCCACACGTACATGACCGTGCCGAGGACCGGCGACACCCAGGCCAGACCCGGGATGTCGGGAAGCGGGTAGCCCACGATCATCGCGAACATGCCCGAGAGCAGCACGGTCGGCACGGCCAGGACGAGCATGATCCAGAACAGCCGCCGGAACTGGGCGACGTGGTCGCCGTGACCCGCGTGTCCGCCGTGCCCGGCGTGCGCACTGTGTCCCGTGTGGTCTCCGGGCGCGGCGTGCTCCGCGTGTCCGGTGTGATCCGCGTGCGTCCCGGTCCCCGCTCCCCCGGGGTGACCGTGCGCGGAATGGTCGTGATGCGAGGTGCTCATGTCTTCCCTCCAACGTCGATGATGCCGTGCGGGGCCGGATCTGTCGCGGCCCCGCACGGGTGGGGGCTCAGGCCGCCCTGGTGTACTTCGCGGGATCAGCGTCGAACGCCGGCCCGCAGCCCGCGCAGCAGAAGTAGTAGCGGGTGCCCTCGTGGTCGCGATACAGGCCCGCTGCCTCGGCGGTCGCGATCACCACGGGCGTTCCGGCCATCACCGGGCATTCGGCCATGCCCTCGGCCGGCACGGCGAGCAGGTCGGTGCGCCCTTCGGCGGAGACGCCGCTCTGGCGCGGGACGCTGCAGCAGGATCCTGCGGGGGAATCGGACATGTCGGTACTCCTTTGTCGTTCGTTCACGGGGTGTCCACCGCCCTGCTGCGGAAGGACCGCAGGCGGAGGCTGTTGCCGACGACGAAGACGCTGGAGAACGCCATCGCCGCACCGGCGAGCATGGGGTTGAGCAGGCCGAGCGCCGCGAGCGGGATGGCTGCGACGTTGTAGGCGAACGCCCAGAACAGGTTGCCCTTGATCGTGCCGAGCGTGCGGCGGGACAGGCGGATCGCGTCGGCCGCGCTGCGGAGGTCGCCGCGGACGAGCGTGATGTCGCTGGCCTCGATCGCCGCGTCGGTCCCGGTCCCCATCGCCAGCCCGAGGTCCGCCTGGGCGAGGGCCGCGGCGTCGTTCACGCCGTCTCCCACCATCGCGACGACCTTTCCTTCGCCCTGGAGCCGGCGCACCACGTCGACCTTGTCCTGGGGCAGCACCTCGGCGATCACCTCGGTGATCCCCACCTCGCGGGCGATCTGCTCGGCCACCGCACGGTTGTCTCCCGTGAGCAGGACAGGCGTCAGTCCCAGCGCCCGGAGCTGCGCCACCGCCTCCGCGCTCGTGGCCTTGACCGTGTCGGCGACGACGAGCACCCCGCGGGCACGACCGTCCCAGCCCACCGCGATCGCAGTCTTGCCCTGGGCCTCCGCCTCGGCCTTGACCGCAGCCAGCCCCGCGGACAGGTGCTGCGACCAGTCGGCGAGCAACGAGGCGCGTCCCACGACGACGGCGTGGCCGTCGACGATGCCCTGGACGCCCCTGCCCTCGACGTTCGCGAACTCCTCGACGCTCGGCAGGGCGCCGAGCTCCCGGGTGGCCGCGGCCGCCACTGCCTGCGCGATGGGGTGCTCGGAAGCGTCCTCGAGGGCACCGGCGAGCCGCAGCAGCTCCTCGCGCTGCACGCCGTCGTCGGTGTGCACCGCCGTCAGCGTCATGCGACCGGAGGTGACGGTGCCCGTCTTGTCGAGCACGACCGTGTCGACCTTCCGGGTCGACTCCAGCACCTCGGGCCCCTTGATGAGGATGCCCATCTGGGCACCGCGACCGGTGCCGACGAGGAGGGCGGTCGGCGTGGCCAGGCCCAGTGCGCAGGGGCACGCGATGATGAGCACCGCGACCGCGGCGGTGAAGGCGGCGGACGCCGGGAACCCGGCTGCCAGCCACACTCCCAGCGTGCCGAGGGCGATCACGATCACGATCGGCACGAAGATTCCGGAGATGCGGTCCGCGAGGCGCTGCACCTCGGCCTTCCCGGTCTGCGCCTCCTCCACGAGCCGCGCCATCTGGGCGAGCTGGGTGTCTGCGCCGATGCGGGTCGCACGCACCACCAGGCGTCCTCCGGCGTTCACCGTGGCGCCGGTGACGGCATCGCCGGGACCGACCTCCACGGGCACCGACTCGCCGGTCAGCATCGAGGCATCGACCGCGGACGTGCCGCTGACCACCACGCCGTCGGTGGCGATCTTCTCCCCCGGGCGCACGACGAACTCGTCCCCGACCCGGAGCTCGCTCGTCGGGATCCGGGTCTCGACGCCCTGCCGGAGTACCGCGACCTCCTTCGCTCCGAGCTCCAGCAGCGCCCGGAGCGCCGCACCGGCCTGCCGCTTGGAACGCTTCTCGAAGTAGCGCCCGGCGAGGATGAACGTGGTCACCCCCGCCCCGACCTCGAGGTAGATGTTCCCGGCACCGTCACTGGGTGCGACGGTGAACTCGAAGGGGTGCGTCATGCCGGGCATTCCGGCGGTACCGAAGAACAGCGCGTACAACGACCACAGCAGAGCGGCGATCGTGCCCATCGAGATGAGCGTGTCCATCGTGGCCGCACCGTGCCGGAGGTTGATCCACGCCGCCTTGTGGAACGGCCACGCCGCCCACACGATCACGGGACCCGCGAGCGCGAGCGACAGCCACTGCCAGTACGTGAACTGGAGCGCCGGGATCATCGCCATCGCGATGACCGGGACGGTGAGCACGACGGACGCGATCAGCCGGTGACGCAACGCCGTGAGCTCCGGATCCGGCTCCTCGCCGTCGGACTCCGCACCCGCGGGAGCGGGAGGCACGGGGACGACGGCGGTGTATCCGGTCTTCTCGACCTCGGCGATGAGCAGGGCGGTGTCGATGCCCGCGGGCACCGTGACGCTCGCCTTCTCGGTCGCGTAGTTCACGGTGGCGGTGACGCCGTCGAGACGATTGAGCTTCTTCTCGATCCGCATCGCGCACGACGCGCAGGTCATGCCGCCGATCTCCAGCTCCACGCTGGTCGCGGACGGGGTGTCCATCAGGACCGGACCGCCTGGTAACCCGCCTCGTCCACGGCGGCCAGCACGGCCGCGTCGTCGACGGGGGCGGAGCTGCGCACCACGAGCTTCCCGCTCTGTGCGCTCACATCGATACCCTCGATACCGGGGATGCGCGACACCTCGCCGCGGATCGCCATCTCGCAGTGGCCGCACGTCATTCCGGTGACCTGGTACTCGCTCGTGCTCATCATGCTTCCTTTCCTCGGGATACCCCCCTGGGGTACTCCTTCGGCACAACCCTATACCCTGCGAGGGTATTCCCGCACGCCCGGTCGCAGCGGGACTCGTCCGCTCCGGGTGAGGGACGCTCGGCATCCGACGCCACGCCTGGGAGGATCGCGGTCATGGACTCCTCACCTCTGTCTTCCTGGCGGGACACCGGCACGCGGCGCACGATCGAGGCGTTCGTCGCCGCCGTGACGGAGGGCCCCGACCCCGTCCCCGTCGACGAACGCATCGCCGTGTTCGACAACGACGGCACTCTCTGGTCGGAGAAGCCCATGCCCACCCAGCTGCACTACGTCGTCGAGCGCTGGCGCGAGGAGGCGACCCGTGACCCCTCCCTGGCCGACCGGCAGCCCTACCGCGCCGCGGTCACCGGTGACCTCGCCTGGCTCGGCACCGCGATCGACAAGCACTACGCCGGCGACGACTCCGACCTCGGCGTCATCATCCACGCGCTCCTGGGGCTGACCGACGGGGTGAGCGTGGAGGACTACGCCCGTTCGGTCACGGAGTTCTACCGCACCGCGCAGCACCCGCTCCTCGGTCGCTCCTACGCCGAATCGGTGTACCGCCCGATGGTCGAGCTGCTGCGGTATCTCGAGAGCCACGGCTTCACCTGCTACATCGTGTCGGGCGGCGAGCGCGACTTCATGCGACCGATGACCCAGGCGAACTACGGCATCCCTCCCGAGCGCGTGATCGGCTCGGCGCTCGGACTCGCCTACGACGAGAAGGATGCCAGCGTCCGCTACTCCTCCGCCCTCGCCTTCTTCGACGACGGGCCGGAGAAGCCGGTGCGGATCTGGAGTCGGATCGGCCGGCGCCCGCTCCTGGCGGCCGGCAACTCGAACGGCGACATGCCGATGCTCGACTTCGCGCACGGCGGCCCTCGGCCCGGACTCGCACTGCTGATCCATCACGACGACGCCGACCGCGACGACACGCCCTACGACACGGGAGCGGAGCAGGCCCTCCACGCAGCCGCCGACCGCGGGTACACCGTGGTGAGCGTCCGCGACGACTGGGCGTCCCTGTTCCCCGACCCCGTCTGAGTCGGGGAACTCCGGGCGGTCAGAGGGCGCAGCGGAAGCCGATGTGGGTCATGGCGGTGTCCTCCGCCTGCGCCGATCGCGCCGCGGGGCGGTAGCGGAGGCAGTACTCCGGAGCGCACAGGTGCGATCCCCCCTTGAGAACGCGGCGCGGGATGGGCGACCCGGGTTCGGAGGACAGCAGGCTCGCTCGATGCCCCGCCTCCACGCCCACGGCTCCCGGCGGCACGTGCCGGTGCGTCCAGTAGTCCGCCGTCCACTCCCACACGTTGCCGATCATGTCGTGCAGGCCGTAGCCGTTGACGGGGAACGAGGCCACCGGAGCGGTGCCGATCCACCCGTCGGCACCGTCGTTCCGGTACGGGAAGGCGCCCTGCCACGTGTCCGCCATGAGGGTGCCGCCCGGCTTTGTCTCCTCCCCCCAGGCGAAGCGGGCGCCGACGAGGCCACCGCGCGCCGCCCATTCCCACTCCGCCTCGGTGGGAAGGCGCCGGCCCGCCCACGAAGCGTAGGCGACGGCATCGGGGTACGCGACCTGCACGACCGGATGATCGAGGCGGTCGTCGATCGACGAGGCCGGTCCGAACGGCTGGCGCCACGACGCACCGGGCTCCCACCGCCACCACTGCCGCCAGTCGCGCAGGTCGACGGGGCCTCGGGTCGGCGTGAACACCATGGCGCCGGGGACGAGGTCGTCCGGATGCACGCCGGGGTAGTCGGCGGGGTCCATCGGCCGCTCGGCGATCGTGATGTAGCCGGTGTCCTCGACGAACGCGGCGTACTGGCGGTTCGTCACGGGGTGTTGATCGAGCGCGAACGCTTCCACACGCCGTTCGTGGACGGGGCCTTCCTCCGGGTAGAACTCGTCCGACCCCATGAGGAGCGTTCCGCCGGGGACCTCGATCATCGCCGTCATGCCCTCATGCTAGGCCGCCACCCCCTGCGTTCGGTCACTCGCGCGACAGCATCGCGGCCGCCTCAAGCTCCATATCGAGATACTGCTCCGTGCTCACGTCCACCGCCACGCCCAGGAGCTTGCCGCCGGTGAACGGGAACGGATTGCGGTACTGCGCGCTGACCGGGTCGGCGCTGTCCCACCCGACGCAGAGTCCGTCGCCGCAGAGCGTGAACTTCCCGACCTGCGCCCGCATCGGACCGGACGCCACCGCACGATCATCGACGTACAGCGTGGTCGTGCCGACGGACTCGCCGTGCTCCCCCGCTCCCTCGCGCACGAACTCCACACCAAGAGTGTGCGGGCCGGGGGTGAGCTCCTCCGAGGTGAACGACTGCTCCGGCGGGATGCCGAGGAAGTTGTACACGTAGACCAGTCTGTTGTCCTTGAGGAACAGCGAATGCCCGCCGAAGCGGGAACCGTGCGCGAAGATCACACCCTCGGCGCCCTCGTCGAGGACGGCATCGGCGATGATCTTGTAGGAGCGCCCTCGGACGTTCACCGCGACGCTCTCCGGCACCGCCGCGGTGCCGGGGAAGTACACATACCGTCCCCGCGGCGGCTCCGCCTGCGGACGCTCCACGTTCAGCAGGTCACGGGCCGAGCGGTCGTCGAGCGGAAGGGCGAAGTTCGCCTCCGCCTCTGCGAACCACGCAGCGATGAGCTCCTGCAGCTTCTCCGGGTGCGTCCCGGCGAGGTCGTTCGACTCGGAGCGGTCCTCGTCCACGTGGTACAGCTCCCACACGTCGTCGTCGAAGTGGCCCTTGCCGCTCAGCGGCGCGTGCACGGCCGCGGCCTTCCAGCCATCCTTCCAGATGCCCCTGGTGCCGAGCATCGAGTAGTACTGCACGCTCTTCTGCGTCGGTCCGTCCGGCGCCGCGTCGAAGGACGACTTCATCGAGACGCCGTCGAGCGGTCGCTGCGGCACCCCGCGGTACGTCTCCGGCATCGCGATGCCGATCACGTCGAGCACCGTCGCCACGACGTCCACCGAGTGGTGGTACTGGTGGCGCAGCTCACCCTTCGCCGCGATCCCCTTCGGCCAGTGGACGACCATCGGGTCGCAGGTGCCCCCGGAGTACTGGGAGTAGCGCTTGAACATCTGGAACGGCGTGGAGAACGCGGCCGCCCACCCGGTCGGATAGTGGTTGTAGGTGTCGGCCGAGCCGAGCGTGTCGATCATCGCGAGGTTCTCGGCAAGATCGTCGGGGTACCCGTTGAAGAACTTGTTCTCGTTCACGGAGCCGTCCGGCGATCCCTCCCCCGAAGCGCCGTTGTCGGCGCAGTAGAAGATGATCGTGTTGTCCAGCTGGCCTGTCTCCTCCAGATAGTCCACGATCCGACCGACCTGGGCATCCGTGTACTCGGAGAAGCCGGCGAAGACCTCGGCCATCCGCGCGAACAGCCTCCGTTCGTCGTCGTTCAGCTCCGCCCACGGGCGCACGTAGTCGGCCGGGTTCGCCGCCTCGTCCGGCAACGGGTTGAACGGCGTCATCTGCGTGCCCTCCGGCAGCACGCCCTTCTCGATCATGCGGGCGAGCACCCACTCGCGATACGCGTCGTAGCCGTCGTCGAACGCCCCCTTGTACTTGTCGATGTACTCCTGCGGCGCGTGGTGCGGGGCGTGGTTCGCGCCCGGGCAGAACCACATGTACCACGGCTTCGAGGGGTTCGAGGCCTGCTGGTTCCGGATCATCGCAAGTGCCTGGTCGGCGAGGTCCTTCGACAGGTGGTATCCCTCCTCCGGGCTGTACGGCTGCTCGATGAAGTGGTTGTCCTCCACGAGGTCGGGGTACCAGTTGTTGGTCTCGCCCCCGAGGAAACCGTAGAAGCGGTCGAACCCGAGCTGCAGCGGCCACATCGAGCGGCTGCCCCCCGGCGCGATGTCCTCCTCCGGGACGTTGTGGTCTTTGCCGAGCCAGAACGTGCTGTACCCGTTCTCCTGCAGCACCTGCCCGATCGTGGCGCACTCCGCGGGGAGCCGCCCCGCGAAGCCGGGGAAGCCGTTCGTGCCCTCCATGATGACGCCCGCGCGGTTGACGTGGTGGTTGCGCCCCGTGAGCATGGTGGACCGCGTCGGGGAGCACAGCGCCGTGGTGTGCCACTGCGTGTAGGTGAGACCCCCGGCGGCCAGACGGTCCATCGTCGGCATCGCGATGCGGCCGCCGTACGGCGACCAGGAGGCGAGCCCGGTGTCGTCGTACAGCACCACGAGGACGTTCGGCGCGCCGTCCGGTGCCTTCCGCAGCTCGTACGGCGACCAGTCGGGACGGGAGTCGCGGACGTCCAGCGTGATCTCGCCCGAGAAGTCTGCGTTGAATTCCGACATCGTCTCTCCTTCGTTCAGGGCGCGTCCGCGCTCTCTTCGGCCCGAGTCTTCCGACCCCACGCGCATGCCGACAGCGGCCCTCACCCGCGCAGGGTGATCTCCGCGTCGTGCGCGTCCTCGACGACGGCGGCGTCCTGCTCCTCCGGCGCCGTGGCGGGGCCTGGCCGTCGCAGCAGCTCCACGAGGATCGTGAGCACGAGCACGCCGATCGCCACACCGAGGACGGCACCGAAGGTCACGGGACGCGTCGCCAGGAGGATGAGCACCCCGATCGCCATCCCGGCGATGAGGATCGCACCGCGATAGCGGTCGACCGCCCGCCCGAACCGCCCGGAGGAGATCCCCCGTGCCTCGGCTGCCTCGCGAAGCGCCCCGAACCCGCTCTCCGTGACGCCGCGCACCGTCCGGGCGCTGCGGCTCGATCCGGCGAGCCACGCCCAGAGTGCGATGAGGACCCCGACCAGAGCGAGCGCGACGATGGTGGAGCCGAGGAGCGCGGTGAGCTGATCGAAGAGGGACTCGGCCGCCGCGGCCGTCATGATCGACGGACTGACGGCGCTGACGAAGAACCCGCGTCCGATCCCCATCCCGGCGGCGAGGAGGAGGAAGACGACGGCGAACCCGGCGCTCGTCCAGAACAGCGCCCGCGGCCGGTTCACCGCGAGCAGCACCCCGAGGACGACGAGGCCGAGCACGACCCACGGCAGCCAGAAGCCCGCCGTCACCGCGATCTGATAGACCGTGCGGACCAGCACCAGCGCGTCGGTCTGCACCACCGGGATGGTGCGATCGACCACCGGGATGAGGTCGGCGACCCCGGCCCCGCGTTCGGCCAGAGCCTCCTTGACGCGTTCGACGACCGCCCCCACGTCCACCGAGAGCACCCCGTCGTCGCTGAGGTCCAGCGCGGTGCCTGGCTCGTCCTGCAGGATGGCGACGGCGCGCTCATGGGTGAAGCGCAGCGTCTCCGCCCAGATGTCGGCGAACTGCCGCGAGGACACGACCTCGTGCACGACGCCGTCGATCAGGGACGACAGGCCGGAGGCGGCCGGCGCTTCCAACAGCCCGAGGGCGGCGGTGGCGCGCGGCGGGAGGTCGAGGGCACGCAGGCCGTCGAAGAGCTCGCCGACCACCGCATCCAGGTCGACCTGCTCGTCGATGGCGGCCGTCACCTGATCGGCGACGAAGTCCTGTACGTCCGGATCCTCGGCCAGCGGGGCGAAGGTCGCGACGAACCGGTCCGCGTCGACGAGCTGCAGCCGCGCCCACGTCCCCATCGCCGCGATCGGCGCGAGGAGCACGGCGACCACGAGCGCGATCCCGGCGATGATGCTGCGGGCCGAGATCCGGCGTCGGGGGCGTCGGAGCGCCTCGTTCTCCTGCTCCAGCGCACGCAGCCGTGCCCGCAGGTCATCGATCTCGCTCATCGCGGCCTCGTCTCGATCGTCGCGACGCTCAGCTCAGCAGCTTCTGCTTCGCGGCGGCGAACTCCTCGTCCGTCAGCACCCCGGAGGCCTTCAGCGATCCGAGCTCCTGCAGCTTGGCGATCAGGTCGTCCGCCGCTGCGGGCGGCGCGGCCGGCGGGCTCGTCGGCGGCGCATACTGCGCCGCCGCGGTGCGGGCCGCATCGTCCATCTGGGCCTGTTGCTGGGCGGCCTCGTACTGCTGCTGCTCGTACTCGCTCTGTGCGCGGCGCTCCTGGTGCCGCATGGCGGCTCCCTGCACCGCGGTCGCCGTCCCGGCGACCACCGCGGTCCGCGCGGCGAGACCGATGAGCCCCGGCCGGCCGAATCTCCGCAAGGGCATGTCATTCACCTTCCTGTTCGAGGATGTCCATCACCGCGTTCACGACGGGTGCCGGAACGCGCTCGCTGCGCAGCACCTGGCCTCCCGCGGCGGCCACATCCTGGGCGAGGGTCCGCGCGAACAGGAGCTCCAGGACCACGACCGCCGCCGACCGTCCCGGCGGCACGACCTCCGCCAGGGCGCGCACGTCGTCCTCGCTCGCGAGCCCGGCGACGATCGGCTCGAGGCCGTCGAGGACGGCAGCCCCGTCGTCCTCCTCCACCTCGAGGATGTCGAGATCCCCGTCCGCCGTCCGTGTCACCAGCACGAGGTCCAGCACGCGCACCACGCCCTTCGACACCAGGTCGGTCAGTGCGCCGAACGTGGACGGATCCGGCCGATCACCGTCGAAGCCCACGAGATAGAACTCGACGGGCCCGAATCGGAACTCCTTCATGTCGCCACCCTTCATCCGCGGTCCAGAATGGCACCGCCATCGTCGCCCGCGCGCCGGTCCTCACCCGCTTCGGGTGAGGATTCGGGCCTCCATCTCCGTGCGGCTGTCACGATCGGAGGACGCGACGAATCGAGGGTGGCCATGAGGAGCCGGGTGCTGGGAGACGTGGCGTTCATCGTGGTCGAGCTGCGCAGCGCACACCCGGGACCGCCCGTCCTGGAACCGCTGCTGCGTCAGGTCGAGGACGGCACGCTGCGCGTGCTCGACTTCCTCGTCGTGCGCCGCGATGCCGTCGAGGGGCACCGCATCACGGAGGTCGACGGCGACGACTTCTCGCTCGCCGGCCTGCCCCTGTACGCACCGGGCCTGATCTCCCTCGACGATGTCCGGCATTTCCTCCCGTGGGTGCCTCCCGGCGCCGTCGCCGCCGTCATCCTCGTCGAACAGCGCTGGGACGTCCGCTTCATCCGCGAGGTCGAGGACGCCGGGGACCGGATCCTGGCGACGCAGGCGATCCCCTCCGCGGTCGCGAACGCCGCCCTCGTCGCCACCCTCGGTGGGAGCCCCTGACGCCCGCGCCTGCTCACACGGTCGCGTGGACGGCCTCCCGCCGGGACGAGACCCCGAGCTTGCGGTAGATCGCGCGTTGATGCGTCTTCACGGTGTTCACCGAGACGCGCAGTTCCTGGGCGATCTCCGGCAGTGTGCGTGCGGTCTGCATCTGGTGGAAGACGTCGCGTTCCCGCTCCGACAGCCGATCGGTCACAGAGCCGACCGCGTCGACCGCGAGGCACCTCTCGATGAACCCCTCGAACTGCGTGCCGTGGTGCACGTGCGCCTGCAGCAGCCGGCGCACCGCGACCTCACGCGGACCGAAGAGCACGACGAGGTTCTCCGCTGACGCGACCGCGAGGGCGGCCTCGCACAGGTCATGCGCGTCCTCCTGGTGCCCCGTCGCCCTCCGGAGCGCGGCCGCGGTGATCAGCGTGGCGGCTTTGACGTACGACAGCTCGGACGCACCCCGCAGCGATCGCAGCATCTCCAGCGCCGCAGCGTGCTCCTCGGCGCGACGCAGGATCCCGGACAGGGCGACGCCCACGAGCGGCAGGTCGGTGCCGCCCGCATACTTCATCGCGATCCGCAGCGCCCGCTCCCTCCGCCCCACCGCCTCTTCGAGCAGGGCCACCGACGACTCCCGGAACGCCGGCCACGCGACCCCCTGCACGACGTCGATGGGGAGCTCCTGCACGCTGATGGCCGCTCGGCGGCAGATCCCGGGGTCTCCCGTGAGCGCGGCCGCATAGGCGCCCATCATGCGTGCATGCCCGGCCAGATCGCGGCCGGACGCGGCTTCCTCGCGTGCCGCGTCGAAGATCCGGACCGCCTCCTCCGCCTCGCCCGACCAGTACGCGACCCACCCCGCGGCGGCCACGGCGCTTCCTCGCGCGAAGGTGTTCCGCGGAGGAAGAGCCTCACGGGTGCTCTCGGCCTCGGCGAGCACGGCCGCGGCCTCCGTGAGTCGGCCGGACGTGGCGAGGCCGTAGGCGAGATGTCCGACGGCGCGGGACGTGAGCTCCCGATCACCGGCCTGCCTCGCCTCGCGCGCCGCCGCCGAGAAGTACTCGATCGCGAGGTCCGGCGATTCTCGATTGCGCAGCGCGGTCCACCCCAGCAGATGGTTGAGCGCCACCCGGCCGCCGTACATCCTGTCGTCCTCGGCATCCAGCAGCGCGCGGATCTCCGCACCGGACACCGCCACCTCGACGGACGACTCGGCGAGCAGCAGGCGGACGATGAGCAGGACGGCGGGGTCGGCCTGCCCCGGCGTGCGATCGAGGAGGGCCTCGGCCCGTCGACACAGCTCCCGGGCGACGCGATGGTCCCCGAGGACGTCGCTGGCTCCGGCCCGTACGAGCAGCAGGTGCGGATCGTCCGGGTTGTCGCGGAGGAGCGTCGTCGCCGTCCGCTCCACGTCGACGGCCGAGGAGCCGACCACGAGGCCCAGCCAGTGCCGGAGGAGGATGGCCCTGGCGCCCGCCGGATCCCCGGCGCGCCGCGCATGCGTCACGGCGGCGATCGGATCCGTGTGCTCCAGAGCACGAGCGGCCCGGCGGTGCACCGTGGCGAAACGCGCCGCATCCGTCCGCGCGAGGTCGGCGCACCGACGCGCGAACGCGGGGTGCCAGCGGTAGGTCGGGCCCTCCGGGCCGTCGAACCGGTCGAGGAACAGTCCGAGCCGGACGCAGGTCTCCAGGAGGTCGGCGGCGTCGTCCCTCGCCGTCACCTGTGCGGCGGTGTCGGGAGTGAGCTCCGCGCAGGCCGTTCCCTCGAGGACGAAGTCCGCGAGCGCGGGCGGCAGCGCGTCCAGGACATGCTCACGGATGTACGCGCCGAGGAAGGACGAGGCCGTCGACGCCGGGCTCGACGGCAGGGAGCCGCCGACGAGGACCAGCCGCACCGCGATGGGCCACCCTCCGGTCTCGTCGCGCACCGCGGCCGCATCGAGCGCGCCGGGCGCCGATCGCGTCAGACTCCGGATCTCGTCCTCCGAGAACCGGAGGGTGTCCACACCGACGAAGGCTCCCGGATGCATCAGGCGATGGCGGGACAGGGTGACCTCGATCAGGGTCGTCCCCACCAGGAGGAGCCGCAGCCCGTCCGGAGGCTGGTCGGCCAGCATCCCGAGGAGACCATCGCCCCAGGCCTCCCCGGCACGGTGGGCATCGTCGACGACGAGGTACACCGGGTGCTCGGCGTCCTGGAACGCCGCGCATATCTGCCGGTAGGCGCGCATCGGATCCTCGATGTCCCGCGGCGCGGCGAACACGCGCCCCGCACGCTCCGCCGCGAGCGCCAGCGCGTTCAGGACGCCGGCGGTCAGCAGTGCGGGGTCGTCGTCGGACGCGCTCAGCGCGAGCCAGGCGACGTCGTCGCGCGATGACGCCCAGGCAGCGACGGCGGTGGTCTTCCCATAGCCGCTGGGCGCGCTGAGGACCGTCACCCCGTCGGCATCGATGGCAGCCGCGATCGCCGCGGTCACACGTTCCCGCGGCACGACGCCGATGGGCGTGGCAGGCGGCCGGAAACGCATCGCCGGTCCCGGCCTCGTGGAACGTACGGGAGGCGACATGGCAACACGAAACCACGCGTCCGCGCGCCCTTCCAGAGCACCGGCGCGCAATCACCCGGATGAAAGTGCTCTCTCGGGGTCAGATCTTGATCGGGAAGGTGGCGAGCAGGACGACGCCGGTCACCGCGATGACGCCGCTGAGTGAGAAGAACACCGTGCGCCGCCACAGGGCGTGTTGATTCTGCGAGAGCGCGGCGAAGAACAGCACGAGCGCGAAGAGGACCGTCAGGAGGGAGTAGTCGTCGCCCCGCTGGTTGTTGCGCAGGGCGTCGGCGAAGCGCGCGTCGGCCCCGGCGGAGAGCTCCTCCGCCTCCCGTGCTCCGGGCGGGACGTACTCGTCCATCACGAACGGCCCCCGTTCGCTCCTGCCGTCCGCCACCCAGGCGTCGAAGGCGACGGCGAACTCGTCGGTGAACCGCTGTTCCACGAACTCGACGAGGTCGTCTCGCCCGTCCGCCTCGGCGAGCACCCACTCGGTGAAGAGGGTGAGGTCGTACTGACGTGCGGCCTGTGCGGTCGCCTGCGCCGATGCCGCCTGCACCCGCGCGGAGGACGCCTGGCTGAACGCGATGGACATCTCGCCACCCCATTTCGACGCCTCGAACCCGCACCAGGCGGTGAGCACGGCCGTCACCGCCAACAGTGACACCGTGGCGATCTCGAGGAACCGATGGGGCCTGTGGGCCTCGCTCTGCGCGTCCATCCGCTCATTGTCCGGCCCCGAGGGAGCGGGCGGTCACGCGCTCACCCGGGTCGGGTGAGCCGTCCACTCATCGACAGCCGGACCGGGCGTGCCGCGGAACGCGCGTGCGTTCGGCGGTTACGCTGGCGGCGTGACCTCGCTCCCGTCTGCTCCCGTACCCGCCGGTCCCACACCGTCTCCGGCCCTGCGGACCCTGCTGATCCTGGCGGCGAGCGCGATCGTCCTCGCGGGCGTCTCGCTGGCGCGCGAGGTCTTCGGCCCCCTGGCCCTCGCGATCGTCATCGTGGTGATCTGCGAACCGATCCGCCGTCCCTTCCAGCGCCCCGGTCGCCCCGCCTGGATCGGGACGACCGCCGTGATCGTCCTCGCCTACGTGATCCTGCTGGCGATGGCGGCGCTGCTGTGGCTCGCCGGCACCCAGTTCGCCCGACTCGTCGGCGACCTCGCGTCCCAGGACGGCCTCGTGCGCGCCGCCGATCAGGTCGTCGCCTGGCTGCAGTCCCTCGGATTGGATCAGGAGGCGGCGGATGCGGCCGCCTCGATCCTCGACCCCGAGACCCTGCTCGGTGTGGCGGGGAGTCTGGGCAGCGCGGTGCTCGGCGTCGCCACCGCCCTGTTCTTCGTCTGCGCGTACATCATCTTCCTCGCCGCGGACGCTGCCCGGTATCGCACGGCTCCTGCCCTCTTCGGCGCCACGCACGGCCCCGCCCTGCAGCGCATCGCCCGGCTGCAGACGGGGGTCCGTCGCTACTATGTCGTGAACGCCGCGTTCGGTGCCGTCGTGGCGGTCGTCGACGGCCTCGCGCTGTGGTGGATGGGCGTCCCCGCCCCGGTCGTCTGGGCGATTCTCGCCTTCGTGACGAACTTCATCCCGAACATCGGGTTCGTGCTCGGTCTCATCCCGCCCGCGATCCTCGCCTTCGTCGTGGGCGGCTGGCCTCTGCTGCTCGGCGTCATCGCCGTGTACTGCGTGGTCAACGTCGTGCTCCAGGTGCTCGTCCAACCCAAGTTCGTCAGCGACGCCGTCGACCTGAGCCTCACGCTGAGCTTCTTCTCCGTCATCTTCTGGACCTTCGTGATCGGGCCGCTCGGCGCCATCCTGTCGATCCCGCTGACCCTGCTCGTGCGCGCCGTCGTGCTGGAGGGCGACCCGGGGGCGACCTGGGCGCGGTGGGTCAGCGGCGACCGCACGGCCGTCCCGGAGCCGACGCCGGAGTCGTCCGCGGCGCCGACCCGGCGCCGGTTCCGCCGACGCTGACGCCGCTTCGCCGGCACCGCACCGCGAAATCACCAGGGCGAGGTTGCCCGCCGCTCTGGTCGTCGCCGTCCGACGATGCCATCGTGAAGCCGGACACCACCGGTGACGAAGGGAGAGCGCATGCCGCGTCCGCTCGCAGGTCTGACCCGACGCACCCTCGCGACCGAGCTCACCGCGGGGGTCACCCTCCTGGCGATCGCCATCCCGCTCAACATCGGATACGCGCAGATCGCCGGGCTCCCCGCGACCGCCGGGCTGTACGCACTGATCGTCCCGACCGTCGTCTACGCGCTCGTGGTGTCGTCGCGCCAGCTGGTCGCCTCCCCCGATGCCGCCGCCGCGGCGCTCGTGGCCTCCTCCATCGGCGGTCTGGCCGTCGCCGGCAGCGCCGACTACGCCACGCTCGCCCTCGCCCAGGCGATCCTCTGCGGGGGGATGTTCGTGCTGCTCGCCGTCTTCAAGCTCGGCTTCCTGGCGAATTTCCTCTCCAAGCCGATCCTCGTCGGATTCGTCGGCGGACTGGCGCTGGACATCATGGTGAGCCAGATCGCGAAGATGCTCGGGGTGAAGATCGACTCCGGAGCCGAGTTCGTGGACAAGGTCGTCGCGCTGGTGACCGGCCTCCCCTCGCTCAACGGCTGGTCCGTGCTCCTCGCCGCCTGCTCCGTCGCGGTGCTGCTCCTCGGGCAGCGCTACCTCCGTGCCGTTCCCTGGGCGCTGATCGTGCTCGTCGCCACGACCATCACGGTCGTCCTCACCGGCCTCGACGGACGGGGCGTGGATGTGCTCGGCGAGGTCCCCGCCGGCCCTCCCGCGCTCACCTGGCCGATCATCGACTGGTCGCTGTGGCTCGCTCTCGTCCCCTCCGCGATCGCCCTGACCCTCGTCACCACCGCGGAGGGTCTGCTCGTGTCGCGCTCCTACGCCGAGAAGCATCGCTACCCGTTCCACGCCAACCGGGATCTGCTGGCGTTCGGCGTCGCGAACGTCGCCGCAGGCGCGCAGGGCAGCTTCGCCGTCGGGTCCTCGACCTCGCGCACCGCGGCGATGGATCAGGCGGGCTCGCGCACACAGCTCCCCGCCCTCGTGCTCGCCGTCGGGACGCTCCTGCTGCTGCTCTTCGGCACCGCGCTGCTCGCCGACATCCCCTCGCCGGCGATCGGGGCCATCGTCGGCGTCGCGATCATCCCGCTCCTCGGCATCCGCGACTTCGTGCGGTTGTGGCGCTTGGACCGGTTCGAGTTCGTCATCGGCGCGGTCTGCTTCCTCGTGACCTTGTTCGTCGGCTCGATCGCGGGGATCGTCGTAGCCTTCGTGCTGGCCCTCATCAACCTCGCCCAACGTGCCTCCCACCCCGCCATCGACGTGCTGGAGACCTCGGGCGACCCCGGCGAGTCCCTCCTGGAGGACGCTCCTGCGGGCACGACCACGGCACCGGGGGTCATCGTCGTCCGGCTCGCGGCCCCGCTGTTCTTCGCGAACGGCGCCGTGTTCTCCGCTGCCGTCAAGGAGGCCGTCCGCGCCGCCGGCCCGGCCGCCGTCCAGCACGTCGTCATCGACATGGAAGCCGTCACCGACGTCGACGTCACGGGCGCTGAGGCCTTCCAGGCGCTGCGGGAGTGGCTGGACACGCAGTCGATCTCCCTCGCCTTCAGCCGCGTCCGGCCGAACACGCTCCGCCGCCTCCGGTCGCTGGGGATCCTCGACCGGGAACCGGTCTACGCGACCAATCGCGCCGCCATCACCGAGCTCGCGCCGACCGATGCCGCTTCGCCGGCTCCGAACAGGAAGGGCAGCTGAATGGGTGCCGTCATCGGGGAGATTCTCCCCCTCGCCGTGGGCGTCGCGATCAGCCCCGTGCCGATCATCGCCGCGATCCTCATGCTCCTGTCCCCGAAGGCACGGGTCACGAGCGTCGGATTCCTGCTCGGCTGGATCGCGGGCATCGTCGTGGCGGTCGGCCTCTTCACCCTCCTGTCGGCGGTGCTCCCCGAGGAGGATCCGGACGCCTCCCGCCCGATCCGCGGCGTCATCCAGCTCGTCCTCGGACTCCTGCTGCTGGTGCTGGCGGTGGGTCAGTGGCGCAAGCGCCCGAAAGCGGGGCAACCGGCGGCCCTGCCGTCGTGGATGAAGGCGATCGACACGATGTCGTTCGGCACGGCGCTCGGACTGGGGTTCCTGCTGTCGGCGGTGAATCCGAAGAACCTCCTCCTGGCCGCCGGAGCCGGGGTCGACATCGGCGGCGCAGCGCTCGACGGCGGATCCACGATCCTCGTGATCGCCGTCTTCACCCTGATCGGGGCGTCGACCGTGCTCGTGCCCGTCGTCGGCTACCTCGTCGCCGCCGCACGGCTGCGCGCCCCGCTCGACGCCCTGCGCGGATGGCTCGCCGCCGAGAACGCGGTCATCATGGCCGTGCTGCTGCTCGTGATCGGCGTAGCCATGATCGGCAAGGGCATCGGCAGCTTCTGAGTGCGCCGCTGCCGCGCCACGGAGATCACCCGGATGAACGCATCGCGGGACCCGTGACCCCGGCCCTGACCCGGCAGTACTGTGCGGGGAAGGCGGTTCGGCAGAGATGAAGGAGATGGACATGGCCCGTGACTTCCAGGGCAGAATCGAACTCGACGTCCGCGATTCGGAGGCCGACTGGGAGGCGTTCCTCCCGGCGAAGCCCCGCGAGGGAGCACCCAACGTGCTGGTCGTCCTCTATGACGACACCGGCATGGCGGCCTGGTCCCCGTACGGCGGACGCATCAACATGCCGACCATGGACCGCCTGGCGCAGAACGGCCTGACGTACTCGCAGTGGCACACGACGGCGCTGTGCTCCCCCACCCGCTCGACGTTCCTCACCGGACGCAACCACCACCTCAACGGCTTCGCGACGATCTCGGAGTCGTCGACCGGCTTCCCCGGCTACAACTCCCACATCCCCGACTCGAACACCACGATGGCACACGTCCTCCGTGACGCCGGCTGGTCGACGTTCTGGGTGGGCAAGAACCACAACGTCCCGATCGACGAGTGGACGGCCGGCGCGTCCAAGAAGCACTGGCCGCTGGCGCAGGGGTACGACCGCTTCTACGGCTTCATCGGCGGGGAGACCAACAACTGGTATCCCTCCCTCGCCGAGGACAACCACTACATCGACCAGCCCTACCTCCCCGAGGACGGCTACCACCTGTCGAAGGACCTCGCCGACCAGGCGCTGTCGATGATCCGCGACGTGAAGCAGACCGAGCCGGACAAGCCCTGGTACCTGTGGTTCTGCCCCGGCGCGAACCACGCGCCGCACCACGCGCCGCAGGAGTACATCGACAAGTACAAGGGCGTGTTCGACGACGGCTACGAGGCCTACCGCGAGTGGGTCCTCGCCCGGATGATCGAGAAGGGCATCGTCCCGGAGGGCACCGAGCTCACCGCGCTCAACCCGATGCCGGAGGGGACCTTCTCCCAGACCGATGAGGTGCGTCCCTGGGACTCGCTGAACGACGAGGAGAAGGCGATGTTCTCGCGCATGGCGGAGGTCTACGCCGGCTTCAGCGAGTACACGGACGCCCAGGTCGGCCGCATCGTGGACTACCTGGAGGAGTCGGGGCAGCTCGACAACACCCTCATCATCTACTGCGCCGACAACGGTGCGTCCGGCGAGGGCAGCCCGAACGGCTCCGTCAACGAGGGCAAGATCTTCGGCGGGTACCCGGACGACGAGGCCGAGAACCTCCGCCTCGTCGACAAGCTCGGCTCCCCCGACACCTACAACCACTATCCGACCGGATGGGCGGCGGCCTTCTCGACGCCCTACAAGATGTTCAAGCGCTACACGTACCAGGGCGGCGTGTGCGACCCGCTGGTGATCCACTGGCCCGCCGGCATCAATGCCCGCGGCGAGGTGCGTCATCAGTACCACCACTCCACCGACATCGTGCCGACGATCCTCGAGGCCTGCGGCGTCGAGTTCCCGGAGGTCTACAACGGCATCGAGCAGACGCCGCTCTCCGGCGTCTCGATGGCCTACTCGTTCGATGCGGCGCCGGAGGCGCCGACGGCGAAGGAGACGCAGTACTACGAGATGTTCGGACAGCGCGGCATCTGGCACGACGGCTGGAAGGCGGTCACGGTGCACGGTCCGGTCAGCGGCAAGGGGCACTTCGACGAGGACGAGTGGGAGCTGTACCACACGGACGTGGATCGCGCCGAGGCCGTCAACCTCGCCGCCGAGCATCCGGACAAGCTGGAGGAGCTCAAGGCCCTCTGGATGGAGGAGGCGAAGGCGAACGCGGTGCTCCCGCTGAACGATCTCCAGGTCATCGGCAATCCGAAGGACTTCGAGACGTTCGTCGCGATGGAGTTCCATCAGCCCGCGCCGCCGTCCGGCCGGTTCGTCTACTACCCGGGCACCAGCGAGGTGCCGGAGCGGTCGGCGGCGAACACCCACGGCGTCTCCTTCAAGATCGCCGCGGAGGTCGAGTTCACTCCGGAGACCGAGGGCGTCATCTTCGCGCACGGCTCCCGGTTCGGCGGACACGCCCTGGTGGTCAAGGACGGCCAGGTGCACTACGTCTACAACTTCCTCGGGATCCCGCCGGAGGACCGCATCTCGGGACCCGCCCCGACCTCCGGGAAGCACATCATCGGGGTCGAGTTCGTCAAGGAGGGCATGGGCGAGTACCGGGAGGGCGTCGGACCCGCGCGACTCTACATCGACGAAGAGAAGGTCGACGAGAAGCAGATCCGCACGGTCCTCGGTCACTTCTCGCTCTGCGGCGAGGGCCTGACGATCGGGCGGGACAGCGCCGACCCGGTGTCGTCCCTGTACGGCTACGGGTTCGACTTCCGCGGCGGCCACATCGCACAGGTCGTGTTCGACATCGCCGACGACGCCTATCTCGACCTGGAGGCGCACCTGGCGGCGGCCATGGCCCGCGACTGACGACCGGCGGCCGCCCAGGCCCTCAGAGCAAACCGAGGGCCTGGGCGGCCGCTGTCACGCCATCGCGATCCGAGACCCCGAGCTTGCGGTAGATGTTGCGCACATGCGTCTTCACCGTGTTCGGGGAGATGTACTCCTGCTGGGCGATCTGGCGGAGCGTGGCATTGCGGCTCAAGGCGCTCAGCACGATGCGCTCACGCTGCGTCAGCTCCTCCTCCACGAGCACACCGGCGGCGGCGAGCCGCTCCCGCACCCGATCCGCGAAGTGCGTGCGGGCTCCGGCCGTCGCCCGGGCCGCGAGCAGCCGCGACACGATCGGACCCGCCTCGGCGACGCGGCGCACGTGGTCCTCCGGCTCCGCGAGGGCGAGCGCGGTAGCGAGCGCGAGCTGCGCCCGATCCGGCTCCCCGTCGTGCACGTCGAGCTCGGCCTCGACCAGCCACGCGTCGATCATCGACGCCGGGAGCATACAGGGGATGGCGCCCTCCAGCACCGGCGCCAGCGCGCCACGGGCGATACCGTCACGGCGGTCGCGCACGGCGGCGATGGCGCGGAGCACGAGCACGTCTCCCGTGTCCCCCAGCGCATCCTCCATGTCGGCGATGAACCGGTCGCGGAGCGTCGGCTCCCCCAAGCGGTCGAAGGCGTGCACCGCGAAGGGCCCCATCATGGCGTACCAGTGCGGGGGAAGCGGGAGGTCACTCCGCGGCGTCAAGGTGTCGAGAAGCCCCACGGCCGCGTCACGGGGATCGGCGACCTGCTCGGCCGCCAACAGTGCGCGCATCCCCTGCAGGCCCCTGGCGATCGCGGTCTCCCCGCCGTCGTCGATCACCCGTGCGGCCGTCTGCAACGTCTGCACCTCCTCCAGGCTCTGCATGCCCTCGTAGGGGGCCCAGAAACGCCAGACGCGCGTCACTTCGAAGAAGGGGTTGTCCGGTTGGTCGAGCTCGTGCCAGCGGCGCTCCAGAGCGGCTCCCGCCTCGGTTGCGTCCCGGAGCCTCCCCCGGAACAGCACGCTGGTCGCGAGAACCGCCTCCGCCTGGAGCTCCGCCGCACGCGCTCCGATCGCCCTGGCGAGATCCCCGGCGAGGCGCGCCGTCGCCTCTGCCCGGTCGAGCCGTCCGCTGTAGAGTTCCGCCGTCGCAGCCTCCAGGAGCACGTAGGCATCGACCTGCTCTTCGCCGCTGAGATCGCGGAGGTCGGCACCGACGCCGTCCAGTGCCTCGGCGATCCCGCCCCGCCGGAGCGCGGTGTGCAGCTCGATCCCCTGCCGCCAGCGGCGGTCGGCGTCGGGCTCCCCCCGACCGACGGACGGGACGATCACCGCAGCCGAGGGGTCTCCGCACGACAGCTCCGCCGCTGCGATGAGCATCCGCACCGTCGGGACCACCCGCAGGATGGTCGGAAGCTCGGCCATCACCTCCCGCACCTCGTCCGCGCGGCCGTCCAGCACGAGCTGCATGCCGCAGCGCCGCAGGACTCCCGCCGTGCACGCCGTCTCCCCGCCGCGCACGGCATGCCGCAACGCGAGCAGCGGCTCATCGTGCGTCGCGAACCAGTCCGCCGCCCGGCGATGGAGCTGCTCCTCGCGGTCCGCTCCGCCCTGCCGAAGCCGGCCGAGGAGGAACTCCCGCAGCAGCGGCGGATAGTGGTAGCGGGGCGGTTCCGCGGTGTCAGGGCCGGCGAGCACGGTGAGACGGAGCAGCCGGTCGATCATGGCCGTGACCGCGCCGGCCCCCGAGAGCTCCGCGGCGAGCTCGGCGGTGAAGACCTCCGCGACCGCGGTCGCCTCCAGGAATGACCGCAGCTCGCCGTCGAGGTCTCCGAGCACCTCCTCCACGAAGTAGTCCGCGACCTCAGGCGCATCCCCCCGCAGCGGATGGGCGAGGACCGTCTGCGCCCCGGCGGCATCGAGCATCATGAGCTGCAGCCCCGTCGCCCACCCCTCGGTGCGGGAGAGCACGGAGCTGACCTCTCCCTGCGAGAGCCGGATGCCGCGGATGCGGAAGAACGCCCTGACCTCGGCCGGGTCGAACGCGAGCGCTCGGGCGTCGATCTCGAGGGCCACCCCTGCGATGCGTCGTCGCGCCAGCGGAATGGCCCTGGTCCCTCGGCCGGAGAGCACCACGTGCACGTTGCCCGGCGCGTTCTGCACGAACGTCGAGATCAGTTGCGCCGTCTCCTCGTCCTGCACGCGGTGCACGTCGTCGACGACGATGACGATGCGCCTCCTCGCTTCGGCGAGGGCTCTGGCGAGCGCCCGCGCGGCGGCCGCCGACCGCACGGACGGCACCTGTGCCAGCGCCTCCTGCAAGCCGCGATCATCGACCCTGCCCAGGGCCGCGCGGACGAGCGGCAGATCCGCCTCCCCGCGCTCCAGCGCCACCCATACGAGCTCGATGTCTGCGTGAGCGCGGAGATCCTCAGCCCATTGCGACAGCAGCCTGGTCTTCCCCGACCCTGCCGGGGCGCTCACGAGAGTGAGCGTCCACGGCCCGTCCATCGCGGCTGTCAGTCGTGAGAGCAGGCGCTCCCGACGAACCTCACCCTTCACTGCAGCAGGTGCCGCGCTCTCGCCCGTTCCCGCCGTCCACGCACTGTTCAGCACTCGAAACCCCCCGATTTCGATCTTGCTCCCCCTCGCGGGCAGTCTATTGCAAGGTGGGAGCGGTCCCGCAAGGGGAGCGCCCGTCGCGCTCATTCCGAGACGTTCGCGCGCGTCGGCCGCCGGATCGCCAGCAGCGCCGGGATCAGCGCGCCGAAGAACAGCGCCAGGGCCACGCCCAGAAGCGTCTCGAGCGTCCTCTCCAGGAAGCGCGCGGTCGGCGGCTCGGACGACGTCGACAGCAGCAACGTGAGCACGAGGAAGGTCGTGAACGCCGGCGCGACGTACCACCGGCTCTCCTGGACTGCACCGAGACAGCCCACCACGACACCGATTGCGAGCCCGATCGCCGCCCCGCTCGGAGACAGCAGGGCGAACCCCGCCGCGACCAGCGCTCCGACGAGCACCGACGCCGCCCGACCGACGCTGCGCAGGACGAGCTGGCCGCGCACCGGACGCATCACCAGCAGCACGGCGCCGGTCGCCCAGCCGACGTGCTCGACCCCGGTCGCGAAACCGATGGCGGCCGCCGTCGCGGCGGCGAGACCCAGCAGCGCCCCGTACATCAGCAAGGCTCGCCCCTTCGGCATCGATGCCGCGGCCCGCACGCCCGCCTCGTGTTCCGGCCAGAGGAGGGCGATGAGCCACGCGTACACCGAGCCGGCGACGATCGCGCCGGCCAGGAGGACTGTCGTCGTCGACAGCGGGAAGCTCAGACCGATCCCGACCATGGGCAGGACCAGGGTCAGCGCGAGCTGACCGGCGCGCTCCCGCGCGGCGAGCATGCTGGCGAGGACCGCCAGCACAGCCACGGCGAGCACGGCGAGGACCGGTACGAGCGCGAGCGTGGCACCGAGCAGGAGCCCCAGCGCGACCAGCGTCCCGAGCACGGGGATCGCCGAGCGCGCTCGTCGCCGTGCAGGAAGCCCGACGACGGCCGCCGGCAGGACCCCGATGCTCAGAGCCAGCGCGACAGCAGGATCGAACGGTGCGACCGCGATCGCGGGCACCGCGTAGAGCACGCCGAGACCGAACCGCGACCATCGCCACGTCACTCCGGCGCGTGCCGCCATGCCCGCCTCGCTCTCCGGTTCCGGCTGCGGTCGGGCCTCGTTTCCGCTGTCTCGATCGCCCCGTCGGTCTTCCGTGCCGTCAGCCTAGGCAGGCGGTGGCCGCACGTCACCGCTCATCGGCCGCGTTCACCCGGGTGAACGCGGCCGCTCCTCGCGGTCCGCCGCGGCCCGGAGCCCGGCATCGACCGCGGGGTGCACGCGTCCGGCCGCCGTCAGGGCGGAGTACCACGACGTCCGAGCCGCGACGGCCGCCGCCGCCTCCGGCACCGCCGCGAGGTGGAGCTCCACGCCGAGCTGCGCCAGCTCCCGATCGAGGGCTTCGAGGGCGTCGAGCACCGTGATGGACATCACCACCTGCTGCGGCAGTCCGAGCACGAGCGTCCGCACCGGCTCGGCCTGCGCGGCGACGGTCTGCACGATGAGCCGCTGATTGGCGAGCGCATTCGCCGTGTAGAGTCCCCGCTCGGGCTCCAGCCCGAGAGCGCTCCCCCGCCTCCCCACCACGCGGACACGGGGGATGTTAAGCTCTCGCAGCACGAGCACCAGCGTCACGACGACGCCGACAGCCACCGCGGGGAGGAGCCCCGCGGTGAGACCGATGGCCGCCACGGAGGTCGCGACCCAGAAGTCCATCCGACTGATGCGCGCCCAGCGCACGAGCTCGGGGATGTTGACGAGTCCGGCCACCGCCGTGAAGACCATCGCCGCGAGCGTCGCCTCGGGCAGCAGGCTGAGCACCGGAGCGAGGAACAACGCGACGAGGACGGCGAGCCCGACAGTGGTCAGTGTCGCCAGCTGGGAACGCGCTCCGGCACCCTGGTTGACGGCGCTCTGCGAGAACCCTCCCGCCGCGGGCATGGCCGCGAAGAAGGCACCGACCGTGTTCGCCGCGCCGGTCGCGAAGAGCTCCTGGTCGCTGTCGATCTGCGGCTCCGTCGCCTGGCGCAGGCTGCGTGCGACCGCGGCGGACTCGAGGAAGGCCATGACGGCGATCGCCAGCGCTCCCGGCACGAGCGCCGCGGCCTCGGACAGGTCCGGGATCCCCGGAACGGGAAGACCGCCGGCCACCGGGGCGATGAGGTCGACACCGAGATCATCGATCCCTCCGACCCCCACGAGCAGCATGCCGGCGGCCACGACGACGAGAGTGCCCGGGACCCGCGGAGCGAAGCGTTTGAGGAGCAGGAGTGTGGCGATGGACCCCGCCGAGAGGAGAAGCGTCGGGATGTTGACGCTGTCGAGCGCCTCGCCCACGGCGACCAGGGAGCGGATGAAGCCGTGGCCGGAGAAGTCGAAGGACTCCCCCAGGAGCTTCGGGAGCTGCCCGACGGCGACCGTCGCCCCCACCCCGATCTTCAGCCCGAGCACGGTCGCGCCGCTGATGTTCTCGACGAGGGATCCCAGCCGGCACGCCCGTGCCAACAGCAGAACCGCTCCCACCAGGAGGGTCAGCATCATGAGCGCGCCGATCGCGTCGTCTGCGCCCGCGGCGACGCCTGCCGAGACCAGCGTCGTCGCGGTGAGGGTCGCGATGGTCGATGTCGTCGAGACGCTCATCGCCCGGCTGCCACCGAGGAGGGCGTAGACGAGCATGGGGACGATGCACGTGTAGAGGCCGACCTGAACCGGGAGATTCGCAATCGTCGCGTACGCCATGGCCTGCGGAACCACGACCGCACCCGCGGAGAGGCCGGCAAGCACATCGCGTACGATCCAGCGGCGCTGGTAGCCGTCCAGAGTGCTCAGCAGCCACGGTGGTCTGTGCACTGTGCTCATGGGACTCCCTCCGCCGTCGAGGGAAGCGTACTGCCGACGCTCCGGGCGCGACCGGCCGGAGGCGTCTCACCGCGGCGAGTCACCCGGGTGAACTCCGGACGGAACCGGTGCGCGGGCGCTGCGCCCGCCGGTATGTTCCGAGCGTGCCCCGGAGACGGCGGCACCGAGAAAGGAGCAGTCATGGGATTTTGGGCATCGTTCTGGGACATCATCTGGTGGTTCCTGTGGATCTTCGCCTTCACCGCGTATCTCTTCGCCCTGTTCGCGATCATCGGGGACCTGTTCCGCGACCACAAGCTGAGCGGCTGGTGGAAGGCCGTGTGGATCTTCTTCCTGATCTTCGTGCCGTTCCTCACGGCGCTCGTGTACCTCATCGCCCGGGGCAACGGCATGGCCGAGCGCAGCAGCGCGGAAGCCCGTCGAGCACAGGAGGCCGCGAACGCGTACATCCAGCAGGTGGCCGGCAGCAGTCCGAGCGAGGAGATCGCGAAGGCCAAGGCGCTTCTGGACGCCGGGACCATCACCCCGGACGAGTACTCCCTCATCAAGGCGAAGGCGCTGCAGTAGGCCGCGCACCGGCCCCCGCCGGCGTGAGGAGCCCACGGCATGGACCTGCAGGATCTCCTGCCCACCGACATCGACTGGTGGCAGCTGCTGCTGGCCCTGCTCGTCGCTCTCGCGACCTGGATCATCTCGCGGTTCGCACGCCGGGGCACGACAGCCCTGCTCCGGCGTGCTCCCGGCATCTCCACCGCTGTGGGGACCGCGACCGCGCAATTCGTCGGCTACGCGATCCTCCTGCTGGGCTTCGGCATCGCGCTCGCCCTGCTGGGCGCGAACGTGCAGCCCTTGCTCGCGATCGTCGTCATCCTCGGCATCGTCGCGATCCTGGTCCTCCGCGGCGTGGCCGACAACTTCGCGGCCGGTGTGCTGCTGCAGGCGCGGCAGACGGTCCGCATCGGGGACGAGATCGTCGTGGAGGCGCTGGACTCCGTGATCGCCGGGACGGTGACGGAACTCAACGCCCGCGCGGTGATCCTGCACACCGTCGACGGCCGCACCCTCCACATCCCCAACGCACGTCTGCTCTCCGATCCCGTCGTCAACGACTCCACCCGCGGAGCCCGACGCAGCGAGGTGGAGGTCAGGGTGCGACGAGACGGGACGACCGGGATCGACGGCGTGCTCGGGCCGCTCGTCGATGCGGCGAGGACGGCGGAGGGCGTGCATCGGCACGAAGGCGTGCGGGCGCTCGTGGTCAGCGTGAGCGGGGACCGGCTCATCGCGCGACTGCAGTTCTGGCACCACCCGCTGCACGGCGCCCTCGTGAGTGCCGCCGTCGTGGTCGCGGTCTTCGACGCCCTCGGCGGCCTCGGCACGACCGGCACCGTCACCAGCGTCCCGGCCCCGCCACCGCTCGTGCCGTCCGATGCCGTGTGAGACCCGGGTGCGCGATGTCGGTGCCCTCGGGCATGATCTGCGCATGGACATCACCTTCCTGCAGCCGGACGGCCTCGTCCGCAGCCCCGCATTCAGTCACGCCGCCGTCATCCCCCCGGGGGCGACCACCGTCTACATCGGAGGGCAGAACGGTGTCGACGCCTCCGGCGCCGTCGTCTCCCCCGACGTGGGGGCGCAGGCGCTTAGAGCTCTCGACAACGCCCGGGTCGCGCTGGAGTCGGCGGGGGTGACGCTCGACGACGTCGTGAGCTGGACCATCCTCATCCACCAGGATGCCGACCTGCGCGCGGCGTACGGTGCCGTGGCCGCCACCCTCGCCAGGGACGGCGCCCCGCCGCTGGTGACCGCCGCGCGGGTGGCGGGCCTCGGCGTGCCCGGAACCCTCATCGAGGTGAGCGCGATCGCCGCGACGGTCCGCGACTGAGTCAGATGCGACCGCGCACGGGGGTGCGTTCGACGCCGTCCGGTTCGTCGGGCATCGTCATCTCGGCACGGACGCCGAGCAGACGCACTTCCCGGGCGGGGTCGAGGGTCTCGCCGAGGGCGAGCGCCATCGCGACCACGTCCTCTCGATCAGCCGTGGGAGCCGGGAGCTTCCGGCCGAATGTCCTCGTCTCGAACGGGGCGTACCGCACCTTGAGATGCACCCGCATGACCGGGCGCCCCTCGGCGGCGCAGTCGTCGAACGCGTGTCCCGCGAGCTCCCGCAGCGCGTCCTCCACCGCCTCAGGCGTCGTGAGGTTCTGCTGATACGTGGTCTCCCGGCTGTGGCTCCGTGCCACCCACGGAGTGTCGTCGACGATCCGCGGCCCCAGCCCGGAGCCCAGCCCGAGATACCACCGCCCCATCTTGGGACCGAACTCCGCGACGAGGTCTCCTCGTCCGCCGCCGCGAGTTCGCGCACCGTGGCGATGCCGTGTGCCGCGAGCCGCTTCTGCACCTTCGGCCCCACGCCCCAGAGGTCACGGGTCGGCCGGTCGCCCATCACGGCGAACCAGTTGTCGGCCGTCAGCCGGAACACGCCTCGCGGCTTGCCGAACTCCGTCGCGATCTTCGCCCGCACCTTGTTGTCTCCGATACCCACCGAGCAGTGCAGACCCGTCGCCTCCTCCACCGCGCGCTGCGCGGCCCGCGCGACGCTTTCCGGGTCGTCGGTCACGACGCCGAGGAAGCACTCGTCCCACCCGATCACCTCCAGCACCACGTCGGGCAGCGTCCGCAGCGCCGCCATCACCTCGTCCGACGCCCGCTCGTACTCCGCGTGATCCACCGGCAGGAACACCGCGTCCTCCGGCGCCTTGCGCGCCGCGATCTTCAACGGCATCCCCGACCCGATGCCGAAGGCGCGCGCCTCGTACGACGCCGTCGAGACGACGGCCCGCTCGGTCGGGTCGCCGCGGCCCCCGACGATGACCGGCCGTCCGGCCAGATCCGGGCGGCGCCGCACCTCGACCGCGGCGATGAACTGATCCATGTCGACATGCAGCACCCACTCGGCCATGCATCGAGTGTGGCCGCTGACGCCGGGGAAGTCACCCCGTCAGACGAGGAAGATCGGCAGCAGCCCCGGGTTGTGGGCGTGGACGAGGACGGCGAAGACGACCGCGTCGAAGAGGAGGTGCACCGTGACGACGTAGGCCAGCGAGTGCGTCCGGAGGAAGATGAATCCCTGCAGGAGCGCGAACGGGATGGTCAGCAGCGGCCCCCATTCGCGGTACCCGAGTTCCCACAGGAAGGAGACGAAAACGACGGCCTGCAGCGCGTTCGCGAGCGCATCGGGGAAATGGCGCCGCAGCAGCGCGAAGACGGTGCAGATGAAGAACAGCTCATCCCAGATGCCGACCGCGCCGACGCCGACGAACAGCCGCGCGATGAGATCGGGCGTGTCCACCACGGGCCAGTTCTGATAGACGCCGCTGGTGATGAAGTAGAAGGGCAGGATCAGCCAGCCGAGCACCAGCACCGCGACGAGCCAGCCCCAGTGCAGCACTCCCCAGCGCTGCCCCGTCCGCCAGGGGAACCGGATCGCCCGGTCGCGGAAGGCGAACCGCGAGATCAGATACGGCACGAGCACCGCACCGCCGAGCGCGAGGGTGAAGCGCAGCATGGCCAGGTTGTCGAGCTCCGCCGCGAGCGGGATGACACTCACGATGAGCATGCCGAGCGCGATCAGCGAGAGGTCCCGCGTGAGCGATGGCCGCCGGGATCCGTCGGGCCCGGGGAGCGGCTCGCCGCGGCGCTCCACGAGCAGGGCGGCACCGACGCCCAGCGCCAGGAGCAGCCAGCCGAGCCAGGGCAGCGCCACGACGAAGAAGGCCGGGGCGGCCGCGCACACCAGCGCCGCCGGGACGAGGCGCACCCCCACGGGCGCGCTCGGAGGGGCCTGCGTCATGCACGATCCCGTCGGCGGTACACGAGATCGCGGATGTCGCGCCCCTTCGCGAGACCCTTCCGCTCGAACGCGGTCATGACCCGACCGTCGAACCGCTCGGCCCAGTCGCCCTCGAAGGCCCGCTCGAACAGGGGCTCGGCGTCCAGCACCTCCCGCATATGGAGCGCGTAGTCCTCCCAGTCGGTCGCGAGCCGCAGGAGGCCGCCGTCGCGCAGCGCCCTGGCCGCCGTGTCACCGAATCCGGGCCGCACCAGACGACGTTTCGTGTGGCGCTTCTTGTGCCACGGATCGGGGAAGAAGATCCACACCTCGGCCGCCGCGGCCTCCGGCAGGTACGAGGAGAGCACCTCCGGCGCGTTGGCCTCCACGACGCGGAGGTTCTGTACACCCGCACGGTCGGCGTCGAGCATGGTCCGGGCGAGGCCCGCGCGGAAGACCTCGACGGCGAGGAAGTCGTCGCGCGGCCGGTTCGACGCGGCGGCGACGATGGCATGCCCCTGGCCGGAGCCGATCTCGACGAAGAGGTCCGCCTCCCGGCCGTACTCGGCGGCGACGTCGAACCGCGCCTCGGGGTGCACGGAGGTCCACGCCACCGCGCGCGGGACATCCAGCAGATAGCGCGGGGCGAGATCGGTGAAGGCGCGCTCCTGCGCCTCGGACATCCGGCCGCTCCGACGCACGAAGGACACCGGCTCGTCGCGGAAGGTACGCGGTTCGGGCATGGATCCAGGGTAGTCGCCGGCGCCGCCACCGCCGGACGCGGTCAGCCCGCGGGCTCGGTGACGAAGTCGATCAGCTCTTCCACCCGGCCCAGGAGCGCGGGCTCCAGGTCGCGGTAGGTCGTGACCTTCGACAGGATGTGCTGCCAGGCCCTGGCGGTGTCGGCCTGCGTCTCGTGCGGCCAGCCGAAGGCGCGGCAGATGCCCGTCTTCCAGTCGATGCCGCGCGGGATCTCGGGCCACGCCGCGATGCCGAGGGCCCGAGGGGTCACGCACTGCCAGACGTCGACGAACGGGTGGCCGACGATGCGGACGTGCCGGCCGTGCGGTCCGCGGGCCACCGCCTCGGCTATGCGGGACTCCTTCGAGCCGGGGACGAGGTGGTCGACGAGGACGCCGTACCGCCGGCGTGCGCTCGGCGGCTCCGCCGCGAGGAGGTCGTCCAGCAGATCCACGCCCTGGAGGTACTCGACGACGACGCCCTCGACGCGCAGGTCGGCACCCCACACCTTCTCGACGAGCTCGGCGTCGTGCCGTCCTTCGACGAGGATCCGGCTGGGCAGCGCCGTCCGCGCCCGCTGATCCGCCACCGCGAAGGAGCCGGAGGCGGTGCGGCGGGGTCCCTGCGCGGATGCCGCCGGCACCGTGAGGCGGACCGGTGCCCCGTCGATGAGGAAGCCGCCGCCGAGGGGGAACAGCCGCCGTCGCCCGACGCGGTCCTCGAGCTCCACCGCACCGCCCTGCACCTTGGTCACCGCACCGCAGAATCCGTCCGCCGCGACCTCGACCACGAGATCGACCTCCGCGGGCACCTGCGGCACCGGCTTCACGCCGCGCTCGCGCCAGCCCGCCGCCAGCACGTCCGATCCGTACCTGTCGTCCATGCCTTCCAGCGTATGTGTCTCCGCTGAGGGCGAACGCCGAGACGCGCGCGAGTGCTGTCGCGTGTCGGACCCAGTGCATAGACTCGACACATGGGGCTCGGCTGCCGGTCGGAGGGAACACGATGACGAAACGGTGGCTGGCGCTGGGCGCTCTCGCCCTCGCGGTCGCGACGGGCGCGCTGTCCGCCTCGGCGGCGTCCGCGACCGATCCGCTCACGCTCGACTCCGGGTATGTCACCGACCAGGCCGACGTCCTCTCCCCCGCCGAGGAGGAACAGGTCGAGTCGCGCCTGCAGGAGCTCACCGACAACTCCTCCGCCGATCTCTTCGTCGTCCTCGTCGACGACTTCACCGACCCGAGCGACAGCGTCGCCTGGGCCGACCAGGTCGCGAACGACAACCGGCTCGGCCCTGATCAGTACCTCCTCGCGATCGCCGTCGAGGGGCGCAGCCTCTACATCTCCGCGGACTCCTCCGGGCCGTTGAGCGACGTGCAGCTCGCCGCCATCGAAGACGCCATCGCCCCGCTCGCCGGCGACGGCGACTGGGTCGGCGCGATCACGCTGGCCGCCGACGAGATCCAGGGGGACGGCGGTGCCGGAGCGCTCCGCGTCACGCTGATCGTCGTCGGGGTGGTCGCGGCCGCCCTGCTCATCTGGCTCATCGTCGCTCTGGTCCGACGCGCACGCCGCAACGCAGCCATCCGCGAGCGGGGCGCCATGCCGGAGACCCCGGATCCCGCCGACCCGTTCTCCACGCTCACCGATGCCCAGGTCGAGCAGCAGGCCGGCGTCGCACTCGTCCGCGCCGACGACGCGATCACCTCGAGTCGGGAGGAGCTGGGATTCGCCGTGGCGCAGTACGGCGAGGGCGCGACCGCGGAGTTCTCCCGCGCCGTCGACGAGGCGAAGGCGAAGATCGCCGAGGCGTTCGATCTCCGGCAGAAGCTCGACGATGAGATCGAGGACTCCGTCCACGACCGGCGCGCCTGGCACATCCGTATCATCCGGCTGGCCGACGAGATCGACGAGATCCTCGACGACAACACCGAGGCCTTCGACGAGCTGCGCCAGCTCGAGCAGAACGCACCGCAGGAGCTGGAGCGGGTACGACGAGAGCGCGCCGATCTGACGCCGCTCCTCGCCTCGGCCGCTCCCGCCCTCGCCGCTCTCGCCGCGACCTACGACCGGGCCGCCCTGAGCACCATTGCGGACAATCCGGCACAGGCGCAGGAGCGCGTGTCCTTGGCCGATCGAGCGATCGATGCCGCGGCACCGGCACTGACGAGCGGACGCTCCGGTGAGGCGGCGTTCGCGATCCGCACGGCCGAGCAGGCGGTGGCGCAGGCGGCGCAGCTGATCCAGGCGATCACGGCGCTCGGCACCGAGCTGTCCGGCATCGAGGCGCAGGCGCAGGCGCTCGTCACCGAGCTCCAAGGCGATGTGGCTGCGGCGGCGCAACTGCCCGACCCGACCGGTGCCCTGGCGAGTGCGTCCCAGGCGGTGACCGCGCAGCTGCAGACAGCGCAGGCCGACCTCGTCGCCACGCCACGCAACCCGCAACGGGCCCTCGACGCCCTCACGGCGGCGAACGCGCAGATCGACGAGGCGATCGCGCACGGACACGAAGCCGTGGAGCGCGCCCGAAGGGCCCAGCAGCTCCTGGAGCAGACCCTCGCCCAGGCGGCCTCCGAGATCCGGGCTGCCCGGGAGTTCATCGAGACACGCCGCGGCACCGTGGGCTCCACCGCCCGCACGCGCCTGGCGACCGCCGATGCCGCGTTGACCCAGGCCCTCACCCTGCGCACGTCGGATGTCGAGAACGCCCTGGCCGAGGCCCAGCGGGCGCTCGGTCTCGCGCGCGAGGCCGCATCCGCAGCGGAGGCCGACCTGCGCGCGTACTCCCCCGGCGCCTACGCGGACGACGGCTGGGGCGGAGTCTTCGGCGGCTCCGGGTCCCGTTCCGGCGGCTCCGGCATCGGCGGGGACATCCTCGGCGGGATCATCGGCGGACTCCTCGCCGGCGGCGGGGGCGGCGGCTCGTCCCGGCGCAGCAGCGGCTGGCGCTCCTCGGGCGGCTTCCGCAGCTCCGGCTTCGGCGGAGGCGGGTCCCGCGGCGGCGGACGCGGACGCTCCGGAGGTCGACGCTTCTGATCCCCCGCACAGACACATACGCCAAGCTCTCGAAGACGCCCCTCTGAAAGGAACCACGCATGACCAAGCAGTCCATCTTCGGACGGATCTCCACCCTCGTCCGCGCGAACATCAATGCCCTCCTGGACTCTGCGGAGGACCCGCAGAAGATGCTCGACCAGCTCGTCCGCGACTACACCAACAGCATCGCCGACGCCGAGTCCGCCATCGCGGAGACCATCGGCAACCTGCGGCTGCTGGAGCGCGACCACGAGGAAGACGTGCAGGCGGCCAACGAATGGGGCAACAAGGCCCTCGCCGCCAGCCGCAAGGCCGACGAGATGCGCGGCGCGGGCAACACCGCCGACGCCGACAAGTTCGACAACCTCGCGAAGATCGCCCTACAGCGCCAGATCAGCGCCGAGCGGGAGGCGACGAGCGCCGAACCGCAGATCGCGGCCCAGACGGAGATCGTCGACAAGCTCAAGAGCGGCCTGAACGGCATGAAGGACAAGCTCAACGAGCTGAAGAACAAGCGCAGCGAGCTCCTCGCCCGCGCCAAGGTCGCCGAGGCGCAGACCAAGGTGCAGGACGCGGTCAGCTCCATCAACGTGCTCGACCCCACCAGCGAGCTCGGCCGGTTCGAGGACAAGGTCCGCCGCCAGGAGGCTCTCGCCCAGGGCAAGGCGGAGCTGGCCGCGTCGAGCCTCGACGCCCAGTTCGAGAGCCTCGAGGATCTCGGCGAGCTGACCGAGGTCGAGGCGCGCCTCGCCGAGCTGAAGGCCGGCGGCACCGCGCCGCGCCAGGCGCTCGAAGGCAACTAACACCGACGCGGATGCCCGGGCGCACGCCCGGGTATCCGCGGTTCCGTCTCCGGGAGGTCTCCCATGGTGCGTTTCCTGGTCGTGCCGCAGTGGCAGGGTTCGCCCGCCGCGCGCGCGATGCTCCTCGTCGACGGCGCGTCGGCGATCGCAGGCGATCTCCCGCGTGCGGCGACGACGGTCCTCGACGTTCCGGTCGAAGCCGGCGAGGCGCTGGGCACGGGCGTCCGGCGGCTCAGCGCCCTCACACGTACGCGGGATCTCGTCGCCGGACATCTCGAAGCCGGAACCGTGCTGATCGGCGGCGACTGCAGCATCACCGTCGCCGCACTCGACACGCTCCCCGGCGGAACCGACGACCTCGCCGTGGTCTGGTGCGATGCGCACGGCGATCTGCACACGCCGGACACCTCGCCGTCCGGGGCCTTCTCCGGCATGGCGCTGCGTGCGGTCCTCGGTGAGGGAGAACCGCAGCTCGCCCTGTCCCCCGGCATCCCCCGCGATCGCGTCGTCACCGTGGGTGTCCGGAACCTCGACGAGTCCGAGACCGACGAATGGGACCGCCTCCGGAATCTCGGGGTGGCCGATCTGGACGACCCCGCGGCGCTGGCCGACGCCGTGCAGGCCACCGGGGCGCAGCGGGTGTGGGTGCACATCGACGTCGACGTCCTCGATCCGGCGTCGTTCACCGGAGTCTCCGCCGCCGTGCCCTTCGGCGTGACCCCCGCGTCCCTGAGCACGGCGATCCGCGAGCTCCGGAGCCGCGTCCCCCTCGCCGGGGCGACCATCGCGGGCTTCGCCCCTCGCACGCCGGCCGACGCCGTCGACGACCTCGGCGCGATCCTGCGCCTCGTCGGAGCCGTCGCGTGAGCCCGGCACCCGACTGGGAGGCGGTCGCGGCGGAGCGCCTCGCCCGCGGACGCCGGGCGGACCGCCGCATCCCCTCCTTCCTGCTGCGCTCCCCGATCAGCCGCCTGGGCTACCTCTGGGGAACGGCCGTCGGCTGGATCTGGGGCGCGCTGTGGAGCACCGGTCCGATCGAACGGCGCGGCGGACTCTGGGTGTTCCGGGGCATGCCCCGATGGACCTTCCACCGCGGCGGCGTCTGCGTGGGCGGGTGCTTCCTCACCGGCGACGCGCGGCCCACCGACGCGGTGCTGCGCCACGAGGCCGTGCACAAGCAGCAGTGGCTGCGCTACGGCTTCCTGATGCCGGTGCTCTATCTGTTCGCGGGACGCAACCCGCTGCGGAACCGCTTCGAGATCGAAGCGGGGCTGGAAGACGGCAATTACGTGCGCCGCTCCCGCTGACTCAGCCCTCGACGGGAAGCAGTCCGAAGCGCTCCGGCACGCGGATCCGGTTCACGGCCACGCCGAGGCGGTCGGTGAGGTGCTCGACGATGTCGGCGGTGCCGAGGTAACCCCCGAGCAGCGTGACGTGCGTCTCGACCTCGTCGTCCACGAGCATCTCGTCGGCCCATGCGCAGGTGGCTCGGGCCAGGGCCTGTCCGGGCGCGCAGCCGCGACCGCTTCCCGGGGCTCCGGAGCGTGCGGAGCGGGCGAGCCAGGTGACCGTCATGCGACCGGGCGCGTGGATGACGCCGATGTCGGAGGCGTCGGGAACCTCGATGAAGATGCGACCGGACGCGCACAGCGGGAGGGTCGCGAGGAACGCCTCGAGGTCGAGCAGCGAGTGCTCGTCGGCGGTCACCAGGTGGTGTGCGCGACGGCGCGCCGCGCGGCGAGCCGCACGCGTGCCTCGGGTGTCGAGCGTGGTGTCCATGGTGATCCCATCGTACACCAAGCGAAGGCTTGCCTAACCTTCGACGACGCGTTCTTCCGTCACCGGCTCGACGAGGGCCTCGCGCAGCGCGGTGAGCTCCCTCTCGGTCATGCCGTTCGCGCGCAGGTAGCCGGCCGCCGACCCCCAGCGCTCGTCCACCTGGGCCAGCAGGCGACGCATCACCTCGGCGGGAGAGCGGGTCGCGAGATCCACCGCGTGCACCGCCTCGGGGTGCTGCGACCGCAGATACGCGGCGATGCGCCGCGACCGTTCGGCCGGCAACTGCGACTCGGTGAGGGCGTAGTCGGCGATGACGGCATCCCGATCGGCGCCGACCGCCGAGAGCGCCAACGCGACCGTCACACCCGTGCGGTCCTTGCCCACCGTGCAGTGCACCAGGGTCGGCTCCCCCGCGGCGATCACCCGGACAGCGGCGACCAGGCGCTCCCCACTCTCCTCCAGGAGATGCAGGTACAGGTCGTCGAGGCTCGTGTCGGATTCGAAGAAGGAGCGCACGGACCCGAGGAACAAAGGCAGATGAGTCGTCTCCGGGCCCTCGATCTCGCTCGGCTCCGCGGCGACCTCCTCCCCGTCGCGGAGGTCGACGATGTGGCGCACCGCAGACCTCAGGAGCGCGGCGCCGTTCGTCGTCGCGGTGGAGAGCTGACCGGAGCGCAGCAGGACGCCGGGGCGGATGCGCCCACCCTCCGCGGGGATCCCGCCGACGTCCCGGACGTTCGTGACGCCCTCGACGTCGAGGATCGTCACGCCCCCGCCTGGGAGCCGCGCGGGGGCACCGGATAGCGCCCGGCGATGACGATGCGGTTGAAGGCGTTGATCGACACGCATGCCCAGCTCAACGCGGCGTACTCCTTCTCGGTGAACACGCTCCCCACCAGGTCGTAGACCTCGTCGGAGATGCCGTCCTCCGCGATGAACGTGAAGGCTTCCGCCAGTTCGAGCGCGGCACGCTCCCGATCACTGAACACACCGCTCTCGCGCCACACCGAGATCTGGCTGATCGTGTCGACATCCAGTCCTGCGGCGACCGCCCGGTCCACGTGCACCCGCGTGCAATAGCTGCAGCCGTTCAGCTGCGAGCAGTGGATCATGACGATCTCCTTCAGGCGATCGTCGATCCCGTTCTCGGCGCAGATCGCGCCGACCGTCTTCGAGAAGGCGTCGAGGGCCTGGTAGGCCGCAGGCTCCGTCTTGGACAGGTGCACGCGCTGTTCGGTCATACCTCCATGATATTCGGCGCCGGGCGCGGGAGACGGTGCGCGACCGGCCTCACTGAAATGCAGACTGCGAACCTGCGAGCGCTGTTTCTCTGCATATCGCGCTGCCTTATCATCTTTCATCTTGTCACTTTGCTCCGACATTTCCTGCGAGGTCGAATCGGGGCGCAGAATAGCCGCGTGGCGATCGACACCAGCGAGTTCTCCTATCTTCCCGCGCAGGCCGACGCGCTCGGCGTGCCGCTTCCGACCGTGGAGCGCCTGACGCTCCCCCTCCCCGAGGGTCGCGTCGTGAGCGGGCTGCACTTCGGGTCCGAGCCGCCGCGCATCACTCTGCTGCACGGCGCCGGTCTGAACGCTCACACCTGGGACACGACGGCGCTGGCGCTGGGGCAGCCGCTCCTGGCGATCGACCTCGCCGGCCACGGCGACTCCTCCTGGCGCGACGACGCGGACTACTCCCCCCGCACCCTCGCCGCCGACGTCGTCGCCGCTCTGGACGCGTGGGTCTCCGCGCCGCAGATCCTGGTGGGACAGTCGCTCGGCGGTCTCACCGGCGCCGCCGTCGCCGCGGCGCGGCCCGACCTCGTGGCCGCTCTGATCGTCGTCGACATCACTCCCGGGATCGACGTGTCCGCCGGCCCCGCGGCGCTCCGGGAGTTCTACGCCGGGCCCACGGACTTCGCGACCCGCGACGAGCTCGTCGACAAGGCGATGGCCCTGGGGTTCGGCGGCACTCGCCCCGAGACCGAGCGCGGCGTCTTCCTCAACACCCGTGTCCGCGCGGACGGCCGCGTCGAGTGGAAGCACCACTTCGCCCACCTCGCCGCCACCGCTCTGGCCGCCCACGACCCCGGCACCGCGACGGCACCGTCGGTCCTGCATGAGACCGGCTGGGACGACCTGGCGGCGGTCACTGCGCCCGTCACGCTCGTCCGCGCCGAGCGCGGCTTCGTGAGCGCTGCCGACGCGGAGGAATTCCAGCGCCGCCTCCCGGAGGCGCGGGTCGTCGCGATGGACGCCACGCACAACGTGCAGGAGACGGCACCCCGAGACCTCGCCGCTCTCGTCGGCTCCGCGGCCGCCGCCGGAATATGACGTTCCGTTCCACGGCCGCCGCGCCGCATCCCGCCCGACCCTAGGCTCGTCCCACCGGCACACAGCACCTGCCGCACCGAGAGGAAACACCCATGTTCCGACGTCATCGACGCCTCGCGCTGATCTCCGCCCTCGCGGCCACCGCCGTGATCCTCAGCGCCTGCTCCGGCTCCGCCGACCCTGCACCGTCGGCGGGCGGCGAACCCGACCCCGACGCCACCCTGCACGTCGGTCTCGTGCTCGAGCCCACCAACCTCGACATCCGCCACACCAGCGGTGCCGCGCTGGAGCAGATCCTCATCGACAACATCTACGAGGGACTGGTCAGCCGCACGCAGGACAACGAGGTCGTGGAGCGGCTCGCCTCGGACTACGAGGTGTCGGACGATGGCCTCACCTACACCTTCACCCTCAACGACGGGATCACCTTCCACGACGGCTCGCCTCTGACGGCGGCCGACGTCGTCTCCTCCTACGAGACCGTCCGCACCGACGAGACCGTGCAGGGCAACGCGGAGTTCGCGTCCGTCTCCTCGATCTCCGCTCCGGACGACACGACCGTCGAGATCGTGCTGTCCGAGCCGAACCAGAACTTCCTCTTCGCCCTCACCGGTCCGGCCGGCCTCGTCTTCAAGAAGGGCGACACCACCGATCTGAAGACCGCGGAGAACGGCACGGGACCGTTCACCCTCACCCGCTGGAACAAGGGCAGCACGATCACCTTCGCCCGCAACGACGACTACTGGGGCGAGCCGGCCGGCGTCGCCGAGGTCGAGTTCCAGTACATCCCCGACTTCACGGCTGGCGTGAACGCGGCGCTCGCCGGCGACGTGGACGTCCTCACCGCCGTCGACCCGAACCTGGCTCCGCAGCTCGAGGACTCGGGTGACTTCAGCCTCACGACGGGCCGCACGACCGACAAGGCTACGCTCGCCTTCAACAACAAGAAGGCGCCGCTGGACGACGTCCGGGTGCGCGAGGCCCTGCGCCTGGCGATCGACCACGAGGCGCTCATCGAGGCCGTCGGCGCCGGCACGCCGTTGTACGGCCCCATCCCCGAGCTCGACCCCGGCTACGAGGACCTCTCCGACGTCATCTCCTACGACCCCGAGCGGGCCAAGGAGCTGCTCGCCGAGGCCGGCCAGGAGGACCTCGATCTCACGCTGACGATCCCGTCGTTCTACGGCACCACCGTCCCGAAGGTGCTCATCTCGGACTTCGACAAGGTGGGCGTGAACCTCGAGGTCGATTCCGTGGAGTTCCCGACCTGGCTCGAGGACGTGTACACCAACAAGGACTACGACCTCAGCTTCGTCCTGCACGTCGAGCCGCGGGACTTCGGCAACTTCGCCAACCCGGACTACTACTTCGGCTACGACAACGCCGAGGTGCAGGACCTCTACACGCAGGCGCTGGCCGAGGTCGATCCCGAGGCCTCCGCGAAGCTCCTCGCCGAGGCGGCCCGGATCGTGTCCGAGGACCACGCTGCGGACTGGCTCTACAACGGTCAGACCATCACCGCCGTGAATCCGGTGGTCAGCGGCTTCCCGGAGGACTCGATCAACTCGCGCATCAACCTCGCGGGTGTGACCGTCTCCGCCGCGAGCTGACGACGGTCGACGCTCCGTGCTGCGTTACGCGCTCGTCCGAGGAGCCCTGCTGATCGCAGGGCTCCTCGTGTCGAGCGCGCTCATCTTCCTCACCCTGCGCGTCTTCCCCGGCGACGTGGCCCAGCTCATCGCCGGCACCCAGGCCTCCCCCGCCGAGGTCGAGGCGCTGCGGGAGTCGCTGGGGCTGAACCAGCCTCTGCTCGCGCAGTACGCCGACTGGATCGGCGGCATCCTCCGCGGCGACCTGGGCACGTCGCTGCTGTCCGGCGCCTCCGTCGGCGAGGAGCTGCTGGTGAAGGCACAGGTCACGGTTCCGCTCGGGATCATGTCGCTGGTGATCGCCGTGCTCATCGCCGTGCCGTTCGGGATCCTCGCCGCCCTGCGTCGCGGCCACCGCGACGGCACGGCGCTCAGCGTGGGCGCGCAGGCTCTCGCGGCCGTCCCCGTCGTCTGGGCGGGCATGATGCTGATCGTCGTGTTCTCCGTGTGGCTCGGCTGGCTGCCGCCCCAGGGCTTCCCCCGCACCGGGTGGTCGACACCGGGCAGAGCGATCGAGGCGCTGCTGCTGCCCGCCCTCACGATCGGCATCGTCGAGGGCGCCATGCTCATGCGCTTCGTGCGCAGCGCGACCCTGCAGGCGGCCGGACAGGACTTCGTCCGCACCGCGGCCGCCAAGGGTCTGACGAAGACCCGCGCCCTCATCCAGCACGGCATCCCGGCGGTCGGGCTCTCCATCATCACGGTGCTCGGCCTCCAGGTCGCCGGGATCATCGTCGGCTCGGTCGTGATCGAGCAGCTGTTCACGCTTCCGGGCATCGGCCGCATGCTCGTGACCGACGTCGGCACCCGCGACCTCGTCAAGGTGCAGAGCGAGCTGCTCGTGCTGACCGGCTTCGTGCTGGTGGTCGGTTTCCTCGTGGATCTGCTACACCGGGCGATCGACCCTCGACAGCGGGAGGCCGCATGAGCGCTCGGTGGTTCCCTCGGCTCTGGCGGACCTCGACCGGCCGCTTCGGACTGATCGTCATCGCCATCGTCGCCCTGGCGGCCGTCGTGTCCCTCTTCTGGACGCCGTTCGACCCGCGGGCCTCGAACATCGGCGACCGCTGGCTGCCGCCGGGCTGGCCGCACCTGCTCGGTACGGACGACACCGGACGCGACATCCTGAGCCTGCTCATGGCGGGGGCGCGGACCACCGTGTTCGTGAGCGTGGGCGCCGGACTCGTGGCCACTGTGGTGGGGATCGCCCTCGCCGCCCTCGGCGCCCTGACCACCCGGCTGGCGCGGGAGACGGTCGCCGTGTTCGTCGACATCCTCATCGCCTTCCCCGTGCTGCTGATCGCGATGATGATCTCGTCGGTGTGGGGCGGATCGCTCTGGGTCGTGATCTGGGCGGTGGGGATCGGGTTCGGCGTGAACATCGCGCGGGTCACGCGGCCGGAGCTGCGTCGCGTGCAGCAGAGCGACTTCGTGCTCGCCGCGCGCGCGTCCGGCCTCACCCCCGCGCAGAGCCTCGTCCGTCACCTCCTCCCGAACGTGGCTCCGGTGTTCATCGTGCAGCTCTCGTGGTCGATGGCCGTCGCCGTCCTCGCGGAGGCCGGCCTGTCGTACCTCGGCTTCGGGGCCTCGGTCGTGGAACCGAGCTGGGGGCTGCTGCTCGCGGATCTCCAGCGCTACATCGGCGTGCACCCTCTCACCGTGATCTGGCCCGGGCTCACGATCACCCTGACCGTGCTCGCCCTCAACCTGCTCGGCGACGGGCTCCGCGAAGCCACGGACCCCACCCTGCGGCACCGTGCCGCCGAGACGCACACACCGGCGGTGGTCGCATGAGTCTGACGGTCGAGGATCTCGTCATCGAGATCGACGGACGCCGGGTGGTCGACGGCGTCTCGCTCCAGGTCCCCGACGGCACCCGGCTCGGGGTGATCGGCGAGTCCGGCTCCGGCAAGTCCCTCACGGCGCTCGCCGTGCTCGGGCTGCTGCCGGAGGGCGCGACGGCGCACGGGAGCATCCGGTGGGACGGCACTGAGCTGATCGGGATGCCGGACCGTGAGCTCGCCCGGCTGCGCGGTGACGACATCGGCATCGTGTTCCAGGAGCCCCGGACGGCGCTCAACCCGATCCGGACGGTCGGCCGCCAGATCGCGGAGTCCATCCGCATCCACGAAGGCCTGGGCAGGCGCGAGGCCCGCGAGCGGGCGATCGCGGAAGCCGCCCGCGTGCGACTCCCCGATCCGGAGACCATCGTCGACCGGTATCCGCACCAGCTCTCCGGCGGCCAGCGGCAGCGCGTCGCGATCGCCATGGCCCTCGCCTGCCGTCCGCGGCTCCTGATCGCGGACGAGCCCACGACGGCCCTCGACGTGACGATCCAGGCCGAGATCCTGTCGCTGCTGCTCGGGCTCGTCGCTGACGAGGGCATGTCGCTCCTGTTCATCACGCACGACCTCGCGGTGCTGTCCCAGGTGGCGACCGAGGGCGTGGTGCTGGAGCACGGTCGCGTCGTCGAGAGCGCACCGGTGTCGGGGCTGCTGACCGCGCCGACCTCTCCCGTCACGCAGGGGCTGCTGCGGGACGCGACCGCGACGCTGTGGCGGCCCGAGGGAGGAGCGGCATGAGCCTCATCGAAGCGCGCGGGCTGCGACGGGACTTCGTCGTGCCGAAGCGGACGGCGTTCGAGCGGAAGCGGCGGCAGACGGCGCTCCAGCCGACCGACCTCGACGTGCCCGAGGGCGCCTCCCTGGGGATCATCGGCGAGTCCGGCTCGGGGAAGTCGACACTCGTGCGACTCCTGCTGGGCCTGGACCGACCGACCGCGGGCACCGTGTCGGTCGACGGCCGGATCGTCGACGCCGGGGCCTCCGCGCGATCCCTGCACTGGTTGCGTCGGCAGACGGGTCTCGTCTTCCAGGATCCCTACGCCTCCCTCGACCCCCGGATGACCGCGGGGCAGATCGTGCGGGAGCCGTTGTGGGCCCTCGGCATCGACGGCGACCATCGGGCACGGGTGCGCGAGGTCATCGCCCGGGTCGGCCTGGACCCCGAGATGGGCGACCGCTATCCGCACGAGTTCTCCGGGGGGCAGCGGCAGCGGATCGCTCTCGCCCGTGCGCTCGTCCATCGTCCGCGGATCCTCGTGGGGGACGAGCCGCTGTCGGCGCTGGACGTCACGGTGCGCGCACAGATCCTCGAGCTGCTCGCGGAACTCCGAGTCTCGGACGAGCTCACGCTGCTGCTCGTGTCGCACGACATCGGCGTGGTGCAGAACCTCTGCGACACGGTCGTCGTCATGAAGGACGGCCGCATCGTCGAGCGCGGTCCGACGCGCGACGTGCTCCTGCACCCGACCGCGGACTACACCCGCACCCTGCTCTCCGCGATCCCCGTCATCCCCGACGCCTGATCGCCGACCCACCCCTTTGCGGCCGCCCCGGCCCTTTGCGTGCGCTCGCAACGGGGTGGGAGGCACGCAAAGGGGTGGGTCGAGGGGTCAGCGCGGGAAGAGCGAGAGGCGACGGCGAGGGCGGGACGGGCGAAGGGCACGGCGCAGGTAGACGGTGCCGAGGTCGCGGCCGAACTTGTGGCCGACGCGCCCCATACGACCGGCCTCCACGAAGCCCAGCTTCTCGTGCAGCCGGATCGAGGCCTCCGCACCCTGGTCGCTGACGACGGCGACCATCTCCCGGAGCCCCCGCTGCTCGCACGCCGCGATCAGCGCCTGCAGAAGGGCCGACCCGAGGCCCTTGCCGGCCGCGCCGGGACCGAGGTAGATCGAGTCCTCGACCGTGTACCGGTAGGCGTTCTTGCCCGCCCACGGCTGCGCGAGCGCATACCCGAGGATGGCGCCGGAGGGCGACACCGCCACGAGGAAGGGCAGCCCGAGCCGCTCCAGCAGGGTGAACTTGTCCCGCCAATACGGGATGCTGCTGCGGCGCTCGTCCAGGGTGACGGCCGAATTGCTGACGAAGTGGTTGTAGATCTCCCGCACGTGCGGCAGATCGGCCGCGCGTGCCGGTCTGATGACGTAGGAGAACGTGTCCGGCGCGGTCGCCGGTCGCAGATGACGCGGGAGAACGCGGCGGCGGTCCCCCGGCTCGAACTGCATGCGCTCAGCTTAGAGAGCCGGACGCCTCGCCCTCCACCCTCCAATCCACCGGAGCACTGCCGAGTCCCTCCAGGAGCGCGTTCGCGCGGGAGAAGGGCCGGGAGCCGAAGAAGCCACGGCTCGCGGAGAGAGGGGACGGATGCGCCGAGGCGATCACGGGGGTGTCGCCGAGAAGGGGCTGGAGGTTCGCCGCGTCACGCCCCCAGAGGATCGCGACGAGCGGCTGCTCCCGGGCCACGAGGGTGCGGATCGCGAGCTCCGTCACCTGCTCCCATCCCCAGCCGCGGTGGGAGGCGGCCGCTCCGGGGCGCACCGTCAGGACGCGGTTGAGCAGCAGCACGCCCTGATCGCTCCACGCGGTGAGGTCTCCGTGCGGTGCGGGCGGGAGGCCGAGGTCGGCCTCCCGCTCCTTGTAGATGTTCGTCAGGCTCCGCGGCAGCGGCCGCACATCGCGGTCCACGGCGAACGACAGCCCGATCGGGTGCCCGGGGGTCGGATAGGGGTCCTGGCCCGTGATGAGCACACGCACGTCGGCGAGTGGACGCTGGAAGGCGCGCAGCACGTTCGGCCCCGCGGGGAGATATCCGTGACCGGCCGCCTGCTCGGCGCGCAGCCGCTCCCCGAGCGCCGTGATGGTGTCCTGCACCGGGGCCAGCGCCTCCGCCCATCCCGCGTCGATCAGTCCCTCGTCGGCGAGCTCCGCGAGGGTGCGTCCTCCGCTCACTCGACGGGCCGGACCCGCAGCGGGCCTCGCGCGAGCAGGTGCTGCGCCGACTGGGCGACGGGCCGCATCGTGACGAGGTCGAGGTTCACGTGGGCGGGAGCGTCCAGAGCATAGGCGATCACGTCCGCCACGTCCTCGGCGCGAAGGGGCGCCTCGACCCCGGAGTACACGGCCTCCGCGGCGACGGCGTCGCCCCCGAGCCGGTTCAGCGTGAACTCCTCCGTGTGCACCATCCCCGGAGCGACCTCGGCCACGCGGAGCGGCTCGCCGTTCAGCTCCTGACGCAGCGCGCGGACGAGCATCGCCTCGGCCGCCTTCGCCGCGTTGTAGCCTGCGCCGCCCGGGTAGGCGGTCTGCGCGGCCGTCGAGGTCACGAACAGGAGGTCGGCGTGTCCGTCCACGTCCGCGGTGCGACGGAGCAGCGGCAGCAGTCCGGCGACGAGGCGCTGGGTCGCGAGGACGTTCGCGTCGTACATCCACTGCCAGTCGGCGAGCGCGGCGTCCTCGACGCGGTCGGTCCCCCGCGCGCCACCGGCGACCTGGACGAGGGCGTGCACGGGTCCGGTGCGCTCGAGCTCCCCGAGGAGCGCCGCCACCGCCGCGTCGTCGGTCAGGTCACAGGCGATCGTCGACGCCCCGGTCTCGGCGGACAGGGCGGCGAGCCGGTCCGCGCGGCGGGCGACGCCGACGACGTCCCACCCCCGAGACCGCAGCACCCGCACCGTCGCCTGACCGATCCCGGAACTCGCACCTGTCACCACTGCACGTCTGTTGGCCATGTCCTCCACCGTACGATGTCCGCGCGGGTTCCGCCCGTTCGCAGCCCCCTCGCCGTGTTACGTCACATTTCCCGGTCGTTGTTGACACGGCGCGATATTCCGTACTCTCGCTGCAAGGGCACCAGCCCATCCGACCTTCCGACCGTTCCAGGGGGAACACATGTCCGCACCCGAGACCTGGCGTTTCGAGACCAAGCAGATCCACTCGGGCGCCGCCCCCGACCCGGTCACCAAGGCCAGGGCGACGCCGATCTACCAGACCACGTCCTACGTGTTCGACAGCGCCGACCACGCCGCGAACCTCTTCGCGCTCGCCGAGTTCGGCAACATCTACACCCGCATCCAGAACCCGACCCAGGACGTCCTGGAGCAGCGCCTCGCCGCGCTCGAAGGGGGCACCGGCGCCCTCGTCCTCTCCAGCGGTCAGGCCGCCTCCACCTTCGCGATCCTCAACATCGCGCAGGCCGGTGACCACTTCGTCGCGTCGAGCTCGATCTACGGCGGCACGTACAACCTCTTCAAGTACACCCTCGCCAAGCTCGGCATCGAGGTCACCTTCGTCGAGAACCAGGACGACCCGGAGGAGTGGCGTCGCGCCGTCCGCCCGAACACGAAGCTGTTCTTCGCGGAGACCATCGGCAACCCGCAGATCAACGTTCTCGACATCCGCACGGTCGCCGACATCGCGCACGAGAACGGCGTCCCGCTGATCGTCGACAACACGATCGCGACCCCGTACCTCATCCGTCCGTTCGAGCACGGCGCCGACATCGTCGTCCACTCGATCACGAAGTTCCTCGGCGGCCACGGCACCACGATCGGCGGCGTCGTGATCGACGGCGGTTCGTTCGCGTGGTCGGAGAACGTCGAGAAGTTCCCCGGACTCACCGAGCCGGACCCGTCGTACCACGGCGCCAGCTACACGGCCGCGGTCGGCGACCCGCTCGCCTACATCATCAAGGCCCGGGTGCAGCTGCTCCGCGACCTCGGCTCGGCCATCGCCCCGCAGAGCGCGTGGAACCTCATCCAGGGTGTCGAGACGCTGTCGCTGCGCATCGAGCGCCACGTGCAGAACGCCCAGGAGATCGCCGAGTGGCTGGACAGCCGCGACGACGTGGCCGCGGTCAACTACTCCGGCCTGCCGTCCTCGCCCTGGTACGCCAAGGCGAACGAGTACGCCCCGAAGGGTGTCGGCGCCGTGCTGTCGTTCGAGCTCAAGGGCGGTGTCGAGGCCGGACGCGAGTTCGTCAACAGCCTCTCCCTGTTCAGCCACCTCGCCAACATCGGCGACGTGCGCTCGCTCGTCATCCACCCGGCCTCCACGACGCACGCCCAGCTCACGCCCGAGCAGCAGCTCACCGCGGGTGTGACCCCCGGCCTCGTCCGCCTGTCCGTGGGACTCGAGAACATCGAGGACCTCAAGGCCGATCTCGACCAGGCGCTCGCCGCCGCCCGCGCCGTCTCCGAGGCCGCGCGCGCCTGAGCCCCCTCTCCGCGAAGGCCCCGGACCGCACGGTCCGGGGCCTTCGTCGTTTCCGGTGTCGTAACCTGCGGGCCGGGACCGACCGGCCAGGCGAGAATGGAGACATGGACTGGCAGACGACCTCCGAAGACACGGTGCCGTCGGCACCGGTGACGGAGGCCGACGTCCGGCTGCTCCGTGCCCGGCCACCGGCCACCGGCGCCTGGCGCGACGGCGACCCCGTCGGCGGCCGCCGATTCGCCGCGTTCGGCCCCTTCGACACGGAGAGCGGAGCCCAGCTCCCCGGCATCCGCCTCGCGTACGAGAGCTGGGGGGAGCTCAACGCCGCACGCGACAACGCCGTGCTCGTCCTGCATGCCCTCACCGGGGACAGCCACGTGCGCGGAGACGCCGGTGCCGGCCACCCGACCGCCGGCTGGTGGGAGGACGTCGTCGGCCCCGGTGCGCCGCTCGACACCGACGAGTGGTTCGTGATCGCGCCGAACATGCTCGGCGGTTGCCAGGGATCGACCGGCCCCGCGAGCATCGCGCCGGACGGCTACGAGTGGGCGTCGCGCTTCCCGTACCTGACGATCCGCGACCAGGTGGCGGCGCAGGTGCGCCTGGCCGACGCACTGGGCATCGACACCTGGGCAGCGGTGATCGGCGGCTCGATGGGTGGCATGCATGCCCTGGAATGGGCGGTTTCGCAGCCCGACCGGGTGCAGCGCCTCGCCGTGCTCTCCTCGCCCCCGGTCACCACGGCCGACCAGATCGCGCTCAACACCGTGCAGCTCGAGACCATCCGCATGGACCCGCGGTTCCAGGGCGGCGAGTACTACGACCTCGCGGACGGCGACGGCCCGCACCGCGGCCTGGCCCTCGCCCGCCGCATGGCGCTGCTGAACTACCGCAGCCCGATCGAGCTCAACCAGCGGTTCCAGCGCTCCTGGCAGTCGGACGTGTCGCCGCTCGGTCACGGCGGACGCTTCGCCGTCGAGTCCTACCTCGACTTCCACGGGAACAAGTTCACGCGCCGCTTCGACGCCAACAGCTACATCACCCTCGTCGAGGCCATGAACTCGCACGACGTCGGCCGCGGCCGCGGCGGCGTGGAGGAGGCCCTGAAGGCGGTGACCGCGACGACCCTCGTCCTCGGCATCGACAGCGACCGCCTCTTCCCCGTCGACGGTCAGCAGCGGATCGCCCGGAGCATCCGGAACGTGCTCGACGGCGAGGCGGTGGTGCTCACGAGCGACTTCGGCCACGACGGGTTCCTCATCGAGACCGAGGCCGTCGGTACGCACCTGCGGCGCCTGCTCGACGCCTGAACCGCGTCAGGCCGGGTCGAACCGCCACGGCAGGGTGTGGGCGTGAAGAGTCCCCTGCGCCCAGCCGAACGCCCCGCCCCCGTCGCGCACCTCCGTCTGGAACAGCTCGACCGCTCCGCCGGACGCCAGCGCGGCCTCGACGTCGGTGAAGGCGGAGAGCCGGTGCAGCGTGACCCAGGTGGGCGGGAAGAGCCGCCATTCCCCCGTCGCGTGCCGCTCGAAGGCCGTGTCCGGTGACACCCAGGCGAGCTCGACGACCTCGTCGGCCGCCGGTGACGGCTCGGCATCCGGGGCGAGGGCGAGGAAGAACCAGGTGCGGATCCGCACGGGTGCCTCCGCGGGCGGGTGCCACTCCGACAGAGGCACCAGGTCGTCGACGACGAGTCCGACCTCCTCCGCGGTCTCCCGGGCGGCGGCCCGGCGTGCGTCGTCGATCTCCGCCGCGCCCGCCCGCCGATCCTCCGGCTCGACCTTCCCCCCGGGGAACACCCAGGCGTCCGCGAAGGAGCCCCGCGACGGACGGCGCAGCAGCAGCACCTCGAAGCCACCGGGGCTCGGGCGCAGCAGCACGACGGTTCCGGCGAGCGGGAGGTCGTCGTCGGGAGCGGTCACCCCGTCACTCTACGACGCGAGGACCGGCCTCTGCGCGACCCGCCGTGCCTCCACGCGGTACGACACCAGAGCGATGAGGAGTCCGGCCACCGCGAGCACCGCCCCGGTCCACGCCGGTGCCGTGAAGCCCCAGCCGATCGCGATCACGATGCCCCCGAGGAAGGCACCGAGGCTGTTGCCGATGTTCAGAGCGGAGTGGTTCATGGCCGCCGCGATGGATTGGTTGTCGCCGGCCACGTCCATCAACCGCGTCTGGATCGTCGGGCTGAGCACGGAGGAGACGAAACCGACGAGGACGACCACGAGGCTCAGGCTCACGATCCAGAACGAGAGCACCGCGAGGAGAGCGAACACGACGGCCATCGCGGCGAGGCCCAGCAGCAGCGTCCGGCGGAGGTCGATGTCCGCGAGATGACCGCCGACGAGGTTCCCGCCCGTCATGCCGAGCCCCATCAGCACGAGCACGATCGGCACGACCCAGTCCGGCGATCCGGCCACCTCCGTCACGAGCGGGGCGATGTAGCTGTAGACGGCGAAGAACCCGCCGAAGCCGATCGCCCCGACGCCGAGCGTGAACCAGACCTGACCGATGCGGAACACCCCGAGCTCCGCCCGCATCGTGCGTCCGGGGTTCCCCGGGTGCGCGGGCACGAACAGCGCGATGAAGACGGTGGCGAGCGCGAAGACGAGCGCGACGACCGCGAAGGCCGCGCGCCAGCCCCACTCCTGGCCGAGGAAGGTGCCCAGCGGCACGCCGACGACATTGGCGACCGTGAGCCCGGTGAGGATGAACGCGACGCCCTTGGCACGGTTGCCCGGCCCCATCACATCGGCGGCGACCAGCGCGCCGATGCCGAAGTAGGCGCCGTGCGGGAGTCCGGCGAGGAAGCGCGAGACCCCGACGAGCTCGAACGTCGGCAGCACCACGGTGAGCGCGTTGAAGACGGTCAGCGCGAGGGCGAGCACGATCATCACCCGATGCCGCGGATAGCGGGCGACGAAGCCGGCGATGGTCGGGGCGCCGATGACCACGCCGAGTGCGTACAGCGAGATCAGCCAGCCGGCCTGGCTCAGCGCCTCCTCCTGGCTCGACGCCCAGACGGACGGGAGGAGGTCGGCGGCGATGTTCGGCAGCAGGCCCATGACGACGAACTCGGTCATGCCGATGCCGAAACTGCCGATGGCGAGGGAGAGGAGCGCCCACTTCGCCGCACCCCTCGAAGGTGTCGAGGGATTCACCGGTTCAGCTTACCGGTCGCCGGACTCCTCGATCGCCGCCTCCAGACGCTCGACCTTGGCGTCGAGCTCTCCCGTGTACCCGGGGCGGATGTCCGCCTTGAGGACGAGCGACACCCGGGAGCCGAACGGCAGGACCGCCTCGGTCGCGCGCTTGACCACGTCCATGACGGTGTCCCAGTCGGGCCCCTCGATCTCGGTGAACATGCTCGTCGTGCGGTGCGGGAGGCCCGACGCGCGGACGACGCGCACGGCCGCGGCGACCGCGTCGTGCACGGAGGCATCGGTGCGCTCGGCACCGTCGGCGGGCGTGCCGCTGGGGGCGACGGAGAAGGCGATCAGCATGGGTTCACTCCTGAGTTCGAGGACGACGGACGGCGGGGACCCGCGCGAGCGCGACGGCGCTCACGGCGGCGAGGACGACGAGCAGAGCGTTGCGCATCGTGAGCAGCAGCACGGGGGCGGCTTCGGCCCGCAGCAGCCCGTCGTAGCTCAGGGGATACACGAGACATGTGAGCAGGCACAGCGCGAGCACGAGGGCGGCGGCGGTGCGCGCCCGGCGGCGGTCGAGCACGAGCCACAGGATCACCGGTGCGAGCAACCAGGTCTGGAACTGCGGCGAGCCGACCTTGTTCAGGGCGATGAGCACCGTCACCAGGAGCAGGGCCAGCGGCGGGAAGAGTCGCGCGAACGACGCGCCGCGGGCGGCCTTGACCCCACCGACGACGGTGACGACGGCGGCGGCGAGCACCAGGAGCGGGGTGAGGATCGTCGCGAGGGCCTCCGCGCCCGGCGCGACGATCTGGAAGGTGAGGATGTCGTAGCTGTACTCGATGCGGGCGGCCCCTGTCACGGCCATCCAGAGGAACGGGGTCGCGGCGACCGCCTCGATCTGGAGTCCCCGGCCGGTCTGCGCGGTGAGGAAGCCGAGGATCTCGGTGTCAGCGCCGAGCAGCAGGAGTACCACCACCACACCGGCCGTGACGCCCGCGGCGGCCAGGAGCATCCGCAGCCGCGCCCTCGCGGCCACGACCGCCGCGAGGAGCAGCGCACCGGGCCAGATCTTGATCCAGGCGCCGATGGTCAGCAGCGCCGCGGCGATGGTCGGGCGGGTCACCAGCCAGAGACCGGCCACGACGGCGATCGGCACGGTGACGGCATCGATGCGGTACAGCGCGATGGGTCCGAGGAGCAGCAGCGCCGCGCACCAGAACCACGCGGCGGTGCGCCGCGCCCGCACGTGTCCGCGCCCGACGAGGACGGCGAACGCGACGGCGTCGAGCACCGTGACCAGCAGCGCCCAGCCGATCAGGTAGGCGCCGGAGACGCCGAGCAGCGGGAGGAACGGGGCGGCGAGCACGGCCGCGAGCATCATCGGCAGGAGCGCGAGCTGCGGATACACCCAGGACTCCGTGACGCCTACGATCTCCCCGCCGCTCCACGCGGCCGTCGCCCAGGGCTCGTAGACCAGCACGACGTCCCCCATGGGCTGGCTCGGGTAGACCCAGCCCAGCCCTGCGGTCACGACGTGGACGAGGAGGAAGGCGATCCACAGCGCGAGCGCGCTCCCCCGGGCCGTGGTCCTCACGACAGGAGGTCCGCGACCGCGCGGGGCAGCGCCTCCGCGACGTCGAGCGCGACGATCGGATGGCCGCTCGCGCCCCCGGTCGCGGCGGCGGCGAGGCGGGCGGCGTGCCCGTGCAGCCAGACGGCCGCCGCGGCGGACTCGACGAGCGGGCTGTCCGGATTCGCGGCGATCACGGCGGCGACGATCCCGGCCAGCACGTCCCCCGTCCCGGCCGTCGCGAGCCACCCGGTCCCCGCCTCGACGGCGATGAGCGTGCCGTCAGGTGCGGCGAGCAGTGTGCGTGCGCCCTTGCGCAGCACCACGCCGTCGATCGCGGCGGACACGTCGCGGACGTCGGAGAGATCGTCCCCCGCCCCGTCGATGCCGACGCGCTCGCGCAGCCGCGCGAACTCCCGGCCGTGCGGCGTGGCGACGAACGGGGCGCGGGCGGTCGGCGCCAGATCGAGCGCTCCGGCGTCGATGACCACGGGGACGTCGCCGCCGACGATATCCCGCAGCGCCTGCGCCTCCGCCACGCTCCGGTCGTCCGGATCGGTCCCGGAGCCGATCACCCAGGCGCCGATCCGCGTGCGTCCGGCATCCGGCCCGCCGACGGTCTCCGGGCGTCGGGCGAGCACCGCCGCCACCGCCGACGGCGCGCCGACGTAGCGGACGAATCCGGCACCGGTGCGCCAGGCGGCCTCGACGCCCAGCACCGCGGCGCCGGGGTAGGCGGCCGATCCGGTGCGGATGCCCACGACGCCCCGCGAGTACTTGTCATCCTCGGCGGTCGGCGCGCGGAAGAACCGCGCTGCGTCGCTGCGGGACCACTCGCGCACGTCGCTCATGACTCCACGTTAGCCCGACGGCCCTGTCCCGTCCGCGTCGGCGGTACCGTCGAACGGTGAGTCTTCTCTTCTCCCCGCTGACCATCCGGTCCACCACGTTCCGCAACCGCCTCTGGGTCTCCCCCATGTGCATGTACAGCGCCGTCGACGGCGTGGCGCAGGAGTGGCACCACACCCACCTCGCGCAGTTCGCCTCGGGCGGCGCCGGGCTCATCGTGGCCGAGGCCACGGCCGTCGTGCCGGAGGGGCGCATCTCCCCTCGCGACCTCGGGCTGTGGGACGACGCGCAGCGCGACGCCCTCGCCCCGATCGTCCGCGCGATCCACGACCGCGGGACCGCCGCGGGCATCCAGCTCGCGCACGCCGGGCGGAAGGCCTCGACCTGGTGGCCCTGGGCCGACGAGCGCGGCTCGGTCCCCACCGCCGCGGGCGGATGGACGACAACCGCCCCGTCCGCGGTCGCCTACGAGGGGTTCGCCGCGCCGGTCGCGCTGGACGCGGACGGCATCGACCGCGTGGTCGACGGGTTCGCCGCGGCGACCCGTCGGGCGCTCGAGGCGGGCTTCGACGTCATCGAGATCCACGGAGCCCATGGCTACCTCCTGCACCAGTTCCTGTCGCCGCTGTCGAACCTCCGCGAGGACGAGTACGGCGGCTCGCTGGAGAACCGGGCCCGGCTGCTGCTGCGCGTCGTGGACGCGGTGCGCGAGGCGGCCGGCGACGACGTGCCGCTGTTCGTCCGCATCTCGGCGACGGATCACGCAGAGGGCGGGTTCACGCCCGAGGAGGCCGCGACGGTCGGCGGCTGGGCGACCGCGCGCGGCGCCGACCTCATCGACGTCTCCAGCGGCGGCCTCGTCGCGGACCAGCGCATCAGCGTCTCCCCCGGCTACCAGGTCCCGCTGGCCGAGACGGTCCGCCAGGGCGGGCGGATCCCGGTGTCGGCCGTGGGCCTCATCACCGCCGCCGCCCAGGCCGAGCAGGTGCTCGCCGACGGGGCGGCCGACGCGATCTTCGCCGGACGGGAGTGGCTGCGCGACCCGCACTTCGCGCTCCGGGCCGCGCACGAGCTGGGCGACACGGTCGCCTGGCCGCCGCAGTACGAACGCGCGCACTGGCGCTGACGCCCACGACGAAGGCCGCCGGTCCCCGAGGGAGCCGGCGGCCTTCGCGTCTCCGGATGTCAGTGGCCGCGGACGCGACGGGTCGCGTCCTGCACCTCGCCGACGAGCTCCTCGAGGATGTCCTCCAGGAACAGCACGGCGGTGGTCTCCCCCCGGGCGTCGCGGACCTTGGCGAGGTGGCGACCGGCCCGGCGCATGACGGCGAGGGCGTCCTCCAGATCGGTGTCCTCCTGCACGGGCACCATGTGGTGGATGCGCTTGCCGGGGATCGGCTCGAGCACCTTGGCCTCGGCATCCGGGCCCTCCGAGGCCCGCAGGATGTCCTTGAGGTGGACGTAGCCGATCGGGACGTCCTCATCGTCGACGATCACGTAGCGCGAGAACCCGTAGCGGGCCACCGCCTTCTCGATGTCGTCGGGCGTGGTCGTCTGCGGCAGCGTGACGAGGTCGCTCAGCGGAACGGCCACGTCGCGCGCCTTCTTGTCGGTGAACTCCACCGCGGCCGTCACCGTACCCGCGGTGTCCATGAGCACGCCCTCACGGCGCGACTGGTTGACGATGGTCGCCACCTCGTCGAGTGTGAACGTCGACGCCGCCTCGTTCTTCGGCTCCACCCGGAAGAGGCGCAGCACGCCGTTCGCCGCCGCGTTCAGCAGCCAGATCACCGGCATGAACACCTTCGACACCCACACCAGCGGCGTCGCCAGCAGCAGCACGGCCCGGTCCGGAATCGAGAACGCGAGGTTCTTCGGCACCATCTCGCCGAACACGACGTGCAGGAACGACACGATGAGCAGTGCGATCGTGAACGACACGACGTCCACCGCGCCGTCCGACCAGCCCAGCGCGTGCAGCGGCACGGCGAGCAGGTGGTGGATGGCGGGCTCGGAGACGTTCAGGATGAGCAGCGAACAGATCGTGATGCCGAGCTGCGAGGTCGCGAGCATGAGCGTCGCGTGCTCCATGGCGTACAGCGCCGTCTTGGCCGGGCGCGAGCCACGCTCGGCCTTCGGCTCGATCTGCGAGCGCCGCGCGGAGATCACCGCGAACTCGGCGCCGACGAAGAACGCGTTCGCCGCCAGCAGGACGACGAGCCAGGCGAGGCCTCCCCAATCGCTCACAGGGACACCCCCTCGATGACGACGGTGTCCGGTCTCGGGACGTAGCGCACCCGATCCACCCGGCGGCCGTCCATGCGGACCACCTGCAGCGTGCCGCTCTCCAGGGGCACCTCGTCGCCGACGACCGGCACCCGCTCGAGGACGCTCATGACGTAGCCGCCGACCGTGTCGTACACATCGCCCTCCGGCACCTCGACGCCTGCGCGGCTGCGCAGCTCGTCCGGACGCAGCTCGCCGGGGAAGGTCACCCCGTCGCGGTTGCGGATGATGCCGGCCCTCGTCCGGTCGTGTTCGTCGGAGACCTCGCCGACGAGCTCCTCCACGAGGTCCTCCAGCGTCACGATCCCCGCCGTCCCGCCGTACTCGTCCACGACGACCGCGAGCTGGTAGCCGCGACCGCGGAGGTCGGAGATGAGCGCGTCGACGTGGGCGGTCTCCGGCACCCGCAGCGGATCGGTCGCGAGAGCACCGACGGGCACCTCGGCCCGGCGTTCCCGCGGCACCGAGATGGCGGCCTTGAGGTGCACGACGCCCGTGATGTCGTCGAGATCCTCGTCGAAGACCGGGAAGCGGCTGTGGCCGGTGCGCCGCGCCAGCTGGATCACGTCGTCCACCGAGTCGCCGGCGGCGATCGCGTGCATGCTCGGGCGCGCCGTCATGACGTCAGCCGCGGTGAGCCGCGAGAACGTGAGCGTGCGGTCCAGCAGCGTCGCGGTGTCGGCCTCCAGCACTCCGGCACTCGCCGACCGCCGCACGAGGGACGAGAGCTCCTCCGCGCTGCGGGCGCCGGAGAGCTCCTCCTTGGGCTCGATGCCCATGCTGCGCAGCACCCCGTTGGCGCTGCCGTTGAGCACGACCACCGCCGGCTTGAACACGGTCGTGAAGGCGATCTGGAACGGCACGACGAGCTTCGCCGTGGCCAGGGGCAGCGCCAGCGCGAAGTTCTTCGGGACGAGCTCGCCGAGGATCATCGAGAGCACCGTCGCGACGAACATCGCCACCACGGTCGCGATGGGAGCGACGGCGGCTTCCGGGATGTTCCAGGCGACCAGCGTGGGACGCAGGAGGTTCGACAGCGCCGGCTCCATCGTGTATCCGGTCAGCAGCGTGGTCAGCGTGATGCCGAGCTGTGCGGAGGAGAGATGCGTCGAAGTGTGCCGCAGGGCGCTGATCGTCAGGGAGAGGCGGGACTCGCCTCGCGCCTGCCGCGCTTCCAGATCCGCGCGGTCGAGGTTCACGAGGGCGAACTCGCTCGCGACGAAGAGGCCGGTGCCGACCGTGAGCAGAAGCCCCACGCCCAACATGATGTAGTCCATCAGATCTTCCTCTCCGGGGAGAGAACGGGACGGTGGGGCGATGTTCGGCAACTGGGAGGGTCGTCCATAGTGCGCTCGATTCTACAGAAGCGGACTGTGGTCGCGGCAGGTGATCACCAGCTGACCGGCAGCGCCTTGCCCTCCTCGTAGCCGGCCGCCGACTGCAATCCGACGACGGCGCGCTCGTGGAACTCGGGCACGGTCGCGGCCCCGGCGTAGGTGAAGGACGACCGCACGCCCGATGTGATCATGTCGAGCAGGTCCTCGACTCCCGGGCGCAGCGGGTCGAGGTAGATCTTGGAGGAGGAGATGCCCTCGGCGAACAGCTCCTTGCGCGCCCGCTCGTAGGCGTCCAGCCGACCGAACCGCGCCTGCACGGCCTTGGTCGAGGCCATCCCCCACGACTCCTTGAACAGACGACCGTCCGTGTCGCGCTGGAGCTCGCCCGGGGCCTCGATCGTCCCGGCGAACCAGGAGCCGACCATGACGGAGGCGGCACCGGCCGCGAGCGCGAGGGCGACGTCGCGGGGGTAGCGCACCCCGCCGTCGGCCCAGACATGGGCTCCGGCCTCCGCGGCGGCCTGCGCGGTCTCCAGCACCGCGGAGAACTGGGGACGACCGACCGCCGTCATCATCCGCGTCGTGCACATCGCCCCCGGCCCGACGCCGACCTTGAGGATCGAGGCGCCCGCGTCGACGAGATCCCGCACGCCGTCCGCGGTGACGATGTTCCCCGCGACGATGGGGAGCCCGAGCCCGAGGGACGCGACCTCCTGCAGCGCCCGGAGCATGCCCTCCTGGTGGCCGTGCGCGGTGTCGACGACGAGCACGTCCACCCCGGCCGCCGCGAGCGCCTTCGCTTTCGCCCCGACGTCGCCGTTGATGCCGACCGCCGCGGCGACGGCGAGGCGCCCGTCGGCGTCCACGGCCGGCCGGTACAGCGTGGCGCGGAGGGCGCTGCGGGCGCTCAGCGTCCCGACGAGGTGGCCGTGGTGGATGACCGTGACCACTTCGACGTCCGCCTCGGTGATGACGTCGAAAGCGTGCCGTTCGGAGCCGATGTCGTCCGCGTCGATCGACGGCGTCCCCCGGTGCACGAGGTCGCCGAGCTGCGCGTCGGGCAGCGCGGTCGCGAGACGGGTGGCCGGGAGCACGCCGACGATGCGGTCGACGGGGATCGGTGCCGCACCGGAGGCGACGACGATCCCGTGGCCGGGGGCGGCGGGGAGCAGGCGGAGGGCGTTGGCGACGGTCGCCTCCTGGGGCAGCACGAGCGGCGTGTCCCAGAGCACCGGCTGCCCCTTCACGTCGCGGATCGCGGCGTCGAGCTCCTGGAGCGGGAGGTCCTGCGGCAGCACGCCCAGCGCCCCGCGGCGCGCGAGCACGGCGGCGATCCGCGGCCCGGTCACCGAGTTCATGTTCGCGGCGACGAGCGGCAGCGTCGCCGGGGTGCCGTCGTGCGGAGCGAGATCGACCTGGAGGCGACTGGTGACGGCCGAACGGCGCGGCACCAGGAAGACGTCCGAGTAGGTCAGATCGACGGTCGGCTGCGCACCTGAGAACTCCATGTCTCCACGGTACCCAGATCGGCGCGGCACGGGTCGGTCTCTTCGACGTCTCTGCGGTCGAAACAGGTTAGGCTTGGTGGTCGAGAGTGTGCGGGCCCGAGCGCATCCTGCGTCGTGCGTCCGCATCGGAGATCTTCAGCGATGAAAGAGGGCGATAGAGCGTGTCGAACCAGGTGACCGGCGTCGGTGGCGACGGGGGGTTCGGAGCCAATTCCTGGCTCGTCGAAGAGCTCTACGAGCAGTTCAAGGAGAACCGCGACTCGGTCGACAAGGAGTGGTGGCCCATTCTAGAGAAGTACCACTCCGAGACCACCGCAGCCGGAGGCGCTCCCGCCGCGACCACGGCCCCGGCGCACCCCGTGACCGCTCCCATCCCCGTGATCGGTGCACAGCCCGTCGCCCGCACCACGGCGAAGCCGGCGGCCGCCGCGCCGATCCCCGCCCAGGCGCCGAAGCCGAAGCAGGAGTCCAAGGAGACGCAGCCGCCCTCCGAGGAGGACAAGGTCACCCCGCTGCGCGGTCTGCCGAAGACCCTCGCCGCGAACATGGACGAATCGCTCACCGTCCCCACCGCGACGAGCGTCCGCACGGTCCCGGCCAAGCTGATGATCGACAACCGCATCGTCATCAACAACCACATGGCCCGCACCCGCGGCGGCAAGGTCAGCTTCACCCACCTCATCGGCTGGGCCCTCATCCGCACCCTCGACGAGTTCCGCAGCCAGAACGTCTTCTACGCCGAGATCGATGGCAAGCCCTCCGTCGTGGCCCCGGCGCACGTCAACCTCGGCATCGCGATCGACCTGCCCAAGCCGGACGGCACCCGCGCTCTCATGGTCCCGAGCATCAAGCGTGCCGACACCATGACCTTCACCGAGTACCTCGCCGCCTATGAGGATCTCGTCACCCGCGCGCGCGCCAACAAGCTCACCGCCGCCGACTTCCAGGGCACGACGGTCTCGCTCACCAACCCGGGCGGCATCGGCACGGTGCACTCGGTCCCGCGTCTCATGAAGGGCCAAGGCTGCATCATCGGCGCCGGTGCTCTCGAGTACCCCGCCGAGTTCCAGGGCGCGAGCGACAAGACGCTCAACGAGCTGGCGATCGGCAAGACCATCACCCTCACGAGCACGTACGACCACCGCGTCATCCAGGGCGCCGGATCCGGCGAGTTCCTGAAGAAGGTGCACGAGCTGCTCATCGGCCAGCGCGGCTTCTACGACGACATCTTCGCGGCGCTGCGCATCCCGTACGCGCCCATCCGCTGGAACCCGGACATCGCGGTCGACCTCGCCGAGCGCGTGGACAAGCAGTCCCGGGTGCAGGAGCTCATCAACTCCTTCCGTGTGCGCGGCCACCTCATGGCCGACATCGACCCGCTCGAGTACCGTCAGCGTTCGCACCCGGACCTGGAGATCGAGAGCCACGGCCTGACGTTCTGGGACCTCGACCGCGAGTTCGTCACCGGCGGGTTCGGCGGGCGCCGCGTCGCCAAGCTCCGCGACATCCTCGGGGTGCTGCGCGACTCGTACTGCCGCACTCTCGGCATCGAGTACATGCACATCCAGGACCCGGAGCAGCGCCGCTGGTTCCAGGAGAAGGTCGAGGTCAAATACCAGAAGCCCGGCCACGACGAGCAGCTGCGCGTGCTGCGCAAGCTCAACGAGGCCGAGGCCTTCGAGACCTTCCTGCAGACGAAGTTCGTCGGCCAGAAGCGCTTCTCGCTCGAGGGCGGCGAGTCGCTGATCCCGCTCCTCGACGAGATCCTCCAGGGCGCGGCCACGGCCGGGCTGGAGGGCGCCGCGATCGGCATGGCCCACCGCGGCCGCCTGAACGTGCTCACCAACATCGCCGGCAAGACGTACGGCCAGGTCTTCCGCGAGTTCGAAGGCACGCAGACCCCCGGCAACCAGCGCGGCTCGGGCGACGTGAAGTACCACCTGGGTACCGAGGGCACGTTCGTCGCCGACGACGGCTCCGCGCTGCCCGTGTACCTCGCCGCCAACCCCTCCCACCTGGAGACGGTCGACGGCGTGCTGGAGGGCATCGTCCGCGCCAAGCAGGACCGCAAGCCCATCGGCACCTTCGCCTGGCTGCCCATCCTCGTCCACGGCGACGCGGCCTTCGCCGGCCAGGGCGTCGTCGTCGAGACCCTGCAGATGTCGCAGCTGCGCGGCTACCGCACGGGCGGAACGATCCACGTGGTCGTCAACAACCAGGTCGGCTTCACCACGACGCCGAGCGACGCCCGCACCTCGGTCTACGCCACCGACGTCGCCAAGACGATCCAGGCGCCGGTCTTCCACGTGAACGGCGACGACCCCGAGGCCGTCATCCACGTCGCGCAGCTCGCGTTCGAGTACCGCGAGCGCTTCCACCGCGACGTCGTGATCGACCTCGTCTGCTACCGTCGTCGCGGCCACAACGAGGGCGACGACCCCTCGATGACGCAGCCGCTGATGACCGACCTCATCCAGGCGAAGCGCTCCGTCCGCCGCCTGTACACGGAGTCCCTCGTCGGTCGCGGCGACATCACCGAGGAGGAGTACGACGAGGCCAAGGCCGACTTCCAGAACCGTCTGGAGATCGCCTTCGCCGAGACGCACGCCGCCGAGACCGGCACGACCCCGATCGCCCCGGAGGAGGCCCCGCAGGTCGAGGACCAGGTCGGAGCCCCCGAGGTCACCGGAGTGCCCGCCGAGGTCATCCGCCTCATCGGCGACGCGTTCGTGAACAAGCCCGAGGGCTTCACGGTGCACCCGAAGATCCAGCAGCTGCTGGAGAAGCGCCTCGACATGAGCCGCAACGGGAACATCGACTGGGGCTTCGGCGAGCTGCTCGCCTTCGGTTCGCTCCTGGTCGAGGGCACCCCGGTGCGCCTCGCCGGCCAGGACTCGCGCCGCGGGACCTTCGTGCAGCGGCACGCCGCGCTTCACGACCGTGCGAACGGCCAGGAGTGGCTGCCGCTGTCGAACCTGTCCGACGCGCAGGGCCGCTTCTTCGTCTACGACTCCCTCCTCAGCGAGTACGCCGCGCTCGGCTTCGAGTACGGCTACTCCGTGGAGGCGCCCGAGGCTCTGGTGCTGTGGGAGGCGCAGTTCGGCGACTTCGTCAACGGCGCCCAGTCGGTCATCGACGAGTACATCTCCGCCGCGGAGCAGAAGTGGGGTCAGCAGTCCAGCGTCACGCTCCTGCTCCCCCACGGCTACGAGGGCCAGGGACCGGACCACTCCTCCGCACGCATCGAGCGGTTCCTGCAGCTGTGCGCGCAGGACAACATGATCGTGGCGCGCCCGTCGACCCCGGCGTCGCACTTCCACCTGCTGCGCCGGCAGGCCTACGCCCGTCCGCGCAAGCCGCTGATCGTGTTCACGCCGAAGGCGATGCTGCGCCTGCGCGGCGCGACGAGCCCGGTGGAGGCGTTCACCGGGGGCCGCTTCGAGCCGGTCCTCGACGACGACCGGGGTCTCGACCGTTCCGCCGTGAAGCGCGTGCTCGTGCACAGCGGCAAGGTGCATTGGGACCTCCGCGCCGAGCTGGAGAAGAACCCGAACCCGGAGATCGCCCTGGTGCGTCTGGAGCAGCTCTACCCGACGCCCATCGACGCGCTGAAGAAGATCACCGACTCGTACCCGAACGCCGAGCTCGTGTGGGTGCAGGAGGAGCCGGAGAACCAGGGCGCCTGGCCGTTCCTCGCTCTGGCCTTCGCCGACGTCCCCGGCGACCGCTCCTTCCGCCCGGTCTCGCGTCCGGCGTCGGCCTCGCCGGCGACGGGCTCGTCCAAGGTGCACGCGACCGAGCAGGCCGCGCTCATCCGCGCGGCGGTCACCCTGGGCTGACCGCCTCTGACGACGAAGGGCGCCCCGGCTTCGGCCGGGGCGCCCTTCTCCGTTCCGCGGGTCAGTACCAGATGTCGAGGGACGGCGCCGGGAAGGCGACGAACGCACGGTCCAGTGCCTCGACGGCGTTGACCGGGCCCGTGATCCGGCCTGCTCCGTGCAGCGCGGCGACGCGGATGCTGCCGGCGTAGATCGACGAGAGCGCGGAGACGTCGAGGACGAGGTCCGCCTCGGCGCCCGGAGCGTCCTCGATGTCCGCGTGCCCCTGCGCGTCGACGCGGAGCCGCCAGGTGCCCGCGGCGAATCCCAGGGCGTCCTCGATGCGGAGCACGGCGTCCAGGGGCGCGGCGTAGGTCCGGGCCGTGAGCGCGGCGGGGACGTCCAGGACGCGAAGCCAGCCGTGGTCGTGCACCTCCTGGGTGACGCCGCGCGGGTCCGCGACCAGCCACGGCAGGGCGTCGTCGAGCGGTCGGAGATCGGCGGTCACCTCGTCGACGAGGTCGTGCTGCAGCGCGAACCGCCACAGCGCAGCCGTCGCCTCCGCCGTCTCGGCGACGAGCAGGCGCACGTGCAACGCGAACCGGAACGTGCCACCGCGCTCGGTGAGGTGGAAGGCCATCACGCCGCGCACCTGACCGGACTCGTCGCGATAGCGGATGCCGCGCACCCGGTCCCGGTCGGTGTCGGTGCTCGCGAGCCCGCTGATGCCCGCCCAGCGGGCCGCCCACCCCGGCACCTGGCCGGACCGCGCGGTACGGGCGCGCTCGTGCGCCTCCGCCAGGGCCTCGGCGAGCTCCTCGCGCTCGAGGTACTCCACGCGGCCGGCCGGGACGGGGCCCGCCCAGCCGGCGCGGCGCACGTCCACGGTGAACCGCGCCACGGGGACGGCGGAGCCGAAGCCGTACCGCCCGTAGATGGTCGCCTCGGAAACCGTGAGGCCCGCGACGGGGAGGCCGGCATCGACGGCGGCGCGCAGCTCACCCTCCAGCAGGGCGCGCGCGATGCCACGGCGGCGATGCGTGCCGGCCACGGTGACCCCGCTGATCGCCCACATCCCGATCTCGCTGCCGGGGATCGTCAGCGGCGTCACCCAGGAGTCGATGGTCGCCACCGGGAAGCGGTCGGCCGGGGCGTCGGGCTCGTAGACGCCGATGTTTCGCCGGCTCTTCAGGGTGCCGACACCTTCCTCGCGAGCCGCCTCCGAGGGGTCGGCACCGAGGAACCCGCGGGCCATCGCGCGCTGGAAGGCGGCCACGCGCGTGGCGTCCGTCGTATCCAAGACCCGATAGTCGAGGCCGTCCTCCGCGACGCGGTCGACGGACGTCTGGTCAGCGGGGATCCCGCGTGCATCGATGAGGGCCATGCACACAGCCTACGGGCGGTCTCCGACGCTCCGCGCCCGGCGGGACGCTCAGTGCTGCGCGGCCTGGACCTCGCGGAGCCGGGCGAACACCTGGTCCCGCAGCTCCTCCGGAGCGGTCTCCTTGCAGGCGCGGGCGATGACCTCGGTGAGGGTCGTCGCCACCAGAGCCTCGTCCCGGCATGCCGGGCAGTTCTCCAGGTGCTCGCGGATCTCGGCGTGCTCGGTCTTGCACACCTCGTTGCGGAGGTACTCCTCCAGATCCTGACGGGCCTTGTCGCAGCCGCAGTCGCTCATTTCTTGCTCCTCGGGTCAGCCGCGGCGATTCCCCGCTCCGCGGCGTAGTCGGCCAGCAGCTCCCGCAGCATCCGCCTGCCACGGTGCAGACGGCTCATCACGGTGCCGATGGGGGTCTTCATGATGTCGGCGATCTCCTGGTACGCGAAGCCCTCGACGTCGGCGAGGTACACCGCGAGCCGGAAGTCCTCCGGAACCGCCTGCAGCGCGTCCTTCACGACCGACGCCGGCATGCGGTCGATGGCCTCCGCCTCCGCCGACCGGCTGTGCGACGCCGTCGTCGACTCCGCGCCGCCGAGCTGCCAGTCCTCGAGCTCGTCGATGGTGCCCTGGAACGGCTCGCGCTGCCGTTTGCGGTAGATGTTGATGTACGTGTTGGTGAGGATGCGGTACAGCCACGCCTTGAGGTTCGTGCCCTGCGCGAAGGTCGACCACGAGCCGTAGGCCTTGACGAAGGTCTCCTGCACGAGATCGGCGGCGTCAGCGGGATTGCGCGTCATGCGCATCGCGGCGGCGTAGAGCTGGTCCATGAAGGGGAGCGCCTGCTCCTCGAACTCGCGCCGAGGGTCGCCGACGGTGGCTGCGGTTGCGGTGTCGTCCATCACCGGCCAGTCTAGGCGGCTGAGGTCGATCACCTCGCGTTCCAGCGTCGCAGGCATCCTCTTCCCTTCGCACGGGTGCCGCCTCTCACGAGGACGGCGTTGCGTTTACTAAGGTGAGAACCGATGAGCGCCAAAAGGTATTCCCCCACCCGTGTGCAGGGCGCCTACCCCGCGCCCACGATCGACGGCCCGGTGCACGCCGAGCTCACGATCCCCGGCTCCAAGTCCCTCACGAACCGCGAGCTCCTCATCGCGGCGATCGCGGACGGCCCCGGCCGCCTGATCGCGCCGCTGCACTCCGACGATTCGCAGCGCATGGTGGAGGCCCTCCGCGCACTCGGCGTCGGCATCGAGGAGGTCGACGCCGGTCATGAGTTCGGTCCCGATCTCGTGATCACGCCCGGCAAGCTCCGCGGCGGCACGACGATCGACTGCGGCCAGGCCGGGACCGTCATGCGCTTCATCGCGCCGCTGGCCGGCCTCGCGGAGCAGGACGTCCACCTCACCGCGCACGAGACGGCCCTGCACCGGCCCATGGGCGGGCTCATCAGCGCCCTGCGCGACCTCGGCGTCGACATCGACGACGAGGGCACCTGGGCCCTCCCGTTCACCATCCGCGGCCACGGCCACATCCGCGGCGGTCGCGTGGAGATCGACGCGTCGGCCTCCAGCCAGTTCGTGTCCGGGCTGCTGCTCGCGGCCCCGCGTTTCGACGTCGGCCTGCACCTCGTGCACACCGGCGAGCGCCTGCCGAGCCTGCCGCACATCGACATGACCATCGAGGCGCTGAGCCGCCGCGGCATCCGCATCGAGCGCCCCGCGGTCGGCGAATGGCTGGTGGAGGCCGGAGTCCCCCGCGCCAAGGAGATCCCGATCGAGCCGGATCTCTCCAACGCCGCCCCGTTCCTCGCGGCGGCCCTCGTCGCCGGAGGCTCCGTCGCGATCACCGGCTGGCCGGCGCACTCGACGCAGCCCGGAGCGCTGCTCCCCGAGATCCTGCAGGCGGCGGGTGCGCACGTCAGCCGTCACGGCGGGGTGCTCACCGTGCGGGCAGGGTCCGGAATCCGCGGACTGGATCTCGATCTCTCCGCCGCCAGCGAGCTGACGCCGACCCTCGTCGGTCTCGCGGCCTTCGCCGACGGCCCCACGACCATCCGCGGCATCGGCCACATCCGCCTCCACGAGACCGACCGGATCGCGGCGCTCGTCGGGAACCTGCGCGCGCTCGGCGGGACCGCCGAGGAGCTCCCCGACGGCATCCGCATCGTTCCCGGCCCGCTCCGGGGCGGTACCTGGGCCGCGCACCACGATCACCGGATGGCGACGACCGGCGCGCTGATCGGCCTCCGCGTCCCCGACGTGATCATCGATGACATCGGCACCACCGCCAAGACCCTCCCGGAGTTCACCATGCTCTGGGAGCGGATGCTGCGAGGCTGACGGGTGAGCTGGCTGAACGACGCCGACGACCTCGAAGACGACTTCGAGGACTACGACGAGAGCAGCATCCGCACCCGGCCGAACCCGAAGGCCAACCGTCCCCGCACCAAGCGACGCCCCGCGCACGAGGACGCGCAGATCGGCCGCGTCCTGGGCGTCGACCGTGGCCGGTACTCCGTGCTCCTCGACGAGGACACCGCGCAGGAGCGTACGATCACCGCCGCCCGCGCGCGAGAGCTGCGGCGCACGCCGATCGTCACGGGCGACCGGGCCCGCGTCGTCGGCGACACCTCGGGCGACGAGGGCACGCTCGGCCGGATCGTGGGAATCGTCGAGCGCACCTCGCTCCTCCGCCGCAGCGCCGACGACACCGACGAGGTCGAGCGGGTGATCGTCGCGAACGCGGACCAGATGCTCGTCGTCGTGGCCGCCGCCGACCCGGAGCCGCGTGCCCGGCTCGTCGACCGCTATCTCGTCGCGGCCCTGGACGCCGGTATCCGCCCGCTCCTCGTCGTGACGAAGACCGATCTCGCCGACCCCGCCCCCTTCCTCGCGCACTTCGAGGGCCTCGACCTCCGTGTGTTCACGAGCGCACAGGACGAGATGCCGGTCGACGAGATCGGCGCCGCACTCATCGGCCACTCGACGGTGTTCGTCGGACACTCCGGTGTCGGCAAGTCGACGCTGGTGAACGCCCTGGTGCCCACCGCGGGCCGCGCCACCGGACACGTGAACCAGGTCACCGGCCGCGGGCGTCACACCTCCTCCTCCACCGTCTCGCTGCGCTACGAGAGCGCCGACGGCTCCGGCTGGGTCATCGACACCCCCGGTGTCCGCTCCTTCGGTCTCGGGCACGTCGACCCCGCGAACATCCTCGCCGCCTTCACCGAGCTCGCCGTCATCGCGGAGGACTGCCCGCGCGGCTGCACCCACCTCCCCGACGCTCCCGACTGCGCCCTCATCGAGGCGGCGGACCGCGGCGAGCTGAGCGAGACCGGACGCGCTCGCCTCGACTCCCTGCAGCGCCTCCTGCAGACCTTCGCCGACAAGGCGGAGCAGCCCCCCGGACGATAAGCTGGGGCCGTGACCGAACGCCTGGAAACCGGAACCGCCGCCCCCGACTTCTCCCTGCTCGACCAGGACGGGAACACCGTCCGCCTGGCCGATCTGCGCGGCACGAAGACGGTGCTGTACTTCTACCCGGCCGCCATGACGCCGGGGTGCACGACGGAGGCCTGCGACTTCCGCGACAGCATCTCGTCGCTGCAGGGCGCCGGGTATCAGGTCGTCGGCGTCTCGCGGGACGAGCCGGCGAAGCTCGCCGCCTTCCGCGACCGCGACGGCCTCACGTTCCCGCTGCTCAGCGACCCCGACCACGCGGTGCACGAGGCGTACGGCGCCTGGGGCGAGAAGATGAACTACGGCAAGGTCGTCGAAGGCGTGATCCGCTCGACGTTCGTCCTCGACGAGGACGGCGTCATCACGAGCGCGCAGTACAACGTGAAGGCCACGGGCCACGTCGCGCGGCTGCGCAAGCAGCTCGGCATCGACGCCTGACAGGGCGGCGCGGACTCACTCCGCTTCGCGTCGGGTCCCCTCCCGGCGCGCGCTCGCTATGAGGAGCGCGAAGCCCGCGACAGCCGGGATGCCGAGTCCGAGCACGAAGGCCCACGGGATGGGCGGCAGCGTGAGGGCGCCGAGCGCCAGGGCGATCGCGAGGACCTGGAACACCACCCCGCCCGATCGCGCCCAGGAGCGTCCGGCGCGAGTGCCGAACGCGAAGGCCGCGAGCGCGGCGGCGCCGATCAGCGTCAGGACGATGAGAGCGATGGCCGTCGGCAGCGACGCGGCGTCCCCGGCCCCGAGTCCGGCCATCTCGATCACGGCGAAGACGAGCAGGGCGACGGCTTCCACCGCCAGCACGGCGGCGGCGGCGCGGGCGATTCCCGGTGCGCGCACGGGTGTCCTCCCGGGGATCGAATGACGAGAAAACCCTTGATTTCAGGGTATTCATGTAACAGAATAGAGAAAGTCATGTGCTCCCACAGCGGCGTGGGGCGAACGTTCGCGTTCGCATCACAATCAGCGGGCATCCGCCCGTATCTCAACAGGGTAGCGGAACCCGAACCGTCGCCCGAATCGAGAGGTCGCATCGCGACATCTCATGAAATCCACACCGAGGAGCCCCCATGGACTGGCGTGACAAGGCCGCCTGCCTGACCGTCGACCCCGAACTGTTCTTCCCCGTCGGGAACACCGGCCCGGCCGTCGATCAGATCGAGAAGGCCAAGACCGTCTGCGCGACGTGCACGGTCACCGAGATCTGCCTGCAGTACGCCCTGGAGACCAGCCAGGACTCGGGCGTCTGGGGCGGCCTGTCCGAAGACGAGCGCCGCGCGCTCAAGCGTCGCGCCGCACGCGCCCGTCGCGCCTCCTGAGATTCGCGAAGCGGCCTGAGACATCGTCTCAGGCCGCTTCTGCATGTTCCGGGCAGAGCGTCAGCGCTCGAGCCAGCGCAGCGGGATGTCGATGACCACCTCGGTCCCCTCGCCCTCACTCCCCCGCCAGTCGATCGTGCCGCCGAGCTCGCCCTGGATCAGGGTGCGGATGATCTGGGTGCCCAGGCCCTGACCGATCCGGCCCTCCGGGAGCCCGTGGCCCGTGTCGCGGACCGTCACGCGGAGGTTGTCCTCGGTGCGCTTGGCGTCGATGGTCACGACACCCTCCTGCCCGGCGAGGCCGTGCTCCACCGCATTGGTCACGACCTCCGTCAGGGCCAGCGCCAACGGAGTGGCGTACTCGCTCGGGAGCACGCCGAAGTGTCCCGTCGACTGGGTGCGGGCGCGCGTGTTGGGAGCCGACGCCACTTCGGCGACGAGCTTGAGCACGCGATGGAAGACCTCGTCGAAGTCGACTTTCTGCGTCAGCCCCTGGGCGAGGGTATCGTGCACGACCGCGATCGCGTCCACACGGCGCATGGCCTGCGTGAGAGCATCCCGCGCCTCGTCGGAGTGCGTGCGTCGGGCCTGGATCCGGAGCAGAGAGGCCACGGTCTGCAGGTTGTTCTTGACGCGGTGGTGGATCTCCCGGATCGTCGCGTCCTTGGTGATGAGTTCCTGCTCCTGGTGGCGCAGCTCCGAGACGTCGCGGCAGAGCACGATGGCCCCGATGCGTGTGCCGTGATCCTTCAGGGGGATGGCGCGGAGCGAGACCGTCACGCCACGCGCCTCGATGTCCGTCCGCCAAGGCGCCCGACCGGTCACCACCACGGGCAGCGACTCGTCGACCTGCCGGGAGGGCGGCACGAGCCGGGTGGTCACCTCGGCAAGGGACTCCCCCTCCAACTCGTCGTCGAAGCCCATCCGATTGAACGCGGACAGGGCGTTGGGGCTGGCGAAGGTCGTGATGCCGTCCACGTCGATCCGGATCAGCCCGTCGGACGCCCGGGGAGCGCCACGGCGCGGTGACGTGGGGGCTGCCGGGTCCGGGAAGCTGCCGTCCGCGATCATGCGGAACAGGTCGTTGGCACACTCGTCGAAGGTGATCTGCTGACGCGACGGCGTGCGCACCTCCCCGAGGTTGGTGTGCCGTGTGACCACGCCGATCACGCGAGGAGCCTTGTCCTCACCCCGACGCTCGATGACGATCGGGACGGCGCGGACCCTGGTCGGTGTCTCCTCGAACCAGTCGGGTGAGGAGGAGTCCACGATCTCCGCCGACTCGAAGGCACCCTGCACCTGCGTGCGCCACTGCGGACGCACCCGCTCCCCGACGATGTCGCGGTAGAACAGCGTCGCCGCGCCGCTCGGTCGTGCGTGCGCGACGGCGACGAACGATCCGTCGTCCGTCTGGATCCACAGGACGATGTCGGCGGAGGCGAGGTCCGCGAGGAGCTGTCCGTCACCGGCGAGCCGGTGCAGCCACTCCACGTCGTCGTCGGTCAGAAGGCCCTGGGCCTGGGCGAGATCACTGAGGGTTGACACCTCACCAGCCTAGGCTCCCCCGCCTCAGAGGATGGCGAGCGACGTCGCGCGCCACCGGTGGTCGAGCCCTTCCAGCCGGAGGGCCACCGCGCGCGTGCGCCCCGGTCCCGCCACCACCACGACAGCCTCTACGATGCCGTCCCGCGGGTGGGTCACCCGCACAGTGCGGATGACGAAGGTGGGCCGCGACGGCGCGACACCACGAGCGCTGCGCGCACGGGCGGCGAGGTTGGCCCGGACGACCACGCTGCGGTAGGCCTCCTCGCTGAACCACCGGGCGAGCTGGTCCACCTCCCGCACCCCCGCCAAAACCTCGAGCGCGCCCTGGGTGAGGCTCCGCACGAGAAGTGCGGGGTCCGGAAGCTCATCGGCCGGGGTGGGCTGCGGTCCGAAGTACTCGGCCAGCATCATCTCGATCTCCCTTCGAAGGGGTCGGCGAGCCGTCAGTAGAACACGTTCCCGGTGCGGCACGGGCGCCACCGGCCCAGGTCTGTGGACAACCCGTAGACGACCGCAGCACGGGCCGGAAGGAGTGCGGTCTCGGCAGGGATGTGGATAACTCGGAGGAGGCGACGCCCGCCCCTACGCTCGGTCGGGTGCACTGGGAATCCCTCTTCGACGACTTGGAAGGACAGCTCGCCGCGGAGTGGGAGGCGGAACGCGCCGCCCGCGACGCCGAATCCGAGCGGCTCCGCATCGCCCGGCTCGATCTGCGCGCACGATTGCGTCATCTGTGCGACGAGCGCACCGACACGACGCTCCACCTCGCCGACGGCGCGCGTGTCCCCGTCGGGCTGCGGTCCTTGGGAGTGGACTGGCTCGCCGCCGTCTCCCGAGTGCCCCAGGGCGCGCGCGTGCCGAGCTCCATGCTGCTGATCCCGATGACGTCGGTCCTCGGGCTCACCGTCGACCATGGCTCGATGCTGAGCAGCCTCGTCGACGAGAGCCAGGGAGCGCCGACGCTCCGCGAGCGGATGTCGCTGGGTTTCGCTCTCCGCGACCTCGCGCGTCGTCGCCTCCCGGTGCACCTCCGTCTCCTCGTCGGGGACGACCTCCACGGGACCATCGATCGCGCCGCCGCCGATCACCTCGACCTCGCCGAGCACGACAGCGGCGCAGCTCGTCGGGCCGACGCCGTCCGAGGATTCAGGATGGTGCCGTACGCGGCGCTGGCGGCGATCCGGGTGCAGGGGACGGCGACGCTCTGACGCTCAGCGGTGCCGCGCCGCGGAGGAGCCCCACAGCTCGGGGAAGCTCGCGGCCTGCGACTGCCGCCACAGGGCCATCCGGCGCGCCTCCTCCGTCTGCGCGGCCAGGTACTCCTCGATGCTCGGCTCCTCGATGCGCCAGCGCGCGGGAGCGCCCAGGGGGGCACCGCGAAGATGACCGGCGTGGACGAGCGCGATGACCTCGTCCACGTCGATGCTCAGCAGCTCTGCCACCTGCGCTGGCGCGAGGAACCGGGGGGTGTGCGGGTGCGGGGGTGTCATGCCCTCATTCTGGGTGCCCACGGCGCGCGCCGTACGGGCAGGCGCGAGCCTGTGGATAACTCGACGGCCCAGAACCCCGCGTCTGTGACCATATCGCCATGGCCCCGCTCTCCCGCTCCCCTCGTCGCTTCCGCGGTGATGCCCGCTTCGCGGTGGGCACCGTGCTCGTCCTCGCATCGATCGCCGGCGTCTGGTTCGTCCTCACCTCGTCCGACCAGGCGGTCCCGGTGCTCCAGGCACGACGCACGATCGCTCGCGGGGAGGTCCTCCGTGCCGCCGATTTCGAGACGGTCGATGTGGCGCTCGGCGCGGTGTCCGACGAGTACCTCCGGCCGGATCAGCTCCCTGCGGGACAGGTCGCCGTCCGAACGCTGACGGAGGGCGAGCTGGTGCCAAGGACGGCGATGACCGCGGCCTCGGACAGTCGCACCACGACGGTCGTCGTCGAGAGCAGCGTGGGTCTCCCGGAGGACGTCGCGGCGGGAACCGAGGTGGAGATCTGGCAGGCACCGCTGCGCGAGGACGGACGCTCGTACGATGAACCCCGCATCCTCGTGGGGGACGTCGTCGTCCGCGCTGTCCTCGAGCCGGAGGGACTGCTGGCGGAGAATGCGGCGGAGCTGGAGATCGTGATCGATCGGAGCGACGTCGCTGCGGTCCTCGCCGCGGTCACCGGTGGCGCCGCGCTCTCCGTCGTCCCGGTCGGAGCCGGGTCGTGAGCGTCGTCCTCCTCGCCGTGACCCAGCCTCGAGCCGACGAGCTGGTCGCCGAACTCGAATGGGAGGGCGTCTCCGCCCTCAGCCTCCCATCCGCGTCCGCTTCCGCGATCATCGCCCGTCTGCAACCGGACGTGGAGGCTGTCGTCGCCCCCGCGACCAGGGCTGTGCTGACCCCCGAACTCCTTTCGGCGTGCGATCGCGCCGGCGTCCGCATCGTCACCCTCGGAGGCACGGACAGCCGGGCGGTCATGCGGAAGGGCCTGGCCCCGCCCCTGCGCACGGATGCTCCGGGATGGGAGATCGCTGCAGCGCTCTCCACCGACGTGCGGCACCCTGTCACGGGCCCGCCGAGGGCGGCGTCCCGCCTCACGGCCATCTGGGGCTCGCACGGAGCGCCAGGACGCTCCACGATCGCCGTTCAGCTCGCCGTGGAACTCGCGCGGCGCGGGCGCCGGACGGCGCTGATCGACGCCGACACAGTGGCGCCCTCTCTGGCTCTGCTCCTCGGGATGGACGACGACGCCCCAGGGCTCGCGGCAGCCTGCCGTCGCGCCGAGGCCGGTGCGCTCGATCCGGCCGAACTGACCCGCCTGTCCGCCCGGCTCGCCGCAGGCGGCGCCGAGGTCGACGTGCTGGCGGGCCTCAACCGTCCGAGCCGCTGGCCCGAGCTCTCCGACGCGCGGATGCGGGCGACGCTGTCGGTCTGCCGGAGGTGGGCGGAAGAGACCGTGGTGGACGTCTCAGCCGCCGTCGACACGGACGAGGAGGCGATGTACGACGTGGTCGGCCCGCGGCGACACGCCGCGACCGTCGCGACGTTGAGCGAGGCGGACCGGGTCGTGGCTTTGGCCCTGGCGGACCCGCTGGGGGTCAGCCGCTTCCTGCGGGACCATGCAGAGCTGCGGCGTCTGGTCGGCCAGACGCCGGTGACGGTCGTCGTGAACCAGGTCCGTCCCGGGCCGCTCGGCCTCGACGCCCGAAGTCAGATCCGACGCACGCTGGAGCGGTTCGCCGGGCTCACCGATATCGCCTTCCTCCCGCTGGACCGCCGTGCCGTCGATGCGGCTCTCCTGCATGCCCGGCCGATCTCCGATGTCGCGCCGCGGTCGGCGCTGGTCGCCGCCGTGCGCCGGCTCGCGGCCGACCTCGACCGCTCCGTCTCCGGGGAGACTACTGCCGGTAGCTCGACAGGAAGTTCCCGAGGCGCTCGACGGCTTCGCTCAGCACTCGCGGCTCTGGCAGGGTCACGAGGCGCAGGTGATCCGGCGTCGGCCAGTTGAAGCCCGTCCCCTGCACGAGCAGGATGTGTTCGGACACCAGCAGATCGTAGACGAGCTTGGCGTCGTCGCGGATCTCGTGCACGTTCGGGTCCAGTCGGGGGAACGCGTAGAGGGCGCCCTGAGGCTTCACGCAGGACACACCGGGGATGGCCTCCAGCCCCTCCCAGGCGATGTCGCGCTGCTCGTGCAGCCGCCCGGTCGGGGCGATCAGGGCGTCGATCGACTGCACGCCGGACAGCGCCGCCTGGACGGCGTGCTGCGCCGGGACGTTCGGGCAGAGCCGGGTCGAGGCCAGCAGCGTGATGCCCTCGATGAAGCCCTTGGCGTGGTCCTGCGGACCCGTGACGACCATCCAACCGGACCGGTAGCCGGCCACGCGGTAGGTCTTGGAGAGCCCGTTGAACGTGAGGCAGAGCAGGTCGGGGGCCAGGGTCGCCGTCGGGATGTGCACCGCGTCGTCGAACAGGATGCGGTCGTAGATCTCGTCGGAGAGGATGAGGAGCTGGTGCTCGCGCGCGATCTGCACGAGGCCCTCCAGCACCTGCCGGGAGTAGACCACGCCGGTGGGGTTGTTCGGGTTGATGATCACGAGCGCCTTGGTCCGCGGCGTGATCTTCGACCGGATGTCCTCGAGGTCGGGCTGCCAGCCCGCGTCCTCGTCGCAGAGGTAATGGACGGGCGTGCCACCCGCGAGGCTGGTCATGGCCGTCCACAGCGGGTAGTCGGGCGCGGGGATGAGGACCTCGTCCCCCTCGTCCAGCAGCGCCTGCATGGTCATGGTGATGAGCTCGGAGACCCCGTTGCCGAGGTACACGTCATCGGGATCGAAACGGGGGAACCCGTCGATCTCCTCGTACCTGCTCACCACGGCACGCCGGGCGGAGATGATGCCCTTGCTGTCGCTGTACCCGTGGGCCGTGGGGAGCGCGGCGAGCATGTCGTGCACGATCTGATGCGGGGCGTCGAAGCCGAAGATCGCGGGATTGCCGGTGTTGAGCTTGAGGATCCGGTGGCCCTCTGCTTCCAATCGCGCCGCCTCGACGAGGGCGTTTCCGCGGATCTCGTACAGGACGTTCTTGAGCTTCGACGACTGGTCGAAGGTGCGCGATGGTGTCATCGATCAAGCCTACAGGGACGACAGGAGGGCCAATCCGCACGGACTGGCCCTCCTCGTCACCCGAAGGCCTACTTCTTCTTCTTGCTCTGCGCGCGCCGCTGCTCGCGGTTGCCCGCCGCCGGGGCGGCCGCCTCCGTGCGCTGCCCGAAGGCGCCGCGCGGGGCCTCCTCCGGTTCGGCCTGCTGCGGAGCCTGCGCCCGAGCCGCAGCCTGGCGCATCCGCTCGGTCGCGGCCTGCTGCACCTGCCCGCGGTCGTTGCGGACCTCGACCTCGCCGGCGTCGTTCGCCGCCGAGTACTCCAGGCGCTGCTCTCCCCCGTCGGTGGCGAGCCCCTTGGCCTCGACCTCCGCCGTCTCGGCGTCGCCGGCGCGACGGACCTCGACCTCGAGGTTGTAGAGGTAGCCGACCGACTCCTCCTTGATCTGGCCCATCATCGACTGGAACATCGCGTAGCCCTCGCGCTGGTACTCGATGAGCGGATCGCGCTGCGCCATCGCCCGGAGGCCGATGCCGTCCTTGAGGTAGTCCATCTCGTACAGGTGGTCGCGCCAGCGGCGGTCGAGCACCTGCAGGACGACGCGACGCTCGAGCTCGCGGGTCGCGGCCTCGCCCAGCGACTCCTCGCGCTTCTCGTAGGCGATCTTCGCATCCGAGAGCAGCTCGCGCGTCAGGCCCTCGGCGGTGATGCCGCCCTTGCGTCCTGCAGCCTCCGACACGACCTCGTCGATCGTGACGCTCACCGGGTACAGGGTCTTCAGCTCGGTCCAGAGGGCGTCGAAGTCCCAGCTCTCGTTGTGGCCCTCGCCGGTGTGGTCCTTCACGACGCCGCTGATCGCGTCCTCGATGAAGTGCTGCACCCGATCGGCGATGTCGTCGCCCTGGAGGATGTGGCGGCGGTCGGCATAGATCGCCTCGCGCTGACGGTTGAGGACGTCGTCGTACTTGAGGACGTTCTTGCGCATCTCGGCGTTGCGGGCCTCGACCTGCGACTGCGCGCTGCGGATCGCCCGGGACACGAGACCCGACTCGATCGGCACGTCGTCAGGGAAGTTCGTGCGGGCGAGGATCGCCTCGGCGGCGCCGGACTGGAACAGCCGCATGAGGTCGTCGGTGAGGCTCAGGTAGAAGCGGCTCTCGCCGGGGTCGCCCTGGCGACCGGACCGACCGCGCAGCTGGTTGTCGATGCGGCGCGACTCGTGGCGCTCGGTGCCGAGCACGTAGAGGCCACCGGCTTCGATGACCTTCTCGGCCTCCTCCTCGACCACCTTCTTCATGGTCTCGTAGGTCTCGTCCCACGCGACCTCGTACTCCTCCGGCGTCTCCACCGGGTCGAGTCCCTTCGCCTTGAGCTCCTGCACCGCGAGGAACTCGGCGTTTCCGCCGAGCATGATGTCGGTGCCTCGTCCGGCCATGTTCGTCGCGACCGTCACGGCGCCGAGGCGGCCGGCGCGGGCGACGATCTCCGCCTCACGGGCGTGGTTCTTCGCGTTCAGGACCTCGTGCTTGACGCCCTTCTTGGCGAGCAGGCGCGACAGGTACTCGCTCTTCTCGACGCTGGTGGTGCCGACGAGCACCGGCTGCCCGCTCGCGTGGCGCTCCGCGATGTCCTCGACGACCTGCGCGAACTTCGCGGCTTCGTTCTTGTACACCAGGTCCGGCTGGTCCTTGCGGATCATCGGCTTGTTGGTCGGGATCGGGATGACGCCGAGCTTGTACGTCGACATGAACTCGGCGGCCTCGGTCTCGGCGGTACCGGTCATGCCGGCGAGCTTGTCGTAGAGGCGGAAGTAGTTCTGCAGCGTGACGGTGGCGAGGGTCTGGTTCTCGGCCTTGACCGGCACCCCCTCCTTCGCCTCGATCGCCTGGTGGATGCCCTCGTTGTAGCGGCGTCCCACGAGGATGCGCCCGGTGTGCTCGTCGACGATCATGACCTCGTCGTTCATCACGACGTAGTCGGTGTCCTTCTTGAACAGCGCGAGCGCCTTGATCGAGTTGTTCAGGAACGAGATGAGCGGCGTGTTGGCGGACTCGTAGAGGTTGTCGATGCCGAGGTAGTCCTCGACCTTCTCGATGCCCGGCTCCAGGACGCCGACGGTGCGCTTCTTCTCGTCGACCTCGTAGTCCTCGCCGGCGACGAGCGTGCGAGCGATCTTGGCGAACTCCGCGAACCAGCGGTTCGCCTCGCCGGAGGACGGCCCGGAGATGATGAGCGGCGTGCGCGCCTCGTCGATGAGGATGGAGTCCACCTCGTCGACGATCGCGAAGAAGTGCTCGCGCTGGACGAGGTCCTCCTTGCGCCAGGCCATGTTGTCGCGGAGGTAGTCGAAGCCGAACTCGTTGTTCGTGCCGTAGGTGATGTCGGCCGCGTACTGCTCGCGGCGCACGGCGGGCGTCTGACCGGACACGATGATGCCCGTCGTCATGCCGAGGGCGCGGTAGACGCGGCCCATGAGCTCTGCCTGGTAGCTCGCGAGGAAGTCGTTCACGGTGATGACGTGCACGCCCTCGCCGGCGATCGCGTTCAGGTACGCGGGGAAGGTGGCGACGAGGGTCTTGCCCTCACCGGTCTTCATCTCGGCGATGTTCCCGAGGTGCAGGGCCGCGCCACCCATGATCTGCACGTCGTACGCGCGCATGCCGAGCGTCCGCTTGGCGGCCTCGCGCACCGCGGCGAAGGCCTCTGGCATGAGCTGGTCGAGCGTCTCGCCCTTCTCGTAGCGGGCACGCAGCTCGGCGGTCTCGTTGCGCAGCTCGTCGTCCGTGAGCTGGGAGATGTCCTCCTCGAGGGCGTTCACCGCCTTCACCACCTGGTTCAGACGGCGGATGATCCGCCCCTCACCTGCGCGCAGCAGCTTCTCAAGAGGATTCGCCACGGATGTCATCTCCCTGTCATTGGGTCATTCGCCGGCCGCCGTGAGGCGAGCGCCAGGCATACTTTGCCATGTTACCGGCCTGTGACCTCCACGTCGCCTGCATGGGTCCGCCGCGCCGCGTCCGGGAAGTTGCCCGGTATGCATATACTCGGCACTGCTTTCCATCCGCCAGCTTTCAGGAGACCGGTCATGTCCGTACGCCAGAGCCTGCTCGCCATCCTCGATCAGGGCCCCTGCTACGGCTACCAGCTGCGCCACGAGTTCGACCGCCGGACCGGATCGACCTGGCCGCTCAACGTCGGCCAGATCTACAACACCCTGGAGCGGCTCGAGCGCGACGGGCTGGTCCAGCGCGGGGAGGCCGACGAGCACGGCCACGTCTACTGGCGCATCACCGCAGCGGGCTCGGCCGAAGCGGCGCGCTGGCTCGCCGCTCCGGTGCTCCGCGCTCCGGCGACGCGCGAGGAGCTCGCCGTGAAGCTCGCGGTCGCCGCGACGTTGCCCGGAGTGGACGCCGCGACCATCCTCCGCCGCCAGCGGGACGCCTCGCAGCAGCGGCTGGAGGAGCTGCGCCGCACGCCCTCCCCCGGGCTCGCGGCGGGCAGCCCCGAGGATCTCGCGTGGTCGCTCGTCCTCGACTCGCTCGTCTGCGCCGCGGAGGCCGAACTCCGGTGGCTCGACCAGGCGGAGGCCCGACTCGCGCAACACCCCCATCCCGAGATGGCCCTGGAGCTGACCACCGAACGCCCCAAGCGAGGACGCCCCGCGAAGGCGGCGCCCTCGCCCGTCGCCGGCGGCGATCCCGTCGCCCTCCCCGCCTGAAGCACCAGCCCGCGGTGCCGGCCGTTCGCCTGGAGCGGATGCTCAGCCCGCGCACGCGCCCGGGAAACTAGGATCGGCACATGGCTGGATTTTGGGGCAGACGCAAACGCGAACAGGAAGAACTCGCCGCACAGGACGCGGACCTCGCCCGGCGTGCGGAACAGGCACTCGTCGCCGCCGACGAGCGCATCCGTACCACCTCCGACGAGCTCGTCTTCGCGGAGGCCGAGCTCGGGGAGTCCCTGACCGCCGACCTCAAGGCCGCGCTGCTGTCGGTGCGCACGCACCTGCGCGAGGCCTTCCAGCTCCACCAGCTCAACCACGACGAGATCCCGGACACCGACGAGGAGCTGCGCACGCGGAACGCGCGCATCCTGCAGCTCTGCGACTGGGCCCAGGACCTCCTCGACGAGAAGACCACCGTGCTCGCGGAGTCCGTCGCGAAGGTGCGGCGCGCGCCCGAGATCATCGCCCAGGTCCGCGCGGACGCCGAGGCGCTGAGCGCCCGCATCCCGCAGACGGACGAGACGGTGTCCCGGCTGTCCGCGCGCTACTCCGACTCCGCCATGCATCAGATCACCGCCAGTGCGGCCGAGGCGGAGCAGCTGATCCGTTTCGCCACCCACAGCGCCGACATCTCGGAGCGCCGCCGCGCCGCGAAGCAGAACGAGGAGGCGAACCTCGCGCTGGAGACGGCCACCGAGGCGACGCGTCGCGCCGCTGCCCTGCTCGACGCGGTGGAGGACTTCGAGATCGAGGCCCTGCGCGCCGAGTCGACCCTGGCCGAGGTCATCGCCGACTCCCGCAACGACCTCATCGCCGCCCGGACCGCTCCCTCCACGCCCGCCGTGGCGGAGGCCGTCGCCCGACTGCAGGCGGCCCTGGCCGCGCTCACCCCCTCGGGCCAGCCCAACGACCCGTTCGCCGAGCTCTCGCGTCTGCGCGAGGCCAACGCCGGTCTCGACGAGGCGATCGCCACGGCCCGGCATCGTGCCGAGAATCCGCTGCCGAGCATCGCGCAGGTCCAGCACGCGATCGACGACGCCGACCGCCAGCTGGGCGTCGCCCGCGGGCTCATCGCCGGGCATCGCGGATGGATCGGCGCCGATGCGCGTACCCGTCTCGCCGAGGCGGAACGACTCCGCGTCGATCTCCCGGCCCTGCTTCCGGCCGAAGAGACCCGCGAGGCGGCGCTCGCCCAGGCCCGCCGGGTCGCGCACCTCGCCGCGGAGGCCCTCCAGCTCGCGCAGCGGGACATCGACTCGTCCCGCCCGCAGGACCAGGACTGGGGCGGCGGCTGGGGCGGCGGTCCGCGCCGCGGCGGCGGGATGGGTGGCGGCGATCTCGCCTCCGGCATCCTCGGCGGGCTCGTCATCGGCAGCATCCTCGACGGCATCTTCGACTGACGCCGTCCGGTCCCCGCACGAGAACGGCCCGACCCCCGCGGGGGTCGGGCCGTTCTCGGTCGTATCAGGAGGCGAGCGCCTCGGCGGGCGGAGCCTGCGTGCTCAGAGCGATGACTCCGTAGTCCCAGCCCTTGCGGCGGTAGACCACGCTCGGGTGGTCGGTGCGCGCATCGACGAAGAGGAAGAAGTCGTGCCCGACGAGCTCCATCCGGTCGACGGCCTCCTCCACCGTCATCCACTCCGCCTCGAAGCTCTTCGTGCGGATGACGACAGGCGAGTAGTCCTCCTCCTCCTCGCTCTGCACCGGGATGCTGCCGGTCGCGACCGCGTGCAGCACCTCAGCGGAGGCGGGCTGCACGTCGATGCCCTCGAGCGAACCGCTGCCCTTCTCGAAGTGCGGGCCGCGCGGATGCTGTCGTCCGTCGACGCGCTTCTCCTTCGCGCGGCGCAGCTGCTCCGTCATCTTGTCGATCGCGAGGTCGAGCGCCACGAACTTGTCGCCGTCGACGGCCTCGGCACGGACCACCGGGCCCTTGCCGACCAGCGTCAGCTCGACCGTCTCGTCCGGGATGCGCCCGTTGCGGTAGACCCGGTGCGTGACCTTCACGTCCAGTCGTTGCGCCTTGGCGGCGAGTGTCTGGATCTTGGCGATCTTCTCTTCGACGACGGTGCGGAAGCGATCGGTGATGCCCACTCCGACGCCCACGATGCTCGTTTCCATTGCTGCCTCCTTGTCCCGGTCCACCCGGCCAAGGGCGGACCGTGGTCGCCTTGTGACACCCCACCGTAGTCCGACCCGCGCCGGATGTCACGGCCTGAGACCCTGTGTCTCCGGTGAGTCTCCGATGAACCTCATCCGGATTCGGTCGGCGACGGCGTGGCGGCGAGCGCGACGGCCCCGACGACGACGAATCCGACGGCGGTGAGGGCTCGCGTGGACTCGTCGAGCGTGGCCCCCGTCGTCACCACGTCGTCCACCAGGACCGCAGGCGCACCGTGCCCCTGTCGGCGCGCGCGCATCGCCCCGCGGACGTTGTCGGACCTCGCCGCAGCAGGCAGCTCCCGCTGATCCCGCACGCGACGGGTGACGGCGAGGACGCGTTGCGGCTCCACGCCCGCGCGCCGCACCAGGAGCTCAGGCACGCGGTAGCCGCGCCGGCGGAACGCGGCCCGCGAAGTGGGGACGGGGATCACCCACGCCCCCGGCACGAGGGCGGGCAGGAGCACAGCGGCGAGTGCGGCGCCCAGCGGCCGGGCCAGCACGGTCTGCCCCGCTCCCTTCAGCCGCCGGATGCAGGAAGCGGCCGGGCCGTCCAAGACGAGGGCGGCTCGGACCCGCAGCCCGTCCGGGGTACGCACCTCCCGCGGCACGGGAGCGAGCGCGCCCAGGCAGGAGTCGCACAGCACGATACCGGGATGCTCGCACCCCGCGCAGCTCGCCGCGAGCAGCAACGCCCCGGTCTCCGCGGCGAGCGCGCCGATCCGTGTCGTGATCCCCATGCGGAGATCCTGCCGCCGGAAACGTGCTCGCGTGTCATCCCGTGGCAGCGGTGAGATCGATCGAGAGGGATCCCGTTCCGTGCAGGAAGGGTCATTCGCCGGCGCGTGTGGCGAGGACGGATACCTCTTCGGCGATCTCCCGCCACGCCGAACCGGCGTGCGCGAACAACTGCCCCGTGGTGTCCAGGATGCGCACGCCCGCAGGAGTCCTGGCACCGGCGATGGACGCGGCATCGCTGGGCGCGCTCTCCGCCGATGCCGGTCCGCCGACCGGCTGCACGATCAACCGGGGCGTCGTGGAGTCCGTGAGCACGGCAAGCCGATCGGGTCCCAGCCAGACGAGCCCGGTCGACGGCTCGGTGAGCTGGATGAGCTGTCGTACCTCACCGAGCTCTGTGGGCACCCCGGCGCCGTCCCGGACGATCGCCGCGACGACGACCCAGAGCTGGCCGCCGACGCGCACCACCGCCGCGACCCTGGCGCCGTCCGCGGCGACCCGGATGTCGGAGATGGCCGACGCGTTCGGCCACGCGCCGGCGACCTCGTGCCCGACGACGTCCGGGCCGACCGCGAGCAGTGCCTGTGGCGCTCCCGCGGGCACCGACCACACGTAGCCATAGGGATCGAGGGACGGCTGCACGAGACCCGGGCGCGCGTCCAGCTCGTTGCGGGCATCCTCGGTCGCCAGGTACACGTGGCCGTCGTTCAGCTGCAACGCGGCGGTCGCATCGTCCGCGGCCACGTCGATCGCCGAGATCGGCTGCGGAACGGCCTGGATCTGCGCACTGATCCCGGGGATCGACGCGATCTCGTCGCCGACGATGCGACCGAACCTGCCGTCCTTCAGCACGAGCGTCCCCGGCTCCGGCGTGGTGCCCACGACGTCGACGACCCCCGCATCGAGCGCTCGGCCGTCGACGCTGAAACGCACCTGGGTGACGTTCACCCCCGCGGCCTTCAGAGTGGCTTGCAGCTGTGTGCGCATCCGGGCCAGGGTGGTGTCGTCCAGGCTCGCCGCGGGGCGCGTCAACGCCACCTCCGCCGCCTGCCCCGTGATCAGCACCGCGTCCTGGGCCAGCTGGACGTCTGCGGGGAAAGCCGTCTGCACAGCCGGATCGAGCCACTCCGCCGGCGTCCCGCTGACGAGTGCCTGCGTGACGGTCGTCGCCGGACTCTGGCGCCGCGGGAACCATCGCATGTCCGGGACCAGCCGCGACCAGCGCGCATCGAACCATTGCAGCGAGTATCCCTCGAACACGTTCGGGAACCTGCTCTGGTCGATCACCACGCCGTCCGGTGCCTCGGTGATCCGCCACTCGCCGTCCTCGCCACGGGCGAGAGCGAACGGCACGCTCGAATCGCCGGGGGCGCCGCTGTACGCCCCGGAGTCGTCGACGCTCGCGACCAGCTCGAGCAGGACCTGGACCTCGGCCTCCTCGGCGTCTTCGACCTGGTCGTCGGCGAGGTCGGAGGTGAACGTGCGGGCTTCCGGCCCGGCGTCGATGGAAACCCCCGCCGAAGGCCGCCAGCTGCGCTGCAGCGGCGGGGCCAGGAACTCTCGGGCCGTCGCCCAGTTGTCTGAGGTGGTGATGCCGGCTTCGAGGAACCCCTCCACGATCTCTTCCGGCCCCGCCCCCGCCACGGGACCGGAGGCCACCGGGAGCACATCGACGTCGTCAGGCGACTCCCCCAGCTCCAGTCCGACGGCGACGTCTCCGCTCGTCGGCAGCCCGGCGCACGCGGGAAGCAGGAGCGCGACCAACGCCAGTGCGGCGCCACGGACGAATCGACTCCTCGTGCGCGTGCTCATGACTGATCCTTCCCGTCGAGCAGATCGGAGTACGCCTCGGCGATGGAGATCGGCTGCGTGGCATCGCCGAGTTCGGCGAGCGGCTCCTGCGGCTCCACCGGGATCGGGCTCGGACCGTCCAGCACTCCGTCGTGGCGCGGGATGGTGAGCACGAAGTGCGAGCCGACGCCGAGCTCCGACCAGACCGCCAGGGTCCCGCCGTGCAGCGTGGCGTCGCCGAGGGCGATCGACAGACCGAGCCCCGTGCCGCCGATGGTGCGCTGACGCGACGGATCGGCCCGCCAGAAACGATCGAACACCCGTTCCGCGTCCCCGGGGTCCATGCCGAGCCCGAAGTCGCGGACACCCGCCGCCACCGCGTGCTGGTTGCTGTCCACCGTGACGACGACCGGGCGTCCCTCTCCATGCTCGATCGCGTTGCCGATGAGATTGCGCAGCACCCGCCGCACGCGGCGCGGGTCCATGTCCACCGGCGAGTAACCCCCCGGCGCCACCAGACGGACCTCCGTGCCGTGTCCTTCCGCGAGCGGCCGCATCTGCTCGATGACGTCCTCGGCGAGCTGCGCGAGACTCGTCGCCTCCAGCTCGAGCTGCACGGACCCCGCGTCGTAGCGGCTGATCTCCAGCAGGTCGGCCAGAAGCGTGTCGAACCGCTGCACCTGCGCGTGCAGGAGCTCGGCGGTGCGTGCGGTCGTGGGGTCGAACTCGTCGCGCTGGTCGTTGAGCATGTCTGCGGCGAGGCGGATCGTCGTCAGCGGGGTCCTCAGCTCGTGCGACACGTCGGACACGAAGCGCTGCTGGACCATGGACAGCTCGCCGAGCTCCTTGATCTGCGCCTCGATGCTGTCGGCCATCGCATTGAAGGAGCGGCCGAGGGTCGCGAGCTCGTCCTCGCCGTGCACCTCCAGCCGCACCCCGAGATCGCCCGCCGCGAGCCGTGCGCTCGTCTCCGCTGCCTGGACGATCGGAGTGGACACCGTCCGCAGCACGATCCAGGAGATGGCCGCGACGATGGCCACCAGCCCGATCCCGGCGATCCACAGGGTGCGCTGCACGAAGACGAGGGTCTGGTCGGCATCGGCGAGGTCGTAGGCGAAGTAGATCTCGAAGGATCCGGCCTGCGGCACCTGGAGCTGCTGCCCCACGACGATGCCCGGCACCACGCCGCCGTCCTCCGTGGGCAGGGCGACGGACTGCCAGGCCTGCCGGTCGTCGAACTCGCGGACCCTGGCCTGCAGCTCGGGGCTCAGCAGATCCGGCGTGAGTCCGGCGGTGAACCCGTTGAGCCGGACCGCCCCCGAGCCGTCCTGGATCTTGAAGCCGGCGAGCAGGTCGGCACTCGACGTACGGGAGAGGGTGTCGGGGATGCCGTTCCACAGATCGGTCAGAGCGGCGGGATCGTCGCCCACCTCCGCCACGTCCAGGAGCGACTGTGCCTGGTCCACTGCTCGCCGTGCGTCCTCCAGCGCGACGTTCTTCCGGGACACGAAGAGGTCGTTCTGGATGACGAGCGCCATCGTGACGCACGTGATGAAGATCGCCAGCGACGTGGCGACCAGGGTGATCGCGAGCGTGCGGAACCGGAGCGAGCGTCGCCACAGCGCCGCCAGCACGTCCGGCCAACCGCGCCAGTCGCGGAGGACGGCGACGGCCGTGGTCGCTGTCGTCGCGGCCATGGGGTCCCTAGGTGACGCTGCCGGCGCGGTAGCCCACGCCGCGGACCGTCATGACGATCTTGGGGTTGTCCGGGTCGAGCTCCACCTTCGCCCGCAGGCGCTGCACGTGCACGTTCACGAGCCGGGTGTCGGCCTTGTAGTGGTAGCCCCAGACCTGCTCGAGGAGCATCTCCCGGGAGAACACCTGCTGCGGTTTGGAGGCGAGGGCCACGAGGAGCTGGAACTCCAGAGGAGTGAGGGCGATCGGGGTCGTCCCGCGGCGCACCTCGTGCGCGTCCACGTCGACGGTGAGGTCGCCGATCCGCAGCTGCTCGCTGGAGGCCTGCGGCGTCGGCCGCAGCCGGGTGCGGATGCGGGCCACGAGCTCCTTGGGATTGAACGGCTTGACCATGTAGTCGTCGGCGCCGACCTCGAGACCGCGCACCACGTCTGCCGTGTCGCTGCGTGCCGTCAGCATGATGATCGGCACCCCCGACTCGGCGCGGATCCGCGTGCAGATCTCGATGCCGTCCATACCGGGGAGCATCAGGTCGAGGAGCACCAGGTCGGGACGCTGCGCGCGCCACTCGTCGACGGCGCGCGCGCCGTCCGCGCAGAACACCGGCTCGAATCCCTCCGTGCGCAGCACGATGCCGATCATCTCGGCGAGCGCGGTGTCGTCGTCGACCACAAGGATGCGTGAGGTCATAACTGTTACCTTATGGCACCGAGTCCCGCCCTCCGCAGGTCTGCGCCTCAGCGCGAGGATATGACACGATGGGAGCGCACGACGGAGGGAGGCCCGTGAGCGGCCAGACGTGGACCCCAGCTCCCCGGAAGGGCATCATCCCCCTTCACCCGCTGACCTTCGGCATGCTGCTGGGCAAGGCCTTCGCGGCGCTGCGGCACAACCCGAAGGTCCTGTTCGGGTTCGCCGTCGTCATCCAGCTCATCGTGGTCATCGCCACGGCCGGGGTGATGGGCGTCGTCCTGTTCACGACGTTCTCCCGGTTGGAGACGGTCTCCCCCTCCTCCCCCGACTTCGAGGCCGTGTTCGCCGGCACGATCGCCATCAACCTCCTCGCCGGACTCCTCGTCGGGCTCGCGTCCATCGCGTTCACCGCGATCATGCAGGGCGTCGTGGCCGCCGAGATCGGCTACGCCACGGTCGGCGTCAAGGCCACGCTGCGCATGCTGTGGCGCCGGATGGCCCCGGCGTTCTGGCGGCTCGCGGGTTTCGCGTCCCTCTCGGTGGTCGCCCTCTTCGGCGGCCTCGCGATCGTCGCGGGCGTCATCGGCGCGCTCATCGCCGGCGGCCTCGGCGGCACCCCGGAGATGATCGGCATCGTCGTGCTCGTCGTGGTCCTCCTGGGCCTGGCCGCGATCCCGCTCACCGTGTGGCTGTCGACCAAGCTGCTGCTCGTCCCCTCGATCCTCGTGCTGGAGCGCGCCCGCTTCCGCGAGGCGTTCGTGCGTTCCTGGCGCCTGACCCGCGGCCGCTTCTGGGTCGCATTCGGCGTGACGTTCCTCATCAGCCTGATCATGGGCCTGGCGATGCAGGTGGTCAGCTTCCCGACCGCCATGCTCTCCTCGTTCCTCGGCACCGTCATCGCGCCGACCGGCGCCAGTGAGCCGAGCGCGGTGGTCGGGTACGTCTTCGCCCTCCTCGCCCCGCAGGTTCTCCTGCTGATCCTGCAGGCGATCGCCATCGTCGTGCAGAGCACCGGCGGCGTGCTCGTCTACCTCGACTGCCGGATGCGCTACGAGGGTCTGGACCAGGCCCTCCTCTCCCATGTCGAGCGCCGCGACCTCGGCGTCCCCGAGGAGCAGCTCGGCGATCCGTTCGCGGTCGATCCCTCGCGAGCAGTCACCAGTGCTCCCCCGCCGCGCCAGGTGCCGGAGCACGTCATGATGACGCAGGCGTACGGTGCCCCCGGATACGGCACCCCCGGGTACGGTCCCGCGGCTTACGGTCCCCCCGGGTACGCGCCGCCGCCCGCGCCCGGCGCGCAGACGGCGCCGGCCGCTCCCCCCGCTTTCGCTCCGCCGCCCCCGCCCGCACCGGCGCCTCCGGCCTCACCCCCCGCCGAGGCGGGAGGCGGATGGACGGCTCCGGGCAGCCCCCCGCAGCCATGATGCGGCGCTTCGACGACGTCTTCGTCCCGGACGGGGACGAGGCACGACGCTGGGCCGAGGAGGAGCTGTCCAACCCGCGGTACGCGGACGCCAAGCCGACCTGGTTCGATCTGCTCGCCCGCGATGTGATGCGATTCCTCACCGACCTCTTCAGCGGGGACAACGGGGCGAACGTCGGCCCGACCGCACTCATCGTCGTCACGGTCCTCATCGCCGCGGCCCTGGTCACCGCGCTGATCGTCTGGGGACGACCCCGACGGTCGCGAGCGGTCCGCCGCCCCCAGGGAGACCTGCTCGGCGCCGCCGACGATCGCAGCGCCGCGCAGCTCCGCGCCGATGCCGAGCGCAGCGCACGCCAGCAGGACTGGGACACCGCCGTCGTGCTCCGGTATCGCGCGATCGCCCGCAACCTGCTCGAGCGCGACCTCATCGATCCGGCGCCCGGCGCGACCGCACAATCGCTCGCCCGCTCCGCGAGCGCGGTGTTCGCCGATGAGGCGGACGCCCTCCGGCACGCCGCCGCATGCTTCGACGATGTGCGCTATCTCCGGCACCCGGCCACCGAGGACGACTACCGGCACCTCGCTGCGACCGACGAGCGCCTCCGTGCCCGCCGCCCCGAGGAGGTGCCCGCATGACGACGACCGCACCCGACCTCGCCGCCGGCGGCACCGCCGAGCGTCCGCGGCGTCGCACCGCCTCCGTCCTCGGATGGCTCCTCGTCGCGGCACTCGTGATCACGGTCGCCCTCGCGGCCTCCCAGCTCGCGGCGAGCGGACCCGGCGCGCGCGGCACCCTCGATCCGGAGAGCCGCTCGGAAACCGGCGCTCTCGCGCTGGCCGAGATCCTGCGGGATCAGGGGGTCGAGGTGGAGGTCGTCCGCTCCCGGGCCGCAGCCGTCGCCGCTCTCGACGCGGACAGCACCCTTGTCCTGACCAACCCCTACACCCTCTCGGACGACGCGCTGGCCGATCTCCTCGCCCCGGCCGACCGTGTCGTCTTCCTCTCCACCGGGACGCACCTGCTGAGCGAGCTCGCCATCGGTGAGAACGCCTCCGGCCCGGCGTCGCCGCGATCAGCCGGGTGCGCCATGCCCGCCTTCGCCGAGGTCGGCGACATCCGCCCCGATCGGCTCTTCACCCCCGCCGACGGCGTCACCGGCTGCTTCGGCGAAGACGGCGCCGCGGCCGTCCTCGTCGACGAGAGGAACGGATACCGCGCGGTCGTCGAGGGAGTGAAGCTGTTCAGCAACGCGGCTCTCGCCGAAGACGGCAACGCCGCGCTCGCCCTCGCCCTGCTCGGGCAGACCGACCGGGTCGTCTGGTACGTGCCTTCCTTCGAAGACACCGATATCGAGACCTCCTCCCCCGACACCCTCGGCACGCTCACCCCCGAATGGGTCACGCCGGCGATCCTGCTGCTGCTCACCGCCGGCCTCGCCGTCGCAGTCGCCCGAGGCCGGCGATTCGGTCCGCTCGTCGCCGAGACGCTCCCCGTCACCGTGCGTGCGTCGGAGACCATGCACGGACGCGCCCGCCTCACCGCCAGGGCCGCCGACGCCCCGCACGCCGCCGAAGCGCTCCGAGAAGGCACCCGAAGACGACTCGCGCGACGTCTCGGGCTGGCCGTGCATGCGGACGCCGACGAGATCGCCGACGCCGCCGCCGATCGCCTCCGGATCCCCCGCGGCACACTGCAGAGTCTTCTGGCGGGGCCGCCGCCCGGCGATGACGCTGCGCTCGTCGCCCTCGCCCGACGCCTGGACGAGCTGGAGACAGCCGTGGAGACGAGCACACAGTCCCCGGGAAGCCGCTCATGAGCATCCGTCCACCCCGCATCCCTTTCACGACCGAAGCCGAGGAGACCCCGTGACCGACGAGAACAGTCCCGCCGACGACGCCGCGCTGCGGCAGGCCATGCACCGCGTCCGCACCGAGGTCGACAAAGCGGTGGTGGGCCAGGCCGGCACGGTCACCGGCCTGCTGGTGTCGCTCCTGGCCCGCGGCCACGTGCTGCTGGAAGGGGTGCCGGGGGTGGCGAAGACCCTCGTCGTGCGCTCGTTCGCACGCGCATTGGGCCTCGACACCAAGCGGGTGCAGTTCACGCCCGACCTGATGCCGGGTGACGTCACGGGGTCTCTCGTCTATGACGCCCGGACCGGGGAGTTCGACTTCCGCGCGGGACCGGTCTTCACCCACATCCTGCTGGCGGACGAGATCAACCGCACTCCGCCGAAGACCCAGGCGGCGCTCCTGGAGGCGATGGAGGAACGCCAGGTCTCGGCGGACGGCGTGAGCCGCGCGCTGCCCGATCCCTTCCTCGTCGCCGCGACGCAGAACCCGATCGAGCACGAGGGGACGTATTCGCTGCCGGAGGCCCAGCTCGACCGCTTCCTGATGAAGCTCGTGGTCGGCATGCCGGAACGCGATGCCGAGGTGGCCGTGCTCCGGCGCCATGCGCAAGGCTTCTCCCCGCGCGAACTCACGGGAGTGGAGGCGGTGATCGGCGCCGACGAGATCCGCGCCGCCCAGCGCGCCGCAGCCCGGGTGGACGTGACCGACGACGTCCTCGGCTATGTGGTCGATCTGGCCCGGGCGACCCGGCAGTCGCCATCCGTGGAGCTCGGCGCCAGCCCGCGCGCCTCGACAGGCCTCCTCGCCGCGGCGAAGGCCTGGGCGTGGCTGAACGCCTCCACCGCTGTGACCCCGGACCACGTCCAGACGATGCTCGTCCCGGTGTGGCGGCATCGCCTGCAGCTCCGCCCCGACGCCCAGATGGAGGGCGTGTCCGCGGACGCCGTGCTGACGTCGGTGGTCCAGCAGACCCGGGTGCCGATCTAGGTGTTCGTCACGGGCCGTCTCGCCGTCGCCCTCGCCGTCGGCATCGTGCCGCTGGTCCTCGCCGGACTGGCGGGCTTCCCACCCTACGCCGTCCTGGGCGGGTGGATCGGTCTCTGCGTCCTCCTCGTCGCCGTCGATCTCGTCTTCGCAGGCGACCCGCGCGCGGCGACCGTCACCCGTCGTGTCCCGTCGCGCGCGCGCCTCGGCGAGTTGATCCCGGTCAGCGTGGCGGTGCAGAACCGGGGGACGCGGATGCTCGACGTCCTCCTCCGCGACGCCTGGCAGCCCACCGCGGGAGCGCCATCCGAGCGGCAGCACCTGCGCATCCCGCCCGGCGAACGACGGCGGGTGGACATCCCCCTGCGTCCGCGGCGCCGGGGCGAACTCGTCAGTGCCTTCGTCGCGCTCCGTTCCCGAGGGCCCCTGGGGCTCGCCGGCCGACAGGCGCAGCACCCCGTCCGCGGCGCGATCCGCGTGCTCCCCGCCTTCACCTCGCGCAAGCATCTGCCCTCCCGGTTGGCGCGCCTGCGCGAGCTCGACGGCAACACGAGCATCCAGGTCCGCGGCCAGGGCACCGAGTTCGACTCGCTGCGCGAGTACGTCCGCGGGGACGACGTGCGCTCCATCGACTGGCGGGCGACGGCGCGGGCGGGCTCGACGATGCTCCGCACGTGGCGTCCCGAGCGGGACCGGCATGTGGTCCTCATCGTCGACACCGGGCGCACGGCCGCCGCCAGGGTCGGTGACGGCACGCGGCTCGATGCGGCGTTGGAGGCGGCGCTCCTGCTGTCGGCGCTCGCCGCACGGGCGGGGGATCACGTCCACCTCCTCATGCACGACAGGGTCACCCGGGCACGGGTGACCGGAGTGGACGGCGCCGCGCTCCTGCCCGCGCTCACCGATGCGATGGCTCCGGTGCACGCCCGCCTCGTCGACACGGACTGGCATGCGGCCTTCGCGGCGGTGCGCACGCTGACGACGCGGCCGTCCCTCGTCGTCGTGCTCACCGCTCAGGACGCGGCCGAGTCCGCCCGGGGCTTCCTCGGGGCCTTCCCGGACGCCTCGCGCGCGACGACGGTGCTCGTCGGGTCGGTGACCGATGACGGCATCGCCGCGCTGGCCCGCGCCCGAGGATCACGCGAGGACGTCTATCTCGCCGCCGCCGCCGAGCGCACGCTCCGGGACGCCGAGAACGTCGCGGACGCGATCCGTCGGGCCGGCGGCGAGGCCATCGCCGCGGACCCCGAAGACCTCCCGCCGCGGATCGCCGACCGCTACCTCGAGCTCAAGGCGGCGGGGCGGCTCTGACCGCGGACGCCGACCCTCACCCGGCGACGAGCCGCGGCGTGCCGGACTCGTACTCCACGAGATCACCGGTCTCGCCGCGACGAGAAGCGCGTCGGCCGATCACGAGCATGTAGATGAGGAAGACCGCGAGGGCCGCGGCACCGATGCCGATCTTGACCGGCCAGGGCAGGGCCCATCCGGTGACGAAACCCTCGACGAGTCCGGAGAGGAAGAGCGCGAACACGAGACCGAGGGCGACGGTGGCCAGCGCCCTGCCCTCCTCCGCGAGCGCCTCGCCGCGCGTGCGGTGGCCCGGGGCGACCCAGGCCCAGAACATGTGCAGACCGGCGGCCGCAGCGACGAAGATGCACGTCATCTCGAGCATGCCGTGCGGAAGGATGTACAGGACCATGAGGTCGGCCTTGTCGTGGACCGCCATGACCGCACCGGACGTGCCCAGCCCCATGGCGTTCTGCACGAGCATGTAGACGGGCCAGATGCCGGTCACCCCGAACAGCACGCACTGCATCGCGATCCAGGCGTTGTTCGTCCAGACCATGCCCATGAACACTGCTGCCGGGTTCTCGGTGTAGTACCCCGTGAAGCTCTCGTCGGCGTACTGCTGAAGGGCGTCGGGCGGCCCGAGAGTGGCGACGAGGGCGGGGTCGCTCGCGATCCAGGCCGCGGTGCCGACGGCGACGGCCACGAAGGCGAGAGCGATGACGAGGGTCGTCCACCGCAGCCGGTAGAGGGCTGCGGGCAGTTGGAGACGGAAGAACCGCGACGTCTGCGTGAGGATGCTGTCGGCAGCACCCGTGAGCCGGAGCCGCGCGCGCACGAGGATCGTGGAGAGGTAGGCGCCTTGCGGCGACTCCCCGACCGACGTCTTGAGCTCCGCGAGATCGGCCGAGGCGGCGCGGTACCGCACGATGAGCTCATCGACACCGGCGCCGTCCAGACGGGCGCGACTGAGGGTGTCCAACCGTTCCCATTCGGACCGGCGCGCATCGGTGAGGGCATCGGCATCCACCTGATTTACTGTACTCATGTCCGCGCAGATCGACGTCTCCGATGAGGTGCTCTCCGGGGAGGCGGTCGCGATCGACGTCCAGCCCGTGGGGTTCCTCCTTCGGGCGGCCGGGGCCGTCATCGACATGTTGCTCGGCTATGCCGTCTTCGTCGGGTCGATCCTCCTGCGCATCTGGCTCCTCGACATCGGCGTGCTCGACCCGGCGACCGACCGCATCGCCCTCGTGGCTTCCCTCGTCATCAGCTTCGTGATCCTGCCGATCACGATGGAGGTGGCGCTGAAGGGACGGAGCCTCGGAAAACTCGCCGTCGGCGGCAGGATCGTGCGGATGGACGGCGGAGCCGCCGGATTCCGCCACGCGTTCATCCGCGCGCTGCTCGGCGTCCTCGAGATCTACCTCACCTTCGGCGGCCTCGCCGTGCTCGTCGGCGCCTTCACGGCTCGATCCCAGCGGCTGGGCGACCTCGTCGCCGGCACGTACAGCCAGCGGGTGCGCACTCCGAAGCTGGTCACGCTCGCACCGGTGCTGCCTCCGCAGCTGACGGCGTGGGCACAGGTGGCCGATGTGGCGCGCCTTCCGGACCGACTCGCCCGGCGCATCTCGCAGTTCCTCGTGAGCGCTCCCCGCATGCTCCCGGCTGCGCGGGAGCGGGTAGCCCGCGATCTGCTCACCGAGGCCGCGCCCTTCATCTCCCCCCTACCGGCTGCGCCACCCGAGCTCGTCCTGATCGGTGTCACCGTTCTCCGGCGCGAGCGCGAACGCCGCGCGCTCGCCAACGCGGACCGGCGCGCGGAGCGCCTGACCGGTCGCCGTCTCAGCGTCTGACGGCCTCGCCGGTCAGGGGCGGTCCGCGCTCATGCGCGCAGCGCCTCGTGGCGGACGACGAGCCATCCCGCGGGGACCGAGAGCCGGTCGGCGTGCGGCGCGCAGAGGTCGTGCGCCTGCGGATCGTTCGCCGCGCCGAGCGGGCCGAGTGCGGCCATCTGGTCGCCGTAGTCATACGTGAGGGTGGCCACGGCCTCGCGCGCGCAGCCGACCTTCGAGCACAGTCGTCCGTCCATCCCCGTCAGCGTACGACTCCATCCGACCGCGGCGGCGGTGCCGCGCCGGAAGCGGCCGCTGCGCCTAGACTTTTCGACATGCCCCGTCGCCGTTCCGTCCCCGCCTCCGCCGCTCGCCGCGGTGCCAGGCACGGCCGACACGGCCGCCTCGGGCGCAGCGAGGTCGTCAAGCCTCCGCTCGCCCCTTTGGATGGGCGCATCGATCGCTTCGATCTCACCGTCGGCACCGCGGTCGAGTTCCTCCGCGGGACGTGGCCGGAGCTCCAGGACGTCCGGTTCGAGATCGGTGCGCTGCCGTCGTACGACGCCGACGGCGAGGTGCCGCGCTGGCATCTCGACCGTGAGCAGCGGAGGATCGTCCTCTTCCGCATCCCCATCGAACGCCTTCTTCCGCCCGGTCACGACGACGCCGCGCATCGACGGATGGCGATCGAGAGCGCTGTCTTCCGCGCGGCGGCCGAGTACGTGGGCCGGGAGCCGTGGGATCTCGGCCACGACCACTGATCCGGCTCGTCAGGGGTAGACGGTGATGGACGTCTCGACGCCAGGGGACGGCGGGACCGGGAGCACGGCAACGGCGCCCGGCGCGGTCATCGCGACGGCGGCATGCACCTCACCCGAAGGACGGAGCAGGTAGGTCGTCTCCGCCGCGACATCGAGCCCTCGGGTCTCCCCCGCCGGGATGACGATCTCCTGCGGCGACCCCCCGTCGACGGACGAGAGCGCGACGGTGGTGTCCTCGTCGGACGTGTTGGCCAGCTGGAGTCGCGGAGACGGACCGGACGGCACCGCGAACGCGACCTCCGCATCGATCTCGGGGGCGGGGGTGACCCACGCGAAGTCGGAATCCGCTCCGAAGCCGTCCTGCTGACGGACTCCCGCGATGACCGGGGCGTCGGCCTCGATCTCCACGGTGTACGTCCCGGGCTCGAGGCCGCTGAGCGAGACCTGGGCCGGCTCGTCCGCGGTCAGCGGCACCGTGAACTCGTCCAGACCGGCACCGCCGCCCTCGGCGGTCACGCGGACCTGGGCGACCGCGTCCGCGCCGGGAGCAAGCAGTCGCAGCACCGTCATGTCTCCCTGGTCCCCCGTCGCGGCGAACGCCTGCACGCCCGGGAGCACGACGCGCTGCTGGGGCCCGGGCACCGCTTCCTGCTGGTCGGCCCCCACCGGGTCGAGCACCTGCATCAGCGCGGACTGCAGGACGGCGCGGACCGGGGCCCCGACCGCGCTCACCTTGACGACGGGGATGTCGTTGCCTGCGGCGATGGAGGTCAGCGGCAGCGCCGTCTGCGTACGCGGAGGGACGATGACCGTACGACCGCCACGCGCCGATCCGTAGACCGCGAGGGTCACGGTCGCGGGGACGTCGGACGCGTTGGCGAGGAGAACTACATCCTCTGCTCCGGTGCCCACCGACCCTCCGACGAGCCACGACTCCAGCCGCGGGATCCCGCAGGGCGATGCTGCGAAGCCGGCGAGGTCGTCCGCGGCGAGGGTGGACGACTCGGCTCCCGCGATGAGCGGCGCCGTGCGTCCCTCCACGGCGCCGGTGAGCACGGGCACCTCCTGTCCGTCCACCAGATCCGGGACGGCGAGCCCCGCCTGCGACGGGACACCGCTCGTGCCCCCTGCCGTGAGTTCAGGAGTCGCCGCCCGGCGCATCTCCGACGGGGCGGCCGTGTTGCGACCGAGAGCGCGGAAATCGCCCGCGCACACCAGGACGCTGTCCCCCGGGAGCGGAGTCACCTGCTGCTGTGCCGGCTCGTGCGTCACTGTCGGCCAGGGGGCGTGCACGGCGGTCGCTACGCCCAGCACACAGGCCGCGGCGACCACGACTCCGGTGACGACGCGCGCACTGGTCGCGGCGACGCGGAACGCACGGTTGCCGGTCATCGGTGGTCCTCCTCGGTGCCGGTGCTTCCTCGGCTCTCGGCGGACGCACGGTCCTCGGTCGGAGCGCCGTCCGGCACGTCGTCATGGTCTTCGTCGGTCGGGTGCGCGTCGGCGATCGGGGCGAGCGCCTCGTCCGCCAGCGCGGGCTCGTCCTGCGGATCCTCGACGGTGCCGACCGGCGGCACGTCAGCCGCGTCTGGCACGGTGTCCTCCGCATGCCGCGGGAGCACCAGCGGCTCCTCCGGCGCCCTGCCGACGATCCGCGACTGCGCCCTCGCCGCCCGACGCGACGCGCGCGTCGGGATGGACAGGAGCAGCGCGGCGAGCAGGACCAGGAGCTGCACCGTCACGACGAGCCGGGCGGTGCCCTCCTGGGTCGCGCTCAGCGATGCCGACGCCGCCGGCTCGCCCTCGAGGCGCCAGAGGACTCCTCGATCCGTCGACCCGGCCTGCACAAGGCCGGCCCGTTGGTCGATCGCGGCTACGGACGCCGTGCGCAGTGTGCGTGCGCGATCCCCCTCGCCCGGCGCCTCCGCGAGGAGGACGTAGCTGATCCCCTGCGCGAGCAGTTCCGCCGGCGCGTCGAAGTCGCGGGCGGAGATGAGGTCGACGGCGAGAGTCGCGATGTCGGTCCCCTGCGGTTCGACCGCCGTCGAGAGCATCGTGGTCTGCGAGCCGAGGGTCTCGCTGGGACCGCGCACCACGACGACAGCGAGACCGCCGTCGTTCTGGGGCGTGAGGATGAGAGTGGAGATCGGCCGGTCCCCTGCCGCCTGGGCTCGCACATAGGCGGGAAGGGTGGACTCGGGGCCATTCGTCAGTGCGGAGCGGTCGGTGTGGAAGGCGGTGAGAGCAGGGACAGCGCACGCCACGAGGGCGAGGGCGGCCACCCCTGTGGCGGCGACGCGCAGGCGCGGCAGCGTGATCGCCGTGTCGAGCGTGATCGTCGCGGCACCCACGACGCCGATCCAGGCGAGGCTCAGACCGGTGCCGGGCCAGATCGGCACCGGGGTGCCCCCCGCGGCGGCGACGCTGATCCCGACGGCGAGAAAGGCGGTTGCCAGTCCGCTGAGCGCGACGACCAGCAGGGTGATGCCCGCCCGCCATCGAGGGGAGACGGCGGATCCCAGCGCGAGCAGCGCGAGCGGTGCGCAGAGCAGCGCCGCCCAGGTTCCGGGGACGACGCTCGCCCAGCCCGCCAGATCGTTCGTCGGGAAGCCCCCGGCGATCGCCAGGCGTCCGGCGGCGTCGGCCGACGCCTGCGGCCCCAGCCACGTCAGGCCGGGATCGGCGAGCAGACCGAGCGCGCTGCCGTGGGCGAGCTGCCAGAAGATCAGGGGAGCGAACAGCACCGCGGTGGGCAGGGGAAGCCAGAGCAGGCGGCCCGCACCTCGGAACTGCGCCGTGCCGAGCACGATCCCCAGAGCCACGACCCACAGCAGCGCGAGGGCCGGAGCCAGGACCGGTGCACAGGCGACGACCGCCGCCAGGAGCAGGGACGCACTGCCGGCCGCGCCCCAGGATCGGTGGGCGACCACCGCCGAGTGGAACAGCCACGGGAGCAGCAGGTGGACGAGCACGGCAGAAGGCCGCCCGTCCACGAGCGCGGTGAGGAAAGTCGGCGCGAGCGCCCACGCGATGCCGGCGAAGATACGCAGTCCGGCCCGATCGGTGACCCGGGTCGCGGCGAACCATCCGCCGAGGACGGCGAGCGGCAGCGCGAGGATCCACAGCAGCACCATCGCGAAGGACGGCGCGCCCGGCCACAGCGACCCCAGGACGGCGATGATCGCAGCGAACGGGTCCGCCGGTCCGACGAGATCGACGCCGATCCCGCGCAGACCCCATGCCGCGTCCTGCCACAACGCGCCGACGGTCTCACGCAAGGGAAGGAGGCCACCGCCTCCCAGCGCCGGCCAGGCCAGGAGACTCGTGAAGGAGGCGATGCTCACCACCAGCGCGGCCAGCACCGCCCAGGCTCCGCCCCCGGAGAAGAAGCGGAGTTCGCTGACGGCACCATGCTCGCTGCCGTGCCCGTCGTCGAGCCGGCGACGCAGTTGTGCGGGGGTGACGCGCAGCGGGGCGATGCTCGCCCAGGTGGAGGATCGGAACGAACGGATCCGGGCGCGCGATCGGGCGACGGCGCCGAAACGGACCATCGCGAGGAGAGCAGCCCCCCACTCCGGGAACACGGCCTCCGGCCGCTTGCCGATGAGATGGGTGAGGGAACGCCACAGCGCGAGCGGCAGGAACGTCAGCCAGTGCAGCGGCACGGCGGCGGCAGGCGCATAGGCGAGGCGGCGATGCAGCTGGGCGAGGCGGGTGACGAAGGCACGGCGCGCCCGTCCCGCCGGGAGCGCCGCAGGGCCGTCCGGAGCGGCGGAGACCCTCGCAGCCGGAGCGAGGACGACACGGCCGCCTCCGAGTCGCGCCCGCACGCCGAGGTCGAGGCCTTCGTCCGCACCCCCGAGGGCAGGATCGGGGCGAAGCGCCTCGCGCACCTCTCCGCGGATGAGCAGGCCCCGGATGTCGGCGCCGAGGGCGTCGTCCATCCGGTCGTGCTGGCCCTGGTCCAACTCCCCCGCCGCCAGCTCGACCGAGCGGCCGAACGTGGTCATGCTCACGCCCAAGGAGACGATCTCGCGCTCATTGTCGGTGGCGACGAGTTTCGGCGCGATGATCGCGGCGGACGGCGACCGCTCCAGCATGCCGGTGAGACGCTCCAGCGCACGCGGGTGCGGGGCGGTGTCCTGCGCGAGGATCCAGATCGCCGATCCGTCGAGGACGCGCGGGCGCGCCAGATCGAGGGCCTCGGCGAACGAGGTCGACGCGCGCGCCTCGATGATGCCCTCGACGGTGGCGGCGACGGCTTCGCTCTCCCGAGCGGTGGTGGCGTCGCCGCAGATGATCAGTGTGACGGCCGCGGGCGGGAGCGTCTGCGAGCGCACGGCGTCGAGCGTGCGGAGGAGCTGGGCGCGGGCGGAGGGGCCGGGGCGCGCGACGATGAGGGCATGAACTCGGGCTGGCATGACGTGGTCAGCCTATGCGGGGCGTCACGCCGGGATGCGCACCGCTCCCGGCGCGCCCGGGAAGCCGCGCCGCGAAGTCGGGTCAGCTGGCGCGACGCTTGAGCTTGCGCCGCTCGCGCTCGGAGAGACCGCCCCAGATGCCGAAGCGCTCGTCGTTGGCCAGCGCGTACTCGAGGCACTCGCCACGGACGTCGCACGCCGTGCAGATGCGCTTGGCGTCCCGCGTCGAGCCGCCCTTCTCCGGGAAGAACGCCTCGGGGTCGGTCTGCGAGCAGAGCGCATCGCTCTGCCAGGCGAGGGCGTTGTCGTCGTCCTGGTCGGACCGGCGGACCCCGGGGACACCGAGGTTGACTGGATCGACGAACCAGTTCTCCGGCACATCGGAACGGTAACCCGTCATCTCGACCTCCAACCCTTCAGAAACCGCCCCCCTGGCGGGCCGTGCTCACCTAATTACACCCGTGTCATTCGCTCGGGTCAAGTCGCGGATCGTAAACCCTCAAGCGATTCTTGAAGGTTCTTGGACGTTCCTCGGCGTGTCGCGGCCCCGGGGACGACGTCTCAGCGGCCGGGGGTCGCGACGAAGGCCTCACCCGCACCGGAGAGCGTGAGGGAGCGCTCGTCGGCGTCGGCGAACGCCGCCGTGCCGACCGGGACGGCGGTCTCCGCGCCGGACTCCGCGGTCACGTGGACGGAGCCGGCCGTGGCCAGCACCATGGTCGGGCCGGAGACGTCCAGGGTGACCGCCGCGCCATCGATCCGGACCCGTCGGAGGGCGAAGTCGGGCACGGGAACCGGGTACGTCGTCACGGCTTCGTCGCCCGTCTGCCGCAGCACCGGGACCTCGCCGGGGGTGGTGTCCAGCACGGCGAGCAGCTCGGGGACATCGATGCGCTTGGGGGTCAGACCACCGCGGAGCACGTTGTCGCTCGCCGCCATGATCTCCACGCCGAGGCCGGAGAGGTATGCGTGCAGCAGTCCGGCCCGCAGGAAGACGCCTTCGCCGCGGCGCAGTACCACGTGGTTCATGAGCAGGGCGACGACGACCCCCGGGTCGCCCGGCGAGGTCTCGGCGATCGCGGCCACGGCCCGCAGAGCCGGCTCCTCCTCCCCCGCCTCCCCGGCGGCGGTGCCGACGACGGCGGAGATGATCTCGTCGACGTGGCCCTGCGCCTGCCCTCCGAGCAGCCAGCCGATCGCGTCCCCGAGCGGGTCGCCCTCGCCCGAGAGCCGCTCCCTCAGGGCCCGCACGCCGGGGACGTCGTCGAGGGAGTCGAGAATTCGCAGGGTGTCCGCGACCGGACGCAGGCCGCTGAGCGACTCGAAGCGGTCGCTCAGGGCGACGATGAGCTCCGGCTTGTGGTTGGCGTCGCGGTAGTTCCGCCGCGGGTCGTCCAACGGCAGCGCGCTCTCCCGCACCCAGCCCTCCTCCGCCTGCTCCCTGGTCGGGTGCACCTGGATCGACAAGGGCCGCGCGGCGGCGAGGAGCTTCAGCAGGTACGGCAGCGAGCCCCCGGTCACCTCGTCCAGCGTCCCGCCGTCCGCGAGGTCGGCGGGATCGCCGGGGTGATCGCCGAACCACACCTCGGCCTCCGGCGCGCCCGTCGGGGTGCGGCCTTCGAGCTCGGCGAGGAGGGAGGACGATCCCCAGGCGTAGTCGCGGGGCACGTTGGTGAGGCTGCGCAGCATGCCCCCAGCGTAGAGCCCGGCGCCACGGACAGGTCGGATCCGGGCCCGTCGAGGTAGCCTGAGTCGCGATGGCCCAGTACACCAAGCACCCGGTGGCAGCCCCGCCCACCGCGCCAGAGCGCGAGTCCACGGGGCATCTCCTGCTGCGCGGATACGTCATCGCCGTCCTGTTCGTGGCCTTCGCGCATTCGGCGGTGTACAACCTCGTCGGCGAGATCGGGGCGGCGATCGTGCTCGCCCTCTTCAGCGCAGCCACCCTCGCGATCGGCGTCCCGATGCTCGCCAGGAAGCGCCCGCAGTCGTTCCGCTGGCGTCGGCTGCCGTGGGCGGCCATCGGCTACACGGCACTCGCCCTCCTCTCGGTCGCCTGGTCGCAGTGGCGCGTCCCCACCGTCGCCACGGGTGTGCTCCTGGCGGCCGTCACGGTGAACGGTCTGTTCATCGCACACGTGCTGACCTGGCACGAGATCGTGCGCGCCCTGTCGTCCGCCTTCAAATGGATCCTCGGCCTCTCCCTCGCCCTCGAGCTGTGGGTATCGCTGGTCCTCCATGGTCCCCTGCTGCCGAACTTCGCGGACATCCCCGACGGGAAGATCGACCCCCAGTGGTACTGGGTCCGCGACAACCTCTTCGACGGCGGACGCATCCAGGGCATCCTGGGCAACGCGAACCTGCTCGGCATCGTGTCACTGTTCGCGCTGATCACCTTCGGCGTGCTCTTCGCCGCTCGAGCCCGCTGGCGGACCACGCTCGCGCTGTGGATGCTCCTCGCGGCATACTTCCTCGTCCGCACCGCGTCGGCGACCGCGCTCGTGTGCGCCGCCGCGGCCGCCGTGGTCCTCGTCGTCGCCCTGCTGATGCGTCGAGCGGGCTCGCCGACCGCACGCACCCGGATCTACGTCGTCGCGATCGGCTCCACGGTCCTCGGCGGTCTCGCCGTGTGGCTGCTGCGCGAGCCCCTGCTCGGCCTCCTCGGCCGCAGCGCCGACCTCACCGGCCGCTCCGACAAGATCTGGGCGGCGGTGCTCGAACGGGTCGGCGAGCACCCCGTCATCGGCAACGGCTTCTCCAGCCCGTGGGTGCCCACGGACCCGGCTTTCGACGGCTGGATCGTCGACCATGGGATCACCGTGTTCCACGCCCACAACATGTGGCTGGACGTGCTGCTGCAGCTCGGCATCGTCGGCCTCGTGCTGATGGCCGTGGCCTACGCCAGCCTCCTGTGGCGCTCCTGGTTCTTCGCCGTCGACCGCCCCCGGTGGGACCTCGACGCGCGGCGCCCCTACTCCCCGCTCACGCTGCTGCCCAGCCTGTTCACCATCGTGCTGCTGGTGCAGGGGCTCACCGAGTCGACCCCCATCATGCTGTGGGGGTGGCTGCTCCTGGTGATGCTGTCGTTCAAGCTCAAATCGGTGCCGCTGGTGGGCGTCGGCGAGCGGGATCTCGTCTTCGAACGCGGCGCGACGCCGCGGCGGGTGCCGTGACGGCGGCGCACCCGTTCGCCCGGCTCCTCGGCTCGGCAGAGATGGCGCGGGCGTTCACGCTGGCGGCACTGACCGCCGTGTTCGGCTCGTTCGCGATCGGACGGATGACGTCGGCCGTCACCCTCGCCACCATCATCACGGCCCTGTGCCTGCTCGGCGCCGCGATCCTCTGGGTGCGGAGAGAGGAGCTGTCCCCGCTGCGCATCGCGCCGTCCTCGCTGCTGGCCTTCCTCGCCTGGGCGCTCGTGAGCCTGGTGTGGACGACCGACCGCTCCGACACGATCCTGGGCTGGCTCTCGCTCTTCGGCTACGCATTCCTCGCGATCACCATCGGACACATCCGCGACACGCTGCAGACCGTCCGCGCGCTGGGCGACACCCTCCGCGTCCTGCTCGGCATCTCCCTCGGCGTGGAGATCCTCTCGGGCGTGCTCCTCGACCTCCCGTTCGCCTTCCTGGACATCCAGGGCAATCTCGCCTCCGGCGGCCCGGTCCAGGGGCTGTTCGGCAGCCGGAACATGCTCGGCTTCATCGCCGTGCTCGCCCTGATCACCTTCGTGATCGAGTGGCGCACCCAATCCGTGGATCCGCCTCTCGCGGTGGTCTCCGTCGCCCTCGCCGGCGGGCTGGCCTTCCTGTCGTCCTCGCCGACGGTGCTCGTGCTGGCCGTCGCCGTCGGAATCGTCACGGTCGCGCTCACCATCGTCCGCCATACCGCCCCGGCCCGTCGGAACCTCGTGCAATGGACGTTGGGCGTCCTGGTCGCCCTCGCACTCACCGTCGCGTTCGCCCTGCGTCACCAGATCATCGCGCTGCTGGACGCCGGATCCGACTTCTCCATGCGGGCCGAGCTGTGGAACATGATCCTCGACTTCGTGGCCGTCAAGCCCATCACCGGATGGGGTTGGTTCGGCGACTGGGCCCGAGGAGAGTATCCGTTCACGTTCATCAACTTCCAGCTCGACGACCGGCATCAGAGCGCACTGAACGCCTTCTTCGACGTGCTGCTGCAGCTCGGCGCGGCAGGGTTGGTGCTGTTCCTCCTGCTCGGCGGCATCGCGCTGATCCGCTCCTGGCTGGTCGCGAGCGTCCGCCGCTCCGTCGTCTACGCCTGGACGCCGATCACGCTCGTGACGCTCGCGGTGGACTCGATGTTCGAGAGCTTCACCCTCGTCGGCGCCGGGTGGTTCATGCTCGCCCTGTGCGCCCTGCGCGCCGGGCAGTCCCGCTCGTGGCGCGAGAACATCGACGCCGCGCATACCGGCGCCATCCCCACACTGCGCCCGCAGGAGTGACGGCGTGCCGTCAGCGGACGGTGGGGAGCTTCTGCGCCCAGGCGAGGGCGTCGCGGACGCCGTCGTCGACGGAGCGCTCCGCACGCCACCCCAGCACCTCGCGCGCCCGCTCCACGATCGCGAAGGCGCCGGCCTGGTCCCCGGGCCGGCGATCGGTCTCGACGACGGGCAGCGGGTCCCCGGTCACCCTCTCGAAGGCCCGTACCAGCTCGCGGACCGTGACACCGTCGCCGGTGCCCAGGTTGATCACCTGATACGGCTGCTCCGGCGTCGCGACATCGTCGAACCGGGTCACCGCCGCGACGTGCGCGAGCGCGAGGTCCCAGACGTGGATGTAGTCCCGCAGGCCCGATCCGTCGCGGGTCGCCCAGTCGGTGCCGGTGATCGTGAACGGCTCCCCCGCCGCCCGCGCCTGCATGATCTTGCCGAGCGCGTGCGACGGAGTCGGGTTCTGCAGTCCGGTCCGCAGCTGCGGGTCGGCGCCGATCGGGTTGAAGTAGCGGAGCGCGATGGCGCGGAAGTCGCCGGCCGCTGCGGCGTCGGCGAGGATCTGCTCGACCATCGCCTTGGTGGTCGCATAGGGGCTCGAGGGGGCGAGCCGCCCGCTCTCGTCGACCCCGTCCCCCGTCTCCCCCGCGTAGATCGAGGCGGAGGAGCTGAACACGATGCGCCCGATCCCGGCGTCCCGGAGGCGGCGGAGGAGCGTGATCGTCTTGCCGACGTTGCTGTCGTAGTAGCCGAGCGGATCGGCGACGGACTCGGGCACGACGATCCGGGCGGCGCAGTGCACGACGGCATCGATGTCGGGGTGGTCCGTCAGCAGCCGGTCGAGGACGGCGGCGTCGGCGATGTCGCCGACGTAGAGGTTGCGTCCCTCGCCGAAAGCCGCCAGCCCGGTGGACAGATCGTCGAGCACCACGACCTGGATCCCGGCCTCGATGCACGCCGTCGCCACGGTCGATCCGATGTAGCCGGCCCCGCCGGTGATCAGTACCTTCATCGCGGTCAGTCTAGCCAGCCACGCCGAGCGCAGGGGATCGGCTCTCCGCAGATCCGAAGGCGACCACCGGTAGGCTACTCACTGCTCGTCGAGTCCCGCGCTGCCCTCCGGCAGCGGCCGCGGCATCAACAACGGAGAACCTCCCTGTGGCCCACGTCCTTCAGAACGTCGTCTTCCCGCTCGATCGCGACCCCGATCTGCTCCCGCTGTACGCGGATCCGGAAACGTGGTCGGTGATCGAGGAGGAACCGGTCCGGGTCTCCAGCCGCGCGCATCTCGGCAACATCCTGGGACGGCACCGCGCCCGGATCGTGGCCGGTCGGCGCGTCTCCCTCGGCACCTACTTCAACGCGTTCCCCGCGTCGTACTGGCAGCACTGGACGAGCGTCCGCGAGGTGCAGCTCACCGTACGGACCACGGGGCCGGCGACCATCCTCGTCTACCGCTCCAACGGCGGCGGTGTGCGCCAGCGCGTGGCCACCCGTGAGGTGACCGGCGAGGCCACGACGTCGTTCGACCTCGACCTCACCCAGTACAGCGACGGCGGGTGGATCTGGTTCGACATCGTGGCCGACGAGAAGCCCGCCGTGCTCGAGGGCGCGGAGTGGACCACCGAGCAGGCTCCCACCCGCACCGGGAAGGCCTCTCTCGGCATCACGACATACAACAAGCCCGACTACTGCGTCGAGACCCTGAGGGCACTCGCCTCCTCTCCTGATGCGCTGGAGTTCGTCGACCGCATCTTCCTCGTCGACCAGGGCACGCAGCTCGTCGCTGACCAGGACGGTTACGCCGAGGTCGCCGAGCGTCTGGGCGAGACCCTGCAGGTCATCCGCCAGGGCAACCTCGGCGGATCGGGCGGCTTCGCCCGTGCGATGCACGAGTCCCTGCAGCGCCCCGAGAGCGACTTCGTGCAGCTGCTGGACGACGACGTCCGCATCGAGCCGGAGTCGCTGCGGCGCTCCATCGTCTTCGGTCAGTTCGCCACCACGCCCGTGCTCGTCGGCGGACACATGTTCGACCTCCTCGACCGCCCCAAGCTGCACGGCTGGGCGGAGGTCGTCGACGAGGGCCCCTTCATGTGGCGCAACCTCTACCAGGAGAAGATGCCGCACGACTTCGGTGTCGCCAACCTGCGCCAGTCGCCGCTGCTGCACATGCGGATGGACGCCGACTACAACGGGTGGTGGATGTGCCTCATCCCCCTCGACGCGGTCCGCAAGGTGGGACTCTCCCTCCCTGCGTTCATCAAGTGGGACGACGCGGAGTTCTGCCTCCGCGCCGGCGAGGCGGGCTTCCCGACCGTATCGATGCCCGGTGTGGCGCTCTGGCACGTCTCCTGGGTGAACAAGGACGACTCGATCGACTGGCAGGCCTACTTCCACGCCCGCAACCGGATCGTCGCCGGGCTCCTGCATTCCGGAGCACCGCGAGGCGGCCGCCTCATCGTGCACAGCCGCCGCGTGGACCTGAAGCACCTCATGATGATGCAGTACTACCCGGTGGCGCTGCGCAACCGGGCTCTGCGCGACGTGCTCTCCGGACCCGACCACATGCGCCGCAACCTGGCCACGGCGATGCCGGCCGCGCGCGCCCTTGCCGCCGAGTACCCGGAGACGGTGATCCATCGCGACCCTGCCCGGGTGCTGCATTCCCGCCACGGCCGCCAGGTCTACAAGCGGCTGCCGAAGAACGAGTTCGACAGCCCGACCGGCTTGCGACTGCGGATCTTCACGCTGAAGACACTGCTCTCGCACTGGGTGCACCGGCCCGACCCGGCGAACGTCGCTCAGCCGGAGGTGGAGTTCGGGAAGGGCGACGCGCACTGGTGGCGCCTCCCGCTGTATGACAGCGCTCTCGTGAGCGCCGCCGACGGCTCAGGGAAGAACATCTACACGCGCGACCGCGCCAAGTACCGCCGCATGCTGCGCGAGTCCGTGCGTCTGCACGCCGAGCTGCGACGACGGTGGCCGGAGCTCCAGCGCCAGTACCGCGCCGCTCTGCCGGACCTGGTCTCCGCCGAATCCTGGCAGCAGGTCTTCGAGGAGAAGGCATGACCACCGACGCCCCTGCCTTCGATCCCTCCTCCGCCGCGATCGTCATCGTCACGTACAACCGCTCGCATCTGCTGACCGGCCTGCTCACCAGCATCACCGCGATGGACCCGAAGCCGGGCCACGTGATCGTGATCGACAACGCCTCCTCGGACGATACGACCGACGTCGTCGAGTCCTTCCGCGACGACATCGGCACCGACCTCGTCTATCGCCGTCTCGACGTCAACACCGGCGGTTCCGGCGGTTTCAGCGAGGGCATGCGCACGGCGTACGATCTCGGCGCCCAGTGGATCTGGATGATGGACGACGACGTCGAGGTGCTCCCGGACGGTCTCGCCCGGATGGGCGCCTGGGCGCCGCGATTCAAGAGCATCCAGGGACGGCGCTACGACTACGACGGCAGCGAGTTCTACTGGCAGTACCGCATTGCGGAGCGCATGGGCATCCCGATCCCGTTCGCCCCGGCAGGCTTCGACTCCTCCGGCTACAAGGAGATGAACAGCGGCTGCTTCGAGGGGATGTTCATCCACCGCTCGATCGTGCAGCAGATCGGCCTCCCCGACCCGCGCTTCTTCATCTACTGGGACGACCAGATGTACGGGTGGCTGGCCTCTCGCCTGACCACGGCGGTCATCGTCGATGAGTTCGTGCTCCGCCGCACGCGCGAGATCCGGCAGTGGGACATGGGCATCCGCCACATGAACGCCTCGAGCAATGCCTACCGCTACTACATCATGCGCAACCGTGCCTTCATCAAGCAGTACTACCGCGTGCACGGCGTCTACAACCCCGTGCTGTTCGGCCTCGGGACGACCGCGACCTTCTTCAAGGAGCTGATCCGGCTGGTCTTCGTCGAGCGCACCGTCCGCGGCACGAGCAACCTGTTCCGCGGGCTCAGGGACGGTGGCCGCATCGGTCGCGATCGCACCTGGGAGCCGATGAGCCCTCTGGAGGCCTGACATGGACGAGCCCCAGCCCGAGGTGCGGTGGGCCCCGCTTCCCCCGGCGCCCCAGCGCACCGGTCGGGTGTGGCTGATCGTCGGGCTGAGCGTCGCCGCACTGGCCGTCGTCGCGCTGGTCCTGTTCTTCGCCGTCTTCCGCGGTGGGATGCCGGGCCCAGAGGGGTCCGGGACACCGCCTGTCGGCTCATCGGAGACTCCCCCGGACGGGGCGACGCCGATGACGTCCGCACCGCCGGTCGATGATCCGACGCTCGAGGTCTTCCGGGACAAGGTGTCCGGTTGGTTGAGCGCCGTCGAGCCCGGCCTCGACATCGTCACGGGTGCGAGCACCGAGGACGCCATCCCGGTCGTCGACTCGCTGATCGACGACGCACAGCGCCTGGGCGACGCCCTGCCGCCGTCGTCCATCCAGGACTCCTGGCGCTCCGGCGTGGAGACCTACGCGCAGCAGCTCACGGCGCTGCGCTCGGCGGTCGAGGACGGCTCCGGTGTGTCAGCGGCCATCGACAGCGCGCGCGCTGCCGCGGCAGACCTGCGCGATCTCGTCGGCCTCTGACACCCCGCCGGGTCGGCGCGTCGTCTCAGACGGAGTAGTCCGCGTTGTAGCGGTCCAGGACATCCGTGATCGGGGCGTCCAGAGCGAGCGTGCCCCGGTCCAGATAAAGCCCTCTGGTGCAGAACCGGCGCAGGTCGCGCTCGTTGTGACTGACGAAGAACAGCGTGCGGCCGTCCGAGAGCAGTTCGTCGATGCGCTTGTAGCACTTCTCCCTGAAGGCCTTGTCGCCGACCGCGAGGACCTCGTCGACGAGCAGGATGGGCTCGTCGAGCTGGGAGACGACGGAGAACGCCAGACGCACCTTCATTCCGTTGGAGAGGTGCTTGTACGGCGTCTCCTCGAACCCGGCGAGCTCGGCGAACGCGATGATGTCGTCGTATCGGCGGGCGACCTCGTCCTTCGACATGCCGTGCAGTCCTGCCGTCAGCCGGACGTTCTCCCTGACCGTCAGATCGCCGACGAAACCACCGGTGATCTCGATGAGCGGGGCGACCCCGCCGTTGACGCTGACAGAGCCCTCATCGGGCAGCAGCACGCCAGCCACGAGGCGGAGCAGCGTCGACTTGCCCTGACCGTTCCGCCCGACCACGCCGATCGATTCGCCCGGCTGCACGGTGAACGAGACGTCGCGGAGCGCCCAGAACTCTCCGGGACGCGAGCGCCGGGACGCTCCGGCGAACAGGTCCTTGAAGCTGCGCTGCCCGCGACGGTTGCGGCGGAAGCGCACACCGAGGCCCTGCACGTCGATCGCGGCGTCCATCACAGCTCCTTCAACACGGGGCGCTCGAGACGCCGGAACGCCCAGACGCCGAGCGCGAGGATGAGCAGGCACATCACGGCGCTGACCGTGAGCGTGAACGGGTTCCACTGGTCCGGGAAGAACGGCATGCGATACAGCATGAAGATCCCGGCGAGCGGATTGAAGGCGCCGAGCGTCTGGAAGACACCGGGCAGGTCCGTGACGTTGTAGATGATCGGGGTGGCGTAGAACATCGCCCGGAGGATGAGCGCCGTGGTGCGCTCGAGGTCCGTGTAGAGCACGCACAGCGGCGCGACCAGCAGGCCGAGGCCGACGAGCAGCACCGTCTGCATGAGGATCGCCACCGGCACCCAGAGCACGCCCCAGCCGATCTGCACCACCTGGTCGGGATGGCTCTCGAACAGGAGGTTGACCACGATGAACAGCACCAGCACCGGCAGTGAGAACAGGAACTCCATGCCCTTGCTGAGCACGATTCGGTTCACCCAGATGGAGCGCGGGATGGATGTCGAGCGGACGAGACGGGCGTCCTTCTTGAACGCCCGCGTGAAGTCCGACACGGAGCTGTTGAACCACACCCACGGCAGCAGCGCGCTGATGAGGAAGATGATGTACGGCTGCTCCCCCACGTCGCGACGGAACACCTGGGTGAACACGAACCAGTAGATCGCGCTCATCACCAGCGGGTCGAGAACAGACCACACGTAGCCGAGGAAGCTCGTCGCGTACCGGACCTTGAGGTCACGGGCCGACAGCAGCCACAGCGAATGCAGATAGCGCCGGGGCGTCCCGGGCGCCCCGACAGCAGCGTGACTCACGATTCCGAGTCTAGGAGAGAGTGTTGTTCCAGAGCGACAGCGCCGACCCGATGGCCATGTGCATGTCGAGGTACTGGTACGTGCCCAGGCGTCCGCCGAAGTGGACGTCCTTCTCCCCCTTCGCGAGCTCGCGGTACGCCAGCAGGCCCTCGCGGTCGGTCGGGGTGTTCACCGGGTAGTACGGCTCGTCGGCGCGCTCGGCGAACCGGGAGAACTCCCGCATGATCACCGTCTTCTCGGACTCGTAGATGTCCTTGCGCTCCGGGTGGAAGTGCTTGAACTCGTGGATGCGCGTGTACGGCACGTCCATGTCCGGATAGTTCATGACGCTCGTGCCCTGGAAGTCGCGGACGTCGAGCACCTCCTGCTCGAAGTCGAGCGTACGCCAGCTCAGCGCGCCCTCGGCATAGTCGAAGTAACGGTCGACGGGGCCGGTGTAGACCACCGGGACCTGCCCGACGGTGGCCCTCTTGTTCAGCGCCTGGGACTCGTCGAAGTAGTCGACGTCCAGCTTCACCTCGATGTTGGGGTGGTCGGCCATGCGCTCGAGCCACGCGGTGTAGCCGTCGGTGGGCAGCCCCTCCCACGTGTCATTGAAGTAGCGGTTGTCGTACGTGTAGCGCACCGGGAGCCGGCTGATGATGTCGCCGGAGAGCTTCTGCGGGTCGGTCTGCCACTGCTTCGCGGTGTAGTCGCGGAAGAACGCCTCGAACAGCGGGCGCCCGACGAGCGCGATGCCCTTCTCCTCGAAGTTCGTCGCGGACTTCGCATCGAACTCGCCCGCCTGCTCCTTGACGAGCGCACGGGCCTGATCCGGCGTGTACGCGGCCTGGAAGAACTGGTTGATCGTCCCGAGGTTCACCGGCATCGGGAACACGACGCCCTTGTGGGTCGTGTACACACGGTGCACGTAGTTCGTGAACGAGGTGAAGCGGTTGACGTACTCCCACACCGTCGCGTTCGAGGTGTGGAACAGGTGCGCGCCGTAGCGATGCACCTCGATCCCGGTCTCGGGTTCCGCCTCGCTGTAGGCGTTGCCGCCGATGTGCGAGCGGCGGTCGATGACGGTCACCTTGCGGCCCGCTTCCGCGGCGCGCTCGGCGATGGTGAGGCCGAAGAAACCCGACCCGACGACGAGGAGATCCATCAGGCTGCCGTCCCCACCACGAGGCGCGGCGTCCCGGACCACAGCGCGGCGTCCGTGGCCGCGCGACCGTCCACGAGGAGCTTCACTCCCGGCAGCTGGGCCGGGCTGAGCTCACGATAGTCGGCGTGATCCGTCTGGAGGATGGCGAGATCGACCGGTCCGCCGAGGTCGTACGGCTCGAACCCGAGTCGACGCAGTTCCTCGTCGGTGTACAGCGGGTCGTGCACGACGACCTCGGCTCCGCGGGCGCGCAGCGCCTCGACGGTCGGGAACACACCGGAGAAGGCCGTCTCCTTGACGCCGCCGCGATAGGCGGCCCCGAGCACGACCGCCCGCAGACCGCTCAGGTCGCCGAGGATGCCTTCCGCCTGCGCCACCAGGCGCTCCGGCATGGAGGCGTTGAGCTGGCGCGCCACCCGCACGATGTCGGCGTCGGGGTCGGTGGAGAGATACAGACGGGGGTAGACCGGGATGCAGTGTCCGCCGACGGCGATGCCCGGGCGGTGGATGTGGCTGTACGGCTGCGAGTTGCAGGCATCGATGACCTTGTAGACATCGATCCCGTGTGCAGCGGCGAACAGGCCGAACTGGTTGGCCAGGCCGATGTTCACGTCGCGATACGTGGTCTCGGCGAGCTTCGCCATCTCGGAGGCCTCGGTCGTGCCGAGGTCCCACACACCGTTCGGGCGAGGGAGATCGGGACGCTCGTCGAACTGCAGGACGGACTCATAGAACTCGCGGGCGCGACGGTTCCCCTCGTCGGACAAGGCGCCGATGAGCTTCGGGTACTTGCGCAGGTCGGCGAAGACCCGCCCGGTGAGCACGCGCTCCGGCGAGTACGCGAGGAAGAAGTCCGTGCCCTCCGTCAGCCCGGAGCCCTCCTCGAGCATGGGCTTCCACCGGTTCCGGGTCGTCCCCACGGGCAGCGTCGTCTCGTACGACACCAGGGTGCCGGGCGTGAGGTGCTCGGCGAGCGATCGCGTCGCCGAGTCCATGTACTGGAAGTCCGGCTCCCACGTCTCGTCGTTCACGAACACGGGCGCGACGAGGACGACGGCGTCGGCTCCCGGGATCGCCTCGGCGTAATCGGTCGTGGCGCGCAGACGGCCGGAGGGGACGAGCTCCTGCAGCTTCTCCGCCAGGTGGGCCTCACCGGGGAACGGCTCCTGCCCGGCGTTGATGATGTCGACCGCCTTCTGGTTGACATCGACGCCGATCACATCGTGACCGGAGGAGGCGAACTGGACGGCGAGGGGAAGCCCGATCTTTCCGAGGGCCACGACGGCGATACGCATGACGCCTAGTCTACGGGGGCACCGGCTGGACGGGCGCCAGGAGCGGCGCACCGCCCCGCCTTCAGCCCCGGGCGCCGAGTGCGGCGAGGAACGGCTCCTCGAGGGCAGGGGCGAGGTACGACACGAAGGCCGTGGTCAGATGGTTCACATCGCGGTAGACGAGCAGGTCGTCGATGATCACGGGGCACACGCTGTCATCGCACACATAGTCGGTGAGGTCGACGTACACGCCGCCCGCCGCCGTGACGGAACGCTTCTCCGCGGCGGTGAACGCAGCGTCGAGGACCTCGTCGCGCGCGCCGTCGCACCGGGTGGTGTCCAGGACGTCCGCGGAGATGCACGTGGCGGGCGGCGACTCGAATCGCGGGGTGTCTGCGATGACGAGCACTTCGGAACCGGCGGCGCGGAGGCGTTCGACGGTCGTGCGCATGCCTGCCTCCCACTCCTGCGTGCGTGCCTGGGCGTCGGAGGCGTCGGCGAGATCGTAGTGCGCGTAGCTGGAGATCACGACCAGCGCCGGAGGGGCCTCCTCCAAGTGCTCCAGGACTGCCTCACGCCAGCGGTCGCAGGAGGTGTACGGCACGTCCTTGTCCAGCACCGTGGTGGAGACGGCGGGACACGAGGACTTCGTGTACGACGAGAGCGCGATGCCCCCGTGCTCCTCGGCGATCTCGGAGACCGCGGGGAACCACTGGGCTGCGTGGGAGTCGCCGAAGACCGCGACGGACGTCTCGCCGTCCCCGTAGGTGCAGTCCTGCACCTCCTCCTGGGACACGCTGTGATGGCAACCGTCGGCATAGAGGACGGGCAGATCCGCCGCCACGTCGGCGAGCGACGGCGTCATGTTCCGGGGCACGAAACCGGTGCCCCGGGGCGGATCCGTCGGGAAATCCGGAGCCGCGGCCACGGCCTCACCGGTGCCGACGTCGCGTGCGGCGGCCCAGTGCGCCGCTCCCGTCAGGCCTGCGGCGAGCACGAGGGTGAGGGCGAGCGTACCGAGCAGCGTGAACCGCGGGCGTCGGCGGGTGAGCCAGCCCGGTGCCCGGAGCGGCGTCTCGACGAAGCGGAAGAGCAGCCACGCGAGAGGCACTGCCAGCACGATGCCGAGGCCGATCTTCACCAGCAGGCGCAAGGGGTGTTCCTCCCCCACCGCGGACTGCGTGACGATCAGCAGCGGCCAGTGCACGAGGTACAGCGAGTACGAGATGAGACCGATGAACTGCATCGGCCTCAGAGAGAGCACCCACGTGGGGCCCCACGCCGGAGAACGGGCGCCGAAGAGGATGACGAGGGCCGTGCCGACGGTCGGCACGATCGCCGCCGTGCCGGGAAAGACCGTGGCGTCGTCGTACAGCACGGCGCTGGCCAGGACCAGGGCGATGCCGGCCCATCCGCCGACGGCGCCGAGCCAGGCCGGCACGCGGAACGCGCCGTGCAGGAGGATGGCACCGACCAGTGCGCCGATCAGCAGCTCCCACGCTCGCGTGGGGAGCAGGAAGAAGGCGGCCGGTTGGTTGACGGGGGTGAGCACGATACCGGCGACGAGACTCGCGACGCCGAGCGCGGCGATCGCGGCGACGACCATCCCCGTACGCCGGCGCAACAAGACGAACAGCGCGAGCAGGATCAGCGGCCAGAAGAGGTAGAACTGCTCCTCCACTCCCAGCGACCAGTAGTGCTGATACGGCGAGGGCGAGTGGTCGGCGAGGTAGTCGGTGTTCTGGATCGCGAACCACACGTTCGGCACGTAGAGGATCGTGGCGAGGGCGTCGCGGAGCACGCGCTCCAGTGCGAGCGGCGGCACGAAGGCGATCGCGGCGATCGCGGTCAGCAGCGCCACGGTGAGCGAGGCCGGCAGGATCCGCCGGATACGACGGGCATAGAAGTCCGCGAAGCGGATGCGCCCGTGTCGTTCCAGCGATTCCAGCAGGTGACTGGAGATGAGGAAGCCGGAGATGACGAAGAACACGTCGACGCCGACATACCCCCCGGTGACGACCGGGATGCCCGCATGGTAGACGAGCACCAGCCCGACCGCGATCGCCCGCAGCCCCTGCACATCGGTGCGGAAGCCGCGGCGCTCGCGCAGCACGGGAGCGGGGGCGGTCACGCGCCGTCGGTGGTCCCCGCGGCGCGGAGCAGCTCGGACACCACCCGCTCCGCCGCATGTCCGTCGCCGTACGGGGCCTCGTCGGTGTCGGCGGGACGAGGACGGGTGACCCCGGCGGCGATCTCCTCGGCGGTGTTGGCGAGGACGTTCCAGCCGAGCTGCACCGTCTCCACCCACTCCGTCTCGGTACGCACCGTCGTGCACGGGACGCCCAGCAGGAACGCCTCCTTCTGCAGCCCCCCGGAGTCGGTGACGACGCCCGCGCTGGACAGCGCGGCGGCGATGAGGTCGGGATAGGCGAGCGGCGCGTGCGCGATGAGCGTTCCCTGGGTGAGCTCGATGCCGTGCGCGGCGGCCTTGGCGACCACGCGCGGGTGCGCGAGGAGCACGACCGGCTTGTCGAGGCCCGCCAGGGAGGTGGCGACCTCGGCGAGACGGGACGGGTCGTCGGTGTTCTCGGCACGGTGGATCGTGGCGACGTAGTACCCGCCGGCGGTGAGGCCCAGCTCTTCGAGCAGCACGGACGGGCGCCCGGAGACCTCGTCTCGCACCTCGAAGAGGACATCGGTCATCACGTCACCGACGAGAACGGTGCGCTCGGCCAGCCCCTCGTCGGCGAGGTGGTCGACGGCCACCTGGGTCGGCGCGAGGAGGATGTCGGCGGCGTGGTCGGTCATCACACGGTTGTGCTCTTCAGGCATGCGGCGGTTGAAGCTGCGCAGACCCGCCTCGAGATGCGCGACCGGGATGTGCATCTTCACGGCACTGAGGGCGGCGGCCACGGTGGAGTTGGTGTCGCCGTAGACCAGCACCCAGTCGGGGCGGTGCTCATCGAAGACGGCGTCGAGCGCCGCGAGCATCGCGCCGGTCTGCACGCCATGGGACCCGCTGCCGACGCCCAGGTGGACGTCCGGGGCGCCGATCCCGAGGTCTTCGAAGAACACATCGGACAGCATCGGGTCGTAGTGCTGACCGGTGTGCACGATGACGTGCTCGACACCGGCCGCCTTCGCGGCCTTGTGGATGGGGGCGAGCTTGACGAACTGCGGGCGGGCCCCGACGACGCTGACGATCTTCACGGGACACAAGTCTAAACGCCCCCGCTCCCCCGCCCGCACCGGGGCCCCGGGCATGACCTAGAGTGCGCCGAGGAAGCTGCGTCCTTCGGCCGCGGCGTTCAGCCGCTCTGCGGCGGCATGCGAACCGCGCTTCATCTGCTCGACGTCCGCCGCGGTGAGACCCTGCAGCGCGGAGGCGAGGTCGTCGCCCTCGTACCCGCTGGTCACCACCACCCCGTTCTGCCACTCGCGGACGATGGGCGCCATCGTCCGCCCGTCCGCGACGACGATCGCGAGGCGGCCCTGGATGGACTCGAAGAACTTGTTCGGCAGCGCGAACTCGAGGTTCTTCTCCCGAGGCCGATAGAAGATGATCTCCATATCGTATTCGTTGACTCGCTCGGCGATCTCCCGCATCGGGGCCGGCGGCACGATGTGGAGGCGGTCCCTGGCCGGGTGCGCGGCGATCTGATCGCGCAACCAGCCGTGCATGAAGGCGTTGGGCATGATCATGAACGTCATCGAGAAGCGTGGCGGGAGCGTGCGCATCGCGTCGAGGATCTCGGTGAACCCTCGGTGCATGCTGGGCATGCCGTGGAAGAGCATGCGGATCTCGCCCTCGTCCACCGGAGACGGCTCCTGCGCGACGAAAGGCGGCGCGTTCTGCACCACCGCCGGTGCGGGGAAGCCGAACTCCTCGGCGTAGAGCTCTCCGATGGGCGCGCACACGACGGTCCGGCTGGTGAACGCCGCATCTCCGATGTGCCGGCGCACCCAGCGGTAGTGCCCGGCCGTGAGCCGCCCGCCGATCGTGTCGCGGCGACGGTCGGTCCGCCGGTACTCGTGCAGATCCAGATGCAGTCTTCCGGCGAGAGCCTCGGGGGTGAAATCGCGGCGGTCGTCAACCCAAGGGGTGAACTCGTACTCGTTGAAGACGATGAGTCCGTAGCGCCCGCTCCGCACACGCGCGCGGAGCTCCTCGGGGATGCGGCTGGTCACCGTCGCACGGAATCGCGCCGGCGCGGTCAACAGGAACTGCGCGACAAGGGTTCCCCATCGCGTGGTGGTCCAGCGCGGAGCGGGTCCGAGCACGTGGTGTTCGACGACCTGGGGCGACGGATGCCCGCCGAGGCCGAGCGTCTCGACCTCCCATCCGTCCGAGATCAGCCAATCGACCTGACGGCGCACTCGCGGATCGGTCTCGATGTCGGAGTAGGACAACAGCAGCGCGCGGCCCTGACGCGGATCGGCCGTCACCGGGTCGCTCCCGCGGCACCTTCGGCGCGCACGCGGCTCACAGTCGAAACGAAAGGCATACGGCTATTCTGACAGAGGCCTGGAAGAGGCCGTGAACCCCGGAGCAGGAGATGCGCCGGGACGGAGGCGCCGCCATTCGGGTGCGGCGCCGTTCGCCGCCGGCCACACGATCACCCGGCGGGATCAGCATTGGAGGACGCCGGGTGAAGAGCCTGTGGCACACACTGGTCGCGCTTTTCGAAGTGCTGCCGCGAGGGGCGAAGCCCTTCTACACCTGGTACTCGATCTTCACCGCGGCATTGGCGATCCTCGACACCCTCGCGCTCGGGCTGATCGTCCTGTCCGTGACGCCGCTGGCCAGCGGCAAACCCATCGTCCTGCCACTGATCGGCGAGATCCCGGAAGCCGCGACCGTGTGGGTGGTCGTCGTCGTCTGCGCCCTCTTCATCCTCAAGGGCGTGCTCGCCGTAATCCTGCACTGGTTCGCCACCCGGCGCTTCGCACGGTACGAACTGGAGGTCGGTAACCGTCTGTTCCGCGCCTTCACGCGGCGCAGCTGGCAGGACCGGTCCTCCCTCAGCACCGCGGAGATCACGCGGATCGTCGACGGCTCGATGGCCAACACCAACCTCGGATTCATCCTCCCCCTCTCCCAGGTCCCCGGCAACGCGCTGACGTTCGTCTCCGTCCTCGGCGTTCTGGTCCTGTCGCAGCCGCTCACCGCGTTGATCGCCGTGGTTTACCTGTCGCTGATCTCCCTGGTGATGCTCAAGGTCGTCACCGCCCGCACCCGCCTCGCCGGCCAGCACAACCGGAAGTACGGCTATCGGGTGGCGACGGTCATGACCGAGATGATGGAGGCGCTCAAGGAGGTCACCCTCCGCGGAAAGCTCGATGAGGTGGGCGCCGAGGTCACTCGCCTCCGTCGCCGCGCGACGACCGCGCGCGCCAACATCTCCTTCCTCGGGATCGTGCCGAAGTACTCGTTCGAGGCGGCGCTGATCGGCGGCTTCCTGCTGATCGGCGGCACCAGCTTCCTGCTCGGAGGCATCGACGCGGCAGTGGTCTCCATCTCCCTCTTCGCTGCGACGGGATTCCGCATGATCCCCGCCATGAACGGCATCCAGACGAGTTTCAACGCGGCATCCGCCAATGAGGTCTACGCCAAGGACGTGATCCGCGAGCTGTCGCGCGTCGCCGACGAAGAGGCGCAGCCCACGCCGGCGGCGCGGTCCGTCGCGCGCGTCGAGGTCCCGCTGCCGGACGACCCGCGCGAGCTCCGGCTGCGCGACGTGACCTTCCGGTACCCCGGCTCCGAGCGCGCCGTCCTGCAGGACGTCTCGCTGACCGTGCCGTTCGGATCCCGCTTCGCGGTCGTCGGGCCGTCCGGAGCCGGGAAGTCGACACTCATCGACATAACGCTCGGATTGAGTCGGCCCACCGGCGGGCTGATCTCGATCGACGACGTGCCGCTCGATGACGTCCTGACGCAGTGGCGCTCTCGCGTCGGCTACGTCCCTCAGAAGGTCGCCCTCTTCGACGCCTCCATCGCCCAGAACGTCGCCCTCACGTGGACGGACGATTTCGACGAGGATCAGGTGCGGAAGGTGCTCGAACAGGCGCAGCTCGACGAGCTGCTCTCCCGCCCAGGCGGCATCCACGCCCGTATCGGCGAGCGTGGGCTCGCGATCTCGGGCGGACAGCAGCAGCGCCTGGGAATCGCACGGGCGCTCTACGCCGATCCGCTCGTCCTGGTTCTGGACGAGGCCACGAGCGCGCTCGACACGGCAACGGAGGGGAGGGTCATGGAAGCCATGCGTGCCCTCCAGGGAGAGGTGACCTTCATGACGATCGCCCACCGCCTGGCCACGATCCGTGATTACGACCAGGTGCTGTACCTCGAGAACGGCGTCGTCGGCGGCGTCGGGACCTTCGACGAGGTGGTCGCGTCGGTGGCCGACTTCGAGGTGCAGGCTCGGCTCGCCGGGCTCGCGGGCGGAGGGAACGCATGACCGCCGGCCGCCCCCGCGTCCTCGTCCTGTCGCTGTCGAAGGTGGCGTCGGATGCACGTGTACTGAAGCAGATCGCGCGTCTGTCCGAGACCGCCGACGTCGTGTCCTGCGGCTACGGCCCCGCCCCCGCCTCCAGCGTCGCCCACGTCGAGCTGGCCGAGGCCGAACCGCGGTGGGCGGTGCTGCTGCGTGCTCTGCTCATCCGTGCCCACCTCTACCGCAGCGCCTACTGGACCACGCCGGCGGTCCACCGCGCGCGACGGCTCCTCCGTCGGCAGTCGTTCGACGCCGTGCTCGCCAACGACCTCGACACCGTCGGCCTCGCACTCGCCCTGACCGCCCCGGAGCGGATCCACCTGGATCTCCACGAGTACTGGCTCGGGCTTCACGACAACAGCGCCGCCTGGCGGAAGCTGCGTCAGCCCTACTACCGGTGGCAGCTGCAGCGGTGGGCGGCTCAAATCCCGTCCGCCACCACCGTGAGCCGCACGATCGCCGATCGCTATCGCGACGAGTTCGGCATCGACGGCGGCGTGGTCCTCAACGCCACCAGGCTGCACGACCTCGCGCCGACGCCGGTGTCCCGTCCGCTGCGCCTCGTCCATTCCGGCGGGAGCCAGCCGAGTCGCCGGATCGAGAACATGATGAGGGCGGTGGCCCAGTCGACCTCCGGTGCGACGCTGGATCTCTACCTGGTCGGGCAGGGTACCGATTATTACCGGAGCCTCACGGCCCTCGCCGACGAGCTGGGCGACAGGATCCGGATCCTCCCTCCCGTGCCGTCCGCGGAGCTCATCGAGACGCTCAACGACTACGACGTCGGCATCCATGTGCTGCCACCGACGAACACCAACAACGAGCTCGCACTGCCGAACAAGTTCTTCGACTACGTGCAGGCACGGCTCGCGCTGGTCATCGGCCCGACGCCGTCGATGGTCGAGATCCTCCGACACCACGACCTGGGGATCGTGACCGCAGACTTCGAACCGGCGTCCTTGACCGCCGCGCTCGATGCACTCACCCCCGAGCAGGTCGAGGGTTTCAAGGCTCGGTCGCACGCGTCCGCAGCCGAGCTCTCCGCCGAGCCGCAGAACGACATCTGGCACCGGGCGATCCAGGCGATCGTCCCGCAGGACTGAAGGATCGAGACAGTGACCGCACGCCCCGCGATGATCTTCCATGTGCCGTTCCGGCTGAACCCGGACGCGGTGAGCGCCAGTGGCATCCGTCCGGTGCGCTTGCGCCGCGCGTTCGAGGAGATCGGGTACGACGTCCATGAGGTCTCGGGCACACACGCCGAGCGCCGCGACCGGATGCGGGAACTGCGCACCGCGATCCGCGACGGCCGACGTTTCGATTTCGTCTACTCCGAGGCCGCGACCACGCCCACCGGCCTCGGCGAACCGGTGACCCCCGCGACCAGCCTGACGCGCGACATCGCCTTCCTCCGTGCGTGCCGCCGCGCGGGCATCCCGGTCGGACTGTTCTACCGGGACATCTACTGGCAGTTCGAGGAGTACGCGAAGCGCGTCGGTCAGCCGTATGCGTCCGTCCTGCGCTGGCGGTACCGGGCTGACCTGCGCGGTTACCGCTCGGCGGTCGATCGCATCTACCTGCCCTCGATGCGCATGGCCGAGTACCTGCCGATCGCCAACCGCCCCCAGGCGGCCTCCCTCCCGCCGGCTTCGGAGGCCATCGACAGCGTCGCCCCCGCCGCCGGGCTCGGACTGTTCTACGTCGGCGGGACGAACGACTATTACCGGATGGAGCAGACCGTCCGCGGCGTCGAGGCGAGCGCAGAGGCCACCTTGACGATCTGCACGCGGGAGACGGAGTGGGGGGCCAACAAGCATCGGTACTCGGACGTCCTGGGACCGCGAACCCGCGTGGTGCACCGCTCGGGCGCCGAGCTGGAGCCGCTGTACGCGGACGCGCACATCGGCTCGCTGCTGATGGAGCCGATCGAGTACCGCGAGTTCGCCGCCCCGCTGAAGCTGTACGAGTACCTCGGACACGGGAAGCCCATCGTCGCGACCGCCGGAACCCTGGCAGGTGACTTCGTCGAGGAGAACGGCATCGGGTGGGCGATCCCGTACACCGCCGACGCGCTCACCGCTCTCCTCGACGAGTTGTCCGCGTCGCCCGACGCACTCCGCGCCGCCACAGCGCGCGCGCAGGAGGTGCGACACCAGCACACCTGGGCGGCGCGTGCACGCACCGTCGCTGCCGACCTCGCCGGCGTCGAGGCCCCCGTCTCGTGAGCGGCACGGACCTCGGTCGCCGCCGGCGCGTCCTCGTCGTCACCCCCTGGTTCCCCACTCCCGGCGCCGAGGGCGTGGGAATCTTCAACCTTCGCGACGTGGAACTGCTGCGCCGGGAGCAGGATGTCACGGTGCTGCACCTGTGCCCGCCGGCCCAGGCCGGATCGCCGGTCGATGAGGCCGAGAGCATGCGCATCGTGCGCGTGCCCTTCTCGTTCGCGCAGCCGGCGACGTTCCCCGGGGCGGTGCGCGCGCTGAAGGCCTTGCTGCACACCCACGACGTGCTGCACACGATGGCGTTGCCCGCCTTGATCCCCGCTCGCTTCGTCCGCGTCAGGCAGCCGTGGGTCCATACCGAGCACTATTCCGCGCTCGTCACACCACCCGCCTCCGTGCGCAGCGCGGTATCTCTCCGCCTGCTGAAGACGCTCTTCGCTCGACCCACCGAGACCGTCGCCGTCAGCGCCGCGCTCGGGCGGGTGATCGACCAGCACCGTCGTCGCCCGTCGACCGTCATCGGGAACGAGGTCATGACCCCGGTCGATGCCGTGACCGACCGGGCGATCCCCGCCCGGATGCGACTGATCGCCGTGGGCGGACTCGTCGCCCGGAAGGGACCGGACATCGCCGTCAGAGCCCTGGCGCTGCTGAGGGCACGCGGGATCGACGCCGACCTGGTGTGGGTGGGAAGCGGCCCTCTCGAGGCAGACGTGCCCGCGATAGCCGCGGAGGAGGGGGTCGGAGGCCATGTTCGCCTCGCGGGTCAGCTTTCGCCCGCCGAGCTGTCCTCGGAACTGCTCGCCGCAGACATCTTCGTCCTGCCGGTCGAGACCGAGACGTTCGGCGTGGCCATCGCGGAGGGCCTGGCCCACGGGTTGCCGGTCGTGGCCACGGGAACCGGCGGGCACGAGGAGTTCCTCCCGCGCGAAGCCTCTCGCCTGGTGCGCCCCCGCACTCCCCAAGCCGTCGCCGACGCGATCCTCGACCTCCGTGATGATCCCGAGCGGTGGAGCCGGACGCGGATCGCTGCGGACGCGGCGCGGCGATTCTCCCCCGAGGCACGGCGGGATGCCTACCGCGAGGTCTACGCGCGCGCGCTCGCCGAGAGGCCGGCAGCGCAGCGGTGAGAGGTCCGTCCGGGGCCGGCCTGCCACCCGCGCTTGCCGACCCCGCCGGACGTCAGAGGGTCCGGGACTCGGCGGTCCGCGATGACTCGAGGGCCGCCTCGACCACGGCCAGCGTCCGTAGTCCCTGCTCCATGGTGACGACGTCGGTCTGCTGCCCGAGCACGGCATCGCGGAAGGCCTCATGCTCGACGCGCAGCGGTTCGCGCTTGGCGAACGCGTAGCGCGTGACGTCTCCTTCGGAGACCCCGCGGAAGGAGGACACGGACTCCCACTCGAGGGGGATCGTGCCGTTGGCGTAGAAGGTGAGGTCGCCGGTGGAGGTGTCGGCGACGAACGCGCCCTTCTCCCCCGTGACGACCGTGACGCGCTCCTTCATCGGGCTCAGCCAGTTGACGATGTTGTTCACGATCACGCCGTTCGCCGTGCGGCCGGTGATGGTGATCATGTCCTCGTGCTCGCGACCGCTCTTGAAGGCGGTCTGGGCGAACACACGCTCGTAGTCGCTCTGCACGACCCAGGCGGTGAGGTCGACGTCGTGGGAGGCGAGGTCCTTCGCCACCCCGACGTCCGCGATCCGGGAGGGGAAGGGGCCCTGTCGGCGCGTGACCACCTGGTACACGGCGCCGAGCTCGCCCGCCTCGATCCGGCGGCGCAGCTCCTGCACCGCCGGGTTGAAGCGCTCGATGTGGCCGACCGCTCCGACCAGGCCGGCGGCGGCGAAGGCATCGACCATGCGCTGGCCGGCGTCCACCGTGTGCGCGATCGGCTTCTCGACGAGCGTGTGCACGCCAGCGGCCGCGAGCTTGAGCGCCGCGTCCTCGTGGAATCGCGTGGGAACGGCGACCACGGCGATGTCGATGCCGGCGTCGATGAGCGCGTCGATGTCCGGCAGGATCTCCAGGTCACCGGCCACACCGTGCGGGTCGCCGCCCGGGTCGGCGATGGCGGCGAGCTCGACACCGTCCAGCTCGCGCAGCACGCGGGCGTGGTGACGGCCCATCATCCCCACGCCGAGGAGACCTGCGCGCAGGTCTGCCATCAGGCACCGGCCTTCGCGACGGCGTTCACGGCGGCGACGATGCGCTCGAGGTCGTCCTGGCTGAGCGACGGGTGCACCGGCAGCGAAGCGACCTCACGCGCGGCGCGCTCCGTCTCGGGCAGGTCGAGGCCGGGCGCGAAGTGCGTCAGGGACGGGAGGCGGTGGTTCGGGATCGGGTAGTAAACGCCGGCGCCGACGTTGTGCTCGTTCTTCAGCGCCGCGACGAAGCCGTCACGATCCTCGGGGACGCGGATCGTGTACTGGTGGTACACGTGCACGGCGCCCTCGGCGACCGGCGGGACGACGACGCCCTGCAGGTTCGCGTCGAGGAAGGCAGCATTCTGCTGCCGGGTCTTCGTCCAGCCGTCCACCTTGGTCAGCTGCACACGACCGATCGCGGCGTGGATGTCGGTCATCCGGGCGTTGAAGCCCACGATCTCGTTCTCGTACTGCCGCTCCATGCCCTGGTTGCGCAGCAGCTTGACCTGACGGGCGATCTCGTCGGTCGCCGTGGTCACCATGCCGCCCTCGCCACTGGTCATGTTCTTCGTCGGGTAGAGGCTGAACATGGCGAACTCGCCGAACGAGCCGACCGGACGACCGTCGAGCGACGCGCCGTGCGCCTGCGCCGCGTCCTCGTACAGGGCGACGCCGCGCTCGGCGGCCAGGGCCTCGAGCTCGCGCATGCGAGCCGGGTGCCCGTAGAGGTGTACGGGGAGGATGCCCTTGGTCTTCGGCGTGATCGCGGCGGCGACCGCCTCGGGGTCAAGGGAGAAGGTGTCCGGCTCGATGTCGACGAAGACCGGGGTCCCCCCGGTGAGTGCGACCGAGTTGCCGGTCGCGGCGAACGTGAAGGACGGCACGATGACCTCGTCGCCCGGGCCGACGCCGGCGGCGAGCAGACCGAGGTGCAGGCCCGCAGTGCCCGAGTTGACCGCCACGGACGGGCGGCCGGGCACGAAGTGCGCCGAGAACTCCTGCTCGAAGGCGGCGACCTCCGGGCCCTGCGCGACCATGCCGCTGCGGAGGACGCGATCGACGGCCTCGCGCTCTTCGTCGCCGATGAGGGGCTTGGCGGGGGGAATGAACTCGCTCACACGGTCTCCTTGGTCAGTGTTCCGTCGGTCTCGATGAAGCGCGCCCCGGTCGCGGGGCACACCCAGGTGTTCTCGTCCTCGCCGCGGGTGAGCGGGACGCCCGCCTCGCCGACCCAGCCGATGCGCCGGGCAGGGACGCCGGCGACGAGGGCGTGCGCCGGGACGTCCTTGACGACCACGGCGCCGGCCGCGACCGTCGCCCAGGCGCCGATCGTCACCGGAGCGACGCAGGTCGCGCGGGCGCCGATCGACGCGCCGCGCTCGATGGTGACCCCGACCGGCTCCCAGTCGTGAGCGCTCTTCAGGCTGCCGTCGGCGTTGATCGCGCGGGGGTAGGTGTCGTTGGTGAGCACGACGGCGGGGCCGATGAAGACACCGTCGCCGAGCTTGGCGGGTTCGTAGACGAGGGCGTAGTTCTGCACCTTGCAGTTGTCCCCCATCTCCACGCCGGTACCGATGTACGCGCCGCGGCCGACGATGCAGTTCTCGCCGAGGCGGGCCTGTTCGCGGACCTGGGCGAGGTGCCAGATGGAGGATCCGTCGCCGATGACGGCGTCGGCGGACACATCGGCGGAATCGACGATCCGCACGCGGGAGGTTTCAGTCACGGGGCTCCTTGCACGCTGCGCGATGAGGCAGCACTGACGAGATTCTACTTGGCGTTGCTCCGCGAACCTCGACGCGCGCCGCGAACGACCTCCGCGGCGCGGGCGCCGACGGTGGCGAGCGAGGCGTTGTCAGCCGCCCATGCGGCCCGATCCGCCCTGGTGCGCTCGGTCCCGCCCGATGCCCACTCGGAGAGCAGCCGCCGCATGGCCGCGGCCACCTCCTCCGGGTCGAAAGCGACGGCTTCGCCGAGACCCCCCGCACGCACGACCTCGCCGCCGGTCTCCGCACCCGTGAAGAGCACGGGGGTCCCGACCGCGGCCGCGGCATACGTCTTGGTCGGTCGGGCGAAGTCATAGCCGATGCCGGGGACGATGCTCACCAGCGCCCCGACGGCTCCGCGGATCCACGAGGCCGAGGTCGCGGGGCCGACGAGTCCCCCGAAGTGCACCCGGCCCGGCGCGAGCCGTGCAGCGAGTTCCTTCAGCTCTGCCTCCACGGCGCCCTGTCCGAAGAACCGGAGCTCGACGTCCTCGTCCGGGAGCAGAGCGAGCGCACGGATGAAGACGTCGGGCTGCTGCCACTCCGACATCGTGCCGGTGTAGACGAAGTAGGGCCGCTCCGCTTCGTGCGGGACGACGTCGGGACGGAAGACCGCGGTGTCGATCCCGTTGCCCACCGTCACGACACGCTCCGGTCGCCCACCGATCGCGGCGAGCCGATCGGCGACCTCCGTGGAGACCGCCAGCGATCGTGCCGCGCGGCGCAGGACGAAGCGCTCGACGAACCGCATGACCGCCACCACCGGGCCGGGGGCGTCCATCGAGGCGACCGCATCGGTCCACACGTCGCCCGGGTAGTAGACCAGCGGGCGTCGGGTGAGGAAGGCGGCGATCGCGGCCGCGAACCCGGTGGTCGGCGGCGCCTCCGCGACGATCACGTCGGTGCGTCGGACCAGCAGCCGGAAGAAGAGGGGGACGTCGAAGGACAGGTACGGGACATACCCGCGGATGGCTCCGCTGCGGTCTCTGAGCACCGGCGCGCGACGCACGACCACGCCAGGGGCATCGGCGATCACCGTGTCCCGCGGCGGCTTCGTGCTCAGCACGGTGACATCCGTGTCGGCGGCCAGTGCATGGGCGAGCGCCTCCATCCGGAAGCTGGCGGCGGTCACCTCCGGCGTGTAGAGCCGTGTCGCGATGACGGCGCGTCGTCTCCTCGACATCCTGCCCCTGCTGTTCGGTGGACCGGCGCCCGAATCGACACCTGACACAATAGAACCATGTCCTCGAGCGTCCCCGCGCCTTCCCCCGCCGATCCTCGCGCCTGGGTCGTGATCCCCCTCTACAACGAAGCCAGCGTCATCGGCGGCGTGATCGAGGGCCTCAAGCCCCACTTCACCCACATCGTCTGCGTCGACGACGGATCCAGCGACGGCTCGGCGGCGGAGGCCGCCGCGGCGGGGGCGCACCTCGTGCAGCATCCGGTCAATCTCGGTCAGGGGGCAGCCCTGCAGACGGGGATCGACTTCGCTCTGGCACACCCCGAGTGCGATTACATCGTGACCTTCGACGCGGACGGCCAGCACCGAGTGGAGGACGCACTCGGCATGCTCCAGCTCGCCAGGGACGAGGATGTCGCCATCGTGTTCGGCTCCCGCTTCCTCGACGACCGGACCAACCCGGGATGGATGAAGAAGGTCATCCTGAAGACCGCCGTGTGGGTCACGAACCTCACCACGAGCCTGAAGCTCACGGACGCCCACAACGGCCTCCGCGTCATCCGCCGTGACGCTGCGGAGCACATCGATCTGCGGCAGGACCGGATGGCCCACGCGACGGAGATCGTCCTCGAACTCGGCCGTACCGATCTGCCGTGGAAGGAATACCCCGTGGAACTGCTCTACACCGACTACTCGAAGGCGAAGGGCCAGAGCGTGCTCAACTCCGTGAACATCCTCGTCGACCTGGTGGTGCGCTGACCATGTGGATCCAGTTCCTGCTCATCGCGGCGATCATCGTCCTCGCCGTCTTCATGATGCGTCGTACCGGCGCCGACAGCCACCTGGCGATCCGGCGGCTTCTCATGGGCCTGTTCGTCGTCGTCGCCGTCCTGTCCGTGCTCTTCCCCCAGTGGCTGAGCTGGCTGGCCGGCCTCGTGGGCGTGGGCCGAGGCACCGACCTCGTCCTCTACGGCTTGATCGTCATGTTCCTCGCGTTCGTGTACTCGCAGTACCGGCGCAACATCGCCCTGCAGCGTCAGCTCACGCTCCTCGCGCGGAAGATCGCACTCCTGGAAGCCGCCGAGATCGAGAAGGACGCTAGTCGCAACCCGTGATCTCGTAGAGGACTGCGTCCCCCACCCGATCCACCTCGGTGAGGATCGGCGAATCGTCGAGGTCGTGGAGACCGTCGTACGTCGTGTAGTGGTTCTGATACAGGACGGTGTCGCCGAAGTCCATCGCGTGGGTGACGCCCAGCCGCTCGGCGGCATCGCACACCTCAGGACCGCCGTCCACGAAGTACCGCGCCAGCACCGAGGCGTCCCGGCCGTACCGGCCCGTCACGTGCGGGAAGACCACGTCGTCACCGGTGTATGCGAACAGCAGTCCGGCTCCCGTCAGCGGGTCGCCGATCACCAGGCTGCCCTCCGGGAGTTCTTCCGCGGCGCGCTCGAACAGCTGCGCCTCGTCGGGTGAGAGCCCCTGCGACTGCGCATCGAAACGGAAGCTCACATCGCGCATGTATCCCAGGTCGTTGCGTATCGCCAGCAGGTGCGTGGCGGCGGCCAGGGCGACGACCGCCAGGATCGCGAGCGCCAGAGCCCGTCGGCGCGCACGCCAGAGGCCGGCGAGCCAGTCCCCCACGACGGTCGCGCCGATCGCCGCGAAAGGGATCCCCCACATCGCGAGCAGCGCGGCCACGCGCGTGGTGTCGTCGTACCAGAGGCCGACGACGGCGCTGCGCAGCCACAGGACGGGGAGCCAGGATGCGACGAGGTACAGTCCGACGCTGACGGCATAGGACCACAGGACCCACCACATCCGCTCTTTCGCGAGCCGCCAGATGCCGAGCGCGGCGAGAGGCCCGAGCAGCAGTCCGGTGCTGCGGTTCACCGGGTTGAGGAAAGCGACCTCGCCGAGCGCCTGCGAGATCGTGAGCCGGGGCAGCCACTCGTGGGTCGTCACGTTCGCCTCGAGCCAGACCACGGTCAATGCGATCAGGCCGATCACCACAGCGACGCCGAGCAGCACGCGCGTCCGCCGCCCACCGGAGACCGCGAGCCGCCATGCTCTCCAGAGCAGGTACGGCACCAGAAGAGCCACGGCCCCCAGCAGAGCGGACGGGTGCGCGAATCCGGTGCTGCCCACGATCGCCAGGACGATGAGGATGCGGAGGGTGCGGCGCGTCCAGCCGGCAGCGGGTGCGAAGGCGAGCAGCACGGCGGCGAGGAGAACCGGGATCAGGGCCGTGCCGAGCAGGTTGGGATACAGCACTCCCCAGTTGAGGAATCCCAGGGGGAAGACGCTGATCCCGAATCCCAGAAGCGGCGCCCACACCGCTGCGCGGGCGTGCTGGGGAAAGGCGACAGCCGTGAGGGTGGCGAGAGCGACCGGCCACACGAGCGCGACGACGGCGAGCGTCGTGACGTTCGTGGCCGCGACCACGCTGCCGGCGGCCGGGAGGACGAGGCTCACCAGCGCATGCCAGAGGGTCGGGTAGAACGAGGTCTCCAGGCTCGGCGTCGCCATCGTCATGTGCAGCGGGGACGCGTCACCCGTGGCTGCGATGAACTCGACGGCGTTCAGATGGAAGAGGCCGTCGTAGAGCTGGGACGGGTGGTCCGGTCGACCGATCCCGGCCAGCAGGATGACCATCCACCCCAGGAACGCGACGCCGATCGCGATCCACGTTCCCCGGCTGCGGGTCCGGACGTCGCCCGGTTCCGCCCGGTCGAAGAACCGCAGAACCGCCGCGACGATCCACACCGGCGCGGTGACGAGACCGACCGGAAGCAGACCCCACGACAACCCCAGCACCGGAGCGACCAGCGAGGCGGCCGCGACGATGCCGAGCGAGACACCGATGGCGAGGCCGAGCCTCACGACGCTGCTCACCCCGCGGACGCAGAGGGCCACCGGAAGGCCAGGGGCGACGAGCAGGGCGAGGGCGACGAGCAGGGCCGGCGCCTGCTCGATCCAGGCGGTCACGCCCCCACCAGCGCGATCGCGCCCTCGATGTCGCCGTCGTACGCGACCTCACCCTTGTTGATGACGATTCCGCGCGTGCACAGTTCGCGCACCATCTCCATGTCATGGCTGACGACGACGAGGGTCTTCCCCGCAGCGATGAGTTCTTCGAACTTCAGCCGGCACTTCTCCCGGAACGGGGCGTCCCCCACCGACAGGATCTCGTCCACCAGCAGGACGTCGAGTTCGACGTGGATGGCGACGGAGAAGGCGAGGCGCATGAACATCCCGGAGGAGTAGTGCTTGACCTCCTGGTCGATGAACTGCTCGATCTCACTGAAGGCGACGATCTCGTCGTAGCGTTCCTCGATCTCCCGCCGGCGCATGCCGAGGATCGCGGCGTTGAGGAAGACGTTCTCCCGACCGGAGAGTTCCGGATGGAATCCGGCCCCGACCTCGATGAGACCGGCGACGCGACCGCGGGTGAGCACCTGACCGGAGTCGGGCTCCATGACGCCGGAGATGAGCTTGAGCAGGGTGGACTTGCCGGACCCGTTGAAGCCGAGGATCGCGACCGATTCCCCTTCGCCGATGACGAGATCAAGGCCCTTGAGCGCCTCGAACTCGCTCGAGAGCTTGCGCCGCTTGATCCAGGACACGACGGTGTCCTTGAGGGAGAACGCGTGGTTGAGCGTGAAGCGCTTGCGCACGCCGTCGATGATGATGCTGGGCTTGGTGACCGTCTGTGCGCTCATAGATCCTGCGCGAACCTTCCCTCGAGACGCCGGAAGACGAGTTGTCCGACGAGCAGTGTGCCGATCGCGATGAGGAACGTCCACAGCGTGTTCCAGGCCAGCCCCGGCGGGAGTTCGAAGGCCGTCGACGTGACCGGACGCCAGAAGGCGTAGTGGAAGAGCTCCACGCCCTGGGTGATGGGATTCAGCATGTAGACCTCGACCAGCCACTGCGGCCATCCCAGCTTGTCGACCACGGCATCCTGCACCTGTGTCCAGGCATACAGCACGGGCGAGGCCCACGTCGCCAGGAGCAGCAGGAGCTCGACGATGTTCTCGGCGTCGCGGAAGCGGACGTTGATCGCGCCGAAGAACAGCCCGAGGCCGAGCGCGAACACCATCACGATGACCATGCCGGCGAAGATCGCGAGGACGGAGAGGAGGGAGATGTGCGTGATCCATCCGAGGAGGAGACACACGATCAGCAGAAGGCCGACCTGCGGGAGGAAGTGCACGAAGGCGACGATGACGGCGGACACCGCGAAGAGCTGCCGCGGGAGGAACACCTTGCGGACCAGCGGTGCGTTGCCCACGATCGACGTGGTGGCGTTCTTGAACGCTTCGGAGAAGAGGTTGATGATGACGATCCCCGAGAAGAGGTAGATCGCGTAGTTCGGGATGCCGCGGTCCAGGTTCATGAACAGCCCCAGGACCACCCAGAACACCAGGAACTGGGCGGCGGGACGCACGTAGGACCACGTCCACCCCAGCACCGAGTTGCGGTAGCGCGTGGTGACGCCGGTGCGCACGAGCAGGTTCAGCAGGTAGCGCCAGCGCACGACGTCGATCAGACCCCGGCTGGTGCCGGGGACGTCGAATTCGGAACGCGGGACGGCGGCGAAAAGATCTCGGGTTTCAGTCACGGGCCCACTCATTCGGTCGCGGTGACGGAGCGCACCGCAGGCTTGAGTATCTTATGACACGGACGCTGAGAGGAACGGCGGCGCGCTACTTCACCGTGACCTTGCCGGTCCGGGTGTCGTAGGAGATCTCGCCCTTCTGGAAGAGCTGCGTGGTGATGGTGCCGGACACCGTCGCCGACGCCTTGGGGTATCCCAGAGCGCTCTCTGCGCCGCCCAGCCGGGTCCATTCGGTCAGGATCGGCCCGACCGGGACGAGCACCGAGCCCGTGGCCGAGGACCACCCCACGACGCCCTTCTGGAACGACATCGCGCACCCGCCACCGGCGAGCGTGCAGTCCACGGTCGACGTCGGCCACCCCCACGCCGCCCCCTGCGGACCGCCGGCAGCCTCGTAGTTG
>NZ_JAHWXJ010000002.1:0-1229900 GCF_023091185.1 Microbacterium sp. KSW4-4 | reverse complement strand
GTAACCCAGACGCGCCGCGCCCCCGTACCGCGTCCACTCCGCGCCGACCTTCGCACTCACCATGACCGAGCCCGTGGCCGAAGACCACCCCACGACGCCCTTCTGGAACGACATCGCGCACCCGCCACCGGCGAGCGTGCAGTCCACGGTCGACGTCGGCCACCCCCACGCCGCCCCCTGCGGACCGCCGGCAGCCTCGTAGTTGCGCAGGAACACGCCGGAACCGATACCGAACGTCCCCGCCGGGGAATCGAACACCTTCCCCTTCGTGAACGCCTGCACCGTGCCGCCACCGTTCGCGCTCACGACCGTCGCCTTGCCGGACGGGTAACCCAGACGCGCCGCGCCCCCGTACCGCGTCCACTCCGCGCCGACCTTCGCACTCACCATGACCGAGCCCGTGGCCGAAGACCACCCCACGACGCCCTTCTGGAACGACATCGCGCACCCACCGGCCGTCGTCGAGCAGTTCTGTGCCGAGATCGGCCAGCCCCACTCGCCGGCTTCCCCCTGGGCAGCGAGATAGTCGGTGAGCATCCCACCGGTCTTCATGCCGAAGGTGCCGGCGGACGAGGACCAGATCTTGCCCTTGGTGTACTCCTGCACCTGCCCGCCGCCGTTCGCGGTGACGGCCAGCACGGCGGTCTTCGGATACCCGTAGACGCTCTTGACTCCGCCGGCTGCTCGCCAGAACGTCAGGAAGGAGCCGCTGACCTCGACGAGACGCGTCGCCGGCGAGTAGGCGATCACGCCGTTCTGGAACGTCTGCTCGAATCCGGCATCCGGCCCGGCGACAGCGGCCTTGGTCGGGTAGCCGAAGCGGCTCGACTCGGCACCCAGAGTCTCGTAGAGGGCGGCGAAAGCGGTGGGCACGAGCATGGAAGCGGTCGCCGCCGAGTAGTACACGGTGCCCTTCTGGAACACCATCTTGCAACCGCCGTCCGCCAGCTGGCACACCGCATTCCCGGTAGGCCAACCCCACGAGCCCTTCTCGCCGCCGGCGGCGAGGTAGTTCGTGCGGAAGGGTCCACTGCTCATCGGGTACGCGTGCGAAGAGGAGGCCGGCTTCCAGATCGTGCCCTTGGCGAACTGCTGCACGTAGCCGCCCCCGTTGGCCGACACGTACACGGCGTTGCCGGTGGGCTGCCCGTACCGCCCGGTCGCTCCGCCCTGCGCGTTCCAGGCCGTCAGGATCGCTCCGGAGACGGTGTACTTCGTGGCGCCGAACCAGTCGGTGAAGTAGTTGTAGAAGTTCCGGTTGCCGTAGGCGGAGCAGCTGTCACCCGTGCCGTAGCCGGCGCGGAGTGCTGCCGCGTTCGGCTGGTACGGCGTGTAGTAGTACAGCGCCGCCGTCGCCGCGTTGGCGATGTAGACGGGCGAGGAACCGCACGACTTGTTCGGGTTGTAGAGGATGTTCCAGGTCTTGCCGGGGGCATACCACTGGAACCACTTCCCCTCCATGTAGATCTGCATCTGACGCGCAGCGCCGTAGATCTGGTGGAAGAATCCCACGAAGTTCGGATCGCACGGTGCCGTGTCCGGGCACCCCTGGCCGAGCGCGATGTTGTAACGCCATGCGCTGGGCCAGGTGTGCGTCACGAGGCCCTGTTCCTTCTGGAGCATGACGATGAGGACCCGCGGGTTGATGTCGCAGGCCTTGGCGACGCGGTAGATGATGCGAGCTGCCGACTCGTTCTTCGCACCGGTGTATCCGTCGCAGTACGCATCGGCAGGGCGGGTGACCGACGTGATCTTGAAGTCCTTGAGGCAGACGTATCCGCTCTGGCACTTCGAGACCTTGCTGTTGAAGAAGCTCTGGATCTGCGCCTCGGTCATGGTGCTGCTGTCGGTGAAGACGGCGTCACTGATGATGTTGCCGGGTGTGAACCCGACCAGCGATGATTTCACGATCCCGGCGGCCGCGGGGTCGCCGACGACCCTGCTCACGGAACCGCCGACGGCGGACGTCACAGCGGCGGAGGCGGCGGTGGCGGGGACCACCGTGCCGATCACCAGGGCGGAGGCAGCGAGGAAACAGGTGAGAAGGCGGGTGACCTTCGTGGTGTTTCGAGAGCGTGGGGCACGTCGAGACATGTGACCAGTGTGACGGAAGTTGCGGGATGATGCCACTGTTGCCACGGAAACGCGATCAGCTCCCGGCGTGTCGCGTGGATGCGAAGCTGGCGTTCAGGTGATCAGAGGTCTGCGTGCAGACTCCACACCCGCTCCGCGGCACTCGCCCAGGAGAAGGCCCGCGACCGGTCGGCGGCGAGCACGCGCAGGCGCTCCCTTCCGGCGCCCGCCGCGTCCTCGATCGCCTCTGGCAGCGCCTCCTCGGCGACCACCGCTCCCCCGTCGGCGAGGACGTCGTGATGACACCCGGACTCCACGGCCACGACGGGGACGCCCAGCGACATCGCTTCCACGGCGCGCCAGGGCCATCCGGTGACGGCGTCGGTGGATACGAAGACGCGAGCCCCGGCGACGACGGCGGCGCGGTCCGACACCTCGAGGGTCCCTCGGACGTGCGCACGGCGCTCGGGCAGTCCGGCGGCGGCGGCGATCTCGGCGATACGCGGTTCCGTGCCTTCCGCCGCTCCGATCACCACGGCGTCGAGACCGGCCGCGACCGCCCCGCGGAAACCGGCGGCCAGGGTGTCCTGCGGGCCGGACAGGACGAGGTACTCCGACGGCAGGCCGAGTGCGTCGCGTCGCGACGTGGCGTCCGGCGGGAGGACGAGACCCTGGGGTGGAGCGCCGGCGATGACGCGGATGCGGTCGCCGAGCTTCACGAGGCCGGACAGCCGCTGCGCCATGGAGTGCGAGGGGACGACCACGGCATCCGCATGTTTTACGGCACGCCGGAGCATCCCGCGCTGCCAGGCGACGGCGCCCCTGGACAGTTGGGACGGCGCCTCCCAGGCCCGCAGATCCCACAGCGTGACGGTCGTCTGGTCGTTGTCGTGCACGCGGTCATGACGCACCAGCGGAGCGAGCAGCGTGGGCGCGTGGATGAGGCCGCCGCCGACGCCAGGGGCGATACCGAGCTGCCAGGACGCGGCGAGCTCACGGCGGCCGACCGCGAGGGTGCGCACCTCTCCGATGCCGCGCAGGTCGACGTCCGCCCCCGACGGCACGATCGCGTCGACCGTGCAGTTCGGTGGGGCCGTCTGGACGAGCCCGGCGGCGAGATCTCGCGACGCCGCCGCCTGATCGGGGTCGACGACGTGCACGAGCTGATCCAGAACAACACGCAGTCGAGCACCCATGCGATCAGGCTAACCGCGGGATGCCGACGACCCCGGGAGCGCATCACCTGTCCACACCGCTACTCAGCGTTCCCACAGCATCGGGAGCGCGGCGGGCAGCCTCGCCGTGCTTGAATGCCAGGGTGAGCGATGGTCGCCTTCCCGTCCGCCGCCGATGGGTCGGGTGGACCATCGGCCTCGTCCTCGTGTTCCTCGTCCTCGCACTGGGCTGGGTCACGGTGCGCGGCATCGGCGCGGTCGACAACCTCCAGCAGATATCGAAAGCGACCAGTCAGCTCAAGCAGTCCATCGCCGAGGGCGATCTCGATGGGGCAGCCCCGGTCGCCGCCCGCATCTCCCGCAACGCGGAGTCGGCCCGATCGCTGACGGGAGACCCGATCTGGCAGGCGTTCGCTGTGCTGCCCTGGATCGGCCCGAACTTCCGCGCGGTGAGCGAGGTCGCCGAGATCGCCGACGACGTCTCCAGGGACGCCCTCGGTCCGCTGCTCGACGTCGCCGACGACGTCGACCTCACGAGCCTCGGCTTCGCGGGCGGGGCGATCGACCTCGCTCCCTTCGCGGCCGTCGAGAAGCCGCTCGGCACCGCGAGCGCGGCGTTGACCGTGGCGGAGGAGCGGGCCCGCCGCATCGACGCCGACGCCACCCTTCCGCCGCTCGCTGACGCGGTGCGGGAGATGCGCGGCGCCGTCACCCAGGCCGCCACGGCGGTCGGTGCGCTGCACGGCGCCTCCGTCCTGCTGCCGACCATGCTCGGCGGCGAGGGCCCCCGCACCTACGTCCTCGCGATGCAGAACAACGCAGAGCTGCGGTCATCGGGCGGCATCATCGGCTCGATCGCGCTCCTGCGCGCGGAGAACGGCAAGGTCACGCTGCAGCGGCAGGCGTCGACGCGCGACTTCCCCCCGCTGGACACGGCGCTGCCGGTCAGCGACAGCACCGTCGCGCTCTTCGAGGACCGCCCCGGCCGCTATCTGCAGAACATCACCAGCATCCCCGACTTCCGTGAAGCGGGACAGACCATCGCCGCCCGGTGGGAGGGGCGCTACGGGGGGAAGGTCGACGGGGTGATCGCGGTGGACGCCGTGGTCGCCGCACACCTCATGCGAGCCACCGGGGATCTCTCCTTCGGACCCTTCACGGCGACTGCGGACACCGTGACCGATCTGCTCCTCTCGGAGATCTACGCGGCGATCCCCGATCCCGCGGCTCAGGACGCGATCTTCGCCCAGGCCGCCGGCGGGCTGTTCTCGGCCGCTCTGTCCCACGCGGAGCCGCAGGCCCTCGTCCGCGCTCTCGCCGACGCCGCCGGCGAAGGCCGCATCCGGATCTGGAGCGCGCACGAGTCGGAGGAGTCGCTCCTCGCCGCCAGCGCGCTCGGCGGCGCCATGCCGCAGGACGACGAGGACGCCGCGGTGGTCGGCGTCCTGATCAACGACGGGACCGGCGGGAAGATGGACTACTACACCCGCGCCTCGATCGCGACGGCGGTGGGGACCTGCGCGGGGGTGCCGACGACCCAGGTGCGCGTCACCTGGTCGAACACGGCCCCCGCCGACGCCGCCACTTCTCTGCCTCCGTACGTCACCGGCGACGGCATCTACGGCGTGCCGGCCGGCAGCGTGCGCACCCTGATCGCCGTCTACGGTCCGGACCGTGCCCTGCCGTCGCATATCGACCGGGACGGCAAGGAGGAGGGCGTGCAGACGACGACCATCGGCGATCGCTCCGTCGTGCAGCACGAGGTGCTCCTCGCCCCCGGCGCCTCCACCACGATCACCGTGGAGTTCCAGGGCGAGGGCGCCGGAGCGCGCCTCACCGAGGTGCAGCACACCCCGTTGATCGTCGCCCCGAAGCTGACCCGCGAGACCCTGCAGTGCGGCTCGTGACAATCGCCGACGGATGAGGTACTGTCATCTCACTGGGGAATAACCGGGGTCCGTGAACCTGCCGTGGGGGCAGAGGACTCCGCGCAGTCGGACGCAGGGGTGTGTCCGGAGGCGATTCCGCGTGAAATTCTGGGGAGAAATCATGCTGAAGAAACTGGCTGCCATCAGCCTTACCGCTGGCGCGCTCATCTTGGCCGCGCCGACCGTCGCCTCTGCGGCACCGAGCGACTCCTACCCCTCGCCTCCGGGCGCGAAGGTGGGCGACGCGATCATCGACACCTGTGAGGTCTCGACCGTCGCCTTCGGCGCCGGGTACTTCGAGCCCTCGGAGACCGTCGGAGTGTCCGTCTCGGGGCAGAACGCCGGCGCCGCCGCCATCTCGGGCAACACCGCCGCATCCGACGGCAGCCTGAGGGTCACGTTCCGCCCGCCCTCCGACGGGCAGGGGGCCTACGCCCTCGACTTCGCCGGTTCCCGGGCCTACACCGCGACGGTGACGGTGTCTCACGGGAACGCCGCCGCTTCCAGCTGCGACCACGATCCCGGCACCGCCGCGCCCGCCGGGACCGAGCTCCCGCTCACCGGCGGCACGGAGCTCGCCCTCACCGGTGGATCGGTGTCGCCGTGGATCATCGGCGGCGGAGCAGTCGCTCTGGTCGCCGGTGGTGCTCTCGTCGCCGTCGGAGCCGCGCGTCGCAAGCGCGCCTGAGTCGCGCGCCGCATGCGCGCCTGAGCCAGGTCGCCGCCTTGCGCGGTGGCCGGCTGGACGACGGTGATCCCTCCCCCTCCGATCACCGTCGTCTGGCGAATCCGGTCATGCACCGGACGGCCCACGGGCGATGTTCCCGGGAACATCGCCCGTGGGCTGCGTCGTTCCCCGCTGTCTCAGGGAGCCGGAACCGGGGTCTCCGTCGGCGGGTGCAGCTTCTGCTGCATGAGCTCGTGGATGAAGTCGTAGTTCGGGTCGAACTCGTCGACGCCGTTCTCGGGTGTCAGCTCGACGGTCTGGACCGGCTGCTCCTTGGCCTTCAGCATGAGGTCGAAGAACTCCGGCAGCTTGCCCTGCGGAAGATCGGTGCTGATGAGTGCCGTGCCCGCAGCGGCCACCTCGTTGAATCGGGTGAGGACGGTCTGCGGAGTGAACTGGGCGAGGATCGCCTCCTGCAGTTCGCGCTGCCGCTTCATGCGGTCCCAGTCGCTGGTCGTGTACCGCGAGCGGGCGTACCACTGAGCCGTGTCGCCGTCCATGTGCTGCTGCCCGGGCTCGATCCAGCCGATCGCCCATTCGTTCACGTCCGTGCCGGACCAGCCCTCCGGCGGGCCACCCTTGGGCAGGCGCTCCGTGACGGTGATGTCGACGCCGCCGAGGGCATCCACGAGGTCGGCGAAGCCGTGCATGTCGACGAAGACGTAGTACGGGATCTCGATGCCGAGCACGCCCTCCGCCGCATCCTTGGTCGCCTCGATACCCGGCGCCGAGCCCGTGGCCTCCGCGTCCGGATAGAGCCCGGTCCCCTTGTCCTCCCGGCATACCTCCGCGGCGTTGCGGACATGGTTCATCCACCCGTTCCAGCCGCAGGTGGACGACCCGTGGCCCTGGAAGCCCTCGGGATAGAGCTCTTGCATCGGGCTGCCGTCGCTGAACGGCGCATGCGGGAGCTCACGCGGGATTCCGGTGATGGTCACTGCTCCGGTCTCGGCGTTGACCGAGACGACGGAGATGCTGTCGAAACGCATCGAGTCACGGCCGTCTCCGCTGTCCGCGCCGAGCAGCAGGATGTTGTAGTAGCCGTCGCTGGGCGGGAGGCTCGGGCCGCTCTGCCCGAAGATCGCCCCGACACTGCCGCGCACAGAGCCCACCGCGGTGGCCGCGTAGCCCATGACGCCTCCGACGAGCCCCAGCAGGACGAGCGCGACGACCGGCACGAGGAACCGCGACGGCGCGGGGACCCTGACCAGGCGGACGAGGCGGAGCGTGTCGAACGTGAGGACGATCCAGAGGACCACGACTCCCACGAGCAGCACCTGCACGAGTGTGAGCAGCGCCGCCGATACGAACCCGCCACCGATCGTGAGCCAGAGGAAGACGGGGCGGGCGAACAGCACGAGCCCGACGGCGACGACGGCCAGGAACCACGTCGTCAGGGTGACGCCGAGCCCGAATCTTCCCAGCCGTCGATTACCCGCCAGGACCTGCGCGGACCCCGGCAGCAGGAAGTTGAGACCGACGAGCCACCAGGCGCGTTTCGACATGAGCCCGGCATCGGCCGTATCCGGGTGTCGCAGCGGCCGCGTCTCGATGAGCGGACGTCGCGTCGCGCGCGGGGGCGCAAGGGTCACAGCGAGCCCTTCAGCCGATCGTTCTTCTCCTCGACCTGGGCCTCGAGGTCGGCGGCGTACGCCTCGACACGGTCGGCCAGCTCGTCGTCCGCGGCACCGAGGATCCGGGCCGCGAGCAGACCCGCGTTGCGTGCGCCGCCGATCGACACCGTCGCGACCGGGATACCCGCGGGCATCTGCACGATCGACAGCAGCGAGTCCATACCGTCCAGGTATGCGAGCGGCACCGGGACCCCGACGACGGGAAGTGCCGTCATCGACGCGAGCATGCCCGGAAGGTGGGCGGCACCACCGGCGCCCGCGATGATGACACGCAGGCCGCGAGCCCGGGCTTCCCGCGCATAGGACATGAGCTTGTCCGGCGTGCGGTGGGCCGAGACGACCTCGACCTCGTGCGGGATCCCGAAATCGGTGAGCGCCTGGGACGCGTCGCTCATGACGCGCCAGTCGGAGTCGGATCCCATGACGACGCCGACCAGAGGGACGGCGGAGGAGTGCAGTGGCTCGGTCACCAGATCAGGCTACGGTCTCGCGCTGGGAGAACACCCGAGCGGCACACGTCTTTTCCCGTGCGCCGCCGCGGGAATACTCAGACGAAAGCGGCCGCGGCGGCCCTGGCCACGTACACCGCGTCGTCGAGATCGTCCCCGGCGACGTTGACGTGGCCCACCTTACGACCGGGGCGCGGTGCCTTGCCGTACGTGTGGATCTTGGCGTCCGGGTGCGCGGCCATCGCCGCCTCGAAACGGTCCCCCAGCGTGCCCTCTGCGGGCCCTCCGAGGATGTTCACCATGACCGCCCAGGACGCACGAGGTCGAGTGTCGCCCAGCGGCAGGTCCGCCACGGCACGCAGGTGCTGCTCGAACTGCCCGGTGACGGCGCCGTCCTGGCTCCAGTGCCCGCTGTTGTGCGGACGCATCGCGAGCTCGTTCACGAGGATGCGCTCGTCGTCCGTCTCGAAGAGCTCGACCGCGAGCATCCCGGTCACGCCGAGACCCTCCGCGATGCGACGACCGATGTCCTCGGCGACCTCGGCGAGACGCTCGGTCGCCGCGGGCGCCGGGGCGATCACCTCGGCGCAGACGCCATCGCGTTGCACGGTCTCGACGACCGGATACGGGATCATCTCTCCTCCGGGTCGGCGCGCGACCTGCTGGGCGAGCTCACGGACGAAGGGGACGAGCTCCTCGGCGAGCAGGGCGTCGGAGCCCTCGAGCGCATCGAGCCAGTCCTGCGCCTCGGCACCGGAGCGCACGACCCGCACGCCCTTGCCGTCGTACCCGCCCCGCGGCGTCTTGACCACCGCGGCACCGTCGTGCTCGTCGAGGAAGCGCTGCAGGTCATCGGCGGAACGGACCGGCGCCCACTCCGGCTGCGGCACGCCGAGCTCCGCCAAGCGGGCGCGCATGACGAGCTTGTCCTGGGCGAACTGGAGGGCATCCGGTCCGGGATGCACCGCGATCCCCTCGGCGACGAGGGCGCGGAGCACTTCCTGCGGCACATGCTCGTGGTCGAAGGTGAGGACGTCGACGTCGGCGGCGAAGGCGCGCACGGTGTCGAGGTCCCGGTAGTCGCCGACCGCTGTGGCGGCCAGGCCCGCGGCCATGCCCTCCTCCTCGGCGAGCACCCGCAGTTCGAGACCGAGCTCGACCGCCGGAGCGATCATCATCCGTGCCAGCTGTCCTCCGCCGATCACGCCCACACGCAGCGCCATGTGCCGCCTCCATTCGTCATGCCCATTCTTCCGCACGCTCACCGGTCCGGGGAACGGCGAAGCGAACGGGCCGCGAGGCGGCCGTGAGTTCGCGCTCAGGCGATCTCGTCGCCGCTCGCCTGCGCGTCGCGATGGGCGAGGATCTGCCCGACCTCGATCTGATCTGCGAGCGTCTCGTGCACGAGGGTGACGTTCGGGACGTTCACGAGACGGAGAGGTGCGTCCACGCCGTTCGAGAGCGTGATGGTCCCGCAGCCCCACATCCGCTGCAGCGGACCCCGGCGGACACCGATCGTGTAGCCGCGGGCATGCGACATCTCGCGGCGGTTGCGCGCGCCCAAGCCCTGGGCTGCGATGACACGTCGGGTCGTGATCGTCGTCGTCCGCGAGTACCAGACGATGAAGGGGATCACGACGGCGATGAGGACGACGACTCCGGCGGCGGCGAGCAGCATCCAGTCCTCGAACCCGGCCGGAAGGTTGCCGTAGAAGTAGGCGGTGGCCCCGAAGGCGGCGATGAGCACGAGCGCCGACCAGAAGAGCCGGCGAGCGTGGCCGCGGAAGCGCGCGATGAGCAGCTCCTCGGCGGGAGTGCCGGGCGGCGGCATCAGCGGGCGTCCGCCGAGCGTCACGGGCTGGGTCACACCCCCATTGTGCCCGCGATCGCCGACAACACCGTCCGCGGGACGGCGTGTCCCCGCGTCACGCGGGCCGGACGTGCACGACGTCACCCGCGGAGACCGCGTGCACCGTCCCCTCCGCCGCGACGAGCAGACGCCCCTCGTCGTCGATGCCGACGGCCACGCCCTCGAGCAGGGACCCGGCGGGCAGCGAGACGCGCACGGCTTGTCCGACCGTCGCGCACCGCGCGGTCACCGCCGCATGCAGACCGCTCGCGGTCGCGTCGTCCGCCGCGGCGAGCGCGCGGAGGTGGCCGTCGAGCGCCGACACGTAGGAACGGAGCAGCTCGTCCTCGTCGACGACGACCCCCTGTACCGCGAAGGAGGTGGCCGTGGGAACCGGAAGCTGGGTCGCGGTCATGGCGGTGTTGACGCCCGCCCCGACGATCACGGCCGTCGGCGTCGCCTCGGCGAGGATGCCGCAGATCTTCCGGCCGTCGACGAGGACGTCGTTCGGCCACTTGAGGACGACGGCGGCCTCAGGAAGCTGTGCGGCGACGGCCTCGGCCATGGCCGCCCCGGCGGCGAGCGGGATCCAGCCTCGCGCTGCCGGCTCGGCAGGCAGATCGCGGAGGAGGACGCTCACCGCGAGCGCCGAACCCGCCGGGGCGATCCACCGGCGATCCAGCCGCCCCCGTCCGGCCGTCTGGTGCCGGGTCAGGAGGACCGAGAGGTGCGGCCAGGCGTCGGCGTCGTCCGCGTTTCCCCGGAGGTCGGCGTTCGTCGAGCCGGTCGCGTCGACGACCTCGAGACGTGGTAGGAGCGCAGCGGAGCGCGGGAAGTCGCTGCTCATGCGTCCTCTTCGTCCGCCTCGTCGTCGTCATCGTCCGCATCACCGCGGACGGCACCGATCTCCCGGTCGCGCCACCGCTCCCACTCCCCCATGAGCCGCTCGACGGCGGCGTGGAACTTCTGCGTCGCCACGCCGGGGGTCGTGTCGCCGAAGTAGTGGCGCACCCACATCTGCAGGCGCGCGACGGCCGCTTCGTCCTCCCGTACGCGCTCGACCTCGGCGACGATGTCGTCCGCCGCCTCCGCGGACAGCCATTCGCAGTCGGAGAGGTAGCCGGTGGTGTCGACGGCGGCCTCTTCGTCGACCGGGCGCGTGATCATGAGCGGCTTTCCCGCCGCGAGGCGGTCGTACACCATGGCCGAGATGTCCACGACGGCGACGTCGGCGGCGGCGAGCTGCCAGCCGAGCTCGGGGCCGTCGTCGTACATGTGCTGCGCGGTCGGGTCGGCGGCGTTCGCGGCGGCGATGGCCGCGACGATGCGGCGATGCGCCGCCCCGTAGGCCTCGTCGACGACACCGCTGCGCGGGTGCGGGCGGTAGATGACCCGGTGCTCGCCCGTCGCGAGCAGTCGCGCCACCAGGCGCTCGCCGTGCGAGGCGATGGAGCCGTAATGCGCGCTGGGACGATCGCCTTCCCACGTCGGGGCGTAGAGGACGACGAGACGGTCGTCCGGCGTATACGGGAGCGAGCCGGAGTAGTGGTCCGCCTGGGGGCGTCCGATCTCGATGGTCCGGCTCTCCACGTCGTAGTCCCACAGCGTCCGCGACAGCCGATCCCTGGCCGCCTGACCGGCGACGAAGGCGTAGTCATAGGCCTTGTACTGATTCGTGGTCATGTACATCTTGTCGGACTCGCCGTGGTTGATGAACACATGCCAGCGACGGCCGTACCGGAACATCTGGAAGTTACGGGTGTTCTGATTCACGTAGAGGACCACCCGGATGTCCTGTGTGGCGAGGAATCGCTCGAGGTCGCGCACCTTCGGCACGAACGCGACGGGCGGGCCGTCCTCCTCCAGCAGCTTCTCCGCGCCAGTCGCCTGGCGCGCGAGGACCACCACGGGCCACCGCTCGGCGAGCGCGGCCAGCGGGCGGTACCACTGCCGCATCTGGTACATGTTGACCGCACCGTCGGCGAAGTACACGGCGACCCGGAAGTGATCTGCCGGGCATGGCGCCTGATCCGCCAGCCGGCGGCGGACACGCTGCACCGCGGAGCGCGAAGCGAGCGCCCGCCGCAGGAGACGGTAGGCCTTCTTCGCGTCAGACAGTGCACCCATCCCTCCAGGATAGTTCGTCCGCTCGCGGTCCCCGCTGAGCCGCGACGACCGCGCTCTGCCTGGGAGAGCGGGGCAGGAGCGGCGTGACATGATCGACGTGTGCCAGCCAACGGATCCCCCGCCCCCGTCACCGGGGTGTCCTTCGTGATGCCGGTGCTCAACGAACGCGCCTACCTGGAGCACGCGGTCGCGTCGGTGCTCGCTCAGGAGGTCGGGGTTCCGGCCGAGCTCGTCCTCGCGCTGGGACCGTCGTCGGACGGCACCACGGCCCTCGCCCGCCGACTGGCCGCTGCCGACGACCGGATACGCCTCGTGGACAACCCCGCCGCGCACATCCCGGTCGGACTCAACGCCGCGATCCGGGCCAGCCGCTACCCCACCGTCATCCGGGTCGATGCGCACTCCGAGCTCGCCCCCGGCTACGCGGCCCGTGCCCTGCAGACGCTGCAGCGCACGGGGGCGGCCAACGTCGGCGGCGTGATGCACGCCGAGGGTCGGACTCCCTTCCAGAAGGCCGTCGCCCGGTTGTACAACTCCCCCGTCGGCCTGGGCGGCGGCGCGTATCACGGCGGCCGCGTCGAGGGCGAGGCGGAATCCGCCTACCTCGGCGTGATGCGGCGGGAGGTCCTCGATGAGGTCGGCTTGTTCGACGAGACGATCCGCCGCGGCGAGGACTGGGAGCTGAACCTGCGCATCCGTCAGGCCGGCCACCGGGTGTGGTTCGATCCCGAGCTGTCGGTGACCTACTGGCCGCGGGAGAGCTGGCTGCGACTGGCCAGACAGTTCCGCGCGACCGGTGCCTGGCGAGGGGAGCTGGTGCGCCGCTTCGGCCGCCGCAACGGTCTGCGCTACTTCGCCCCGCCGGTGCTCCTGCTGTTCGTCGTGCTCGCCGTCGTCCTCGGCATCCTGCAGCTCACCGGCGCGGTGTCCGGCACCGCCTCGCTCATCGCCTCTGGCCTGGTATACGTCCCGCTCGCGCTCTACGTCCTGCTCGTGGTCGGCGTGGCTCTCTCGCCGGGCGGGGGTGGCCTGCGGCAACGCCTGTGGACGCTCCTCGTGCTGCCCACGATGCACCTCTCGTGGGGCCTCGGCTTCCTCGGCGGCGTGCTGCGCGGAGCCGGCGACACGGTGGACGCGTCGCGGCTCGGCACGCGGAACACTCCCCTGCCCTGAACGCGGACGGCTACGGGGTGACGAATCCGAGGTCGAGGATCCGGTCGACCACCCGCTGCGCGGCCCGGCCGTCGTCGAGCGCGTTGAACTGCCGCTGCCACGCGGCATAGCGTTCCGCGTACCGTTCCCGGTGCCCCTGGTCGTCCAGCGCGGCCACGAGCTCGTCCTGCGTACGGACCAGCGGGCCGGGCGCGCGTTCCGCGAGATCGAAGTAGAACCCGCGGAGCTGACCGCGATAGTGGTCGAGGTCGGGCACGAGGAAGTACATCGGCTTGCCGGTCACCGAGAAGTCGAACATGACGGAGGAGTAGTCCGTGACGAGGGCGTCGGCGGCGAGCAGGAGCTGCGACGTCTCGGGGTATCCCGTCACGTCGATCACCCGCGCGCCGGCACGGTCCCTGCCCTCCCCCAGCGTGCGCGAGTGACCGCGCACGAGCACGACGGCGTTCGTCTGCCGCGCCAGGAGTTCCGGATCGACGAAGTCGACCATCTCCGCACGGTCGTCACGCCACGTCGGGGCGTAGAGCAGCACGCGTTCGTCGGCGCCGATGCCGAGCGCCGCGCGCACGGCGACCGGATCCCCGGTGCGCAGCGCATCATTGCGCGGGTAGCCGTCGACCCAGATCGGCCGCCCGAAGAACGCGTAGGCCTTGCGGAGGATGCGCGCGGAGTAGGTGTTCTGCGCCAGCAGCACGTCCCACCGCCGGGACTCCTTGACCACCGCCGCCATCCGCCGGGGGTCGAACCCCGGGCGGTGCAGCGCCAGACGCTTGAGGGGCGTGCCGTGCCAGGTCTGCAGCACCTTCTGTCCGGGCTTGCGCGCGAAGCGACGGCGCAGCCAGTCGTTCACGATGAGCAGTCGTGCAGCACCGCGGGCGCGCCACCATTCCGGGCTGCCCTCGATGACCGCTATCGCGCCGTCCGGCACCTCGACCGACAGATCGGCGACGCTCCAGTACCGGCGCACCTGCGGAGCACGCCGCGCCAGCTCCCGATCGATGGCGCGGGGGTTGCACCCGACGCTTCGGCCGTAGAAGCTCTCGAAGAACACGGCGTTCTCCGTCCCGCCGGTCTGCGCCACATAGCGCTCCTCGAGCGTCGAGCGCCCTTCTGCCGTGTCATACACGGGATCGACGGGTGCCGCGATGCGGACGACCGCACCATCGACGGCGATCCGCACTCCCGGGAGCACGACCGGCGCGAGACGCAGCTCCGACAGATCGGCGCCGCCGATGCGCAGCTCGTACTCGCCTGATGGCAGGGGCAGCTCCGGGCCACCCCACCGGGATGCGCGGAGCGCGAACGTCGCCTTCCAGGTCTTCCCCCCGCCGGTGACGCGGGCCTCCACCCGCGCCCGCGGTCCGGCGAGCTCGGCACTCTCCGGACGCTGCCCGGTCCCTGCGATGACCAGCGCCTGTGCCGTGTCATCGATGCGGGCCGTCGTCATGCTGCTCCCTTCGGCGCGGGGATCCCCCGCGCGCGGATCGTCCGGTATACCCGACGAGTGTTCCGACCATCACGGAACGCGTGCATCTCCGCGCTGAGCGTAGCGGAACGTCGGGCAGCCTCGTCGAACGCGGCGGGGTCGCCGAGAAGCGACGCCAGCCGGACGAGCGCCGCCTCCCATCCCGTCGCGACGCCTGAAGCGGCGACCTCCTCGAAGCGCCCGTAGAAGCCGCGGGTGCGGGCGTACTCCCTCACATCGGGTGCGAGGAAGACGACCGGCATGTCCAGAAGTCCCACGTCGTAGGCGAGCGAGGAGTAGTCGGTGATGAGGACGTCGACCGCGGCCAGCACCGGAGTGACGTCGCTGACGACCGTGCTGGGCAGCGCGCGCACTCGCGCCGTCGGCAGCGGCGGCGTGTAGCTGCCGTCACCGAGCGGATGCGAACGCACGAGGAGGACGGCGTCGTGCTCCTCCAGCACCCGGATGATCTGCATCCATTCCTCGGCCGTCGGCACGGAGGGGTCGGGGGCGCCGTCCCGCCACGTCGGCGCGTAGAGGACCAGTCGTCGGGCGTCGCCGATCGCGCCCACGGCCTCCACGAGCAGGGCCCGTGCATGCGCGCGGCGTTCCTGGGGCGTGCCGAGGGAGAGCACATCGACGCGCGGCTCCCCCGTGACCACGACCCGGTCGTCGCTCAGCCCGAACGCGGACTCGAGGCGCGCCCTGGCCCGGTGCGAGGCGGCGGGGAGCATGCGGATCCGCCGCGCGGCGCCGCGGTACAGCAGCCCGACGAGGCGCCGGAGGATCGGGGCGCCGGGGACGGCGGGCACCTGCGTCGTGGCCGGCGAGTCGAGGCCGATGCGCTTGAGCGGGATGCCGTGCCAGAGCTGCACGACGAAGGCGCCACCGCTGCCGTAGCGGTTCACGTCGCCGAGGCCGTGCGTCACGACCAGCACGCCGGCGCGCGCGGTCGCCCACCATCCGCGGAGCCCGCCCCGCGGGACGGTCCGCAGGCCGAGGGCCTCGGCGTCGGCCGCTTCGCGCGCCGATCCGGTCAGCCAGAGGGTGTCATGCCCCTCCCCTGCCGCACACCGCTGCAAAGCCAGAGCACCATCGCCGACGCCGGCGCCGCATCCGAAGACCCAGCGCCGACCGCGCGGCACGACGAGGGTGCCGAGACGACCGAGGGCGTACAGCGGGATCCGGAGCAGCTTGGCCGCGTTGCCGGTGCCGAAAGAGAAGGACGCCACCCGGCGAGCCTATCGCGCGGGTGGCGTCCTTCTCTGACCGTCGGGATCAGCCGGCGAGCGTGCCGAGCGTCACCTCGATCTCACTCTGCTTGCCGTTGCGGACGTAGGTCACGTCGGCCTTGCTTTCGGCCGCCGCCGCGCGCACCTGCGCGGTCAGGTCGGTCGCGCTCGTGATGGGCACCCCGTTGAAGCTCGTCACGACGTCGCCGGCCTGGAGGCCGGCAGCCGCGGCCGCACCCCCGTCGGTGACCTCGGCGATGTACGCACCGGCCTCGGTCGCGCCCTCGACGCCGGAGGCATCACGAACCGACGCGCCCAGCAGGCCGTGGGTGGCCGCGCCGTCGGCGATGATCTCGTCCGCGACGCGCTCGGCGATGTTCGACGGGATGGCGAAGCCGATGCCGATCGAGCCCGACTCCTCGGAGCTGCCCGAGCTCGCGATCGCGACGTTGATGCCGATCAGCTCGCCCTTGCTGTTGACGAGGGCCCCACCCGAGTTGCCGTGGTTGATCGCCGCGTCCGTCTGGATCACCGCGATCGAGATCGACTCGGTGGCCTGCTGCCCGCTGTTGCCGGGGAGATCGAACTGGAACGGCCCCTCGCCCTGGCCGTCCTCCGGCGCCTGCTCCTGCGGGGCGTCCTCGGACGAGGAGTCCGGCAGAGCGGAGGAGGCGATCTGGATGCTGCGGTTCAGTGCGCTCACGATGCCGGTGGTGACCGAGTTCGCGAGTCCCAGCGGGGCGCCGAGAGCTACGGCGGTGTCGCCGACGTTCAGCTTCGACGAGTCTGCGAACTTGATCGGGGTCAGGCCCTCGGCGTCGGTGAGCTTGATCACCGCGAGATCGTAGATGGGGTCGGTGCCGACCACGGTCGCCTCGTAGATGCGGCCATCGGAGGTCGTGACCCGGATCGTCGGGTCCGCCGCCGCCCCGCCGAGCGTGACGACGTGCGTGTTGGTGAGGACGTAGCCGTCCTTGCTGATGATGACGCCCGAGCCGCTGCCGGCCTCCTGGGAGCCGGCGACTTCGATGGTCACGACAGAGGGAAGAGCCTCGGTCGCGACCGCGGTGGTCTCGTTGACCGAGCCGGGGTTGTTCACCGTGACGGTCTGCGGTCCCTGCGCCGACCCGGAGGACGGCGAGTCCTGCAGCCCGGTGAGCAGCGCGCCGCCACCGAAGCCGGCGACGCCACCGACGAGGGCGGCCGCGACGATGAACGCCGCGACGCGGGTGCCGCCGCGCGACTTCTCCTTCGTGGCGGCGGGGGCCGGCTCAGCCGGCGGCACCGTGCCGTCGAGCGGGCGGGTGTCCTGCGCCGGGACGCCGAATGCGGCGCCGGGGACGCCGGCCGCGGTCGGTCCGGGCGCGGCCAGCCCGTGCGGCACGGGGGCCACGGTCGGGGCGCCGGCGGCGTGCGACGCGAACGTCGGCGGCATGTGATGTCCCTGCGGGGCGGCCGGTGCGGAAGCAGCCGGGGCCACGGGGGTACCGTCGGCGGCCTGCGACGACGCACCGGACGCGGTCTCCGGGGTCTGGGGGTTCTGTGCGGCCGACACGGCGTCGTCCGACGCCGGTGCCGGGCGGTCCTGCGGGTTGTCCTGGTTCATGGTGTGCTCCTTCAACGCTCCTCCAGGATGCCCCGCATCCCTGTGCGTTCCTTATGCCGAGCTTGAGTTTCAGCTATGGCCTTAGCCTGTTCTTCATGAGTGTCATCCCCGGCGCATGGCGTCGCACGGCGGCCGGTGCCGGTCTGCTCGACGCGGACGGTTCCGTCGCGCCCACCATCTTCGCAGAGATGTCCGCCGCGGCGGCCCGAACCGGCTCGATCAATCTGGGCCAGGGCTTCCCCGACGAGGACGGCCCGGAGGCGGTGCTCACCGCCGCGCGCGACGCGATCGCCGACGGCCTCAACCAGTACCCGCCGGGACGCGGGTTCCCCGATCTGCTTCTGGCCATCGCGGAGCATCAGCAGCGCTTCTACGGTCTGACGGTCGACCCGGACTCCGAGGTCATCGTGACGGCCGGCGCCACCGAGGCCCTCACCGCGACCCTGCTCGCCCTCATCGACGGGCCGGAGGACGAGGTCGTCGTCTTCGAGCCCTACTACGACTCGTACGCCGCGGCGGTGGCGCTCGCGGGTGCTCGCCTACGGACGGTGCCCCTGCGGGCGCCCGATTTCCAGCCCGACCTGGATCAGCTGGCGGAGGCCGTCACGGACCGGACCAGGGTCATCCTCGTCAACGACCCGCACAACCCCACCGGAGCCGTCTTCGACGAGGAGGTGCGCCGTGAGGTGGTGCGTTTGGCGGCGCGGCACGATGCCGTGATCGTCACGGACGAGGTCTACGAGCACCTCACCTTCCACACCCCGCACGTCCCGATCGCCACCCTGCCCGGTGCCGCGGAGCGGACCCTCACGATCTCGTCGGCGGGGAAGACCTTCTCGACCACGGGGTGGAAGATCGGCTGGGTCCACGGTCCCGCCGCGCTCATCACGGCCGTCCTGACCGTCAAGCAGTACCTCACCTACGTCAACGGCGCCCCGTTCCAGCCCGCCGTCGCCGTCGGGCTCCGCCTCGACGACGCGTTCTTCACGGACGCGGCCGCCGTGCTCGCCCGCAAGCACGGGATCCTCGGCGACGGGCTCCGCGCAGCCGGCTTCACGGTCCACGCACCGCAGGGCGGCTACTTCACGGTGGCCGATGCGACGGCCCTCGGCGGCGCCGATGCGGCGGCCTTCTGCCGTGCCCTCCCGGACCGTGCCGGCGTCGTGGCGATCCCGCTGACCGCCTTCGTGTCCCCCGCGCAGCGTCCGGCGTATGCGGGGCTCGTGCGTTTCGCTGCATGCAAGCGCATCGATGTCCTCGAGGAGGCGGCGGCGCGCCTCGCCGGCCTGAACACGTGAGCGGGTCCGGTCAGCGCGGCACCACAGCGTAGCGACGGGCCCGCAGCGAGGGATTGGTCGCACGGACGCGGGCGATCGCCGCGCCGTCGACCACCCCGAGGGCCACTCCCGGCTCCGGCCCGATGCCCGCGCGGACGGCCCCCTGCGGGTCGACGATGCGTGAGTGCCCCACGCCGATCGGCGCCGGGTGGTCCGCGGCGATCACGAACACCGTGTTCTCGATGGCGCGCGCCGCGAGCAGAGTGGTCCAGTGCTGCTCCTTGAGCGGTCCGCGCACCCACTCCGCCGGCACCACGAGCGCATCGGCGCCGGCGACCGCGAGAAGCCGCGACACCTCGGGGAACCGCAGGTCGTAGCAGGTCATCAGTCCGAAGCGCAATCCGCCGACCTCGAACACCGCGGGCTCGCCGATGTCTCCCGGCTCCACCCAGTCCGACTCGGTCTGCCCGAAAGCGTCGTAGAGGTGCTGCTTGCGGTAGACCGCGAGGATGCCGTCGCCGCGCACGGCGACGACCGTGTTGCGCACGCGCCCCTCGTCCGAGGCCTTCTCCGTGACGCCCGCGACGATGACGACGGCGAGCTCCGCGGCCAGACCGATCAGTCCGGTCACGAACTCGCCGTCGAGATCCTCCGCATTGGCCGCGAGGCGCTCGTCCATCGGATCGACGAAGTAGCTCGAGTACTCAGGGAACACGATCAGCTTCGCCCCGAGCCGTGCGGCCTCCGTCGCCAGCTCCGCGATCCGTTCCCGGTTGGCCTCGCGGGAATCGGTGGGGGCGAACTGGCACACGGCGACGGGTACGGCGGTGTTCTCAGACATGACGCCATCCTCTCGCACCCGCCGGCGCCGCGCTCGATTCGACGCCTCCCCGGATCCGTGATAAGTTATCTCTTGTGCCGCGGGGTGGAGCAGTTCGGTAGCTCGCCGGGCTCATAACCCGGAGGTCGCAGGTTCAAATCCTGTCCCCGCAACAAGGGAAAGGCCCTCTGGCCGGGAGTGATCCCAGGCCGGAGGGCCTTTCGCATAAGGCGGGAGCCGACCTCTGCGAGTATCGAGGGGTGAACCGACCGGTCGACATCGATGAGCGGCTCGTCGCCGACCTCGTCGCGGAGCAGTTCCCCCGCTGGACGCACCTGCCCGTCCGCGCCGTGGCGCGTCAGGGATGGGACAACCGGACGTTCCGTCTCGGTGACGAGTTGTCGGTGCGACTTCCTCGTGCCGAGGGCTACGCCGCGGCCGTGCAGAAGGAGAGCAGAGCGCTCGAGTTCCTCGACGGAAGGCTTCCCGTCGCCGTTCCCTCCGTCGTGGCGCTGGGGGAACCCGGCCGGGGCTACCCGTTTCCGTGGTCGATCCGCCGGTGGCTCGACGGCGACACCGTCGAGCGCGCCGGGGGGCTCGATCGCGTTCGCCTCGCCGCCGATCTCGGGACAGTTCTCCGCACCGTGAGGTCCCTGCCCGTGGACGCGGGTTCGGCGGCCGGGCGGCACTCGTTCTTCCGCGGTTCGCATCCGAGCGTCTACAGCGATGAGGTCGACGCCGCGCTCCAGCGGCTGGACGGCACCGTGGACGCGGGACTCTGCCGGAGCGTCTGGCTCGATGCGACGAGCAGCGCGTGGGAGTCCTCGCCGGTCTGGTTCCACGGCGACGTCGCCGTGGGCAACCTGCTCGTCAGCGACGGCCGCCTGTCGGCGATGATCGACTTCGGCACCTGCGGCGTCGGCGATCCCGCCTGCGACCTCGTCATGGCATGGACGTACTTCGACGGGGATGCGCGCGACGCGTTCCGCGACGCCGTCGACCTGGACGCCGCGACCTGGCGACGGGCTCGCGGCTGGGCACTCTGGAAGGCCCTGGTGACTCTCTCCGACGGGTCAGGGCCGGGCGGCGACGACAGCCGCCGCGTGCTCCACGAGGTGCTGACAAGCCCGCTCTAGGCCTGCGGCCCCCGGTCAGCGCACGACGGCGGTGGGCGCCACGAGCGCCGCGAGCACCTCGTGACTGATGGAGCCGAGCAGGAAACGGGCGACCGCCCCCCGTCCGTGCGAGCCGACCACGGCGAGGCTCGCGGTGGCGGCGGCGCGGTTGATGACCTCGGACGGGTATCCGCGTTCGACCCGGGGCTCGATCTCGAGATCCGGATAGGTCGAGCGCAATCCGCCGAGAGCGACGGCGAGGGTCTCCTCGGACAGCTCCTGCATGGAGGAGAGGTACTGCTCGGGATACGACCTCGCTCCGCGCGGGAGGGGGACGGGAGTCCATACCGTCACCGCGACGAGGGGCTCGCCGAGACGGTCGGCCTCGGCAGCGGCGAAAGCGACGGCAGCCTCCGAGATCGGAGACCCGTCCACCCCGACGACGACACCGCGACGGTCGCTCGTCTCGATGTCGGGGATCACCACGACGGGGCAGGAGGAGTCGGCGACGATGCGCAGCCCATGGGCGCCGCGCCGAGGGCTGTCCGCGTCATCCGGACGGAAGTCGCTTCCGATCACGAGGAGGTTCGCGCCCGCGGTGGTCGACACGAGCTGACGGACAGGGTCGCCGCGGAGCACGACGAGGTCGACGTCCAGGCCCTGATCCTTCAGCGTCTCCGCGTGCTCCTCCAGCAGACTCCGCGCCGCCGCGATCGCGGCGTCCACCACAGGGCCCTCCCCGACGGCGCCGACCGCTCCCCCGACGACGCTCGCGAGGAGCAGAGAGGCCTTCCGCGACCGGGCGCGATGCGCGGCCCATTCCAGTGCTCGTCGTCCCGCCGACGTGTCCACCACTCCCACAACGATGCGCTCAGCCACGACACCCTCCCTGTTTCCCTCCACCCTCCCATGTCATCCCCTCCGCGCGCGACGGTCCGTCCCGGACAAAACCCTCCGCCTACTCAGGCACTCACGCCGACTCAGGCTTCCTGCCCAGAGGTCGCCTGATCTCGCGGGCCCGCCTGCTGCCGCGAGACCGCCTGTCCTGGCGCGCCGCACGCGGACGCAGGCACCCGCGCGGAATCAGGCTCACGTGCAGGGTGTCGCCTGAAGCGGCGCGAGTGCCTGATGCGGCGGACCGGCTTCCGGCGCACGGGTGCCGGGAATGCGAAAGGGCACCCCGTGGGGGTGCCCTTTCGTGTGCGTGGGGAGGATCACTCTCCCGCGGCGGCCTCCAGCTCCAGGAGCTTCTCGACGGCCGCGGTGAGGCGCTTGTCCGCCTCGCCGAACTTCTCCAGGTCGCCCTCGGCGAGAGCCGCCTGGCGGTCGAGCAGCGCCTGCTGCGCCTTCGCCAGAGCGTCGGCCTGCTCATCCGTCGGCGTCGGCGTGGTCGGCGTCTCCCCGGTGTCGGGATCGGTCGTGCCCGGATCGGTGGGTTCGACCTCGTCGTCACCACCGGTCGCGCCGGAGTCGCCGCCGAACAGCGTGTCCAGCGCCTCCGTGAGCGTGTTCTCGAAGGCCACCCGGTCACCGAAGGCGACGAGCACCTTCTGCAGACGCGGCAGCTGCGTCCCCTCGGACGACTGCACGTACACCGGCTGGACGTAGAGCAGACCGCCACCGACGGGCAGGGTCAGCAGGTTGCCGTAGATGACCTCGGACTCCCCCTGCTGGAGCAGGTTGAGCTGCGGGACCACGGCCGTGTCGGAGTTGTAGGTGTTCTGCACCTGACCGGGGCCGGGAACCGTGGTGTCGGTGTCGATCTCGAGCATGCGCAGCTGCCCGTACCCCTCGGCCTTCACGCCCTTCTCGGCGCCGGCATCCGAGTCGACGGCGAGGTAGCCCATCAGCACGTCACGACTGCCGCCCGCGCCCTGGGAAGCGGGGATGAACGTGGAGAACATCGAGAACCGCGGTTCGTCCTGACCCGGCATCTGCATGGTCAGGTAGTACGGCGGCTGCAGCATCGCGTCGCTGCGCGGGTCGTTCGGCGTCTGCCAGCGGTTGTCCTGCTGGGCGAACGAGCCGGCCTTGTCGACGTGGTAGATGCCGAGGATGTCGCGCTGCACCTTGAACAGATCGGTCGGGTACCGGACGTGGCTCATGAGCTCGCCGGACATCTCGCTGATCGGCTTGAGGGTGGACGGGTAGACCTTCTGCCAGGTCTTCAGGACCGGGTCCTCCTCGTCCCAGGCGTACAGCGTGACCGAGCCGTCGTAGGCGTCGACCGTGGCCTTGACCGAGTTGCGGATGTAGTTGATGTCGTCGATCGCGAGCGACGGCGTCGGGACGTTCGAGTCGGCGATCGCGTCGGACAGGCTCACGCTCGTCGAGTACGGGTAGGTCGAGCTCGTCGTGTAGCCGTCCACGATCCAGACGATGCGGCCGTCCACGACGCTCGGGTACGGGTCGCTGTCGAGCTCGAGGTACGGCGCGACCTTCTGCACGCGCGTCGTCGGGTCGCGGTCGTAGAGGATCTGCGAGTCCTCGTTGACGAGGTTCGAGAACAGGATCTGCTCCGACTGGAACTTGAGCGCGTAGAGCAGCTTGGTGAAGCTGTCGCCGATCTTCGGCCCGCCGTTCCCGGAGAACGTCGTCTTCGTCTCGCTCGAGCCGTCCTTGCCCCGCGGGTAGTCGATCTCGACCGGGTCGGCCCCCTCCGGGGCGCCGACGATGGAGTACTCCGGGGAGTTCTCGCCGAAGTAGACCCGCGGCTCGAAGTCACCCTGCTCGGACAGGAAGCCCGAGGTGGGGATGCCGCGCTCGAGGAAGACGGGCTCGCCGTCGGTCGTGCGCTGGTTGCCCGCCGCGGCGACGAGGCCGTAGCCGTGCGTGTAGACCGCGACCCGGTTGTTCCAGTTGTCGCCGTCGCCGAGACCCGACATGTCGAGGTCGCGGACGGAGACGACCGTGTCCTGCTTCACCCCGTCGATCTCGTAGCGGTCGACGTCCATGTTGGTCTGGAACTGGTAGTAGCCGCGATACTGCTCGAGCTGGCGGACCGTCGGCGGGATGACCTTCGGGTCCATGATGCGGATCGATGCGGTGGTCTCGGCGTCGGCGCGGAGCTGCCCCGCCTCGGCGTCGGTCTCGGCCTCGAAAGCCGTGGTCTCCAGGTCGGCGACGCCGTAGGCCTCCTTCGTGCCGTCGATGTTCCGCTGGTAGTACTCGGCCTGATAGGCGTTCTGGTTCGGCTTCACCTGGAAGGTGGTGACCACCCAGGGGTAGCCGATGCCGATGACGAGCGAGGCCACGATCAGCAGCGCGGTCGCCGCGAGCGGGAAGCGCCAGCGGCCGATGACGGCCGTGACGAAGAAGAGGATGGCCACGACGGCGGCGATGATCGCGAGGATGCCGAGGCCGGGGATGGTCGCGTTGGCGCCCGTGTAGGCGGCACCGGTGATCCGGTCGTCCGGCTCGACGAGGGTCTTGTAGCGGTCCAGCCACAGGCTCGCCGCCTGCACGAGCAGGTACAGGCCCGCGATGACCGCGAGCTGGATGCGGGCCGGCTTCGAGATGCGCAGCTCGCCCTGGCCGATGCGCACGGAGCCGTAGAGGTAGGACACGAGCGCGGTGACGAGAAGGCTCAGCAGCAGGACCGCCGAGACGAACGCGAGGAGGATCGAGTAGAACGGCATCGCGAACATGTAGAACCCGGTGTCGACCTTGAACTGCGGGTCGACCTCACCGGTCGCGACGCCGTTGGCCCAGAGCCACACGGTCTTCCAGTTGCCGGCCGCCGCGAACCCCGCGAAGAGGCCGAAGAAGATGGGCATGCCCCACATCGCGAGGCGGCGCAGCGGCTCGATGACCTCCTGGTAGCGGTCGAGCTGCGAGCTCAGCCGGACGTAGACCGGACGCAGCCGGTAGGCGAGCTGGATGACGACGAACAGCGGAACCGCCATGCCGAGGAAGCCGATGACGAACATCACCGCCGTCGCGATCCACTGCGTGGTGAGCACGCCGGTGAACCCGACCTGGTCGAACCAGAGGAATTCGGTGTAGAGCGACGCGAAGACGAAGAACGCCGCGATGAGCGCGGCGATGATCACCAGGGAGATTCCGAGGATGCGTCGGGAGGTTCGAGGCGTGGCCGGGGGCTGGGCTGGGGTCGAGGTCACCCCTCCATCCTAGGCACCGCTCGCTGTGGGCGGGCTGTCACACCGGTCACGGCGGGGTCACGACCCGCGCCGGCTCAGGTGGCCGGGACGTCGCAGGTCGGCAGGGCGTCGACGTCGCCGTCCTCGGCGATGACCTCCAGCGCCGCGAGCGATTCCTCGAGGGTCGCAGTGCGGATGACCTGCAGGCCGTCCGGCACGTGCCCCACGACCTCATCGCAGTTGGCCTCCGGCGCGAGGAAGTAGTCCGCACCGGCGTCGCGAGCGCCGTAGAGCTTCTGGCGGATGCCGCCGATCGGGCCGACGGTCCCCTCGGCATCGATCGTCCCGGTGCCCGCGACCTCCTTGCCGCCGTTCAGCTCGCCCGGCGTCAGGGTGTCGATGATCCCGAGGGCGAACATCATCCCCGCGCTGGGGCCGCCGACGTTGTCGAGCTGGATCGTGACGTCGACCTCGAAGTCGTAGTCGGTGCGCAGGGTGATGCCGATGAGCCACGACGTCGTGCCTTCCTGGGTCTGCTCCTCCGGCGTGATCTCGACCGTCTGCTCGTCGCCGTCACGGCGCACCGTGAGTGCCACCGGATCGCCGCCCGCCTCCTGGATGGCTTCGCGGAGTGCAGTCGCCGAGGTGACGGGCGTGCCGTCGATCGCGGTGATCACGTCATCCGCCTGCAGCAGGCCGTCGGCCGGCGACCCTTCGACGGCATCGACCACCACGACCTCGGCTCCGGTGTCGTAGCCGAGCTCGTTCAGCGCGGCGGCCGTCGCCTCGTGCTGCGAGTCGACCATGAGCATCGCGTTGCGCTCGTCCCGCTGCTCGGTGGTGACGCCCTCGGGGAAGACCGCGTCCAGCGGCACAACGGCCCGCGACGCGTCCATCCACGCGAGAGCGAGCTCGAACCAGCTCGGCGTCCGTTCCCGGTTGCCGACCACCTGGACGGTCGTCAGGTCGAGCGTGCCGCCCGTCTCGTACGTCTCGGTCCCCTCGACGCTGATGAGCGGGACCTGCTCACCGTCGGCGTTCTTCGCCGTGCCGAGGGTGTCGTATACGGGGCCGGGACGCTGGATCACATACGGCGACGGCAGGAAGGTGAGGACGGCGAGCGCGGCGAGCGCGACCACCAGTGCCCAGACACCGAGTCCGAGCTTCCCTGCGCGCGGTCGTTCCACAGCAATCCTCCGTCGTTCGCGAGCGGCGTACAGCGATCTGCCCGCTTCGGGGTCGCGCACTGAAACCTGTGACTAGCGTAGATGCCACGGCTTCAGACGTGCTGAGAGGGCGAGCGACATGGCAGACAACGAACCGAACCCGGAGGACTTCCAGGAGTTCCTGCGACGGATGCTCTCGAACCAGGGCGGCGGAGACATCGACCCCGAGGCGCTGCGCGACGCGTTCCAGGGAATGGACGGCTTCACCTTCGACCCGGCGATGATGCAGACGATCATGGCGCAGCTTCAGGGCACCTTCGGCGGCGACCCGTGGGAGAACTCCCTGCGGCAGGCCCTGCACATCGCGAACCGCGAGGGCCAGGGCATCGGAGACGGCTCGCGGTCCTCCCTCGCCGACTCGTTCGCTCTCGCCGGCCTCTGGCTGGGCGAGGCGACCACCATCTCCGAGCTCGCGGACCCGCCGGTGGCGATGACCCGCGGCGAATGGGTCGAGAAGACGCTCCCGGTGTGGAAAGAGATCGCGGACCCCGTGTCCACCAGCATCGCCGACGCGCTGACGGCTGCCCTCGACACCCAGGTGCCGGAGGAGATGCGCGGCGTGGTGCAGGGTGCGGGACGCCTGATGCGAGGCCTCGGCGGCTCGGTGTTCGCCGCCCAGTTCGGGCAGGTGCTCGGCAACCTCTCCCTCGAGGTCGTGTCCGGCGGCGATGTCGGCATCCCCGTGCTGCCGGCGGGCACGGCCGCCGTGATCCCGCAGAACCTCACCGCTTTCGGGGAGGGGCTCGAGATCCCCGAGGATCAGATCGCCCTCTACGTGGCGACGCGCGAGCTCGCCTACGCCCGCCTGTACCGGCACGCCAAGTGGCTGCACCTGCATGTGATGGCGCAGATCACCGACTTCGCTCGGGGCGTCACGGTCGACGTCGACGCTCTGGAGGATGTGGCGAGCCGCCTCGACCCCTCGAACCCCGAGGAGCTGCGCGCGGCGATCGAGGGCGGTGCCCTGCTGCCCACGCAGACCGAGGCGCAGCGCGAAGCCCTCGCCCGGCTGGAGAACCTGATCGCGACGATCGACGGGTGGGTCGACGTCGTCACCGCGGACGCCACCTCCCGGCTGCCGGACGGGGGCAGGATCGCCGAGGCGGCGCGGCGTCGGCGCGCGGTCGGCGGTCCCGCCGAGGATGCCCTGGGCGCGCTGGTCGGGCTCAAGATCCGACCACGGCGCATCCGTGAAGCCTCGGCCATGTGGCGTGCGGTCACCGACGCGGTCGGTGTCGCGGCCCGGGACTCCCTGTGGGACTACCCGGACCTCATGCCCACCGCAGAGGACATCGACGACCCGACAGCGCTGATCGCCCGCCTGCAGGCCGCTGAGCGCGGCGAGCAGCCGGAGGCCGACGAGTTCGACGAGGCCCTTGCCCGCCTGCTGGACGGCGACGACTTCTCAGAACAGACGCCCGCCGAAGGCGACGACGCGGCGCCCGACGGCGACGCCGGCGACGATCCGGAAGGCGGGCGTCCGGTCTGAGTCCGTCTCAGCCGAGCCGGGGAGCACGATCACTCCTTCTCCCCGACCTCGGGCGGGACGCCGACTTCTCCACCGATCCCTCGAATCGACCTGCGCTCCCTCGGTGATCCGCAGAATCGAGAGGTGCCGCTCACCCCGACGACCCTGACCCGTCTCGACCCCGCGCTGCCGCTGCTCTGGCGAGACGGAACGACCCTCCAGGTGGGCGACGACCCCGCCATCCGCATCACCGCGTCCGCGCCGTGGGTCGAACGGCTCCTCAGCCGCATGCGTCGAGGATTCCGGCGCAGCGCCTTCGACGTCGTCGCCCATCGCGCGGGCGCACCGCGGGAGGACGCCCGCCGACTGTTGGCCGTCCTCGAACCGGCCTTGCAGGACGAGCCCGTCCGCCCGCGCGCCGCCCGGGTCTCCGCGCTCGGGCTCACCGACACCCGCGCCGAGGGGCGGCTGTGCGAGACGCTGGCCGACGAGGGGGTCCCGCTCGCATCGGACGAGGCACCGGCCTCGACCACGGTCGCCGTCCTCCTCGTCCCCGGCGCGGCCGCGGCCGTGCAGTTCGCGCCGTTCCTCCGGACCGACCGTTCGCATCTGCCGATCGCCATCGAGCCGGCGCGCATCACGGTGGGACCGCTCGTCTCCCCCGGGCTCACCCCGTGTCTGAGCTGCCGGGATGCCGAGGACACGGCGCGCGACCCTGCGTGGCCGCTGATCCATGCTCAGCTCGTGGGCCGCGACCCCGGGCGCATCACGCTCGCCAGGGTGGCGTCGGCCGGCGCCGTCGCGGCGCACCTCCTGGCCGCGGCCGATCCGGCGCGCATCGCCAGGATCAGCGCGGACGGCGCGATCGTGTGGCGTTCGGTGCGGTTTCGCGCAGAATGCCTGTGCCGCGACCCGTCGTCCCCATCTCCGCCAGGAACCGGGACGGCGCCCGTTCGCCGCGCCCTGCCGACCGCGCCCACGAGAGCTCCAGCGTGCGCGCAGCCCGCGTGATCCCGACATACGCGAGGCGTCGCTCCTCATCGACGGCCTCGAACGTCGTCGCGTACGAGATGGGGAGAGACCCCTCCGCCCACCCGGCGAGATAGACGTGCGGCCACTCGAGGCCCTTCGCCGCATGCAGGGTCGAGAGGGTCACCGTCCGCATGGTCGGCTCGTGCTGATCCTTGGCACGGGCCATGAGCTCGTCGCTGAACGACCGGAGCGTCGTCTCCGGACTCGCTTCCTCGGCAAGGCGCAGGATGGCGCGACGCGCTTCCCAGCCGTCGCGCTGCGCTCCCCCGGCCGTCGGCGGCTCCTCGGTCAGCCCCAGCTCCCGAAGCACGCGCCGTACCCCGGGCAGGAATCCGTGCTCGGTCGGCGCGACGGCGGCAGCTCGGAGCGCGAGGATCGCCTGACGCACCTCCGGCATGGCGAAGAACCGCGTGCCGCCGAGCACCGAGGTGGCGATCCCCTCGGCGGCGAGCGCCTGCTGCAGCACCGCGGACTGCGCGTGGGCCCGGTACAGCACGGCGATCTCGGCCGGCGAGGCGCCGTCGGCGATGCGGGCGGCGACGCCGGCCGCGATGCCTGCGGCCTCCTCGGCCTCCGAGTCGTAGACCGTGATCGTCGGCGGCTCGGCGGTGAACTGCTCCCGGGCAGGGATCAGCTCCAGCGCCCCGGGGCGACCGCGCATCAGCGCGTTGGCCGCCGTCAGGATGGGAGCCTGCGACCGATAGTTGGTCTCCAGTCGTACGACGGTCGCGTCCGGATGCCGCCGTTCGAACTCGAGCAGGAACCGCTGGTCGGCTCCGGCGAAGGAGTAGATCGTCTGGCTGGCATCACCGACGACACAGATGTCGTGACGATCCCCCAGCCACAGCTCCAGAAGCCGGTTCTGCAGCGGCGACACGTCTTGGAACTCGTCGACGGTGAAGTGCCGGTACTGCTCGTGGACGGCGGCTGCGACGCGCGGCTCGGTCTCCAGCATCCCCGCGCACGCGAGCAGCACGTCCTCGAAGTCCAGTTGGTGACGCTCGTCCTTGAGCGCCTCGTAGCCGCGCATCAACTCCACGAGCTGCGTGGGGTCGACCCCGCTGACCGGGCGTCCGAGCTCGGCATACCGGTCGATCGAGATCATCGACACCTTCCGCCACTCGATCTCCGACGCGATGTCACGCAGGGTCGCCGTTCGAGGACGCAGGCGGATGGCGTCGGCGGCCTGGCCGAGCATGCGCACCTTGTTGTCGATGATCGACGGCGCGGGAGCCCCCGCCAACGTGGGCCAGAAGAAGTTGAGCTGCGCGAGAGCGGCGGCATGGAAGGTGCGAGCGGCGACACCCTCGATCCCCAGGGCACGGAGGCGGCCGCGGAGCTCGCCGGCGGCCTTCGCGGTGAAGGTCACCGCCATCACGCGCGACGGAGAATAGGCACCGGTGTCCACCCCGTGCGCGATGCGGTGGGTGATGACCCTGGTCTTGCCCGTACCGGCCCCCGCGAGCACCGCCACCGGTCCTCGCAGCACCGATGCGGCCGCTCGCTGCCGCTCGTCGAGGGCATCGAGTGCGCTCACGGGCGATCCTCGAACCAGTCGACGATGAGAGCGCGCGCGATCGACGCGGGCCCCGGCAGCCCGACGGGGCCGTCCCCGGCGAGCGCGGAACCGATCTCCGCCCGTGTGAACCAGCGCACGTCGATGATCTCCTCACCGTCGGCCCTGGCCGCCGATTCGTCCTCCACGACGGCACGGAAGCCGACCATGAGCGACCGCGGGAACGGCCACGGCTGCGAGGAGACATAGCGGAGGGCCGACAGCCGCACGCCGGACTCCTCCTCGATCTCCCGGTGCACGGTGGCTTCGAGGGACTCCCCCGCCTCGGTGAAACCCGCGAAGCAGGAGTACATGCGTCCGCCCCAGTTGGCGTTGGCGCCGAGCAGCAGCCGCTCGCCGTCCGCGCTCTCGACGGCGACGATCACGGCAGGATCGGTCCGCGGGAAGTGCTCGCGCCCGCACACCAGGCACCGCCGAGACCAGCCCGCGTTGCGCAGCTCCGTCCCTCCGCCGCAGGTGGGGCAGAACGGGGCGTCGCGGAGCCAGCCGGCCAGGGCGACGGCAGCGACCAGGACCTCGGACTCCGCCGCGTCCAGGCGCCCGCCGAGGTCGCGGAGCCCGAGCCAGATCTCGTCGGGCGCGGTGTCGAGGGCATCGGTCTCCGGCGGCAGCGCGGCGAGCAGGAGCGCCGTGCCGTCGGCATCCCGGCCGAGCAGCGCCCATGTCCCGTCCGCGACCTCGTCCGCGGAGACGCGCAGCAGCGCGGAGGCCGCCACACGCACACGTCCCTCCCGGACGACGACGACGCGCGAGCCCGCGTCGTCGCGCAGACGCTCGAGCACGCCCTCCTCCTCGCGGAGTTCGGCGGCGCGGTCGAAGAACGGGCGCGGAATGCTCATCGACTCCCCCTTTCACGGGCGTGGCGGAGGCGGGACCGCCCCTGAGCCGACCTACCCTGGGGGCATGGGACGCTCTCCATTCACTCTAGCCGCGGCGGTGACGGCCGCACTTCCCGGCGCGGAGGTCACGGGCACCCGGGCGCTCACCGCGGGCGGCGACGGGCGCTTCGACTCCGCCGTCGCCTCCCTCGCCGACGGCCGGGAACTCGCGATCCGCGTGGCGGACGACGACGACGCGGCGCGGGAGCTGGCGGCAGAGGCCCTGGCGCTGCGCGCCCTCACCGACGGCGCGCGTGCCATGCTGCCGTTCCGCGCCCCCGGCTACATCGGCGAGACCAGGGTGGGCGAAGGGCGCGCGCTCGTGACCGAGCTGCTCCCCGGCTTCCAGATCGAGGCGTCGATGGTGCCAGCCGGACGCGGCGCGGCGGAATCCATGGGAGCCGCGATCGCCGCCGTGCACGGGCTGCCGACGTCGGTCGTCCGCGGCGCCGGACTCGTGATGCGCAGCGCCGAGGAGAGCCGCGCCGAACTGGAGCGGCTCGTCGACACCGCGGCCGCCACCGGACGCGTCCCCGCCCGCCTCACGGTGAGGTGGCGGGATGCCGTCGCCGACGACGACCTCTGGCGCTTCGAGTCGACGGTCGTCCTCGGCGGCGCGCAGGCGACGTCCTTCCTCTTCGACGACCACCCCGAGCGCGGCCCCGAGGTCACCGGCGTGATCGGCTGGCACGGTCTCGCGGTCGGCGATCCGGCACTCGATCTCTCCTGGCTGTCCGCGGCTCCCGACGCGGCGGCCGACGTGCACGGCGCCTACGCCCGCACCATGGACCGCACTCCCGACGCCGGGCTCGAGGTTCGCGCGCGCCTGCTCGCCGAACTGGAGTTCGCGCGCTGGCTCGTCCACGGCGACGCCTTGCGGCGCGAGGACATCGTGGAGGATGCCGCGGCTCTGCTCGAGGCTCTGGCCGACGGCCTGCGCCATGACGACCTCGGCGTGCCCGGCGATCGTCGCTCGGACGTCGACTCCGCGATGGACGCCCTCGACCGCGTGCCGGTGGCGGCCGCTCCAGAGGTGGACACCTCGATGCAGACCGACGCCTACAACCCCGAAGAGCTCTGGGCGGCGGAGACGGACGACGCGGACCGCGACGCGCCGGCCGACGTGTCGGCCGACCTGGATGTGCCTGCGGGTGCACCGTCGCAACCCGACGCGGAGCACCGCGCCGCGGTGGCGAGCATCGAGACCGAGGACCTCTCCGGCGTCGCACACGCGTTCGCCGAGACGCGAGGGGGCGGACGAAGCGAGTCCTCCGCCTCCGCCTTCGCCTCGTCCCCGGCCGCGGACGACGACGACTCCGAAGAGGCTCAGCGCGCGGCGCGGGCGGCGCTCCAGCGCTGGAAGAGCTCCTCCTCGGAGTAGACGCGATCCCCGCGGATGACGAGGTCATCGGCCACGTAGTACAGCGCCACGTCGATCTCCTCCAGCGGGACGCCGAAGCGCCGATGGTACGCGAGCCGATAGAGGGCGAGCTGCAGCATCCGCTCCTCGCGCTCCTGTGGCGTCCGTGGCGCCCGCCCGGTCTTCCAGTCCACGATCTCGATCCGTCCGCCGCGGTCGGCGCGTCGGTACACCGCGTCGAGCTTGCAGATGACGATGTGCGCGTCCGCGCCTGAGTGCAGCCCCGGAAGGCCGGCTCCCAGCGCGAAGTCGATCTCGATCTCCACGGCGAGCGGCTGCAACGGTCCCCACTCGCTCCGCTCGAATGTCTCCTGCAGCGCAGCGAGGTCGGCGGCGTCCGCCGCAGCCCCGGATGCGGAAGCGCCCGGGGTGCTGTCGCCCTCGGGCTCGTCCTCGTCGATCTCCCAGAGCGCCTCGTCGACCCGGGTTCCCACACCGACGAGTTCGGAGCGCTGCTCGACCCACGCGTGGAACAGGGTCCCCAGACGGGTCTGACGGTACGGACGCTCCGGCATCGGACGCACGAGCGAGGAGAGGGTGCCGGTGTAGTCGGTGACGTAGTCCTTGAACCGCGACGCGGGAACCCGGGTCGGGGCTTGCGCGTCCGTCCCGCGTTGGCGGGCCGCGCGCTCGTCCAGCAGCCGACGCAGTTCCTCCGTCGGCACGACGGCGTCGTCCTGGAGGGCCTCTTCGACGACTGCGGCCGCGGCACCGACCACCCCGCGCCGTCCTCCGAGCGGATCGAGCGGCCAGTGCAGCGTGGCCCCGGGGCCGTCGTACGGGTTCTCGTCCGGATCGACCGGCGGGATCTCGTCGAGCCCGAGGACGTCGATGGCCTCCAGCAGGTACGGACTCGGGGTGCGTGGTGCCTTCTGACCCGCCCAGTGCGCCCCGCTGAGCAGCAGGTCGCTCTTCGCTCGGGTGATCGCCACGTAGGCGAGACGGCGCTCCTCCTGCCGCTGGTACTCCCGGTAGGCGTCCTTGAACCGCTTGAGCGCGCCGCCGTGCGGGTTCGCCTTCGTCGCGCCGCCCGACAGCGACGCCTGGGCGAGCTTCTGCCGCTTGCCGGGGTCGGTCTCGCCCTCCATCGCCTCCTCCGGATCCCAGACGAAGCGCGGAAGCGCGTCGCGGTCTCCGCGCAGCGCGAAGGGCACCACGCCGAACCCGAACCACCCGGAGGTGTCGGACACCCGCCCCGGCAGCTCGTCGACGACGAGGCGCACGACGGCGACGGCATCCCACTCCAGGCCCTTCGATCCGTGGATCGTGAGCAGCTGCACGACGCCGGCCTCCGGCGGCTCCGGACGGGGCATGAGCTCGTCGGTGCTCTCCGCCTTGTCGAGCCAGGCCAGCAGGCTGCCGATGGTGCCGCGTTCGTCGGCGGCGAGGAACGCCCGCACCTCGTCGGCGAACGCCCGCAACTGTGTGGCTGCGACCCGCGCAGGTCCTCGGGTCTCGTTGGCGGCGAGCTCGATGTCCAACCGCAGCTCCAGCTCGATGAGTCGGATGAGCTCCGGGATGGGCTGGGACGATGCGCGACGAAGGCGTTCCAGCATCTCCCCCGCGGACCGGATCCGGGCGCGCCCCTCCGGGGTGATGCCCTCCAGCAGGCGATAGTCGTCGCGCACCGCGCGCACGATGTCGACCGCGTCCACGATGGAGACGGCCTCGTCGGCGCCACGGGACGAGCGCAGCCGCGCCCGCACCTCCTCGGGTAGGGGCATGAGGGCGGTGTCGCGCTCCGCGATCGCCCGTCCCAGCTCGTAGAGCGCGGCCATGTCCGCCACCCCGACCCCGAAGCGGGGGCCGGTGAGGAGCCGGATCAGCGCCGAGCCGGCCGTCGGATCGTGCACCACCCGCAGCGTCGAGACCACGTCCACGACCTCGGGCGTGGCGAGGAGTCCGCCCAGCCCGAGGATGCGGTGCGGAATCCCCCGCGCAGCGAGCGCGCCTGCGAAGGTCTGCATGTGGCGCTTGGACCGGAACAGGATCGCGCCGGTGTGCGGGGAAGTCGAGGTCTCGTCATGGGCGGCGCGGCGCTCGGCGAACCAGGCCGCGACCTCGGCGGCCTCGTCGTCGACGGTGAACGGGTAGCGCACGGCGACCGTGCCCTCCCCCGCACCCGGCCGCGGCTCCAGCGGCGGGACGTCGAGTCCCGGACGCTGGAGCGGCTCGAGCACCCGGTTGGCGACGTCGAGGATGCCCCGGTCGTTGCGCCAGCTCGTCATGAGGCTGTAGGTGCGCACGTCGCCCGTGCTCGAGAAGGACCGGGGGAACGCGTAGAGGTTGTCGGCGCTGGCCCCGCGCCAGCCGTAGATCGACTGATGCGGATCGCCGACGGCCATCACGGCCGTGTCGCGGAACAGCTCCGCGAGGAAGCGGGTCTGGATCACGGAGGTGTCCTGGTACTCGTCCAGCAGCACGACGCGGTGCTGTTCGCGGAGCTCGGCGCGGACGTCCGGGGCCGATTCGACGATGTCGTACGCGCCGGACACCTGGTCGGCGAAGTCGAGCACTCCGCGCCGGTCCTTCTCGGCGATGTAGTCCCGGACGAGACGGGTCAGGGTCGACAGACTCCGGAGGTTGACCGCCGCCTTCTCGACGTCGGCGTGGGAGCGGTAGGGCTCGAACGCCGCGGCCTGCGCCGCGGCGAGGCGCTCCGCCTCCGCGAGGTCGACCCGGTGATCGAGGGCCTCGCCGGCGAGCCGCTGCACGGCGTCGATGACCGTTCCCAGGGCGTAGTCGACCTCCTCCAGCTCCGGCAGGTCGCTGCGGAGCACGACCTCGCGCGCCAGCATCCAGGACGCCGCCTGGCTGAGCATCGCCACATCGGGGTCCCGGCCGATGCGCGCGGCGTGCTCGCGGACGATGCCGTCCGCGAAGGCGTTGTAGGTCGATACGCGAGGACGGATGAGGAGGTCCTCGGCCGTGCGGACCGCACCGGACTGCCCGCCCGTGCCGTAGTGCCGCGCGAGGTCATCGAGGACGTGGGCGCGCACGAGTTCACGCTGCCGCCCCGGCGCGGCCTCCGCCACGCGGCGCAGCGCCTCTCCGGCGACGATCTCCGGGAGATGCGGGAGCAGACCCCGCCGACCGTATTCGTCGACGACCGCGAGGCGGGCGCCGATGCGCTCCGCCAGCTCCCCCGCCGCCTTGCGGGTGAACGTGAGTCCGAGGACTTCGTCCCGGCGGACGAGCCCGTTCGCGACGAGCCAGACCACCCGGGCCGACATGGTCTCCGTCTTGCCGCTGCCGGCTCCGGCGACGACGAGGGCGGGCTCGAGAGGAGCCTCGATCACCTGCTGCTGGGCGGGCGTCGGGGTCGGGAGTCCGAGCGCGGCGGCGATGTCGGTCGCCGAGAGCACGGCGCCCGGGGTTCCTGCGGTCATGCGCTCACCGCCGGCACGGTGTGGATCCGGCAGGGATGCACCCGGCGCTGCGTGTCCGCGCAGTGCGCCTCGACCTGGGCCGTGAAGCTCGCCGCCGACATGCCGCGGGCGACCTCGGCGACCCGGTTCAGGAACTGCGACCGCGCCTCGGCGTCCAGCGCGTGCTGGTGCGCGACGCGGTAGTCGCTCTTGGCCAGCGTCTTCGAGACGATGACGAGACGTGCGCCCCCGAGCGAGCCCGGCGCGGCCCCCGGCACGAGGCCCTCCTGCACCGCGATCTGATAGGCCGCGAGCTGGGCATGATCGACCACGCCGCCGTCCGACTCCGGATCGGTCTTCCCGGTCTTGAGGTCGACGACCACCGTGGTCCCCTCCGGCCCGCCGGACATCGACCGCCAGCCGCGTCCTCGGGCCGGGCCGTGCTCACCCGCCCCGGGCGGGTACGCCTCGACCCGGTCGATGTAGCCGTGCACGATGGCACGGTGACCGCGGTCCTCTCCCACCGGGTGCACGGTCGGCTCGGCGGTCTCGCCGGACACGTCGACGGCGAACCGGAACTCCACCTCGCTGCCGAGGATGCGACCGCCGTCTCGCCTCACCTCGCCGAGGTAGCTGTGCAACCGGTCGATGAACAGGTCGGCGCGACGACGCTCCTTGCGACCGATCCACGCCGTCTCGAAGTCGAGCTCCGGCCAGTGCTCCTCGACGATCTCGCGCATGCGCTCGAGGTCGCCGTCCGGTACGCGCTCCATCGCCTCGTGGACGATCGTGCCGATACCGGCCGTCGGCGGCATGACCGTATCGCCTCCGAGGGCCGAGACGACCCAGTTGAGCCCGCACTCCTCGTACGACTCCACGGCCGAGGGCGACACCCGTGCTCCGTTCGCGGCGAGATCGCGCAGCGGCGCGGCCGTCGACGGCGCCGTGACCCCGTACCAGTCGTGCGGATGCGCTCCCGGCACCCCCTCCCTCGCCAGGACGGCGAGCTGGGCGGCGGCCTCGCGCTGCGCCGGTTCGGAGTGAGCCGTGGTGAGCACCCGGCGGTACCGCGCGACCAGCCCGCGCAAAGTGAGGGGGTGCTCTGCGGAGGGATGGCGCTCGGACGGCTGCGGCGCGGGAAGGAAGCCGAAGAAGGCGCTGGGCGTCAGATCGTCGTCGTCGACGGCGGTGATGAGCAGCCGGTGGCGGGCGCGCGAGATCGCCCGTACGAACAGCCGCAGCTCGTCGTGGAGCGCGGCGCGACGCCGGTCGAGGACGTCCGGCACCTCGGCCGGCAGGCCGGAGCGAGCCGCGGTCAGCGCGTCCGCCAGCCGCCAGGTCTGCAGGAGCCCGCCGCGCAGTCGCACGTTGGGCCAGACGCCGTCCTGGACCCCGGCGACGACCACGGCGTCGAACTCCGTCCCGAGCGCGGTGGCCGGCGTGAGCAGCGTGACCGTGCCCGGCCGCTCGGGCGACGACAGCGTGTCTTCCGGCACCTCGCTGTCGAGGATGTCGCGCACGAAGACCTCGGGGCGCTCGTTCGGGGTGCGCTCGACGAAGCGCTTGGCCGCGTCGAAGAGGGCCACGAGGGCGTCGAGCGACCGTGCCGTCTCGGCGCCGGTGGGCAGCAGCGAGATCTCCCGCCACGCGACGTGCAGCCGCCGCCCGTCGACGGCCCTGGCCTGCTCCCAGATGCGCCACAGGAGGTCATGGATCGTCTCTCCCTCCGCCGCGGCACGGACGACGCCCGCTACGGTCTCGGCGAAGCGCTCGGCAGTCCGTGACTCCGGTGCATCGATGAGGGTGAGGGTGGCCGGTGCCGACATCGCCGCGCGCAGGAGCTCGCGCGCCGGAGTCGACCCGCCCTGGCCGAGTTCGAGGTGACGGAGCCGCGCGCGCAGCCGACGGAGCGCGATCGCGTCCATGCCGCCGAAGGGTGTGCGCAGCGCCTCCTCCCAGGCCTGCACCGTGCGCTCTTCGTCCGGGGTCAACGCGAGCCGCACGATGCCGACGATGTCGCGCACGATCCCCTCGCTGCCGAGCGGGCGCTGCACCCCCGCGGCCCTCGTCGGGATCTCGCGCGCGGCGAGCTCGGTCTCGAGGGCTGTCACCTGACGGGTGTCATGGGCGATGACCGCCATCCGCTCCCAGGGGATTCCGGCCCGGAGATGCCAGTCGCGCATGACCCCGGCGATCCGGTCGAACTCCTCGTAGGGGGACGGGGCGAGGAACGTCGACACCTCCGCCTCGTCGTCCTCCGCCGCCGGTGCCGGCGCCCGCCGGTGCTCGACCCGTCCGGACACCCCGATCGCCTGCGTCACCGTGCGCGTCAGCGCGGTCAGCAGGGGGCGCTGGCGGTGCGCGCCGTCGAGCACGTGCACGGCGCCGAGCGCGCCGGTGAGCTGCGCGAACAGCTCGGGACTGGCCCCGCGAAAGGCACCGGAGGAGATGTCGGGGTCGCCGAAGGCCTGCACGGCGATGCCGCGGTCGAGGAGCGCGCGCACCACGCCGATCCCGCCGCGCGTCAGCTCCTGGGCGTCGTCGATGAGCACCACGCGCAGTGGTGCCAGCGCTCCGAGCGTCGCGGCGTCCGCCGTACGGAGGATCCCCGCCGCCTCACCGAGGAGGTCGGCGGCGTCGCGGTGGGCGGACCGCAAGGCGTCGAGCACGGTGCGGTACTCCTCCACGAAGTCGGCGGCCGCTGTCCAGACCGCATCGCCGGTGGCACGCAGTTCCGCCGGGCTCGCCCCCAGCTCCGTGCACTCCGCGAGGAAGGCGCGCAGCTCGGAGCGGAAGCCCTTCGAGGCGCGGACCGGCTCGCTGAGCGCCGGGGGCCAGGAGATCCGGCCGTCTTCGACGTCGCCCGCCAGCAGCTCGGCGATGATGCGATCCTGGTCGGCGCCGGTGAGCAGCGCCGGCGGCTCGGCCCCTTCGCGGACCATCGCCCCGCGGACCAGCTGGAACGCGAACGACCCGAGCGAGCGGGCCAGTGGCCCTGGCGTCGCCTGGCCGATGCGCACGCCGATGCGGTCGCGCAGCGCGGTGGCCGCCTGCCGGCTCGGGGTGAGCGCCAGCACCTCCTCCGGCCGCAGTCCCTCGACCTCGAGGAGCTGCACGACCCGGTCGACGAGCGTGCGCGTCTTACCCGTGCCGGGGGCGCCGATCACGACGCCGGACGCGGTCGGCGGCGCCGTGATCACGGCTCGCTGGGCGGCATCCGACAACATCCCTCCACGCTATCGGGAGGCGCGGACATCGACGTCGAAGGCGACGCTCGTCGCGGGTTGTGCGCTCAGGGCGAAACGGCCGCCGTCGCCGGTCTCCGCCGCCGGCTGCGCGATAGAGTTGGCGAGTCCGACGACCTGCAAGGAGCATCCGTGGAAATCCGCATCGGCATCATCAACACCGGCCGCGAGCTGAGCTTCGACACCGCTGCCACGGCGGACGAGGTCCGCACCCAGGTCTCCGCGGCACTCGAGCAGAGCGCCTCGCACCTGAGCTTCGCCGATGTGAAGGGCAACTCCTACATCGTGCCGACCGCGAACCTCGCCTACATCGAGCTGGGCACCGAGGAGTCGCGTCGCGTGGGCTTCGTCGCCTGACCCGCGCATGTACATCCTCCTCGCCCTCGTCGGCGCCTGCGTGCTCGGGATCGCCGCGCACTTCCTGATCGGCGGTCGCGAGCTGCGCGGCGTCGCCCTCGCCCCGGCGATCGCGACGGCCGTCTCGGCGATCGTCTACACGAGCCTGCAATGGGCCGGCGTGGGCGAGGACAGCCCCTGGCTGTGGCTCGCGAGCATCCTCGGCGCGGCGGTGGTCGCGGCCCTGGCGACCGCGGCCCTCACCGCAGGGCGTCGACGCGGCGACGCGCAGAGGCGAGCCGCGCTCGGGATCTGACCTAGGACGCGAGGCCCATCGCATCCATGCGGCGGGCGTGCGCTCCCATGAGCTCGGTGTACACCGGCTCGATGCGGGCCTCCTCCACGGCGAGGAGCTCCGGCCGCAGCGCCGCACGGCAGACGAGGATCGTGTCCCCCACGAGGCGTCGTGCCCACATGGACAGCAGCGAGCGCCACTCCTCGTCGCTCTCGATCGTCTCCTGGATGATCGCGACGATCTCGTGGCGCGCGTCGTCCTCGCGCAGGATCTCGGCGACCCGCCGTCCCGTCTCGCCGTAGCTCGAGGCGAGCGCGAGGTAGAAGTCGTCGAGCATGCCTGCCGTGATGTAGACCGCGAGCAGGGTCTCGCGCGGGCGCGCCCCGATGGTCTTGCGCCGGAACGCGTCCAGGTGCTCGCGGAACGGGAGCATGAGCTGCGTCGGGTCCTGGCCACGTGCCGCGATGATGTCGACGATGCCCCGGTGCTTGGTGAGCGCGGCACCGGCGGCCCGCGACAGCGACTCCTTCTCGGCCAGCTCGGGAGTCGCGCGGATGAGCCGCGTCAGCGTCTCGAAGTAGCCGAGCTGGAGGTAGGCCGCCTGGCCGAGGAACCGGTCGAGCTCAGGCGCCAGCTCCGCGAAGTCGACGCGCGTCGCATCGCTCTGCTCGCCCCGGCTGCGCAGCGCCAAGGTGCGTCGCGGCGCGGCATCGCGCTGCCAGAACCACTTAACCACGAGGTGTTCCTCCCGAGTCGGCCACGTCGTTCACAATACTCGGGCGACGGCGTCCTCCCTGTCCGGAGCCGCCCCTCCGGTAGGCTGGGCGTGTCCCCGCCGTCGGAGCGGGGCCCCGCGCCTGTGGCACACGAGACGGCGTGGCTCCGTTTACGAGGCGATCGCGAGGTCGCCGGACAGGCATCTGAACACAGTGACAAGTTTCGCCGAACTCGGCATCGACCAGGACATCGTCGACGCACTGGCAGCGAAGGGCATCGTCGATGCCTTCCCGATCCAGGAGCAGACCATCCCCCTCGGCCTCCCCGGCCAGGACATCATCGGGCAGGCCAAGACCGGTACGGGCAAGACCTTCGGCTTCGGCATCCCGGTCGTGCAGCGACTCGGGAAGGACCCGGAGCCGGGCGTCAAGGCCCTCATCGTCGTCCCCACCCGTGAGCTCGCGGTGCAGGTCTACGAGGACATCGACCTCCTCACGAGCAACCGCTCCACGAGCGTCGTCGCCATCTACGGCGGCAAGGCCTATGAGGGGCAGATCGACCAGCTCAAGGCCGGCGCGCAGATCGTCGTCGGCACGCCGGGTCGTCTCATCGACCTCGCCGGCCAGCGCCTGCTCGATCTCTCCAACGCGACCGAGGTCGTGCTCGACGAGGCCGACAAGATGCTCGACCTCGGCTTCCTGGCCGACATCGAGAAGATCTTCCAGAAGGTGCCGGCGGTGCGGCACACCCAGCTCTTCTCCGCGACCATGCCCGGTCCGATCGTCGCGCTCGCGCGGCGGTTCATGACCAACCCCATCCACATCCGCGCCAACGACCCGGACGAGGGTCTGACGCAGGCGAACATCAAGCACCTCGTCTACCGCGCACACTCGCTCGACAAGGACGAGGTCATCGCCCGCATCCTGCAGGCCGAGGGGCGCGGCAAGACCGTGATCTTCACGCGGACGAAACGTGCGGCGCAGCGCCTCGTCGACGAGCTCACCGACCGCGGCTTCAACGTGGGCGGCGTGCACGGCGACATGGGCCAGGATCAGCGCGAGCGCTCCATGGCCGCGTTCAAGGCCGGCAAGAAGGACGTTCTCGTGGCGACCGATGTCGCCGCGCGCGGCATCGACGTTGATGACGTCACGCACGTCATCAACCACACGATCCCCGACGAGGAGAAGACGTACCTGCACCGCGCGGGACGCACCGGCCGCGCGGGGAAGACCGGCATCGCCGTCACCTTCGTCGACTGGGAGGACCTGCACAAGTGGGCCCTCATCAACCGTGCCCTCGAGTTCGGCCAGCCCGAGCCCATCGAGACCTACTCCTCGAGCCCGCACCTCTACACCGACCTCGACATCCCCGAGGGGACGAAGGGCCGGCTCGTGAGCGCGCCGAAGAAGGAGGCGGTCAAGACCGAGCGCTCCCGTCGCCCGGAGCGCGCTGCCGACGCCGCCGCTGAAGGGACCGGGGAGGGCGGCACGCGCCGCCGTCGCCGCCGCCGCACGGGTTCCACGCCCGTCGGCTCGACCTTCGCCGAAGGGGCGAGCGAGGGAGGGTCCGCCGAGGGCTCGACCGCGCAGGCCGCCGACCGCGGCGCCGAGGGCGCCGGCACGCACGACGGCGCCGGCAAGGAGCACCACGATGGCAAGCCCGCTCCGGCGCGTCGTCGCCGCCGTCGTCGCGGCGGCTCCGGCACCGGAGCGGCACCCGTCACGGGCGCCTGATCCGCATCATCATCGTCCGAGGGGCGCCGCACGGTCTTCCGTGCGGCGCCCTTCGTTCTCCAGGAGTGCAGCCGGGACCTGCGGCGGGTAGACCCAGGCGACGAGTACGACCGAGATGATCATCAGCAGGAACCACGAACTGAGTTTGCTCAGGGACACGGGCTGCCACACATCCGCCTGGTCGGGATACGCCCAGGCACCCGCCCAGGTGCCGATGTTCTCGGCCAGATAGATGAACACCGCCACTCCGGCGAAGACGGCCAGGAGCGGCAGCCGGATGGTGCGGCGCCATACGCGGGCATGCATGATCGTGGGCAGCCACAGCACGATGACCCCTGCCAAGAGCACCCAGCGCGCATCCCACCACCAGTGGTGGGTGAAGAAGTTGACGTAGATCGCGGCGGCCAGCACAGCCGTCAACCACCGGCGGGGGTAGCGGGTGAACCCGAGGTCGAACAGCCGATACACGCGCACCATGTAGGAGCCGACGGCCGCGTACATGAAACCGCTGAACAGCGGGACACCGCCGATACGGAGGATGCCGTCCGCCGCGTACGCCCAGGAGCCGACGTCGGTCTTGAACAGCTCCATCGCGGTGCCGGTGATGTGGAAGAGCACGATCACCCAGAGTTCACGTCCGCTCTCGAGGCGGAACACGAGCATCGCCACCTGGATCAGGACGGCCGCGATCGTCAGCGCATCGTTGCGGGCCAGTGCCGCGTCGTCGGGATACCAGAGGCGGGCCGCGACGATCACCACCAGCAGGGCCGCTCCGAACACGCACGCCCATGCCTGTTTCAGCACGAACACGACGAACTCGGCGAGCCCGGCGCGGAAGCCCGTGGTCGGCACCGCGCGGAGGAGTCGGCGAGCGGTCGCGTCGACGCGGCGCTCCAGGGAGGTGGGACGTTGCATGCCTCGGACCGTATCCGTCCGTCTCGACAGAACGCCGGGAGACCGCCGACAGAACGCCGGGGTCAGGGACGCCGCGGACCGGAGCCGGAGGCGCGATCGATGATCCGGGCGACCATGTCCTCCGCCGTGGTGTTCTCTCCCGGAACGTTCGGTTTTCCGGTGCCGTGGTAATCGCTGGACCCGGTGACGATGAGGTCGTGCCGGGCTGCCAGCTCGCGCAGCAGCTTCTTGCCGGCGGTCGTGTTCTCCCGGTGATCCACCTCGAACCCGGCCAACCCCGCGTCGATCAGACGCTCGATGTACGGCACCGGCATCATCCGGTCCCGGCCGGCCGTGACCGGATGGGCGATGATCGCCACACCTCCCGCCTGAGTGATCAGTCGCACGGCCGTCAGCGGGTCCGGAGCGTAGTGCGGCTCGTAGTAGCCCTCCCGCGGGTGGAGGATGCCGTCGAAGGCCTCGCCCCGATCACGCACGATGCCGCGCGCCACCAGCGCGTCGGCGATGTGCGGGCGGCCGACGGTCGCGTCGAGCGTGGTCTGGGCCAGGACGTCGTCCCAATGCAGGTCATAGTCGCGGCCGATGTTTCGGACGATGCGCTCCGCTCTTCCGATGCGGTCGTTCCGGATCCGGTCGGTCTCGGCCCGCAGCGCCGCGTCGTCCGGATCGAAGAGATAGCCGAGCACGTGCACGCTGCGCCACTCGTGCTTGGCGGAGAGCTCCATCCCGGGAAGGAAGGTCATACCGAGGGCGACGGCGGCGTCCCCGGCCTCCGTCCAGCCGGTGGTGCGGTCGTGGTCCGTGAGCGCGGCGGTCCGCACGCCGTGTCGATGCGCCTGTCTCATGACCTCGCCCGGCGCCTCGGTGCCATCGGAGTGATTGGAGTGCAGGTGCAGATCGGCGGGACCGGCGGGCGGAACGGGCATCCTCCGAGCGTACCGAGCGCCGACGCGCGTGGCGCGGATTCCCGAACCCCGATCGCGGCGTCGGGCCGGCCGCGAGGCAGGGACTTCACAGGCGACGCTTCTAGGCTGAAGGGGATGTTTCGACTCCTGGGGATCCTGCTCACCGTGCTCTTCGCGATCGCGGCGGCGGTCGTGGTGTGGCCGCAGTTCTTCAACCTCGAGCAGACGTACCCGTTCGCGCAGCTCGTGGCCGCCCGCGGCCTCGTGCTCGGCGGGTTCCTGATCATCGCGGTGCTGGCGCTGCTGCTCCTGCTCGCCCGGCCGCTGCGCGGCTTCGCGGCGTCCGTCCTGATCGTCGCCCTGCTCGGCGCCGCCGCGACCGGGGTGATCGGAGCGACGCGGGGGTTCGGCGTGGCCGCCATTCCCGAGCGGACCGACACGAGCCTGCGGGTGCTCACCTGGAACACCGCGGGTGAGGCCGTCTCCGCCGAGCAGATCGCCCAGGAGATCCTGGAGCAGGAGGCCGACGTGGTGGCGCTGCCCGAGACCACCGAGGAGGTCGGCGAGCGGATCGCGCTCATGCTCCGCGAGCAGGGGCATCCGATGTGGGTGCATCACGTGCAGTTCCGCCCGGACGTGGAGGACGGCCCGCAATCGTGGCAGACGACGGTCCTCGTGGCCCCCGAGCTCGGCGAGTACTCCGTCATCGAGTCGTCGAAGGACGGGAGCAACAACACCGGATCCGTGCCCAGCGCCGTGCTGATGCCGATCGACGGCGACGGTCCGACGATCGTCGCCGTGCACGCGGTCGCGCCGCGCATGGAGGAGATGCAGCAGTGGCAGAGTGATCTGCAGTGGATCGCCGACCAGTGCCCCGCGGGTGACTTCATCCTCGCCGGCGACTTCAACGCCACCGTGGATCACATGGCCTCCCTCGGCATCGACGGCGGCGACATGGGGTACTGCCGCGACGCCGCCTCCCGGACCGGGAACGGGATGTCCGGAACCTGGCCGAGCTCGTTCCCTGCCCTCGCCGGCGCCCCCATCGACCACGTGATGGCCTCCCCCAACTGGCGACCCACGGGTTCCGCCGTCCTCGAGGATGCCGGCGGGAGCGATCATCGCGCCCTCATCGTGCAGCTCGAGCCGACCGGCTGATCCGCGCCTGGCGCGTCCAGGTGAGAGACTGGACGGATGAGCACCGGAGAAAACGACACGATCGCTGACGAGACCGTCGAAGCCCCCGTCGAGAACAGCTCGACCAACCGCAAGCAGCCGTTCCCGCAGGGGTTCCTCGACACCATCTCCACCGGGTGGGCCGAGCGTCCGGATACCCTGCCCGCGCCGCGCGCCCAGGCCGCGTACGCCGAGCGCCGCCGGGCCGCCGTCTCGGCCGCATTCCCCGGCAAGCGGCTCGTGATCCCCGCCGGCTCGCTCAAGCAGCGCAGCAACGACACCGACTACGTCTTCCGCGCGCACTCCGCCTTCGCGCACCTCACCGGCTGGGGGTCCGACGCGGAGCCCGACTCGGTGCTCGTCTTCGAGCCGACGCACGACGGGCACGACGTCACGCTGTACTTCCGCGAGCGCGCCGACCGCACGACGACGGAGTTCTATGCCGACGCCACCGTGGGCGAGTTCTGGATCGGTCCGCGTCCGTCGCTGGCCGGCGTCGCCGCCGACCTGCAGGTGGCCACGGCCCACCTGCACGAGTTCGCCCCGGTCGACGGCGAGCTCGTCCTCGAGGAGGATGAGTCCCTCACCCGTTTCGTCTCGGAGCTGCGACTCATCAAGGACGACTTCGAGATCGCCGAGATGCGGCGGGCCGTGGAGATCACCGCACGGGGCTTCGACGACATCATCCGCGAGCTCCCGGCCGCCGTCGCGCACGCCCGGGGCGAGCGCGTCGTCGAGGGAGTCTTCCACCGGCGCGCCCGCGAGGACGGCAACGGCGAGGGATACGACACGATCGCCGCGTCCGGGCCGCACGCCTGCTACCTGCACTGGACGCGCAACGACGGCACCGTCATCCCCGGAGACCTCATCCTCGTCGACGCCGGCGTGGAGGCCGACAGCCTGTACACCGCCGACATCACCCGTACCCTGCCGGTGTCCGGGACGTTCACAGAGGTGCAGCGCCGCGTCTACGAGACGGTGCGCGAGGCGGCCGACGCCGCCCTCGCCGCGGCCAAGGTCGGCGTCCGCTTCCGCGACGTCCACGCGGCGGCCATGTCCGTGATCGCCGCCCGCACCGCGGAATGGGGCCTGCTCCCCGTCACCGCCGAGGAGGCCCTCGACGCGGACGCGGGCGGCCAGCACCGGCGCTACATGGTGCACGGCACGTCGCATCACCTCGGCATCGACGTGCACGACTGCGCTCAGGCGCGCCGCGAGATGTACTACGACGGCATCCTCACGCCGGGCATGGTCTTCACGATCGAACCGGGACTGTACTTCCAGATCGACGACCTCACGGTACCCGCCGAGCTGCGCGGCATCGGCGTCCGCATCGAGGACGACATCCTGATGACCGAGGACGGCCCGGTCAACCTCTCCGCGGACATCCCCCGCACGGCCGATGAGGTCGAGGCCTGGATGGCCCGTCTGCAGCGCTGAGCTCTGACCGGAGCCGCTGAGCCGAGGCTGGGGAGGACGGAGGGCCGCCGCTCTCCCCAGACCGGCGGCCCGTTCCCCCTCTGCGGAGACGAAGGTCGACCAGGGGCCCTCCCCCGAGGATCCCTGGAGCCGCCCCCGGCATGGTGCCCGTGCCGGCGCCGCGTCTCCCCCCCGAAGACCTGCGGCCGCCTCCCACGGAAGAGATGCGGGAGCCGGCCGTTCATTACGCGGTTCCCCCGGTTCTCCCGATCCGGAGGAGGATCAGCCCCGTCGTGCTGCGACGAAGGCGTCGACCACGGGCGCGATGTCCGCGCCGACCTCGGCCGGCGGGCGCCGGTTCCCCTTGACCTCGAAGGAGTGCCCGCCGCCCTCGACCCAGTGCACCCTGGCGTCCTGACAGCCGGCGACGGCGTCGTCGAGCTGGGCGATCGGCTGGATGAACCGGTCCGCCGTGCCCTCGATGAAGAGTTGCGGGACGGTGATCGACGGCAGATGGGCGACCCGGGGCTTGTCCGGGCGGCCGGGCGGATGGAGCGGGTAGCCGAGGTAGACGAGGCCCTCCACGACGAGTCCCTCCGCCGCGGCCAGGGACGCCATGCGCCCGCCATAGGACTTCCCGGTGGCCCACACGGCGGCTCGTGGCGCTCGTACGCGGGCGTCGGCGACCACGGCGTCCCACGTCGCGACGGCGTGCGCGGCCGGACCGGGCATGCGGCGTCCCTGCTCGGCGTACGGGAAGCTGAAACGCAGCGTCGCGTACCCGAGCGCCACGAGTGCGCGGTCGTACCCGACGAGGAAGGGGTGGTCCTTCCCGGCTCCGGCCCCGTGGGCGATCAGGACGACATCGTCACGGATGCCCGGTGTCCAGTCGGCGGACACCGTCGTCGTACCGGTCGGCAGTGCGACCTCGATGCGGACCGGCGTGGGCTCCGCGGTCACCGCACCGATCCGGGGGTGCCGGTCTCCGGGTCGGCGGGTCGCGGCGGAAGTCCCGGCTCGGGCGCGGGCTCGGGAGCCGGTGCAGGCTGAGGCGCCGGGGCAGGATCAGCCTCAGGCTCGGGTGCAGGCTCAGGCGAGGGCTGGGGAGGACCGGGCGGGATCCGCTCGCCGTACTTCGGCGGCTCGTCCAGGTTCACCGGCGGACGCACCGGGGCGACACGCTGCGCACCGAGGACCTGGCGAGCCTTCGCCAGCGAACCGGGCTGCACGGTCACCTCGTAGTGATCCGCGGCGAACTGCGTCACGCTCGCGAAGTCCCGACGGCGACGCACGATCGCGTAGGTGATGAGGCTCAGCAGCATGCCCACTGCGACGCCGATGAGGACGAAGCCGACGAACAGCTGGATCGGCACCTCAGGATTGCCGAGGACGAGGATCGCCGAGAGGAACAGGCCGATGAGGATGCCGTTGATCGCTCCCGACCGTGCCGCCGCGGCATAGCCGAGCCGCCCGGTCACCCGCTCGACCGTCCGCACGCTCTGACCGACGATCGCGATGTCGCGCGCGGGGACCTCCCCGGCGATCAGTTTCGACACCGCCTTCTGCGCGCTCTCGTAGTCGCGCATGGAGGCGACGATCTCACCGGTGTCCGTGCCGCTCGCGGGGCGATTCAGCATGCTCATCCGGCTATTCTTCCACGTCGTGCCCCGCGTCCGGCCGAGCGACCGCCGCGACCGCCGTCCCGGCACGGCGCGGGCTACGCTGGTCGAGTGAGCACACAACGGGTTTTCGCCGCGCGCCTGGCAGGGTGTGCCGTCTTCGATCCCGTCGGCGACCGGCTCGGCAAGGTCCGGGACGTCGTCGTCGTGTATCGAAGTACCGCGGCCCCGCGCGTGATCGGACTGGTCGTGGAGATCCCCGGCCGCCGCCACGTGTTCCTCTCGATCGGCCGGGTCACGTCGATCCGGTCCGGTCAGGTCATCACCACCGGCCTCATCAACGTCCGTCGCTTCTCGCCGCGCGCCGGCGAGGTACGCGTCCTCGCCGAGATGCTCGGCCGACGCGTGAGCCTCACGGACGGAAGCGGCACCGCCGTCATCGAGGACGTCGCGATCGAGCCCAACCGCCTCGGCGAGTGGGCGATCAGCCAGCTCTTCCTGCGCCGGCCGAAGACCGGTGCGTCGCCGTTCGCCAAGGGCCCGACGACGTTCGCCGCCTGGAGCGAGGTCACCGAGGAGCACGCACCGGGCGAATCGCAGTCCGCCGAGCAGCTCGTCGCCTCCTACTCCGAGCTGCACGCCGCCGACCTCGCCAACACGCTCCTCGACCTCCCCCAGCAGCGGATGATCGAGGTCGCGGAGGAGCTCTCCGACGACCGCCTCGCCGACGCCCTCGAGGAGATGCCCGAGGACGAGCAGGTGCACATCCTCGACCGCCTCGGCGAGGAGCGGGCAGCCGACATCCTCGATCAGATGGAGCCGGACGACGCCGCCGATCTCCTCGCCCAGCTCCCGCCCACCCAGCTGGAGCAGTTGCTCCAGCGGATGGAGCCGGAGAGAGCCGAGGACGTACGGATGCTGCTGCGCTACGGTCCCGACACGGCGGGCGGTCTGATGACCCCGGAGCCGATCATCCTCTCCGCTGACGCCACGGTCGCCGAGGCACTGGCGCTCATCCGCCGCCACGAGCTGCATCCGGCTCTCGCCGCGGCCGTCTTCGTCACGCTCCCGCCGTTCGAGACGCCGACCGGCCGGCTGCTCGGCCTCGTGCACTTCCAGCGGATGCTGCGCTATCCGCCGCACGAGCGGCTCGGCGCCATCCTCGACGACAGCCTCGAGCCGGTGCCCGTCACCGCCTCCGCCGCCGAGGTCGCCCGCATGCTCGCCAGCTACGACCTCGTCTCGCTGCCCGTGATCGACGCAGCCCACCGCCTCGTCGGCGCGATCAGCATCGACGACGTGCTCGACTACCTGCTGCCGGACGACTGGCGCACCCACGACAGCGACGATGTGACACCGCCCGTGACGGAGGCGCGCTGATGGCGCGCAAGGAGCGGGCCGCCCGCCTCGACGCGCCAGGACGGACGAGCACCCGCCCCCGGTCGACCTCGCGCGACCGCTTCGGTCGCTTCACGGAGTGGGTCGCCCGCGCCATGGGCACCCCGGCGTTCCTCGTCATCCTCAGCCTCTTCTGCATCCTCTGGATCGGCTGGAACACGCTGATGCCCCGCGAGGTGCGCTTCGACGACGCCGCGCTGGGCTTCACCGCGCTCACCCTCATGCTGTCGCTGCAGGCCTCATACGCCGCGCCGCTGATCCTCCTCGCGCAGAACCGCCAGGACGACCGCGACCGCGTGCAGATCGAGCAGGACCGGCAGCGCGCCGAGCGCAACCTCGCCGACACCGAGTACCTCGCCCGCGAGATCGTCGCGCTGCGGATGTCGCTGGAGGAGCGCAACGCGCAGGTGGTCACCCGCGACGTGCTGCGGCAGGAGCTCCGTGCCCTGCTGGCCGAGCTGGGCGACGCCGAGGAGAAGCCCGCGGGCGGCACCGTCTCATGACCGCGGCCGAGAGCGTCAGGGCCGCGGTGGCGGCGGTGACCGATCCGGAGCTGCGGCAGCCGATCGGCGACCTCGACATGGTGCGCGACATCTCGGTCGAGGACGGGGTCGCGCGCGTGAGCATCGTGCTGACGATCGTCGGGTGCCCCGCCGCCGACCGCATCGAGCGCGACGTGCGCGGTGCCGCGGCCGCGGTCCCCGGGGTCACGGACGTCGAGGTCGAGGTGGGCGTGATGACCCCGGCCGAGCGCAAGGCCCTCACCGAACGGCTCCGGGCGGGACGCCCCGCCCGGCACATGCCCTTCGGCCCCGACTCCCTCACCCGCGTGATCCTCGTCTCCAGCGGCAAGGGCGGCGTCGGCAAGTCGACGGTCACCGCGAACCTCGCGGTCGCTCTCGCCGACCGGGGTCTCGCCGTCGGCCTGGTGGATGCGGACGTGCACGGCTTCTCGATCCCCGGGCTGCTGGGTATCCCCGCCGGCACGCAGCCGACGCGCATCGACGACCTGATGCTGCCGCCGGTGGCACACGGGGTGAAGACCATCTCGATCGGGATGTTCCTGCGCGACGGGGAGTCCGTCGTGGCCTGGCGCGGACCGATGCTGCACCGCACGGTCTCGCAGTTCCTCACCGACGTCTTCTTCGGCGACCTCGACGTCCTGCTCATCGACATGCCACCAGGCACCGGTGACATCGCGATCTCGATCGGGCAGCTCCTCCCCCACGCCGAAGTGCTCGTGGTCACCACTCCCCAAGCGGCGGCATCCGACGTGGCCATCCGCAGCGGACTCGTCGCCCGTCAGACCGGTCAGCGCGTGATCGGCGTGATCGAGAACATGTCCGCGTACACCCTCCCCGACGGCACGGTCATCGACCTGTTCGGCGCGGGTGGCGGAGCGGCGGTCGCGGAGGCCCTGTCCGAGTCCGACGCGCCGGTCCCCCTGCTCGCCTCCATCCCGCTCAGCCCGGCGCTCCGTCAGGGCGGGGACGTGGGCGTCCCGGTCGTCACCTCCGCGCCCGACGACGCCGCCGCCCAGGCGATCCGCACGATGGCCGCCGGCCTCGCCCGACGGGGCCGTGGCCTCGCCGGACGCTCGCTGCCGATGTCGATCGCCTGAGACCGAAGGGGAGGATGGACGGATGCCGCACCGATCTGTGACCGTGGATGAGAGCCTGCTGCGGCGGATGGCGCGTGACGCCACCGTCTACTCCCTGACCAGGCCCGTCGCGATCGTGATGTGGGTCGCACTGGCAGCCGGACTGGTCCTCTCCGTCTTCACGCTCAACGACCTCCTCTCCCGCGGAGCGGAGGTCAGCACGATCGTCGCCTGGCTGCCCGCCGTGACGGTGGCACTGGGTGCCTACGCGGTGATCCTGACCACCTCGAGCGCCCGCAAGGCCGTCCGTGCCGCGATGCCGGTCGAGAGCGTGGTCTGGGTCGCGCTGGACGAGGACAGGCTGCAGCTGGGAAGCGATCGCCGCCGCTCCGAGATCCCGTACCGCACGTTCCAGAGCCTCCGTGTCGGCAGGGACGCCGTGATCTTCAAGGTGCGCGATGCCTCGGTCGCCACCGCGATCCCGCGCTCGCTGTTCAGCGACGAGGAGCTGACGATGCTGCGGACCCGGATCTCCTGAACCGACGACTCAGGTCGCCTCGGTGTCGAACGGCGGGCGGTTCTCGGCGCTGAAGGTCGGCGGCGCGGTGCGCGGGGCCACCGGCTCCGCGATCGTCGCCGTCGCCTGCGCGGGGGTCGCGGGCTCCGGCTCCTCCAGGAGCGCGTCGCGGATGATGCGCCGGGGGTCGTACTGCCGCGGGTCCAGCTTGCGCCAGTCCACGTCGTCGAGTTCCGGACCCATCTCCTCGCGGACGCGGGACTTCGTGTCGCGGATGTACTCGCCGGCCCTGCGCACGATGCTCGCGAAGGCCTCCGCGGCACGCGGCAGACGCTCGGGGCCGATGATCAGCACTGCGATCAGGCCGATGAGCAGCAGCTTCTCGAAGGTGAGGCCGAACGTCATGTGACCAGGCTACCGCCGCGCCTGCGGGCTCTGCGCGCGGTGAGCGAATACCCTGGACACATCAGCCATGCACGCAGGGAGAGGCAGGTCATGAGCGAGCACGACGCCAACGCGCGCTTCCTTCGCGAGTCCATCGTCGAGCCGGAGACCATCGCCCGCGCTCGCACCCACGCCGTGGAGCTCGGGGCGGCCCCCATCAGCGCCGTCGTCGGTTCGCAGATCGCGGTGCTCGCCGCCGCGGGCACCGCCCGCTCCATCGTCGAGATCGGAACCGGCGCCGGCGTCTCCGGACTCTGGCTGCTGCGCGGGGCACCGAACGCGGTGCTGACCTCGATCGACAACGAGCCCGAGCACCTCGCCGCCGCCCGTCAGGCGTTCGCGGACGCGAAGGTGCCCGCCACCCGCGCGCGGTTCATCGCCGGACGCGCGATCGACGTGCTCCCCCGCATGAACGAGGCGTCGTACGACATCGTCCTCGTCGACGCCGACCCCGAGAACGTCATCGAGTACGTCTCGCACGGACTCCGTCTCGCTCGTACCGGTGGCCTGGTGCTCGTGCCCCGCATCCTCGCCGGGGGCCGCGTGGCCGACCCGGTCCAGCGCGACGACATCACCTCCGCCTATCGATCGCTCGTCCAGGAGACGCAGGAATCGTCGGCGGTGCTGGCCACGGTCTCGCCCGCGGGCGAGGGCCTGCTGCAGCTGATCCGCCTCGACGACCGCGCCTGAGCGGCACCCCCACACGACAAGAGGGCGAGGGATCCGCGATCCCTCGCCCTCTGCGGTCGCGCTTCAGCGGACCGGGTTCGATCAGGCCGGGGCCACGACGGCACCGAGCACGTCGTGAAGCTCCTTGGCCTCGGCGTCGTTCACGGAGACGACCAGGCGGCCTCCTCCCTCGAGCGGAACACGCACGATGATGAGTCGTCCCTCTTTCACGGCCTCCATGGGTCCGTCTCCGGTCCTCGGCTTCATCGCTGCCATCGTGGCTCCCTTTCCTCCGGTGGTATGGGACGAGTTTATCGGGTGCGACCGCGCCGTGGACGTCACGGGGACACAATCCGCTCCCCCGCGTCGTCAGGGCACCTGCCAGAACGTACTGCCGAGGGCATACACGTGGTAGATCCACACCCACTGGCCGACCAGGCACAGTGCCAGCACCCCCAGGCGCCAGGTTCGTGACCGGGGCACCGCGACCGCACCCCACGCCGGGCTGAGCGGCAGCAGCAGGCGGAAGGTGCTCGACTGCGGGAAGAACACTGCGAGCAGATAGAGCAGGTAGCTCGCGCTCCAGAGACGGAGGTCCGGGCCGAGCGCGCGCACCTGCGGGGACAGCATCAGCGCCGCGCCCGCCGCGACGACGAGGACGACGAGGGCGACCGGCCCCCAGGCCGGTGGCAGACCCCACAGCTCGAACCAGAAGTGCGACGCCTGCACCCACCCCTCGAAGGGCACGAAGCCCTCGACTCCCCCGGCGATCCAGTGTCGTCGCCAGGCGAGTTCGGTGGCGAGGTAGGCGCCGGGGTCACCGGTCACGACACCGGCGATCAGCTGCCAGGCGAACCCGGTGGCCGTCGCGAGCGCGCCGAGGGCGACGATGTGCACGATCTCCCTGGCGCCCAGCGGATCGGTGCGGCGATGCCGCCAGCGGAGGATGCCGTGCAGACCGAGGTACAGGGCGAAGGCGAGCACGCCGGGGCGGGTGAACCCCAGCACCGGGATGAGCACGTACAGCCAGGTGTAGTTCCGCCGGATCGTCGCATCCAGCGCGAGGAAGAGCAGCAGCAGGAAGAGCGTCTCCGCGTAGCCGACCTGGAACAGCGCGGCCAGCGGCCCGGACGCGAAGAAGACGACGGCCCACAGCGCCGCTGCGTTCCCGATGCGGTCGCGGAGCAGACGATGCAGGGCGAGACAGGCAAGGTAGCCGGCTCCGAGCGAGAGCACGAGAGCGCCCGCGCCCCAGGAGCCGAGCACGAAGCCCAACGCCTTGGCGGCGTACGCGAACACGGGCATGAAGGCCCACGCGTTCTCGGCCACCTGCCCGTCATCGGTCAGCGGGAGGTCGGCGGGATAGCCGTGCACCGCCACCTGCCAGTACCACTGCGCATCCCACCCGAGGACGAAGTCCACGAGCCCGGCGTCGCCGCCGAAGCGCGAGAACACCGTGGACAGGGCGGCCGCGGCGATGAGGAATCCGGTCGTCACGACCCGTGCGAGGACGTAGACGATGCCGATGCGCAGAGCCAGCGGTATCCGCGCCCAGCGCCGTGCGAGCGTCAGTGCGACGTCAGCCATGCGCGCAGACCCCGCTCGACGGCGTCGATCTGGGCGAGCGGCACACGCTCCTCGTCGTGATGGGCGAGATGCGGGTCGCCCGGCCCGTAGTTCACGGCCGGGATGCCGAGGGCCGAGAACCGCGCCACGTCGGTCCAGCCGTACTTCGGCTGCGGCTCCGCGCCGACAGCCGCGACGAACCGGCGCGCGATGTCCGCGTCCAGGCCGGGGCGGGCACCTTCGGCGGCATCCGTGATCTCGACGTCGAATCCGGCGAGCACCGCTCGGACGTGAGCCTCGGCGTCGGCCGCGGACTTGCTCGGCGCGAAGCGGTAGTTGACCTCGACCTCGCAGGCGTCCGGGATGACGTTGCCCGCGACTCCTCCCGCGATGCGGACCGCACTGAGGCCCTCCCGATAGAGAAGTCCCTCGACCATCACCTCGCGCGCTCGGTACTCGGACAGCCGGGTGAGGATGGGCGCCGCGCGATGGATCGCGTTCTCGCCGATCCAGGCTCTGGCGCTGTGCGCGCGGACGCCCGTGGTCCGCACGATCGCCCGCAGCGTGCCGTTGCATCCCCCCTCGACCTGGCCGTTCGAGGGCTCCCCGAGGATGGCGAAATCGGCCTGGAACAGGTCGGGACGCGCTGCGGCGAGAAGCCCGAGGCCGTTCAGGGAGGCCGCGACCTCCTCGTTGTCGTACCACATCCAAGTCACGTCGATCGCGGGGTCGGTGAGCTCGGCGGCCAGCTTGAGCTGCACCGCGACCCCTGCTTTCATGTCGACGGTGCCGCGACCCCACAGATACGGCACGCCGTCGATCTCGATGTCGCGCGTGGGCAGGTTGTCGTTGAGGGGCACGGTGTCGATGTGCCCGGCGATCGCGACGCGCTGCGCCCGACCGAGATCCGTGCGGGCGACGACCGTGTTGCCGTGCCGGATGACCTCCAGGTGCGGCAGACCGGACACGGCCTCCTCGATCAGGTCGGTCAGTGTCTTCTCGTCGCCGGAGACGCTCGGGACGTCGCAGATCGCGCGGGTGATGTCGGCGGAGGACGCGGTCAGATCGAGCACCATGCCCCCAGCCTACTGATGCCCGTCATGCGGGACGGGACACCGTCGTCGGCGCGATACCGTGGAGGCATGAGCGACGCACGATCTGTCTGGGGACTCGGCCTGACGACCACCGCGAGCGACGGCACGGTCCTCGACGCGTGGTACCCGGAGGTCCGCTCGTCCGCGCCGTCCGACGCCGAGGTCGCCGCCGCGCGCACGGCACTCGACGCACAGACCGGACCGGACGAGCGCCGCGACGTCACCCTCGCGGTGGTCGAGCTCACGATCGACCTGGACGCGGCCCCGACCTCCACCGCGGACGCCTATCTGCGCCTGCACGCGCTGTCGCACCTGCTCGTGCAGCCGAACGCCCTCAACCTCGACGGCATCTTCGGTCACCTGCCGAACGTCGCCTGGACCAATGCCGGCCCGCTGCTCCCCGCCGACGCCGCGCGCCTGCGTCCGCAGCTCCAGCGCGCCGGGATCCAGATCCAGGGCCTGGACAAGTTCCCTCGTCTCACCGACTACGTGCAGCCCGCCGGAGTGCGCATCGCCGACGCCTCGCGCGTGCGGCTCGGCGCTCACCTCGCGCCCGGCACCACGGTCATGCACGAGGGCTTCGTCAACTTCAATGCGGGCACCCTCGGCGCCTCGATGGTCGAGGGTCGCATCTCGCAGGGCGTGGTGGTCGGCGACGGCAGCGACATCGGCGGCGGCGCCTCGATCATGGGCACGCTCTCCGGCGGCGGGTCGCATCGCGTGTCGATCGGCGCCCGCACACTTCTCGGCGCGAACGCCGGCATCGGCATCTCCCTCGGCGACGACTGCGTCGTGGAGGCCGGGCTCTACATCACCGCCGGGACGAAGATCGTGCTCGCCGACGGTCCTGCGACGGCCGATGGCGGCCGCAAGACCGTCAAGGGCGCCGACCTCTCGGGTCAGGACGGCCTGCTCTTCCGTCGTAACTCGCTCACGGGTGCCGTCGAGGCGGTCCGCCGCGCCGGCGTCGGCGTCACGCTCAACGAGGCGCTCCACGCCTGACAGCCCGCCTGCAGCCTTCGACCGGTCTCCGCTGGTAGACTGGCTCCGTTGCCCGCGCCGCCGGCCGGTCAGCATCGTCGTCGTCTAGGGGTCTCCGAGGACCGAAGCGAGCGCCCGCGCTCCCCTCTCCAGCCCGAACTGGCCATTCGCACGGCGAACGGACGCGCACTCGCTGCGTCTTCGCCCACCTCACCCCACTATCCCGCGCCGTTCTCGTGCGCTGACGGAGTTCTCTGCATGCCTTCCTTCCTCGATCTCGGCGTCCCCGCCGAGCTCGCCACCGTTCTCGCCGCCTCCGGAAAGACCGAGGCGTTCGCGATCCAGCGTGACACCCTGCCCGACTCGCTCGCCGGCCGTGACCTCCTCGGTCGCGGACGGACGGGCAGTGGCAAGACCATCGCCTTCGCGCTCCCGCTCGTCGCCCGCCTGGCGGCCTCCGGCCACAAGCGCCGGTCCGGCCTGCCCCGCGGCCTCGTGCTCGCCCCCACCCGCGAGCTCGCCACCCAGATCGCGGCGACCGTCGCCCCGCTCGCGGAGGCCGTCGGCCTCCGGGTCACCACCGTGTTCGGCGGCGTCAGCCAGCGTCCGCAGGAGCAGGCGCTGCAGGGCGGCGTCGATATCGTCGTCGCCTGCCCCGGCCGCCTGGAAGACCTCATGAAGCAGCAGGTCGTGCGCCTCAGCGCGATCGAGGTCACCGTGCTCGACGAGGCCGACCACATGGCCGACCTCGGCTTCCTCCCCGGCGTCACCCGCATCCTCTCGGCGACCCCCGCCGACGGTCAGCGCCTGCTCTTCAGCGCCACGCTGGACCGCGGCATCGACACCCTCGCCCGCCGGTTCCTCACGAACGCCGTCAGCCACGAGGTCGACGAGGCGAGCGTGCCCGTCGGCGAGATGACCCACCGGGTGCTCGTCGTCGACTCCCCCGAGAACAAGACCGTGCTGGTGCGCGACCTCGCCTCGGGCACCGGCCGTCGCATCCTCTTCACGCGCACCAAGCACCAGGCGAAGAAGCTCGCCAAGCAGCTCACCGCCGCCGGGATCCCGGCCGTGGATCTGCACGGCAACCTGTCCCAGAACGCCAGGGAGCGCAACCTCGGCGCCTTCTCCACCGACCCGGCGGACGGGGGCGTCCGCGTGCTCGTCGCGACCGATGTCGCCGCTCGCGGTGTGCACGTCGACAACGTCGACCTCGTCGTCCACGTCGACCCGCCCGTCGAGCACAAGGCCTACCTGCACCGCTCGGGCCGCACGGCGCGGGCCGGGGCGGCGGGCACGGTCGTCACCGTGGTCCTGCCCGAGCAGCGCCGCGACGTGAAGGATCTCCTGCGCAAGGCCGCCATCACGGCACCGCTGGAGAACCTCACCGCCGACGCCGTGACCGAGCTCGTCCCCGAGCGGGCGCCGCACGTGCGCCCCGCTCCCCCGCAGCCGCAGCAGCAGCGCTCTGCGAAGCAGCGGCCCGCGGGCGGCGAGAAGAGCACCGCGACCACCCCGCCCTCCCGCCGTCGTCGCCGTCCGCGCTCTGCGGGCCAGGGCGCGCCGGGTGCGCAGCGCCAGGGCGGTCAGGGCCGCCAGGGCGCGCGCGGCGGCCAGGGACGCTGATCCCGGCTCGCGCCTGACGACGACGAAGGCCCCCTCGCACTCCGGTGCGAGGGGGCCTTCGGCGTCTGCGACGCGGCGTCAGCGCGTCGGGAAGGCGCGCTCCGGCGACCCGGTGTAGAGCTGCTGCGGACGGCCGATCTTCGTCTGCGGGTCGAGCTGGAGCTCGCGCCACTGGGCGAGCCAGCCGGGCAGGCGACCGATCGCGAACAGGACGGTGAACATGCGGGTGGGGAAGCCCATCGCCTTGTAGATCACGCCCGTGTAGAAGTCGACGTTCGGATACAGGCGCCGCTCACGGAAGTAGTCGTCCGCGAGGGCGATCTCCTCGAGCTCCTTCGCGAGGTCCAGGAGCGGGTCGGTGACGCCGAGCGAGTTCAGCACCTCGTCCGCGGCCTCCTTGACGAGCTTGGCGCGCGGGTCGTAGTTCTTGTAGACCCGGTGCCCGAAGCCCATGAGCTTCACGCCCTCTTCCTTGTTCTTCACCCGCTCGACGAACCGGGAGACGCTCTGGCCCGAGTCGCGGATCTGGCCGAGCATGGTCAGCACGGCCTCGTTCGCGCCGCCGTGCAGCGGGCCGGAGAGAGCCTGGATGCCGGCCGAGACGGAGGCGAACTGGTTGGCTCCCGTGGAGCCGACCAGGCGGACGGTGGAGGTCGAGGCGTTCTGCTCGTGGTCCTCGTGCAGGATGAGCAGCAGTTCGAGGGCCTTCACCATGGTCGGGTTGATCTCGTAAGGCTCGGAGTTCACGCCGAAGTTCAGCTTCAGGAAGTTCTCCACGAAGCCGAGCGAGTTGTCCGGGTAGAGGAACGCCTGGCCGACGCTCTTCTTGTGCGCGTAGGCGGCGATGACCGGAAGCTTGGCGAGCATGCGGATGGTGTTCAGCTCGACGTGCTCGGGGTTGTGCGGGTCGGTCTGGCCCTCGTAGTACGTCGACAGGGCCGCGACGGCGGAGGACAGCACCGACATGGGATGCGCGGTGTGCGGCAGCGCCGAGAAGAAGCGCTTGAGGTCCTCGTGCAGCAGCGTGTGGCGGCGGATCTTCTCGTCGAACTCCGCCAGCTCGCCGGCGGACGGCAGCTCGCCGTAGATGAGCAGCCACGCGACCTCGAGGTAGCTGGTGCTGCCGGCGAGCTGCTCGATCGGGTAGCCGCGGTAGCGCAGGATGCCCTTGTCTCCGTCGATGAACGTGATGTCCGACTTCGTGGAGGCGGTGTTGACGAAGCCGTAGTCGAGACCGGTGTAGCCGGTCTGACGGGTCAGCGTCGAGAAGTCGATACTGTCGTGGCCCGCGGTACCGCGCACCAGGGGGAATTCGGCGGTAGTCTCGCCGATCGTCAGCTTCGCCGTCTGGTCTGCCGCAGCGCTCACGCGGACCTCCTCCTTCTGTCTGATCGCCCCGGCGTCGCGGGCGTCAGCAAGTTCTTGATCAAGCCGGAACTGGCGATCTCTCGGGCGCCGAGCGCCTGGCCGGGTGCCGACCGAATCGCCTTTACAGCCTAGTCGTCGCACAGGCCTACTGTGACAACGGCCAAAGAGATCGGCGCAACAGGGAGGGTTCCTACAGAACCGCTCCGCGCAGGCGCTGAGCCGCCTCGGCCACGCGGTCGGTCGGCGCCGTGAGCGACAACCGCACGTGCTCGGGTGAGGAGGCACCGTAGAAGTGCCCGGGGCCCGCGAGGATCCCGAAGTCGGCGAGGCGCGCCATCGACTCCCAGGCGTCGCGTCCCTCGGTCGCCCAGAGGTACAGCCCCGCCTCCGAGCCGTCGATGCGGAAGCCGGCAGCCTCGACGGCGGGCAGCAGCAGCGCCCGCCGCTCACGGTAGAGCTCCTTCTGCGCCGCCACGTGTGCATCGTCCCCGAGGGCGACGATCATCGCCTGCTGCACCGGCGCGGGCGGCATGAGGCCGAGGTGCTTGCGTGCGGCGAGGAGCTCACCGACCACGCGGGCGCAGCCGGCGACGAAGGCCGCCCGATAACCCGCGAGGTTGGACTGCTTGCTCAGCGAGTACACGCTGAGCAGATTCGCCCGCGTGCCACCGGTCACCCTCGGGTCGAGCACCGACGGTATGGGCTCCTCGGTCCACGGACCGTCCCATCCCAGTTCGGCGTAGCACTCGTCGCTGGCCAGCACGGCCCTCAGCTCACGCGCCCGCTGCACAGCCACGGAGAGCTCGTCGACGGTCCACGTGCGACCGTCCGGGTTGCCCGGGGTGTTGATCCAGATGAGCCGCGCGCCCTCCGGCCATTCCGCCGGGTCGTCGGCCGCGACAGGCGTCGCCCCGGCGACCCGCGCGCCGACGTCGTACGTCGGGTAGGCGACGCGGGGGTGCACCACGATGTCTCCGGCACCGAGACCCAGCAGCGTGGGCAGCAGCGCGACGAGCTCCTTGGAGCCGATCGTCGGCAGCACGTTGTCGACCCGGAGGTCCGGGACGCCGCGGCGGCGGGCGTACCAGTCGACGATCGCCTCCCGGAGCGCGGGGGTGCCGACGGTCTGCGGATAGGCGTGGGCGTCGGTCGCCTCGGCGAGGGCCTGACGGACGATCTCCGGCGTGGGATCGACCGGCGAGCCGACGGAGAGATCGACGAGCCCGCCAGGGTGCCGGGCGGCGCGCTCGCGATACGGGACCACGGCGTCCCATGGGTAGTCGGCGAGGTCGCGGACGCTCACGGAGCGGGCCTACTCGCCCTGCGGCGGGAGCGCGGCGATGATCGGGTGGTCGAACGGGTAGACGCCGACCTTGGCGGCGCCGCCGGGCGAGCCGATCTCGTCGAAGAACTCGACGTTGGCCTTGTAGTAGTCCTGCCACTCGTCTGGGAGGTCGTCCTCGTAGTAGATCGCTTCGACGGGGCACACCGGCTCGCACGCTCCGCAGTCCACGCACTCATCCGGGTGGATGTAGAGCGACCGTTCGCCCTCGTAGATGCAGTCAACGGGGCACTCGTCGATGCAGGCGCGATCCTTGACATCGACGCACGGGAGGGCGATCACATACGTCACCCCCTCAGTCTACGACCCGTGGACCTCGGGTTCCTCCGAGGACGGCGTGGCGGGGCGGACCGGCTGCCGGGAGAACGACGGCCACGCGATGACGAGCAGCACGATGCCGGCGGCGAGATAGGTCCAGATGCGCCCGGCGAGGGTGTCCTGCACGACGACGGAGCCACCGGGACCGACGCCCGAGATGAGCACGATCATGCCCAGCATCCCGAGTCCGGCGGCGACGGCGGCGCCCCGGTCATGGGTGAGCGCCCGCACGGCGATGAGGATCGCGGCGCAGGCGATGGCGGCGACGATCAGGCCGATCGGGATCGGCCCCCACATGACGCTGTGCGCGATGGTCCCGGCCACGCCGTAGACCCCACCCACCAGGGCAGCAGCCACCCAGGACAGCACCCTCGACAACCACTTCCCGCGCACCCCCCGATCCTACCCGGGCGCTGTCCGGCGAAACGACGTGTCAGGCGGCGAGACCCCCCAGCCGCAGCAGCGCGGCGACGAGGGCGGCGGCTGCGACCACCACGAGGAACGACTGCCGCAGCCAGAGGAGTCCCGCCGCGACGAGCAGGGCGGGGACACGCGCGTCGACGGTGATGGCCTGCCCGTCGCCGAGCGACTGCACCGCGACGAGGGCGGCGAGCAGCGCGACGGTGAGGAGATCGGAGATACGGGCGGGGCGCGGGGCTTCGAGCACCTTCGGCGGCACGAGGTAGCCCACGGCCTTCAGTGCGAGGCAGATCAGGGCGGCGAGGAGGATGGCGCTCCAGAGACTCATGCGCCGACCTCCCCGTCGCCGACCTCTGCAGCTCGCGGTGTCTCCAGCCAGTTGAACCACCCGACGACGATCGCGACGAGCGCGGCGACCAGCACGGGGAGTCCCGGCAGGAGGAACGGGGTCAGGGCGGCCGCGATCACGGCCGCGGCGATCCCGACGGCGACCGCCTGCCGCCGGCGCAGTCGCGGCCACAGCAGGGCGAGGAACGCTGCGGCCGCCGCGGCATCCAGGCCCCACGCCTTCGGGTCGCCGAGCACGTCGCCGACCAGCGCGCCGATGAGAGTGGTGAGGTTCCAGCCCAGGAAGATGCCGACCCCGGTGACCCAGAAGCCCACCCGGCGCAGGCGCGGATCGTCCTGCGCGATCGCCACCGCAGTGGACTCGTCGATGGTGAAGTGCGCGGCGACGGCCCGTCGCGCCGGTCCCCCGCCGACGACCGGCGACATGCGCATGCCGTAGGCGACGTTGCGCACGCCGAGGAGGGCGGCCGACGCGATCGCCGACGGCAGCGCGGCCAAGCCGCCGGCGGCGAAGACGCCCACGAAGGCGAACTGGGATCCGCCGGTGAACATGAGGACGCTGAGCACGCACGCCTGCCACACGTCGAGGCCCGCGGCCACGGCGAGCGCACCGAAGGAGATGCCATAGGCACTCGTGGCGAGCACGACGCCGAGGGCCTCGCGCCACACCTCACGTTCAGCGGTCATCGACAGCCATCCGTTCGCTTCACTGAACACACGATCATCATTCTGAACATGGCGCTCGGCATAGTCAAGCGAACGATCGTTTGCCATGATGAACGCATGGAGGATCTCCGCACCCGCATCGCCCGCACGCTCCGCCGCGAGCGCGAGACGGCGAACCTATCCGTCTCGGAGCTCGCCCGCCGGGCCGGCATCTCCAAGGCCACGGTCTCCCAGCTCGAGAGCGGCGCAGGCAATCCGAGCGTGGAGACGCTGTGGGCGCTGGGCGTCGCGCTCGGTGTCCCGTTCGCGGTGCTCGTCGACCAGCAGGCCAACGCCCCCACCCTCATCCGCGCCGACGACCTCGCGGGGGTGCCCTCCTCTGCCGCCGCCTACAGCGCCACGCTCCTCTCGGCGAGCCCTCCTGGCGCCCGGCGCGACGTGTACCTCATCCAGGCGGAGCCCGGCGACCCCCGCCGCTCGGACCCCCACCATGCGGGCACGATCGAGCACGTGATCCTCATCGCCGGGCAGGCGCGGGTCGGCCCGCCCGAGGATGCCGTGGTGCTGAACCCGGGCGACTACCTGACGTATGCCGGCGACGCGGCGCACGTGTTCGAGGCCATCGCGCCCGGGACGAGCGCCGTGCTCATCTCCGAGCTCCGCTGAGGATCACTCCCCCGGCCCGGCCGGCGAGGGATCCGGGATCTCGTGCGGACGGTAGTTCGGCAGGCGCGACGCCGGCAGGATCGCGAGCGCGCTCACCGCGGCGAGGATCAGCAGGCCGAGCTTGAGCGTGCGCAGGCGCGACTCCTCGTTCACGGCGACCGCGGCGTCGACCTGTTCCGGCGTCGCGTCCGTGGTGTCCAGGACCGCACGCAGCTCGTCGTTGCTGACGAAGTTCACCTCGTTCAGGTCGACCTGCGACACCAGCGACGGCGGCAGTTCCGGATGCTCCACGACCGCCCGTCCGACGTTGAGCGCGAGCAGCGAGACCAGCAGCGCCCCGGCGAGTGCCGTCCCGACCGCGGAGGCGAGGTTCTGCGTGGTGCCGCGCAACGATCCCACGTCGCCGGCGAGCTCCGGCGGCGCCGCGGTCACGAGCACGTTGAACACCAGCGTGACGAGGGCTCCCTGGCCGATGCCGAACACGATGAGTCCGGCGATGGTCGGCACCGTCTCCCAGTTGTTGGTCACGACGACCGAGAGCCAGACCAGCGCCGCCGTGGTGAGGATGAACCCGAAGACGCCGATCGTGCGCGGCGGGTAGCGCGTGTAGAACCGGACGACGAGCGTCGCCGTCACGAACACCGTGAGGTTGAACGGCATCATCGCGAGGGCGGTGTCGAACGGCGTCCGCCCCTGGACGATCTGGATGTACAGCGGCACCGTGAAGTTCACGCAGGCTTCCAGCGCCACGACGATGAACATGGCGTACACCGCGGCGCGCTCCCGGGACGACCCCAGCACGCTCAGGTCGATGAGCGGCACCTTCCCCTCGGCCATCCGCCGCCGGGTCCACAGGAAGAACCCCTGGCCCAGGATGATCCCCGACACGATGAAGATCGGTGCCGGCGAGAGCCCGAGGATGGAGAACGGGGCGGACGGCGCCGCCGCGAGCGCTCCCCAGCTGTTGAGGTTGTTGAACCCGAGGGTGAGCAGCACGATCGCCGCTCCGATGAGGAGGGCCGCGACGAGATCGATGCGGATCGCCGCATCGCCGCGGTCGCCGCGCAGCGTGAAGCTCAGGGCGAAGACCGCGACGGCGATCGCCAGCACGATGACGAAGAGCGGACGCCACCCGACGAGCGTCCCGAGCGTCCCTCCGATGAGGAAGGCGCTGACACCGGAGATCGCGCGCGCCGAGCCGATCGCGCCGATCGCCGTGGCCTGCTGCGCGCCCCGGTAGTTCTCGGCGATCAGGGCCACGATCGAGGGGACGATGATCGCGGCGGCCGCTCCCGCCACGGCCTGTCCGGCGATGGCCCACCAGACGGTCGGGGCGAGGAGCATCATCACGGCCGACCCCGCGAAGAGCGCGACGACGACGCGGAAGATCAGCACCCAGCCGACGCGCTGCCCGAGCTTGGCCCCGGTCATCACGAGCGCCGCGACGGCGAGGCCGTACATCACGATCGTCGTGCTCGCGACGGTCGGCGGGACGCCGAAGTCGCTCACCATGCCGCCGAGCGAGATCGGCAGCGCCGCGACGTTGAAGGACATGAGCACCTGTGCGAGGAACAGGCTGACCATCGGCAGCCAGGACGTCTTCGCGGGGGCGGGGGCCGTGCGGGTCATGAGCGCTCTCCTTCCAAGGCTGACGAGACACGCGCATCGTCGGAATGCGCGGGCGCGGGCGCGGAGGCGAAGAGGTTCAGCCCCAGCGACCGCGACAGGTGGCCGATCGCCATCTGCGACCGGATCGAGTTGCCTGCCTCGTCCAGCCGGGGCGAGAAGCCGGCGACGGCGCCCTTGCCGGGAGAGACCGCGACGAGGCCGCCCGAGACGCCCGACTTGGCCGGCAGCCCGATCTCGAACAGCCAGTCCCCGGACCGCTCGTACAGCCCGCTCGCCGCGACGACGGCGAGCGTGTCACGGCAGACGTCCGCGGAGACCACCCGCTCCCCCGTCACGGGATTGACCCCGCCGTCGGCGAGCGTGGCCCCCATGACGGCGAGGTCGTGCGCGGTCACGCTGAGCGCGCACTGACGGGTGTAGACGTCGACGATGTCGTCCGGATCGCCGGCCAGTCGTCCGTAGCTGCGCAGCAGCCATCCGAGTGCGCGGTTGCGCTCGTTCGACCCGGCCTCGGAGGCGTAGACCTCGCCGTCCAGGCTCAGCGGTCGTCCGGCGAACGCGGACAGCCCCTCGCGGACGCGCTCCCACTGCTCCACCGCCGTGGCGCCGGGCATCAGCGCCGTGGTCGCGATCGCCCCGGCGTTGACCATCGGGTTGCGCGGATGCCCGTCGTTGAGCTCCAGCGCCACGACCGAGTTGAAGGCGAGGCCGGTGTTGTTCACGCCCACGATCTCGCGGACCCGCTCGTGGCCGTGCTCCTGGATCGCCAGCGCGTAGACGAACATCTTGGAGATCGACTGGATGGAGAAAGCGTGCAGGGCGTCTCCGGCGTCGTGGATGCCGCCGCCCACCTCGATCACCGCGAGCCCGAACAGCTCCGGATCGACCGCGGCGAGGACGGGGATGTAATCCGCCACCTCTCCGGACACCTCGTCCGCGTACCGGGCGTGCGCCTCCCGCACGAGCTCGTCCACCCGCTCCCATCCGGGAAGCGTGCCCGTGGAGACCTCCTGCGGAACGTCGAGCCAGACGGTGGGGTCGAGCACCATTCCTCCTCGGAAATCGCGACGCCCCCAGCCGTCTCCCTGTCACGGTAGCGTCCGTGTCGGGTGACGGCTAGGGGCAATCGTTCGCGAGGGGGCCCGCTCTGCGGCTCAGTACCAGTTCATGGCCTGGGAGTGTCCCCAGGCGCTGCACGGGGTGCCGTAGGCGTCGGCGATGTACTGCAGGCCCCAGGCGATCTGGGTGGCGGCGTTCGTCTGCCAGTCGGCACCCGCCGAGGCCATCTTGCTGCCGGGCAGCGCCTGCGGGATGCCGGTCGCTCCCCCGTCGTTGTTGTACGCCTGGTAGTTCCAGCCGGACTCCTTGTTCCACAGCGAGTTCAGGCAGGAGAACTGGTCGCCACCCCAGCCGTAGCGGTCGGCCATCATCTGCTGTGCGGTGGCCCGAGCCCCGTCCGGCGTGTTCGCGGAGGCGAGCGCGGCCGCTGCGGCCGCCGCCTTCTCCTCGGCGGCGCGCGCAGCGTCCTCTGCCGCCTTCTTCTCCTGCGCGGCGGTGTAGGCCTGCTGGAGCTCTGCCGTCGCGGTCACGACCTTGTCGGTCTCCGCCTCGGCCTGCTCGGTCGTCACGGTGATGAGGACCAGCGGGAGGGTGGATCGGTCGGCGAGGGTCTCCAGGTCGTCCTCGAGAGCGGTGGTGTCCACGGACGCCGCCGCGCCCACGTCGAGGCCCGACTCGGCGACCTCCGTGGACAGGCTCTTCGCCGCGGCGACCGCATCGGTCGCGTTCGAGACCGTCATGACGGCCTGATCGGCGATACGGGTGAGGGGCTCGGTGCCGAGGTCGTGGCTCGTGACGGCGGAGGTGGCGTCGGAGCGCTCCGCTCCGGCCGCCGGGGCGGAGGCGAGGCCCACGCTGAGGGTGATGCCGACGAGCGCGGCCGTGGCGGCGCCGAGGGCGATGAGGGGTGTACGGGTGACGGTGGCGCGAGCGGCTGCCGCGTCGGAGGCGCGCCGAAGCGCACGGGTCTTCTGAAGCAAGGCTTTGACTTTCGGGTCGTCGTACGCCCATATCGGGGACTCATCGGGAGCTCGCCCCGGGCGCAAGTCAACGAGTCTGCGTCATCAACCTGAACGAAAACTAGCCCTCACCTGGGATTTTCATGAGAGAGGGCCCCACGCGGCCAGGCGGCGGCGTGGGGCCCTCTCGAAAGGAGTGCGGCGCGATCAGGCGTTCGCGTCCTGACGCTTGAGACGCGAGGCCTCGCGACCGCGGACGGTCTGGTCGAGGATCACCTTGCGGATGCGGACCTTCTCCGGAGTCACCTCGACGCATTCGTCGTCGCGCGCGAACTCCAGGCTCTCCTCCAGCGTGAGGATGCGCGGCGGCGTCATCGACTCGAAGTTGTCGGCCGTGGAGGAGCGCATGTTGGTGAGCTTCTTCTCCTTGGTGATGTTGACGTCCATGTCGTCGGCGCGCGAGTTCTCGCCGATGACCATGCCCTCGTAGACCTCTTCGGTCGGCTGCACGAAGAACGACATGCGCTCCTGGAGCGCGATCATCGCGAAGGGGGTGACGACACCCGAGCGGTCGGCCACGATCGAGCCGTTCTGGCGCGTGGTGATCTGCCCCGCCCACGGCTCGTAGCCGTGCGAGATCGCGTTGGCGATACCCGTGCCGCGGGTGGTCGTGAGGAACTCGCTGCGGAAGCCGATGAGACCACGCGAGGGCACGACGAACTCCATGCGTACCCAGCCGGTGCCGTGGTTGGTCATGTTCTCCATGCGGCCCTTGCGGTTCGCGAGGAGCTGGGTGATCGCGCCGAGGTGCTCCTCCGGCGTGTCGATGGTCAGGTGCTCGAACGGCTCGTAGACCTTGCCGTCGATCTTCTTGGTGACCACCTGCGGCTTGCCGACCGTGAGCTCGAAGCCCTCGCGGCGCATGTTCTCGACGAGGATCGCGAGGGCCAGCTCACCGCGACCCTGCACCTCCCAGGCGTCGGGACGCCCGATGTCGACGACCTTGAGCGACACGTTGCCGATGAGCTCGCGGTCGAGGCGGTCCTTCACCATGCGTGCGGTGAGCTTGTGCCCCTTGACCTTGCCCATGAGCGGCGAGGTGTTGGTGCCGATCGTCATGGAGATCGCGGGGTCGTCGACCGTGATGGCCGGCAGCGGACGGATGTCCTCGGGGTCGGCGATGGTCTCGCCGATCGTGATGTCCTCGAAGCCGGCGATGGCGACGATGTCGCCGGGGCCGGCGGATTCGGCCGGGTAGCGCTCCAGGGCGCGGGTCTTCAGCAGCTCGGTGATCCGGGCGTTGCTGGTCGAGCCGTCGGAGCGGACCCAGGCGACCGTCTGGCCCTTCTTGAGCGTGCCGTTGAAGACGCGCAGCAGGGCGAGGCGACCGAGGAAGGGGCTGGAGTCCAGGTTCGTGACCCAGGCCTGCAGCGGGGCCTCGTCGTCGTAGGCCGGGGCCGGGACGTGCTCGAGGATGGCCTCGAACAGCGGCTCGAGGTCGTCGTTGTCGGGCAGCGAGCCGTCGGCGGGACGGTTCTGCGACGCGGCGCCGGCGCGGCCGGAGGCGTAGACCACGGGCACGTCGAGCAGCGCGTCGACGTCGAGATCGGGCACGTCGTCGACGAGGTCGGAGGCCAGACCCAGCAGGAGGTCGTGCGCCTCCTCCTCGACCTCGGCGATCCGGGCGTCCGGACGGTCGGTCTTGTTGACCAGGAGGATGACGGGGAGCTTGGCCTCGAGCGCCTTGCGCAGCACGAAGCGGGTCTGCGGCAGCGGGCCCTCGCTCGCGTCCACGAGCAGCACGACGCCGTCGACCATCGACAGGCCGCGCTCGACCTCGCCGCCGAAGTCGGCGTGGCCGGGGGTGTCGATCACGTTGATCGTGATCTCCTTGCCGCCGGCGTGCTTGCCCTTGTAGGTGATCGCCGTGTTCTTGGCGAGGATCGTGATGCCCTTCTCGCGCTCCAGATCGTTGGAGTCCATCGCGCGCTCCTCCACGTGCGAGTGTTCGCCGAAGGAGCCCGTCTGGCGGAGCATCGCGTCGACGAGCGTGGTCTTGCCGTGGTCGACGTGGGCGACGATTGCGACGTTGCGGAGGTCAGAGCGGAGGGCGTGCGCCATACAAGGGTCCTCAAAGAGTGTGGGGTTGCGCCGGGAAGCCGACGTTCCAGGATAACGTACGCGCGGATCGGGTTCCTGAACGCACGTCGTACCATCGTCCCGTGAGCCTCCCCGACCCGACTCCCCCGGTGCCGCAGACGCCGTCGACCGCGCCCATCCGGCGCGACGAGCCGCGTGAGGGTCGAGCGCGCCTGTGGTGGGAGATCGCCATCGTGCTCGCCCTGGGTCTGGGCCAGTCCGCGATCTACGCGATCGTGCAGCTCGCCTATCGGCTCACGGACGACACGCCCCTCGCGGATCAGACCGCCACCCTCAACCCCTCCCGCAGCGACCGGGAGGTGTTCGACCTCATCTATCAGGTGCTGTCCATCGGCTTCGCCCTGGTACCGGTGCTCCTCGTCTGCTTCCTGCTGTGGCAGCGCCGTCGCCCGCACCTGGAGCGCCTCGGCCTCGACGGTACCCGCGTGGCCGGCGACGTCGGCCGGGGCGTGCTCCTCGTCCTCGCGATCGGCGTGCCGGGCCTGGCGCTCTACCTCGGCGGCCGGGCGCTCGGACTGTTCGTGGCCGTGAACCCCGCGGGTCTGGACGCGCACTGGTGGACCGTGCCGATCCTCCTGCTCGCCGCCGCACGCGCGTCGCTCCAGGAGGAGTTCGTCGTGCTCGGATACCTGTTCGCCCGCCTGCGGGAGCTCGGGTGGTCGCCGTGGACGATCATCGTCTCGACGTCGGTGCTCCGTGCGACGTACCACCTCTATCAGGGGCCCGGTGCCTTCATCGGCAACCTCGCGATGGGACTGCTCTTCGGGTGGCTCTACCACCGCACCGGTCGGCTGCTGCCGTTCCTGGTGGCGCACTTCCTCATCGACGCGGCGGCGTTCGTCGGCTATCCCTGGGCCGCGGCGACCTGGCCCGCCCTGTTCGGTCTTCCCGGCTGAGGCGCGCTCAGCCGAGGTTGACGACGACGAGCGCCGCGACGGCCCACAGCACGATGACGGCGAGGGCGATGAGGGCCGGGCCGTCCCAACTGCGTCGGATCGGCGCGTCCGCCGTCGCAGGCGCCGCGCTCCACAGATCGCGGATGCTCGTGAGCACCCGGAGCGCCGACGGCACCTTCGGCTCCGCGTCCTCATCGCGGGAGCGACGAGGCGGACGCGCTTTGGCCGGTCCGCCCCAACAGCTCAGGGTGCGGCCGTCGTCCAGCGTGAACTCGAGCTGCCAGCGCATGTCGATGTCCTGCACACGCGCCCAGCCGAAGGTCGTGCGACGCAGCAGGTTCTGCACCACGGCCCCGTCCTGATCCACGCGGACGAAGGAGACGAAAGCGGTCTCGTACACGATACACAGACCGAGCAGCAGCCAGGGCGCCACGAGAAGCGCCTGCACGATGCTGCCGTTGACGACGGTGTCCCCGAGCAGGAACAGCACCAACAGGATGCTGAGGACGAAGACGACGGTGCCCGAGGGCGCACGGTAGGTCCGTGCGCCCTCGGGGTGTGCGGGAGATGCCACCTCAGCGGCCGCCGAGCGGGATCGAGGCACCGGGGATCGCCTGCAGCAGACGATCCGTGTACTCCTCCTGCGGGTTCGCGAAGATCTCGTCGACCGTCCCCTGCTCGACGACCTTGCCCTTCTCCATGACGCAGACCAGGTCGCTGGAGACCCGGACGACCGCGAGGTCGTGCGTGATGAAGAGATAGGTGAGGTCGAGCTCGGACTGCAGGTCGGCGAGGAGCTTCAGGATCTGGTCCTGCACGAGCACGTCGAGCGCCGACACCGCCTCATCGAGGACGATGATGTCGGGCTTGAGCGCCAGCGCACGCGCGATCGCGACACGCTGACGCTGTCCGCCGGAGAGCTCGTTCGGATAGCGCGTGGCCAGCGCCTGCGGCAGGGCGACCTGCTCCAGGAGCTCTTCCACGCGAGCCCGATGCGAGTCCCGGTCGCCGACCCCGTGGATCTGCAGCGGCTCCGCGATGGTGTTGCCGATGTTCCGCAGCGGATCCAGGGACCCGTAGGGGTCCTGGAACACCGGCTGCATGCGCCGGCGGAGTCCGAAGGACTGCGCGTTCGACAGGTGGGACACGTCCTGCCCGTCGATCTCGATCGTCCCGCTCGTCGGCTCCTCCAGCTTGAGCACCATCTTGGCGACCGTGGATTTCCCGGAGCCCGACTCGCCGACGAGGGCCAGCGTCTTTCCGCGCGGGATCTCGAACGACACGTCGTCCACCGCCCGGAACGCCTCGCTGCGGAAGTTGCCCTGCCGGATCTTGTAGTCCTTGGTCAGGCCGGCCACGCGGACCGTCGGCGGGATGTCAGCCAGGTCGTCGAGCGTCTCGATGCCCCGGTCTTCCACGACCGCCTGGATCCGCTGCGAGGCAACGCTGGGCGCCGCGGCGACCAGTCGCTTCGTGTACGGGTGCTGCGGGTTCTCCAGGATCTGCCGGCTGGGGCCCGCCTCGACGATGTTGCCGCCGTTCATGACGATGATCTTCTCGGCGCGTTCGGCCGCGAGTCCCAGGTCGTGCGTGATCAGCAGCACCGAGGTGCCCTTGTCGCGCGTAAGCGACGCCATGTGGTCGAGGATGACCCGCTGCACCGTCACGTCGAGAGCCGAGGTCGGCTCGTCGGCGATGAGGAGCTTCGGATCGGCCGCGAGGCCGATCCCGATCAGCGCCCGCTGGCGCATTCCGCCGGAGAACTGGTGCGGATACTGGTGCAGGCGACGCTCGGCATCCGCCAGCCCGGCCTGCTGCAGTACCTCGATCGTCCGCGCCTTCGCCGCGGCGCGCCCCTGGGCGACGCCGTTCGCGCGGACGGCCTCCTTCACCTGGAAGCCGATGCTCCACACGGGGTTCAGGCTCGACATCGGGTCCTGCGGGACGAAGCCGATGTCTCGACCGCGCACCGCCTCCATGTCGCGCCGGCTCAGCCCGGTCAGCGGGCGTCCCTCCAGCGTGATGGACCCGCCCGTGATCGTTCCCGTGCCCGGAAGCAGGTCGACGATGGCGGTCGCCGTGGTCGACTTGCCCGAGCCTGACTCGCCGACGATGGCGACCGTCTCACCGGGCATCACATCGAACGTGATCCCGTGCAGGACCTCGCGCATCCCGCCCTGGGTGCGGAACGCGACGGTGAGGTCGCGCACGCTCAGCAGCGGCATCTGTGGGGTGGTGCGGTCGCTCATCGGCGAGCCCTCGCCTTCGGGTCGAGGGCGTCTCGGATGAGCTCGCCCAGGGTGACGAACGCGAGCACCGCGAGGGTGAGCGCGAGCGCCGGATAGATGAGGGACATCGGAGCGACGCGGAGCGAAGCCTGTGCCCTGGCGATGTCATTACCCCACGACATGACCTCGCTGCCGAGCCCGACCCCGAGGAACGACAATGTCGACTCCGCGACGATCGCCGCCGCCAGGCCGAGCGTCGACACGACCAGCAGAGGTGCGATCGCGTTCGGAACGACATGGCTAAGGAGCACTCGGAACTTCGATTGCCCCAGTGCCCGAGAGGCCATGACGAAGTCCGCCTGCCGCACGCGGAGGATCTCCGCCCTGACGACTCGCGCCGTCGAGGCCCACGCGAACCCGCCGATGGCGAGAGCCAGCGTCCAGACCGAGCGCGCGTCCTTCAGCACCGTCATCACGACCACGGCGGCGAGGATGTAGGGGATCGCGAAGAAGATGTCGCCGACGCGGGACAGGACCGAGTCCAGCCAGCCGCCGTAGAAACCTGCCAGGGCTCCCATGATCAGTCCGAGGATCGAGGAGATCACGGTGGCGATGAGGCCCACCGCCAGCGAAGTCTGCGATCCCCACACGATCCGCGCGTAGATGTCGCACCCTTGGAATGTGAATCCGAGCGGGTGGCCTTCCGTCGGGCCTCCGTTGCTGTTGGAGAGCTGGCAGTCGCTGTTCGGCGGGGTCGACGTGAACAGCGTCGGCCAGAGGGCCATGAGAAGGAACACCAACGCCAAAACCACCGAGAACCAGAAGAGCGGACGGCGGCGCACGTCGCGCCACGCATCGCGCCAGAGATTGCTCGGCTTGTCGGAAATTCGGACGGCATCGACGTTGATGGACTCCGTCTCGACAGGGGCTACGAAGTGTTTCTGGGTCGTGGGATCAGACATATCGAATCCTTGGGTCGAGCAGACCATAGAGCAGGTCGATGAGCAGGTTCACCAAGACGTACAGGATGACGAAGACCGTGACGAACGAGACGACCGTCGGGCCCTCCCCCCGTCGGATCGCTTCGAAGAGGGTGTTGCCGACACCCGGCACGTTGAAGATGCCCTCCGTGACGGTGGCCCCCACGAGAAGGACGCCGAAGTTGGTGGCCGAGTTGGTGATGACGGGAATGAGGGAGTTTCGCAGCACGTGGACGGGGAGCACGCGATTCCGCGAGAGCCCCTTGCCGTACGCAGTACGCACCCAGTCCTGATTGAGGGTGTCGATGACGGAGCTCCGCATCAGCCGCATACTCACGGCGTAGAGGCTGAACCCGAGCACGAGGGCAGGGAGCCAGAGTCCGCCCCAGTCGTTGTCCGCTCCGACCGTGGGCTTGAACCACCCGAGTCGGATGGCGAGGAAGTACTGTGCCAGGAAGGCGACCACGAAGATCGGGATGGCGATCGCGACGAGCGCCACCATGAGGGAGACGTTGTCGAAGAACTTGCCCTTCCGCAGAGCGGAGATCGTGCCGATGACGATGGCGAGCACGAACTCGATTCCGATGGCCATGACGGCCAGGCGTCCCGTCACGGGCAAGGTCGCCGCCAGGACCGTCGACACCGGACGACCGGAGTAGGTCGTCCCGAGGTCGCCCTGGAACACCCCGGTGATGTAGTACCAGTACTGGACGAGGAACGGGTCGTTCAGGTGGTACTGCTCACGGAGCTGCTCGATGACAGCCGGATTCGGGGTCTTGTCGCCGAAGAGGGCGAGAATGGGGTCGCCGGGCATGGCGAACACCAGGAAATAGATGAGCAGGGTGGCTCCGAAGAAGACCGGGATCACCTGCAGAAGACGTCTCAGAATGTAACCGAGCATCCGCTTGTCCCTTCTCTGAGGGGCAAAGAAAGCGAGCCGAACACAGCCTGTGAGGCGGTGACGAAGATCGCCACCGCCTCACAGGTGAAGTGCCGTCAGACTTACTCGCCGGCCTTCGTGATCTCGTAGTAGAGCGGAACCGAGTTCCAGCCGAACGTCACGTTGTCGACGTTCTCGCTGTAACCACCGGTCACGTTCGAGTACCAGAGCGGGATCGCCGGAAGATCCTTGAACAGGACTTCCTGAGCCTTGGTGAAGTCCTCGAGCTGAGCGTCCGGGTCAGGGTTGCTGATACCGGCCTTGATGAGCTCATCGAACTCCGGGCTCGTGTAGTCGCCGTCGTTAGAGCTGGCGCCGGTCGCGTAGAGCGGGCCGAGGAAGTTGTACAGACCCGGGTAGTCCGCCTGCCAGCCGGAGCGCGCCGCCGTGGTGATGGTGCGGTCGTTCACCTTGGTGCGCAGGTCCTGGAAGGTCGGGTACGGGTCGCCGGACGCCTCGATACCGAGCGTGTTCTTGATGCTGTTGCTGACCGCATCGACCCACGCGTCGTGTCCGCCGTCGGCGTTGTAGGCGATCTTGAAGTCACCCTCCCACGGCGAGATGGCGTCGGCCTCTGCCCAGAGTTCCTTCGCCTTCTCCGGGTCGTAGTCCAGAACCTCGTTGCCGGGTACGTCCTCCGACCAGCCTGCGATCACCGGCGACGTGAAGTCGGCAGCCGGGGTGCGCGTTCCCGAGAAGATCGTCTCGGTGATCTCTTCCCGGTTGATGGCCATCGAGATCGCCTGACGACGCAGCTTGCCCTCTTCGCCGCTGAAGTGCGGGAGGAACTGGCCGATCGTGAAGGACTGGAAGACGGCGGAAGGCTGGTTCACCGCGCGGTCGCCGAGCTCGTCGGTGAACACCGGAAGCGAGTTGGTCGGGATCGCATCGATCACGTCGACCTCGTTTCCGAGGAGGTCAGCGTACGCGGACTCCTGGGTCGCGTAGAACTTGATGGTCAGGCCGCCGTTCTTCGCCTGGCGTCCACCCTCGTAGTCGTCGTTGCGGACCAGGTCGATCTGCACGTCGTGCTGCCAGGCGTCGTCACCGTCGATCATGTACGGGCCGTTGCCGATGGGGTTCTGTCCGAAGGCGTCCATGTCCTCGAACGCGACATCGGGCAGCGGGTAGTACGCCGAGTACCCCAGGCGCAGAGCGAAGTCCGAGGCGGGCTTGTTCAGCGCGATGGTGAACGTGTAGTCGTCGACCTGCTCGAGACCGGTGAGCTCGGTGTCCTCCTCGTAGCTGAAGCCCTCGATGTCCTCGAAGAAGTAGCCGGACAGGTGGGCGTTCGATGCCTTCGCACCCTCGTTCCACGCCTTGATGAAGTTGTCGGCCGTGACCTCCTCACCATTGGTGAAGGTCTGCCCCTTCTTCAGCTTGATCGTGAGGTGCTGAGGGTCGTCGGTGACGATCTCCTCGGCCATGTCGTTGACCGGCTTGCCCTCGGCGTCGTAGTAGACGAGTCCGGCGAAAATCTCGTCGAGGATCTTGCCGCCGCCGACCTCGTTGGTGTTGGTCGGGATGAGCGGGTTCTCCGGCTCGGAGCCGTTCGTGGTGATGATGGCGTCGGCATCCGCGTTCGCGTCGCTTCCTCCGTCACCCGTGTTGCCGCCGCCGCTGGCGCAGCCTGCCAGGGTCAGGGCGCCGATCACGAACAGTGCGCTGCCCGCGAGGGCGATCTTGTTGCGCTTCACTTTTGTCCTCCTGTGGACGTGGGAATTCTGCGCTGCTCATCATCGAGCGCGCAGGGATACCTGAGCGTAACCCGGGGGTCGCGAGTCCAGGACGTTCGGCTAACGAACTGTTACTGAGTGGTGACCATCTGTCACATGACGGAAACATGGCGTAACGCGAACGGCGCCGCGCCGCCGGGAGGCGGGCGCGACGCCGTTCGTCGTGCGGGTCCGTGTCAGGCGAAGGCCTCGATCGGCGGGCAGGCGCAGACGAGGTTGCGGTCGCCGTAGGCCTGGTCGATCCGGCGGACCGGCGGCCAGTACTTCGCCGCCACCAGCGAGCGCACCGGGTAGGCGGCCTCCTCGCGGGTGTAGGCGTGTGCCCACTCCCCCGCGATGAGCGAGACGGCGGTGTGCGGGGCGTGCACGAGCGGGTTGTCATCCGCGGGCCAGCGCCCCGCGGCGACGGCGTCCGCCTCGGCCTTGATCATGATCATGGCCTCGATGAACCGCTCGATCTCGTCGAGGTCCTCCGACTCGGTGGGCTCCACCATGAGGGTGCCCGCGACCGGGAACGACATGGTCGGCGCGTGGAACCCGTAGTCGATCAGGCGCTTGGCGACGTCGTCGACGGAGATGCCGGTGGCCTCCTTGAGCGGACGCAGGTCGAGGATGCACTCGTGCGCGACCCGTCCGTTCTCCCCCGTGTACAGCACCGGGAAGTGCCCGCCGAGGCGCTCGGCGATGTAGTTCGCCGAGAGGACCGCCGCGGCGGTCGCGCGCCGGAGGCCCTCGGCACCCATCATGCGCACGTACGCCCACGAGATCGGGAGGATGCCCGCAGAGCCGTACGGGGCCGCGGAGATCACCGCGCCCTCGAACGTGTGGCCGCCGAAGTGCTCGGCGCGCTGCGCGAGCGGGTGCGACGGCAGGTACGGCGCGAGGTGCGCCTTCGCCGCGACCGGACCGATGCCCGGGCCGCCGCCGCCGTGCGGGATGGCGAAGGTCTTGTGCAGGTTGAGGTGCGAGACGTCGCCGCCGAGGTCGCCGAATCGCGCGTAGCCGAGGAGTGCGTTGAGGTTCGCGCCGTCGACGTACACCTGACCGCCGGCCGCGTGCACCGCCCCGGTGATCTCCACGACCTGCTCCTCGTAGACGCCGTGCGTGGACGGGTACGTGATCATCAGCGCCGCCAGGTCGTCAGCGTGCTGGGCGATCTTCGCGCGGAGGTCGTCCAGGTCGACGTTGCCGAGCGCGTCGCTCGCCACCACGACGACCTTCATGCCGGCGAGCACAGCGGAGGCCGCGTTCGTGCCGTGGGCGGAGGACGGGATGAGGCACACGATGCGGTGGTCGTCGCCGTTCGCGCGGTGGTAGCCGCGGATCGCGAGGAGGCCCGCCAGCTCCCCCTGCGAGCCGGCGTTCGGCTGCAGCGACACCGCGTCGTACCCGGTGATCTCGGCGAGCCAGCCCTCGAGCTGATCGATGAGCTCCAGGTAGCCGCGGACGTCGGCCTCCGGGGCGAACGGGTGGATTCCCGCGAACTCCGGCCACGTGATGGCGGCCATCTCCGTGGCGGCGTTGAGCTTCATCGTGCACGAGCCGAGCGGGATCATGCCGCGGTCGAGGGCGTAGTCCCGGTCGGACAGGCTCTTCAGATACCGCATCATGGCGGTCTCGCTGCGGTGGCTGTGGAACACCGGGTGCGTGAGGTACTCGTCTTCGCGGCGGAGGGCGTCCGGCAGCGCGTCCGCGTCGCCGAGGCCGAAGCCGAAGGCGCGCTCCTGCTTCCCGCCGAAGACCTGCGCGACCTGGTGCAGCTCGGCCACCGTGGTCGTCTCGTCGACCGCGATGCCGATCGTGTCGGCGTCGGCGACCCGCAGGAGGATGCCGTAGCCGCCTCGCGCCTGGTCGGCGTACTCCGCCGCCCGGCCCGGGACGCGCACGGTCAGCGTGTCGAAGAAGTGCTCATGGACGACCTCGGCGCCGGCCTCGACGAGCCAGTCGCGCAGCAGGGCCGCCTTGGCGGCGACGTCGCGGGCGATCTCGCGAAGCCCGTCCGGGCCGTGATAGACCGCGTACATCGACGCCATCACGGCGAGGAGCACCTGGGCGGTGCAGATGTTCGACGTCGCCTTCTCGCGGCGGATGTGCTGCTCGCGGGTCTGCAGCGAGAGGCGGTAGGCCGGCTTGCCCTCGGCGTCGACGGACACGCCGACGAGGCGTCCGGGCAGCTGCCGCTCCAGGCCTGCGCGCACGGCCATGTAGCCGGCGTGCGGGCCGCCGAAGCCCATCGGCACGCCGAAGCGCTGCGTCGTGCCCACGGCCACGTCGGCCCCGAGGGTGCCGGGCGCGTTGAGGAGCGTCAGCGCGAGCAGGTCGGCGGCCGCGACGGCGAGCGCGCCGGCGACGTGCGCGGCGTCGAACACCGCGGACGGATCCCATACGCGGCCCGAAGCCCCCGGATACTGCACGAAAACGCCGAAGAGCTCGGCGGGGAGCTCCTCCCCCGCCGCGAAGTCGACCGTGACGAGCTCGATGCCGAGCGCCTCGGCCCGGGACGCGAGCATGGCCTTCGTCTGCGGCAGCGCATCCGCGTCCACCGCGAAGACGTTCGAGGAGGTCTTCGAGGCCCGGCGCGCGAGCAGCATCGCCTCCACGACCGCGGTGGACTCGTCGAGCATCGACGCGTTCGCGGTGGTGAGGCCGGTGAGCTCGGACACCATCGTCTGGAAGTTGATCAGCGCTTCGAGGCGCCCCTGCGAGATCTCGGGCTGGTACGGCGTGTAGGCCGTGTACCAGGACGGGTTCTCGAGGACGTTGCGCTGGATGACCTGCGGCGTGACGGTGCCGTAGTATCCGAGGCCGATCATCGAGCGGTTCACCGTGTTCCGCGCGGCGAGGGAACGCAGCTCGGCCAGCGCCTCCGTCTCCGACGCGGCGACCGGGATGCGGGAGTCGGCGACCGCGTCCTCCGGTCCCGTGTAGATCGAGGCGGGGACGGCCTGACGCATGAGTTCCTCGACCGGGCTCAGCGTCCCGCTGTCGACGGAGCCGAGACCCAGCGCGTCGAGCATCGTGCGCTGGGCGGCCTCGGTCGGTCCGATGTGACGATCGGCGAATGCAACCACTTCCGGATCAGCCCTCCGTGAGTGCGACGTAGGCGTCGCGGTCCAGCAGTCCGTCCAGCGCGCCGGCAGCGACGGACACCTTGAGCAGCCAGCCGCCCTCGAACGGCTCGGCGTTGACGAGCGAGGGGTCGTCGACGACGGCGTCGTTGATCTCGACGACCGTGCCGGCGACCGGGGCGTAGAGCTCCCCGACCGACTTGGTGGACTCGATCTCGCCGACGACGGAGCCGGCGGTCAGCTCGGTACCGACGGCGGGGAGCTCGACGAAGACGACATCCCCCAGCTTCTCGGCGGCGTAGTCGGTGATGCCGATCGTCACGGTGTCGCCGTCACCGGCGATCCATTCGTGCTCGTCGGTGTAGCGGAGTGCGCTGAGGTCGGTCATTTTGTCCTCCGGTAGAAAGGCAGGGCGGTCACGGTCGCGGGGATACGGGTCCCCCGCACATCAAGGAATACTGCGGTTCCCTCTCCCGCGGAAGAAGGGTCGACGTACGCCATCGCGATGGGATGGCCGAGCGTCGGGCTCAGGGCGCCGCTGGTGATCTCTCCGATCGGGGTGCCGTCGGCGTCGACGACCGCGTAGCCGGCGCGGCCGGCGCGTCGTCCTTCGGCCGTCAGTCCGACGAGGATGCGGGCATCGTCGGCGGGCGCCGGAGCGTCCTTGCCGACGAAACGGTCCTTCGCGACGACCACGACCCGGCCGAGGCCGGCCTGGGCGGGTGCGGTGTCGAGGCTGAGCTCGTGGCCGTACAGCGGCATGCCCGCCTCCAGGCGGAGGGTGTCGCGCGCGGCGAGGCCGGCGGGGACGAGCCCGTGCGGCGCGCCGGCGTCGAGGACGGCGTCCCACAGCGCGGTCGCGTGGGCGGCCGGGACGAGGAGCTCGAAGCCGTCCTCCCCGGTGTAGCCGGTGCGGGCGAGGAGCAGCGGCTCCCCGGCGAACGACGCGGTCGCCCACGCGTAGTACTTCTGCTCCGCCCAGGAGACGCTGACGTCGGCGATGCCCGCCGTCGCGGCGAGGATCTCCTCGGCCCGCGGGCCCTGCACGGCGATCAGCGCGTAGTCGTCCGAGACGTCGGCGACCTCCACGGGGCCCGCGTCCGCGTCCGCGACCCGCGCGGTGAGTGCCTGACGCACCGCGTCGCGGTTGCCCGCGTTGGAGATGATGAGGAAGTCGTCGTCGGCCAGGCGGTAGACGATCACATCGTCGACGATGCCGCCCTCGGGCGTCAGCAGCAGGGAGTACTTCGCCTTGCCGACCGCGAGCGCCGACAGCCGCCCGGCGAGGGCGTAGTCGAGGAAGGCCGCCGCGCCGGTGCCGCGGACCGTGAACTCGGCCATGTGCGAGATGTCGAAGATGCCCGCCGCCTGGCGCACCGCGTGGTGCTCGGCGAGGTCGGACGTGTAGCGAACAGGCATCTGCCAGCCGCCGAAATCGGTGAAGGAAGCGCCGAGCGCCTCATGGCGCTCGCGCAACGGGGTGTAGCGGGGGTCGGACATGGAGTTCTCCCGGGCTGGGTCGGGCGGGACGACGACGTCGTCCCTGGGAACTCCCCCTCTGTCATGGGCCTGAGAGCTTCGCCCGCGCGAGCGCTGGGCTTTCACCGTCGGCGGATCCCCCGGTGCTCGGGATCGCTTTTCAGAGCGGCCGGACCTCCGCGGTACGCGTACCTGAGAGATTGGCGGGGAGGCTTGCTCCTTCGGTGCCCGGCTGCGTGCGCCGGGGCTCTCCCGCGTCGGTCGTTCGGCCTGTCTTCGATTGTGGATTCAGTCTAGCGGTCTCCCCCGCCCGCTCAGGAGCCCAGCGCGAGCTCCGCTCTGACCTCGTCACGGAGCCTGCCGAGGTTCTCCGGTTCGGGGGCCGCCGCCAGAAGCGTCCTGGTGTACTCGTGCTGCGGGTTCAGGATCACCTCGTCGGCCGTTCCCCGCTCCACGACGTCGCCCTGGAAGAGGACCATGATGTCGTCGGAGAAGTGCCGCGCGGTCGCGAGGTCGTGCGTGATGTAGAGGACGCCGAGGTTCTCCTCGCGCTGCAGCTCGGCGAGCAGGTTGAGCACGCCGAGCCGGATCGACACGTCGAGCATCGACACCGGCTCGTCGGCCACGATGAACCGGGCGCCGGGGGCCAGGGCCCGCGCGATCGCCACACGCTGCCGCTGTCCGCCGGAGAGCTCGTGCGGGCGCCGTTCGGCGAAGCTCTCGCCCGGAGTGAGCCGCACGCGCTCCAGCAGCTCGATCGCCCGCGCCCGCACCTCGCGGCTGTCGAGCTTGGGGTGGTGCAACCGGATCGGACGCTCCAGGTGGTGCACGATCGTGTGGAACGGGTTGAGTGAGGCGAACGGGTCCTGGAAGACCATCTGCACGTCCGACCGGTAGCGCTCGAGGGCCGACCCCCGCGTGCCGGACTCCTCGCCGTCGAGGAGGATGCTTCCCGAGGTCGGCGTCTCCAGCTTCATCAGCATCCGGGCGATGGTCGACTTGCCCGACCCGGACTCGCCGACGAGCGCCGTGGTCCGCCCGGCCTCCAGCGTGAACGACACGTCCTTCACCGCGTGCAGCACGCTGGTGCGGAACCCCGAGCGCAGGTGGAAGTCCTTCACGAGGTTCCTCGCCTCGAGGGTGCCGCCGCGCCTCGTCCCGTCCACGCTCATCGGATGACCTCCTGGTTGACGCTGCCACTGCGGACGAAGTCGCCCCGCTCGCCCGTGAGGGACGGGAAGCTCGACAGCAGCCGCTGGGTGTACTCGTGCTGCGGGTTGCGGTAGATCTCGGCCGCGGTGCCCTGCTCGACGATCCGGCCCTGCAGCATGACCGCGATGCGGTCGCTGATCTCGATCAGCATGGGCAGATCGTGCGTGATGAAGATGACGGCGAAGCCGAGCTTCTCGCGCAGGCGCATGATCTCCCGGATGATGCCGCGCTGCACGACCACGTCGAGCGCCGTGGTGGGCTCGTCCATGATCATGACCTGCGGGTCGAGCGCGAGCGCCATCGCGATCATCATGCGCTGGCGCATGCCGCCGGAGAGCTCGTGCGGGAAGCTCGTCAGCCGGCCGGGGTCGACGCCGACGAGCGTGAGCAGCTCCTCCGCGCGCTCCTGCTTGGCCTTCTTCGACATTCCGGGGCGGTGGGTGTCGAAGATGTCGAAGATCTGCGCGCGGACCGAGATGACGGGGTTGAGGGAGTTCATCGCCCCCTGGAAGACCATCGAGATCTTGTCCCAGCGGAAAGCGCGCAGCCCGTCCCCGTCGAGTCCGACGACGTCGATGTCGTGGCCGTCGCGGTCGTGGAACACGATCTCGCCGTCGGTCATCAGCGCCGGCGCCTTGAGCAGCCGGTTCATCCCGTACGCGAGGGTCGTCTTGCCGCAGCCCGACTCCCCCGCGAGTCCGAGGATCTCGCCGCGGTGGAGCGTCAGCGAGACGTCGCGGACGGCTTTGACGGGCGGGTCGACCTCGTACTCGATCGAGACGTTCCTGGCGGTGAGCACGGCGTCGCTCATGCGGTGACCCCCTTCTCCTTCGCGACCTTGCGCAGACGACGGGCCGCATCGGGCGCGTTGCGCAGCTTCGGGTTGATGACCTCGTCGATGGCGAAGTTGATCAGCGCGAGTCCCGCGCCGAGGATCGCGATCATGATGCCCGGCGGCACGAACCACCACCAGGCACCGCGACCGAGGGCCTGACCGGACTGGGCGTCGTTGAGGATCGAGCCCCAGGTGATCGAGGAGTTCGGACCGAGACCGAGATACGACAGCCCCGCCTCGCCGAGGATGGCGAAGATGATCGCGAAGAGGAACTGCGCGGTCAGCAGCGGGAGCAGGTTCGGCATGATCTCGACGAGGATCACCCGGAGGGACTTCTCCCCCGCCACCTTCGACGCGTACACGTAATCGCGGGTGCGGAGCGAGCGGGTCTGCAGCCGCAGCACGTACGCCGCTCCGGCCCAGGAGGTGATGCCCAGGACGAAGGCCACGAGCTGCCAGCTGCGCTGCGGCACGAACGACGCGATCACCATGACCAGCGGCAGTCCGGGGATCACGATCATGACGTTCGTCAGGAGAGCGAGGACGTCCTCCCGCCAGCCGCCGAGGTACCCGGCCAGGACACCGAAGAGGAGCGAGAGCACGATGGCGATGCCGCCGGCCGTGACGCCGATGAGCAGCGACCCCTGCGCCCCGACGGCGAGCTGAGCGAGCACGTCGTTGCCGAGCTTGGTCGTGCCCAGCCAGTGCTCCGCCGAGGGCGCGGCGAGGGCGGGGTTGTCGGTGCTGCGCGGGTTCTGCGTGAAGAACGGCGCGATGATCGCGAAGAGCACGATGGCGAGCACGAGGACGGACCCGACGATGAACTTCGGCGACGTGCTGGGCAGGATCCGGCGGCGCCGGCGCTCCTGACGCTGCGTGGCCAGGGCGACGGTGCCCTCGGGGGCGACGGTGGGAGGCTCCTCCACGAGGAGCGGGTTCTTCGTGTCAGACATTCTGGCGAGCCCTCGGGTCGATGAAGCCATAGACGAGGTCCATGAAGAAGTTGGCGACGAGCACCGTGAGGGTGATCACGAGGAACAGTCCCTGCATCAGCGCGTAGTCGTTGTTGGTGACGGCCTGGAACATGAGCTTGCCGACGCCCGGGTAGGTGAAAACCTGCTCCATGACGATGGAGCCGGCCACGACGAACCCGAGGGTGATCGAGAAGCCCGCGATCGACGGGATGGCCGCGTTGCGGGCCGCGTACGTCGTCATGATGCGCCGCGGCCGCAGTCCCTTGGCCTCAGCGGTGAGGACGTAGTCCTCGGCGAGCGTGGAGACCATCATGTTGCGCATGCCGAACATCCAGCCCCCCACGGAGCTGATCACGATCGTGATCGCGGGAAGGAGCGAGTGCGCCACGGCGTCGGTGAAGAACGCCCACGTCGGTTCCGGGCCCTCCGGGAAGTCGAAGACGTCGTAGCCGCCGAACATCGGGAACCAGCCGAGCCCGACCGCGAAGACGGCGATCAGGACGAGCGCGAGCCAGAAGTACGGGATGGACTGCAGCACGGTGGTTGCCGGGATCAGGTGGTCGACCCAGGTACCGCGCTTCCACCCGGCCCAGGCGCCGAGCACGACGCCGAGCAGGAAGGAGATGACCGTCGCGGTGCCGACGAGCACCAGCGTCCAGGGCAGGGCGCCGGCGATCAGCTCGGCCACCGGGGTGGGGAACTTGGTCACCGACACCCCGAGATCGCCGCGGAGCATGCGTCCCCAGTAGGCGAGGTACTGCTCCCAGAGGGACGCATCGTCGCCGCCGAGCAGGAGCTTGATGTTGCGGATGGTGGTCTCGGAGACCTCTCCGCCGGCCCGCTGCATCTTGGCGATCATGATGTCGGCGGGATCCCCCGGCATGAGCCGGGGAAGCAGGAAGTTGATGGAGATCGCAGCCCACAGCGTGAACGCGTAGAACCCGATCCTTCGTGCATAGAACTTCATGTCACTCGTCCTGACTTCCTGCTTCCCCTGCTCCTTTCGTCACTCAGCCGGCGGGCTTGATCTGCGTCAGCACGTATCCGGCAGCGATGGCGCCCCAGGACGGCGGGAACGCGTAGAGGTTCTCCTCGGTCGGCCAGCCGGTGTAGTCCTTCGTGTTGTAGAAGGTCTGCGTGGCGTTGATCACGAGCGGGATGTAGGGCACGTCGTTGACGATCGCGTCCTGGATGGTGGCGTAGAGCTCCTTGCGCTCGGCCTCGTCCTCGGTGCTGATGGCCTGCTGGATGGCCGCATCGACGGTGGGGTTGTTGTAGCGGCTGAAGTTCCAGCGCCCCGGGGGGATCTCGGTGCCGACCGGGCTGGTGGACTGCACCTCGGTGCCGCCGAACCAGTCGCGGTAGATCTGGAACGGGTCGGCGATGGTCGTGCCGACCACGCCGCCGACGATCAGCTGGAACTCGCCGGACTGACGGGCGTCGACGAACTCCTGCCACTGCACGGTCGACGCGGTGATCTTGATGCCCGCGGCCTCGGCCTGCTCGGCGATGAGCTTCGCGGCGTCGTTGTAGTCCGTCCAGCCGTCGACCGAGATCAGGCTGAGCTCGACGGGAGCGCCGTCCTTCTCGTAGATGCCCGACGAGCCCTTGGTGTAGCCGGCGGCCTCGAGGATGGACGCGGCCTCCTCGACATTGGCCTCCTGCGGGCTGACCTCGTACGCGTCGTCCGTGAGCCACTTCTCATCGCGCGGGAGCAGCGTGTAGGCGGGCGAGACGTCGGCGGTGAGACCGACGAACGCCTTGTCCTTGATGGTGGCCCGGTCGACGGCGACGTTCAGCGCCTGCCGGACGGCCACGTCCGTCTGCGGACCCGTGCAGCCGAGCTCGGCGTTCGAGCACGTGTAGAGCACCGTCGGGTCCTGCGGAGTGTTGATCCACTCGATCTTGCCGCTGGCGGTCGCGTCATCCGGGTTCGGGATGAACATGCCGGTCCAGTCGAGCTCGCCCGCCGTCACGAGATCCTGCGCGGTCTGGTTGTTGTCGACCGCGATGTACTGGACCTTCTTGATGGCCAGCTCGTCGGCACCACGGTAGTTCTCGTTGGCGACCAGCGTGTAGGACTCGCTCGTGGTCTTGTCCACGACGTACGGGCCCGACCCGACCGGCTCCTCGTTCGTGAAGTTCGCGAAGTCGTCGACGTCCTTCCAGATGTGCTCGGGGAGGATGTAGCTCGAGCCCATCCGCTGGAACTCCGTGGTGTACTGCGCGATGCCGTAGGTGAGCACGACCGTGGTGTCGTCGGTGGCCTCCGCGGAGACCAGCTGATTGCCCTCGGGGTTGTTCGCCTCGTACAGGAAGGTGAAGGCCACGTCCGCGGCCGTGAGCGGCTCGCCGTCGCTCCACTTCAAGTCGGACTTGATCTTCACCGTGATCTGCGTGCCGTCCTCGTTGTACTCGAAGGACTCGCCGATGAGGCCGATGGGCTCCTCGTCCTTGGTCTTGTTGTAGAAGAACAGGGGCTCGTAGATCGGGCCGAGTGCGCCATGGAGCACGTTCGGGGCGAAGGGGTTGTAGTTCGTGGTGATCGGCGTCGTGCTGCCGGCCCAGACGCGGAGGGCGCGGTCGCTGGACGCGTCGCCGCCTCCGTCATCGCTACCGCCGCCGCCGCAGGCCGTCAGGCCCAGGACGAGGACCGAGGCCCCCGCGACCGCCGTGAGCGCGATCTTGCGCTTTCCGTTACGGATCATTCTTCATTTCCTCTCGGTGCTGCACTGCAGGAGGGATTCTCCGGTTGGAGCCGAACCCCGGGCGGGGTTCACGGGAACCCCGGGAGGCGGCCGGTGGCCACTCTCGAAGGGGTTTGTTAGGACAGTAACCTAACAAACCCACCCCGGGGGGACAAGCCTTCCCGCGGGGAGGAGATAACGTTTCGGACTCGACGCGTTCGTTCGTCATCTGCGCGCACTAAAAGTCCCGATGACACTAAGATCGAATCCGGAGGTTAAGGTGCCTATGACTCGAAGTGCGGACATCCGCGTCGCCGTCTCGACGGTGATCCTCACGCTGCGCCGCGGTGACGATGGTCCGCCCGTGCTCGCGCTCCCCCTCGTCCGCCGCACCCGCGAGCCGTTCGCGGAGCGGTGGGCGCTCCCCGGCGGGTGGCTCACCCCCGAGGAGTCGCCGGTCGATGCCGCGGCCCGCACGCTCGCCGAGACGACCGGCCTCGCCCCCACCTACCTGGAGCAGCTCTACGCCTTCGGCGCCGTCGACCGCTCCCCCACGCGGGTCGTCTCGATCGTGTACTGGGCCCTGCTCCGCCAGGACGACGTCGAGGCCCAGATCACCGCGCACCGGGCCTCGGGCCGCGCGCCGGAGAACGTGGAATGGTTCGCTGCCGACGACCTGCCGGCGCTCGCCTTCGATCATCGCGAGATCATCGAGTACGCGCTCTGGCGCCTGCGGAACAAGGTCGGATACAGCCGTGTGGCCCAGGGCTTCCTGCCCGCCGAGTTCACGCTCGCCGAGCTCCGGGAAGCCTACGAGTCGATCCTGGGGCGCGCGCTCGACCCCGCGAACTTCCGGCGGCAGGTCGAGTCCGCCGGCAACCTGACCCGCACCGACCGCTTCCGGACGGGCAGTCATCGCCCGGCCCGCCTGTACCGCGACGACACCGATCTCGAGCTGGCCGACCGCGGTCCGCTCCGCCCCGAGGAAACGAGAACCCGATGAGCATCACCTTCGTCCCGACGCCCGCGGTCCCCCCTGCGGACCCGTCCGTCGACCACGCGATCCAGGCCATCGTCGGCGGGGTCTCCACCGACGCCACCTGCACGACCGACCTCGCCGTCGGACCCTGGGACTTCGACACACGCCCCGGCTACGGACCCGGCTCCTCCATGGGTGATGTCATCCCCACCGGGGCTCCCCGGCAGGGAGAGCTCCCCGGGGCCTACCGCGAGGCCGGCGAGGCGGAGCTCCACCGACGCATCGAGGCGGCGAAGGCCACGCTCGGAGACAGGGTGGTGATCCTCGGGCACTTCTATCAGCGCGAGGAGGTGGTGGCCCATGCGGACGAGGTGGGCGACTCGTTCCAGCTCGCCACCGCCGCCACGATGCGGCCGGATGCGGAGGCGATCGTCTTCTGCGGTGTGCACTTCATGGCCGAGACCGCCGACCTCCTCTCCCAGCCCGACCAGGCGGTGATCCTGCCGAACCTCGCCGCGGGGTGCTCGATGGCGGATATGGCCGACATCGACCAGGTCGAGGAGTGCTGGGAGCAGCTCGCCGACGTGCTGGGCGACCTCGACACCCCGGACGCCGACGGCCGCGTGCCGGTGATCCCCGTCACCTACATGAACTCCTCAGCGGCGATCAAGGGCTTCGTCGGGCGACACGGCGGCATCGTGTGCACCTCGTCCAACGCCGCCACGGTACTGGAGTGGGCGTTCGCCCGCGGCCGCCGGGTGCTCTTCTTCCCCGATCAGCATCTGGGACGCAACACCGCGAAGGCCATGGGGGTGCCCCTCGACCGGATGCCGATGTGGAACCCGCGGCGAGCGCTGGGCGGCTCCACCGCGGAGGAGCTCGTCGACGCGCAGGTGATCCTCTGGCACGGGTTCTGCTCCGTGCACCGGCGCTTCACCGTGGCGCAGATCGACCAGGCTCGGGCCGAGCACCCGGGAGTCCGCGTGATCGTGCACCCGGAGTGCCCGATGGAGGTCGTCGACGCGGCCGACGAGGCGGGATCCACCGAGTACATCCGCCGCGCCATCGCCGAGGCGACGGAGCCGACGACCTTCGCCGTCGGTACCGAGATCAACCTCGTGCGCCGCCTGGCCGCGCAGTACCCGCAGCACCGGATCTTCTGCCTCGACCCGGTCGTCTGCCCGTGCTCGACCATGTACCGCATCCACCCGGGCTATCTCGCGTGGGTCCTGGAGGAGCTGGTCGCCGGCCGCACACCGAACCGCATCACGGTCTCCCCCGATGTCGCCGACCCGGCTCGCCTCGCGCTCGAGCGGATGCTGGCCGCCAAGCCGCCGGTGGCCGCCGGGGCACGATGAACGTCGTCGTCGTCGGCTCCGGCATCGCCGGCCTCACCGCCGTGCTGCACGCTCACGAGGCCGGGCACACGGTGACCGTCGTGACGAAGGGCGACCTCGGGGGCGGATGCACGCCTCTCGCGCAGGGCGGTGTGGCCGGCAGCTACGGGCCGGGAGATGGACCGGCCACGCACGCCGCCGACACGATCAGCGCCGGAGGGGGTCTGTGCGATCCGGCCGCGGTCGACGCGCTCGTGGCGGACGGCGCGGCCCGGACCGCCGAGCTCCTCGCCCGCGGCGTCGCCTTCGACCGGACTCCGGGCGGCGCTCTCGCCCGCGGGCGCGAGGCGGCGCATACTCATGCCCGCATCCTGCACGCCGGAGGCGACGCCACCGGCGCCGCGATCTCCGCCGCGCTATGCGCCGCCGTTCGCCGTGCGTCCATCGCCGTCTGCGAGGGGACGATGCTCCTCGACCTCGTCGTCGAGGAGGACCGGGTCCGTGGGATCACGGTCCTCCGCGACGGGGACACGGCCGAGATCCGGGCCGACGCCGTGATCCTCGCGACGGGCGGGGCGGGGCAGCTCTACGCGCACACGACCAACCCGGCGGAGGCGACCGGCGATGGCATCGCGGCGGCCCTGCGCGCCGGCGCCGCCGTCGCCGACCTGGAGTTCGTGCAGTTCCACCCGACCGCGCTTCCCGGCACCCCGGTCTTCCTGCTCTCCGAAGCCATCCGCGGCGAGGGTGCCGTGCTCCGCGACCACGAAGGGCGACGGTTCGTGTTCGACAGCCACCCGGACGGGGAGCTCGCGCCGAGGGATGTCGTCGCGCGGGCCATCGCCCGACAGGCCGCCCGGCAGGGGGCGCCCGTGCACCTCGATGCGACGGCGCTGGGGGCGGACGCGCTCGCCCGCCGCTTTCCCACCATCGACCGAGTGACACGTGCTCGCGGTTTCGACTGGTCCAGGGAGCCGCTGCCGGTGACGCCCGCCGCCCACTACCTCATGGGCGGCGTCGTCACCGATCGCCACGGACGGACCACGATCCCGGGGCTCTACGCCGTCGGTGAGACCGCCCGCACGGGGGTGCACGGAGCCAATCGGCTCGCCTCCAACTCACTCCTCGAAGGCGCCGTGTTCGGTGCCAGGGCCGCCGCCGCCCTGGACGGATCGTGGGCCACTGCCGTCGACATCACCCCGCGTCCGTCGCCGACCGACTCGGCGGACGCGGATGTCGCACCGGAGCCTCTCCCCCCGTTCGACCGCGCCGGGCTGCAGCGGTTGCTGTGGGACGAGGTCGGCCTGCACCGGACCGGATCGGGCCTGCAGCGCGCGCTCCGGATCGTGCGCGGATGGACCGTCGAGACGCCTCCCCCCTCCGACGCCCGCGCGCACGAGGACCGGAACCTGCTGCAGGTCGCCGACGCCACCATCCGTGCCGCCCTTGCCCGCCCCGTCTCGGTCGGCGCCCACCACCGCGACGACCCCGTCCCCGCCGAGCCGAGGGCGGAACACGCACCGATCCTGGAGACCGCCTGATGCTCACCCGCGCCACCCTGCACCGCGTCGTCGGAGCCGCACTCGAGGAGGACGCCCCGTGGGGCGACCTCACCAGCACCACCCTGCTCCCCGCGGAGACGACGGCCACGGCCGACCTCGTCGCCCGCGAGGACGGGATCTTCAGCGGCGGTGAGGTCTTCGCCACCGCGTTCCTCCTCACCGATCCCGATGTCGTCGTCGACCTGCACGTGGGCGACGGCGATGCCTTCACCGCCTCCGACGTGCTGGCCACCGTGACAGGGCCGGCCCGCACGCTCCTCACCGCCGAGCGTGTCGCCCTGAACTTCGTGCAGCGGATGTCGGGCATCGCGACCCTCACCGCCGCCTATGTCCGCGAAGTGGAGGGGACGCGGGCGCGCATCGCAGACACCCGCAAGACGACGCCAGGACTGCGGGCGTTCGAGCGGCACGCCGTGGTGTCAGGCGGCGGCCGGAACCACCGGTACTCCCTCTCCGACGCGGTCATGGCGAAGGACAACCACCTCGCGGTGCTCCAGCGGTCCGGGCTCGACCTCGCGACGGCTCTTCGCGAGGCACTCTCGCGGCTGCCGCACACCGCCCACGTGGTCGTCGAGGTCGACCGTCTCGACCAGATCCCGGCGGTGCTCGACGGCGGTGCGCACACCGTGCTGCTGGACAACTTCTCCCTCGACGATCTGCGCGCCGGCGTGGCCCTCATCGGCGAGCGCGCCACCGTGGAGGCCTCGGGCGGCGTCGACCTGACCACCGTCCGCGCCATCGCCGACACCGGGGTGGACGTGATCTCGGTCGGAGCCCTCACGCACTCCGCGCGGGCGCTGGACCTCGGACTCGACCTCCGGATCGGTTGAGTCTCGTGCTGTACCTCGATCACGCCGCGACCTCGCCGGTACGCCCCGAGGTACGGGCGGCCATGGAGCCCTTCCTCACCGAGGTGTTCGGCAACCCCGCCAGCCACCACACCGCGGGCGAGACGGCAGCGCGCGCGCTGGAGGATGCCCGCGCCAGGGTCGCCCGCGTCTTCGGGGTGCGGGCGGGCGACGTCGTCTTCACCGGCGGCGGCACGGAGGCGAACAACCTCGCCGTGAAGGGGATCACGCTGGCAGCGCTCGCCTCCGGGCGGCGGCGCGTCGTGGTGTCCCCCATCGAGCACGAGTCGATCCGGGAGTCGGCGGCGTACCTCGCGCGCTTCCACGGGGTGACGGTGGCGATGCCCGCGGTGGACGGGACCGGGCGGATCGGGCCGGACGCCCTCGACACGGTGCTCACCGACGACACGGCCATCGTGTCCGTCGGGCACGCGAACAACGAGATCGGCACCGTCCAGGACATCGCCGCGCTCCGCGAGGTCGTCCGCGCCCGCCGCGTGCCCCTCCATGTCGACGCCGTGCAGTCGGCCGGCTGGCTGCCCCTGCATGATCTGGATGCCGACGCCGTATCGATCGCCGGGCACAAGCTCGGCGCTCCCAAGGGCACCGGGGCGCTCATCGTCCGCGGCCGCCTCCCTCTGGAACCGCTCCTGCACGGCGGCGGTCAGGAGCGTGGACGGCGGTCCGGCACCGTCGACGTCGCGGGAGCGGTGGGCCTGGCGACGGCGTTGGAGCTCGCCGAGCGGGAGCGCGAAGACACGGCGACCAGGGTGGCGGCCACGACGACGCGTTTCATCGTCGAGGTGCAGCGACGTGTGCCCGTGGCCGCGCTGACGGGGCATTCCACGCAGCGTCTGCCCGCGACGGCGAGCTTCACGATCTCCGGCGTGAGCGGCGAGGCGGTGCTGCTGGAGCTGGAGCGCCGCGGGGTGATCTCGTCCAGCGGCTCCGCCTGCGCGACCGGCAGCGACGAGCCCTCCCCCGTGCTGCTCGCGTGCGGCATCGCCCCCGAGGTCGCTCAGACGGCCGTGCGGTTCACCTTCGGGCGCACGGCCCTCCCGGCGGATGCTCCCGAGCGCCTCGCCGCACTGCTCGCGGAGGCGGTCGCCGCCGTCCGCGGCTGACGGACGGCTCTAGACTCGGCGGAGTGACCGCCCCCACCCCGATCGTGACGCTGATCGTGCCAGGACGCGACATCGCCGCGTTCGCCCCCGCCGCCCTCGACTCCCTCCGCGCGCAGACGGACGAGCGGTGGCGTGCCCTCCTCATCGACGACGGCTCCACCGACGACACGGGAGCGATCTTCGCCGACGCCGCCGCGAGGGACGCCCGCTTCACCGTGATCCGGCATGAGGCCTCCGTCGGGCTCGGCGCCGCGCGCAATGTCGGCCTCGCACGGGTCGACACGCCCTTCACCGGTTTCCTCGACGCGGATGACGAGCTGATGCCGGACGCGCTGGCGACGCTCGTGGGCACGCTCGAGCGCACCGAGAGCGACTTCGCCGCCGGCGCCTACGTGCGGCTGCGTCCCCAGGGGCGAGGATACGTGCCCGGCCGCGTACAGCCCTGGGTGGCCGCGGCGACCTCTCCGGCCCGCCTCGGCACCACCCTCGCAGAGCACCCGCAGGCGGTGTCGAACATCGTCGCGTGGTCCAAGGTGAGCCGCACGGAGATGTGGTCCGACCTGAGATTCCCGGAAGGTGTGGCCTACGAGGACCAGGTCGTCGCGCAGACGATGTACACCAGGGCGCGCACCTTCGATGTGCTGCCCGACGTCGTGGCGCGCTGGCGCGTCCGAGCGGACGGCACCTCGATCACCCAGAGCAAGGCGCAGCTCCCCGTGCTCCGCGACTACCTCGCTGCGCTCCGCGGCGGGATCCGCGTCCTGCAGGAGGCGGGCGCGCATGCCGCCGTGACCGCACGGCTCGACCTCATCCTCGCGATGGACGTCGCTCCGCTCCGGAAGATCGCGGACACCCACCCCGATCCCGCCTATGCGGCGGACGTCTCCGCGTTCCTGGCCGAGCTGCGTGCCCTTCCCGAGTTCGCCGACGCCCGCCCCGACCCCACCCTCGCCGACGCCCTCGCGTGGTGAGCCCCGCCGAAAGGACCCCCGCATGACCGACTACCTCTCCTCGCTCTTCGCACTCGACGGCCGCACCGCGGTCGTGACCGGCGGCAGCTCGGGCATCGGTCGCGGCATCGCGACGGCGCTCGCCCGGGCCGGCGCGGCCACGGTGATCGTCGCCCGCGGCGCGGAGCGCATCGCCGAGACCGTCGAGGAGCTGACCGCGCAGGGGTGCCGGGCCGCGGGCGTGGTCGGCGATCTGAGCACGCGCGAGGGCATCCATGCGGTCGCGGAGGCCGCAGCCGTCCCCTTCGGCGAGCCGGACATCCTCGTCAACTCCGCCGGCATCAACATCCGTCCGCCCTACGCCGAGATCACCGAGGCGGACTGGGACGCCACGATGACCGTCAACGCGCTCGCCCCGTTCCTCCTCGGTCAGCGCTGGGCGCAGGGCATGGCGGCGCGCGGCTACGGGCGACTGATCCACATCAGCTCGCAGCAGGCGCACCGGGCATTCGTGGGCAGCGGGGTCTACGGCGCCTCCAAGGGCGCGGTCGAGTCGCTCATGCGCTCGGAGGCCGAGGCCTGGGGCGGCACCGGTGTGACGAGCAACTCCCTCGTCCCGGGATTCGTCCTCACACCCCTGAACGCCCGCCTGCAGGAGGACTCCGCGACGATCGCGGCCCTCGCGGCCCGGACGATGATCGGACGCAACGGCCTCCCCGAGGACTTCGCCGCAGCCGCGGTCTTCCTCGCCGGTCCGGGTTCGGCCTACGTCACCGGCCAGTCGCTGTTCATCGACGGCGGGCTCTCCGTCCACTGAGCCTCGCGGTCGTCACCCGTCGGTCGGGCGCGGCCGCGCATCGGCACTCGATGCCGTCGGCAGCGGGACGCCCGTCGTCAGCGCCACGACGGCATCGGCTGCGGCGGAGTCCTCCGGCTCACGGTCGGCACGGCGCTCGGCGAGACCAGCGTCGACTCCTTCTCCGACGCCCCCGCGGATCGCGGCCTCCTCCTCGGCCTCCGCTTCGATCTCGGCGTCCAGCACGCGCGACGCGGCCACCTGCTGCGCCGCCAGCTCGGCGTAGAGGCCGCCCTGCGCGAGGAGCTCGGCGTGGGTGCCGGACTCCACGATGCGCCCGGCCTCCAGCACATGGATGACGTCCGCCCCCATGACCGTCGACAGGCGGTGCGCGATCGACAGGGTGGTGCGCCCCTTCGCCGCCTCGTCGAGGGCCTCCTGCACCACGCGCTCGGACACGGTGTCCAGGGCGGAGGTCGCCTCGTCGAGCAGGAGCACCGGCGGGTCCTTCAGCAGCACGCGCGCGATGGCGATGCGCTGCTTCTCGCCACCGGAGAGCCGGTACCCGCGCTCCCCCACGACCGTGTCGTAGCCCTTCTCGAAGCCCGCGATGATGTGGTGGATGTTGGCCGCGGTGCAGGCGGCGACCAGGTCCTCGTCCGTCGCATCGGGCTTCGCGTAGCGGAGGTTCTCCCGGATCGTCGCGTGGAACAGGTAGGTCTCCTGGGAGACGATGCCCACATCGTCGATGATCGACTCCTGCGTGAGGGTGCGCACGTCCGCCCCCGCGAACAGCACCGCGCCGCCCTTGGCCTCGTACAGTCGAGGCGCGAGGTAGAGGATCGTGGTCTTGCCCGCGCCGGAGGGCCCGACGAAGGCGACGTGCTGCCCGGGCTCGGCCACGAAGGAGACCCCGTGCAGCGTGGGACGCGAATCGGCCGCGGCATCCGGATACCGGAACACGACGTCCTGGAACTCGATGCGTCCGCGCGGACCCGGCGCCTGCGCCACGGCGATAGCATCGGGGGCGTCGGTGATCTCGGGGACGAGGTCGAGGTACTCGAAGATGCGGGCGAAGAGCGCGGACGAGGTCTGCAGGTCGAGCGAGACCCGCATGAGCCCCATGAGCGGCATGAGCAGCCGCGCCTGGACCGTCGTGAAGGCCACGATCGTCCCCGCGGTGATCGCTCCCGTCCCGCCCGCGATGAGGTATCCGGAGACGAGGTAGATGACGGCGGGGACGCTCGCCATGATGACCTGGACGACCGCGAAGAAGCCCTGACCGCTCATGGCCCGGCGCACCTGGAGGCGCACCTGGTTGCGGTTCTCCTGCTGGTAGCGCTCGGACTCGGTGCGCTGGCGGTTGAACGCCTTGGACAGCAGCATGCCCGAGACGCTCAGGGTCTCCTGGGTGATCGAGGTCAGCTCGGACAGCGACTCCTGGGTCTCCCCCGCGATGCGTGCCCGCACCTGTCCCACGCGTCGCTGCACGAGCACGAGGAACGGCATGAGCACGACGGCGATGAGGGTCAGGCGCCAGTCGATGAGGATCATCGCCACGAGCGAGGCGATCACCGTGACGGCGTTGCCGAGGATGCTGGTGACGGTGTTCGTCAGCACGCCGGAGACGCCGCCGACGTCGTTCTGCAGCCGGGACTGGATCACGCCGGTCTTCGTGCGGGTGAAGAAGCCGAGCTCCATGGCCTGCAGGTGCTCGAACAGCCGCACCCGGAGATCGCCCGTGACGCTGTTGCCGACCGTCGCCGTGAGCCAGGTCTGTGCGACTCCGAGGACCGCCGAGAAGAGGAAGAGGCCGACCATCGCGCCGACGAGCACGCCGAGCAGCGAGAGGTGGGGGCCGCCGCCGTCGACGGGGAACAGCGCGTCGTCGAAGATGCGCTGCACGAGGAGCGGCGGGATGACCGCGATGCCGGCGCCGAGCACCACGAGGACACCGGTGAAGAGGATGCGCCACCGGTAGGCGCTGAACAGGGCGACGACCCTGGTGCCGAGGCCGTCGATCTTCGGAGCCTCCGCGTTGAGCCGACGCTGGGCGTCCTCGTCCACGCCGCGGAAACCGCCCCGCGGACCACCGCCCATCCCGCCCATGCTCATGGCGCCAGCGTAGTCACCCCCGAGGACACGGGCTCCGTTCCCGCGGCGTTCAGCGATATCTCAGATTTCGGAATGAAATGTCCGCTCGACCCGTTACGCTGAATGACTCTCGCGAACTCTCGCACCTCCCTCTTCTCTCCGATGCCCTGGAGGCCGCCCATGTCTGCCGTCGATACCGGCTCCATCACGACGCCCCCCGCATCGAGCGGGGGCATCCCCCGCAAGGACATGCGGGTCATCTGGCTGCTGCTCGTCGCCGCCTTCGTCGCCATCCTCAACGAGACGACGATGGGCATCGCGATCCCGCACCTGAACACCGATCTCGGCATCCCGCCCGAGCTCGGGCAGTGGCTGACGAGCGCGTTCATGCTCACCATGGCGGTGGTCATCCCGACCACCGGCTTCATCCTGCAGCGCTTCACGACGCGGCAGGTCTTCATCGCCGCGATGACGGCCTTCTCGCTCGGCACGCTCGTGGCGCTCGTGGCGCCCGGCTTCTCCGTGCTGCTCGCGGGCCGCGTGATCCAGGCGGCGGGCACCGGCATCATGATGCCGCTGCTGATGACGACGATCATGAACGTCGTGCCGGCGCAGTCGCGCGGCCGCATGATGGGCCGTGTCGGCCTCGTCATCTCGCTCGCGCCCGCCATCGGCCCGACGCTCGCGGGCGCCGTGCTCGACGCGTTCAACTGGCGCGCGCTGTTCGCGATCGTGCTGCCCATCGCCCTGATCTCGCTCGGCATGGGTGCGAAGTGGATGACGAACCTCGGCGAGACCCGCAAGGCTCCGCTCGACGTGCTGTCCATCCCGCTCGCGGCGCTGGGTTTCGGCGGCATCGTCTTCGGCCTCAGCCAGTTCGGCGGTGAAGGCGGTGCGGGCGGCACGACCGGCGTCATCGCCCTGGTCGTCGGCGCCGTCTCGCTCGCGCTCTTCGTCTGGCGCCAGCTCGTGCTGCAGCGGGTGGACGACGCGCTGCTCGACCTGCGCGTGTTCCGTTCGGCGAACTTCTCGCTGGCCGTCATCATCATGACGATCCTGGCCCTGTCGATGTTCGGCACGCTCACGCTGCTGCCGCAGTACCTGCAGAACGTCGCCGGACTCAGCGCTCTGGAGTCGGGCCTCATCCTGCTCCCCGGTTCGGTGCTGATGGGCCTCCTCGGACCGATCATGGGTCGCGTGTACGACGCGAAGGGCACCCGACCGCTGCTCATCCCCGGCACGATCCTCGTCTCGGCCTCGCTCTTCTTCTACTCGACGGTCGGCGAGCACACCGTGTGGTGGCTGCTGATCGTCGTGCAGGCGGCCATGTCGGTCGGCCTCGCGATGTCGTTCACGCCGCTGTTCTCCTCGTCGCTGGGGTCGCTGCACCGCTCGCTGTACTCGCACGGCTCCGCGGTGCTGAACACGCTGCAGCAGGTCGGCGGCGCGGCCGGTGTCGCGCTGCTCACGGTCACGTACTCGGCCATCCTGCACGCCGGGGAGGACGAGGGCCTCTCGCGGGCGGTGGCGGGTGCCCCCGGTGCGCGGACGGCGTTCCTCATCGCGGCGATCATCTCGCTCGCGGCGGTCGCGCTCAGCCCGCTGGTGCGCAAGCCCGCCGACGACATCGGCGATGCGGCGCACGGCGGTCACTGACCGCGCAGAGACACCGACGGCGTCTGCTGCTCACCGCTCCTTGGGGGCGGGGATGTGGCAGACGCCGTTGCTGCAGTAGCCGGCGGCATCGCCGTCGAGCAGCTCGATCGCACCCGGCAGCGGCTGCAGCCCGAGCGGCGCGTCCTGCCCGGTGTTCTCCTGCTTCGATTCGGTCATCCCTCGATCGTACGCCTGCCAGGAGCACCGGGCGCCGCACGCTCTTCTCTCCGACCCGAGAGCGGCGTATCGTTCCCGGCGAGGGGGTGCGCACCCTCGCCGCGCCCCCGGAGCCGAGGAGGCGCCATGATCATCCACCCTCCCGAGCGGGCCACCGCGACCGGCCACGTCGCCGCGATGTACGAGAGCGACCTCGCCGACGACGGCATCGTGTTCGCACACACCAGGGCCATGGCCGTGAACCCCGAAGCCCACGCCGCGTTCGAGGCGCTCGTCCGTGCGGTCGTCCCGTCGATCGGCGTCCGCGTGTACGAGGCCGCGACCCTCGGGGCGGCGCGGGCCCTCGGATCCGCGCACTGTCTGCTCGCCCACGGCCGCCGCTCCCTCCGCGCCGGAGTCGTCGACGAGGAAGGACTCGCCGCCTTCGCCGCCGGAGACGACAGCGGTTTCACGGAGCAGGAGCAGGTCGTGATCCGCTTCGCCGCACGCCTGTCGACCGATCCGTCGGCGATGGCCGATGCGGAGACGCAGGAGCTGCGCGAGGCCGGGTTCAGCGACCGGCAGATCGTGGACATCACCCTGGCGGCGGCGGCGCGCAACTACTTCAGCAGGGCACTGCTCGCGCTCGCCGTCCCCGTCGAGGACGTCCCCGGGCTGGATCCCGCACTCACCGCGGCGCTCACGCACGCCTCCGCGGCCGGCCCGCCAGGCGATCGATAGGCCGCTCCCCTTAATCTGGACGGATGCTCCGACGATTCCTCGCCCGCGTGTACTGGGCCGTCAGCCGGTGGACCCTCGTCGCCGACGCCGCCCCCACGCGTCCGACCGTCCTGATCGGCGCCCCGCACACCTCGAACTGGGACTTCGTGCTCATGCTCGCGATCGCCTGGCGGCTGGGCATCGAGGTCCACTGGCTGGGTAAGAAGAGCCTGTTCCGCGGCTGGCGCGGCCCGATCATGCGCGGCCTCGGCGGCATCGCCGTCGACCGGGCGGACCCGGCGCGCATCGTCGGCGAGGTCGTGGAGCAGGTGCACGCCGGGACCGTGTTCGGCCTCGTCGTCACCCCCGACGGCACCCGCGGCGGCAACGAGTACTGGAAGAGCGGCTTCTACCGGATCGCGCGTGCCACCGGCATGCCGGTCACCCTCGGCTTCGTCGACCGCCACACCATGACGACCGGCCTCGGGCCGACGATCGACCTCACGGGAGACGTGGCCGCCGACATGGACCGGATCCGCGCGTTCTACGCCGACAAGCACGGCGTGCGTCCGGAGCGCCGCACGGAGCCGCGGCTGCGCGAGGAGACGGCCGAGCGGCCGGAGGGCTGACGCCTCACTCCTCCGCGGGCGCGTGGTCTCGGGCGTACGCGAGGTCGTCGTCGGACAGCGACTCGATCATCCCGACCACCGCTCCGGTGATCTCCCGGATCTCCTCGCGGACGTCCTCGTCGAGGTGCCGCGAGCCGCTGCCGATGACCGCTCGGCGCGCCTCGTCGGACAGCTCCGGCCACCATTCGTCGATCGGGGGCAGCGTCATCCGGGGTCCTTTCCTGAGGCCTGTCCGCCGGGCCGCGCAAGGTCCTGGACAGCGGCGGATCGTGCCCACGAGACTATCGCCATGAGAGCAGAACCCCGTGGCGACGCGGACGAGCGCGACGACCGCGATGACGGTCGCGACGAGACCCCGAATGAGCGCGCGGACCGCAACTGGGAGGAGCTGCTGCAGGAGCTGCGGGTCATGCAGACCGGCACGCAGATCCTCACCGGCTTCCTTCTGGCGGTCGCGTTCCAGCCGCGCTTCACCGATATGGACGAGTTCCAGCGCGACCTGTACGTCGTGCTCGTGGCCCTCGCCGCTCTCGCGACGATCCTCGCCCTCGCCCCCGTCGGCATCCACCGGGCTCTGTTCGGCAGCCGGCTGAAGCCCGAGCTCGTCCGGACGGCGGCGCGGTTGGTGAAGATCGATCTGTTCGTGATCGGCGCCCTCACGATCGGCGTCACGACCCTCATCGTCGACTTCACGGTCAGCCGTACCGCCGGGATCGTCGCGCTCATCGCGTCCCTCGTGCTCGTCGTCGGACTGTGGATGGCGCTGCCCGGCCTGCTGCGGCGCGCCCGATCCCGGGCGCGGTCACACGACGGACCGCCGCCCCCGGCGGCGTGAGCGCGAGGAGGGCGGCGGTCCGACAGCGGGTCGATCAGCGACCGGCGGGGCTGCGGTTCTCCGCGCTCACCATCCAGGCGAACTGCTCCAGCCGCTCGATGACGGCGTGCAGCAGATCGGCGGACGTCGGGTCCTCTTCGTCGACGGCGTCGTGCACGTCGCGCATCGTCCCGACCGCGGCCTCGAGGCGCGCGGTGACGAGGTCGATGGTCTCCGTGGTGGACACCTCGCCGGTCGGGAACTCCGGCAGCGTGGTCGTCTTCGCGATCGTGGCGCTGCGGCCGTCGGGGACGGCGTGCAGCGCGCGCATGCGCTCCGCGATGGTGTCGCTGAACGTCCGGGCGTCCTCGATGATCTCGTCGAGCTGACGGTGGGTGTCGCGGAAGTTACGTCCGACGACGTTCCAGTGCGCCTGCTTGCCCTGCAGCGATAGTTCGAGCAGATCGACGAGCACGGCCTGCAGGTTCGCCGCGAGGGTCGGGGATGCCGTGAACCCCTTCTCCGCGTTCTGCTGGCGGGTGGTCTTGACGCCCGCCTTCGCCGCCCCGTTCTTGCTGCTGGAGCTGCCGGACTTCTCGGTCTTCGTGTCTGCCATGGTGTGACCTCCTCCCGGCACGGTAGCCCGCAGCGCGGCCCGTTCCGAGGGGGTTGACACCCGCCGGTCGCACCCCTGAACGTGAGGAAGGCGACAGGGCCATCGAGAGAGGCGGAACAGTGGGAACAGCAGCAGCACAGGAGGATCGACCCGAGGTGGTCGTCGCCCCTCTGACCGCGGCGGATGCCGGCGAGGTGCTCACGATCCAGCGGGCGGCCTTCGTGTCGGAGGCGGCGATCTACGGGAGCGTCGACATGCCGCCCCTGACCCAGACGCTCGCCGAGATGGAGGCCGAGCTCACCTCGGAGCGCGGCCTGGGTGCCCGGATCGACGGCCGCCTGGTCGGAGCCATCCGGTTCGTCGAGGACGACGACCTGCTCCTGATCGGACGGATCGCGATCGCTCCCGACATGCAGGGCGAGGGCATCGGCCGGAAGCTCCTCGAGGCGGCGGAGCAGGCCTCCGACGCCCGCGAGGCCGAGCTCTTCACCGGAAGCCTCAGCGAAGCGAACATCCGGCTGTACGAGTCCTGCGGCTACGAGGAGCACGAACGGGTGCCGCAGGGCGACGGCACCGCCCAGGTGTTCCTCCGCAAGCGGCTGCGAGGTTAAGGGCAGCGCCCCCGTCTGCGCAAGGGGGTCGAGGGGATCGGGCCGATGGGGAATCGTAGCCGGGACATGTCGCGACCGCGTCATGCCCCAACCGGAAAGGAGAGCTCGTGCTCACCCTCACCGACAACGCCACCGCCATCGTGTCGACCCTCGTGAGTCGACAGAACGACGCGCCGGCCGCCGGGCTGCGCATCCACACCGCCGAGGCGCAGGACGACACGGGCGCGGCCCGTCTCGCCGTCGCCGTGACCGCCGATCCGGAGCCCGCCGACCAGGTCGTCGAGCTTTCGGGCACGCGCCTGTTCCTCGACGAGGCCGCCGCCTCCGCGCTCGACGACAAGGTCCTCGACGCGGGCGTGGACGACGAGGGCTCCGTGTCCTTCGCCGTGCTCCCTCAGGTCGCCTGAGACCTCAGACTTCGGACGCCGCGGCCGCATCGGCCGCGGCGTCCGTCCGTCTCCGAGCACGGTCCGATAACGAGAACCGCGCCACCTTCGGCGGCGGCCCCGAGCGCTCTAGCATCGGGACCATGCGACGACCCTTTTCCCTCCTTCTCGCCCTCGCCGCCACCGCGCTCGCCGTGACGGCCTGCGCTCCGGCGACCTCAGCCGAGCCGTCCGCGTCCCCTCGTCCCTCGGAGACCACCAGCGCATCGCCGACGCCGACAGAGACCGCCTCCGCGCACATTGTCGTGTCGCTGGACGGTCTGACGGTCACCGGCTCGGAAGAGCGGAGCGCTGACTACACGGATTCCGCCGCCCTCCTCGAGCTCCTCCAGGAGGTCACCGGCGAGCTTCCCGAGCCGGAGGGCGTGGAGATCTTCCCCGGCGAGGCCTCCACGCTTGAGGCGTACGACTGGGAGGGGCTGCGCGTCCTGGCCGACAGCACGGGCGAGGCCCCGGCCAGCGTCTCCGTCACCGCCGCCGAGGTCGCGGGCCTCCCGATCGCGACCGAGGACGGATTCCGCGTCGGCAGCACCCGCGCCGAGCTCCGCGCCGCCGATGCCTGGGCGCTGACGGATGCGGAGGACCCGGAGACCGCGAGCGAGCTCGGGCTCGGCGGGCGCGAGGTCCCGGACACCGAGTCCCTGACCCGCCCGGGCTCCACCGGGATCATCTACACGATGTTCGTGCTCGACGGCGACACCGTCACGCAGATCATGGTCCCCGCGAACGACTTCAGCGACCTCTGACCCGCGGCGTCACCCTCAGTCCCAGTCCAGGTACTCCTCGAGCACGACGGCCGTCTCGATGGGGTGCGTCATCGGGAAGAGGTGATCCCCGCCCTCGACGACCTTGATGCTGGCGCGCTCCGGAGCCGTGGCGCGCAGGCTCTCGGCGTTCGCGGGCGGGGTGACCTCGTCGGCCGTCCCCTGGATCAGCAGCACCGGGATCACCGGGGCGAGGGGCGTCTCCACCTCTTCCACGCCGAGGAGTGCGAGACCGTTCACGCGCTCCGGATGAGCCACCGCGAACGACCGCGCGATCGTGCCGCCGAAGCCGTGTCCGCCGATCCACGTGTCGCCGAGGCCGATGTGGTCGATGACGGCGAGCGCGTCCGCGACGCGGTCCTCGATCGACGTGTCGGCGTCATCCGCGCGATGGCCGATCCGCACGACGTGGAATCCGGCCTCCTCGGCCAGGTAGTGACCGACCACACCGAGCACGTCGGCGGCCAGGCCACGCTCCTGGATGAGCACGAGCTTGACCGGCCCGTCGCCCTCGTCGACGAACGGGATGGCGCGGCCCTCGGGCTCGAAGGTCTGGGTGTCGGTCATCGGCGTCGTTCTCCTCAAGCCGTCGGTGTCAGGTTCGCAGGCGTCGTCCGCGCCGGGCTCCTGCGACCGGGCACCGGGCGGGGGCGCCTGCGTCCAGCGTAGCCCGCCGGGGGACGAGCCTCCTCCTCGCATCCCCCGGCGGAGTCATCAGGCGGCGGCGAGCTCGCGCCACAGATGCGCGAGGGTCGCGGCGCCGCGGACGAGCATGCGCAGATCGATGCTCTCGTCGCTCGCGTGCCAGTGGTCCTCGGGCAGCCCCGTTCCGAGGAAGACGACCGGGGCATCGAGTTCCCGGGACAGCAGCTCGGCCGGCCCTCCCCCGGCATTGCCCATCTTCCCCTGGATCGGTCGGCCGTGCCCGAGGGCGAGAGCGCGCTCCAGCGCATTCCGATACGGCCCTGGAGGAGAGACATACGGCTCCTGCGCGATGTCCTCGTCGACCTCCAGACGGTACGTCGCCTCCGGGGGCATGACGTCGGCGATGAAGGCGCGGAGCGCGTCGGCGACGTCATGGTTGCGCTGGTTGGCGACGGTCCGGATGCTCAGCGAGGCCCTGGCCTCCCGCGGGATGACGGAGCGCTCGATACCCTCCGGGTCACCGGCGAGCAGCGAGATCACTTCGATGGCCGGGCGCACCCACAGGCGCTCCTTCGGGGTGAACCCCTTCTCCCCCACGATGACCCTGGTCTCGGTACGCCGCGTCCAGTCGTCCGGATCGAACGGCAGCGCGTCGAGCTCCGCGGCCCGCTCGTCGCTGAGCGGGGCCACGCCGTCATGGAAGCCGGGGATCGCGATGCCTCCGTCCTCGTCGTGCAGCTGCGCGAGCACCCGGGACAGGACGAGGGCCGGATTCACGGTCACGCCGGAGGCGGCGCCGCTGTGCACGTCCCGGTCGGGCCCCTGCACCGTGAGCGTCGCGGTCAGCGTCCCGCGCATCGAGGTCACCGGAGCCGGGGAGTCGACCTCCCACTGCAGGGTGTCCGAGAAGACCACGAGGTCGCACGCGAACCGATCGGGGTCGGCCTCCAGGAGGTTCTTGAGGTGCGGGGAGCCGATCTCCTCCTCACCGTCGACGAGCAGCTTGAGATGCACCCCCGCATCGGGGCCGTCCACGGCGGCGAGCGCCCGCTGGGCCCAGACGTGCGCGAGCGCCTGACCCTTCGCGTCCGACGCCCCGCGCCCGTAGAGCCGTCCTTCTCGGAGCACCGGCATGAACGGCGCGGTCTCGCTCCACTCCTCCGGCTTGGCGTGACGGACGTCGTGGTGGGTGTAGACGAGCACGGTGGGCGCCCCGGGCGCGCCCTCCCGCTCGGCGAACACGGTCACCGCATCGCCCGCGGGGAGCAGCGTCGTCGTGAAGCCCGCGTCCCGCAGTTCGGCGGCGATCCAGTGGGCCGACCGCACGCCGTCGATGCGACGCTCGGGGTCCGCCGACACGGAAGGGATCTCGACCCAGGCGGAGAGTCGGTCGACCATCTCCTCCCGACGGGCTTCGAGGAACGCGCCGATCGCGTCGTCCGCGGCTGCCGTCTGATCCCCCATGCCCTCAGCATGCCCGGGGGGACGCCGAGGAGGGCGGGGGTTGACGGCGCTGCCGCCGACCGGCTAACACCGGCGCGGCACCTCACGTGCCGAGTGTGATTGTCCCAGGCGACTCCGGGTTTGGAAAGGCCCTGAGTGGATCGGCCGACCGGGCGTTGCATGGCCAGCCCATCCCCAGAAGAGAGAGGCTCGATATGTTCTTCCATCGACAGGAGCTCCAATTCTCCGCGACGCCCGAGGCCCCGGACGCCGTGTACGCCCGCAAGCTGCAGGAGGTCCTCGGCGGGCAGTACGGCGAGATCACCGTCGCCCTGCAGTACCAGTTCCAGGCGTGGAACATGCACATCCCCGGCAAGTACCGCGACCTGGTCTTCGGCATCGGGGCCGAGGAGATGGGCCACGTCGAGATGCTCGCGGTCATGATCGCGCAGCTCCTCGAGAAGTCCCCGCTCGGCATCACGGAGGATGCCGTGCAGGACGACCCGACGGTCGCGGCGATCGTCGGCGGCACGGACGTGCAGCAGGGCATCGTCGCCGGTGCCGGCGCCCGCCCGGTGGACAGCAACGGCAACCCGTGGCAGGGCTCGTACATCACCGCGAGCGGCAACCTCCTCGCCGACTTCATGGCCAATGCGAACGCCGAGATGCAGGGCAGGGTGCAGGTCGCCCGGCTTTACCACATGACCGACGACCATGGCGTGCGCGATCTGCTGAGCTTCCTGCTGGCGCGCGACACCATGCACCAGAACCAGTGGCTCGCCGCCGCGGAGGAGCTCAAGGCCGAGGGCGCCGAGAAGCTACCCGTGCCCAGCAACTTCCCGCTGTCCAAGGAGCACCGCGACGTGTCGTACCAGTACCTCAACTTCAGCGACGGCCCTGCCGCCGCGGAGGGAACGTGGGCATCCGGACCGACGCCGGACGGATACGGCGAGTTCAGCTACCACGAGGGCCCCACGACCACGGCCGAGATGCCTCCGCCCACCCACCCCGACGCGCGCTTCTACGGCACGACCGAGCTGCCGAACGTCGTGGAGAAGGTGGCCGGCGCCGCGCAGGACGCGCTCCACAAGGAGTGAGATGCCGCCATCGTTCTCGCGGAAGGGGCGGTCGCCGCGCATACGCGCACGGCGGCCGCCCCTCGACGCCCAGGTGGTCGTCGTCACCGGCGGCTCCCGCGGCATCGGCCGGGAGGCGGCCCTCGGCTTCGCGCGAGCGGGGGCATCCGTCGTCCTGCTCGCCCGCGGTGGGCAGGCGCTGACCGAGACGGTCGAGGAGATCGCCGCGGAAGGCGGGGACGTCCGCGGGATCGTGTGCGACGTCTCCGACCGCCGGGCGGTGCAGGACGCGGTCGACCAGATCACGCACGCGTTCGGCCGGATCGACACCTGGGTCGGCAACGCGGGTGTGCTCCTCTACGCCCCGGTCGCCGACACCTCGCCGGAGGAGTTCCGTCGCGTCCTCGACATCAACGTCATCGGACAGCTCAACGGCGTCCAGGCGGCGCTGCCGGCGCTCCGGCGCTCGGGAGGGACGATCATCGTCGTGAGCTCGGCCGAGGCCGTGGTGGCGATGCCGTGGCACGGCGCGTATGCCGCCTCCAAGCACGCGCTGGAAGGAGCGATCGACGCGCTGCGCCGTGAACTGCGTGCCGAGCGCGCGCCGGTCACGATCACGGTGGTCCGACCCGCCGTCATCGACACGCCGATCTACCGTCATGCCCGCAGCCGGATTGCGTTTCGGCCGAGCGGGCCGCATCCGCATTACCGTCCGCGGTCCGTGGCACGAGCGATCCTCCATGCCGCCGCGCATCCCGCACGCACCATCCACGTCGGTGGCGGCGCCCTGCTGCTCACCGGGGTCCAGCGTGTCATGCCGGGCGTGCTCGATGCCGCCCTCGGCCGGTTCGGGCCGCGGATGATGCACACAGCCGTCGCCGCTCCGGCGCAGTTCGGGAACCTCGTCGGTCCGCTCCGCGACACCGAGCAGCGCGGCGGGCTGCCGCACCGCGGACGCGGCAGCGTCAGCACCTGGCTGCGGGTGCACCCGGGGTGGCGGACCGCAGCGGTCGTCGGCCTCCTCGGCGCGGTGCTCGCGCCCTGGCGCCGCTCGCGTCGCCGACCGCCTACCTGACCGGGTCGACGCGGCGCAACTCCCTCGTGCCGGTGCATCGGCGCGGATACCGTCGAGGCACACGGTCTCCGGCAGAAGGGAACTCCATGCTCCTCGGCATCCTCAGCTCCTCCTCGGACAGAAGCCTCGGGGCCGGGGCGCGCCGATGACGGCGCGCTTCACGGTCGAGCCGTGGGCGGTCGGCATCGAGAGCGTGGACGCGGCCCATCTCGCGCAGGAGGAGTCCGTCTTCGGTCTCTCCAACGGCCACATCGGCTGGCGGGGCAATCTCGATGAGGGCGATCCGCGGGGTGTCGCCGGCAGCTACCTCAACGGCGTGTTCGAGGAACATCCGATGCCGCATGCCGAGGACGGCTACGGGTACCCCGAGACCGGCCAGACGGTGATCAACGTGCCGAACGGGCAGCTCATCCGCCTGCTGGTCGGCGACGAGCCGTTCGACGTCGAGCATGGGACGGTCCACGCCCACGCCCGCCGCCTCGACCTTCGCGAAGGTACGCTGCACCGGGAGGTCGACTGGGAGTCCGCGGAGGGGCGTCGGGTGCACATCGCCACGACCCGTCTGGTCTCTCTCGAGCACCGGTCGTTGGCCGCCGTGCGCTACCGGGTGCAGGCGCTCGACGCCCCGCTCGCGATCACCGTGCTGTCCGAGGTGCTCGCGAACGAGCCGCTGCCCGTGACCCATGACGATCCGCGGGTGCAGGAGCTCCTCGCCCGTCCGCTGGAGACCGTCGCGGCATCGGAGCGCGGCGCGCGGAGCACGCTGCTGCACCGCACCCGCCGCAGCGGTCTGCATGTGGCGGTGAGCACGGACCATCTCGTGCAGGCTTCCGGGCAGGGCGCTCCGGAGGTGACGACCGAGGTCGACGACGACTTGTCGCGGACCCGCATCCGCGTCGACCTCGCCCCCGGCGAGGAGCTCGAGGTCGTCAAACTCGTCGGACACGAGTGGTCGGCATCCCTCGCATCGCAGACGCTGCGTGACCGCGCGGAGGAGGCCGTGGAGGAAGCGGCTCGCCTGGGGTGGGACGCGCTCGTGGCGGGACAGCGTGCCGTCCTCGATCGGTACTGGGAGTGCGGCGACGTCCGTATCGACGGCGATGCGCGGCTGCAGCAGGCCGTCCGCTTCGCTTTGTTCCAGGTCTTCCAGGCATCGGCGAGAGCCGAATCCCGCTCTGTACCGGGGAAGGGCCTGACCGGTTCCGGCTACGAGGGCCACACGTTCTGGGACTTCGAGGCGTTCGTGCTCCCCGTGCTCACCTCGACCGCTCCCGATGCCGCGCTCCAGGCACTGCGGTGGCGTCACGCGACGCTGGATCACGCCAGGGAGCGGGCGCGCACGCTCGGCCTGCGCGGCGCGTCCTTCGCCTGGCGCACGATCGACGGACGCGAGAGCTCCGGATACTGGCCCGCGAGTACGGCCGCCTTCCACATCAACGCCGCCGTCGCGGGCGCCGTGATGCACTACGTCCGCACGACGGGCGACCGCGACTTCGAGAGGGAGGCGGGAACCGAGATCCTCGTCGAGACGGCTCGTCTGTGGGCGTCCCTCGGGCGGTGGGACGAGACCGGCGGCTTCCACATCGATGGTGTCACCGGTCCGGACGAGTACACCGCCGTGGTCGACGACAACGTCTACACCAACCTCTCCGCGCGCCGGAACCTCCGCGGCGCGGCGGCGGCCGCGCGACGACACCCGGACGTCGCCGCCCATCTCGGTGCGGAAGACGAGGAGATCGCCGAATGGGAGTCCGCTGCCGATGCCATGACCGTCCTCTACGACCAGGAGCGGCAGGTGCACTCCCAGTCGGCGGGGTTCACCGCGCACGCCCGATGGGACTTCGACGCCACCGGCCCCGACGAATATCCGCTGCACAGTCACTTCCCCTACTTCGACCTCTATCGCAAGCAGGTGCTGAAGCAGGCCGACCTCGTTCTGGCGCTCTACACCTCTCACGAGGAGTTCACCTGGGAGGAGAAGGCGAGGGCGTTCGCCTACTACGACGCCCTCACCGTGCGCGACTCGTCCCTCTCCGCGGCGGCGCAGGCCGTGATCGCCGCCGAGGTCGGTCACCTCGAGCTGGCATCGGCGTACCTCGCGGAGCTCGCGGCCCTCGATCTGGACGACCTCCACGGCAACACGGACGAGGGACTGCACATCGCGGCCCTCGCCGGCATCTGGACGGGAGTCACGGCCGGCTACGGAGGCATGCGGGACGGAGACGACGGCCTGTCCTTCCGGCCCCAGCTCCCGGACGGGGTGACCCGTCTCGCGTTCGGGGTGCGGCTGCACGGGTGCATCCTGCACGTCGACATCACGCCGGCGGAGACGACCTATCGGCTGAGCGCCGGCGAACCGGTGACGATCCGGCACGCCGGCGAGGAGCTCGTCCTGCATGCCGGCGTTCCGTCGAGCCTGCCGACGCCGGACCGCGTCGAGCCGCTCACCCCGGCCCCGGTGCCGCCGCGCTGGCGGGAGCCGGGACGACCGCGCGCCGGCGACTGAGGCGGCGTTCGGGGCGTGTGCCATATCGAGGCGGGTCAGCGCAAGGCCCGAGGCGATGTCGGCCGCCCGCCGTAGGGTGGAGCCGTGCCTGATTCCCCCCACCCCGCATCGGATGTCCTTTGGGCGTGCGTCGAGGACGGCTTCCATGTCGGAAGCCGCGGCGGAGACTTCCTCGGCTACGTCGACCGTCAGCCCGACGGCCGCTTCGCCGCGTTCTCCGCGTCCGCGCAGCCGCTCGGTCTGCACGCCACGCTGAGCGACGCGACCACGGAGGTCGTCGCCCACGCCGGCCCCTCGGAGGGCGATGCCGCCCTCGGCACCCCGGAGCTGGTGCAGGGGTGACGGCGGCCAGGGCCGACGGGCTGCTCCGCCTCGTCTACACCAGCACGGCGGCACAGCCGTTCCGTGAGACCGCTCTGGAGCAGCTCCTCGAGCAGTGCCGCCGGTCGAACGCGGCGCGCGACATCACGGGCCTCCTCCTCTTCCGCGACGGGCGCTTCCTCCAGATCCTCGAAGGACCGGTCGAGGCCGTGCGCCGACTCGTCGACTCGATCGCCGACGATCCACGACACCGCGCGATGCGCATCCTGCTGGAGACGCCGATCACCGCCCGGCTCTTCTCCGACTGGTCGATGGGCTACCGGTCGTTCCGCACGGGGAGCACCGCCGCCCCCACAGGCTTCCGCGACTCCTTCGACGACCTCGTCGACGGCGCGGATGCCTCCACGATGGAGCGCGCCCTGTTCGAGCTCACCCTGTGGTTCCGCACCCGCTCCGGCGCTGCGGTCCCGGTTCCGGCCGCGAGCGGCGCGGGTAACTCGCTCCGGGTATGAGCGAGCCCGCGGGCGGACCTGAGCCGTCGCTCATCCAGCAGCGCATGGCACTGGAACGGCGACGGAACTGGGGCGTCTACGCGATCGTTTTCTCCTCGGTGATGACGGTGGGCTGGACGGTCGCGTTCCTCCTCGATGCGCCCGCCGGGTTGTGGCGCGTTCTCAGCATCATCGTGTTCGCCGCCGGGATCGTCGTCGGTATCGTCGAGACCCGCCGCGCCAGGCGCGCGCTCCGTGCGTTCGAGGATCGCCACGGGCCGGACGCGGGTGTGCGGCGCTGAGCCGTCGCACGTCAGCGACCGAGACCGACGCTGAAGCCGCCCGAGAACAGCACCGCGCCGAGGCCCACGACGGCCATGCCGACCAGGAGCACCCACGCGACGGCGCGGACCCCGCTCCGCCCGTGGCGCGATCCGGACGTGAGAAGCAGGACGGCCGTCGGCACGAGCAGCAGCCCGCCGAAGAGGAGGGCCGGGGCGACACGGACGTCCGGCGTGGGGCAGGGGAACGCGAGGGCGCACACGGTCGGTACTCCCTGAGCCAGCCAGAGGAGCAGCCACGTCACGAGCACGACGACGACCACCGGCAGGGCTCTCCGCACGAGGCGCGGTCGACTCGTCTCTGCCTGCTGCACCCCACCACTCTCCCAGGCGGACCGAGTGAGATCCAGACCTCGCTCCGGCCGCGGGTTCGGCGGACTTAGGAGAAGAGCTGGCGCAGCGCGTCCGGGTCGCCGGCGTCGACCACCTTCTGGATGGCCTCGATGGTGGCGGGGTCGGTGAACATGCCCGCCAGGGTGTCGTTCCAGATCGCACGCACGCCGTCGATGTCCCCCGCGTCGACCGCGAGACCCGCCGCGGTCATGGCGTTCTGGTACGGGATCTGTGCGAATCCGGCCTCGGCGTCCAGCGGGCTGAAGTACGGCAACCAGGGCGAGTCGGGATCCGGGGTGAGCCAGAGCACCTGCCCCGGGGAGAGATCGCGCACGTGATTCAGCGAGGCGAGGGACGGGTAGGCGCAGAGCCGTTCGGCGATCACCGCCTCGACGTCGCCGGGCGCGACCGCGTACGTCACGACATGACCGTCGTCATCGAGGGTCACCTCCCCCTGCGCGAACTCCCTGGCGCCGAGGTCCACGAGCGGCTGCCGACGCTCCCACCGCCAGTCGTCGGTGTAGCTGACGACCTCGGACATCCGGACGCAGCGGTCCGTCGTGGTCGGCTCCGGTGCGAGGGCGGCCTCGGTCTCGGGCTCGGGCCCGCGGGTCGCGGGCGGGGATGGAGCACCCGACGTGTCCCCGGTTCCTTCTGCGGCGCACCCGACCAAGAGCAGGGCCACCGCCCCCACGGACGCGAGCGCTGCCGTTCGTGCTGTCGATCGAGACATCGCCCGCCTTCCGATAAGCCGGAACCTATCAGTCGTCGAAGCGGAACTCCACTCCGTCACGTCCTGCATCATGATCATCGAGAAAGACGGTCCCACGAACCTCACATCCAATGGCGGCGAGGTCCTTGATCAGGCTCGAAGGGAAGACGAACGTGCCTTGGGTGTTGGTCGAATCACCTGACCACCAGATCACGGTCTCGCAATCTCCCCTCAGCGACTCAAGTGCGGCAGCAGTAGGCAGTGCGATATCAACAAGCCGTCGCAGAGCGTTGACGCCTTCGTCGTCGCTCGTTGAACGTGCAGTCACGTCAAGAAGCCACGTCGTCCGTTGATAGGTCAGATACTCAGGCTTGTGCGCTCGTCCTGCTCGGCCGGACCGGGTCTGTTCGCCGATGTTCGCAGCTTCGGTGGGTTCGAGCAGGAGCGAGGCGGTGATCTCCGCGACAGTGCGCGACTCGCTGTAAATCGCCAGCGTCGCCCTGTCGTGATCGATCATCGCTCTCCATATGCCTAATTGTTGAAGCGGAACTCCACGACGTCGCCGTCCTGCATGACGTAGTCTTTGCCCTCCAGGCGCGCCTTGCCCTTCGCACGGGCTTCCTGCACGGAACCGGTCTTCACGAGGTCGTCGAACGACACGATCTCGGCCTTGATGAAGCCCTTCTCGAAATCGGTGTGGATCACGCCGGCGGCCTGCGGGGCCTTCGATCCCTTCGGGATGGTCCAGGCGCGGGCCTCCTTGGGACCGGCGGTGAGGTAGGTCTGCAGGCCGAGCGTGTCGAAGCCGATGCGGGCGAGCTGGTCGAGACCCGACTCGTCCTGTCCCGTCGAGGCGAGGAGCTCGGCGGCGTCCTCGGGGTCGAGGTCCTTGAGCTCCGACTCGATCTTCGCGTCGAGGAAGATCGCCTGCGCCGGCGCGACGAGGGCGGCGAGCTCGGCCTTGCGGGCATCGTCGGTCAGCACGGACTCGTCGACGTTGAAGACGAAGATGACGGGCTTGACGGTCAGGAGCCCGAGTTCGCGGATCGGCTCGAGGTCGAGGCCGCTCGTGGAGAGCAGGATCCCGCGCTCCAGGGCGTCCTTGGCGGCCTTCGCGGCTTCGAGGACCGACGGGTCGATCTTCTTGCCGCGGACCTCCTTCTCGTACCGCGTGATCGCCTTCTCGACGGTCTGCAGGTCGGCGAGCATGAGCTCCGCGTTGATGGTCTCCATGTCCGACGCCGGATTCACGGCACCGTCCACGTGCACCACGTCGTCGTCGGAGAACCCGCGCACCACCTGGGCGATCGCGTCGGCCTCGCGGATGTTCGCGAGGAACTGGTTGCCCAGCCCCTCCCCCTCGCTCGCCCCTCGGACGATGCCGGCGATGTCGACGAACGACACGGCCGCGGGCAGGATGCGCTCGCTCCCGAAGATCTCCGCGAGCTTCTGGAGCCGCGGGTCGGGAAGGTTCACCACGCCGACGTTCGGCTCGATCGTCGCGAACGGGTAGTTCGCCGCGAGCACGTCGTTCTTGGTGAGAGCATTGAAGAGGGTGGACTTGCCGACGTTGGGCAGGCCGACGATTCCGATAGTGAGAGCCACGGGGTATGAGTCTACCTGCGCCGCTCTCCCCCACGTCTCTGACGGCACGTGGGATGCGCGCTGGGCGCCTGCTCGAGTTGCGCCGTAACGATCGAGCATCAGGCGACGGCAGATGATGCCGGCCCGAGTACCGTCATCTTCATGCGAAAGCGCAGAGGACTCGCGGTTGCGTCCGTCGCGGTCGGTGGTGCGCTCGCCCTCGCGGGCTGCACCGCCACAAGCGCCTCTGCTGTGCGGGTCAACTCCGACGGCTCAGTGGACTATGTCACCTGCGTACCCGACGCGGATGACTGGTACGCGTATTTCTACCCCCCGGGAGACGAAGACGAGGCCATCGCGCTGCAGCCGAACGAAGCTCTTGCCGCCTCCTCCGAGGGCGTCGTGGTGCGATTCTCACGGCCAGATCAAGAGTGGGATTCACTCGCTATCGGTGCGTCCGTCTTCTCGACCGTGAAGGTCCGCTTCAACAGCTTCACGCCCGATGAGTGGCATTGGAACACAGACGAGTGGTTTCACACCGGTAGTCGCTGCCCGATCGAGGAGTGAACATTCTGGCGTGAGAGGGGTACGCGTCTACCTGCGCTACTGACGCCCACCTCACCTCGCGGAGGGCAGGCGCCCACGCGGGGTCAGGCGGCAGGGTGGGAAAAGTGCCTGATGCGGCGTGGGCGCCTGTTCAGTCGCGGACCGCGCGGAACGCCCTGGTCACGTACGGCACCTCGATCACACCGCTCCCGTGCAAGCCGAGCTCGTCGAACAGGGCGTCCATCTCGCGGCTGATCCGTGCCTTCTCGGCATCGTCGGCGGTGATCACGGCGCTACGGGACGCGGCCATGCGGTGCAGGAGCTCCCGCGTCATGGGACGCGACCACTCCCAGCGCTCCTGCGCCAGAGCGCCGAAGGGCTCCGCCACCACGGGGTCGCCCGCCGCGAGCATGATCTCGGCGTTGCTCCCGTGCATGATGTCGGTGAGCCGGCGCACCCAGTCGACGCGCTCGTCGCGGAGGTTCCAGATGAGCCCGAGCACACCGCCCGGACGCACGGCGCGACCGATCTCCGCCGAGGCAGCGACCGGCTCGACCCAGTGCCACGCCTGGCCGAGCACCACGGCATCCACGCTCGCGTCCGGAAGCGGCAGCTCCTCGGCGGTCCCAACGAACGTGGGCACTCCGGGGACAGCTTCACGAAGGGCCGCGAGCATCGCGGGGTCCGGATCGATCGCCACCACCTCGGCGTCCGCAGCCGCGACGAGCGCGCGCGTGAGCTTGCCGGTGCCGGCACCGACATCGGCGATCCGACGCGCACCGTCCGCCATCGGCTCCAGCATCCAGGCGACGGCCTCGAAGGGGTACTCGGGTCGTCCGGCCTCGTAGCTCCCGGCCGCCGCACCGAAGGATCTCGCGAGTTCGTCCGCCATGTGGCCAGCATACGGCGAGCCTGCACAGCGACGTCGGAGGCCCGGGAGAGAGTGAAGACGTGCCACTGGATTTCACTGCGATCGACTTCGAGACCGCGAACTCCAGCCCGGCCTCCGCGTGTTCCGTGGGACTCGTGCGGGTGCGGGACGGGGAGGTCGTCGCCACCGCGAACTGGCTGATCCAGCCCCCGCCCGGCCACGACGAGTTCCAGGAGTGGAACGTCCGCATCCACGGCATCCGCCCCGAGCACGTGCTGTCGGCGGCGACGTGGGTCGACCAGTTCGACCGTCTGTGCGGCTTCGCGGGTGCCGACGTGCTCGTGGCCCACAACGCCGGCTTCGATCTGAACGTCCTGCGACGGGCGACCGAGGTCACCGGTCAGATCTGCCCGCCCTACCGGTCGCTGTGCAGCCTCCAGGTGGCGCGGAAGACCTATCAGCTCGACTCGTACCGTCTGCCCCTCGCCGCCGCGGCGGCCGGATACGCGGAGTTCTCGCATCACGACGCGTTGGCGGATGCCCTCGCCTGCGCCCAGATCATCGTGGACGCGGCCGCGCGAGCCGGAGCCGCGGATGTCTTCGGGCTCGCCGACGCCCTCGGCCTCCGCGTGACCGAGCCCGCCGTGCCGGCACTGGAGCGCGCCGTCGCCTGACGCACGAGGCGCCCTCCCGGCGATGTCGGACGCCCCCGGCATCATGGAGCCATGGATGCCCTGTCGATCGTTCTCCTGCTCGTGGCCCTCGCCGCGGGCGTCGCTCTCGGCTGGTTCCTGCGAGCCGCACGCAGCGCCGCCGACATCGCACGCACGCAGGCGGAGCTCGCGGCCGCGCGAGACGACCGCGATCGCCAGTACGACCTCTATCGGGACGCGGTAGAGCACGCCCGCTCCGAGCAGCGGGCGGAGGCACAGCGCGTCCAGCAGCAGAACGCCGTGCTGCAGGCTCTGGCGCCGGTCCGCGAGAGTCTTCAGCAGATGCAGTCCAAGGTCGCCGCGATCGAGAGCGAGCGGCAGGCACAGTTCGGCACGCTCGCCGAGCAGCTTCGGCGCGCCCAGGAGTCGGATGAGGCGCTCCGCGCGACGACCGAGTCACTGGCGGGCGCGCTGCGCTCCACGTCCACGCGCGGTGTCTGGGGCGAGACCCAGCTGCGGCGCGTCGTCGAGGCGGCGGGGCTGACCAGACACGTCGACTTCGATCTCCAGGCGACGATCACCTCCGACCGCGGCCAAGGGCGCCCGGACATGGTCGTCCGTCTTCCGGGCGGCACGTCGATCGCCGTCGACGCGAAGGTTCCCCTCGACGCCTACCTCGAGGCCTCGGCGCTCCCCCTCGGCGATACCCACGAATCCCAGCGTCGCGCCCACATGCAGAAGCACGTCCGCGCCGTCCGCGCCCACGTCGACGCCCTCGCCAAGAAGGCCTACTGGTCGGGCCTCGACGCGAGCCCCGAGTTCGTCATCTGCTTCCTTCCGAGCGAGTCGCTGCTGGCGGCAGCCATCGACGAGGACCCCACGTTGCTCGACTACGCCTTCAGCCGCCGCGTGGCCCTCGCCTCCCCCGTCAACCTCTGGGCGGTTCTCAAGACGGTCGCCTACACATGGACCCAGCAAGAGGTGTCCACCGAGGCCAGGAGTCTGCTGGCGCTCGGCACGCAGCTGTACGAGCGCCTCGGCACCCTCGCGGGCCACGCCGACGACCTGCGGCGGGCGATCGAGCGCACGGTCGACAGCTACAACCGCTTCGCCGGGTCCCTGGAGTCGCGGGTGCTCGTGACCGCCCGGCAGTTCCCCGGCGTCGATGCGGAGGCCCTGGCACCGGCGTCGCCGATCACCGCGGACGGGCGGCGCTTCACCGCTCCGGAGCTTCTGGCCCCGACCGAAGCCGAAGAGGCCGCCGACGCGATGCAGGCCGACGTCGGCGAGGTCCGCGCGCGACTGGACCACGCCGCCGCGCTCCACGACCGGGAGCAGTGACGACGAGAGCGACCGGATGTTCCGACCGTGCGTGCGTCAGGCGACGCCGGGCACGCCGCTGAGCAGCACGATGACGAGGCCGCTCGTGGCGAGGAAGGCGCCGATCATCCACCAGGCACTCACCTCGTGCCCCTCGGCGCGACGGACGCGGAACAGCACGTCGGCGCGGCGAGCCGGATCGACGGCCGGCTGCGCGACCGGTGCCGGCGGGGCTACGGCTGCCGCCTCCGCATCGGCGCTCACCCGGAGGATGCGTCCGGTGTTCGTCGTGATGATCTTGGTCGGCGCGGCGCTCTTCGAGCCGCTCGTGTGCTGCGTTGTCATGCGTTCGCCCTCCTGTGCCTGCGGTGCCTGGCGGCTCCGTCGACGGCGACAAACCCAGTGACAATTGTGACACGGCAGCCGGCCGGACCGGGGCCGACCCGTGGAGGAGGCGATACCGGGTCGGTAACGATGGCGAGATTCCTGCCCGCGATCATGCCGGCAGGAGAGCCGTCACAGCCACTTCGAGACGAGGTGCTCGGACGCGATCCGCCGGAGGGTTCCGGAGGCGCCCCGCAGGACCACGCTCTCGGTATAGACGTAACCGCGCTCGCGGCGCACACCGGCGACGAGCTGGCCGTCCGTGACACCCGTCGCGACGAAGATCGTGTTGTTGCCCTGCACGAGGTCGTCCGCCTCATAGACCTTGTCCATGTCGAGACCTGCGTCGATGCCACGCTGACGCTCGTCGTCGTCGCGGGGCCAGAGCCGACCCTGGATGTGGCCGCCGAGAGCCTTGATCGCGCACGCGGTGACGATGCCCTCCGGGCTGCCGCCGACGCCCACGCACATGTCGGTGCGGGCGTCGTGGCGCGCCGCGTTGATCCCGCCGGCGACATCGCCGTCGCTCATGAGACGGGTTCCGGCCCCGGCGTCCCGGATCTCCTGGATGAGCTGCTCGTGCCGCGGACGGTTGAGCACCGAGACGACGATCTCGTCGACGGGCTTGTCCAGCGCGCCGGCGAGCTTGCGGATGTTCTCGCCGATGGGCAGGCGGATGTCGACCACGCCGACGCCCGCGGGCCCCGTGACGAGCTTGTCCATGTAGAAGACGCTGGAGGCGTCGAGCATCGTGTCGCGGTCGGACACGGCGATCACGGAGAGCGCGTTCTGCCGGCCGGCCGCGGTTAGCGACGTGCCGTCGATCGGGTCCACCGCGATGTCGCAGAGCGGCCCCCGTCCGGTCCCGACGACCTCGCCATTGAACAGCATCGGGGCGTTGTCCTTCTCGCCCTCGCCGATCACCACGCGTCCCTGGAAGTCGACAGTCCCGAGGAACGCCCGCATGGCGTCGACGGCGGCGCCGTCGGCGGCCTCCTTCGCACCGCGACCGATGAACGGAACGGCACGGATCGCCGCCGCCTCGGTCGCGCGCACCAACTCCATCGCGAGGTTACGGTCGGGACGCAGCGGGCTCAGGTCGGCAGTCAGACTCACCATGATCCCCAGCCTATCCGCGAGCAGGGGATCGTTCGGCTCGTTTTCCGCCCGCACGCGAGGAAGAAATCGCGGTTCTTAACACCACCGAAGGACGGCGACCACCGACGCGCGACTCCTCCTGCCGAAGCCGGACACCCGCCCCGATAGAGTGGCAGCTGTCCCGGCTTCACCTACCGCAGGAGTTCTCATGCCCGTCGCCACCCCGGATCAGTACGCCGACATGCTCGACCGCGCGAAGGCAGGCGGCTTCGCGTACCCCGCGTTCAACGTCTCCAGCTCGCAGACGATCAACGCCGTCCTCCAGGGCCTGACCGAGGCCGGCTCCGACGGCATCATCCAGGTCACCACCGGTGGCGCCGACTACTTCGCCGGCCACACGGTCAAGGCCCGCGCGACCGGCGCCCTCGCCTTCGCCCGCTACGCCACCGAGGTCGCCAAGAACTACCCGGTCACCGTCGCCCTGCACACGGACCACTGCCCGAAGGACGCTCTCGCGGGCTTCGTCGAGCCGCTCATCGCCGCCTCGGAGGAAGAGGTCAAGGCCGGCCGCAACCCGATCTTCCAGTCCCACATGTGGGACGGCTCGGCCGTGCCGCTCGCGGAGAACATCGAGATCGCCAAGGAGCTGCTCCCCCGCATGAAGGCCATCAACGCCATCCTCGAGGTCGAGATCGGCGTCGTCGGCGGCGAGGAGGACGGGGTGCAGCACGAGGGCTCGAACGAGGCGCTCTACACGACGTTCGCCGACGTGGACCAGGCCGTGCAGGCGCTGGGCCTCGGCGAGCAGGGCCGCTACATCGCCGCGCTCACCTTCGGCAACGTCCACGGCGTGTACAAGCCGGGCGGCGTGAAGCTGCGTCCGGAGCTGCTGGGCGAGATCCAGGCCGAGGTCGCCGCGAAGTACAACACCGGCGAGAAGCCGCTCGACCTCGTCTTCCATGGCGGCTCCGGCTCCACCGATGAGGAGATCGCCCTCGCGGTCGCCAACGGCGTCATCAAGATGAACATCGACACCGACACCCAGTACGCCTACACGCGTGCCATCGCCGATTACATGTTCAAGAACTACGACGGCGTGCTGAAGGTCGACGGCGAGGTCGGCAACAAGAAGCAGTACGACCCGCGCGCCTGGGGCAAGATCGCGGAGTCGGCCATGGCCGCCCGCGTGGTCGAGTCCACCCGCCAGCTCGGCTCGTACGGCCAGTCGAAGAGCTGACACCACCAGACACGCGAAAGGGGCCCGGCATCATGCCGGGCCCCTTTCGTCTGCGTGCTCGGGGTCAACGCACCCCGGTCGCCTGGTCGAGGTAGGCGATGAAGGCCGGGTCGCCCATCATCGGCACGACGAGGCAGAACGAGGCGATGCCCAGCGTGATGACGGCTCCGACGAGCGGGAGCCACCAGGTGAGGCGGCCACGACGCAGGCGACGGATCGACAGGGCTGCCGTGACGCACCAGCCGACCGCCAGCACGACGGCCGCGATCGTGCCCCACGTGCGGCCCGCGGCGTAGTTGGTGAACTCGCCCTCGATGCCCAGCATCCCCATGGTCTGATTCATCACGGGGACGATGTCGAGGTAGGACAGGCCGGTGACGACGACGTTCACGAGGCCGTAGGCGAGCAGCGCGATCGTCGCGAACCGATCCACCGGATGAGGGCGTGCGGGACTCGCGGCGGCCGACGCGGGAGGCGAAGACGGCGCCGGAGCGGCCGGGGCGATCACCTCCGCCACCGGGGGCAGGCCCGCGGCCAGCCGCTGCTCCTCTGGTGTGGCGAGTTCCCCGTATCGAGGGCGCTGGTCGGTCATCCCGCCATCGTATCTGCCGAGGCTCAGCCCACCCGTTCAGGGAAACCGGGTCCCCAACCGATAGCGGCCCCGGAGAAGTGGCGACTTCTCGGGGCCGCGGACGTGGAGCGCTGGGGACGCTCCTCATCCCGTTGGTCGCCGGCGCTGGGGACGCCGTAGGCGATCAGTAGGGCGTTGTCAGCCACTACGCCTTCGATCATAGGGAACCCGCGATGCCCACACCAGGGCCACGAATTCAGATGGTGAACTCGGCGTCCGGACCGTCGGTGTCCAGGGCATCCGCCCCGAGCTGCAGGGAGAGCCGCCGCGCCGTGCGCTGCAGGTTCGACACGAGACGGCGGTTGACCACCGCCCGGTCTGCGGGCAGGGAGACGGCCAGCGACGCGGTCACCCCGGGGGCGACGACCGGAACCGCGACACAGGTGGCTCCGATCGCATACTCCTCCCGGTCTATCGCCCACCCCGGTGTCTGCTCGAGCTGGGTGAGAAGCGTCCGGCGATCGTTGATCGTCCGAGGCGTGAGCTCCTCGAGCCGGTGCCGGGAGAGGTAGTCCAGGCGATCCTCCTCGGAGAGCGCCGCGAGGATCTGCTTGCCGAGAGCGGTCGCGTGAGCGCTGGCGTGCAGCCCGACCCAGAGCTCGATGCGCGGATTCCGCACGGCGTCCACGATGTCGACGAGATGCATCTCCCCGTCCGCATACCGGGAGAGGTAGGCCGTGGCGCCCACGTCCTCGGTGACCGCGCGCAGAGCGGCGCGCACCCGAGCCAGGAACACCCCGCGAGAGTCGATCTGCTGCTGGAACGCGGGGAAGCGTCCGCCCAGCACGAGCCCGTCCGGTTCGGCACTGAGGTACCCCTCGTGCACGAGCGTGCGGACGAGGTTGTAGGTCGTTCCCGGGGTGAGCCCCGTGATCGACGAGAGCATCTTGGCCGGAAGCGGCCGCGGGGAGTTGGCGACGATGTCGACCAGGCGGAGCGCGCGTTGCACGGACCCGATGAGGGTCGGCTCCGCCTCCGCGGCGTTCACCGCTACGCACCCCCTCCAGCGGAGGCGCGGCCGCCGAGGGCACGCGCGTCGCGCTGACCCGAGGCGTCCTGACGGAGCTCCTTCGGCAGGGAGAACATGAGGTCTTCCTCCGCCGTCTTGACCTCTTCCACGTCGCGGTACCCGGCGTCGCCGATCGCGTCGAGCACCTCGCGCACGAGAACCTCCGGGACGGACGCGCCGCTGGTGACGCCCACCGTCTCCACGCCGTCGAGCCACTCCTGGCGGATCTCCTCGGCGTAGTCCACGCGGTACGCGGCCTTGGCTCCGTACTCGAGGGCGACCTCGACGAGACGCACGCTGTTGGAGGAGTTGGCAGAGCCGACCACGATGACGAGATCAGCGCCCTGCGCGACCTTCTTGATCGCGACCTGCCGGTTCTGCGTCGCATAGCAGATGTCGTCGGACGGGGGATTGTGCAGCTCGGGGAAGCGGGTGCGCAGTCGGTTCACCGTCTCCATCGTCTCGTCGACGGAGAGCGTCGTCTGCGACAGCCACACCACCTTGGACGGGTCCTTCACCTGCACGGTGTCGGCTTCTTCCGGAGAGTTGACGACCGTGACGTGATCGGGAGCCTCGCCTGCGGTGCCCTCGACCTCCTCATGTCCGTCGTGGCCGATGAGCAGGATCTCGAAGTCGTCCCGCGCGAAGCGCACGGCCTCGCGGTGGACCTTGGTGACGAGCGGGCAGGTGGCGTCGATCGCATGCAGACCGCGGTCGGAGGCGGCGTTCACGACCGCCGGGGAGACGCCGTGCGCACTGAAGACGACGTGCGCGCCCTCCGGCACCTCGTCGACCTCCTCCACGAAGATCGCGCCCTTGGCCTCGAGCTCCGTCACGACGTGGATGTTGTGCACGATCTGCTTTCGCACATAGACCGGGGCGCCGTAGCGCTCCAGCGCCTTCTCCACAGCGACCACCGCACGGTCCACCCCAGCACAGTAGCCGCGGGGGGCGGCGAGCAGGACGCGCTTGTGTCCGGGCACCGGGTTATCCTGAAGCCGCCCGGCCGCGGCGCGCACTCGTGGGATGCGAGGAGCGGGAAGATGAACGGCAGTCGAAGTCACCCCTCGATTCTACCGTCGCCCGGCTGGACGGGGCCGGTGAGCGCGCGAGCAGGAACGGGAGCAGATGACAGTCTTCGAAGCGACGACGGGACCGGGTGAAACCCCGCCGGCGGATGCCGTCGCCCCCCGCGACTCCACCGCGCAGGCGCCGACCTCGGTCGCTCGGCTGAACGCCACCATCCGCGACTTCGTCGCACGGTGGAACACGGTGTGGGTCGAGGGCGAGATCACCTCCTGGAACGTCCGCGCCGGCAACGTCTTCGCCCGTCTCAAGGACACCCGCTCCGACGCGCAGATCTCCATCCGCGTCTGGTCGAGCGTGCGCGGCCGCCTCCCCGCCGACCTGGGCGTGGGCGATCATGTGGTCGCCGCCGTGAAGGCCGACTACTTCGTCCGCTCCGGGGACTTCAGCTTCGCGGTCTCGGCCATGAAGCACGTCGGGCTCGGTGACCAGCTCGAGCGCCTGGAGCGGCTGCGGGTCCAGCTCCGACAGGAGGGCCTCTTCGATCCCGCCCGCAAGAAACGCCTGCCGTTCCTCCCCCACGTCATCGGACTCATCACCGGCGAGCGCTCCGACGCCGAGAAGGACGTGCACCGCAACGCTGAGCTGCGCTGGCCGCAGGTGCGGTTCAAGACCGCGTACGCCGCGGTGCAGGGCGATCGCTGCGTGCCGGACACGCTGGCGGCTCTCGCCCGCTTGGACGCAGACCCCGAGGTCGACGTCATCATCATCGCGCGCGGCGGCGGCGACCCGCAGACCCTCCTCGGCTTCAGCGACGAGCGTCTCGTCCGGGCAGTCGCCGCGGTCTCCACACCCGTGGTCAGCGCCATCGGCCATGAGAACGACCACCCTCTCCTCGACGACGTCGCCGACCTGCGCGCGTCGACGCCGACCGATGCCGCCAAGCGCGTCGTCCCCGATGTCGGGGAGCAGCGCGCGCTCATCGCGCAGCTCCGGTCCCGGGCCACCACCCGCCTCACCCAGCGCCTCACGCACGACATCGCCCAGCTCGAGCAGCTGCGATCCCGTCCGGTGCTGCGCTCCCCCGATCCGATCATCGACACGCGCGCCCAGGAGACCTTCCTGCTCCTCGCCCGCGGCCGCGACGCGGTGACCAGGCAGCTCGACGACGCCGGCCGGCGGACGAGCGAACTGCGAGCCTCGCTGCGCGCTCTCTCCCCGGCCGCCACTCTGGCCCGCGGCTATGCGATCGCCCACCTCGAAGGCGGCGTGATCCTCCGCGATGCGTCCGATGCACCCGCGGGAAGCGCCCTGACCCTCACGGTGGACCGAGGGTCGCTCGCGGTGCGCTCGGAGGGCGAGATCGCGGAAGGCGCCTGAGCAGGCGGCGTCCGGGGCACGACGTAGGATGGAGGAGTGAGCGCCGTGAACGACACCCCTGTGGACACGCTGTCGTTCGAGGCCGCCCGTGACGAACTCGTGCGGGTCGTCGCCGAGCTCGAGCAGGGGGCACCGACCCTCGAGCACTCGCTGGCACTCTGGGAGCGCGGTGAGGCTCTGGCCGCCCGCTGCGAGGAGTGGCTGCTCGGCGCGAAGCGTCGCCTCGAAGCCGCGCGCACCGCCACCACCGACGAGAGCGACGCGTCATGAGCAAGGGTCCAGCGATCAATGCCGACCTCGGTCGACCGGAGACGCCGGACGAGACCGCGGCACGCAAGGCCGCGTCGAGCAAGGCCTACCGGTCGAGCCAGACGGTCCGCAACCTCGTCGCCGCGCTCGTGGTGACCCTCGCGGTGGTCGTCGTCATCATCGCGCTCGTCCCCCGGGGCGAGCCGGTCGCCGCGAAGCCGATCGACGTGGCCGCCATCGCCGCGGACGTCGAGTCGTCCATGGGCAGCCCGGCGATCGTCCCCGAGACGGACGACTTCTGGCGGGTGAACGCCGCCGAACTGCAGAGCGGAGCCCCCGTGGTCTGGGAGGTCACCCTCGCCCCCGCGGCACAGGACGAGCGCGGGTTCATCAAGCTCGCCCAGGCCTTCGACGCCGACGCCTCGTGGGCCCCGCAGAGGCTGAACGGCGTCGCCCCGACCGACACCGTGCGTATCGGCGGCCGGGAGTGGGACGTCTATCGACCCGGCTCCGCCGGCGCCGACGCGAACGTCACCTATGCCCTCGGCACCCAGGCCGGCGACGACTACGTGCTCCTCTACGGCTCCCGCTCCGCGGACTCCACCGCGGAGCTCGCGGAGTCGCTCATCCCCCAGATCCGCACCGTCTCGGAGGCTCGATGACCCACCCGCTGACCCCCGCCGCCGCCTGGAAGCAGATGCAGGACGGCAACCGTCGCTTCGTCCGCGACGAGCCCCAGCACCCGAACCAGAACGTCGACCGCCGCAAGGACCTCACCGCGGCCCAGCACCCCGTCGCGACGCTGTTCGGCTGCTCGGACTCCCGCCTCGCCGCGGAGATCATCTTCGACCTCGGCCTCGGTGACCTCTTCGTGGTGCGCAACGCCGGACAGGTGATCGGCGAGTCCATCGTGGCGAGCCTGGAGTACGCGGTCGCCGTTCTCGAGGTGCCGCTCATCGTGGTGCTCGCACACGACTCCTGCGGTGCGGTGCGCGCCGCCATCGACGGCACCGCCATCGATGCCGACCCGCTCCCCCCGCACATCTGGAAGCTCGTCGCGCCGATCGTCCCCGCCGCGCGCAAGGTCCTCGCGGAGAGCGGCGGCGGCACGGTGGCCGACATCGATGCGGAGCTCGTCGGACGCGAGCACCTGCGCAACACCGTCAACGACCTGCTGCAGTCGTCCGAGATCATCAGCAACGCCGTCGCCGAAGGCCGTCTCGGCATCGTCGGCGCCAACTACCGTCTGGCCGAGGGTGAGGCAGCGCCCGTCATCACGGTCGGCATCGAAGCCGAGGGGATCGACCCCGCAACCAAGGAGGGTTCGGAATGACCGACACCGAGTACCGCATCGAACACGACACCATGGGTGAGGTGCGAGTGCCCGTGAACGCGCTCTACGGGGCGCAGACGCAGCGCGCCGTGGAGAACTTCCCGATCTCCGGCAAGGGCCTGGAGTCCACGCAGATCGCCGCACTCGCGCGCATCAAGAAGGCCGCCGCGCTGGCGAACAAGGAGCTCGGCACGCTCGACGGCGCCATCGCCGACGCGATCGCCCAGGCCGCCGACCAGGTCGCCGCAGGCAGCCACGACGGCGAGTTCCCCGTCGACACGTATCAGACCGGCTCCGGCACCTCGTCGAACATGAACATGAACGAGGTCCTGGCGACGCTCGCGAGCCGCATCCTCGGCTCGACCGTGCACCCCAACGACCACGTTAACGCCTCGCAGTCGTCGAACGACGTGTTCCCCACCTCGGTGCACATCGCGGTCACCCAGGCGCTGATCGACACCCTGATCCCGGCGCTCGACCACCTCGCCGTCGCGCTCGAGGCCAAGGCGGAGCTCTGGAAGGACGCGGTCAAGTCCGGCCGCACGCACCTCATGGACGCGACGCCCGTCACGCTCGGCCAGGAGTTCGGCGGGTACGCCCGTCAGATCCGCCTGGGCATCGAGCGCGTGCAGTCGGCGCTCCCCCGCGTGGCCGAGGTGCCGCTGGGCGGCACCGCTGTCGGCACCGGTATCAACACGCCGCTCGGCTTCCCGCAGAAGGTCATCGAGCTGCTCGCGGCCGAGACCGAGCTGCCCATCACCGAGGCGAAGGACCACTTCGAGGCGCAGGCGAACCGGGATGGTCTCGTCGAGGCCTCCGGCGCGCTGCGCACCATCGCGGTCTCGCTGACGAAGATCAACAACGACCTGCGCTGGATGGGGTCCGGCCCCAACACCGGTCTCGGCGAGCTGCACATCCCCGACCTGCAGCCCGGGTCGTCGATCATGCCGGGCAAGGTCAACCCCGTCGTTCCCGAGGCCGTGCTGATGGTGTGCGCGCGCGTCATCGGCAACGACGCGACCGTCGCCTGGGCCGGGGCCTCCGGCTCGTTCGAGCTGAACGTCGCCATCCCGGTCATGGGCACCGCGCTGCTCGAGTCGATCCGCCTGCTGTCGAACGCCTCCCGGGTGCTCGCCGACAAGACCATCGACGGCCTGCAGGCGAACCTCGACCGCGCCGCCGCCTTCGCAGGCATGAGCCCGTCGATCGTGACCCCGCTGAACAAGCTGATCGGCTACGAGGCCGCAGCGAAGATCGCGAAGCACTCGGTGGCCAAGGGCATCACGGTGCGCGACGCCGTGATCGACCTCGGCTACGTCGAGCGCGGCGAGCTCACCCTCGAGCAGCTCGACGAGAAGCTCGACCTCCTGTCGATGACCCACCCGGGCTGATCCACGCCTGACACGGATGCCGCGGGGGCTTCGGCCCTCGCGGCATCCGTCGTCTCCGGCTCCGGATCGTGCCGGTGACGGGTCAGCTGAGTTCGCCACCCTCCAGGAGGTCGGTGACGAGGGCGGCGATGGCGGAGCGCTCCGAGCGGGTCAGGGTGACGTGACCGAAGAGGCCGTGTCCCTTGAGGGTCTCGATGACGCTCGCGATGCCGTCGTGCCTGCCGACGCGGAGGTTGTCGCGCTGCCCGACGTCGTGGGTGAGGATCACGCGGGAGTTCTGGCCCATCCGGCTGAGCACCGTGAGCAGCACGTTCCGCTCCAGGGACTGCGCCTCGTCCACGATCACGAAGGCGTCGTGCAGGGACCGTCCGCGGATGTGGGTTAGGGGCATCACCTCCAGGAGCCCGCGCTCGACCACCTCGTCGATGACATTCCCCGAGACCACGGAGCCGAGCGTGTCGTACACCGCCTGACCCCAGGGGTTCATCTTCTCGCCCTGGTCGCCCGGGAGGTAGCCGAGCTCCTGGCCGCCCACGGCGAACAGCGGACGGAAGACGATGATCTTCTTCTGCTGCTGGCGCTCCAGCACGGCCTCCAGCCCCGCGCACAGCGCGAGCGCCGACTTGCCGGTACCCGCGCGCCCGCCCAGGGACACGATGCCCACCTCCGGGTCGAGGAGCAGGTCGATCGCGATGCGCTGCTCGGCGGAGCGTCCGTGCATGCCGAAGATATCCCGGTCACCGCGGACGAGCCGGAACTCGCCGTCACCGGTGACCCGACCCAGTGCGGACCCGCGCTCGGAGTGGATGATCAGGCCGGTGTTGACGGGAAGCCCGTGCACATCCTCGCTGAGCCCGACCTCGCTCTCGTAGAGGTCGCTGATGTCGTCACCGGAGAGATCGACAGTGGCGATGCCGGTCCAGCCCGAGTCCACGGCCTGCTCCGCAAGGTACTCCTCGGCACGCAGCCCGAGGGACGCCGCCTTCACCCGCATCGGCAGGTCCTTCGACACGATGGTCACGGCCTGGCCGTCCTGCGCGAGGTGCATCGCGACGGAGAGGATGCGGCTGTCGTTGTCGCTGAGCCGGATACCGGCCGGGAGCACCGAGAGGTCGGCGTTGCCGAGCTCGACGCGGAGAGTGCCCCCCTCGCCGACCTCCACCGGGAAGTCGAGTCGGCCGTGCTCGACGCGCAGATCGTCGAGGTGCCGCAGCGCCTGGCGGGCGAAGTACCCGATCTCAGGGTCGTGCCGTTTGCCCTCGAGTTCGGTGATGACGACGACCGGGAGCACCACCGAATGCTCCGCGAACCGGAAGAGCGCCTGCGGATCGCTCAGCAGGACCGAGGTGTCGAGGACGTAGGTGCGCAGATCCTGATCCGGTTCTGCGGCCGCGGCCTGACTCGGCGTCTGACGGGTGGACTGCTGCGCGGTGCTGGTGGACTGCTGCGCTGTACGTGTGGTCACGACCCACTCCCGACCCGGGGATTCCCGGCTATTCGAACGAGTCGACCAGGGGGTCACGAGTCGCGAACCTGAGGCCGACCCGACCGGGCGCCTTGCCCGATGCCTTGAAGGTACGGCCGCCCGAGGGTTTTCCACGGACTCGACACGCCAGCGATTCGTTACGGGACGATGAACGATTCCCTGCCGAACGCCCCGAGCGCCTCGTCGAGCAGGCCGAGGGTCTCGGCGTCGGTTCCGGCGTGCGGCGCGATGCGGATGGATCCGCCCCGAGCGGTGACGACGAGTCCGGCATTGGCGAGAGCCGCGGCGAGCCGCGCCGGTTCCTCCGGTGCGAGTGCGACGATCCCGGCGCGTTCGGTGCGCTCGCGTGGGGAGACGACGGCGATCCCGTGGTGGTCGGCCGTGGCGATCACCGCGTCCACATGCGCGGCCACCCGCTCCTCGATCGCCGCGACCCCGGCGTCCCTGACGTCCCGAGCGCCGATCGCGAGCCGGCCGGCGGCGAGCGTGTCCGGCATGCTGATCGTGTAGGCCCTCGCGTCCGGTGCCGGGGCGGGCAGCTCGTCGACGACCAGCCCGCTCGCCGCCGTCCCGGTGATGCCGGAGAGCACCGGCGCGATGCGCTCCCGTGCGTACGGCGAGAACCATGCGAACCCGGTGCCCCGGCCCGCGCGCAGCCATTTGTAGCCATGTCCGACGACGACGTCGGCGACGCTGTAGTCCGCGTCGACCACGCCGACGGACTGCACGGCATCGACGATGAGGAGGCGGTCGGGGCCGAGGACGTCCCGCAGCGCGGCGAGGTCGGCCCGATAGCCGGTGCGGAAGTCGACGTGGCTGACGGCGAGCGCCACGACATCGTCGTCGAGGACGGCAGCGACGGCGTCGGGGGTGACCCGTCCGTCGTCGGGCGTGATCCAGCGAGGCGTGACCGCGTGCTGTGACGCGGCCGCGGCGCGCTCCAGGGTGAGGCTCACGCTCGGGAACTCCGCCGTGCTCGCGACGACCGTGCCGGTGACCCCGTAGAGCGCCTGCATGAGGCCGTGGGTCGACGACGGTTGCAACGTGACGTCCGCGGCATCGGCTCCGAGGAGCTCGGCGACGACCTCCTGCGCCTGCCCGATCCGCTCCCCCACGAGCGCCAGCGACGACGGCCGGCCATTCCCGAGGAGGTCCGCGTCCGCGAAGACCTCGGCCCGGACGGAGGGCGACACGGGACCGAAAGCCGCCCAGTTCAGATAGCCTGGCTCCGCGTCGAAGGTGCCGAGGTAGTCGTCGAAAGTGCTCACTGCGTCATTGTGACACGCGCCCGCGCCCCTCGGATCAGCGTCCGAAGCGGCGGTCGCGGTCGGCGTAGTCGCGGATCGCACGGAGGAAGTCGACCTGACGGAGGTCCGGCCCCAGCGCCTCGACGAAGTAGAACTCGCTGTGCGCGCTCTGCCACAGCAGGAAGTCGCTGAGCCGCTGCTCGCCGCTCGTGCGGATCACGAGGTCGGGATCCGGCTGGCCGCCCGTGTAGAGGTGCTCCCCGATCATCTCCGGAGTGAGCTGCGCCGCGAGGTCCTCCAGCGTGCCGCCGGACGCCTCGTGTGCGGTGATGATGCTGCGCACCGCGTCCACGATCTCGTTCCGTCCGCCGTACCCGACCGCGAGGTTCACGTGCAGACCCGTGTGGTCCTTCGTGCGCTCCTCCGCATCGGCGAGCACACGCGCCAGCTCCGCCGGGAGGATGTCGGAGCGGCCGACGTGTTTGACCCGCCAGTTCCCCTTCTGCGACAGCGCCTCGGCGAGCTCCGCGATGATCTCGATGAGGTCGGCGAGCTCGGCCGAGTCCCGTTTGCGGAGGTTGTCGCTGGAGAGGAGGTAGAGCGAGACCACACGCACTCCGAGTTCGTCGCACCAGCCGAGGAACTCCTGCATCTTGGCGGCGCCTGCACGGTGCCCTTCGGCCGGGGTGTCGAACCCGAGCTGCCGCGCCCACCGGCGGTTGCCGTCGATCATCATGGCGACGTGGTGCGGAACGGAGGCCGGATCGAGGTGGCGACGCAGCCGGCTGGTGTACAGCCGGTACAGCGGTCCCCGCCCCGGGCTCTCGCGTGACATCACCCACCTACGCTACCCTGCCCCGCCCTTCCGCGCCGGTGCAGAACCTGGGGACATGTACGGGGACGGGCATGCGCTCCCGCTTAGAGTGAGCACGTGAGCACTTCCGACCAGACCGGCGCCGACCTCCCGAAGCTGCCGCTGCTCGAAGCGGCGGCCGTCGACGCGGCGGCCGAGATCAAACCGACCTGGCGCGGGTGGATCCACGCCGGCACGTTCCCCGCCGCGATCGCCGCGGGCATCGTCCTCATCGCCGTGTCCCAGGGGGCGGCGGCGAAGTGGGCGGCGGCGGTCTTCATGGCCACCTCGCTGCTGCTGTTCGGCAACTCCGCCGTGTACCACCGCTTCAACTGGCGGCCCCGGGTGAAGGGCATCCTCAAGCGGATCGACCACGCCAACATCCTGCTGCTCATCGCCGGCACGTACACCCCGCTCGCGACCCTGGCGCTGCCGCCGGAGAAGGGCGTGCTGTTGCTGACCCTGGTCTGGAGCGGTGCCCTGGTCGGCATCCTCTTCCGGGTGTTCTGGATCCACGCGCCGCGCTGGCTCTACGTCGCGCTGTATCTGCTGCTCGGCTGGGCCGCGGTGATGTACATCGTCGACCTGCTCAACGCCAACGTCGCCATGATGGTGCTCGTGATCGTCGGCGGTCTGCTCTACACGGGCGGCGCCATCGTCTACGCACTGAAGAAGCCGAACCCCTGGCCGGGCCACTTCGGCTTCCACGAGATCTTCCACGTGTGCACGGTCCTCGCCTTCCTGTGCCACTGGACCGCGTGCCTGCTGATCGCCCTGCACCCGCTGTCGCCGTCGCTCGGCGCGCCCTGAGCGGGGGTCAGCGCTCGCGCGGCTCCTCGTCGGGCGCTTCCGGTGCGCCCGGTGCGGTGCGGCCGTCGTCCGCGGCGTTCTCGGCGGCGCGGGCGGCCTCCTCCGCATCGAGCTCCTCGCGGACCTCTTCCCGGTACCGCACGCGGCGGATCCGGCGGTTCATGTCCCAGATCAGCAGGATCACGGCGACGAGCACGATGACGATCACCGCGAAGCCGGCGAAGCCCGGCGTGACCGACTCCGGAGCCACCGTCATCGACGGTGTCGGCATCGGGGTCTCGGAGAGGAAGCGCATGAATCGGCCTTTCGTACGCAGGTCGCATAACCTGGTATCACCAGCCTAACGACCGGAAGACCCCACCTGTGACGACCGCCCTCCAGCTCGACGAACGCTATGGCCGCACCCGCCGCCGTCGGTGGCCATGGTTCCTCGCCGGGGCCGTCGCGCTCCTCCTCCTCGCCGCCCTCGCGTGGTCCATCGTGGGCCAGTCGCTGAGCGCGGTCGACGCCGATGACCTGGGCTTCGAGCTCGTGGACGAACACGCCGTCGACGTGCGCTTCCAGGTGACCGGCGTCCAGGGCAAGGACGTCGTGTGCGTGCTCGAGGCCCTCGACGAGGAGTTCGGCGTCGTAGGCTGGAAGATCGTGGAGATCCCGGCGGGAGATGCGCATGCGCTCACCCGGGCGGAGCGCATCCCGACCGTCGCGGAGGCCACGACAGGTTTGGTGAACACCTGCTGGGTCGCCTAGACTGATGCCAGACAGACGACGCCCCGGCACCGTGCCGGGGCGTCTTGGCATATCCCCCGCGGTATCTCGGCGGGATCCCGATAGAAGGAGCTTCGTCATGTCCACCGATGCTCAGGTCCCCTTCCTCACGCAGGAAGCCTACGACCGGCTCGTCGCCGAGCTGGAACACCTCTCCACCGTCGGTCGCGACGAGATCGCCAAGCGCATCGAGGCGGCCCGCGAGGAGGGCGACCTCAAGGAGAACGGCGGCTACCACGCGGCGAAGGACGAGCAGGGGAAGCAGGAGGCGCGCATCCGCACCCTGGAGGCGCTGCTGAAGACCGCCAAGGTCGGCGAGGCCCCTGCCAGCCGGGGCATCGTCGAGCCGGGCACCGTCGTGACCGCGATCGTCGCGGGCGGCGAGGAGGTCTTCCTCCTCGGCAGCCGTGAGATCGCCGCCGCCGGCAGCGACCTCGACGTCTACAGCGAGGCCAGCCCGCTGGGCCAGGCGATCCTGGGCCTCAAGGTCGGCGAGTCCTCGTCGTACGAGGCACCCAACGGCCGCTCGATCAGCGTCGAGATCGTGAAGGTGGAGACCTACACGGGCTGACGCCCGCCACCACGAGACACCCCCTCGACCGCCACGGTCGAGGGGGTGTCTCGCGTCCGGGGGTCAGTCCTGGACGACGATGGGTGCGAAGCCGGCGCGACGGAGAGTGTCGAGCGTGTGGGCCGAGTGGTCCGCGCCGCGGGTCTCGACGCTGAGCTCGAGGATGACCTCGCTGATCTGCAGTCCGTGGCCGTGACGCGTGTGCATCGCCTCGATGACGTTCGCTCCCGCCTCCGCGATGAGCTCGGACACGCGGGCGAGCTGGCCGGGACGGTCGGGAAGCGGGATGCGGATCGTCAGGTACCGGCCGGAGGCGGCGAGGCCGTGCGACACCACGCGCTGCAGCAGGAGAGGGTCGATGTTGCCGCCCGACAGCACGGCCATCGTCGTGCCGGTCGCCGACACACGTCCGGAGAGGATCGCGGCGACGCCCGCCGCACCGGCGGGCTCCACGACGACCTTGGCCTGCTCCAGGAGGACGAGCATGGCGCGCGCGAGGTCGTCGTCCGAGACGGTCACCACCTCGTCGACGAGGTCCTTGATGATCTCGAACGGCACAGCTCCCGGGCGCGCGACGAGGATGCCGTCGGCGATGGTGGGGCGCGTGACGATGTCGACCGGCTCCCCGGCCGCGAGCGACGGCGGCACCGCGGCCGCGTTCTCCGCCTGGACGCCGATCACGCGGATCGTCCGTCCGAGCTCGGCGGCCTTGGCCTTGACCGCGGCGGCGACCCCGGCGATCAGTCCTCCGCCGCCGATGCCGAGGACGACGGTGTCGATCTCGGGCGCATCCTCCAGCAGCTCCAGACCGAGGGTGCCCTGCCCGATCACGATGTCGCGGTGGTCGAACGGGTGGATGAGCACGGCGCCGGTGCGCTCCGCGAACTCGGCGGCCAGGCGCAGCGACGTGGCGACCGTCTCCCCCTCGAGCACCACCTCGGCCCCGTAGCCGCGGGTGGCGAGGAGCTTCGGCACGGGGACCCCGAGCGGCATGAAGATCGTCGCGGGGATGCCGAGCGCCTGGGCGGCCAGAGCGACGCCCTGCGCGTGGTTCCCGGCCGAGGCCGCCACGACGCCACGGGAGCGCTCCTCCGCGCTGAGCCGGGAGAGCCGGTACGCCGCGCCGCGGATCTTGAAGGAGCCCGTGCGCTGCAGGTTCTCCATCTTCAGCAGCACCGGGGCACCGAGCGCGTCGGACAGCGCCCGGGAGGGCAGCGTCGGGGTGTGCGAGATCACCTCAGCCAGACTTCGAGCCGCGTCCTGGAACTCGGTCAGGCTGGGGACTGCGCTCATCGATTCCTCCGTCTCCGCTCGCGCGGAACTGTGCTCCAGATCAGGTCTCCGCTCGGCCCGACGCCGGTGCGCCAGGATCCCGAGCTGATGGTCACCGCCGCCACGTTCACGAACGCGGCCAGCGGGACGGCGAACAGGGCACCCGGGATGCCCGCGATCATCGCGCCGCCCGCGACCACGAGGACGACGGCGAGGGGGTGCACCTTGACGGCGGAGCCCATCATGATCGGCTGCAGGATGTGGCCCTCGATCTGCTGGACGGCGAGGACGACGACGAGCATCCAGAGGGCGATCCACGGCCCGTTGTAGACGAGCGCGAGGAAGACGGCCACGGCACCGGTCACGACCGCACCGACGATGGGGATGAACGAGCCGAGGAACACGAGGACCGCGACGGGCAGCGCGAGCGGCACCTGGAGCAGGAACGCGCCGAGGCCGATGCCGATCGCGTCGATCGTCGCCACGAACAACTGCGTCCTGGCGTAGTTGACGATCGTCGTCCAGCCGTTGCGCGCGGCGCCGTCGACGGCGGGACGGGCCTTCCGGGGGAAGATCCGCAGCGTCCAGCGCCAGATGCCGGCGCCGTCGGCGAGGAGGCAGATGAGGATGAACAGCGACAGCAGCGCGCCGGTGGCGACGTGCCCGACGGTCGTCCCGATCGCGAGGGCCCCCGTCCAGAGGACCTGCGCCTGCTCGCTGATGAAGTCGAGGCCCTGCTGTAGGTAGTTCGCGATCTGCGTGTCCGACAGGTTCAGCGGACCGTCGTGCAGCCACACCTGGAACTGGTCGAAGGCCTCGGTCGTGCGCTGCTGCACGTCCGGGAGCTGGGCGCGCACCTGCCAGACCACGAGCCACATCAGCCCCGTGACGATGGCGATCGTGCCGATGAGGGAGACAGCGATCGCGAGCCAGCGCGGGAATCCGTGACGCAGCATCCAGGAGAACGCCGGCCACAGCAGGGCGGTGATCAGGATGCCCACCATCAGCGGGATGACGAGGAGCTTGAGCAGCATCACCAGCCAGATGAAGACGCCGGCCGCCGCGGCGATGAGCAGCAGGCGCCAGGCGTAGCTGGCCGTGATGCGCAGGGGCAGCGGCACCGCCTCGTCGGCTTCGGTGGTCACGGTCCGATCGGTCACCACGGGGCGCGGACGGAACAGATCGCGCAGCCGGGGTCGCTGGTCCTCGCTCATCGCCTCAGTCTACGGTCATGCCGTATGCCGTTCGACGCATCCTGCACGCCAGGACGATGTCGGAGAGCGGGGATACGCTGGCGGCGTGACCGACACCCTCAGTCCTGCCCAGGCACGACGGATCGCCCTCGCCGCGCAGGGCTTCACCCGCGCGCGCCCGGCCACCGTCTCCGGTCGCCATCTGCACCGGGTGATGGACCGGCTCGGCGTGCTGCAGATCGACTCGGTCAACGTGTTCGCCCGGTCGCACTACGTCCCGCTGTTCTCCCGGCTCGGCGCCTACGATCCCGCACTCCTCGACCGCCTCTTCCTGTCGCGCACGACCCACTATGTGGAGTACCTCGCTCACGAGGCGACCTTCATCCCCGTCGAGGACTGGCCCCTGTGGCGGTTCCGCATGGACGACTTCCGGCGGCGCTGGTCCGCGGAGGACTCCTGGCTCCGCGCGAATGCCCGGACGGTGCAGTGGGTGCAGGACGAGCTCCGTGCGCGGGGACCGCTCCGTCCGGTCGATCTCCGTGCCGACGCCCCGCGCGAGCGCGGCACCTGGTGGGACTGGGACGAGGTCAAGCTCGCCCTCGAGCACCTGTGGCGCACGGGCGACGTCGCTGTGAGCGGACGCCGGGGGTTCGAGCGCACCTACGCCCTCGCCGAGCAGGTCATCCCCGAGCGCATCCGGTCCCGCCAGATCCCGCGCGAGGACGCCGTCCGCGAGCTCGTCCGACGCGCCGCGCGGTCCAGCGGCGTCGGGACGGCGGCCGACCTGGCCGACTATTACCGCCTCCGCGACCGTGCCGCCGTGACCGGGGCGATCGCCGAGCTCGTCGACGCCGGCGAAGTGCAACCCGTGACCGTCCGCGGCTGGGAACGCGGCGGCCGGCCCCTGCCCGCCTGGCGGCATCGCGACGCGGTTCTTCCGCGCCGGGTCGAGACCGCCGCCCTGTTGACCCCGTTCGATCCCGTGGTGTGGTTCCGGGAACGTGCGCTGCGGGCGTTCGAGCTCGATTACCGTATCGAGATCTACGTGCCGGCGGCGAAGCGCCGGTACGGCTACTACTCGCTGCCCGTCCTCGTCGGCGACCGGATCGTGGCACGGGTCGACCTCAAGGCCGACCGCGGCACGTCCACGCTGCAGGTGCAGTCGGCATGGTGGGAGCCGCAGGCGCGTCCCGGTGACGCCGAGGCTATCGCGGCGGAGCTCCTGCGCGCCGCGCAGTGGCAGGGTCTCGAACAGGTGTCGGTCTCCGGATGGGGCGATGCGACCGCGGCCGTCCACACCGCACTCGCCTCCACCGCCCCGGACACGGTGCGTCGTCATGTCCACGTCCGGGAGGGCGTCGCGTGAGCCGTCGTCGCTGGTGGCTCGTGGGCGGTGTCATCGTAGCCGTCGCTGTCGCGGGGGCGGTGTGGTGCGGGCTGTCCGCGCTCCGCTCGCCCACGGCGGAGGAAGCAGCGCTGGCCTATCTCCACGCACTGGAGTCGGGCGATCCCGAGGCGGTCGCGGCGACCGGGACCGCGGTGTCCGACGCCGCCCTCACCGCGTTCGCCGGCGCGTCGTCGACCATCCAGGATGCCGAGGTCACCGACGTCCGCGAGGGAGACGGTGGCGCGTCCGCGACGGTGCGCTTCCGGCTCGACGGGGACGAGCACGAGGCGGACCTCCGGCTGATGCCGGGCAGCGGCGGCTGGGCCGTCGATGGCTCCGGCCTCGGAGCCCTCCGCACCACGACCACGATCGGGACGGCTGTGCAGGTCGGCGGTGCAGTCCTCCCGGTGGACGAAGACTCCGCGCTGCTCCCCGGCGTGTACCCCGTGACGGCCGCGCCTCAGACCCTGCTGACCGGCACGACCGATGCCGTCGTGCTCCCCGGGGATGACGCCACCGCGGGCGTGACCGCCGAGCTCCGGCCGGAGGCGACGGAGGCCGCGCAGACCCAGCTCGAGGCCTACCTGAAGACCTGCACCGCCGACGGCACCGCGGTCCCCGACGACTGCGGCATCCGGATCCCGTGGGGGACGGAGTTCCGAGAGATCTCCGACATCGCGTTCCGTGTCGAACGGTTCCCTGCGGTGGTGCTCACTCCGACCGCGTTCGCCGCGGACGACGGCATCCTCGAGGCGACCGTGACCGGCACCGGCCAGGACGGCGACGCGCGCCCGGTCACCTACCGCAGCACCGCGTGGAGCGTGCGCGGTGGCGTGGACATCACCGCAGACGAACTCGCCCTCACCGTGTGGTGAGGGCGAGGATCAGAACTGCACGCGCGGAGGCTCGGAGATGGCGCCGCTGTCGGCGACCTCGAAGAACTCGCGCTCGGTGAAGCCGAGCCCCTTGGCGAAGAGGTTGTTGGGGAACACCTTGATCTTGGTGTTGAGCTCGCGGACGCCGCCGTTGTAGAAGCGCCGCGCGGCCTGGATCTTGTCCTCGGTGTCGACGACGGCCTGCTGAAGCTGGAGGAAGTTCTGGCTGGCCTGCAGCTGCGGGTAGGCCTCGGCCACCGCGAAGAGGCTGCGCAGGGCCTGCTGCAGGTGCCCCTCGGCGATCCCCGCCTCGCCGGGACTGCCGGCGGAGAGGGTCTCGGCGCGGGCGCGGGTGACGTTCTCGAACACCGCCTTCTCGTGCGAGGCGTAGCCCTTGACCGTCTCGATGAGATTCGGGATGAGGTCGGCCCGGCGCTTGAGCTGGACGGTGATGCCGCTCCAGGCTTCGTCCACACGGACGTTCAGCTGCACCAGCGAGTTGTACGTCGCCCAGAGATACACGCCGACGAGCAGGATCACCCCGACGACGATCAGTACCGGCACGAGCCATTCCATCAGTGCCCCACCCTTTCCCGTATTTCTCTCATCCTAGACGCGGTGCCTGCACGTGGACTGGGGACGAGAGTCTCCGGCCCCACTCGATCAGCGCCCGAGCACGCGTTCCAGGTGACGGTTCGAGAATCGGCGGTCCGGATCGAGGCGGTCGCGCAGCGCCACGAAGTCCTCGAAGCGCGGATACCGCTCCCGCAGCGTCTCGTGCGTGAGCGTGTGCAGCTTCCCCCAATGCGGGCGACCGCCGTGCGCGCTCATGATCTCCTCCACCGCGCCGAAGTAGGCGGTCGGGTCCGCCCGCCAGTACCGGTGGACCGCGATGTAGGCGGTCTCGCGACCGTACGCGGTCGAGAGCCAGCGGTCGTCGGCCGCCGCGAACCGCACCTCCACCGGGAACTCGATCCGCCAGCCGCGCTGGTCGATGAGGTCCTGGAGAGCGCGGAACGCGGGCACGACGTCCGCCGCCGGGAGCGCGTACTCCATCTCACGGAATCGCACCGTCCTGCTCTGGGTGAGCACGCGGTTCGACAGGTCGGTGTACTCGCGGTCCCCGGTGAGTCGTACCGCGAGCCGGTTGAACGGAGGCGTGATCGCCGGAACAGCCTGTCCCGCCGCACAGACGACGCGATACACACCGTTCGCGAGCAGCGTCTCGTCCACCCATCGGCCCACGGGAGGAAGGGGCCGGCGTCGCGTCGACTCCGGCAGACGCGTTTGGCGCTTGGTCAGCGCGACGTCGGTGTGCGGGAACCAGTAGAACTCGAAGTGATCGGCCGCGGCGACGCGCTCATCGATCGTGGAGAGGACCTCCTCCATCGGCACGGGTTCGTCGATCGCATGCATCACGAACGTCGGCACGCACTGCAACGTCACCTCGACGATGATGCCGAGCGCTCCCAGCCCCACGGCGACCGCGGGCAGCAGCTCGGGGCTGTGGGCTTCGTCGATGCGGAGGAACTCGCCGTCCGCGGCGATCAGAGTCACGCCGACCACCTGCGTGGCGAGCCCGCCGAAGCCCGCGCCGGTCCCATGGGTGCCCGTGGAGATCGCCCCGGCGATGGACTGCCGGTCGATGTCGCCGAGGTTCTCCATCGCGAGTCCGTAGCGCGCCAGCAGCCCGGGGATGCGGTGCAGCCGGGTGCCGGCGAGGAGCGTGACGCGCCCGCTCGCAGCGTCCGCGGATACGAGTCCCTGCAGGTCGTCGAGCTCCAGGAGGACACCGGGAGCGACGGCGATCCCGGTGAAGCTGTGACCGGCGCCGACCGCTTTGACCGTGAGTCCCTGTCGCACCGCTGCCCGCACGGCACGTTGCACGCCCTCAGGACTGCGCGGCCGCTCGACTCGGACCGGGCGCACCGACGCTGACCGGCCCCAGTTCTGCCAGGTGCCGCCGATTCTCGTCACAGGAACGCCTTCCCCTCGCCGCGGTACGTCGGCAGCTCGTCGATGACCTCGTCGCCGGACACGAGATGGTAGGCGGCGATGCGCTCGGCCGGTTCGCCGCTCTTCGCATGACGGAACCAGACGCGATCGCCGACGCCGAGCGTCGCGGCGCTCGGTCCTTGCAGCGGCGTCTGCACCTCCCCTGCCGCCTCCCGCGGAAGCGTGCGGAGGTTCGCCGGCCATACCGGGCGCGGCTGTCGCGAGGCGACCGCGGGCCCGGAGGCGATCCAGCCGCCGCCCAGCACCGTGGCGATGTCGGCCGCAGGACGGCGCACGACGTCGAAGGCGAAAGCCGCAGCCGGCGCCGGGTGGAAGGATCGGTAGCCGTCGAACAGGTGCCCTCCGAGCAGGCCGCTGCCCGCGCTGGCCTCGGTGAGGGACTCGTCGCTGCCGCTGAACTCGAGGGAGCCGGTACCCCCGCCGTTGAGGAACTCGAGGGACGTCACCGCACCGACCGCGGCGACGATCTGCGCCCGCCGCTCCCGCAGCTCGTCGCGCGAGCGGGCCTGAACGCGGCGGATCAGCGGCCCATCGGGGCCGGCGTCACCCTGTCCGGCGATCTGGGCGTCATACATCTGCAATCCCACGAGGCGGAAGCCGGGGCGTGCCACGACCTTCCGCGCGAACGCCGCGACCTCGCCTGCGGAGAAGAGAGCCGACCGACGGACGCCGATGTGCCCGAGCAGCGGCGATCGCCAGGACGCGTCGACGTCGATCGCCACCCGGAGCTCCGGGCGGGCCGAGGGGGCCACCACGCTGTCGACGACGTCGAGGTGCACGGGGTCGTCGATCATGAGGGTGATGCGCCGAGCGGCCTCTTCGTCGGCGCAGAGCCGTTCGAGGGCGGCCCGGTCCACGGTCGGATAGCCCAGCACGATGTCGTCGTGCGTCTCGGCGAGCCAGAGGGCTTCCTCGAGCGTGAAGGCGAGGATGCCGCGGAATCCGGGGAGGCGCAGCACGGCATCGAGGACGGCACGCACCCGCACCGATTTCGACGCCACCCGGATCGGCAGACCGCCGGCACGGACGAGCAGATCCATGGCGTTGTAGCGCAGCGCCTCCCGATCGATGACGGCGACCGGGGCCGGAAGATGCCCGGTCGCGGCCGACAAGCGCGGCCAGTAGCGGCCCGGGTCCTCCCATTCGGGGGCGACCACAGGGCCACCCGGGACGGGGCTCAGTTCGTCGGTGAGGTCGAGCACTCCCCCACCCTACGGCCTGAGCCCCGCCCGGGTCACGACCCCGCCGACGATAGGCTGGCGGCGCGGCCCCCGTAGCCCAATGGCAGAGGCAGGCGACTTAAAATCGCTTCAGTCTGGGTTCGAGTCCCAGCGGGGGCACCCGTCAGCGGCCGAGGATGTCGCCGATCCCCGGGATGCCGAGATCGCCGAGCCGCTCTCCCCAGCCGGTCGCCGTCTCGCCGAGTCCCGAGACGGCCTCGCCGGCCGAGCCGAGCATCTCGTCGGCGCCACCGGCCAGCGCATCGACGTCGACGCCGGAGGCGAGGGCGTCGATGTCGATGCCCTGCGCCCATGCGTCGAAGTCCACCCCGAGGCCTGCAGCCTGTTCCAGGAGGGGTGCCGCCACGGTGCTCAGGACGGCCCCGCCGGCCACCACACCCAGCAGGCCGACCGCCGCACCGCCGGCGGCGACCGCGGCCCCACCCGCGCCGGCGCCCCGGACCCGGGAGAGGAGGCCGCGCAGACGGCCCGGCTGCATCGCCTCGGCGCGGCCCGCCGCGCGGGCGAGGTCGTCCGCGGAGGAGGAGCGCGGTCGCTCTTCGGCGGGGAGCTCGGCTCGCATGCGGGCCTCGACCTGCTCCCGCTGCGACGGCGTGAGACGGGCGAAGGCCTCGCGATGGATCTGCTCGACGCGGTGCGGGTCCGCCGTCTGCAGGAGGTAGTCGTACCGGGCGATGGCCGCACGGTCCGCCGCGGAGGTGTCCGGCCGACCACCGGAACCGGGGGCAGGCGGCGGCGCGTACGAGGTCGACGGTCGCCCCGCGGCAGGGCCGCCGGCCGACGACGAGGCGGGAGACGGGGTGTTCGGGCGCGGCCCCTCGGCACCGGGGCCACGGACGGCATCCACGGCGCCACGGATCATCCCGCTCCAATCCGTCGAGGAACGGGAGCCCTCCCCGCCCCTCGCGGCGGGGCTCGCACCCTTCGCATCGAGGGCGTCGGTGGCGAGGCGGATCAGGCGGGAGAGTTTCGACATGGGGGTCCGTTCGTGGGACGGGCCGCCGTTCTCCGCGACGTCGGTCGACGCAAGGTTCCGGGCAGCCCGCGATGCGGGCGCCAAGGTCTCCTCCACCCTCGCGGGCCAGCGGGCCGGGGCACGATGACATGCCCGTCATGACGACGTCGCTGCAGACGGGAGTACTCCCCTTGCCCTCCACACGCTAGTGAGGCGGCCTATGGATCGGCTCCATGCTCCGGCCGGGGCGATCCGCGGAGGATGGCGGTCATCTCCTCGTACAGCGCCTCGAACGTCTCCCGGAGCTCCGCCGCACCGTCCGGACGACGCGCTGCCGGAACGGCCTCCGCCAGCGTCCCGAGCGCGAGGGTCGCCGCCGATTCCCGGGCTACGGCCGCGCCGAACCCCTCGGACGGCCGCCCCCACGTCGCTGCGAGGAGGAGCTGGTCGCGCAGCACTCCCGCCACGCCGAGGAGTACAGCCGCCGCCCGGAGGTGGCTGCGAGCGACCTCCGTACCCAGAAGCCGTTCGTGCATCATCTGCGCGAATCGGCGGGCGTGCGGAGTCGGCACGTCACGGCGCGGACGAAGTCGCCGGCCGTCCGACGTACCCGGCACAGCCTCGTACGACAACGGCTGCCCGTCTCGCAGATGCACCACAGGGATCAGCGGTGGCGCCTGGAGCGTGTCCCGTCGCCACCACTCCGCGGGGGCGACCTCGGCGGGCAGGAAGGCGGTGGCCGGAGCGTGCGCCCCCGGCCCGTCGCGTTGCACGAGATCGGCTGTGCTCGCGAGCAGGGCGAGTCCTCGCTCCTCCGCGAACCGCTGGAGCAGCACGCCCTCAGGAGTGTCGTCGCCCGCCGGGACGGAACGGGCGAACTCCGCCGCCTCGGGAATCGGCAGCACCACGGCGATCGACGTCGGATCGGGTCCGGGCGGCAGGAGCCACGGATAGCCGGCGAAAGCCGCCAGCCGGAGGGCGTGCGAGGCATAGCCGTCTCCGGGGGTGAAGAACCGCAGGGCGGCCCTGGGCCGTCCTCCCACGGCTTCGTGCACCTGCGCGACGAGACGCGGGTGCGGGCGTACTGCGGCGTCCAGGACCATGTGGTGGGTCGCCCGTCGGGTCCACGGCTGCCACGCCTCGGCGAAGGCTCCGGCATCCGCCCCCGTTCGGCAGATGCGGACGAAAGCACCGTCGAGTTGTTCCGCGAGCTGCTCTGCGCGCCTCTCCTGGCCCGAAGCCGCCCGGATCGACACACTGACCGTCGGCGGCTCTCCCCCCTGCGCGCTCACCGGACCTCCTCCCAGCGTCGTCCGGGGTTGCGTGGTAGACGCCCCTCCCGAGCACTCTGCGAGCGTACAATGTGAGATGTTACGTCGCCAACTCGCGCTACGGCCGGGAACGGAGAAGGCCCCGGCGCTCGTGCGCTCGGGGCCCTCCTCTCAGAACCGTGCGGTCACTTCACCGCGGCGGTCTCCACCGAATCATCCGCCGGCGCGGCCGGAGCCTTCTTGGCGGCCGGCTTCTTGGCCGCCGGCTTCTTGGCCGCCGGCTTCTTGATCTCCGCCGGCGTCTCCGCCGCAGGCGCAGCAGCCGGCTTCTCGGCGGCCGGCGCCTTCGCGGCCGGAGCGGCCGACGCGGGGGCCGCGTCCGCAGGTGCCGCGGGACGCGGGCGAGCGGCGAACTCCTCGAAGACGTACCGCGGGTTCTGCACCGTCTGCAGGTTCACGAGGTCGCGGCCCAGCCACAGGTTGTTCCACCAGCCCCAGAGCACGCGCCACTTGCGCTCCCACGTCGGCATGGCGAGACCGTGGTAGCCACGGTGCGCGAGCCAGGCGATGAAGCCCTTCAGCGCGATCTTGCCGGACTGGAAGACACCGTTGTACAGGCCGAGACCTGCGACAGCGCCGAGGTTCTTGTGGAAGTACTCCTTGGGGTCCTCGCCGCGGAGCACGGCGACGACGTTCTTGGCCAGGAGCTTCGCCTGGCGCACGGCGTGCTGTGCGTTCGGGACGCAGAAGCCGCCGACGCCGCCGCCCGAGAGGTCGGGAACGGCCGAGACGTCACCCGCGGCCCAGGCACCCTCGACGAAGGCCTCGGGCGTGCCGACGCGAAGGTCCGCGCGGGTCTGGATGCGACCGCGCTCCTCCACCGGCAGATCACCGCCGCGCACGACGGTCGGGTTGGCCATGACACCGGCGGTCCACACGATGACGTCCGTCGGGATGACCTCGCCGGTGGAGAGCTCGACGTTGCCGTCGACGGCACCCGTGACCTGGGTGTCGAGGTGGACGTTGGCCCCGCGCTTGGCGAGGTCCTTCAGCACCCACTCGCTCGTCTTCAACGAGACCTCGGGCATGATCCGCCCCATGGCCTCGATGAGGTGGAAGTGGGTGTCCTCGAAGGACAGCTGCGGGTACTTGCTCACCAGCGAGGACGCGAGGGAGCGGAGCTCCGCGAAGACCTCGATGCCGGCGAAGCCGCCGCCGACGACGACGACGGTCAGCAGGCGGTCGCGCTCGGGACCGGCGGGGAGGGAGGCAGCCTTGTCGAAGTTCGACATGACCTTGTCACGGATGGCGACGGCCTCTTCGATCGTCTTGAGCCCGATGGCGTTGTCGGCGATGCCGGGGATCGGGAACGTGCGCGAGACGGCGCCCGCGGTGACGACGATCTGGTCGTACGCGAACTCGTACGGCTCGCCGACGGGCGGCGTGATGGTGGCGACCTTCTGCGCGTGGTTGATGTTGGTCACCTTGGCGGTGAGCACGTGGGTGCGCTTGAGGTGACGGCGGTGCGCGACCACCGAGTGACGGGCCTCGATGGAGCCCGCGGCGACCTCGGGGAGGAACGGCTGGTACGTCATGTACGGCAGCGGGTCGACCATGGTCACGTCGGCCTCGCCCTTGCGCAGATGCTTCTCGAGCTTCCACGCGGTGTAGAAACCTGCGTACCCTCCGCCGACGATCAGGATCTTGGGCACAGTGCTGTTCTGAGGCACAGAAGAACTACTCCTCGGAGTCGGGATTGTGGCGTACGGGAACGCGCGCCGATCGGATGCGCCGGGCAGCTGCGGTGACGCCAAGCGCTACCAGGATACCAGGGACGGTGAGGGCGATGAGCGGCAGGGTACCGTAGCGCAGGGAATCGGCGCTGGGAAGCAGCGGTGAACCGGCCTCGGTCGGGGCGTCCGCGTCCGGCAGCGGCGGGATCTCCACCGGGCCGAGAGACGGTTCCGGCGTGGGCACGCTGTCTGCACGACGGAACAGCCGCACCCATTCCGCCAGATCTCCCATCGGGTTCTCGCTCACGGAGGGGATGTTCGCCGAGATCGCCGCGTCCGCGTCCACGAGCCCGAAGCCGTAGAGCGGGTCTCGCGGCTTCTGTGCGTCGGCCACCGGCATGGCCGTCTTGATGATGCGGTTGATGACGTCGTTCGCCGAGATGTCGGGATGCGCCGAGCGGATCAGCGCCGCGACACCTGCCACGATCGGAGCCGCACCGCTGGTTCCGCTCCACGAGACGACCTCGCCGTCCGCCGACACCCCGAGCAGCCCCTCGCTCGGCGCCGAGATCCCGATGGTGATGCCCTGCGTCGATGCCTCGATGCTGGCCGTGCCGGTCTGGTCGACACCGCCGACCGTGAGCACGCCGGGGATCGTGGCGGGCGCTCCGATGATGTTCGTGCCGCTCCCCCGGTTGCCAGCGGCGACGACCACGACGACATCGTGCTCGAAGGCGTACAGGAACGCGTCATCCCAGCTCTCATCCCAGTCGAGGGTGTTCGTCGTGAACGACAGGTTGATGATGTCGGCACCGTGATCGACCGCCCATCGGATGCCCTTGGCCACCTGCTCGGTGAACGGCACGGCTGCCGCGGCGCCGAAGCCCACCGAGACCGACAGCAGGTCGGCCTCCGGCGCGACGCCGATCATGCCCGTGCCGTCAGCCTTGCCGCGCCCCGCCGCGAGGGAAGCCACCCAGGATCCGTGGTTGCCGTCCACCGCGCCCAGCGGCGTGCGGCCGTCCGGGGTGCCGGCACCGGAGACGTCGGTCCCGCCGACCACCGCGTCCCCGAAGACCTCCGGGACTTTGCCGATACCGGTGTCGATGACGGCGATGGTGACGCCTTCTCCGCGCGTCGTCTGCCATGCGTCCCTGATCCCTGCACCGTCCAGCCAGTACTCCGCCGCACGGACCGGGTCCGCGGGGTCGTCGGCGACCGGCGGCGGCGTCGGGGTCGGGGTCGCAGTCGACCCGAGGAGCAGGACGGATGCCGCCACCGCCACGAGGGCGACGGCGCCGCGTAGCATCCGTCGCCGCGTCATGCCGAGCGTGCCGGATCGTCGCGGAGGGCGGCTCCGGGCTCCTCGCAGCGGCAGACCTCGGGCGACCAGGAGCTGCGAGCGAGAGCTGCGTCACCGATCGGGTTCACGCCGGCACCCGCCGCCAGGGCGTGCCCGGCGAGGGCGTGCAGGCACTTCACTCGCGTCGGCATGCCCCCGGCGGAGATGCCGTCGATCTCGGGCACCTCGCCGAACTGCGCACGGTCCGTGAGGTACGCCTCGTGGGCGGACCGATACGCGGCGGCCACGGCCTCGTCCTCCGCGAGCAGCGCCGCGAGCTCGGGCATGACCTGGTTCGCTTCGAGCGTCGACATCGCCGCGGTCGCCGCCGGATGCGTGAGGTAGTAGAACGTGGGGAACGGCGTCCCGTCCGGCAGCCGCGGAGTGGTGGCCACCACCGTGGGGTTGCCACAGCGGCAGCGCGCCGCGATGCCGACGACGCCGCGTGCGGGTCGTCCGAGCTGGGTCGACACGACGGCGAGCTCGGCGGAAGTGGGCGCGGGGAACGGCGGGTTGGTCACCCCACCAGCGTAGGGGAGCCGTCCGGGAGGATGCTCGGAACGAGCGTTCAGCCGGGGGCGGCGGCCGTGTCGCTCAAGCCCGCGGAGACGAGGGTGCGCAGCAGCTGCGGCATCCAGTCGGCGGGCTTCTCCTCGAGGGTGTCGCTCACCGGCTCCTGCTCGCGCGGGAGCGTGGACGGATCGAGGTCGTTGTCGATGAGGTACACGACCTCGCCGGGCTTCACGTAGTAGAGGCGCTCACGGGCCTGCGTGGTGATGTACGCAGGGTCTTCCCACCGCTCACGCTCCGCGGTCAGCGCCGCGATCTCGTCCTCGCTCACCTGCACCGACTGCTCCAGCGCGGCGATCTTCTGCCGCTGGTCGATGAAGGTGCCGAGCGTGGGCACGAGCACCCAGGCTCCCAGCACGACGAGGGAGAGCATGATCACCGAGAAGGCGGAGAGACGGATGCCCGATGCCCACTCGCGCACGTCCACGCGAGGGGCGGCCGTCGCGCCACCCCGGGGCTGCCGCGATGTCGAGGCGGCCCGGCGCGGCGCGGCAGCTCCGGGAGACGGCGAAGGAGGAGCCGGTCGTCGTGTCACGGCTCCTCCTTCGTCTCTGTCGCCATCCGGGCGGCGCGGTCATGCCGCGGATGCGGCGTCGTTGCTGTCGCGGGCGCTCAGCCCTGGTAGCGCGGGAAGGCGGAACGGCCGGCGAAGACCGCGGCGTCGCCCAGCTCCTCCTCGATGCGCAGCAGCTGGTTGTACTTCGCGACGCGCTCGCTGCGCGCCGGGGCACCCGCCTTGATCTGGCCGGCATTCGTGGCGACCACGAGGTCGGCGATCGTCGTGTCCTCGGTCTCACCCGAACGGTGCGAGAGCATCGCCGTGTAGCCCGAGCGCTGCGCAAGGCTGACCGCGTCGAACGTCTCGGTGAGCGTGCCGATCTGGTTGACCTTCACCAGGAGCGAGTTGGCGACGCCGCGCGTGATGCCGTCGGCGAGACGCTGCGGGTTGGTGACGAACAGGTCGTCACCGACGAGCTGGACCTTCGACCCAAGGGCCTCGGTGAGGTGCTTCCAGTTGTCCCAGTCGTCCTCGGCGAGCGCGTCCTCGATCGTGACGATCGGGAAGTCGTTGACGAGCCCGACGTAGTACTCGGTGAGCGCCTCGGCGTCCCAGTCCTTGTTGTCGAGGCGGTAGACGCCGTCGTTGAAGAACTCGGTGGCGGCGACGTCGAGGCCGAGGGCGATGTCGGTGCCGGGCGTGAAGCCGGCCTTCTCGATCGCCTTCACCAGGAAGTCGAGGCCTTCGCGGTTGCTGGGCAGGTCAGGGGCGAAGCCGCCCTCGTCGCCGAGGCCGGTCGCGTAGCCCGCGGCCTTCAGCTCGGCGCGCAGCACGTGGTAGGTCTCCACGCCCCAGCGCAGCGACTCCGAGTAGGTCTCCGCGCCGATCGGCGCGAGGAAGAACTCCTGCATGTCGATGCCGTTGTCGGCGTGCTCTCCGCCGTTGATGACGTTGAACAGCGGCACGGGCAGCACATGCGCGTTCGGACCGCCGAGGTAGCGGAACAGCGGCAGGTCGGCGGAGTCCGCGGCGGCCTTCGCGACCGCGAGGCTCACGCCGAGGATGGCGTTGGCGCCGACGCGCTTCTTGTTGTCCGTGCCGTCGACCTCGATGAGGATCTCGTCGACGATGCGCTGCTCGCTCGCCTCCACGCCCTCGATGGCCGGGCCGAGCTCGTCGATGACCGCCTCGACGGCCTTGAGCACGCCCTTGCCGCCGTAGCGGCTCTTGTCGCCGTCCCGCAGCTCGTACGCCTCGAAGGCGCCGGTCGATGCACCGGAGGGGACGGCGGCGCGCTGCACGATGCCGTCGTCGAGGAGCACCTCCACCTCGACGGTCGGGTTTCCGCGCGAGTCGAGAATCTCGCGTGCGCCTACAGCCTCGATCAGTGCCACTGATGTGCTCCTTGCTCAGGATGGAAGGGTGTGTGGAGCGTCGTCGATCCGCGCCCAGTCTATCCCCGGCGGGGCGGGGCGCCGGAGTCAGACGACGAGGGCGAGCGCGATGCCATCCCATCCCTTGATCCCGACCGTCTGCAACGCCGTGGCGTCGAAGCGCGGGTCCTCCCCCAGCATCCGCAGCCCCTCGCGCGTGCCGTTCACCTTGGGGTCGGTCGAGTCGTCGCGGACGATCTCGCCGTCGCGGCCGATGTTGTCGAGCACGACCACGGTGCCCGGGTGACCGAGCTTCGCGGCCCAGTCCAGGTACACGGTGTTCGACTCCTTGTCGGCGTCGATGAAGACGAGGTCGAAGCCGCCGACGAGGGTCGGAAGCACATCGGCTCCTCGTCCGACGCGGATGTCGACCCGGTCCCCCATCCCGGCGGCATCGATGCTCGCGCGGGCGACGGCGGCGTTGTCGGCCTCCGCCTCGATTGTCATCACCTGCCCGTCGGGACCGACGGCGCGGGCCATCCAGATCGTCGAGTAGCCGCCGAGGGTCCCGATCTCCAGCACGCGGCGCGCGCCGCTCATCCGTACGAGGAGGTTCAGCAGCTTCCCCGCGACCGGGGCGACCTCGATCTCAGGCAGCCCCGCCGCCCGCTGCGCTTCGAGCGCGTGCTCCAAAGCCGGATCCGTGCCCACGAGCATGTCGGCGAGGAAGGTGTCGGCGCGGGCCCAGGCGGCGGGAGTGGATTCCATGTGCTCAGCCAACCCCCGGCGCCGGCCGGCCGTCAAGCGTCGGCGGGGTGGGCGGGGTGCGCGGCGCGGCGAGCTCCGGCTGTCGGCGGAACTGCCCCGTGAGCACGAGGACGAGGGCCACGACGGCGGCGACGATCCAGCCCGCGACACCGAGCGGTCCGGCGAGGGCGAGGTCGGGCTGCACCGCGGCGACGATCACGACCAGGCCCGCGGCGGCGTTCAGGGCCCCGTGCGCGATGACTGCCGGCCACAGCGAGCCGGAGCGCAGCCGCAGCCAGCCGAACAGCACGCCCCACGCCACGCAGCCGCCGATCATGAACAGCACGCCGGTGACATCCGTCCGGCCGAAGTTGTAGCCGAGGAGGATGACGGGGCTGTGCCACAGTCCCCAGATCGCCCCGCTGAGCAGGAGCGCCGGCCAGGTGCCGAGCGGGCGCAGCGCCGGGAGCAGCCAGCCGCGCCAGCCGAGCTCCTCGCCGAAGGCGAGCACGCTGTTCACCAGCGCCCCGACCGGGATCGCGGCGAGCTGTGCGAACACGACCACGCCGACCGGCGGCACCGGCGTCCCCGGGGGAAGCGCCTGGGCGAGCTGATCCGCGAAGGCCGAGAAGGTGAGGTCGAGACGCACCCACCCGAAAGCGGCCGCGAGGAGGACGCCGAGGGCGACGAGCACCGGCGGCACGAGCCAGGCCGCGACCAGCAGCCCGACGACGCGCTTCGCGGGCCGCAGCGGCCACAGCCCGAGGAAGCGCGCCCGGCCGCCCTTCTCCGGTACGCCCGTGGTGAGCATGACGACGAGCACCGCGGCCGCGGGCGTGAACATCATCACGGGGAGGAGCGCTCCCGCGAAGGGTTCGGCGAGGCCGTCACCGAGCCAGAGGGGCAGGCAGACGAGAGCCGCGAGCCCGCAGGCCGTGAGGGTGAAGATGAGAACCGCGCGCCAGGGCACGCGGGTCGGCGTCAGAGCGCTCATCGTGCCGTCCTCTCCGTTCCTCCGGAGGGCGCAGGCCCCGCGGATCGGTCCACGTAGGCCTGCAGGAGTGCGGCCGCCTCCTCCGCCCCGTCGATCGTGATGACGAACGGTCCGTGGTCGCGGCGATGCACCTCGATCGCCGGCCCCTGGCGCATCACGATCCCGCTGCGGCCGTCCGGAGCGAGACGCCACCCCCAGCCGCCGAACTCGCCGAAGGGCGAGATGCGCACGGCCCTGGCCGACGCGATCTCCGCCACCGGGATGGTCTTCCGAGGCCACCCGATCACGGCACGCGCGTCGATGCCGGCCGGCGTGACGCGCACCCGGAACGACGCGGTCGCCGCCAGCGCGAACCCGACGACGAGGGCGACCAGACCCGAGACCCAGGCCAGCGGGGTGCCCGTGATGAGCATCGCCACGGCGAGCGCCACGAGCCCGAGCAGCACGAGCAGGAGGAAGACGAGGGCGCCGGTGGGCATCGTCGTAGTGCCCACCCAGACGACCCGCTCGCCGTCGCCGACCCGCACGTCGTGGCGCGGCTCGAGAGCGGCACCGGGCACCGCCTGCACGCGCGGCTGCACGAACCACGCCAGCGCGCCCACGCCGAGGAGAGCCGCGAAGGCCAGTGCCATCACCCCCGCGATGCCCGGGACGTCACCGGAGGGCGGGAGGTCGCGCTGGATCGCGAGGGAACCCAGGCAGATCACGCCCGCGAACGCCGACATGCCGGCCGCGGTCGCTCCGAGGAGACGGGCGGTCGCGCCCCAGTGCGCCCCGACGGCGACCAGCGTCGTGACGGCCAGGAGCACCGGGATGCCGAGACCGACGCCGAGGAGCACCCAGAGGTACGTGGCGGCCGGACCGAACCCGTCCGCCCCGTCGACGCCCCAGTGGATCGCGACGTCGGTGGGGAACGACGGCAGCCAGGCCGTGAGCACGAGAGCGGAGATCGCGACGATGAGCACCGGGAGGACGAGCGCCACGAGGACGAAGGCCCGTCGTGCGCGGCGCAGGGTGGCTGGAGGGGTGCGGGTGGGGTCAGGCGTCGTCATGGGAGGCCTCCTGGGGGGTCGCGGCGGGGGTGGGAGGTTCGGCTTCCGCGCGGTGCGTGCGGACGATGCCGGCGAGGGTCTCGGCGGAGACACCCAAGGCCGCGGCCCGCCGGATCAGCCCATCGATCTCGTGCGCGAGCTCGGCGAGCGGCGCGGCGGAGGCGGCGATCACGGCGCCCCTCCCCCGCCGGAGGTCGACCAGGCCCTCGTCGCGGAGGCGCTGGTAGGCGTGCAGGACGGTGTGCTGATTGATATCGAGCGCGGCGGCCACGTCGCGGGCGGCCGGCAGACGATCGCCGGGCGCGAGAGCACCGGAGAGGATGTCGGCACGCACCGAGGCGGCCACCTGGTCGTAGAGCGCGTGCGGACTGTCGACATCGACGCGGATGAGCATGGCACCCCCCTTCTCTAGTTATTCTAGGTGAACTAGAACAACTGTGCCAACCCTCCAGTCGTCTTCGTCGCCGCCGGGCGCATCCTCCACACTGACCTCATGCGCATCACGCCCCGCCGCCTCGCCCTCGGCATGAGCCTCTGGATCCCCAACCTGTGCAGCGGCATCCGCGTCCGCCGGTTCAGCGACGACTGGACCCACGCGACCGTGGAGCTGCACGTGAACCTCCTCACCCGCAACTACGTCAAGACGGCGTTCGGCGGATCGATGTCGGCGATGACCGACCCGTACTTCTTCATGCTCGTCATGCATCAGCTCGGGCGGGACTACGTCGTGTGGGACACCCGTGGCGAGATCGAGTTCCTCAAGCCGGGGCGCGGGGTGCTGACCGCGGAGTTCGAGGTGACGCGGGAGAAGGCGGAGGAGCTGCGGCAGCGCGCCCACGGCGGCGCGAAGGTGCTCGAGTGGTTCGAGACGGTCATCACCGATCGCGACGGAGACGTCGTGGCGAAGGTGCGCCGCGAGGTCTACATCCGCGAGAAGAAGCGCGTCACCGCGTCCCGCGGCTGACACGTCACCGGCCGTTCACCCCGGCGTGGGACGATGACCGGATGCCCCTCGCCCGCCGCCTGACGCTGCCGGACGCCGTCGCCATCGGCCTCGGCTCGATGATCGGTGCCGGCGTGTTCGCGGTCTGGGGACCGGCCGTCGAGGTCGCCGGCATGGGGACCCTCCTCGCCCTCGGAATCGCCGCCGCGGTCGCCTACGCCAACGCCACCGCCTCGGCACAGCTCGCGGCCGTCCACCCCGTGGCAGGAGGCACGTACGCCTATGCGCGAGCGGAGATCGGACCGTGGTGGGGCTTCGTCGCCGGCTGGAGCTTCGTGATCGGCAAGATCGCGAGCTGCGCCGCCATGGCCATGACCTTCGCCGCCTACGCCGCTCCCGCGGGGTGGCAGGCCCCGGTCGCCGTGATCGCCGTCGCCGCGCTCGCGGTCGTGAACTGCCTGGGGGTGACGCGGACGGCGCTGGCGACCCGCATCCTCGTGGCCTGCTCGCTGCTCGGGCTCTCGGTCGTGGTCGCGGTCGGCCTCGGCGCCGCGCCGACCGCCTCCCCTGCGCCGCTCCCCGACACGACCGTGTACGGCGTGCTCCAGGGCGCCGGACTGCTGTTCTTCGCCTTCGCCGGCTACGCCCGGATCGCCACGATGGGTGAGGAGGTGGTGGATCCCGCGCGCACGATCCCCCGCGCGATCGTGCTCGCCCTCGGCGGCGCCGTCGTCGTCTACGCGCTCGTCGGCGTCGTGGTGCTCCTCGTCCTCGGTGGCGACGCGCGGGGCGCCGCCGCGCCCCTGGCCGACGTCCTCACCGCCGCCGGCTGGTCGGCGTTCGTCCCCGTCGTGCGGGTCGCCGCGGCCGCCGCCTCCCTCGGCGCCCTGCTCGCTCTGCTCACCGGCATCGGCCGCACGACACTCGCCATGGCGCGCGAGGGGGACCTGCCGCGGTTCCTCGCCCGCATCGACGAGCGCCATCAAGTACCGCGCCGCGCCGAGATCGCCATCGCCGTGATCGTGATCGCGCTCGTGCTCGTCGGGGATCTCCGCGAGGTGATCGGGTTCTCGTCCTTCGGCGTGCTGCTGTACTACCTCATCGCGAACGCCGCCGCGTTCCGCCAGCACGGCGCGGCCCGACGATACCCCCGAGCGCTGCAGGTGGGCGGAGCCCTCGGCTGTCTCGTACTGGTGAGCACGCTTCCCGCCCTCGCCTCGCTCGTCGGCGTGGGTGTCGTGCTGCTCGGCGTCGCGGGGCGGGCGCTGCGGGTGCGGCGGGTGCGGCGGCAGCAGCAGCGCGGCTGATCGCCTCAGCCGGAGACCCTGGTGCGATAGTCGCGCGGCGGCAGGCCGAGGACGGCCGCGAAGTCGCGCGTGAGATGGGCGTGGTCGGCGTATCCCAGCGCGGCGGCGAGCGCCGTCAGGTCCGTCTCCGGCTCCTCGCGGAGACGCTGCGCCGCCTCCTGCAGCCGGCGGCGGCGGATGATCGCGCCCGGCGAGAGCCCGACGGTGCGGTGCGTGAGCCGCTGCAGCGTGCGCACCGACAGCGCGAGTCGGGTCGCCGCTTCCTCCGGCGTCAGCGCCGCCCCCTCCCCCAGCAGCACGTCGAGCATCGCGTTGGCCTGCCGGCCCGCCGCGCCGACCGGGCCCACGCGCTGCGACAGCCATGCGGAGAAGACCGCGACGGCGCGCTCCCGGCGTTCGGGCGCGGTCCGCATCGCCGTCGTCACCGCCGCGTGCAGATCGGGGGCGTCGAAGGCCCGCTCCGCGTCGATCAGGGCCGGAGGGTCGTCCGTGAGGGCAGGGACCGCGGCAGGGCGGAGCAGAGCGCCGACAGCCCACCCCGACCCCCGCAGCTCCCTGGTCGACGCGCGGGTCGTGGCGCCTGAGATCGACACGCCCTCCGGGGCGACCACGAGGTTGACGGCCGGATACGAGACGATCTCCTGCCGGGACACCTCGCCCTCCGGAAGGCTCCACTCCGGGATCCAGAACCAGGCGACGAGCGCGGCGGCCTCTGCGGGCGGCGGCAGCCGATGGAACGAGGGCAGCCGTGCGGGATAGAGCACTCCGCGCGTCCGGTCGACCATCGCCCCAGCGTAGAACGCGCCACCGACGCGGCGTCGGCGACGTGTCGCGGATCTTCAAGCGGCGGGTGCCCTCCCCCGCCTACCGTGGCCGCATGACCGATCAGACACCTCCGGCCGGCGTGACCGGCGCACACACCACCGACGGCCGCCCGCACAGCGCGACCTCGCTCACCCCCTTCCTCGCGATCCCCGACGCCGCCCGCGCCGTCGAGTTCTACCGGGACGTCTTCGGCGCCCGCGTGGTCGACGTGACGGAGTTCGGCGGTGTCGTCGCGCATGCCGACCTCGACTTCGGACTCGGACGGCTCCAGCTCGGCGAGCCCAGCCCGGAGTACCACCTCGTGCCCGCGCCTTCCGGCGACGATGACTGCTACTCGATAGGCCTGTATGTGCCGGACGTGGACGCCGTGGTCGCGCGCGCCGTCGCGGCGGGGGCGACCGTCCGCGAGGCGCCGTCCCTGTTCGTCTCCGGCGACCGCTACGCCAGCATCCGCGACCCGTTCGGCGTCCGCTGGTCGATCATGACCCGCGTGGAGGACCTCTCCGACGAGGAGAGCGCACGACGGGTCGCAGAGTGGGCGGCCTCGTTCAGCGCGACGCCGGAGACCGCCGGGAGCTGAGCGCGACCAGGGCGGCCCGCTCGACGGCCGGCAGCAGCGCCTCCGCGGTGCGGCGGTAGCCGAGGGCGCTCGGGTGGAAGCGGTCGAGGCTGAACATCTCCTCCGGCTCGTCGAAGAACATCGGGCCGACAGCCCGCCGCAGGTCCACCGTCTCCGCTCCTTCCCAGTGCGCGGCCTCCGCCTGCGCCTCCGCCAGCCGTCGGGACAGACCGGAGGCGATGCGGCGCAGCGGCTGCGGCACCGCGCGCAGGGCACCGAGGTCGGGGCAGGTGCCGACGACGACGCGGGCGCCGCGAGCCTGCAGGCGGACGATGGCCTCGCGCAGGTGGCGGGCCGACTCCGTTGCCGGGAGGCGATGGGTGACGTCGTTGCCGCCGACCACGACCACGGCGACGTCAGGGCGATAGTCCGCGGGGAGGCGGGAGAGCTGCCCATCGAGATCCCGCGACTCCGCGCCCACGACCGCGGCGGTGCGCAGCCGCACGGGACGCCCGAGTCGGCGTGCCGTCGCCTTCGCGAGCCGTGCCCCGAGGGTCTCCTTCCGCCGTGCCGCTCCCAGGCCGGCAGCGAGGGAGTCGCCCAGCAGCAGGAGGTCGAGCGGCTCGCCCTCGAGCCCCGGGCGCCAGACACGGTCGGCGTCGAGCGACTGCTCCCCCAGCGGCTTTCCGATGCGCCGACGCGCGACGGCGGCCTGCCGGTCGAGGACCGTGCGTGCACCCACGACGAGCGCGGCGGCGAGCGCGACCAGGGTCAGCAGGGGCAGACGACGCACGGCGCGATTCCAGCGGACCGCCGTGAACGCCCGGTGAACGCCCCGTCCCGACGGGGGTGACTCAGGCCAGCGTCTTGACCTCGAGCTCGTCGTCTCCGGGGCGCACGCTCGCGAAGTGGGTGTACCCGTCCGCCGCCGACCGTTCCAGCAGCGCCTTGAGGTTCTTCGTGCGCTGCTCGAGTCGCACCCGCGCGCCCTTCGCGACGAGGGCCGTCTTGTGCGCCACGAGCTCCGCCACGGGGACGGCCGCGTCGTGGACCAGCACGATCGCCTGCGCCGCGGTGGCCGGGTCCGTCGAGACGAGGTCGACCAGGCGCTCGAACCCGAGGGAGAAGCCCACCGCCGGCACGTCCTGCTGGAGGAACCGGCCGATCATGCCGTCGTACCGTCCTCCGCCACCGAGCGAATACGTCACCGACGGGTGCGCGAGCTCGAAGATCGTCCCGGTGTAGTAGCCCATGCCGCGGACCAGGAACGGGTCGAACACGAGCGGGATGTCGTCCTGCCCGCGCCCCGCCGCGACCGCCTCGCCGATGCCGACGAGGTGGGCGACGAGCTCGTCCGGCGCGCCGTCCGGGAGCGCCTTGCGGATCTGGCGGTCACCGAACGGGTGGTACTCGAGCGTCTGCGGACGACCGAGGAAGGCCTGGAACGCGTCGACCGCGGTCGTCGTGGCCCCGCGCTCGCGGAGCTCGGCGGCCACACCCTCCGGCCCGATCTTGTCGAGCTTGTCGATCGTGATCAGCACCTGCGGGCGCTCGTCCTCGGTGAACCCGAAGTGCTCCAGCATCCATTCCAGCACGCGGCGGTCGTTGATCCGCACGCTCGCGCCCTCCAGGCCCAGGGCGTCGACGGCGTCGAGCGACGCGGCCAGCAGCTCGGCCTCGGCGCGCGCGGACGCGTCGCCGATGATGTCGATGTCGCACTGGACGAACTGGCGGTAGCGCCCCTTCTGCGGACGCTCGGCCCGCCAGACGGGACCGATCTGGATGGACCGGAAGACGCCGGGGAGCTGTCCCCTGTTGCTCGCGTAGAAGCGGGCGAGCGGCACCGTCAGGTCGTAGCGCAGGCCGAGGTCGGAGAGCTCCGCGGGGTCGTCGGCGGCGGCGCGGACGGCCTCCGCATCCAGGCCGCGGCGCAGGATGTTGAACGACAGCTTCTCGTTGTCGCCGCCGATGCCGGCATGCAGCCGGTCGTACTCCTCGACCACGGGGGTCTCGATCTCGTCGAATCCGTGCGCGCGATAGCGGTCGCGGATGACGGAGAGCACCCGCTCACGGCGGGCCTTGTCGGCGGGGAGGAAGTCGCGCATGCCGCGCGGCGCGTTCACGGTAGCCACCCGTCCATCTTCCCAGGTCGGCGGCGGTGTCCGTGTCCGATCAACCGGCCTCGGCGGCGCGGACCTCGTCCTCCAGGCGCGTCAGCCGTTCCCGGAGGGCGCGCTCCGCGTCCCAGCCCTCGGCCCGAGCGGTGTCCACGAGGGCGAGGAGGGCATCGCCGAGCTCCTCCTCTGAGGACGGGCGCAGGGCGGTCAGCTGCGCGGGCACCACGCCGGCGCCGGCGGCACGACCCGACATCTTCTGGGCCCGCGCGAGGGCGGGCATCGCGCGCGGGATCCCGTCGAGCACGCTGCGGCGGGTGCGCTTCTCCGCCGCTTTGGCGGCGTTCCAGTGCACGAGCACCTCCTCCGGCGTCTCCGCGACCTCGTCGCCGAACACGTGCGGATGCCGCCGCACCATCTTCTCGGTGAGCGTGCGGGCGACGTCGTCGATGTCGAACGGGTCGTCCGGGTCCTGTGCCGCGATCGCGGCATGGAACAGCACCTGCCACAGCAGATCGCCCAGCTCCTCGCGGAGGTCGGCGCGCGAGCCGTCCTCGACCGCGTCGATCACCTCGTGCGATTCCTCGATGAGGTACGGCACGAGGTCGCGGTGCGTGATGCGCTGCGACCACACGCACCGTTCCCGCACCGCACGCATGGTCTCCGCGGCCGCGCGCAGCGGATCGTCGATGTCCTCGGGGCCTCGCTGCTCGCTGGTCATGCTTCCTCCGGACTCCGGCTCAGGCGGGGATGGGCGCAGCGCGACGGTACCACCGGGCGCGCAGGGTGACGACGATGCCGGAGAGGATCAGCGCGAGGAGCGACCCCACGAGGACGCCGAGGATCGCCTGGTCGCGGATGACCGCGTCGCCCTCGAACGCGAGGTTCGCGAGCAGGAGCGAGACGGTGAATCCGATGCCGCCCAGGGCGCCGGCGGCGAGGACGTCCGCGAACGGCAGGGCCGGGTCGGCCCCCTTCGGACGGATGCGCATGGCGAGCCAGCCGAACAGGGAGATGCCGATGATCTTCCCCACTGGAAGGGCCACCACGATCGCCCAGAAGGCCGGGGAGAGGGCCGTCGGCGAGACGGCGGGGATGACGACGAAAGCCGCCACGAAGGCGAAGAGCGGCAGGATCGCGCCGTTCACGGTCGGCTCCAGCGCATGCCGGGTGCGTCCGGCGGGTACCGGCGCCATGACGAGGCCGAGCATCACGCCGGCGATGGTCGCGTGGATGCCGGACGAGGCGACGAGGCCCCACGTGATGACGCCGACGACGGCCATCGCGACCGCGACGAGCGTGTGTCCGGTGGCGTGCAGCAGGCGGCTCAGCAGCCAGAACACCGCCACCCCGACGATCGCGAGCCCGAACAGGAGCCACTGCACGTCGTGCGCGAAGAGCACCGCGATGAAGATGATGCCGATGATGTCGTCGAGGATCGCGAGGGCCAGCAGGAACACCCGCACCCGGGACGGGAGTCCTCGTCCGAACATCGCCAGCACGCCGAGCGCGAAGGCGATATCGGTGGCGGTCGGGATCGGCCAGCCGGACGCCGTCTCCGGCCCTCCCGCGATCAGCAGGTACACGAGGATCGGCACGAGCACGCCGCCGGTGGCCGCGATGGCGGGCTGCACGGCCTTCCGCGGGGAGTCGAGCTCGCCGTGGGTGAGCTCGTGCCGCAGCTCGATCGCCACGACGAGGAAGAAGATCGCGAGCAGTCCGTCCGACACCCAGTGCGCGATCGAGAGGTCCAGCGCCGTCCCGGGGACGGCGAGGTGCGTGTCCAGCAGCCCGGCGATCGCGTCGTGCGTGGGCAGGTTCGCGAAGAGGAGGCCCAGGCCGGCGGCCACGAGCAGGAGGACGGCGGGGAACTGCTGCCCGCGGAGGGGGTTCGCTGTGATGCGCATCCCGTCCATCGTAGGCCGCGGCGTCACACGGTCGTCATGCGTGCAGGACACCTCGATCCGCCCGGCTACTCTCGGAGGGTGACCCCCGATTCCCCCGCTTTCTCCGAGCCGACGCCCACCGAGGCCATCCGCGTGATCGGTCGTTTCGAAGCCGGTCGCGGCATCCCCGATGCCATGCGCTCCGACGTGCGGATGCTGGGCCAGCTCCTCGGCCAGGTGCTCCGCGAGGCCGGCGGCGACGACCTCTTCGAGGACGTCGAGCGCCTGCGCCTCGCGACGATCCAGGCCTACGAGGACCACAGCTCCGACGCGTTCGACCGCGCCGCGGCGATCGCCGACTCCTTCACGATCGCCCGTGCCGACGAGGTCGCCCGCGCGTTCACCTGCTACTTCCACCTCGTGAACCTCGCCGAGGAGCACCAGCGGGTGCGCGTGCTCCGGGAGCGGGCGGGGCAGGCCCCTTCGACAGGCTCAGGGACCCAGGTGGGCTCAGGGACCCAGGAGGGCTCAGGGACCCAGGCGGACTCAGGCCCTTCGACGGGCTCAGGGGCCCAGGCGACGGACACGGTCGCGGGGGCGTACGCCCGGCTGCGCGAGGAGGTCGGCGACGACGAGGCCCGCCGTCGTCTGGACGGTCTGCGCTTCCACCCCGTCTTCACGGCCCACCCGACCGAGGCCCGGCGCCGCGCGGTCTCGTCGAGCATCCGCCGCCTCTCCGAGCTGCTCACCCAGCACGACGCGGCGAGCGCAGGCGGCTCCGAGGAGCACCGCGCCCGCCGCCGGATGCTCGAGGAGATCGACACCCTGTGGCGCACGGCGCCGCTGCGCGCGCAGAAGCCCTCCCCGACCGACGAGGTCCGCACCGTCATGGGCGTCTTCGACGAGACGCTGTTCACCACGGTCCCCCACGTCTACCGCCGGATCGACGACGCCCTCCGCGGCGAGGAGTCCGGCGCCAGCGCCCCGGTCGTCCCGGCGTTCGTACGGATCGGCTCCTGGGTCGGCGGCGACCGCGACGGCAACCCGTTCGTCACAGCCGCGGTGACCCGTGAGGCCTCGCAGATCGCCTCCGACCACGTGCTCCGCGGCCTCGAGCGGGCGCTCGACCGGATCGGCCGCACCCTCACGCTCGCCGCGGACGACACCCCGCCCAGCGCCGAGGTCATCGCACTCTGGGAGCGTTTCACCGCCGCGGAGCCGACGGTCGCCGACGAGCTGGCGGCCCGCTCCCCTGACGAGCCGCACCGCCGGGTCGTCCTCGTCATGGCCCGCCGCGTGGCGGCCACACGGCGCGGTGACGAGGAGGGGTACACGGGTCCGGAGGAGCTGCTCGCGGACCTGCGCGCCGTGCAGTCCTCCCTCGTCGCCGCCGGAGCCCGCCGCCACGCGTTCGGCGGCGTGCAGCATCTGATCTGGCAGGTCGAGACCTACGGCTTCCACCTCACGGAGCTCGAAGTCCGTCAGCACTCCCAGGTGCACGCGAAGGCCCTGGCCGAGCTCGAGGCCGGCGGTCCGATCAGCACGCAGACCGAGGAGGTGCTGGAGGTGTTCCGCGCGATCGCGGACATCCAGCGCGACCGCGGACTGCGCGCCGCGGGTCGCTACGTCGTCTCCTTCACGCAGGCGGCCTCCGACCTCGCGAACGTGTACGAGCTGGCCCGTCACGCGCTCGGCGACGATGCCCCGGTGCTCGACGTCGTGCCGCTGTTCGAGACCTTCGCCGACCTCCAGGCGGCCCCGGGGATCCTCGCCGAGGCCGTCACCTTCCCGGAGTTCCGCCAGCGGATGGCCGCGACCGGCAACCGGCTGGAGGTCATGCTCGGCTACTCCGACTCCTCCAAGGACGTCGGGCCCGTCGCCGCGAACCTCGCGCTGTACACGGCGCAGGAGAAGATCGCCCGCTGGGCGCAGGAGTCCGGCATCGAGCTGACCCTCTTCCACGGCCGCGGCGGGGCGCTCGGCCGTGGCGGCGGCCCCGCCAACTCCGCGATCCTCGCGCAGCCCCCGCACTCCGTCGACGGTCGGTTCAAGCTCACCGAGCAGGGCGAGGTCATCTTCGCCCGCTACGGCGAGCCCGCGATCGCGATGCGGCACATCGACCAGGTCGCCGCCGCGACGCTGCTGGCCTCCTCCCCCACGGTCGAGGAGCGCACGAGCCGCGCGGCCGCCCGCTACGCCGACGTCGCCGCGACGATGGACGCCGCCTCCCGCGAGCGGTTCTTCGCGCTCGTCAAGGCCGAGGGCTTCGCCCCGTGGTTCGCGACCGTGACCCCGATGGAGGAGATCGGTCTGCTCGCGCTCGGGTCGCGTCCCGCCCGCCGCGGCCTCTCGGTGGAGTCGCTGGAAGACCTCAGGGCCATCCCCTGGGTGTTCGCGTGGACGCAGGCCCGGATCAACCTCGCCGGCTGGTTCGGACTCGGCACCGCGCTCGAGGCCGTCGGCGACGAGGAACTGCTCACGGAGGCCTACCGCGAGTGGCCGCTGCTGCGCACGATGGTCGACAACGTCGCGATGAGCCTCGCCAAGACCGACGAGCGCATCGCCCGGCAGTACCTCGCCCTCGGCGACCGCGACGACCTCGCCGCCCTGGTGCTCGACGAGCTCGCCCTCACCCGTCGCTGGGTCATCCGCCTCACGGGAGGCGAGGGGCTGCTGGAGAACAAGCCCGTTCTGCAGCGGGCGGTCCAGCTGCGCAGCCCGTACGTCGACGCCCTCTCCCTCCTGCAGCTGCGGGCGCTCCGCGCGCTCCGGTCGGCGCCGGAGCAGCCGGAGGGCTCGGGAGCCGACGCCGAACAGCAGCGCCTGCTCCTCCTGTCCGTCAGCGGGGTCGCCGCCGGCCTGCAGAACACCGGGTGACCCGAGCCCTCCCGCCGCGTGTGCGGAGGCCCTCGTCGCCGACGCTAGAGTGAAACCTCCGCCTCACCCGGCTCTGCTTTCGCGCGCGACACGATCGCCCGCACCCCATCCCCCATCAGAAAGCCCTCCCGCGTGACCGTCACCACCCCCACCGACTTCCACCCGCTCGCCGCATCCGTGCAGCCCGTCTTCGACACGGTGCTGGCACGCAGCCCGCACGAGCCGGAGTTCCACCAGGCCGTCCACGAGGTGCTGCACTCGATCGCACCCGTCCTGGAGCGCCACCCGGAATACGTGGACGGCGGGATCCTGGAGCGCCTGGTCGAGCCGGAACGGCAGATCATGTTCCGCGTGCCGTGGGTCGACGACGCCGGGAAGCTGCAGGTCAACCGCGGGTACCGCATCCAGTTCTCCTCCGTGCTCGGTCCGTACAAGGGCGGCCTGCGGTTCCACCCGTCGGTCAACCTCTCTATCATCAAGTTCCTCGGCTTCGAGCAGATCTTCAAGAACGCGCTCACCGGCCAGGGCATCGGCGGCGGCAAGGGCGGCTCCGACTTCGACCCGCACGGCAAGTCCGACGCCGAGGTCATGCGGTTCTGCCAGTCGTTCATGAACGAGCTCTACCGGCACCTCGGCGAGCACACCGACGTCCCTGCGGGCGACATCGGCGTCGGCGGCCGCGAGATCGGCTACCTCTTCGGCCAGTACCGCAAGGTCACCAACCGCCACGAGTCCGGCATGTTCACGGGCAAGGGCACCGGATGGGGCGGCGCCGAGGTGCGGACGGAGGCCACGGGCTACGGCGCGGTGTTCTTCGCGCAGGAGATGCTCGGCGTGCACGGCGACTCCCTCGACGGCAAGCGCGTCGGCATCTCGGGCTCCGGCAACGTGGCGATCTACGCGATCCAGAAGGCCGCGCAGCTCGGCGCGACCGCGGTCACGGCCTCCGACTCCTCCGGCTACGTCGTCGACGACGCGGGCATCGACCTCGACCTGCTGCGTCAGCTCAAGGAGGTCGAGCGCGCCCGCATCGTCGAGTACGCGAACCGCCGCCCGAGCGCCCGCTTCGTGGAGAGCGGCAGCGTGTGGGAGGTGCCCGTCGACATCGCGGTGCCCTCCGCCACCCAGAACGAGGTCAGCCTCGCCGATGCGGAGGCCCTGATCGCGAACGGCGTGCGCGCCGTGTCCGAGGGCGCCAACATGCCGTGCGTGCCCGAGGCCGTCGAGGCCTTCCAGAAGGCGGGCGTGCTGTTCGCCCCTGGCAAGGCCGCGAACGCCGGCGGTGTCGCGACCTCGGCGCTGGAGATGAGCCAGAACGCCTCGCGGCAGCGCTGGAGCTTCGGCGACAGCGAGAACAAGCTGCGCGAGATCATGGGCGACATCCACCACGCCGCCTTCGAGGCCGCCGAGCGCCACGGCGTCCCCGGCGACTACGTGGCCGGTGCCAACATCGCCGGCTTCGAGCGCGTCGCCGCGGCGATGCTCGCCCAGGGCGTCATCTGACCCGTTCGAATCGCCTGAATGGTCCCAAATCCGGCCGAGATGGGACCATTCGGGCGATTCGAAGGGCGGGGTCAGACCTGTCGGTCGTCGGCGTGCCGCGCGAGGGAGCTGCCGTAGCGCTCCGTGAGCTGCACCATGAGGTCGGGAGTGTCCCGATCGACGCCGAAGACGTGTCCGGGGAAGTCGAGCTCGGGCTGTGCGGCCGCGATCTCGGCGTCCCTGTCGGGTGAGAGCAGCTGCACCGGATCGCCAACCGCGACCCACCCGATCGGCACCACCGTCCCCGACGGCAGCACGGCCCGGCGATGCACGATGGCGTTGACCCGCACCTCGCAGCGATCCCCGACGAGCGCCCCGTTGAAGACCCGGGCTCCGGACGCGAAGAACACCTCCTCGCCCACGGTCGCCCCGGCGATGCTGGCCAGTGTCCCGACGAGGGTGTGCGCCCCGATGTGGACGGCGTTGGCCGCAGTCGCCCTGATCAGCGCGTTCTCCATCACGATGACGTGCGCGCCGAGGGTGATCGGGCCGCCCTCCGCGGTGATGACGGCGCCGTGCAGCACCTGGCAGCCCGGTCCGAGCTCCACGTCGCCGGAGATGACGGCGGTGGGAGCGACGACGGCGGTGTCGTGGATGCGGGGGCGAGCCCCGAGGTGCTCGTACAACATGCGGCCAGACTAGCCCGCGGCGTCTGCGGCGTGCACGACTTCGGAGATCATCACCGACACGCCGGCCCCGAGCCGCTCCCGACGGCGTGTCGTACGCCGACTCCGGAGTTGTGCACCGCGGCCACCGCCGAGGGCCGGGTCACTCGGGCTTGGCGGGCTCGGGGAAGATGGCGGTGAACAGCTGGTCGACCCAGGCGAGCAGCTCCGCGTCGGGAAGCGGCTCCACGCCCACCCCGACCGCCGCGGGCACCGTGGGCATCGGCACGACCAGCGCTTCCCCGCCGGAGACGAGCTTCGCCTTCGGATACAGCCGCTGCAGCCGGACCTTGATGGAGTCCTCGAGGCGGGCGGGCGCGAGGCGCAGGTTCGACCCCATGGCCACGACGTCGGTGAGCCCGGCCCTGGCCGCCCGGCGCCGCAGTCGCGCGATCGACACGAGTCCGGTGACCTCCTCCGGCGGCGTGCCGTACCGGTCGACGAGCTCCTCCACCACGAGGTCGATGGCGTCGTCCTTCGCGGTCGCGGCCGAGGCGGCGGAGAGCTTCTGGTACGCCTCGAGCCGGAGGCGCTCGCTGTCGATGTAGTCCTCGGGGATGCGGGCGTCGAGCGGCAGCTCGAGGCGGAGCTCCTGCCCGGTCTCGACCTCCTCGCCGCGGAAGGTCGCGACGGCCTCGCCGATCATGCGGAGGTACAGGTCGAAGCCGACTCCGGCGATGTGCCCGGCCTGCTCGGCGCCGAGGAGGTTTCCGGCACCGCGCAGCTCGAGGTCCTTCAGGGCGACCTGCATTCCGGAGCCGAGGTCGTTGTTGACCGCGATGGTCTGCAGCCGGTCGGCCGCGGTCTCGCTCAGCGGCTTCATGTCGTCGTAGAGGAAGTACGCGTAGGCGCGCTCGCGTCCGCGGCCCACGCGTCCGCGGAGCTGGTGGAGCTGGCTCAGCCCGTACTTGTCGGCGCGGTCGATGATGATCGTGTTCGCGTTGGAGATGTCGAGGCCGGTCTCGATGATCGTGGTCGAGACGAGGACGTCAAACTTGCGCTCCCAGAAGTCGTCGACGACCTGCTCCAGCGCGTGCTCCCCCATCTGCCCGTGCGCCACGGCGATCCGCGCCTCGGGGACCAGCTCGGCGAGCTCGGCCGCGACCCGCTGGATCGACTGCACGCGGTTGTGCACGAAGAAGACCTGCCCCTCGCGGAGGATCTCGCGGCGGATGGCGGCGGCGATCTGCTTGTCGCTGCGGGGTCCGACGAACGAGAGGATCGGGTGCCGGTCCTCCGGGGGCGTGGCGAGCGTCGACATCTCGCGGATGCCGGTGACCGCCATCTCCAGCGTGCGCGGGATCGGGGTGGCACTCATGGCGAGGATGTCGACGTTGGTCTTCATCTTCTTCAGCGCGTCCTTGTGCTCGACGCCGAAGCGCTGCTCCTCGTCGATGATCATGAGACCGAGATCCTTGAACAGCACCTGCTCCGTGAGGATGCGGTGCGTGCCGATCACCATGTCCACCGAGCCGTCGAGCAGGCCCTGCAGCGTGAGCCGCGCCTCCTTGTCGGTCTGGAACCGCGACAGCGGCCGCACCTTGACCGGGAACCCGGCGAAGCGCTCCGTGAACGTCTCGAGGTGCTGCTTGACGAGCAGGGTGGTCGGGACGAGCATCGCCACCTGCTTGCCGTCCTGGATCGCCTTGAACGCCGCGCGGACCGCGACCTCGGTCTTGCCGAAGCCGACATCGCCGGAGAGCAGCCGATCCATCGGGATGGGCCGCTCCATGTCGGCCTTGATCTCGTCGATGGTCTGCAGCTGGTCCTGGGTCTCCGCGAACGGGAACGCCTCCTCCAGCTCGCGCTGCCAGGGGGTGTCCGGGCCGAAGGCGTACCCCTTGGCGCTCATACGGGCGGAGTAGAGCTTGACGAGCTCGACGGCGATGTCGCGGACCGCCTTGCGCGCCTTGCCCTTGGCCTGCGCCCAATCGCTGCCGCCCATCTTCGACAGCGTCGGGGCCTCGCCGCCGACGTACTTCGACAGGAGATCGAGCTGGTCGGTGGGGACGAACAGCTTGTCGCCGGGGTAGCCGCGCTTCGACGGCGCATACTCCAGCACGAGGTAGTCGCGGACGGACTTCGCGGCGTTGCGGCCCCCGGTGGAGACCTCGCGCTGGGTCATCTCGACGAAGCGGCCGATGCCGTGCGTGGCATGCACGACGAAGTCGCCCTGCTTGAGCTGCAGCGGATCGACGACGTTCTTCCGACGGGAGGCGAGCTTCTTGACGACGCGCTGGTCGCCGCCGATGGTGCGGCCGTAGAACTCGTTGTCGGTGAGGACGGCGAGCTTCGCCTCCGGCACCTGGAAGCCGGCCTCGACGCCGCCCACGGTGAGCGTCGCGACCCCCGGGTCCGGCGCGTCCGCGATGGTCTCGACGACCCGCGCCGCGATGCCGCGGTCGGAGAGCACGTCGCGGGCGCGGTCGACGAGGCCGTGACCGGTCGCGAGGACGACCACGCGCCAGCCGTCGGCGACCTTCGCGTCGACGAAGGCGATGGCGCCGTCGACGTTGCCGTGGAACGACGGGATGACGGTGGCCGCCTCGACGCTCTCCGCGGTCGCATCGCCGATCCCGAACGGGCTCAGCCGCCACCAGACGCCACGGCGGTCGCGGACGACCTCGCGCAGGTCGGCGATGGTGAGGAAGTCGCCGGCGCCGAGGTCGATGGGGGCCGAGGCGCCGGAGGTCGCCGCGCTCCAGGCGGCGTCGAGGAACTCGCGGTTCGTCTCGCCGAGGGTGAGCGCGCGGGCGGTCGAGCGCTCCGGGTCGATGACGGCGGTGGCACTGCCTTCGGGCAGATACTCGACGAGCGACTTGAGGGGGCCGGCGACCGCGGGCAGCAGCGACTCCATGCCCTCGACCGGGATGCCCTCGGCCATCTTCTCGAGCAGGCCGCTGATGGCCGGGAAGCCCCCGATGAGCGCCCTGGCGCGCTCCCGCACCTCGGCCGTGAGCAGGAGCTCGCGGCTGGGCGGCAGGTCGACGCGCGGCACGTCGCCGGGGAGGGAACGCTGGTCCGCCACGGAGAACGCGCGGATCTGATCGATCTCGTCGCCGAAGAACTCCACGCGGTACGGGTGCTCGGACGTGGGCGGGAAGACGTCGAGGATGCCGCCGCGGACGGCGAACTCGCCCCGTCGCGACACCATGTCGACGCGGGAGTATGCCCGTTCGACCAGCTGCTCGGCGACGTGGTCGAGCTCATTGCCGCGGCTGCCCACCGCCAGCTCCAGTGGCACGATGTCGCCGAGGTTCCCGGCGATGGGCTGGAGCGCGGCGCGCACGGAGGCCACGACCACGAGGGGACGCTCCCCGGACCATTCGGCGATGCGGCGCAGGGTCTGCAGTCGCAGGCCGACCGTGTCCGGGCTGGGGCTGAGGCGCTCGTGCGGCAGCGTCTCCCAGGCGGGGAAGGTGAGCACCTCGGCGTCCGGGACGTACGTCTCCAGGGCCTGCGCGACCGATTCCGCCCGGCGCCCCGTGGGCACCACGGCCAGCAGCGCCGCCGGGTGGCCGGCCGCCGCACGCTTGGCGAGCAGACCGGCGAGCACGGGCGCGTCGAGCCCGTCGACCAGGCCGAGGTCGGCGTCGGTGTGCGCCCAGGCGAGAGCGTCACGATACAGAGACGCCTCTTCCAAGGCGCGCAGAATCCCCGGAACAGTCACCGGACAAGCCTAATCGCGCCCACGGACACTGCGGTCGGCTTCCCTGCATCCCACCCCTTTCCGTGCCTCCCACCCCGTTACGGACGCGCGGAAGGGGCCGGGGCGAACCGAAGGGGCCGGGTCGAGCGTTTTAGGCTGGAGGGATGCTTCCGGTCACCCTCACCACCGCACGACTCGTCCTCCACGCCCCGACGGAGGCGGATGTCGACGCGATCACCGAGGCGTGCCAGGACCCCGAGATCGCGCGGTGGACGACGGTGCCCTCCCCCTACTTCCGGCAGGACGCGGAGGACTTCGTCGCCCTCGTCGAGCAGTGGTGGGAGGACGGCTCGCAGACCGTCTGGGGTGTCTACGCCGACGACGTCCTCGTGGGCATGGTCGGACTCCACCACATCGGGGAGCATCCGGCCGGGGGCCATGCCGAGCTCGGCTACTGGGTCGTCGCGGACGCCCGCGGCCGCGGCTACCTCGTCGAGGCCGCGCGGGCCGTGCTCGACTGGGGCTTCGCGGAGCTCGGCCTCGCCCGCATCCGCTGGCAGGCCGTCGTGGGCAACGTCCCCTCCGCCCGCGCCGCCCGCGCCCTCGGCTTCCGCTTCGAAGGCACCATGCGTCAGGGACTCACCAGCCAGCGCGGACGAGACGACGGCTGGCTCGCCGGGCTGCTGCGCGACGACGACCGGACGCCGGTCGAGTGGCCGGTGCTCTGACCGCACGTCCCACGCGTGACAGCGTCGGACCCCGGTGACAGGATGGCTGCATGCCTGAGATGCCGGAGGTCGAAGGACTCGTCGCGTTCCTCGGCGAGCGCACCACCGGACGCACGATCACCCGTGCCTCCGTGGCGGCGATCGCCGCGCTGAAGACCTACGACCCGCCGATCTCGGCACTGGAAGGCGCGGCGATCACCGGGGCGGAGCGCCGCGGCAAGTTCGTGGTGCTCTCCTGCGGGTCCGAGCTGCACCTCGTCTTCCACCTGGCGAAGGCCGGATGGCTGCGCTGGTACGACACCCTGCCGACCACGCTCCTCAAGCCGGGCAAGTCGCCCATCGCGCTGCGGATCGCCCTCGACGACGGCAGCGGCTTCGACCTGACCGAGGCCGGGACGAAGAAGTCGCTGGCCGTGTACGTGGTCCGCGACCCCGCCGAGGTGCCCGGCATCGCCCGGCTCGGCCCCGACCCGCTCGATCCGTCCTTCACCCGCGACGCCTTCGCCGCGCTGCTGGACGACCGACGGATGCAGATCAAGGGTCTGCTGCGCGACCAGGGCGTGATCGCGGGCATCGGCAACGCCTACTCGGACGAGATCCTGCACGCGGCCCGCATGTCGCCGTACGCGATCGCCGGCACGCTGGACGACGCCGAGATCGACCGCCTGTTCGCGGCGATGCAGGAGACCCTCGCCGAGGCCGTGGCGGCCGCCGCGGGAAAACCCCCGGCTGATCTCAAGGACGCCAAGCGCCGCGGCATGCGGGTGCACGCCCGCCGGGGCGAGGCGTGCCCGGTCTGCGGCGATGAGGTGCGCAGCGTCTTCTTCGCCGACCGCTCTCTGGAGTACTGCCCCACCTGTCAGACCGGCGGCAAGGTGCTCGCCGACCGGCGGCTCTCCCGCCTGCTCAAGTGAGGCGCGGGGAACGGCCCCTGCCACGGAATGAAACGGGCGCGGACGCGTTGAGTACACTCAGAGCAGCAACGTGCTCCGGGGTCGGTGGGAATCCGAACCGGCGGTGACAGTCCGCGAGCGTTCCGAGTGATCGGGATGCCGATCCGGTGGAATTCCGGAACCGACGGTGATGCGAGGGACACCTCGCTAGTCCGGAAGGGAGGCAGCACGAGGCGCACGCGCGTGCGTCCGTTCCGCCACCCTGCAGCGACCCCGAGGCCGCAGAGAGGACGACGGATGGCAGTGACCGCGACAGAGCGCCGCGCGATGGATCGCGCGCTCGCCCTCGCGACCCGTGGCCCCCGCGGAGTCAATCCGCAGGTGGGCGCCGTGCTCCTCTCCCCCGACGGCGAGGTGCTGGCCGAGGGCTGGCACCGGGGCTCCGGCACTCCGCACGCCGAGGTCGACGCGCTGTCGAAGCTCGGCCCTGGCGCCGCACGCGGCGCGACCGCGGTCGTCACGCTCGAACCCTGCAACCACACCGGTCGCACCGGTCCCTGCGCGCTCGCGCTCATCGAGGCCGGGGTGGCACGGGTCGTCTACGCCCTCGACGACCCGGGTGAGGTCTCCGGCGGCGGCGCGGAGCGGCTGCGCGCCGCGGGCGTCAGCGTCGAGTCCGGCGAACGGGCCGCGGAGGCACGCGCGCTGATCGGCGACTGGCTCTTCGCGGCGCGACGCGGCCGTCCGCACGTCACCGTCAAGTGGGCGCAGAGCCTCGACGGCAGGGCTGCAGCGGACGACGGCACCAGCCAGTGGATCACCGGGCCCGAGGCGCGTGCCGACGTGCACCGGCGACGCGCCGCGGCCGACGCCATCGCGGTCGGCACCGGCACCGTTCTCGCCGACGACCCCGCGCTCACTGCCCGCGCCGGCGACGAGCTCCTTCCGCATCAGCCCGTCCCGGTCGTGATCGGCGCGCGGCCCACCCCTGCGGATGCGGCGGTGCACCGTCATCCGCACACGCCGGTGTTCTTCGACACGCACGACCTGTCGGCGGTCCTCGCCGCGCTGCACGCGCGCGGCATCCAGACACTGTTCGTGGAAGGCGGCCCGACGCTCGCCAGCGCGTTCCTCGCCGCCGGACTCGCGGACCGTGTGCTCGCCTACGTCGCCCCGGTCCTCCTGGGCGGGAGCCGCCTGGCCGTGTCCGACATCGGCGTCCGCTCGATCGACGAGGCGCGCCGCCTCGTCGTGGACGAATGGCTGCCGTTGGGCGCAGACCTGCTCGCGATCGCGCATCCTGCGGACGCGGACGACCCGGACCACACAGGCACGGAGAAGGGAAGCCGCTGATGTTCACCGGAATCATCGAGGAGATCGGCGAGGTCACCGCCATCGCCGAGTCGGGCGACGGCTGGCGGCTCACCGTCCGCGCCCCGAAGGCGGCCGCCGACGCCGTGCACGGGGAGTCGATCGCGGTCTCCGGCGTCTGCCTGACCGTCGTCGGCTCCACCGCCGAGACCTTCGACGCCGACGTCATGAAGCAGACGCTCGACGTCGCGGCCCTCGGCACGGCGACCGTCGGGACCAGGGTCAACATCGAGAAGGCGATGCCCGTGGGCGCACGGCTCGGCGGGCACATCGTGCAGGGCCACGTCGACGGCACCGGTGTCGTGCTCGAGGTTCGCCCGGGCGCGCAGTGGAGCGTGCTCCGCATCAGCCTTCCGGACGACCTCGCGCCACTCGTCGTCGACAAGGGCTCCATCTCGGTCGACGGCACCTCGCTGACGGTGAGCGCGGTGAGCCCTTCGACAGGCTCGGGGACCCGGGGCGGGCACTGGTTCGAGGTGTCGCTCATCCCGGAGACCCTGGCGGCGACCACACTCGGCACCCGCGCGGTCGGCGACCGCGTGAACCTCGAGACCGACATCCTCGCGCGGCACGTCGAGCGGCTGCTCGCGTTCCGCGCCGCACCGGAAGGGGGCTCGCGATGAGCCTGGCAACCATCCCCGAGGCCCTGGAGGCGCTGCGCGCCGGCCGGCCCGTGCTCGTGGCCGACGATGAGAACCGCGAGAACGAGGGGGACGTCGTCCTCTCCGCCGAGCTCGCCACCCCCGAATGGGTGGCGTGGACGGTGCGCTGGTCGTCCGGCTTCATCTGCGCGCCGATGCCCACCGACCTCGCGGACAGCCTCAACCTCCCGCCGATGGTCGCGGCCAGCGAAGACGCCCGCTCCACCGCCTACACGGTGAGCGTCGACGCCGCGGAAGGGGTGACGACGGGGATCAGCGCGAGCGACCGCGCGCACACCCTCAACGTCCTCGCCGATCCGTCCTCGACGGCGACGAGCATCATCCGTCCCGGCCACGTGCTGCCGCTCCGGGCCGTCGACGGCGGTGTGCGCGAGCGCAGCGGTCACACCGAGGCCGCGGTCGAGCTCATGAAGCTCGCCGGCCTCCGGCCCGTCGGCGCGATCGCGGAGGTCGTCGCCGAGGACGGCAGCATGATGCGGCTTCCCGGGCTCCTCGAACTGGGCGCCCGCGACGGCGTGCCGGTCATCACGATCGAGCAGCTCATCGCGCACCTCAACGAGATCGACCCGGACGGAGCGACACCGGCCGCCCAGCGCGGACGCCGCGTGAGCCTCCGCGCCGATGCGACCGTGCCCACCGACCACGGCACGTTCCGCTTCCTCGCCTATAAAGACCGCGTCACCGGCACCGACCACATCGCGGTCGTGTCAGGCGAGCCGACCGAGACCGCCCTCGTGCGCGTGCACTCCGAGTGCCTCACCGGCGAGGCGTTCGGCTCCCAGAAGTGCGAGTGCGGGCCGCAGCTCGATGCCGCGCTGGACGCGATCGACCGCGAGGGCGGGATCGTCATCTACATGCGGGGGCACGAGGGGCGCGGCATCGGGCTCATCAACAAGCTGCGGGCCTACAGCCTGCAGGAGGACGGCCTGGACACCGTCGACGCGAACCTGGCACTGGGGCTCCCGGCGGACGCCCGCGACTACGCCGCGGCGGCCGGGATCCTCACCGACCTGGGCGTCTCGAAGGTCCGGCTGCTCACCAACAACACCGACAAGGTGAACAAGCTGCGCGAGCTCGGCCTCGACGTCGTCGAGCAGGTGCCGCTGATCGTGGGCGTGGGCCCGAACAACCACCAGTACCTGGAGACCAAGCGCGACCGCATGGGCCACATCATCGGCGAAGCAGAGCTCGCCGAGGCCCTCGCGGCAGGAAAGGACGAGGAATGAGCGGCGCCGGAGCACCGAAGACGGGGAACATCGACGGGCGGGGGCTGGAGATCGTCGTGATCGCCGGCACCTGGCATGAGGTGATCTCGAACGGCCTGATCGCCGGCGCCCAGCGGGTGCTCGACGAGGCGGGGGCGACGCATCGGCTCGTGCGAGTGCCCGGTTCGTTCGAGCTCGCCGTGGCCGCACAGGCCGCCTTCGCCGGCGGTGCGGACGCGGTGGTCGCCCTCGGGGTCATCATCCGTGGCGGCACGCCGCACTTCGAGTACGTCTCGGCGGCGGCGACCGACGGACTCACCCGCGTCTCCCTCGATGCCGGCAAGCCGGTCGGGTTCGGGCTGCTCACGCTCGACGACGAGAAGCAGGGGCTGGACCGCGCGGGCCTGGAGGGCTCGAAGGAGGACAAGGGCGCGGAGGCCGCGGACGCCGCACTGCGCACCGCTCTCGTGATCCGCGAGCTGCGCGGCTGACTCCCTCCGCCTCGCGCCCGATCGCGGGCGCGAGGTCAGGCGTGCCTTGGTGGCGCGGAAGGCCGCGCTCTCGTACGGTGAGGGCATGGAGACCCTGCGCCACATCGTGCTCTTCGTCCACCTCATCGGCTTCGCCGTGCTCTTCGGGGCCTGGGCGGCGCAGGCGTTCGGCGGCAAGCGGGTGTTCACGCGTCTGATGACCATCGGCATGACGATCGCCGCGGTCGCCGGCCTCGCACTCGCAGCCCCGTGGGGCCTTCCCGAGGGCGTCGAGATGAACTACGCCAAGATCGGCACGAAGCTCGTCATCCTCCTCGCCATCGGCGCCCTGCTCGGGATCGGCACGGCGCGCCAGAAGCGCGACCAGGTGGTGCCGCCCGCGGTCTTCTGGCTGGTGGGCATCCTCACCGCGGTCAACGCGGCCATCGCCGCGATCTGGCGCTGAGGCGCGGATCAGCGGAGGCTGCGCTTCCAGAGCGCGGCTGACTGCTCCCCGACGCCGGCCGTTCGGATGCGCTGGCCGTTGCGTCCCCCGCGGGCAAACGTGGCCGTGACGCCCGGCGGGACATCGGAAGGCGCCACCGGGCGCGACGACCAGGTGCAGTCGCGCACGTGCACGAGGTCTGCCGCCACCGCCGCCGGATCGTCGTCGTAGCGCCACGGCCCCGTCAGCGTCCCGAGCCAGAAGTACCCGTCGACGTCGCGCGTCCAGACGAGGGTTCCCGTCGGAAGCGCCGCGAACCGCTCCAGCCGCCGCGCCGCCCGCTCGCCATGACGGGCGTCGATGGCCGCGAGCGCCGCGGTCAGGGAGCGGGGCGCGCCGTCGAGCCGCCCGCCCATGCCGCACACCCCTCCGGCGAGCGCGCGCTCGACCGCGACCCCCGGGGCGACGGCATCGTCGCGGGAGCGCATCGGCGCCCGGTAGGCGATCGGCCCGTCGGCTGCGTCGCCCGTCATCGGAGCGGCACCAGGGTCGCCTCGACATCGCGCCCGTCGACCACGACGTGCATCATCGTGTGCACCGGCTGCCGGCGTCGGTCGGTGGGAGAGCCCGGGTTGAGCAGCCGCAGCCCGTTCGGCGTCACGGTGTCCCAGGGGATGTGCGAGTGCCCGAAGACCAGCAGGTCGGCGTCGGGGAAGGCCAGATCCATCCGCTTCTCGCGCCCGGTCGCGGCGCCCGTCTCGTGGATGACGGCGACGGCGGTGTCCTCCACGGTGAACCGCGCGATCTCCGGCAGCACCCCGCGGATCTCGGGGCCGTCGTTGTTGCCGTGCACGCCGTGGAGCACGCGCGCGCGGGCCTGGAGCAGCTCGACGGTGGCGAGATCGACCCAGTCCCCCGCGTGCACGACGACGTCGGCCTCGTCGATCGCCCGGAGCACCGCGTCCGGCAGCCGCTTCGCGCGCTTCGGGACGTGCGTGTCGGCGAGGAGCAGCATCCGCGTGGTCATCGTCCCCCTCCGGCCGGTCTCCCCCGACTCTACGCGGGGGCACCGACGCGCTCGACCCCGACCCGTCATGAACGTCCAGCGAACTCCCAGGAAGGCGTAGACTCGCCCGAGTCCGCTGGTATACCGGCGGAGGATCGGAGACCCCTTGAGCACCGCCACCACCCCCGCGAACCCCCGCTCGCGCGTCATCACCGCGAGCCTCGTCGGCACCACCATCGAGTTCTACGACTTCTACGTCTATGCGACGGCAGCCGTGCTCGTCTTCCCCACGCTCTTCTTCCCCAGCACGAACGACACCGCGTCGCTGCTGTCGTCGTTCGCCGTCTTCGGCGCGGCGATGGTCGCCCGCCCGATCGGCGCCGTTGTCTTCGGTCACTTCGGCGACAAGTTCGGGCGCAAGGCCACCCTCGTCGCGTCGCTCCTCACCATGGGTATCGCGACCTTCGTGATCGGTCTCCTGCCCACCTTCCAGCAGATCGGCTGGGTCGCCCCGCTGCTCCTGCTGATCCTCCGTCTCGCTCAGGGCTTCGCGCTGGGCGGCGAGTGGTCGGGCGCGGCGCTGGTGGCCACCGAGAACGCCCCGAAGGGCAAGCGCGCCTGGTACGGCTCGTTCCCGCAGCTCGGCGCGCCGCTCGGCTTCATCATCGCGAACGGCATCTTCCTCGCCATCAACTTCGCGCTCCCCCACCCCGAGGACCCGGCGCTGAAGTCCGAGGCCTTCCTCTCCTGGGGCTGGCGCGTGCCGTTCCTGTTCTCCGCCGTCATGGTCATCATCGGCCTGTGGGTGCGGCTCCGTCTCGTCGAGTCGGACACGTTCAAGAAGGCGGAGAAGACCGGGGCCATCCGCAAGCTCCCGCTCGCGACCGTATTCCGGCACCACTGGAAGCAGCTCATCCTCGGCACGTTCATCATGCTGGCGACGTACGTGCTGTTCTACCTGATGACGAACTTCACGCTCACCTACGGCACGAAGGCCGCCGACCTCGAGACCGCCTCGGCCGCCGCCCGTGCTGCGGCGGAGGCGACCGGAAAGGACTTCGACCCGAGCGCGTTCGCGGCGCAGTTCTACCCGGGCCTCGGCTTCGGCTACACGGACTTCGTGCTCATGCAGATCATCGGTGTCGTGTTCTTCGGCATCTTCACGCTGCTGTCCGGGCCGATCGCCGACGCCATCGGGCGCCGCAAGCTGCTGCTGTGGGTCACCGGACTCATCGTCGTCTTCGGCCTGTCGTTCAACATCTTCCTGCTCCCGCAGGCGGACCCGAAGTTCACCGGCGCTCTCACCCAGGCCTTCCTCGTGTTCGGCTTCATGCTCATGGGTACGACGTTCGGCCCGATGGGCGCCCTCCTGCCGGAGCTCTTCCCGACGAACGTTCGCTACTCGGGCTCGGCGATCGCGTACAACGTGTCGTCGATCCTCGGTGCGGCCGTGGCGCCGTTCATCGCGGTGGCCTTGTGGGCGGCCGTCGGCGGCGAGCCCTGGCTCGTGGGGCTGTACCTCTCGTCGATGGCGGTGCTGACCTTCATCGCACTCATCTTCACCCCGGAGACGAAGGACCACGACTACGAGGACGACCTCGGTCTCGCCTCCGCCGTCGAGCTCTAGAGGCCGACCGAACGACGAACGGCGCCCGTGTCCTCGGACACGGGCGCCGTTCGCTGTCATGGTGCGCTCAGGCCCGGAGGAACTGCTCGATCGCGGCTACGGTCTGCGGGGTGCTCCGGTGGAGGAGCGCCGACATTCCGATCTCATGGGCGCCGCGGACGGCCTCCACGTGGTCATCGATGAAGAGGACATCCTCCGGGGCCGCATCCATCCGTTGGAGCGCGCTGCGGTACGCCCGGGCGTCGGGTTTCGCCACTCCCAGCTCGTGGCTGTAACAGATGGGATCGAACACCGCAGAGAACCTGTAGCGCCGTTCCTCCTCCTCGCGCGCGCCGTCCGCCGAGTTCGAGAGGATCGCCACCCTCGCCCTTCCCCGCAGCGTCGCGGCGTGCGCGATCAGCTCCGAGTCGGCATGACCGCAGTAGGAATCCCAGAACTCCGCACGCATCTGCGCCTGGCGGTCACTGTCGAGACGCAGCACCGCCCCGAGTCCCTCCCAGAACGCCTCAGCCACTCCCGCTTCGAGGTCGATCCTCGGGAGTGCCGCAGCCGCCAGGCGCTCATCCGCTTCCTGGGGCGTGATGTCAGCCTCACGGCACCAGCGCGCCCACCACTGGTCCTGCCAGGCGTCATCGTCGACGACCTCGAGCACGCCGCCGACGTCGAACAGTATCCACTTCTCCGGCATCCGCTCACCCTAGTCTCGGAGCGGGTGGGGTGTTCTCGCCTGGCCGGGTGCTCACAGCACCACGACGTCGCAGTACCGGGCCGCCGTCTTCGCCAGCCGGTGATCGGCCGTGAGCAGAGGGACGTCGAGGGCCTCGGCGAGCGCGACATAACCGGCGTCGTACGCGGAGACGTCCTCGCGCAGCGTCCAGATCCGTGGGATGAGACGACGCAGCGGATGGCGGGTAATCTGCAACGCCCCGAACGCATCGAGGGCCTCGCGGGCAGCGTGTGCCGGCATCGACGACCGCATCGTGAGTCGGCGCAGCACGGACAGGACCTCGATGTCGAGACCCGCGTGTGCATGGAACTCCTTGCCGTGCGCCCAGACCTCCTCGCCGAGCAGTGCCTCGATCGCCGCCGAGGCATCGAGCACGACCGCCTCGGACGTCCCGCTCACTCGCGCTCGTCCCGTTCGCGATCACGGGCGGCGAGGATGCCCTCGCGCGTCAGGGAGACGCCGGCCGCGCGCGCCCGTGCCCGCGACGCCTCGAGGACCTCGGCATTGCTGCGGTACCGGACGAGGTCTTCCAACTCGCGCGCGACGTAGTCCGACAGGCTCATGCGTTCCGCCGCGGCACGCTCTTTGAGCCGGGCGTGAACCTCATCGGGCAGGTTCCTCACTTGCAGCATGCGAGCCATCCTGCCAGCATCGCATGCGCTCCACATGCGGACAAGTGGGCGCCTGTGGGCAACACCCACGTCAACACTTCTTGACACCGGACCGCGCGTCAACGAATATTGACGCGAAGGAGGTCCCCATGCCTCAACCGACCACCATCGCCGCGGCCGCGGGCGGCGAACCCCTCGCCGAGCTTCACCGCCTGGCCGCGTTGCGCAAGGAGCTCGCGCGCGCTGAAGAGGCCCAGGTCCGTCGCGCCCGCACGAGCGGCTACTCGTGGCAGGCGATCGCGAGCGCCCTCGGCGTCACCAAACAGGCGGCACATCGGCGCTTCGGGCGCACCTGAGCCCATACAGCCGCCCCATAGGAAACGGCCGTCCCCCGAGTACGGTCGAAGTACCATCTCCAGATCGAGGTCCCCCATGTCCCGCACGGCGACAGCACGCCGACGCGGACGGGGCGCACCGGCCGACGGGCCCCGCGCCACCTTCCGCCAGCTCCTCCCCTTCCTCTTCGAGCACAAGCGCACCCTCGTCGTCGTCGCCGTCCTCAGCGTGTTCGGCGCCGCGACCTCGCTCGTGCAGCCCCTCCTCGTGGGCCAGGTCATCGAGGCCGTGCAATCCGACGGCACGATCGGCGTGCTCGTGTGGCTGCTCGTCGGTTTCGTGATCGTGTCGTCGATCATCTCGGGGTTCCAGCACTACCTGCTGCAGCGCACCGGCACCGCGGTCGTCTACTCCAGCCGCCGCAAGCTCATCGCCCGCATCCTTCACCTGCCGACGTCCGAGTTCGACGCACGGCGCACCGGCGACCTCGTCTCCCGTGTGGGCACCGACACCACGCTCCTCTACGCCGTCCTCACGCAGGGGCTCGCCGACGCGGTCGGCAACGTCGTCCTCTTCGCCGGGGCGCTCATCGCGATGCTGCTCATCGACCCCGTGCTGCTGCTGCTCATCGTCGTGGTGATCGGCGTCTCCGTCGTGGTCGTCGTCGCCCTCAGCGGCCGGATCCGCACGGCGTCCACCGCCCAGCAGGAGAAGGTCGGCGAGCTGGCCTCGGGCGTCGAGCGGGCCGTCGGGTCCATCCGCACCATCCGGGCCTCGGGCGCGACCGAGCGGGAGACCGCGGCGGTGACGGAGCGGGCCTCTGAGGCCTATGGCATCGGCGTGCGGATCGCGAAGATCTCCTCGCTCGTGGTGCCGGTCGCCGGCATCGCCCTCCAGCTTTCCCTGCTCGTCGTGCTCGGCGTGGGCGGCTTCCGCGTCGCCGCCGGAGCCATCTCGATCGCGGCCCTCATCTCGTTCGTGATGTTCCTCTTCCTGCTGGTGATGCCCCTCGCCTCGACGTTCGGCGCGATCACCTCCGTCAACCAGGCCCTCGGCGCGCTCGGCCGCATCCAGGAGGTCCTCGACCTGCCCACCGAGACCCAGGACGACGCCGCCACCGCCGCCGCTCTGCCCCGTGACGAGGAGCCCGGTGCGGACGCCCCCGCCCTGGAGTTCCGCGACGTGCGGTTCCGCTACCCGGAGAACGTCGTCGCCGCCCGCCGTGCCGCCGCGAGGGAGGCGCAGACCCTGCTCGCCGATGCGCACCTGGAGCAGACCGAGGCCGCCGTCGACCCGCAGGACCACGAGGTGCTCCGCGGGGTGTCGTTCGCGGTCCCGCGCGGGGCACGGGTGGCGCTGGTCGGTCCCAGCGGGGCGGGGAAGAGTACCATCCTCTCCCTCATCGAGCGCTTCTACGACCCGACGGGCGGCTCCATCCGCCTGAAGGGGCACGACACCCGCACTTATCCGCGGGAGGAGCTGCGCGCCCACTTCGGCTACGTCGAGCAGGACGCCCCGACCCTCGCCGGCACCCTCGCCGAGAACCTGCGGCTCGCTTCCCCCGGCGCCACCGATGCGGACTGCGAGCGCGTGCTCCGCGCCGTGAACCTCGGCGACGTGCTGGAGCGGAACCCCCTCGGGGTCGACGCTCCGGTCGGTGAGGACGGCGTGATGCTCTCCGGCGGCGAACGGCAGCGGCTCGCGATCGCCCGGGCACTCCTCACGGACGCCCCGATCCTCCTGCTGGACGAGTCGACCTCGTCGCTCGACGGCGTGAACGAGCAGCGCATGCGCGAGGCCATCGACGCGGTCGCCACGGACCGCACGCTCGTCGTGATCGCGCATCGTCTGTCCACCGTCGTCGACAGCGACCTCATCGTGGTGCTGCAGGACGGCGTGGTCGTCGGACAGGGCACCCACGCCGAGCTCGTGGAGTCGACTCCGCTCTACCGCGACCTCGCCCGCCATCAGCTCCTCGCCTGATCCCCCCCTCTCCCCCCTCCGCCTGCTGAGACCCCGGTTTCGCGTCGAGACCCCGCCTTCCGCACGTATGCGGGGCGGGGTCTCGACGCGAAACCGGGGTCTCGACGGGAGGGGGTGCCACGAAGGCGGGGCGTCGGAGACCACTCAGCCATGGGTTCGTCTCTGATGCCCCGCCTTCGCGGGTAGGGCTCGGCCCGGAGGCCGAGGGTGCCGGCTCCCCCGAACCGGCACCGGTCTGGGGGCTACGCCTTCGCGAGGCGGTAGCGCAGCGACGCGAGCTCGGTGCGCAGAGCTGCGGGCACCCGGTCGCCGAACGTGTCGTAGAACTCCTCCGTGAGGTCGGCCTCGGCCTTCCACGCCTCGGGGTCGACCGAGAAGAGCTCGTCGAGGTCTTCCGCGGGGATGTCGAGCCCGTCGAGGTTGAGGTCCTCCACGCGCGGCAGGCGTCCGATGGGGCTGTCCACGGCCGGCACGTCGCCGGCCACCCGGCGGATGATCCAGTCGACGACACGGGAGTTGTCGCCGAATCCGGGCCAGAGGAACCGGCCGTCCGCCCCACGGCGGAACCAGTTCACCTGGAAGATGCGCGGTGCACGGTCGAACCGCAGGCCGCGGCCGACCTTGAGCCAGTGGCCGAAGTAGTCGGCCATGTTGTAGCCGCAGAACGGCAGCATCGCGAAGGGGTCGCGGCGCAGCTCGCCGACCGTGCCCTCGGCCGCCGCCGTGCGCTCGGAGGAGATGTTCGAGCCCAGGAACACGCCGTGGGTCCAGTCGGTGGCCTCGACGACGAGCGGCACGTTGCTCGCGCGGCGTCCGCCGAACAGGATGACGTCGAGCGGCACGGCCTCCTCCCAGTCCTCGGAGATCTGCGGGCACTGGGCCGCCGACACGGTGAAGCGCGAGTTGGGGTGCGCCGCGGGACGACCGGAGTCGGGCGTCCAGTCGTTGCCCTCCCAGTCGATCAGGTTCGCAGGCGCCTCGTCGGTCAGGCCCTCCCACCACACATCGCCGTCGGGACGGAGCGCGACGTTGGTGAAGATCGTGTTGCCCCACAGCGTCTCGACCGCGGTGACGTTGGTCGACTCACCCGTGCCGGGCGCGACGCCGAAGAAGCCGGCCTCCGGGTTGATCGCCCAGAGCCGTCCGTCCTCGCCGGGGCGGATCCAGGCGATGTCGTCGCCGAGGGTCTCGACCTTCCAGCCGGGGATCGTCGGGCGGAGCATCGCGAGATTCGTCTTGCCGCAGGCCGACGGGAACGCGGCGGCGACGTGGTACGCCTTGCCTTGCGGGTCGATCACGCGGATGAGGAGCATGTGCTCGGCGAGCCAGCCCTCGTCACGGGCGATCACCGACGCGATGCGCAGCGCGAAGCACTTCTTCGCGAGGATCGCATTGCCGCCATAGCCCGATCCGTACGAGTACACCTCGAGCGTCTCCGGGAAGTGCACGATGTACTTGTCGTCGTTGCAGGGCCACTCGACGTCCGGCTCGCCCGACTCCAGCGGAGCGCCGACGGAGTGCACGGTCTTGACCCAGGGCGCGCCCTCGGCGATCTGGCGGGTGACCTCGTCGCCCACGCGAGTCATGATGCCGATCGACGCGACCGCGTAGGCGCTGTCGGTGATCTGCACGCCGATGTGCGACAGGGGGCCGCCGACGCGACCCATCGAGAACGGCACGACGTACATCGTGCGACCGCGCATCGAGCCCTCGAAGATCTCGTCCATCTTCGTGTGCATCTCGGCGGGGTCGGCCCAGTTGTTGGTGGGGCCGGCGTCCTCCTCGCGCTCCGAGGCGATGAAGGTGCGGGCCTCGGTACGGGCGACGTCGCTGGGGTGCGAGCGCGCCAGGTACGATCCGGGACGCCACTCGGGGTTCAGCTTGATGAGCTTGCCCTCGTCGACGAGTCCGCGCAGCAGCCAGTCGTTCTCAGCGCGCGAGCCGTCCACCCAGTGCACGGCGTCCGGCTGCGTGAGCGCGCGGATCTCTTCGACCCAGGCGGCGAGTTCCGCCATCGCAGGGGTGTCGTAGGAGGGGGCGGTGCCGAACGTGCGCGTCGGGGCGACAGGGGACGTGCGAGGGGTGAGGACTTCGGCCATGGCCATGACTGCTCCTTCGAAGTGTGGGGCGTTGCTTCCATCTTCTTCGCCCTCGGCGCGGACTTTCGGCCAAATCGAGCGATAAGAATCACGGTTCTTTCGATAGACTCAAACTATGGCGTCCTCCGGCATCCACCTCACGACCCTCGGCCACCGCATCCGGCACCGCCGTCTGGAGAAGGGCTACACGCTCGACGAGCTCGGAGCCGTCGTCGGGGTCGCCGGCTCCCAGCTCAGCCTCATCGAGAACGGCAAGCGCGAGCCCAAGCTCTCCCTCCTCCAGGCGATCGCGCAGGCCACCGGCACGGAGGTGACCGACCTCATCTCCGGCGAGCCGCCGAACCGACGCGCGGCCCTGGAGATCGAGCTGGAGCGGGCGCAGGAGAGTCCGGTCTTCCGTCAACTCGGGGTCTCGCCCGTCCGGGTCACGAAGGGCATGAGCGACGAGACCATCGAGTCCATCCTCGGGCTGCACCGCGAGCTGCAGCGCCGCGAGCGCGAGGCCATCGCGACCCCTGAGGAGGCCCGTCGCGCCAACACGGAGCTGCGCCTGCGGATGCGCGCGCAGAACAACTACCTCCCGGACATCGAGAAGCTCGCGGAGAAGCAGCTCAAGGCGGCCGGCCATTCGCAGGGCGCCCTGACCCACCGCACCGTGAGCATTATGGCCGAGAAGCTCGGCTTCGAGCTCATCTACGTCAACGACCTGCCGCACTCGACGCGCTCCGTCACCGACCTCGAGAACGGCCGCATCTACCTGCCCCCGGCATCCATCCCCGGCGGACACGGCCTGCGGTCCATGGCACTGCAGGCGATGGCGCACCGCCTGCTCGGGCACACGCCGCCGACCGACTACGCCGACTTCCTGCAGCAGCGCCTGGAGATCAACTACTTCGCGGCGTGCTGCCTGATGCCGGAGACCGCCGCGGTCGCCTTCCTGCAGCAGGCGAAGAAGGACCGCAACCTCGCAGTGGAGGACTTCCGCGACGGGTTCGGCGTGACGCACGAGGCCGCCGGCATGCGCATGACCAACCTGCTCACGCAGCACCTCGGCATGTCGCTGCACTTCCTGCGCGTCGACTCGACCGGAGCCATCACGCGCGTCTACGAGAACGACGACCTGCCGCTGCCGATGGACGTGACGGGAGCCGTGGAGGGACAGCGGGTGTGCCGGAAGTTCCAGGCCCGTTCCGCCTTCACGGAGCAGAACCGCACCGTCGAGCACCACCAGTACACGGACACCCCGTCCGGCACGTTCTGGTGCTCCACGCAGACCGGGTCGTCGAGCGAGGGCGAGTTCTCCGTCACGGTCGGCGTGCCGTTCGACGACGCCCGGTGGTGGCGGGGTCGCGAGACGAACGACAGGGCCGTGTCGACCTGCCCCGACGAGGCGTGCTGCCGTCGCCCGTCGGCCGAGCTCACTGAGCGCTGGAAGGGTCGGGCGTGGCCGAGCGCCCGCGTGCACACCCACATGTTCTCGCCGCTCCCCCGCGGCATGTTCCCCGGCGTGGACGACAACGAGGTCTACAACTTCCTCGGTCGCCACGCCAGCGAGTGACGTCGACCCACCCCCTTGCGTCCACCCCGGCCCGTTACGCGCGGCCGTAAGGGGCCGGGACGCGCGGAAGGGGGTGGGTCGACGCGAGGTCAGGCGAGGAACGCGGCGAAGCGGGCGAGTGCGGAGGCGACGGCGGCGGGATCCTCGGGTGCAGTGAAGAGCTCCGGAGGGGTGGTGTGGGCGGCGGCGGCGTGCGTCCAGCAGCCGATCACGCGGCCGTGCTCCACGACGGTCGCCCGGACCATCCCGTTCTTCCCCGGTCCGACGGCGGCGAGGTACTCGGGGTCACAGACGACGGTGCGGTCGGCGTAGGAGATGTAGTACTCGTCGAAGGCTCCGAGGGCGAACACGGCCGGACGGCCTGCCGCGCGCCGGGGCGGGGTGCGGCCGACGAAGACCCCGTCGTCGGCCTCGGTCACCCGTGTCGCCGCGCGCTCCGCCGCCTCCCTGGACCGCCCGAGCGTCAGCCCCGACCACCACGCGAAGTCCGCGACCCCGGCGGGCCCGTGTCCCTCGACGTAGCGGACGAACAGCTCGGCCAGCGGGTCCTCCGGGTGGGCGTGATCGCGGATGTGGTCCGCCGCGAGCGCGAACCGCTGCTCCCGCGTGATGCCCTCCCGCGGCACGACCGGCCCCTGCACGAGCACGCCGGAGACCGTCAGCGCGAACAGCAGGTGGATGCCGCGCTGCCCTGAGGGGTCGATGCCGATGCCCTCGAGCACCGGGAAGATCTCGCCCCGGGTGAGGCCGCCGTCACGGAGCCGCGGCGTGAGCTCCCGGACGACCGTGTCGATCATGTCGTCGTCGATGCCGAGCTGCCGCTGCCGGGAGGCCGCCTGCTGCAGCTGTCGTGCGGCCGTGACCTCCAGCACCCAGCCGAGGTCGCGCGCGGGGATCGTGTGCAGCGTCCCCCGCATGGCCCAGGCCCGGACGAGGTCCCCACGGTCGAACGCGGCGTCGACGTCACGAAGCCGTACGTCGCCTTTCGTCCGCAGGGCCAGCGCCCACCGTCCGGCCGTGAAGTCCTGGCTCTGCGTCGCGAGAAGCCGCGCCGCCGCCCCCGCCACGTCCGGCTCCGGCGCCGTGAGCCCTTGGAACCGCAGCCGCTCCTCCCGCCATCGTGAGGTCTTCATACCCCTCATCATGCCGCGACCCACCCCCTTTCGCGTGCCCCGGCCCGTTGCATGCGCACGCAGGGGGCCGGGCCGGGCGGAAGGGGGTGGGTCGACGGGAGGGGTCAGAGGGTAACTTCGCGGCGGGCGGGGAGCACGACCGGGTGCGACCCCGCCATGGTCTCCAGCACCCGGATCACCTGGCAGGAGTAGCCGAACTCGTTGTCGTACCAGACGTAGAGGATGAGGGTGTCCTCGTCGGCGATCGTGGCCAGGCCGTCGACGATGCCCGCGCGGTGCGAGCCGACGAAGTCCGTGGAGACCACCTCCGGGCTCTCCACGTAGTCGATCTGCTGCCGGAGCTTCGAGTGCAGCGAGACCCGGCGCAGGTAGTCGTTGACCTGGTCCTTGGTGGCGGGGCGCTCCAGTGTGAGGTGCAGCACCGCGAGCGAGACGTCCGGCGTGGGGACGCGGATCGCGCTGCCCGTGAGCTTGCCCTCGAGTTGCGGCAGAGCCTTGGCCACGGCCTTCGCCGCCCCGGTCTCGGTGATGACCATGTTCAGCACGGCGGAGCGACCGCGGCGGTCGCCCTTGTGGAAGTTGTCGATGAGGTTCTGGTCGTTCGTGAACGAGTGCACGGTCTCGACGTGACCCTTCACGACGCCGTAGGCCTCGTCGATCGCGGCGAGCACCGGGGTGATGGCGTTGGTCGTGCACGACGCCGCGGAGACGATGCGGTCTTCCTCGGTGATCGTGTCGTCGTTGATGCCCTGCACGATGTTCTTCAGCGGGCCCTTGCCGGGGGCGGTCAGCAGCACGCGGGCGACGCCCTTCGCGCGGAGGTGCTGGGAGAGTCCGGCCTCGTCACGCCAGCGGCCGGTGTTGTCGACGACGATCGCGTCGTCGATGCCGTAGGCCGTGTAGTCGACGGCCGCCGGGTCGTCGGAGTAGATGACCTGGATGCGCGTGCCGTTGGCGATGATCTGCTCGGCGTCCGCGTCCACCGTGACCGAGCCCGCGAAGCGGCCGTGCACCGAGTCGCGCAGCAGCAGCGACGCGCGCTTGACGAGGTCGTTCTCGGAGCCGCGGCGCACGACGATGGCGCGGAGCCGGAGCCCGCTCCCGCCGCCGGTGTGCGCGATGAGGATGCGGGCCAGCAGGCGGCCGATGCGCCCGAAGCCGTAGAGCACGACGTCGGTCGGCGGTGCCGGGACCGCGCCGACGGCCGGGGCCAGGGTCTCGGCCAAATACTCCCCGAGCGGGCGGCCGCTCTCCGCGTACCCTTCCACGAGGCGGGCCACGTCGATCGACGAGGCGCCGGGGGCCAGGGCGTGGATGCCCTCGAGCACCGCCAGGCTGTCCTCGACGTCGAGGCGCTCGTGTCCGAGCTGGGCCACGCGCTCGTGCACCTCGACGACGCCGGTGGCCGAGAGGCCGAGCAGGCGATGACCGTGCAACGAGGTGACCACGTCGCGCTCGCGCTTGAGAGCCCCGATGAGCGGGATCATCCGCTCCGCCAGCTCTTCGCTCGCCGTCCATTCGTCGCGGTGTGCCGCGGAATCGTTCATCTGCGTCCTTGCATGTGTGAGCGCGCGCCGAGGTCGCCGGCGCGCACGAGGTTGCCGGGGTGTTCGGGGGATGACTCCAGGGTACAAGCCGCGGAACCACGCGCCGAATCGGGCAGCGCAGACGCCCGTGCGCGAGAGTTTTACGTCTACACTGGTGGAATAATGAGCAGCGCACTCCTCGGCGACGACGCCGACCTCCTTCTCCGCGGCGGCCGCATCCACACCGTCGACGCCACCGATTCCGTCGCCACCGCGATCGCCGTCCGCGACGGGGTGATCGTCGCCACTGACGCCGCCGCCGAAGCCCTCCCGGCCCGCGAGATCGTGCAGCTGGACGGTCGCACCGCGATCCCCGGCCTCAACGACGCCCACCTCCACGCCGCCTGGCTGGGCGCGCGCTGGCCGCACCTCTTCTTCTCCGACACCCCGCCCGAGGAGCAGCCCACCGGCCGCCTCGTGGCCACGGCCGACGAACGACACGCGGCCCTGCGCCGGGCCTGGGCACTGCTCGCGGAGTTCGGCATCACCAGCTACACGGAGCCGGGCATCGGCCCCGGGGAGGACGACGGCGAGACCGGCTGCTTCGGCACCGACATGCTCGACGCGTACGTGGAGCTGCACCGGGAGGGCGCGCAGACCTCGCGCGTCACGCTGCTGCGCCTGTTCGGGACGATCGACGGCGAGAGCTCCCTGGAGGACTTCGCCGCCGGACTCCCGGTGCCGCCCCCGTCGACCGACCCCCGCTGGCTCGCGATCCCCGGCGTGAAGATCTTCGCCGACGGCATCCCGCCGATGGCCACCGCCTGGACGTCGGCCCCCTACCCGGACGGGACGACCGGGCATCTGCTCACGCGCGGCGATGCCGATCCGCTCAGCGCCTTCCAGCGGATGATCGCGCTGGCCGCGAGTCGCGGTCTCCAGATCGCGGTGCACGCCACCGGCGACCGCTCGATCGAGGAGTTCCTCACCGCACTGGAACGGCACGGCCGGACACCCCCGCCGCCGGCACCCCACCACATCGTGCACGGCGACCTCGCGACCCCCGCGCAGATCCGCCGTGCGGAGCGCCTCGGCGTCGGCTTCGCCGTGCAGCCCCTCATCGCCGCGCACACGCACTCCTGGGCGGCGGTGCAGCTCGGCGAGGCCCGGGTCGCCGCCGCGTGGCCGCTGGCCGAGATGCTCTCCTCCGGGGCGCTGACCACCGTGACCAGCGACGCCCCGATCGCCACTCCGGACTGGCGCCCCAGCCTCGATGCCTCCCTCGCCCTCCTCGCCGCCGACGGCCGGGCGGACGACGCCGCGACCCGGCGCCGGCTGCTGCGCACGATGACGGCCGACGCCGCGATCCAGGACGGCGCCGCGAGCTGGAAGGGCACCCTCGGGCCCGGCAAGGTCGCCGACATCACGGTGCTCGACGAGGATCCGTGCACCCCGGGGCGCCCGTTCGCCGATCTTCGGGTCGAGCGCACGATCGTCGACGGCCGCACGGTGTTCGCCCGCGACTGACCACCCGAGCCACGAAAACGGCGGGCGGCATGTTCACGCATGCCGCCCGCCTCTGATCCCCCTCGGACCAGTCTCGAACCGCGGTCGTCAGACCGCGGTGGCCAGGAGCACGCGCGGGCTCCCCGGCAGGGCGACGGTGTCGCGCACCGCCCAGCCGGCGTCCGTCAGCCAGCCACGGACCTGCGACTCCGGGTACACGACGGTGCCGTCGATCACGAGGTACTCCCCCGCGTGCAGGGCGTCCAGCGCGCGCTGCTCGTCGTCGTCGTCGAGGAAGAAGTCGAGCACGGTCAGCGTCGCCCCCTCGACCGCTGCGGCACGGAGCCGGCGGAAGATCTGCGCGTTCTCCTCCGCGGAGAAGCGGTGGATGACGTGGTTGGCGAACACCGCGTCGTAGGCGCCCTCGGGGGCCGCAGTCGCCGTGTCCCCCACCTCGACGGCAGCCCGGTCGGCGACGCCCGCCGCCTCGACCGCCTCGGCCACGCCGTCCTCGAATCCCGGGGCGTAGACGAACGTCGTATGCAGCTCGGGGTTGCGCGCCATGACGGCGAGGGCGAACTCGGCGGACAGACCACCGAAGTCGAGGGCCTTGGTCGCGCCGGCGAGCTCGACGAGCCGGCCGAACTCCTGCGCGTGCAGGCGGTTGTACGTCATGACGCCGGCCATGAACGTGCCCCACCGCGCGTCGTCCATCTGCAGATCGCCGGGCTCGGTCGTGTCGACCGTGTGCGCGAACTGCAGCCAGTGTGGGTAGCTGATCTCGTCGAGGAACGTGAGGAACGGAGCGAGATCGATGACCGCGTCCTCCCCCGTGAGGTAGGCGGAGGCGTCCGGAGCCAGGGCGTAGCGCCCCTCCGTCCGGACGAGGAGACCCTTCGCGGCGAGGGTGTCGGCGAGCAGCCGGGCGATCCGCTCGCTCACCCCGCAGCGCTCGGCGATCGCCGCGGCCGTGTCGGCGCCCGCGGCGACGGCGGCGAACAGCCCGATGCGGCTGGCCTGGAAGAGCTGCTTCGCGGCCATGTAGCCGGTGGCGATGTCGAGGATGCGGGCGGCGTCGGGGGTGGGGGTGTCGGTCATGGCGGATGCCTTTCGGTATGTCTACGAACGTGGGAAATAAAGGACAGGAGGACGCCGGGCGTCGGACCGGCGGGTCAGTCCGCGAGGAACCCGCGTACGGCGTCGCGGAACGCGGCGGTGTGCAGTGCCGCGAGGTGATCGCCGGGGACGCGCCGCACCCGGACGTCCGGCAGCCGCGCGGCGAGCTCGTCGATGCCCGCGGCCATCGGGTCGTCCTCGCCACCCAGGAGCAGCACCGGCATCGTCGGCGCTCCGGCTTCGGGCGCGAACGGCTCGGTCGCGAGCCCCTCGATGAGGTCGAGCAGATCGTCCGGGCGGTTGCCGGGCAGGCTCACCATGTGCACGATCATCCCGGTCAGCGGATCGACGGGAGACGGTCCACCGGCGATGGCGGCTCGCGCGGCGGAGAGGCCGACGAGCGCGAAGGGCTCCCCCGCGCTGAGGCCGCCGAGCACGAGACGCCGCACCGCGACACCCGGGTGCCGGGCGAGGTCCCAGGCGAGCCGGGCCCCGAGCGAGTAGCCGACGAGGTCGACCTCGTCCGGGCCGATCGCTGCGGCGAGCGCGTCGAGCACCGCGGCGGTCGGCACGACTCCGAGCCCGGGGGCGTCGCCGTGCGCCGGCAGATCGAGGACCCGGCGCGGCCGATCGCCGAGCACCGCCGTCCACTCACTGTCCGGCCAGTCCTGCGTGCCGCGCGAGGCGAGGCCGTGCAGGAACACCACGGGTCGTTCGGGGGGAAGGGTCATGACGGGCCGTCCTCTCGGAACCGGCCCCTCGCCCTCAGCGCAGCCGCGCGAGGAACCGGTCGATGTAGTTCTCGTAGTCGGCGATGCGGTCGCCGTCCGGGTACATGAGGTTGATGACCGTCGCCCCGACCGCCGCGGAGATGTACTCGTCCGCCAGCGGGCCGTAGTCCTGATCACGGATCGACCCCTCGTCGCGGGCCGCCTCCATGCGCGCGATGAGCGAGGCTCGCCACGTGCCCAGGTGTCCGCGGTAGAGCTCGGCCAGCGACTCGTTCGCCATCGCGTACTCCCACAGTGCCAGGAGCACCCGGCCCGCGGCGATCTGCTCCGGGTCGCGCGGCACGGTGGCCTGCAGGAAGCCGCGCAGCGCGTCGTCCGCCGCCACCGGTTCCTGCCCGGCGGCCTCCACGCCCTCGGACATCTGCTGCAGGATCGTCTCGAACGTCGCCGCGACGATGCTCTCCTTCCCGGGGAAGTAGTGCTTCAGCGCACCGTTCGCGAAGCCCGCCTCCGCGGCGATGCTGCGCATGGTCGCCGCCTCGAACCCACCCTTCAGGATGATGCTCTTGGCCACCTCGACGATGTCCCGTCGCCGCTGGTCGTGGTCGATGATCTTCGGCATGGCGTCCTTCCGGCCGAGTCCGGGGTGTGGCGAGTTCCGGCCTGGAGCTACCGTACCGCCGCATCGGGCACCTCCCGCAGAGCGAGCCACTGCGCCCGGCGTTCCCGCTGGGACGCCGGGTCGGCGACGGGCGAGGCCAGCCGCAGCCGTTCGGCGTACGGGTGGCGTGGGGCGCGGGTGACCTGCTCCCCGTCCCCGATCTCCACGATCTCCCCCCGGTACATCACGGCGACCCGGTGGCAGACCCGCCGGACGACGCCGAGGTCGTGCGACACGAACAGGTAGGCCACGCCGGTGTCACGCTGCAGCTCGATGAAGAGGTCGAGGATGGTGGCCTGCGTGGTGAGATCGAGCGCGCTGACCGGCTCGTCACACACGATCAGCCGCGGACCGCGGACCAGGGCGCGGGCGATCGCGATGCGCTGCCGCTGCCCGCCGGAGAACTCGCTCGGATACCGGTCCATGCTCGTGGAGGGCAGCCGCACGCGGTCGAGCATGTCGCGCACGCGCGCGTCGGCCGCCTTCGCCCCGATTCCCGTCGTGAGCAGCGGCTCGGCGAGGATGTCGCCGATCGTCAGTGCCGGGTTGAGGGAGCCGTACGGATCCTGGAACACGACCTGCACGTCGTCGGCGAGCGCCCGCCGGGCCCGGCGGCCGAGGTCTCCGATATCGCGACCGTCGAAGCGGATGCGGCCCGCCGTCACCGGGGCGAGGCCGAGGATGGCCTTGCCGAGGGTCGACTTGCCCGATCCGGACTCGCCGACGAGGCCGAGGCACTCACCGGGGGCGATGTCGAGGGAGACGCCGTGCAGCGCGCGGAAGGCATGCCGACCCCGGCCGTACTCGACCACGAGATCGTCCACCTGCAGCAGGGGGTTCACCGGAGCGGTGTTCATGCGGGGACCTCCGTCCGCCGGCCGTCGAGCGCGGCGCGGCCCTCGGCTTCGTCGAGCGACGCGGCGATGAGCTCGCGCGTGTACTCCTGGGTGGGCGCGGCGAAGAGGTCGTCCACGGGCCCCGACTCCACGATGTCGCCGCCGCGCATGACGATCACGCGGTCGCAGATGTCGGCGACGACGCCGAAGTTGTGCGTCACGATGAGCAGCGCCATGCCGTACTCGGCCTGCAGCTCCCGCAGCAGTTCGAGCACCTCGGCCTGCACGGTCACGTCGAGGGCGGTGGTGGGCTCGTCGGCGACGAGGAGCGACGGCCGACCGGCGATCGCGCCGGCGATGAGCACGCGCTGCGCCATGCCGCCGGACACCTGATGCGGGTAGCTGCGCATCACGCGATCGGGGTCGGACAGCCCGACCCGCAGGAGCACCTCCCGCGCGCGCTGCCGGGCGGCGGCCTTCCCCAGCCCGTGCGTCCGGCGCAGCGGCTCGATGAGCTGGTGCCCGATCGTGTACGAGGGGTCGAGATTGCTCATCGGCTCCTGCGGCACATAGCCGATGGTGCGCCCGAGCAGGGCCTGGCGCTCCTTCGGCGTCGCGTGGGTGACCTCCGCGCCGCCGACCCAGATCGCGTCGGCGGTCGCCCGGCCGGTCGCGGGGAGCAGGTCGAGCACCGAGAACACCGTCTGCGACTTGCCCGACCCGGACTCGCCGACGATCCCGACGACCTCCCCTGGCGCGACGTCGAGCGTCACTCCGTGCACGACCTCGGTCTCCCCTGTCGGTGTCGCGTGCACGACGTGCAGGTTCTCGACGCGGAGGGCCGACGCCGGAGCCTCATGACGCACGCTGCCCGTGGCGGGAGGCGCGGCGACCTCATCCGCGGTCTCGAGCACACCGCGCCGCCGCCGTCGGGCCGCCCGCGGCGTGCGCACCTGCACGAGCTCGGCGAGCGTGGAGCCCATGATCGCGAGGACGGCGATCGTGAGACCGAGCGCGGCGGAGGGCCACAGCAGCATGAGCGGGTAGGTGAGCATGAGCCGGAAGCCCTCGAGCATCATCGCGCCCCAGCTCGGCACGTTCGAGTCGCCGATGCCGAGGAACTGGAGCCCCGCCTGCATGCCCATGGCGATGCCCGCCGTGAGCGCGGTCTGGATGATGACCGGCGGGTAGACGGCCGTGATGACGTGGCGGAAGATGATGCGCGCGTCCGACAGCCCCGACACGCGGGCGGCATCGATGTACGCCTCGCCGCGGACGGCGAGCGTCTGCGACCGCGCGATGCGGAAGTAGCCCGGCACCATGAAGACGCCGACGGTGACCATCAGCAGCTCGAAGTTGTTGCGACTGCCGGCAGCGACCACGAGGAGGATGATCATCCCGGGGATCGACTGGAGGGCGTCGCTGATCCAGGTCGCGACCCGGTCGAAGACGCCGCCGAAGTACCCGGCCGCGACACCCGACGGGACGCCGATGACGAGCGCCGTGACGATCGTGATGAGCGCACCCCACAGCGTCGTCCTCGTCCCGTAGATGAGGCGGCTGAGGATGTCGCGCCCGGTGGAGTCGCCGCCGAGGAGGTGCTCCGGCGAGGGCGGGGCCTTCGCGGCTGCGAGGTCGACGAGGTTCGGGTCCATCGGCGCCAGCAGCGGCGCGAACACCCCGACGAGCACGATGAGCACGAAGATCGCGAGCGGGATGTAGCCGCCGGGGTGACGGAGGAAGCGTCGGAACAGGCTCGACCGGCGCTTCTGGGCGGCCCGGTCGAAGGCGACGCGGATGTCAGTCGTGGTCATGCGACGCGCACCTTCGGGTTGATCCAGCCGAGCACGAGGTCGAGCAGGAGGTTGATGAGGACGACGAAGACGATGGAGACCACCGTGATCCCGAGCAGCATGGGGATGTCGCCGTTCTGCGATGACTGGTTCGTGAGCTGCCCCAGACCGGGGAGGCTGAAGATCTGCTCCACCACGATCGCCCCGGAGAGCAGGCCCACGAACATCAGGGCGATCACCGTGAGCGCGGCGGGCGAGGCGTTGCGGAGGATGTGCAGGTTCACCCGGGCGGCGGACAGGCCGCGGCTGCGGAGGGTGCGCACCCAGTCCTGGCGGCTCTGGGCGATCACGGCATTGCGCAGCTGCTCCGACACAGCGACGATGCCGCCCAGGGCGAGGGAGATCGCCGGCAGCGTGATCGAGCGCAGCCACCCTTCGACGGACTGTGTCGGCGGGACGTACCCCACGGCCGGGAACCACTTGAGCTGCACGGCCAGCCACATGACGAGGACCAGGCTCACCCAGAACCCGGGGAGCGCGAAGAGGACGACGGAGATCCCCTTGATGATCCGGTCGAACCAGGTGCCGGGGCGGAGTCCGGTGATCATGCCGAACGCGACGCCGATGACCGCGGTGATGAGGGTCGCGAGGGTCACCACGGAGAGCGTGACGGGGACCTTGACCGCGAGCTGCGCGCCGACCGGCTGGAAGTTGCGCCACGAGACGCCGAAGTCGAGCAGCACGGCGTGGGAGAACCAGTCCCAGAACTGCACGATCAGGGGGCGGTCGAGACCGATCTTCGCCGCCAGCGCCTCCTGCTGCGCAGGACTCGCCGTGGTCCCGAGGAGCGAGGCGGTCGGGTCGCTGATCGCGAGGTGGGCGAGGAAGAACGTGCCGATCGAGACCGCGACGAGCAGGAGGATGCCGGACAGCACCCGCTTCGCCGTGAAGAGGAGCATGGGGGCCTCTCGAGGGTGAGGAGGAGGGGAAGGGGTGCCGGGGCGGCCGCATGGCGACCGCCCCGGCGGGCGTTCAGCCCTGCGTGATGTACCGCAGCGTCGGGAACATCATCCCCACGACGGGCTGCAGCTGGATGCCGGGCGCCGTGTAGTAGATGTTGTTCGCCTGGTACCAGACCGACCACCAGGCCTGGTCGACGAGGGCCTCGTTGAGCTCCTTGATGGCGGCGGTCTGCGCGTCGCCGCGCTCCGTCTGCACCTTCTCGACGAGCGGGGCGATGACCTCGTTCTTCGCGTAGTCGGGCTCCGGGTTGAACCACTGCACGCTCGTCAGCTGGCGAGAGACGGTGGCCACGTCGTTGCCGTCCATCGCGAGGAAGGAGATGAACATCGGGTAGTTCGGTGCGTTGAGCTGGTAGTCCGGCATCTGCATGTTGTCCCAGGTGACGGTGATGCCGAGCTCGTTGAGGGCCTGCTCGGCCGATGGCTTCCACATCTCGAAGATCGGGGACATCGGCATCGAGATGTCGAAGCCGTCCGGGTAGCCGGCGTCGGCCAGGAGCTCCTTCGCCTTGTCCATGTTGAACGCGTAGGCGTCGTTGAGCTCGGGGTCGTTGATGTCGCCGCCGTCCGGGAAGACCTGGTTGGTGGCCACGCCCGCACCGCTGCCGACCGCCGCGAGGACGGCCGCACCGTCGAACGCGTAGTTCAGCGCCTGGCGCACCTCGAGCTTGCCGAGGGGCTCGCTCTTCGCGCCGGTGTGGTCGGTGATGACGAGGCCCGCCCACCCGGAGACCCGCTGGGCCGTGTTCCAGCCCTGCTGCTCGGCCTGGTCGAGGTTGGCCACGTCGCCGTACTGCACGTTGATCTGGCCGCTGAGCATCGCGTTGTGGCGGGCGGTCGCGTCGGTGATCGGGTAGATCGAGAGCTCGGCGAACGGGTACGTCTTCGCGTCCCAGTGGTCCTCGGTCTTGGTGAAGTGGTACTCGGCGCCCGCGACGCTGGTGTCGCTGTCGAGCACATAGGGGCCGGAGCCGACCGGATCGCTGCCGAGCGTGCCCGCCTCGATGGAGGCCGGGGGCATGACGTAGCTGCGGCCGAGGCCCATCAGGTAGAGGATCGTGTCGTCGCGCTGCGTGAGGGCGATGCGGACGGTGTCGTCGTCGACCTTCTCGAACCCCTCCGCGTTGACGTAGGCCTCACCGGACCTGGCGCCGGCCTTGAGGTACTCGAGGCTCGCGACGACGGCGTCGGCGTCGACCGGGGTGCCGTCGCTGAACACGGCGTCGGTGCGGATGTCGAGGTCGATGCTGAGGTCGTCGTCGGCCACGGTCCACTTCGTCGCGAGCGACGGGATCGGGGTGCCGTCGCTGTCGAGGGCGATGAGGGCGTCGTACACCGCGGACAGGTAGGGGCCGTCGAAGCCGATGTCGGCGAGGGACGGGTCCCACGAGGTGACGTCGAGGAAGTTGCCGATGTTGAGGGCGTCGGGGCCTTCGGCGCCACCGCCCTCGGACGGCGAGGGCGTTCCGCCGCCGCTGCAGCCGGCGAGCGCGAGGGTCGCGGCGACGGCGGCGGCGACCGCGAGGGGCATTCGTTTCATGGTTCCTTCTCTCGGGTGCAGGGGGTGGTGAAGAAGGTTCGAAGAGCCGCTGACCGGAGACCGGGACCGACGCCACTTCGATGTGTCGTGCTGGTTAGTCTACATGCGTGGAAAAAGAGCGCAAGCGTGTTTCCGACCCCAGCCGCGCGGACCGATGCCTCAGCGCGCACGCGCCTTGCTCCCCCGCGCACATCCCCGTCCCCGCGGGTGCCGGTGCCGGTGCCGGTGCCGGTGCCGGTGCCGGGAGCACTTCCGCACCTCTCCCCTCCCCGCAGGGCCCCTTTCTGATCCCGCCACTGCCCCACCCCGCCAGCCGGATCAGAAACGCCCCTCCGCGTCGCCTTCCAGGCACCCTTTTCATTCCGCACCGGAGCAAGTGACGGCGCGGACGGGCTACGCCGCCGCCCCCGAGGGACACCACACCCACCCTCCCGGGATCAAGAACGCTCCTCCCACGCGGGCAGGACGAGCACTTCTGATCCGGCGCATGCGCCGGAGCACTTCCGATCCCACACTGAGGCGAGGAGCACTTCTGATCCGGGGCCCCGGAGAGCGGTTCGGTTGCCCACGAGCGGCGGGCCCGGCGACTGACATACCGCCGCCGCCAGAAGCCGGATCAGAACCGGCCGCACGCCCTCCCCACGCGGCGGGGTTTCGCATCGGCGCGCAGAGAGTCACGCCGCGCGGGATCAGAAATGTGCGCGCGGGGCGCGCGCGAGGTGCGGAAGTGATCCCGCGCGGCGAGTGGGACGCGGGGGCCGCGCGAGGCGGGATCGGGAACGTGCCTGCGGGGCGTGTGAGAGGTGCGGAAGTGATCCCGGACGGCCGGGAGGGGGGGAGGCGGGCGGGGGGGTGGCGGGGGGGGAGGCGGGGGTGCGAGATATGGGGTCACCAGGTGCCGTCGGGGCGGACGGCGTGGTCGACGCGGCAGTCGGCGAGGGCGGCGCGGACCTCGGCTCCGTGGTCGCGGGCGAGGGCGAGGGCGGCGTGGTTCTCCTCGAGCTGCGCGACGCGGGAGGCGCCGAAGAGCACGGCGGCCGTCGCGGGGTTCGCCAGACAGAAGGCGATGCCGAGGGCCGACGGGGTGACCCCGAACTCCCCCGCGACCCGCGCGACCTCGGGGTACACGGCGAGGATCCGCTCGCGGATACCTCCGACATCGGCACCGATCTTGCGCTGAGGCATCCGTCCGGTGGCGAGGATTCCGCCCTCGAACACGTCCGAGGCCTGCAGCGCGAGGGTTCCGTCGGCGAACAGCGGGCCGTACGCGTCACCCTCCGCCATGGCCCGTCGGGCGATGCCGTACTTGAGCTGCGCGAACGAGGGGCCGATCAGCCCCTGAGTGTCCGCCTCGGCCAGCGCCGCCCTGGCGTCCGCGATCCGCCAGTTGTTGATCCCCCACGAGTCGACCAGGCCGTCCGCGAGGAGGGCGTTCACGTCGGCGACGAGCCGCGGCATGTCCGGGGCGTCGAGATAGTCCCCCACCACGAGGGTGTCGAAGCGGTCGAGGCCCGCCCGCTCGAGCGACTCCTCGATCTGCCCACGGAAGCCCTGGTTCGGCCAGTCCCACAGCCAGAGCTTGCCGCACAGCACGACGGCGGCACGGTCCACCCCGCTCGCCTGGAAGGCCTCTCCGAAGAGGATGTCGGTCCGGGAGTTCTCGGCGTGCGGCCCCATGTTGTAGTACGCCACGTCAAAGAATCCGGCATCGAGCTCGACCGCCCGGTGGATCAGCTGCACGGCGTCGTCGAACTCCATGCGATCCCAGGTGTTCCACGATCCGAGGGCGAGCGGCGGCACCGTCGCCCCTCCCGGAGACAGCGGCTTGCGGGGGGATGTCGCATCGGGCATGGGGGCTCCTTCGCCGGCTCTGGGCACGGGGTTGTGTTTTTCTATGTTTGTAGAATATAACGGACTCATCCCGTCAGAACACCCGTCAGTGAGGACGAACATGACCGCTTCCCCCCGTCGCATCCTGGTCACCGGAGGCGCGTCCGGACTCGGCCGCGGGATCGCCACCGCCTTCCGCGCAGCGGGCGACGAGGTGTTCATCGGCGACGTGGACGACGTCGCCGCCGCAGCCGTCGCCGCCGAGATCGGCGCCACCGCCCTCCCCCTCGACATCGGCGACGAAGCGTCGGTGCAGGCGGCAGCCGAACGGATCCGCGAGGCCGGCGGACTCGACGTCCTCGTCAACAACGCCGGTGTCGTCGCCGGCGGGGGAACACTCCAGGAGGTCGCGGTCGACGCGGTCGATGCGGCCCTGCGCGTCAACGTCCGCGGCACGTTCCTCATGCTGCGGGTCTTCGGCAGGCTGTTCGCCGCGGCCGGCCACGGGACCATCGTCAACATCTCCTCGATCGGCGCCCGGCAGCCCACACCCGGCCTCGGGCACTACGAGGCCACGAAGGCCGCGGTCGACGCGCTCACCCGGACGGCGGCCATCGAACTCGCCGGCTCCGGGGTGCGGGTCAACGCCGTCGCCCCCGGCCCCGTGCTCACGCCCCTGACCGCCGACTTCGCCTCCAACCCGGACGCCCGCGCCGCGTGGGAGTCGCGCATCCCGCTCGGCACCATCGCCGAGGTCGACCAGGTCACCCCGCTCGTGCTGTTCCTCGCGAGCGAGGCCGCCAGCCACATCACCGGGGTCTCGGTCCCCGTCGACGGCGGCCAGCTCCTCGTCTGACCCCGTCCCCCTCCGTGCAGGATCGATTCCGCCCCTCCCGGGCTCCGCGGAGGACCGTCTTCGATCCCGCCACCCGCCCCGCGACTGGAGAACCATGACCCTCCCCACCACCACCCGCGCCGCGGTGCTCACCGCGCACGGCGAGCCGCTCACCCTGCAGGACCTCCCGCTGCCCGCCGAGATCGAACCCGGCGCCGCCCTCGTCCGCATCGCCTGCACCACGCTGTGCGGCACGGACATCGAGATCTGGGAGGGGAAGATGTCGTTCCCCGGAATGCTGCCCATGGTCCTCGGTCACGAGATGGTCGGCGAGATCGTGGCCACCGGACCCGACACCCGCGACGCGCTCGGCCGCCCGCTCTCCCCCGGCGACCGGATCGGCTGGTCGGAGTCCACCTGCGGCGAGTGCCACGGCTGCGTCGTGCTGCGGGAACCGGTCGCCTGCTCCCGCCGCGGCTACGGCTTCCTCCAGCGCGCCGACGTACCGCCGTTCGCGACGGCTGGGCTCTCCGAGTACGCGTACGTCACCCCGGGTGCCGCCAAGCTCCTGCTCCCGGCGGCCGTCAAGGACACCTGGGCCTCCATGGCGGGCTGCGCCGCGAAGACCGTCCTGCGCGCGTTCGAGCGGGCCGGTCGCATCCGCCCCGGCTCCCGCGTGGTGGTGCAGGGCTCCGGCGCCCTCGGCATCTTCGCCACGGCAGTCGCGAAGATCGCGGGTGCCGGGCAGGTCATCACCGTCGGTGCTCCCGCGGCCCGTCTGGAGCTCGCCGCCCGCTTCGGCGCCGACGCCGTCGTCGACTTCCGCGACGGGCCCGTCGTCGACCAGGTCCTGGCGCTCACCGGAGGCCAGGGAGCGGACCACGTGTTCGACTTCGCGGGCGCACCGAGCGTCGGACCGGACGCCGTCGGCATGGCCGCCCAGCGCGGCACCGTCGCGATCGTCGGCTCGACCGGCCCCGCCGGAGACGGCTTCGCCCTCAGCACGATCATGGGCAAGGAGCTCACGGTGGTCGGCTCGCTCAACGGCGACATCTCCGACTACGCCCGCGCGATCGACTTCTTCACGGCGTTCGCCGACCGCTTCCCCTGGGACGACCTGTTCAGCGCCCCGGTCGGGCTCGCCGGCGCCTCCGCGAAGATCGCCCACATGCACCACCTCGATGAGGTCAAGGCCGTCATCGACCCCAGCCTCTGAGGAGCATCATGACCACTCCCCTCCCCGTGCGCGAGATCGGCCGCAGCGGCCTGCACGCCTCCCTGTTCTCCCTGGGCTCGTGGCACACCTACGACCGCATGGACTTCGCCGACGCGGTCGCACTCCTCCGCGAGGCCACCAACCGCGGCGTGAACCTCTTCGACGTGGGCGTGTACTCCGCACCCGGCGCCCCGCCCGTCTTCACCGACGTGATCTTCTCGGCGATGGTGCGCGCGGCGGGGCTGCGCCGAGAGGAGTGGCTGCTGTCGTCGAAGCTCTGGCTGGAGGCCTTCGGCGCCGACGGCTTCCGCCCGCAGCTCGAGAACGCCCTGATGCGGGTGGGCACCGAGCACGCCGATCTCGTGATCCTCGGCGACCTGCGCCGCGACGACCTCGACCTGCGCGACCTCGTGCTCGACCTCGCCGCCCTCGCCGACGCCGGCCTCATCCGCGCGTGGGGCGTGAACAACTGGTCGGCGGGGAGCATCCAGGCCCTGATCGACCTCGCCGCCGCGGAAGGCGTGCCCGGCCCGCAGATCGCGCAGCTCAAGTACAGCGTCTCGCGGCGGTCGATCCCGGACGGCGAGCCCTTCGCACGCCTCTGGGAGCAGGGCCTCACGCTGCAGGCCTCGGACTGCCTGGAGGGCGGGATCCTCGCCGGGACGGTGAACGGCGGCCGGCAGATCGGGCGCGACCCCGGCGGCATCCGCGAGCGGATCGTCGCCGACGTCCCCGCGTTCACCGCGGTCGCGGAGGACCTCGGCGTGACCCCGGCCCAGCTCGGCATCGCCTTCACCCTCACCCACCCCGCCCTGACGACGACCCTGTTCGGCGCCTCCCGCGTCACGCAGCTGCGGGCGAACCTCGACGCGGCCGCCCTCGTCGACCGCGTCGGCGCCGCCGAGCTGCGCCGTCTCGTCGAGCCCTTCTGGGCCGACCGCGGGGTCGTCGACCCCGAGGGCCCCTGACGCCGTCCCACCCGAGGAGAACCATGATCATCCCCGTCCCCTTCGATCCCGACGTGCAGGCCGTGCTCGACGAGATCGCGAAGAACCCGCAGCCCGCGCTCACCCGCGAGACCCTGCCGCGCGACGGCGTCGACCGGATGTTCCCGGACAACGACACCGTGATCGCCGGCCGGGACATCACCTGGGAGGACCGTGTCATCCCCGGCCCGCCCGGAGCCCCGGACGTCGAGGTCACGATCTTCCGCCCCGCGGGTTCCGAGACCTCGACGCTCCCGGGCTTCGTGAACATCCACGGCGGCGGCATGATCGTCGGCCACCGCTCGTGGGAGACGGCTCGGGTCGTCGACATCGTCGCGGAGCACGGCGTCGTGGCCGTGAACGTCGAGTACCGCCTCGCGCCGGAGGACCCGTACCCCGCGGGCGTGGAGGACTGCTACGCGGCCTTCGTGTGGACGCACGCGCACGCCGCGGAGCTCGGCATCGACCCCGCGCGCATCGTCGTGGGCGGCGGCAGCGCGGGCGGCGGCCTCACCGCGGCCGTCGCCCTGCTGGCGCGCGATCGGCGGGGCCCGGTCATGGCCGGGCAGCTGCTGCTGTGCCCCATGATCGACAACACCAACACCACGATCTCCAGTCGGCAGTACGACGGCATCGGCACCTGGCAGCGCGACATGAACCTCCTCGCCTGGTCGTGCGTCCTCGGCGAGGACCTCGCGTTCAGCACCGAGGCCCCGGCCTACGCCGCGCCGAGCCGCGCGACGGACGTCTCCGGCCTCCCTCCCGCCTACATCGAGGTCGGCGAGGCGGAGATGTTCCGCGACGAGGACACCATGTACGCCCTCCGGATCTGGGAGACCGGCGGACAGGCCGAGCTGCACGTCTGGGGCGGCGGCGCCCACGGCTTCGACATGTACATGCCGGAGGCCGAGATCACCCGCGCCGCCCTCGCCGCGCGCGCCTCCTGGCTGCGACGGATCTGGCGGGCCGCCGCATGAGCGCGCCCGAACCGGTGCCCTACGACCCGGAGCTCGTCGCCGGACTCGACGCCTTCGTCGACCTCGTGGAGGTCATCCCGCTGCGCGCCGACACGATCCACGCCAACCGCGACCACTTCGCGACGATCATCCCGCCGATGGCCGTGCAGGCCGAGGGTCGCGCCGTGACCTGGGAGGACCGGGTCATCCCCGGCCCCGTCGGTGCTCCGGAGCTCGAGATCACCGTCGTGCGCCCGGCGCCGGCGCCCACAGCCCCGGCTCCGGCGGTGCTGTCGATCCACGGCGGCGGCATGGTGCTCGGCACGCGCTTCTTCGGCACCGCCGAGCTCATCGACCTCGCCGAGCGGCACGGCGTCGTCGGCGTCGCGGTCGAGTACCGCCTCGCCCCCGAGCACCCCGGACCGGCGCAGGCGGAGGACTGCTACGCGGCGCTGGAGTGGATGGTCGCCCACGCCGACGAGCTCGGCATCGACACCTCCCGCATCATCGCCTCCGGGCAGAGCGCCGGGGGCGGGCTCTCGGCGGCGGTCGCGCTGCTCTCCCGCGACCGCGGCGGGCCCCGGCTGGCCGGGCAGCTCCTGGGCTGCCCGATGCTCGACGATCGCAACGAGACCCCGTCGAGCCATCAGTACGACGGCTTCGGCGCCTGGGACCGGAACAACAACGACACCGCGTGGGACGCGATCGCCGGAGCCGACCGGTTCACCGACCGCGTGTCGCCGTACACGGCACCGGCCCGGGCCACGGATCTGTCGGGACTCGCTCCGGCGTTCATCGAGGTGGGCGCTGCGGAGACCTTCCGCGATGAGGCCGTCGCCTACGCCTCGCGGATCTGGGCCACGGGCGGGCAGGCCGAACTGCACGTCTGGGCGGGCGGCTACCACGGCTTCTCCGGGTTCTCCCCCGATGCCGAGGTCTCCCGGGCCGCGGTGGCCGCGCGGGAGAGCTGGCTGCGCCGCGTGCTGCGCCTGGGCGGATGAGCCTCCCGGCGCGCGGTGGGCCCGCGCGGATGGGCACTCTGCGGGCGATGCTGGTGCTCGGCATGCTGGAGGCCTTCGGTCCGCTGTCGATGGACCTCTACCTGCCGCAGCTCCCCCAGCTCGCGGCCTCGCTCGGCACGACCGAGGCCCTGGCGCAGGTGACCATGTCGGCGTGCATGATCGGCCTCGGCCTGGGGCAGCTCGTCGCCGGCCCTCTCAGCGACCGGCTGGGCAGGCGGCTGCCGCTGCTGATCGGCGTAGCGGCGTTCGCGGTGCTCTCCGCGGTCTGCGCGGTCGCTCCGACCATCGAGCTGCTGCTCGTCGCCCGCTTCCTGCAGGGGCTGGCGGGATCAGCGGGCATCGTGATCTGCCTGGCGATCGCCCGCGACCAGTTCGAGGGGGTCGAGCTCTCCCGCATGCTCTCGCTGCTGTTCCTCGTCTCGGGCACCGCGCCGATCATCGCGCCGGTGGTGGGCGGCCAGCTCGCCCGCATCATGGACTGGCGCGGGATCTTCGGGGTGCTGGCCGGGATCGGCGTCATCCTGCTGCTCGTGGTCGTCTTCCTCCTGCCGGAGACGCTGCGACCGGAGGCGCGCCACGGCGGAGGCCTCCGCGTGCTGCGAGCGCACGCCGGCGCCGTGCTGGGCGACCGGCTCTTCGCCGCGGTCCTGTGCGCCTCCGCCGGTGCAGGCGTGGCGTTCTTCACCTATCTCTCGATGTCGTCGTTCGTGCTGCAGGACGAGTTCGGCCTCAGCCCGCAGAGCTTCAGTCTCGCCTTCGCCGCCGGCGCCCTCGCGAGCATCGTCGGCAGCCAGTCGAGCCGCCTGGTCGTGCGCCGGTTCGGCCCCCTCCGCGTCTACCTCGGCGGGGTCACGGCGACGCTCGTCGCGACCACGACCTTCCTCGTCCTGGCACTCAGCGGGACGGGGGTGGCGGGCGTGGTGGCGGCACTCGTCGGATTCATGCTGTGTGCGGGCCTCGGCGGCCCGAACGGCCAGACACTCGCCCTCGCGCATCACGGCGCCAGGGCGGGGACGGCGTCCGCCCTGCTCGGCATGTCCTCGTTCCTGTTCGGCCCGGTGCTCGCCCCGGTCGCCGCCGGGATCGGGGGCACGAACGCCGTCACGATGGCGGTCACCATGACCCTCGCCGCCGCCGTCGCGGCGATCGCCGCCTGGGCGTTCGTCCGCCCCGCCGCGCGGGAGTGAGGTCGGGCGTCGCACCGCACGGTCAGCCCGCGATGCCCATCGCGACGACCCCGATCGCCATCGCCCAGGATTCCACCGCGAGCAGCCGGGCGGTGCGCCCCCGATGCCCCGTCGGACGCAAGGCCGCGGCGAGCGTCCACCCGACGACGGCGACCGTGCCGAGCACGAGGAGCGCACCGAGCGCACCGCCGAGGCTGTGTCCCGCGTGTCCCGCCGACTCCACGCCCTGACTGCCCGATCCGGCGGCACTGTGGAAGGCGCAGATCGCCATCACGAGCGCCCCGAGCGCGCGGTGGCAGCAGCCGGCCGCCGATGCCGCCCCGCGGACGCCCATCGTGCCGATCATGCCGGACACGAGCATCAGGGCACCGAGCAGCAGCGCACCCAGCGCTCCTGTGCCGCCCGCCGCCACCAGCAGCATCCCCACCGCCATCACCACCGCGGCCTGGCGCCCCTGCCACGGCACAGCGCGCCGGGCAGCGAGGCAGGCGCCGGCCGACACGAGCGCCGCCGCCGCCATCAGCCACGATGCTGCCGGGAGCAGGAGGTCCACAGCCGAAGTATATTGATCGATCGCTCAAAAAAGCGAGGCCCCGTCGCGATGCGACACAATGAGCACGTGCCCCGCATCGTCGACCATGATGAGCGTCGCCGTCAGATCGCCGACGCGCTGCTCGTCGTCGCCGCCAGGGACGGTCATGAGAGCGTGTCCTCGCGGGCGGTCGCGAAGGAGCTCGGCGTCGCGACCGGCTCCCTGTGGCACTACTTCGACGGCTTCGACGACGTCGTCCGCGCCGCGGCGGCCGAGGTCACCCGTCGCACCGACGAGCGCATCGCCGCCGCGACGGACGGGCTGCGCGGCCTTGCCCGCCTGCGAGCCCTGATGGGCGAGGTGCTCCCCGTCGACGAGCGCACCCGCACCGAGGCGCATGTGGTCGTCGGCTTCTGGGGACGCCTGGCCACTCTCGCACCGACTCCTGACGCCGGAGCGCCGACCCTCGCGACGTGGCAGGACAGCATCCGGGAGGCCCTGGACGAGGCGGCGACCGACGGGGAGCTGCGCCCCGACACCCCCACCGGCGACCTCCTCGCCCTCCTGCGCTCGATCACCTACGGCCAGCAGGTCGTCGAGGTCACCGAGCCGCAGACGCCGGCGGCGCACTTCGCAGTCCTCGACAGCATCCTCGCCCCCTGGCGACCCTGACCTCGACATCGCCCACACGCACGGTTGTGCACCCGTGCACGCCGTCGTATCATCGTGCCAACCCGTTTCTTGAGCGTTCGCTCGAAAATAGTGAGGTCAACGATGTCCCCGCACTCCCCCCAGCCCGTCTCCCTCGAGCCCATCGCCGCTCCGCATCCGCTCGATCCGCTCACCGGCGCCGAGATCGCCGCCGCCCGCGCGGTGCTCGACGCAGCCGGCCTGCTGACGGCGACCACCCGCGTGCCGATGCTGCTCCCCGACGAAGCCACGAAGGAGGAGCTCGCGGCTTGGCGCCCTGGCGCCCCCATCGACCGCCGGGTCGACGTGACACTGCTCGACATCGCCACCGGCGTCGCGACCGAGGTGATCGTCTCGATCACCCGCGGCGAGGTCGTGCGCCAGGAGCGGGTGCCCAACGACGCCCCGCCCTACGGCCAGCCGCAGTACCTCTTCGAGGAGTACGAGCGGGCCGAGGCCATCGCCAAGGCGTCCCCGGAATGGCAGGCGGCCATGCGCCGCCGCGGCCTGGCGGACCACATGACCCTCGCCTTCTGCTCCCCCCTGGCCCCGGGCTACACGGGCCGGGCCGACGAGGTGGGCCGCCGCGTGATCCGGTCCCTCACCTTCCTCCGATACGACGAGCAGGATTCCCCGTGGGCGCACCCCGTCGAGGGTCTGATCGTGCACATCGACCTCACCTCGGACAGCGTGATCCGCGTCGAGGACGAGGGCGACGTGCCGGTCCCGGCCGGACACGGCAACTACTACCCGGAGGTGCAGGGCGCGGCACGGACGACGCTGAAGCCCATCGAGATCACCCAGCCGGAGGGGCCGAGCTTCGGCGTGTCCGGCTCGCTCGTCGAGTGGGAGGGCTGGTCGATGCGCGTGGGTTTCAACGCCCGCGAGGGCCTCGTGCTGCACGACGTGTCGTTCCAGGGGCGCTCCGTCCTGCACCGGGCGAGCGTGCCGGAGATGGTCGTGCCCTACGGCGACACCGCCCCCGGCCGCTTCTGGATCAGCTACTTCGACGCGGGCGAGTACCTCCTCGGCAAGAACGCCAACCACCTGGAGCTCGGCTGCGACTGCCTCGGCGTGATCCGGTATCTCGACGGCTACGTCGCCGACGACCACGGGCACCCGGTGCGCATCCCGAATGTGATCTGCATGCACGAGGAGGACTTCGGCATCCTCTGGAAGCACACCGACCTCTCCGGGCGCTCCGACGTGCGGCGCTCGCGGCGCTTCGTCGTCTCGTACTTCTCCACCATCGGCAACTACGACTACGGCTTCTACTGGAACTTCGGCCTGGACGGCTCGATCGAGGTCGTCGCCAAGGCCACGGGCATCGTGTTCGCCGGTGCCGGAGAGCCGGGCGTCCGCCAGAAGCACGCGACCGAACTCGCCCCCGGCGTCTTCGCCCCGGTCCACCAGCACCTGTTCTGCGCGCGCCTCGACGTGGCGATCGACGGCCAGGACAATCGCCTCGTGGAGGTGGACGCGCAGCGGGTGCCGATGGGGCCGGAAAACCCGTTCGGCAACGCGTTCACCTGGTCGGAGACGGTGCTGGAGACCGAGCACGCCGCCCAGCGCGAGGCCGACTCCTCGGTCGCCCGGGTGTGGGAGGTGCAGAGCGCCTCGCGGACGAACCACGTCGGCCGCCCGACCGCCTACCACCTCGTGCCGGAGCCGACCGCCCTGCTGATGGCCGACCCCGCGTCGTCCGTCGCTGCCCGCGCGGCCTTCGCCACGAAGCACCTCTGGGCGACGCGATACGAGCACGGCCAGATCTGGCCGGCCGGGCGCTATCCCAACGCGCACCAGGGCGGCGCCGGCCTCCCGGAGTACACGGCCGATGATCGCCGGATCGACGGCGAGGACATGGTGCTCTGGCACACCTTCGGGCTCACGCACTTCCCCCGCCCGGAGGACTGGCCGATCATGCCCGTGGACTACGCGGGATTCTGGTTCAAGCCCTACGGCTTCCTCGACCAGAACCCGGCCATGGACGTGCCGGAGTCCTCCCAGGCGCACGGCGGGGCGACGGCGACGGCCTCCTGCTGCGGCGGCGACTCCTGCGCCTGCGGCCACTGAGAGCACCGGGGCCGCTCCGCCCCGTGATCAGTAGCGGGCGGAGAAGGCCCCGTCGGCCTGGAGGAGCTGCCCGGAGATCCAGCGCCCCTCGTCCGAGACGAGGAACGAGACGACGGCGGCGATGTCGCCCGGCGTGCCGAGGCGTCCGAGCGGCGTCATCCCGGCGAGGTTGGTGCGCGTCCCGTCGTCCATCCAGCCGGTGTCGATGGGGCCGGGGTTCAGGACGTTGGCGGAGATGCCGCGCGGACCGAGCTCGCGCGCGGCGGAGATCACGAGCCGGTCGAGCGCGCCCTTGGACGCCCCGTACGGCAGGTTCCCGGTGACGTGATCGCTCGTGAGAGCCACGATCGCGCCGCCGTCCTCGGCCTGGCGGGCGAAGGCCGCGATGAGGAGCAGGCTCGCCCGCGCGTTCACGGTGACGTGCCGGTCGAAGCTCTCCGCCGTGGTGTCGAGCACGCCGGACTCGACGTCATGCGCGTGGCTGAGGACGAGCGCGGAGATCGGGCCGTGCGCCTCCGCGACCTCGGCGATCAGACGCTCCGGTCCGTCCGCGGTGGAGAGGTCGGCCGGGTGATCGGCGTCGTCGAGGTCGCTCGTGACGACGGTCCAGCCGTCGGCACGGAGCCGCGGGACGATGCCGGCGGCGATGCTGTTCGCGCGCGCGGCGCCGGTGACGAGAGCGAGGGGCATGCCCTCACGCTAGTGGGCAGCCCGTCGCGGGTGCGAAAACGTGCCCCGATCGTTCCGGGCAGGAGCGCTTCGCATCCCGCACCACGGGGAGGGCGACGACCGACTCAGGGGAGGGCGGCGATCGCGTCGCGGAGGATGCCGTCGGCGTCCGCCAGTGCGGCCGCCGCGGTCTCGGCGGACGCTCCGGTCGCGAGCAGGAGCAGCGCGAGCTTGACGGAGCCGTCCGCGGCCTCCAGCGCGGCGGACGCGGCGTCGACGTCCACGCCCGCAAGCTGCGACACCGTGCGGATCGAGCGGGCGTGCAGCTTCTCGTTCGTCGCCAGCAGGTCGACCATGACCCCGCGGTACGTCTTGCCGAGCTTGATCATCGAGAGCGTCGTCAGCATGTTCACGACGAGCTTCTGCGCCGTGCCGGACTTCAGCCGCGTGGAGCCCGAGATGAACTCCGGCCCCGTGACGACCTCGATCGCGATCTCGGCCTCCGCGCCGATCGCCGACCCGGCGTTCGAGGCGATCGCCACCGTGAGCGCGCCGAGGCCCCTGGCGTACCGCAGCCCGCCGATGACGTACGGGGTGCGGCCGGATGCCGAGATCCCCACCACCGTGTCCAGATCGGTGAGGTCGAGGTCGCGCAGAGCGAGGGCCGCGGCCTCGTCGTCGTCCTCCGCGTTCTCCACCGCCGAGCGGATGGCCGTCTCCCCGCCCGCGATGAGCCCCACGACCATCGACGGGTCGGTGCCGAAGGTGGGCGGGCACTCGCTCGCGTCCAGCACGCCGATGCGTCCGGCCGTGCCCGCACCGATGTAGATGAGGCGACCGCCGCGTCGGAACCGCTCCGTGATGCCGTCCACCGCCGCCGCGATCTCCGCCGTGCGACCGGCCACGGCCTCGGGCACGCGCCGGTCCTCGGCGTTCATGCGCTCGACGAGCTCGGTCGTGCTCAGCAGGTCGAGGTCGCCGCGCTCGGTGGTGGAGGCCTCGGTGTCGAGGCCCGCGAGCTCGGCGAGGAGGGTGGTCAGACGGGGGTCATTCGGCACGGTGCACGAACCTTTCATGGGGGAGGTCGAGGCGACGGGTCAGCAGCAGGGCCCCGTCCATGGCGCCGCCGCGCGCGGGGACGACGCGGTGGCCGCTCGTCTCCAGGGCGCGGGTCAGCGCGGCGCGGAATCCGTCGTGGTCGGTGAGGCCGCCGTGCAGCACGACGTCCGCTGTCGCGCCGGCGGCCGCAGCGGTCGTCGCCGCGAGGAGCCGGACGGCCTCGTCCACGATCCCGCCGGCGACGGGGTCGTCGTCTGCGGCCGCGGCGAGCACGAGGGGCGCGAGGGTCGCGAGGCGGCGGGCGAGGGCTCCGTCGGCGGCGAGCCAGGCCTGCACGGCCGAGGGCGGGCCGACGGGGGCGGCGAGCGCCGCGGTGAGAGCGGTGGGGGCGGCCAGCCCGTCGTGGGCACGGAGCACGGCACGCAACGCCTCCCGGCCGAGCCAGGATCCGCTGCCGAAGTCGCCCAGCTCGGGGCCCCAGCCGTCGACCAGACGCGCACCGGAGGGGTCGACGCCCAGCGCCACGGCTCCGGTGCCGGCGATGAGCAGCACGCCGGCCGCGCCGTCGAGAGCGCCCGCATGGGCGGTGACCACGTCCGACGCCACCGCCACGCGTGCGCCGGTCCGTGCGGCGAGCGCGGCGGCGAGTTCCGCGGCCGCCTCCGGGGCGAACCAGGCGCCGGCCGCCCCCACGCCGAGCGTGTCGATGCGCTCGACATCGTCGAGCAGCGGGAGAATCGCGGTGAGCGCCGCCTCCACTCCGCCCGCCGCGGCGAGGCCCGGGGCTCCGAGCCCGGAGCGCTCCCGGGCCATCGCGCCGTGCACGACGAGGCGGCAGCGGGACTTGCCGAGATCGACGGTGGCGATCGTCTCGCTCATCGGCACTCCTCGGATCCGGCGGAAAGAAAGAAAAGCGACTACACAACACGTAGACTCGCTGAAAAGAATTTACCATCCCGTTCCGCCGTTCCGGAGGATACCGTGAGCATCCAGTCGACGATCGAAGCCGCCGCCGCGACCCTGCCCCCGTCGCTGGCCCGCGTCGCGGCCGCCGTGCGGGAGAACCCGAGCCTCGTGATCGACAAGACGATCAGCGAGCTCGCGACGGAGTGCCGCACCTCGGTCGCGTCCGTCGTCCGGTTCTGCCGTGCGATCGGCTTCACCGGATACGCCCCGCTGCGCATGGCCCTGGCCACCGAGCTCGGCAAGGAGGCCGCCCAGTTCTCCGCGCGCGGCGCCTACGGCTCCGAGATCTCCGACGAGGACTCCCTGGAGGAGGCCGTCTCCAAGCTCGCCGCCCTGGAACTCCTCGCGATCGAGGAGACCGTCGGCCAGCTCGACTTCGCCGTGCTGGCGGCGGCGGTCGCGGCCATCGACGGCGCCGACCGGATCCTCCTCTACGGCATCGGCGCCAGCCAGTTCGTCGCGGAGGACCTCGCGCACAAGCTGCTCCGCGTCGGCCGCAACGCCCACGTGCTCTCCGACCCCCACGAGGCGATCGCCGCCGCCGTGCTGCCCGTCGGGACGACGGTCGCTATCGGGTTCTCGCATGCGGGGTCGACCATCGAGACGGTGCGGTTCCTCGAAGCCGCCGTCGCCAACGGCGCGACGACGGTGGCCGTCACCTCCGTGAAGGACTCCCCGCTCGCCCAGGTCGCCGACCACGCCCTGTTCACCGAGGTGCGCGAGTCGACCTTCCGCGCCGGGGCGATGGTGAGCCGGATCGCACAGCTCGCCCTCGTGGACTGCCTGTTCATCGGCGTCGCCAAGCGCCGGTATGCCGAGACCGTCGACGCCCTGCAGCGCACGCGTCAGGCGACGCGCCTCCTCCGCGACTGACGACGCCTCGCCCCGTCAGTCGAGCGCCGACTCCGGGGTGGCACGGGCATCCGCGCGCGTCGCGGAGGGTCCCATCGTGCCGGCGGTGCGCAGGAACACGATGATCCAGCTGAAGATCAGCACGGCCGCGATGAGCTCGACCGCCGTGAGGTTGTAGTAGCCGACCGCGAAGAACGCCCCCAGCAGCACGATGACCAGCACGTACGCCCAGCCGAGCCCCACGAACACCCGCGGGATGCTGCGCACGAACCACGGCAGGCCGACGACGATCACCGCGAACACCACCGCCATGCCCGTCGCGACCGTGTTGTGCAGGCCGAAGAACTCGTCGACCGGGAAGATGCCCACGCACGCGAGGAAGATCCCCATGAGGATGAGGCCCCCGCGCACGATCGTCCGGCCGCGGCGGTCGACCGGGTCGTCGACGGGCAGCCCCGCGGTCGCATAGCGGGAGATGGTCGTCACCATGATCCCCGCGATGATGAGGGTCACGTTGAAGGCCACCGAGGCGCTGTTGCTGCTCATGCCCAGCGCCGACAGGTTGTCGCGCCACCAGTGCACGTCGCTCGACGCCAGCATCGCCGCGAACGCCCCGACGACGAGGAACACCGCCAGGACCAGCGACAGCACGGTCGGCGTCAGAGCGACGGCGCTGAGGAAGGCGACGTAGCCCGTGAGCGCGAAGGCCACCGCGACGAGGATCGCCCCGGGGAACGGGAAGACCGGGGCGTCGACGAAGCTCTGCTCCAGCAGCTGCGCGATGCCGAGCCAGCCGAGGTAGGCGATGGCGGCGTGCGCGAAGGCGATGGCGGCGAGGTCATACCAGCGGAGCCGGTCGCCGGGGACGGCGAATCCGTCCCTCGCGACCGAGGGGTCGACCTCCGGAGCCCGCACGGCGAGGCGCCCCAGGGCGAAGGCGAGCGCGGCCGCGATCGCACCGCCGTACGCCGCGAACATGCCGATCGAGCCGGTGCCGCTGATCGAGAGCTGGTGCCCCCAGAACACCGGCAGGGCCACGAGGAATCCCACCAGGAGGAACGCCGCGCCGACGATCAGCGCCGTCGCTTCGAACACCGCGTCTGAGGTGGCGGGTCCACGCACCTGACGGAGCACGTGCCGGATCCGCTGCCCCACCGTCGACATCACCCCGCCGTTCACGGACCACATCCTAGACGGCACCCCGCGCGGCCGTCGCCGGTGGTAGCATCGCGGAACGGATCGTATACAACGTCGTCGTTCCCACCAGCCCGAGGTGATCAGTCATGAACGGTGCCCTCACCACCCCCGCCGAATCGGTGTCGACCCTGGTCGCGCGCAACATCAGCGAGTTCCGCGCCGCCGTCTCCGAGTCCTTCGTGCCCCTGCAGGTGTCCTCCGCGGGCGCCGACCAGTTCCGCGGCGTGATCCGGGGCGCTGCCGTCGACGAGGTCCACGTCAACGACATCCGCGCGACCTCGCACGTCGTCGAACGCACGACCGAGCTCATCGCCCGCGGCGACCGCTCGTACTTCAAGGTGAGCCTGATGCTCGCCGGGACCGGGCTGCTCATCCAGGACGACCGCGAGGCCGTGCTGCAGCCGGGCGACCTCGCCGTCTACGACACCGATCGGCCGTACTCCCTCGTCTTCGATCAGGACTTCCGCACCATGGTGGTCATGTTCCCGAAGCACCTCATCAGCCTGCCCGCGGACATGATCGGGCAGCTCACGGCCGTCCGCATCTCCGGGCAGGAGGGGCTGGGCGGCATGGTCGTGCCGTACCTGACGCAGCTCGCCGGCAACCTCGACGAGCTCGCCGGCACGACGGGAGCCCGGCTCGCGCACAGCGCCCTCGACCTCGTGACCACCGTGTTCACGCGGGAGCTCGGTCTCGACCAGGCCTCCGCCGACCCGCACCACGCCCTCATGCAGCGGATCCGTGCGCATATCGACCGCAACCTCGCCTCCACGGACCTCGGTCCGGCCTCCATCGCCGCGGCGCACTTCATCTCCACCCGCCACCTGCACGGACTGTTCCAGGAACAGGGGGTGACCGTGTCGACGTGGATCCGCACCCGCCGCCTGGAGCAGTGCCGTCGCGACCTCCTCGACCCGATGCTCGCCGACCGCCCCGTCGCCGCGATCGCCGCCCGCTGGGGCTTCGTCGACGCCGCGCATTTCAGCCGTGCGTTCAAGACCGCCTTCGGCGTCTCCCCCAGCGAGTACCGCGCCACCCACTGATTCCCCGTTCTGCCCGTCGTCCCCGTCGCGCGCGGGATCAAAACCGCCCCGCCAGCGCCCGCCCCGCGCACGTTCCTTATCCCGCACCGTCCCCCGCCCCGCGCGCGGGATCAAGAACGCACCCCAGACGCCCTTGGCAGGTGCAGTTTCGACCCCGCACCGACGAGCGGCACGCCCTGCACGGAAGAACACGACTCCCGTGCACCAGAGGTACACCGCGTTCGGGTGCGGGATCAGGAACGGGCCTCATACGCGTCCGGCAGGGGCGTTTCCCGTCCCGCACCGGGGCGGCCGCACGCGGGACGCCGGTGCGGGATCAGGAACGCACTCCACCCGCGTCCGGCAGGGACGTTTTCGATCCCGCTCCGATGAAAGGCACGCCGTGCGCGGAAGGGCGCGACTCCCGCGCGCCAGAGGACACGGCTGACCCCCGCGTGCGGGATCAGGAACGGGCCGCACACGCGTCCGGGAGGGGCGTTTTCCGTCCCGCGCCGGGGCGGCCGCAGGCGGGACGCACGTGCGGGATCAGGAACGCACCCCAAACGCGTCCGGCAGGGGCGCTTCTGATCCCGCACGGAGGGCCGGGGGCGGATCCGCGGACGTGACCGGAAGGCGGGGCTGCCGCGGGGACGGGACCGGTACGGGGCATCCGCGGGGGCGGGCTTGCCCGGGAGGGCACGCCGGTTGACTCTCGGCGCGGGATGGACTCCGCGCGCTTGAGGGCTCCCCCGGGCCGGCCGGAGCATGAGGCAAGCGCATCGCGACGACGCGGTGCCCGGGGCGACGAGGCCCCGCCGTGTGCGACGTCAGGACCCTCATGACCGACATCTCCACCGACCCCGCTCTGGACGAATGGCGCACGTACGACGAGTTCGCCGCGGGCATCGACACGTTCCGCCTGCCGAACACGACGCTCGCCGGAACCGCGCTCATGCTCACCCTCGACGACGACACCACGCTCGCGCTCCGCTTCGACGAGGACTCCGTGACCTGGGAGGGACTGAGCTCCTCGGGACGCGACCCGTATGACGCGGTCCGCGTGCGCGACGACGTCGTCTTCGTGAACATCCCCTTCGAGACCCGCGAGCGTGAAGCCCTCACCGTCGTGTTCTCCACCACGACCCACCGCGCCACCGTCATCCGCTCCCGCATCGCGGCGGAGGCCGTCGAGGGCACCCCGCAGGTCGGACAGGACTTCTGGGCCGCGACCACCGACGCCGGCCCCGCCACCGGAGAGGTCCCCGGTCCGAGCCGCGACCTCATCGGCAAGCGGAACATCTACCGCTACAGCCCCCACCACCTGTACGAGCACGTCTACGTGTCCAGCCAGCGCTACGCGTGGCAGTGCCTCGAGGGCGTCCAGCGCGGTCACGGCGACATGGACCTCTCCACGGTGTGGAAGTTCGCGGACGGCCTCTATCTGTTCTGCTTCCGCGAGTTCCGCATCGCGGTGGCGAGCGTCTGGCTCCACGACCTCGGCTACCAGCTCATGACGACGGGGATCTTCCTCGGACTCAACGGCGACGGCGAGTCCGAGCACTCCCGCGCCGGCGGACACATCTACCCCCTGGGCGCCGTCGCCTACCCCGACGCGCAGCCCGTCTGACCCTTCGACAGGCTCAGGGACCCACCTTCGACAGGCTCAGGGACCCACCTTCGACAGGCTCAGGGACCCACCCTCGACAGGCTCAGGGACCCACCCTCGACAGGCTCAGGGCCCCGGAACGAAAGAGAGCACATGAGCAACGCAGACCTGATCCGCGAGCACTACGCCGCGAACGACCGGGGCGACCTGGACGGCATGCTCGCCCCCTTCGCCGCCGACATCGAGTGGACGGAGGCCGCCGGGTTCCCTTACGCCGGGACCTACATCGGCCCGGACGCTGTCGCCGAGAACGTCTTCGGCCGCATCCAGGAGGAGTGGGACGACTACACCGTCGCGATCGACGAGGTCGTCGACGGCGGCGACGTCGTGGTCGGCATCGGCACCTACTCCGGCACCTACAAGCGCACCGGGCGGTTCTTCGCCGCCCGGGTGGCCCACGTCTGGCGCGTGGCGGGCGGCGAGATCGTCGCCTTCGAGCAGTTCACCGACACGGAGCTCGTGAACCGCGCCCTGCGCGCGCCGTCGACGAGCACCGACACCCAGCCTTCGAGCTGACAGCACGACCCGAACAGGAGAGGCAGAAGCACATGAACAGACGAGCATCCGGCACCGCGGCGGTCATCGCCGTGGCCGCCCTCGCTCTCGCCGGCTGCGCCGGTGGCGACGGAGCCGGGGGCGACGGCGCCCCCATCGTCGTCGGCTCCGTGAACACGATCAGCGGCCCGGCGACGTTCCCGGAAGCGTCGCAGGCGGCCGCCGCCGTCTTCGACGCGTTCAACGAGGATGGCGGCCTGGACGGCCGGAAGATCGAGTACAAGATGCTCGACGACAAGGGCGACCCCGCCACGGCCACCGCCTCGGCGCGGGAGATCGTTGGCAGCGACGAAGCCGTCGCACTCGTGGGCTCCGCGAGCCTCATCGAGTGCGAGATCAACGCGAAGTACTACGAGCAGGAGGGCATCCTCTCGGTGCCCGGCATCGGCGTCGACACGGGCTGCTTCGACAGCGAGAACATCTCGCCGGCGAACGTCGGCCCGTTCAACGACATGACCCTCACGCTGCAGTACGGCTCCGAGGTGCTCGGACTCGACGACATCTGCATCCTGCTGGAGATCGCCGGCTCGACCCGTCCGACCTACCAGGCCGCGATCGACAAGTGGACCGAGATCACGGGCAAGGAGCCGAAGTACGTCGACGACACCGTGCCGTACGGCGCCTCCGACTACACGCCCTACATCGTCAAGGCGCGCGACCAGGGCTGCAAGGCCCTCGCGATCAACCCCGTCGAGCCCGACGCGATCGGACAGGTCAAGGCCGCGAACGCGCAGGGCTGGGACGACGTGACCTGGCTCTACCTCACGAGCGTCTACAGCGAGAACTTCGCCGACGCGATCGACGACGCGGGCGCCGGCATCTACGTCCCCGCCGAGTTCTACCCGTTCACGGACGACAGCGACATCAACGCGGACTGGCGGGCGCTGATGGAGGAGAACGACATCCCCCTCACCTCGTTCAGCCAGGGCGGCTACCTCGCGGCGACGTACTTCATCGAGGTGCTGAAGAGCATCGACGGCGACATCACCCGGGAGAGCGTCTCCGAGGCACTGAAGGGCATGGACCCGATCGAGAACCCGATGGTGGGCACGCCCTACGCCTTCGGCACGCAGAACACCGCGGGCTGGCCGATCATCCTGAAGTCGGGCACGAACGCCTGGGAGAAGGTCGCCGACGACTGGCTCCGGATCGGCGAATAGTCCCGCGCTTCGACAGGCTCAGCGACCCACCCCGGGTCCCTGCGCTTCGACAGGCTCAGCGACCCACCCTCGGTCCCTGAGCCTGTCGAAGGGCCCTCCCCCTCACCAGAAAGGACGCCTGATGCTCCAAGGCGCCATCGCCGGTCTCGCCGCCGGCGGCCTCTACGCCGTCCTCGGCGTCTGCCTCACCCTCATGTCGCGCCTCGTGCGCGTGGTGAACTTCGCCCAGGCCGCGACCGGCATGTTCGGGGCCTTCACCGCCGTGTGGTTCGTCCGTGAGATCGGGCTGCCCATCTGGCTGGGCTCGATCCTCGGGGTCCTCGTCGCGGGCCTACTCGCCGCGGCGATCGGGTTCATCGCCGCGACCTGGCTGTCGGAGGCCTCGACGACGACCCGCTCGGCCATGACGGTCGGCCCGCTCCTGCTGCTCATCTCGCTGTCGTTCATCCTGTTCGGCAACAAGCCGCAGCCGTTCACCCCGATCATCGCCGGCCCCGCGTTCTCCTTCGGCGGCGTGGTGATCAGCCAGGTCACCGTCGCGACGGTGGCGATGGCCGTCGTCACCGCCGTCGCCGTCCGCATCGTGCTGCGCCGTACCCGGGTCGGCACCCAGCTGCGCGCGCTGTCGGAGCGGCCGACCACAGCGGAGCTGCTCGGCATCCGCTCCCGGCCGCTGTCGATCGCCGTCTGGTTCGTCACCGGGATCATCAGCGCCATCGCGATCATCATCGTCGCACCCTCGCAGTCGAACGATGCCACGAGCCTGTCCATGCTCATCGTCCCCGCCGCGGCGGCCGCGCTCCTCGGCGGCTTCCGCCGGCTCGACCTCGCCGTCGTCGGCGGCCTGCTCCTCGGCGTCCTCGGCGGACTCGTCGCGCAGATCGACGAAGTGGCGCTCGTGCGCAACTTCCTGCCGTTCCTGTTCATCGTCGTCCTGCTGCTGTGGACGCAACGCAAGGAGGTGTGGGATGCCGCTCGCTGACCGCCCCTGGTTCCGGATCACCTGGCCGTTCGCCGTCGCCCTGGTCGGCATCGGCGTGGGTGCGCTCCTCAGCGCCGCCCTTCCCGGCTACTTCGTCTTCCTCGCGATCAGCGCCGTCACGGCCGCGATCGCGATCCTCGGACTCGGCATCGTCACCGGCTCGGCCGGCATGATCGCCCTCTGCCAGCTCACGTTCGCCGCGGTCGGCGCGTGGATCGTCTCGCTGCTGAACGTGATGCAGGCGCCGGGCGGCTTCCTCGTCTGGCTCGTGCTCGGTGGCGTCGCGGCCGGTCTCGTGGGCATTCTCGTCGGGCTCCCCGCCCTGCGGCTGCGCGGGGTGAACCTCGCGGTGGTGACGCTCGGCTTCGCCGCGGCGGCCGACGTCACGCTCGTGCAGATCCAGTTCCCCGGCTCCGCGGACGGCATCGCGATCGAGCGCCCGGCACTGTTCGGGAGCGACCGGGAGTTCTTCTTCCTCTCCATCGTCGTGCTCGCCGTCTGCGGCCTGGCGGTGTTCTTCCTGCAGCGCGGCCGGTGGGGCGCGAGCTGGAAGGCCGTCGCGTTCTCCGAGCGGGGCACGGCCGCGGCCGGGCAGAGCGTGCGCACCGCGAAGCTCACGGCGTTCGCGGTGTCGGCGGCCCTCGGCGGCATCTCCGGCGGGCTGCTCGCCGGACAGGTGCAGCTCCCCTTCGCCTCGAGCTTCACGCCGCTGCAGTCCCTCGCCCTGTACGTGCTGGCGATCATGTCCGGCGCGCACCTCATCGACATGGCCATCTTCGGCGGACTGCTCTGGGTGCTCGTGCCGGAGCTGCTCAAGCGGTGGGGCGTGCCGCAGGACTGGGGCTTCGTCGTGTTCGGCGTGCTGGGAGTGCAGGCGCTCACGAGCGGCACGAACCTCGGCCAGGGCATCCGCAACCTCCTGTACCGACGGGCCGACCGGCGCACGGCCAGCGCGAAGCTCACGGCGCTCCCGCCGGACGCGGGAACCGATGCGGCGGCGATCACCACGACCACGACGGCCACCGTCGACGAGGCCGCCCTCGACGGCGCCCCGGTGCTCACGGTCGACGGTCTGACCGTGCAGTTCGGGGCGCTCAAGGCCCTCGACGACGTCTCGTTCACGGTGCCCGCCGCCTCGATCATGGGACTCATCGGTCCGAACGGCGCCGGGAAGTCGACCTTCGTCGACGCCATCAGCGGCTTCCTCCCCCAGCACGAGGGCCGCGTGCTCCTCGGCGACCGCGACCTCGCCGGGCTCTCCCCCACCCGGCGTGCGCGACTCGGACTGCGACGGACCTTCCAGCAGGACCGCGTCCCTCCGGCGCTGACCGTGGGCGGCTACGTGCGCTTCGTGGCCAGACGGCGGCTCGCCGCGGCGGACATCGACGAGGTCCTCGCGTTCTTCGGGTGCCCGCCCGCCCGGGCGCGCCTCTCGAGCGTCGACGTCGGCACCCGGCGGCTCGTGGAGGTCGCGGCGAACGTCGCCGCCCGCCCGCGACTGCTCATCCTCGACGAGCCCGCCGCCGGCCTCTCGCACGAGGAGCATCTGGCACTCGCGGCTCGCCTGCGCGAGCTCCCCGGGCGCTACGGCGTGGCCCTCATCATCATCGAGCACGACCTGGACCTCGTCCGCTCGGTGTGCCCGACCCTCACGGTCCTCGACTTCGGCCGCGTCCTGGCGAGCGGCCCGCAGGCGGAGGTCCTCGCGAACCCCGACGTCGTCAAGGCGTACATGGGAGAGACGGAGCTGCTGAAATGAGCGCACTGGTGCTCGACGGCGTCACGGTGAGCCGCGGCGCCGGGCCGGTCATCTCGGACGTCTCGCTGCGGGTCGCCGGCGGCGAGGTCCTGGCCCTGGTCGGCCCCAACGGGGCGGGCAAGACGAGCCTGATCGAGGCGGTGTCCGGCGTGACGCCGCACTCGTCCGGGTCGATCCTGCTGGACGGGGATCCGATCGACCGGCTCTCCCGCGTGGCGCGGGCCCGGCGCGGCATCGTGCACATCGAGCAGGGGCGGGCCGTGTTCCCGTCGCTGACCGTGCGCGAGAACCTCTCCCTCACGGCGCGCACCGCCGGGGAGATCGAGGCCGTGCTGGCGCAGTTCCCGGAGCTGGAGAAGCGCATCGACTCCCCCACGGCACTGCTGTCGGGTGGGGAGCAGCAGATGGTGGTGCTGGCACGGGCGTTCGCAGCGAAGCCCCGGGTGCTGCTCATCGACGAGATGTCCCTGGGCCTCGCGCCGGTGGTGTTCCTGCGCCTGATGCCGATCGTGTCGTCGATCGCGGAGTCCGGGGTGGCGGTGCTGCTGGTGGAGCAGTTCACGCAGCTCGCCCTCGGTCTCGCGCAGGAGGCGGTCGTCGTCGCCGGCGGCCGTGTGTCCTTCCAGGGCGCGCCGCAGGCCCTCCAAGACGACCCCGCCCTCCTCCACCGCGCCTACCTCGGGGGCTGATTCCCCGTCGACCCACCCCGTTGCGTTCATCCCGGCCCCTTGCGCGCGTTCGCAAGGGGCCGGGGCGCGCGAAAGGGGGTGGGTCGGCGGCGTGAGGGTTAGCCTGAGGGAGTGACCGAGATCCTCCACGCCCGCGCCGCCCTCCTCGACATGGACGGGACCCTCGTCGACTCGACCGCCGTCGTGGAGCGCCTCTGGCTCGCCTGGGCGGAGCCGCACGGGATCGACCCCGAGACCGTCCTGCGCACCGTCCACGGGCGCCAGGGTCACCAGAGCATGGCGATCCTGCTCCCCGAGCGCGACCACGCCATCAACCTCCGTGAGAACGAGGTCATGCTCGCGACCGAGGCCTCCGACGTGGACGGTGTGATCGGCATCCCGGGCGCCGAGGACCTGCTCGCCGCGCTGGAGCCGTTCCCGCACGCGGTGGTCACCTCGGCCAACGTCGCGCTCATGACCGCGCGGATGGGCCAGGCCGGGCTCACGGTCCCCGAGCTCGCCGTCACGGCGGAGAACGTCTCCGCCTCGAAGCCCGATCCGGAGGGCTTCCTCCTCGCCGCCCGCACGCTCGGCATCGACCCCGCGGACTGCGTCGTGTTCGAGGACTCCGGCGCCGGCATCCAGGCCGCCCACGCCGCGGGCATGCGCGTGATCGGCATCGGTCCGCACGCGGGAGCCCACGCCCCGACCGCACACGTCGACGACCTCACGCACGTCGCCGTGGTCCCGACCGACGACGGCTTCGAGCTCCGGATCAACTGATCTCGGGGCGACGGCCACCGCCCCTGACCCGGCGCTACATCCCGGCGTGGTCGAAGGCGATGGTCGGCACGTCGACCACGTGCGACCCGCCGTCCGCCACGATCACGGCGCCGGTGATGTAGGACGACTCCCCCGACCCGAGGAACCGCACGACGGAGGCGATCTCAGCGGGCCGCGCCGGGCGGCGCAGCGGCACGTCGGCGGTGACCGTCGCGTAGCCCTCCTCCCGGGAGCCGAGACCGGCGTGCGCCGCGAACTCGTCCATCTCCTCGTCGGCCATCGGCGTCTGCACCCACCCGGGGCAGATCGCGTTGACGCGCACGCCGTGGCGCCCGTAGTCGCGCGCGAGCGTCCGGGTGAGGCCGATGAGGGCGTGCTTGCCGACCGTGTATCCGGCCACCGACGGCCCCGCGAAGAGCCCGGCCAGCGAGGAGACGATCACCACCTGCCCCTTGGCCTCGATCAGCGCCGGCAGCGCTTCCCGCGCCATCACGAACGCGGTCGTGAGGTTGGCACGGATCGCGGCGTCCCAGCTCGCGTCGTCGGTCTCGGCGACCGGGGAGAACCCGTGTCCTCCGGCGTTCGCGACGAGGACGTCGATGCGGCCGAACCGCGCGAGGATCTCGGCGATCGCGGCCTGCGCCGACGCGGTGTCCGCCGCATCCGCGACGATCGGCAGCGCCCCGACGGCCCGCTCGACCTCGTGCAACGGCTCCGGCCGGCGACCCACCACGACGACGTGCGCCCCTTCGGCCGCGAAACGTTCCGCGACCGCCGCGCCGATGCCCGTGCCGCCTCCGGTGATGACGACGACGCGTCCGGAGACGCTCGATCCGACCACGGTTGCCATGTGTGCTCCTGTGTGTTCTGCGCGCGTGCGCGGTGGGGCCGGACGCGGGCGCGTCAGGCGGGGAATCCCGACCGGGCGGTGTACCCGAAGTCGCTGAGGAGGGTGGTGCCGTTGACCGCCCGGCTCCGCGGGGAGAGGAGGTAGGCGACGTGCGCGGCGACCTCGTCGGCGCTCTGCACGGGGAAGGCGGGCTCGTCGAACGCCGCGGCGCCGAGGTCGCCCCGGCTCATCGGCGTGTCGACGATGGACGGTGACACCGCGTTCACCCGCACCCCGGTACCCGCGAGGTCGACCGACAGCGCCCGCCCGAACTGGACGAGCGCGGCCTTCGAGGCGGCGTAGGGGGCCATGCCCGGGGTGGCCACGACAGCCGAGTCGCTCGCGAGCAGCACGACGGATCCGGCGGCGGACTCCCGGAGCGCCGGCATCGCGTGCTTGAGCACGAGGAACGCGCCGGTGACGTTCACGGCGAGGACGCGGTTCCACGCCTCCAGGGGGGTCTCCTCGATCGGCGTCCCGACCGGGCCGGAGATCCCGGCACAGCAGACCACCGCGTCGAGACCGCCCAGCGCGCGGACACCGGCGTCGACGGCGGCGGCCACCTGCTGTTCGTCCGTGACGTCGGCGGCGAGCAGCACCGGATCGATGCCGGCCTCCCCCGCCGCGTCCCGGAGCGCGGCGGCGTCCCGGTCGAGCAGCGCGACCCGCACCCCCTCGGCGGCGAGCGCCCGGGCGACGGCACGACCGATGCCGGAGGCAGCCCCCGTGACGAGGGCCGTCGTGCCGTCGAGCTGCAGGTCCATCGCATCCTCCGACCGCGGCCCGGCGCCGCGCGGCGCCGACGAGACAGCGGTGTCGTCCCGGTCATCCTGCTCCGCGGGGCGGAGGGCCCGCACGCTCGACGCCGGGGTGTGCGCGGTGGCACCATCGTCCTTCGCTCACGGTCAAGCGTCGGAACGGGGCGGCGAGCAGACTCGCTCTATCGACGATTCCCCTCGTCGTCGATGCCGTGTCCACACGGCCGTCACCCGAGCAAAGGAGCCGACGTGGCAGAGCAGACCTCCGCACCCACGACGCCGCACCACACCTCCCTCCGCCCCGGCGCCCTCGGCGTCGCCGGCATCGTCTTCCTCGTCCTGGCCGCCGTCGCGCCGCTGACCGGGATCGTCGTCGTCGCCTCGCTCGCCATCGCGCTGGGCAACGGCGGCGGCACCCCGATGTCGTTCTTCCTCGTCGCGGCCATCCTGCTGCTGTTCGCGATCGGCTACGCCCAGATGTCGAAGCAGCTGGTGAACGCCGGAGGCTTCTACGCCTTCGTCGTGAAGGGCCTCGGCCGCACCGGCGGACTCGTCGCGGGCCTCATCGCGACGCTCGGCTACAACTTCTTCGTCGTCGGCACGATCGGCACCAGCGGCTTCTTCATGCAGACGATCATCCGCGACCTCACCGGTCTGGACGTGCACTGGCTCGTCTGGGGCCTGCTGTCGATCGTCATCTGCTTCGTTCTCGCCCGGATCGGCGTCGACTTCAGCTCGAAGGTCCTCGGCGTGTGCCTCGTGCTCGAGGTGCTCATGCTCGTCGTGTTCGACGTCTCCGTGCTCGTGCAGACCGGCTACGACGTGGCGGCGTTCAGCCCGGAGGCCGTGTTCTCCGGCTCGCTGCCCATCGGCCTGCTCCTCGCCGCGACCGGCTTCCTCGGGTTCGAGGCCACCGCGCTCTTCAGCGAGGAGGCCAAGCAGCCGCTGCGCACCATCCCGCGGGCGACCTACACCTCGATCATCGCGATCGGCGTGATCCTCGGCGTCACGACCTGGGCCGTGGTGAGCGCGACCGGCGTCGCACAGGCGCAGGCCACCGCGCTGGAGCACCTGCCCACGGGCGACCTCATCTTCTCGCTCTCGCAGCAGTACCTGGGCGGCCCGCTCACGACCGTGATGATGGTGCTGCTCCTGGTGAGCCTGTTCGCGGCGATGCTCGCGTTCCACAACTCCGCCACCCGCTACCTGTACTCGCTGGGACGCGCGAAGATCCTCCCGCAGGCCCTCGCCCGCACCCGCCCGAACGGCGCCCCGCAGCTCGCGGGCATCGTGCAGGCCGGCTTCGCGGCGATCGTGGCGATCCTGTTCGCCCTCGCCGGTGCCGATCCCATCGTCACGCTCGTGCCCGCGATGCTCGGCTTCGGCACCCTCAGCGTGCTGATCCTGCAAGGACTCGCGGCGATCTCGATCGTCGTGTACTTCCGGCGCCGGAACGACCCTCGGTGGTGGAGCACGTTCATCGCTCCGGGCATCGGCTTCCTCGGCATCGCGGCCATCTCGATCCTGGCGATCGTGAACTTCAACATCGTCGCCGGCTCCGAGGAGCTCGCGATCCGTCTGATGCCGCTCCTGCTCGTGCTCGCCCTGATCGGCGGCATCGCCTACGCCGCCTACCTCCGCCGTGCGAAGCCCGCCGTCTACGACGGTCTCGCGACCGACCTGGAGCGGTTCAGCGACCGCTGACGCCCGCGCCGACCCCGTTCTCCGAAGGAAGGAAATCCCATGACGACCCTCAACCCCGCCGACACCTCCACCTGGCTGCCGCTGGAAGGACTCGCCCCCGGCTTCGACGCCAACAAGGCCACGCACAGCACCGCCCTGAGCGGTCGGGAGATCGCCGTCGTCGACGACCGCGGCACGCGCATCGTCCACCGCTTCGACGACTCGACGGTCGCCTGGGAGTACCAGCCCGGCGCCGAGGACCCCACGGAGGCCGCGTCCGACACCGACGACTACGAGGCGTTCGAGGTCGACGACGAGCTCTACTTCGTGCAGTTCCACCACCGCTACCTCCCGAACGAGGCCGTCTCGCTCGTCCTCGACCTGCGGCACGGACGCTCCCTCGCGGTGATCTCCGAGATCCTCCCCGCGCCCGAGCAGGGCCGCACCCGCGTGCAGCACCACTTCGCCCCCGGCACCATCGAGGGCGCCGACGTCACCGGCGCCGAGGCCGCCCCCACGACCACACTCATCGGCCGTCGGGTGGAGTGGGTCTACAGCGAGGAGCACGCCTACGAGCACGTGTACCTCTCCCCGCGCTGGTACTCGTGGCAGTGCCTGGCCGGTCCCGAGCGCGGGCTCGCCGACACCGACGAGAACAGCGTGTGGGAGGTGCGCCCCGGGATCTACGTCTTCGCGTGGCGCGAGAAGGTGATCCCGTGCGCCTCGGTCACGATCGCCGACCACCGCGACGTGAACGCGATCCGCTCCCACGGCGTGCTGTTCGGACTGGACGAGAGCGGTGAGGTGCCCACGCACTTCACGTTCGGCGCACACGGCCGCCTGCTGTCGACCACCCACCACACCCCGTCGCTCGAGCCCGCGACCTTCGGAGACGCCTGACATGACCGACGTCGCCGACCTCATCGTCACCGGTTCCGTGATCCGCACGTCGGACCGCGCCCGTCCGCGTGCCGAGGCCTTCGCCGTACGAGACGGACGGATCCTCGCCGTCGGCGACCGCGCCGACGTGGAGGCGTTCCGCGGCCGCCGCACGCGGCTGGTCGAGGTCGGCGACGCGGCGGTCTACCCCGGGTTCGTCGACGTGCACAACCACCACGCGCTCGCCGGACGGACCGAGCTCTTCGAACTGTCGCTCGCCCCCTCCCTCACGGTCGACGAGATCCTCGACCGGGTGCGGGAGAAGGCGCAGGCGCTGCCGGAGGACGCGTGGATCGTCGGCGGCGCCGTGGCCACGACCCTGCTTCCCACCCTCGCCAACACCGCCACGCGATTGCGTCTCGACGAGGCAGCGGGCGGACGGCCGGTGGCGCTCATGGAGGACTCCCGCCACAACCGCTGGGCCAGCACCCGGGCCCTGGAGCTGGCCGGCATCACGGCGGACAGCATCCCGACCTCCGGGGTGACGGTGCTCGACCCCGACGACGGCACCCCCACCGGCGTGCTCCTGGAAGCCGCCGGCATCCCGGTGCAGGAGGCGTACGACCGCAGCGGCGGACTCACCGCGGAGCAGCACGCGGCCGCCTCCCGTCGCGGGATCGAGCTGCTGAACTCGTTCGGGATCACGGCGTTCCAAGACGCGGGGGTCTCCGTCGACATCCTCGCCGCGCTCGCCGGACTCGACCGCGCCGACGAGCTGCACGCCTGGGTGGTCTCCTCGCTCCTCATCAACGACGAGATCTTCGGGTTCGACCCCATCGGCGCGCCCCTGCTCGACCGGGGCGAGGAATTCCGCACCCCGCACCATCGCCCGGACTTCGTGAAGATCTTCCTCGACGGCGTGCCGCCCGCCCGCACCGCCTCCTTCCTCGACCCGTATCCGGCGGATCCGGTGCACGGCGCGCACTTCCACGGCGAGACGACCATGACCCTCGACGAGCTCACCGACTGGCTCCGGGCCGTCGCGGCGCGCGGTCTCGGGGCCAAGGTGCACTGCACCGGCGACGGGTCGGCACGCCTCGTGCTGGACGCCGCCGAGCGCCTGCGCGCGGACGGATTCACGACGCCGGTGCAGATCGCGCATGGGCAGTTCCTCGCGGAGAGCGACATCCCCCGACTCGCGGCGCTGGACGTCTCCGCCGACATCTCCCCGTTCATCTGGTACCCGGGCGTCATCCCCCAGGCGCTGGCGGACGTGCTGGGAGAGCGTGCCGAGCACTCGCAGCCCAACCGCGCGCTCCTCGACGCCGGGGCCCTCGTGGCCGGCGGCTCGGACTGGCCGGTGAGCGAGTCGCCGAACACGCTCGAGGGCTTGCAGGGGCTCGTGACGCGGGCCGATCCGCTCGGCCGCGCCCCCGGCACGCTGTGGCCGGAGCAGGCGATCTCGGCCGAGGAAGCGCTGGAGGTCTTCACGATCAACGCCGCGACGGCGATGGGACTCGGCGCGGAGACCGGTTCCCTGACCCCCGGCAAGTCGGCCGACTTCGTGATCCTGGAACGGGATGCGATCGGCGGACCGGCGGAGGAGATCGTGCACACCGAGGTCGTCTCGACATGGTTCGCCGGGCGCGCGGTGCACGAGCGCTGAGCGCGCCGCGCCGTACGATGGGCGCATGCGCCGCTTCCCCGCCTCCGTCTACCGGGTCGGGGACGAGCCCGATCCCCGGTTCTCCCTCGCCAACGAGCGCACGTTCCTGGCGTGGACCCGAACCGGCCTGGCGCTGATCGCGGGTGGCGTCGCGCTCGAGGTCCTCGGCCTCGACCTGCACCCCGGGTTCCGGCTGGCCGCCTCGCTGCTGCTGATGATCGCCGGCACGGCCGTGGCGCCGCTCGCCTGGTTCGAGTGGATGCGGGCCGAACGCGCCCTCCGGCAGGGACGACCGCTGCCCGGCGCGCTGTCGGCGGTGGTGCTCGCGGTGGTCGTCGTGACGACGGGGCTGCTCGTCCTCGCCGGGGTGCTGTGGCGCTGAGCGAGGCCTGCCGATGACCGCCCCCGAGACCCCGGTGCCCGACACCTCGGCGCCCGATCTATACGACCCCGGGCTGCAGCCGGAGCGCACGGAACTGGCCTGGCGGCGCACGGCCCTCGCGATCGCGGTCGGCTCGCTGCTGTCGCTGCGGGTCTTTCCTCTCGTGCTGCCGAGCGGCGCCGAGGGGTGGGGCCTCGTGCCGGGCGTGCTGGGCGTCGGCACGGCGGCGCTGCTCTGGATCGCCGCTCGCCGTCGGCAGCGTCGGACGACCGCGGTACTCACCGCGCGGGCGCGCGGGCCGCTGCCGGGCGGCGCACTCCCGCTCGCGCTGACGGTGTTCGCGACCGGGTTCGGTCTCGTCGCCCTCGTGCTCGTGGCGGTGACGCTGCTCACGCACTGACACCCAGGAGCGCGGGGCGATCACGACAGATGCCGTGACCGCCCCGCCTCCCCTCGCCGCCCTCCCTCAGTCCGCGAGGAGGAACCGCGCGCCGCGTTCGCCGATCATGGCCGCGGGCGCGTTGGTGTTGCCGGTGGGCACGGTCGGCATGACCGAGGCGTCGATCACCCGGAGCCCCTCGATCCCGCGCACCCGGAGCTGCGGATCGACCACCGACTCCGGGTCGGAGCCCATGCGACAGGTGCCGACCTGGTGGTGATAGGTGATGGCGGTGCGGCGCACCCACTCCTCCACGTCGTCGTCCGCCACGTCCGGCCCGGGGTAGACCTCGACCGCTCCCCACTCCTCGGCGAGCGCGGGCTGCGTGCCGATCCGGCGGCACTGGCGCACCGAGGCCGCGAGGGCGTCGGCGTCTCGTTGATCCTCCAGCGCCGCCAGGTCGATGTGCGGCAGATCGTCGAGGCCGGGACCGGTGAGGAGCAGCTCGCCGCGGCTGTACGGCGTCACCAGGCCCGCCATGAGCGTGAACCCGTCGGTGCCCTTCGGCTCGAGCTCTCCCCACATCGGGACGGAGAAGTGGATGGGCTGCGTGTCCGGCTGCGCGAGGCCGTCGCGGCTGCGCCAGAACAGGTGGCTCTGCGTGACGGAGACCCCCGGCTGCGGCGGGCCGACGGGCTTCTTCTCGGTCGCGAAGACGACCGGCGACAGGAGGTGGTCGTGCAGGTTCTTGCCCACAGCGGGGGCGTCGAGCACGACGGGAATGCCGAGCGCACTCAGCTCGTCGGCGGGACCGATGCCCGAGCGGAGCAGGATGACAGGAGTGCCGAGTGCGCCCGCCGAGAGGATGACCTCGTCCGCGAACACCTCCTCGGTCTCGTCGCCCTCCCCCAGCCGGATACCGACCGCACGACCATCGCGCACGATCACGGAGTGGACCGCGCGGCCGGTGAGGATCGTCATCCGGTCGGCGACGGGCTGCGCGTACACGGTCCAGGTGTTGACGCGCCGTCCGTCCTTGATCGTGACCTGCTCCTGGGAGACCCCGTCGAGCGTGCCCCCGTTGTAGTTCGGGTTGCGCGGCAGCCCCTCCTCCACGGCGGCGTCGATGATCGAGGCCTGGATGGGCGCGAGCGCGTAGTCATCGGTCACGGGCAGCAGGTCGTTCTCGATCGCGTCGTAGATCGGCTCGACCTCGGCCCAGCCCCATCCGGTCGCGCCGGCCGCCTCCCACGCGTCGTAGTCGGAGGCCGCGCCGCGCACCCAGATCATGGCGTTCAGCGCGTGCGACCCACCGGTGACCTTGCCGCGAGGAAGATGCAGCCGACGACCGGCCGCGTGCGGCTGCGGCACAGTGAAGAAGTCCCAGTCCTCGGCGGAGTGCCACAGCTCGCCCGCCCGCGAGGGGTCGTGGATGGCCGGGTTCGTGTCGTAGCCGCCCGCCTCGACGAGCGTCACCGCGACACCGGCGTCGGTGAGACGCCGCGCGACGATGGCGCCCGACGTACCGGCCCCGACGACGATCGCGGAGCGCACCGCACCGTTGTTCGCCGCGGTCACGCTCACGCCTTCCGGCCGGGTCCGGAGACGACCTGGGTCACGGCGACGGACTTGAGCCCCTCGACGCCGAACTCCAGCCCGTAGCCCGAGCTCTTCACGCCGCCGAACGGCACCATCGGGTGCAGCCCGCCGTGCGAGTTGATCCACACCGTGCCGGACTGCATGCGCGCTGCGACGGCGCGGGCCTCCTCCGGGTCGCTCGCCCACACCGAGGCGCCGAGACCCACGTCGAGGGCGTTCGCGAGCGCGAAGGCCTCGTCGACGTCGCTGTACCGGATGACGGGGAGCGCGGGACCGAACTGCTCCTCCTGCACGAGCGCCGCGTCGTTGTCGATGTCGGCGACGATGGTGGGCCGGTAGAACAGCTCGCCGAGGTCGGCGGCCGGCTCTCCACCGGTGACGATCCGGGCGCCGCGGCTCCGCGCATCGTCGACGAGGCGACTGACGATGTCGAACTGCGGGCGGTTCTGCAGCGGCCCGAGCACGTTGCCCTCGTCGAGCCCGTTGCCCATCGGCACCTGCGCGGCGATGGCGGCGAGCGCGTCCACGACCTCGTCGTACACGGAGTCGTGCACGTAGAGGCGCTTCATGGCGGCGCAGGTCTGTCCGGTGTTGATGAACGCCCCCCAGAAGAGGTCTTCCGCGATCGCGGACGGGTCCGTGCCGGGGAGCACGATGCCCGCGTCGTTGCCGCCCAGTTCGAGCGTGAGGCGGGCGAGGTTGCCCGCGGAGCTCTCGATGATGCGGCGCCCGGTCGCGGTGGAGCCGGTGAACATGATCTTGGCGATGTCGGGGTGCGAGGAGAGGCGCGCACCCACCTCGCGGTCGCCGGACACGCCGATGAGGACGTCGGCGGGCAGCACGTCGTTCATCACGGCGAGCATCGCCAGGACGCTCAGCGGGGTGTACTCGCTGGGCTTCGCGACGACCGTGTTGCCCATGCGCAGCGACGGCCCGATCTGCCAAATGGTGATCATGAGCGGCCAGTTCCACGGCCCGATGGCGCCGACCACGCCGGCCGCTTTGTACACGAGCTCGGCGTGCAGCGTCTCGTCGTCGACGAGGACCTGCGGCTCCAGGACGGTGGTGGCGTTGGTGCGCAGCCAGGCCGAGCAGGCGCCGAGCTCGAACCGCGCGTTGGGGCCGTTCAGCGGCTTCCCCTGCTCCCGCGACAGGAGGTAGGCGAGCCCTTCGGCGTTCGCGTCGATGGCGTCGGCCGCGGCGAGGAGGAGCGCGCTCCGCTTCTCGTGTCCGAGCGCCTCCCACGCGGGCTGCGCGGCCTTCGCGCGGGCGATGGCGTCGTCGAGGTCGGAGACCGTGGCCACGGGCGCGCGTCCGATGACCTCCCGCGTCGCGGCGTCGGGGATCTCGCGCCCCTCGCCCTGCGGGGCCTGGATGCGGTCGAGCAGCGCCGCAGCGGCGGAGGCCGCGGAATCGGCTGGTCCGTGGTCGACGGCTACGGGAACGGCGGAATCGGACATCGGTGTCTCTCCTTCGAGCGGGTCACGGCGCGGACGCCGGTCTTCTTCTCATTCTCGGTCGGCCCTTCCCGCCGCACTTGTCGCGGAGCGCGCCGGAGATGTCCCCGCGCGAAGGATGCGCTCCCGCGCCGGTCCCGCGTGAGCGAATCGGGCCCCTGTGAGCGAATCGGCCGCCGTCCGGTCCGTGAAGCCGCGAAGCACCGGGCGCGGCATGCGCCATCGTCGCCGCGGATCCCACCACGCCGGCCCTCGCACCTGCGGCACTCCCCCGCGCATGCGGATCTGCCACCCCGAGGTGTCCAGGGTGCGGTGGTGATGCCAGCACAGCGCGACCCCGTTGTCGGTGTGCGTCGGGCCCCCGTGCGCGTGCTCCGTGACGTGGTGGATCTCGCACCAGGCGGCGGGGACGTGACACCCGGGGATGAGGCACTCGCCGTCCCGCACGCCGATCGCCCGGCGCTGCGCCGGGGTGAAGATCCGGTCGCTCGACCCGAGCCCGACGATCCTCCCGCCTGCCCCCAGCACGACCCGCTGGACCGTCCCTCCGCACGCCGTGTGTGCGGCCACCCGCGTCGACACCGGCGTCTCGACGCCCTCGACCCGCGCCCAGCCGCGCCCCGTGGCATAGTCCTCGGCGCCGACCGTGACCACGAGTGTCGGGGCCCCACCGCCCAGCCGTGGCATGTCGTCGTGCCGGGCCGCGATCCCCAGGGCCGCCGCGAGCGCGTCGTGCTGCTTCTGTGCCCGCGTGCGCCCGTCGACCATCCCGCCGGGATCGCCGGCCGGGAGCACGTCATCGTCCAGGGACATCGCAGTGTCCCGCCGCTCGGCATCGAGTTCCGCGGACGGGACGAAGTGCACGCCGGGAAGCGGCGGACCGTCGACCTTCGGGTTCAGGTACGCGTCCCAGATCCGCTGCAGCTGCCCCGCGACCTCGGGCAGCAGCGCTCCTCGGACCGGGATCACACCGTCCTTGGCGCGCCCCAGCACCACACCCCGCGCTCGCAGCGCGATGTCTTCCGCGGGCTCCGCGCCGTCGGGGTCGAGGTACTGCACGATCAGCTGCGCCCGCACCCGCAGATCCTCGGGCGTCGGCGCCGGACCGGGCTCGTTCTCGTCATCATCAGTGTTCTGGACGTCATAACTGTTCTCGTCGTCGTCGCTCTCCTCGCCACGAGCGACCTCCGCGAGATACGCGTCGGCCTCCCAGCGGTCGGCGAGGCGCACGCGAGGGCCAGCCTGCTCGATCGGCCCGGTCGCGGCCAGCAGCCCGGTCACGCCGATCGCCCCGTCGAGGAGCGCTTCACGCAGCGCCGGCCACCGCGCCGGCAGCCACTCCCCGGAGGAGAGATCGGCCTCGCGTCGCACCAACCGCGCAGCCTTCACCAGGCGCGCGGCGGACGCGCCGTCGGTGCGGAGCACACGCTGCAGCAGCTCGTTCATCGAGCGGCAGCCGAACCGTCCGCAGAACGCCGGTTCCCCGGACCCCGCCGGACGCGGATCGACGCTCGCCACCGCGTCGACGATCACGGCCTCCACGCGTCGCTGGATCTCGCCCGCGACCCGCAGCAGGTCCATCATCGCCCCGGCATCGAGAGCGCCTACGGTGCCGGACTGCAACACGGCGTCGAGAGCGACGACCGTGCCGTCGAGAACCGCTGCCGGGGTGCTTTCCATACGACGATTCAACAGAGGACCACCGACATTGCGAGGCCGGATTACCCCTGCTCAGAGCGATATTCCAGTACGCGCGAAGGACTCCTCCTGCACGCGAAGAGACGCGCAATCACCTCTCCACACCACTGCCGCACCCCAACGAACCCGTCGCGGGAGACGACCGTCACGCCCGGTCGAAATCCTCGAAGATCAGGATCGTCCGTGTCGAGCGGATCGACGGGATCGCCTGGATGTCCTCCAGCACGATGCGGCGCAGGTCGCGGGCGTCGTTGGCGCGCACGAGCAGCAGCACGTCGAAGTCGCCGCCGACGAGGGCCATGTGCTCGATCTCCGGGATCGCCCGGAGCCGCGCGCTCACCTCCTGCCACGTGGCCTGCTCGATCGCGAGCGTCACGTACGCGCTCGCATGATGCCCTAGCAGCACGGGATCGGTGCGCACGGTGTACCCCGTGATCACTCCGGCGTCGGTGAGGCGCTTGATGCGGGCATGCGCCCCCGCGCGGGAGATGTGCACCGCCTCGGCGATCGCGGTCATGGACGCCCGCGCATCCCGCCGCAGCTCCGCGAGGATCGCGCGATCCGTCTCGTCCAGCGCCGCCATGGCACCCCTCTCGCGTCCGGGAAATCCTGACATTTCGGAAGCCATTGTGGCATGTCCCGAGCAATCGTCCACGATCCCTCGACGGATCTTGGATGAGTGTCGCACGCGCGGCATGCTGTCCTCATCGAGTTCGGCAAGGAAGGCGGACGGATGCACCCCCACAACATGCTCCCGCGAGACACCGCGGTACGACTGATCGCCGAGGACGGGACCACCGTCCGCGACGAGACCTACGCGCTCCCCGCCGCCGACGTCCTGCTCGCGGCCTACCGCGGCCTCGTCGAAGGCCGTCGCATCAACGATCAGGCCGGCGCGCTCGTGCGCCAGGGCCGCCTCGCGGTCTACCCGTCGTCGCACGGCCAGGAGGCCTGCCAGGTGGCCGCGGCGATGGCACTCGGCGACACCGACTGGCTCTTCCCCACCTACCGCGACTCGGTCGCCGTGATCGCCCGCGGCGTCGCGCCTGCGGAGGCGATGGTGCTCCTCAAGGGTGACTGGCACTCGGGCTACGACGTGCGCGCGCACCGCGTCGCCCCGCAGGCCACCCCGCTGGCGACTCAACTCCTGCATGCGGTCGGCTTCGCGCAGGCGGCGAAGCACCGCGGCGAGGACACCGTGGTGCTCGCGCTCTGCGGCGACGGCGCGACGAGCGAGGGCGACTTCCACGAGGCGATGAACTTCGCGGCGGTGTTCCACGTGCCCGTCGTGTTCTTCGTCCAGAACAACGAGTTCGCGATCTCGGTCCCCCTCTCCCGGCAGACCGCCGCCCCCTCCCTCGCCCACAAGGCGGTCGGCTACGGCATGCCGGGGCAGCGCGTCGACGGCAACGACGTGGCCGCGGTCCTCGCGGTGCTCATGGAGGCCGTGGACCGCGCCCGCGCCGGTGGCGGCCCCTCCCTCGTCGAGGCGCACACCTACCGCATGCAGGCGCACACCAACGCCGACGACGACACCCGCTACCGCGAACGCGAGGAGGTGCAGGCCTGGCTCGCCCGCGATCCGCTGCTCCGCCTGCGCGCGCACCTCACTGCGACCGGCGCTCTGGACGACGAGGCAGAGTCGCGCTTCGCCGCGGGCGCGGAGGAGATCGCCGCCGCCATGCGCACCGCCCTGAACACCGACGCGGAGCTCGACCCGGAAGACCTCTTCCGCTTCGTGACCGCGACCCGTTCGCCGCAGCGTGAGGAGCAGTGGCAGCTCCTCCGGGACGAGATCGCCCGTTCCCTCCCCGCCGAGACGATGACGACCGGAGGCCCCCGATGACCATCGCCGAGCACGAGACGTCCGTCGCGACGGACGCCGGCACCACGACGACCATGACCATGGCCGCCGCTCTCAACCGCGCTCTCGCCGACGCCCTCGCCGCCGACTCTGACGTGGTCGTGTTCGGAGAGGACGTCGGAGCCCTGGGCGGCGTCTTCCGCATCACCGACGGACTCACCGCCCGCTTCGGCGAGGACCGCTGCTTCGACACCCCGCTCGCGGAGTCCGGCATCATCGGCACCGCCGTCGGCATGGCGATGAACGGGATGCGCCCCGTCGTCGAGATGCAGTTCGACGCCTTCGCCCTGCCCGCGTTCGAGCAGATCGTCAGCCACGTCGCGAAGCTCGGCAACCGCACCCGCGGCGGGATGCGCATGCCGCTCGTGATCCGCATCCCGTTCGGCGGCGGCATCGGGGGCGTGGAGCACCACTGCGACTCGTCCGAGGCGTACTACGCGCACACGCCCGGCCTCACCGTCGTGAGCCCGTCCACCCCGCAGGACGCCTACTCGCTGCTCCGGGCAGCCATCGCCTCGCCGGACCCGGTGGTCTTCCTCGAGCCCAAGAAGCTCTACTGGTCGAAGGGCGAGGTCGACACCGCGGTGACGGCGGAGATCGGCGCGGCGCGCATCGCCAGGGAGGGCTCCGACGTGACCCTCCTCGCGTACGGAGCCTCCGTGCCGCTCGCGCTGGAGGCGGCGGAGGTCGCCGCGGGCGAAGGGCGCAGCGTGCAGGTGGTCGACGTGCGCTCCCTCTCCCCCTTCGACGATGAGACGGTCACCGCGGCGGTGCGGTCCACGGGACGCGCGGTCGTCATCGCCGAGGCCCCGGGATTCGTCAGCGTCGCCTCCGAGATCCAGGCCCGGGTGTTCGAGCGCTGCTTCGAGTACCTGGAAGCCCCCGTGCGGCGGGTGACCGGGTTCGATACCCCGTACGCGCCGCCGAAGTTCGAGCACTGGTACCTGCCGGACGTCGATCGGGTGCTCGACGCGATCGACACGCTGCACTGGGAGGACGACGTATGAGCACCCCGGTGAAGACCGCGACCCGCGTGTTCCGCCTCCCCGACCTCGGCGAAGGACTCACCGAGGCCGGCCTCGTGCAGTGGCTGGTGGCCGTCGGCGACACGATCGCGACCGATCAGGCCATCGCCGAGGTCGAGACCGCGAAGAGCGTCGTCGAACTGCCCTCGCCGTTCGCGGGTGTCGTGACGGCGCTGCACGGCACGCCCGGCGACACCATCGACGTCGGCGCCCCGGTGCTGGAGGTCGCCGACCCCGGCAGCGAGGAGACCGCGTCCGCGCGGCAGGCCCCCGCCGCGCAGCCCGAGCACGAGGCGTACCGGCAGGAGGAGCGTGCGGGGTCGGGCAACGTCCTCATCGGATACGGCACCTCCGCGTCCGCCGCGACGGGTCGGCGACGTCGCCCCGCGGCACCACGCCCCACACCGGCACCCGCCTCGACAGCGCCCGCACCGGCGGCCCCCGCCGCGACCGCTCCGGAGTCGCCCGCACCGGCCTCCCGCGAGCCCGCGCGACCCGCGCCGGTCGCCGTGCGGTCGCCGCTCGTGCGGCGCCTCGCCCGCGACCTGGGCCTCGACGTGCACGCGATCTCCCCCACCGGAGCGGACGGGGCGATCACGCGCGCCGACGTGCTGCGCGCCGCCGTGGACCACGCGGTGGACGGCGTCGCCGCGGCCCCGACGCCGACCTCCGCGACCGCTCCCACCGGCGAGATCGACGGCCTCCCGGTTCGCAGTCGCGAGCGCCTGTCCCCGCTGCGCCGCACCGTGAGCGCCCGGCTCGCCCGCAGCCGCTCGGAGATCCCCGAGGCCACCGTGTGGGTCGACGTCGACGCCACCGAGCTCTGGAATCTCCGCGGGCAGATGGCTCCCGAGGGCGCGAAGGCCCCGTCGATCACGGCGCTGCTCGCGCGCTTCGTGCTGCTGGCACTGGAGGACTACCCGGTGCTCGCCTCCCGGCTCAGCGACGACGGCTCCGAGCTGATCTCGTTCGAGGGCGTGAACCTCGGCGTCGCGGCCGACACCGAACGCGGCCTCCTCGTCCCGGTCGTCCCGCACGCGCACCGGCTCACGGTCACCGACCTCGATGTCGCCCTGCGCGAGCTCGCGGCCACCGCGCGCACCGGCACGCTGCCGCCCGAGCGCCTCCGCGGATCGACCTTCACCCTCAACAACTACGGCGGGTTCGGCGTCGACGGCTCCGCGGCGATCATCAACCACCCCGACGTCGCGATCCTCGGCATCGGCCGGATCATCGAGCGCCCCTGGGTCGTGGACGGGGCGATCGTGCCGCGTCGCATCGTCCAGCTCTCGCTCGTGTTCGACCACCGGGTCTGCGACGGCGGGTATGCGGCCGGATTCCTCCGCCGCGTGGTGGAGCTCATCGAGCATCCGCTCCGCGCCTTCGGGCGGGTCTGAGGTCGACCCGGCCGGCGAACCCTCGTGGGCGGAGCGCCGATACGCTACGCTCGGCGATTACTGACCGATCATTTGGTAAGTCATCGCCGACGTACCCGCGTCGGCGCTCCCCCTCGCAGAACAACGGAGTTCGCATGACCTCAGCCACCGCAGCCGCCTCGTCGACCGGAAGGATGCCCGCCGAGGAGCGGCGCGTCCTCGCCGGCACCCTCGTGGGGACGTCGATCGAATGGTACGACTTCTTCATCTACGCCCAGGCGGCGGGCCTCGTGCTCGCCCCGCTCTTCCTCGCTCCCATCGCGGAGTCGAGTCCCGGGCTCGCTCAGGTGCTCTCCTTCGCGACCATCGGCATCTCGTTCCTGTTCCGCCCGCTCGGCGCGATCGTCGCCGGACACCTCGGCGACAAGCTCGGCCGGAAGAAGATGCTCGTCTTCACCCTCGTGATGATGGGGCTGTCCACCTCCCTCATCGGCCTGCTGCCGACGTACGCCGCCATCGGCGTCGCCGCCCCGATCCTCCTGATCCTCCTGCGCATCCTGCAGGGCTTCTCGGCCGGCGGCGAATGGGGCGGCGCGGCGCTCATGGCCGTCGAGCACGCCCCGACGGCGCGACGCGGCCTCTTCGGCGCGTTCCCGCAGATCGGCGTGCCGGTCGGCATGATCCTCGCCACCTTCACCCTCTGGGCGCTCACGAGCTCGATGTCCCCCGAGGCCTTCCTCGAGTGGGGCTGGCGCATCCCGTTCCTGCTCTCGATCGTGCTCATCGCGGTCGGCTACGTCATCCGTCGCGCGGTTGACGAGAGCCCCGTGTTCGAAGACCTGCGTCGCCGCCGCAAGGAGGCCTCGGCCCCGCTCGGACAGCTCTTCCGCACGCACACGAAGCAGGTCGTGCTCACGGCCGTCATCTTCATCGCGAACAACGCCGCGGGCTACCTGCTGATCGCCTTCTTCGCGACGTACGCCGTCACGGCTCTCGGCATGGAGCGCCCGCCGGTGCTGCTGGCGACCACGCTCGCCTCGTTCGGCTGGCTGATCTTCACGCTGTGGGGCGGCGCGCTGTCCGACCGCCTCGGCCGCATCCGCACGTTCCAGATCGGGTACGTCGCCCTCGCCGTGTGGGCGATCCCGATGTGGTTCCTCATCGACACCGCGAACATCGTCTGGTACTTCGTGGCCCTGTTCGTCATGACGTTCGCGCTCGGACTCTCGTACGGCCCGCAGGCGGCGCTGTACGCCGAGATGTTCCCCGCGAACGTGCGCTACTCGGGCGTCTCGATCGGCTACGCCCTCGGGGCCATCCTCGGCGGCGCGTTCGCACCGATGATCGCGGAGGCGCTGCTGAACCAGTTCCACGCCGCGTGGACGATCGGCGTGTACATCGCCGTCGCGTCGATCATCTCGCTCATCGGCGTCTCGCTGGTGAAGGAGACGAAGGGCGTGGATCTCAGCGTCTGACTCCTGGTCCGGGATCGCGGCCGGCCGTATGCCTGTGCCATAATTACCTTACGATCGGTCAGTAATTCACGACCGGCCGCTCCCGGACCACACCAGGACGACGAAGTCAGGAGATCCGCATGCCAGAGGCCTACCTCGTCGGAGGCGTCCGCACCCCCGTCGGCCGCTACGGCGGCACCCTCTCCGCCGTCCGTCCCGACGACCTCGCGGCGCTCGTCGTCGGCGAGGCCGTGCGCCGCGCCGGGCTCGACCCGGCGCGTACGGAGCTGGACGAGGTCATCCTCGGCGCCGCCAACCAGGCCGGAGAGGACAACCGGAACGTCGCCCGGATGGCGGTGCTCCTCGCCGGTCTCCCCGACACCGTGCCGGGCATCACGGTCAACCGCCTGTGCGCCTCCGGGATGTCCGCCGTCACCATGGCCGCGCAGGCGATCCGCGCGGGCGACGCCGATCTCCTCGTCGCCGGGGGCGTCGAGTCGATGACCCGCGCCCCCTGGGTGCAGGCCAAGCCGGAGAAGGCGTGGGCGAAGCCCGGAGCCGCGTTCGACACCTCGATCGGCTGGCGCTTCCCGAACCCGCACCTCATCGCGCGGGACAAGGCCACCTTCACGATGCCGGAGACGGCGGAGGAGGTGGCCCGCGTCGACGGCGTCACGCGCGCCGAGGCCGACGCCTTCGCCGTCCGCTCGCAGCAGCGCGCCGCCGCCGCGATCGCCGCCGGCCGCTTCGCCCCGGAGATCGTCGGCGTCCCGGTCCGCGACGGCGAGGTGCTCGTCGACGAGGGCCCGCGCCCGGATACCACCCTCGAGGTGCTCGCGCGCCTCCGTCCCGTCGTGGCCGGCGGAGAGGTCGTCACGGCCGGCAACTCCAGCGCCCTCAACGACGGCGCCTCGGCCGTGCTCGTGGCGAGCGCCGAAGCCGTCGAGCGCCACGGCCTGACGCCCCGCGCGCGGATCGTCGTCGGCACCTCCGCCGCCCTGGCGCCGGAGATCATGGGACTCGGACCGGTCCCCGCGACGGAGAAGGCGCTGCGCCGCTCGGGGCTCTCCCTCGACGCCATCGGCGCCGTGGAGCTCAACGAGGCGTTCGCCTCGCAGTCGCTCGCCTGCATCCGGCGGCTCGGCCTCGACGAGGACCGCGTGAACGCCGACGGCGGCGCCATCGCTCTCGGCCACCCGCTCGGCTCGTCCGGCTCGCGCCTGCTCGTGACGCTGATGGGACGCATGGAGCGCGAGGACTCCCGTTACGGCCTCGCCACGATGTGCGTCGGCGTCGGCCAGGGCGCGGCCGTGATCCTGGAGAAGGTGTGAGGGGCGCGGACGAGCCGCTGCTCGTCACCCGCACCGCGGACCGCGTCGTCGCGACCCTGAACCGTCCGCACAAGCGCAACGCGATCGACCAGGCCACGATCGACGCCCTGCACGCGCTGTGCGCCGAGCTGGAGGAGACGCCGCGCACGCTCATCCTCACCGGCGCCGACGGGGTGTTCGCGGCGGGCGCCGACATCGCCGAGCTTCGGGACCGTCTCGCCGACGACGCCCGTCGCGGCATCAACGCCCACGCGTTCGTCCGCGTCGCGGAGCTGCCGATGCCCGTGATCGCCGCGATCGACGGCTACGCGCTCGGCGGTGGCGCGGAACTCGCGTATGCCGCCGACATCCGCCTCGCGACGCCGACCCTGAAGATCGGCAACCCGGAGACCGGCCTGGGCATCCTCGCCGCCGCCGGAGCGAGCTGGCGGCTCAAGGAGATCGTGGGCGACGCCCGTGCCATCGAACTGCTGCTCACGGGGCGCACCGTGCACGCCGAGGAGGCCCTCCGCATCGGGCTCGTCTCCTCGCTGCACGAACCCGCCGATCTCCTCGGCGCCGCCCACGCGGTCGCCGACCGCATCGCCCGCAACGACGCCGCGGCGACCATCGCGACCAAGCGGGTGTTCCGGGCGCCGCGCGACCAGCACCCCGCGGTCGACCTCGAGGAGCAGGCCGCGCTGTTCGAGAGCCCGGAGAAGCACCGTCGCATGACCGCCTTCCTGGAACGGAGAGACCGATGAGCACGCCCTCCTCCCCCGAAGCCGCAGCCCCGGCCCGTGTCGGCGTGCTCGGCGGCGGACGCATGGGCGCCGGCATCGCCCACGCCTTCCTCCTCGCCGGATCGCCCGTGACCGTCGTCGAGCGGGACGACGCCGCGGCCGCGGCCGCCGCGGCCCGCGTGTACGGGTCGATCGAGGCCTCGCTCGCCCGCGGCACGGCGATCGAGACGGCCGAGGCCTACCGGGCGCGGTTCGCGACCGGGACCGACGCCGCCCTGTTCGCGGACTGCACCCTCGTCATCGAGGCCGTCCCGGAGGAGCTGTCGCTGAAGATCGACGCCCTCACCCGTGTCGAGCAGCACCTCGCGGACGATGCGGCGCTGGCGTCCAACACCTCGTCCATCTCGATCGACGAGCTCGCCGCGGTGCTCGACCGCCCGGCGCGCTTCCTCGGGATGCACTTCTTCAACCCGGTGCCCGCCTCGACCCTCGTGGAGGTGGTCCGTGGCGGCGCGACCGCGGAGACTCTCGTCGCGGACGCGGCCTCCTGGGTCCGCGCGCTGGGCAAGACGCCCATCGTCGTCGCCGACGCCCCGGGTTTCGCGTCCTCTCGCCTCGGCGTCGCCCTCGGCCTCGAGGCGATCCGGATGCTCGAGGACGGCGTCGCCTCCGCGGCCGACATCGACGCGGCCATGACCCTGGGCTACAAGCACCCGGTGGGACCGCTCCGGCTCACCGACATCGTCGGGCTGGACGTCCGGCTCGGCATCGCCGAGTACCTCGCGGCACAGCTCGGCCCGCGCTTCGAACCCCCGGCCGTGCTGCGCCGCCTCGTCGCCGAGGGGCACCTCGGCCGCAAGAGCGGTCGCGGCTTCTACGAATGGGACGACTGATGAAGGGAACCCCCATGACCGAGATCCTCCCCAGCTACGTGCAGGGCTCCTGGTGGACGCCCGCCTCCGACGCGGACGCCACCGCGGTGCGCGACGCCTCGACCGGGGAGACGGTGGCCCGCGTCTCCACCGCCGGTCTCGACCTCGGTGCGGCGCTCGACTTCGCCCGCACCACCGGTCAGGCGGCGCTCGGCGAGCTCACGTTCCACCAGCGCGCCGTCCTGCTCAAGCAGCTCGCGCTCGCGCTGACCGCCCGCAAGGAGGAACTGTACGCGCTCTCCAGCCGCACCGGCGCCACCGCGCAGGACTCCTGGGTCGACATCGACGGCGGCATCGGCGTGCTCTTCGCGTACTCCAGCAAGGGCCGCCGCGAGCTGCCGAACGCGAAGGTCTACGTCGACGGCGCCGTGGAGAACCTGTCGCGGGACGGCTCCTTCCTCGGTCGGCACATCTACACCCGGCTGCCCGGGGTGGCGGTGCAGATCAACGCTTTCAACTTCCCCGTGTGGGGCTCGCTGGAGAAGTTCGCGCCGGCCTTCCTCGCCGGTGTCCCCACGGTCGTGAAGCCCGCCACTCCCACCGGCTACCTCACCGAGGCCATGGTGCGGGTGATGGTCGAGTCCGGACTGCTGCCCGAGGGATCGTTGCAGCTCGTCTCCGGCAGCGTCCCGGACCTCTTCGAGCACCTCCGGCTGGGCGACCTCGTCGCGTTCACCGGTTCCGCGTCGACGGCGGAGCGGCTGCGGGCGCACGACGCGGTGCAGACCGGCGGAGTCCGCTTCACCAGCGAGACCGACTCGATCAACGCCTCGGTGCTCGGCACGGATGCGACCTCCGGCACTCCGGAGTTCGACGCCTACGTGAAGCAGCTCGTCGCGGAGATGACGTCGAAGGCCGGACAGAAGTGCACCGCGATCCGGCGGGCGATCGTGCCCGAGGACGCGGTGGACGACGTGATCGCCGCGGTGCGCGACCGGCTCGCCGCGCGGATCGTCGTGGGCGACCCGCGCGCCGAGGGCGTGACGATGGGACCGCTCGCCTCGACGGCCCAGCGCGACGAGGTGCTCCGGCAGGTGACGCGGCTCCGCGAGGGCGGCGGCGAGCTCGTGATCGGCTCCCCCGAGACGCCGACGGTCCGCCGTGCGGACGGCAGCGAGGGCCCCGCGGAGGACGGCGCGTTCGTGGCGCCGATGCTCCTGCGCTTCGCCGATGCGACCAGCCCCGCCGTGAACGAGATCGAGGCGTTCGGCCCCGTCTCCAGCATCCTCGGCTACCGCACGCTGGACGAGGCGGCGGCGCTCGTGGCCCGCGGCGGCGGCTCGCTTGTGACGAGTGTCGCGACGCACGACCCGGAGGTCGCGACGACGCTGGCCGCGGGGATCGCCGCGTACAACGGTCGCGTGCTCTTCCTCGACCGCGACGACGCCCGCAGCTCGACGGGCCACGGCTCCCCGCTCCCGAACCTCGTGCACGGCGGTCCCGGTCGCGCCGGCGGCGGAGAGGAGCTCGGCGGCATCCGGGCGGTGCTGCACCACATGCAGCGCACCGCGGTGCAGGGCTCCCCGGAGATGATGACCGCGCTCACCGGGGTCTGGCACCAGGGGGCCTCGGCCCGTCCGTTCGACACCGGCGACGGCGTGCACCCCTTCCGCAAGTCGCTGGCGGAGCTGCGCATCGGGGATCAGGTCGTCAGCCCCTCGCGCACCGTCACCCTCGACGACATCGAGACGTTCGCGGCGTTCACGGGCGACACGTTCTACGCGCACATGGACGAGGCGTCGGCGGCGGCGAACCCCTTCTTCCCCGGACGCGTGGCCCACGGCTACCTGCTGGTGTCGTGGGCGGCGGGGCTCTTCGTCGACCCGGCTCCCGGACCCGTGCTCGCGAACTCCGGGCTGGAGAACCTGCGCTTCGTGACGCCGGTCTCCCCTGGCGACGAGATCCGCGTCGAGCTCACCGCCAAGCAGATCACGCCGCGGGAGACCGACGAGTACGGCGAGGTGCGCTGGGACGCGGTCCTGAAGAACCAGGACGACGAGCTCGTCGCGACCTACGACGTCCTGACCCTCGTCGCGAAGGAGCTCACCCCCGCCTGACCCCGAGACCCCGGGTTCTCGTCGAGGCCCCGCCCTTCCCACGCGGAGAGGGCGGGGCCTCGGCGCGAAGACGGGGTTTCGCGAGTCAGGGGCGGCGGAGGCCGTCGAGGGCGATCGCGACGACGTCGTCGGCGAGACGGTCGGCGCCCTCGCGACCGCCGGGGCGGTACCACTCGACGATGGAGTTGATCATGCCGAACGTCAGGCGGGCGACGACGGCCGCGTCGATGTCGGAGCGCAGGGCCCCCTCGGCTTGCGCCTCCGCGACGAGGGCCGTGATGCGGCGGTCGAACGCCCGCCGCCGGGTGAGGGCGCGGCGCTCGACGTCCGTGTTCCCGCGCACGCGCAGCAGCAGCGTCACGGCGGGGAGCTGGTCCACGAGCACGTGGACGGCGCCGCGGAGCACGTGCTCCAGGCGGGCGACCGCATCGACGGCTCCCTCGCCCTCCGGAAGGGGCGCGTCGACCACGGCTTCGAGCCCGCCGAGAGCACTGTCGAGGGCCCGGTCGAGCATCTCGTCCTTCGACCCGAAGTGATGGTAGATCGCCGACTTCGACAGCCCGAGGCGCTCGGCGAGCATCCCGATCGAGGTCGCGTCGTAGCCGTGCTCGTTGAAGGCGGCCACCGCGACGGCGAGGATCCCCTGCTGGTCGTACCCGGGGCGGCCGCGCCGCGTGGTCTGCATCTCGGACATCCCCCTCAGTCTCGCACCGCCCGCGCCGCGCACCGCGGAAGACGGGTGCGAGACCCCCGCGTGTCAGCGCAGGTCGTAGACGCGCTTGTACTTGCCCTCGCTGCGCGGCAGCGCCCCGGGCTCCTCCAGCCGGACGGCGACCGACGAGCCGATGAACACCTTGATGCGCTGCACCAGCACCTGCGCCGCCGCCTCGCACGTCTCCACGGACAGGTCGGGGTGGCGCTCGATGCGCACCGTGAGGGCGTCCATCCGGCCCTCCTTCGTCAGCTCCAGGATGAAGTGCGGCGTGAGCTGCTCGATCCCGAGCACCAGCTCCTCGATCTGCGTCGGGAAGAGGTTGACGCCGCGCAGGATGATCATGTCGTCGTTGCGCCCGGTGACCTTCTCCATCCGCCGCATACCCGGACGCGCCGTGCCGGGGAGAAGGCGGGTGATGTCGCGCGTGCGGTAGCGGATGACGGGGAACGCCTCCTTGGTGAGCGAGGTGAAGACGAGCTCGCCCCGTTCGCCGTCCGGCAGAGCCTGCAGGCTGTCGCCGTCGATCACCTCCGGCAGGAAGTGGTCCTCCCACAGGTGCGGGCCGTCCTTGGTCTCGAGGCACTCGTTGCCGACGCCCGGCCCCATGACCTCGCTGAGCCCGAAGATGTCGAGGGCGTCGATGCCGAGCCGCTGCTCCAGCTCGTGCCGCATCTCATTGGTCCAGGGCTCCGCGCCGAGCACCGCCACCTGGAGCGAGGTGGACCGCGGGTCGATGCCCTGCGCCGCCATCGCGTCGGCGATCGTGAGCAGGTAGCTCGGGGTGCACAGGATCGCGTCCGGCTCGAAGTCGCGGATGAGCTGCACTTGGCGGGCGGTCTGTCCGCCCGACATCGGGATCACGGTGGCACCCAGGGCCTCGATGCCGGCATGCGCCCCGAGCCCGCCGGTGAACAGGCCGTACCCGTAGGCGTTGTGCACCTTCATGCCGCGCCGGATGCCGCTGGCGCGGAGCGACCGGGCCACCAGCGTCCCCCAGCGGTCGAGGTCGCCGCGCGTGTAGCCGACGACGGTCGGGCGGCCCGTGGTGCCGCTGGACGCGTGGATGCGGGCGACGTCGGCCATCGGCACCGCGAACATCCCGAACGGGTACGTCTCGCGCAGGTCGTCCTTGGTGGTGAAGGGCAGCCGGTGCACGTCGTCGAGCGTGCGGATGTCGTCGGGATGCACGCCCGCGTCGTCGAACTTCCGCGTGTAGAGCGGCACGTTGCGGTAGGCGTGCTGCACGGTCCACTGCAGGCGCTCGAGCTGGAGCTGCTCGATCTCGGCACGGCTCAGCCGCTCCTCGGGATCGAGCTCCTCAGTCGTCGGCGGGCGGAGGGCGGAGGCGGGGGCGGTCATCGTCGACACGGGGACTCCTCGGAACGGGTGGGATCAGAAGGTGCGGGAGGTGGTGCGGGAGCGGCCGCGGAACTCGGCGACGGCGTCGCCCTGCTCGTCCACGACCGTCACGTCGTAGAGGCCGGAGCGACCGGTGCGGGTGCGGCGGACGGCCGTCGCGGTGAGCGTCTGCCCCGCGACGGTGGGCTTGAGGAACGAGATGTCCGCACCAGCGGCGACGGTCACCCGATCGTCCTCGTTGCAGGCGATCGCGAAAGCGGTGTCGGCGAGCGCGAACACGAGGCCACCGTGGGTGATCTGGAAGCCGTTGGTCATGTCCTCACGGACGCGCATGGACACGACCGCGTGTCCCGGGTCGTCGCGTTCGACCACGAGCCCGAGCATCGCCGAGGCCCGGTCGCGTTCCATCATCGCCCGGTTCGGCCGCACGGCCTCCGCCGTATCCGTCGCCTCCGTCATCGCCGACCTCCTCGTCGTGCTGGGACGGGACCACCGCGTCCCGTCCGCCCATACTAACTGAACGATCGGTCAGTAACGCAAGGAGGTCGGGACGACGGTCGACGGTTCACCTGATCGTGAGCGGCGGCCAGAGGGTCGCGTCCTCCACGGTCACCCCGGTGATGACGGCCGCGGGGTCCGCCGCATCCCGATCGGCGCGGAAGCGGATGATGCCCCCGTCCCGCGTCGCTGACTGGTAGAAGTACTCCCCCGACGAGACGATGCGGATGAAGGTGCCCTCCGGGAATGCGGCAGTCGCCTCCGTCACCGGCGCGCCGATGCGGACTCCGCCCGTCGCGGGCAGGTCGGCACCGTCCGGCTCGACGTCGCCCTGCACGTTCGCGATGCCGGCGGTGATCCCCGCGAGCGTCGTGCCATCGTCCGTGAACTGCAGCAGAAGCGTGCTCGCGTCGTCCCCGCTCGTGAGGCGCACCAGCGTGTCCGTTCCGCCGGCGGCCTGCGCGGTCGTCCCCGGGACCGCCGCCAGCGCCTCCTCGCGAGACATACCCAGCTGGAGCGGTCCGACACCCGTCGCGGTCATCTCCCATTCGCTCCACGGGGCTGCGGGGTCGGCCGTCTCCGGCGTCGGCGTCGCGGGCGGCGTGGCGGTCAGCTTCTCCACGAAGGCGGTCTTCGCCTCCCCCGCGCGGTCACGCAGGAGCAGCGCCGCACGCTCGGCGTCGAACTCCGAACCGTCCCTGGCCGGCTGCCACAGGTGCACGATGACGTTCCCCACCGCGGCGAAGCCGTGGTGGGCCCGCCAGGCGCTCTGCCCCGAGCCCATCTCCAGGGTTCCGGCGAAGGCCCGGACGCCGTCCGTCTCCGGCGCCGCGACGGCCGCGAAGGTCCCCGCCCCCTGCGCATCGAACTGCGCGCACTGCTCGACGGTGTCGACCAGGTCGTCCATGCGCGACGCGGCGATGTCTTCCGACGGGAACTGCAGGATCTCCTGCTTCCCGCTCATGCCCGTGTCGTCCGCGTTCACCCACGGCACGGTTCGCGCGCCGATGCTGCCCATGGAGGCTTCCATGATCAGCAGCACGCAGACCGCCGGCGTGAACTCCGGGCCGCCGCCGTCGGAATACTGCAGCAGCGTGTCCTCGACCTCCGTCGCCGGAGGCGCGGAGGGAAGAAGACCGGCGACCTCGGCGGGCGTGAGGGCGAACGCGTCGAGCTCGTCCCCGACGAAGAGGAGGGGCCCGGAATAGGGATCGGGAGTGGGCGTCGGGGTCTCCGGCGCCCGTGATGCGGTCGCCGTGGGTGTCGCCTCGGGCGTCGCCGCGCACCCCGGGAGCACCACCAGCACTCCCGCCACCACCGCCGCGAGGAGCGCCGCTCCTCGCAGCTTCCATCCGCCGTGCACCGTCGCCGACATGAACCCTCCGCATGATCATGTGCGCCGTGAACACGGCGCCCCCTGACGGAAGAGTAGCGGTCGGGAGACGCCCAAAGCCCGCCCGCCCACGGTCGATATGCGAACGAGACAATAGTCATGCCACGGAAGGCATACAAGCCATGCCGATCGCAGCCGGAAGAGCCGTGCGGCTCAGCCGGCGCCGCCTCCGCCGAGCACGAGAGCTGCTGCCTGCCGTGCCTCTGCAGCGGTCGCTGCGCGGCTCGCACCGTCAGCCGCCCGACGGCACTCGTCCGGGCCCGCCGCGTCGAGCGCGGCCGCCACCCGCCCGAGTGCGCGAGGCGTCATCGACAGCGAGGTCGCGCCGAGCCCCACGAGCACGGGGGCGAGTGCCGGGTCACCGGCCGCCTCCCCGCAGATCCCGACCGGCTTGCCCGCCGCCCGTCCCGCTGCCCCGACCGTCCCGATCAGCCGCAGCACCGCCGGCTGCCAGGGATCGTTGAGATCGGCGAGCGCACTGGACAGCCGGTCCGCAGCCAGGGTGTACTGCGCGAGGTCGTTGGTCCCGAGACTCACGAAGTCCACGACCTCGAACAGCTCGGCGGCCAGCAGCGCCGCCGCCGGGGTCTCGATCATGATCCCCGCTCTGTCCAGGCCCGCGGCACGGCACCGTGCGGCGAAGTCCGCCGCCTCGTCGACCGTGGCGACCATCGGGGCCATGACCTCCACCTCGGCGGACTCCGTATCGGCGGCCCTGGCCAGCGCGTGCAGCTGGTCGTCGAGCAGGGCGGGCCGGCGACGGGAGAGGCGCAGACCCCGGACGCCGAGCGCCGGGTTGTCCTCGTCGTCGTCGTTCGCGAACGGCAAGGGCTTGTCGCTCCCCGCATCCAGCGTGCGCACGACGACCTTCCGCCCGGGGAACGCCCGCAGCACCCCGCGGTACGCCTCGACCTGCTCCTCGATGCTCGGCGCCTCCGTCCGGTCGAGGAAGCAGAACTCGGTGCGGAAGAGTCCGACCCCCTCGGCGTGCGCAGCGGCCGCGCTCCCGGCGTCCACGGCCCCTCCGACGTTGGCCAGGAGCGGTACGCGGGTCCCGTCCGCGAGACGGCCCCGTCCGTCGAAGGTCACCACGACCGCCGCGGCCCGCGCCTCAGCGATCTCCGCCTCGTCCGGGTCGACGTGGATCGTGCCGCGATCCCCGTCGACGAGGAGCATGGCCCCCTCCGGGATGCCGGTCGCCCCTGGCACTCCGACCACGGCCGGGAGCCCCAGCGCCCGCGCGATGATCGCCGTGTGCGACGTGGGTCCGCCGTCCGCGGTCACGAGAGCGACGCAGCTCCCGCCGTCCAGCGCTGCCGTGTCGGCGGGAGCGAGGTCGGTCGCGACGAGCACGAACGGCTCGTCTCGTTCGGGGACGCCTGGCATGTCCACCCGGAGGATCTCGGCGATCATGCGATCGCGGACGTCACGGATGTCGGCGGCGCGTTCCGCCATCCTTCCGCCGAGCGCCGCGAGCGCCGCCTCATGCGCCGCGGACGTCTCCCAGACCGCCCGCGCCGCCGTCCGCCCCTGTGCGCGCACGAGGGCGGTGGCTTCGGCGACGAGCTCCGGGTCCGAGGCGAGGAGCCGGGACGCGTCCAGGATCGCCCGCGCCTCTCCGCGGGCCCGTTCGGCGCGCGAGCGCAGCTGATCGGCGACGGCGACCGCCGCCCACTCGATCGTGGAGACCTCCGCCTCCCGACCCTCCGGCGGGACGACGGTCTCGGCATCCGGTTCCGGGAGTGCCGGCGCGAGGGACACCGCCCTCGCGGCCACACGTCCCGGGCTGACGCCGCGGCCCTGCAGCACGGATCCGGAGACGATCTCCGGCGTCGGCGCCGACTCGTGGTCGGCCCGGGCTCCCGCCTGGTCGTCGCCGGCGGTGGCGCGCGCGGGCGCGGTTCCGGGGCTGCCGGCGGCGCCCTCGTCCGTCTCGACGCCCTCGCCGAACCCGCCCTGGAAGAGCGACACCAGGCGGTCGATCGCCGCCTCCGCGTCGGCTCCCCGACCCGTGAGCTCGATCTCGGTCCCCTGACGTGCTCCGAGTGCGAGCAGCCGGGTCAGGCTCCCGGCCGCGGCTTCCGGGCCGTCCGGCAGCCGCCGCAGGCGCACGTCCGCGCCCGCCGCCGATTCCGCGATCAGGGCGGCGGGCCGGGCGTGGATGCCGAGAGGGTTGCGCACCCGCACACGACGGGACACCGTCTCCCCGGCCGGCTCCGACCCGTCAGGAGCGGGCTCCGCGGGCGACGTCTCGGTGTCTTCTGCCGTCGCATCGTCCGTCGGGCCGAGCTGACCTGTCTTCGCGGCGAGGGCCGACGCGGCTTCAGCGGCGACCGCATCGAGGTCGCCCCCGGCCGCCGCGGCCACGACCGCGGCGAGGAGCCCCTCGACGAACGGCGCGGGCGCGAGCCGCACCGGCACGTCGCTGCTGCGCAGTTCCAGCGCGAGCTCGGCGCTCAGCACGGCCGAACCGAGGTCCATGAGCACGAGCACGCCGTCGACCTCGCCGGCGAGCTCGTCGATCGCCGCCGAGACCGCGACGGCGTCCGTCCCCAGGATCGGCGCGCCGTTCGCGTCCACGCCAGCGCCGGCCGCCACGCGGACCTGCACGCCGCCGCCCGGCACCATCTGCAGGGCGAGTTCGAGTGCCGCCTCCCCGAGCCGGGCACTGTGGGAGACGGCGACGATCCCGATCATCCGGCGTCCGCGAGGGCCGCCGCGAGCGCCTCGAACAGGAGCGCGGTCGAGGCGGCACCGGGGTCGAGGTGACCGGCGCTGCGCTCACCGAGGTAGCTCGCTCTGCCCTTCCGGGCGACGAGGGGCACCGTGGCGTCACGACCGGCGGCCGCGGCGTCCGCAGCCGCCCTGGCCGCCGCCGCCGCGTCCGCTCCGCCGGCGAGGGCGGCATCGAAAGCGTCGACCGCGGGGGCCATCGCGTCGAACATCGTCTTGTCGCCGGCCTCGGGCTTGCCCCGCGCGACGATGCCCTCGAGCCCCGCCCGGAGCGCGGCGGCGAGCGCCGGTCCGTCCAGTGTCGTCACCGCACCGGCCGACATCCCCATGCGCAGGAAGAACGTGCCGTAGAGGGGGCCGCTCGCGCCGCCCACCGAGCTCACCAGCGTCATGCCGACGGTCTTGAGCAACTCGTCGATCGTCGCGGGCGTCGTCGCCGCGAGCTTCTCCCCGACCGCCGTGAAGCCCCGCGCCATGTTCGCGCCGTGGTCGGCGTCCCCGATCGCGGAGTCCAGTTCCGTGAGCCAGTCGCGCTGCGCGGTGACGGCCTCGCGGTACCGGGAGATCCAGTCGACGAGGACGTCGGTGCCGACGGCCGCCATCACGCGCCCCACCGCAGGCCGGGGGTGTTCACCGGGGCGTCCCACAGGCGCAGCAGCTCGTCGTCGGCCTTCAGCACCGTGACGGAGCACCCGGCCATGTCGAGGGAGGTGATGTAGTTGCCCACCAGGTTCCGCGCGATCTGCACGCCGGACTTCTCCAGCATCGCGGCGACCTCGCCGTACATGAGGTAGAGCTCGATCAGGGGCGTGGCGCCCATGCCGTTGAGCATCACGATCGCGGGTCCTGCCGCATCGAGGTCGCCGAGGATCGGCTCGACGAGCTGCCGGGCGATCTCCGACGCGGGGGCGAGCGGCTCACGGTGTCGGCCCGGCTCTCCGTGGATGCCGATGCCGATCTCCATCTGGTCGTCGGGGAGGTCGAACGTGGGCTTGCCCGCGGCGGGGACCGTGCAGCTGGTGAGGGCCATGCCCATGGAGCGCCCCTGACCGTTGATGCGCTTCGCGAGGTCGACCACGGCCGCGAGGTCGCGGCCCTCCTCCGCGGCTGCCCCCACGAGCTTCTCCAGCAGGACCGTGAGGCCGACGCCTCGGCGCCCCGCGGTGTAGAGCGAGTCCTGCACGGCCACGTCGTCGTCCACGACGACCGTGCCCACCTCGATCCCTTCCATGGCGGCGAGTTCGGCGGCCATCTCGAAGTTCAGCACGTCGCCCGTGTAGTTCTTGACGATGTGCAGCACGCCGGCGCCGCGGTCGACCGCCTGGGTGGCGACCTGAACGCGGTCGGGGGTGGGCGAGGTGAAGACCTCGCCGGCGACGGCCGCGTCGAGCATGCCGGTGCCGACGTAGCCGCCGTGCAGGGGCTCATGGCCGGATCCGCCGCCGGAGACGACGGCCACCTTGCCCTGCGCCTTCGGTGTCGCCCGGGTGATGACGTGGTTCTCCAGGTCGACCGAGAGTTCGGGGTGCGCGGCGGCGACGCCCTTCAGGGACTCGACGAGGACGTCCTCCGGGGCGTTGATGAGCTTCTTCATCCTGCGATCTCCTTTGATGCGGCGTGAGTCTCGAGCGAAAATCCGAAAAGGATTCGTCAATGTCGAATATGCTCGGAGCCTGCCGGGTTGTCAAGATCGATCCGGCGACCGGAAACCCGGCTCGACGACGACCGGAAGGAGGACGCGCATGATCCAGGCGATCGACCGCGCGGCGAAGATCCTCGACCTGCTCCAGGGCGCCCGCCACCTCGGCATCACGGACCTCTCCGCGGCCCTGGGCCTGCCGCCGTCGACCGTGCACGGCCTCGTGAAGTCGCTGCGCGCGCACGGCCTTGTCGCGAAGGAGCGCGGCGGACAGCGGTACATGCTCGGCCCCACCCTGCTGCGACTGAGCAACGTGTACCTCGACACCCTGGACGTGCGGGCGCGGGCGATGCGCTGGACGCAGGACCTGGCGCGGCGGACGGAGCTGTCCGTGCGTCTCGGCGCCCCGCACCTCACGGACGTCCTCGTCATCCATCACAACCTCCGCCCCGACGACAGCCCGCAGATGCTGGAGACGGGGATGGCGGTCCCCGCGCACGCCTCCGCGATGGGGAAGGTGCTGCTCGCGTACGACCAGGGCTTCCAGCAGAGCGTGTTCGCCGAGCCCCTGCGCAGCCTCACCGGCGACACGGTCACCGACGTGGCGCGACTGACCCTCGAGCTGCCGGGGATCGCGGAGCGCGGGACGGCGGCGGAGAGCGATGAGGCCGTCCTCGGCGAGTCGTCCCTCGCGGCGCCGATCGCCGACGCCTCGAACACGATCGTCGCCGCGGTGGCCGTCGTGCTCCCGACCGCGGAGGCACCGGCATCCGACACCGTCGTGCACGCGCTCCGCGAGACGGCACGGAACATCTCCCGCGAACTCGGCGCGACGTCCTGGCCACCGCCCGTGGCCCCCGCCGAGGACTGACGGCGGGCGCGTCCTCCTCGATCCCGGCGGTCAGCCGCGCAGGCCGAGCGCGAACGGCAGCACGGCCGTGGCCCCGGCCTGCCGCACCGCGCGCGCCGCGACCGTCAGGGTCCAGCGACTGTCGATGAGGTCGTCGACGAGCAGCACCGGACCGGCGGGCACCTCGAGCTGCGCCGCGTCGAACCGGTCCCACACCCCCGCGAGCCGGAACACGCTGTTCCCGCCCGCCTGCCCCGAAGGCCCTCCGCCGCGCCACTCCAGCGCGCCGAGGTACGGCAGCCGCCCGATCTCGGACAGCCCGCGGGCGAGGGAGTCGACGAGCTGCGGATGCGACCGCGACGGCATCGCGACCACGGCCACCGGTCGCTCCGCCCAGTCCCACCCGGCGAGCACGCGCACGCAGGCCTGCAGCAGCGCCGGGCTGATCGGCGCGTCCGCGGCACCCGCGGCGAAGATCTCGCGCAGCGTGCCACCCCACCCGAGGTCGGTGAGCCGGGCGAGGGCACGCCCCTCATCGGCCTGCTCCCCCGCGGGGATGCGGCCGCGCACCGGCACATCGAGGCGGTCGGCCCCTGTCGGCCACGCGCGACGCGGCTCGACCGGCACGCCGACCCGGTCGAGGGAGGCCGCCGCCTGCACGCTCGCCGTCTGCGCGACCTCCGCCGGGAACCACACGCCCGCACAGTTGTCGCACCGGCCGCAGGGGGCCGCGGTGTCGTCGTCGAGAGCCCGTTGCAGGAAGGCCATGCGACAGCCGTCCGTGCGCTCGTACTCCAGCATGTGCTCCTGCTCCGCGACCCGCTCGGCGGCGATGCGCTCGTAGCGTTCGGCGTCGTACGTCCACGGCTGTCCCGTCGCGACCCACCCACCCTGCACGCGACGCACGGCACCATCCACGTCGAGCACCTTCAGCAGCAGCTCGAGGGGCGTGCGGCGGATGTCGACGAGGGCCTCCAGCGCCGGCGTCGAGATCGGAGTGTCGCCGAGCGCCGCGATCACCCGTTCGGCACGCTCCCGATCCGGCATCGACGCGGTCGCGAAGTAGTGCCAGATCTCACGGTCTTCGACACCGGGGAGCAGGAGCACGTCGGCGCTCTCGCTGGCACGCCCCGCTCGTCCCACCTGCTGGTAGTACGCGACGGGCGAGGACGGTGCTCCGAGGTGCACGACGAATCCGAGGTCCGGCTTGTCGAACCCCATGCCGAGGGCGCTGGTCGCGACGAGGGCCTTCACCTCGTTGCGCTTGAGCATGCCCTCCGACTCCGCACGCTCCTCGGCGTCGGTCTGCCCCGTGTAGGCGCGCACGTCATGGCCGTGATCGCGCAGGAACCGCGCGGTGTCGACCGCCGCCGCCACCGTCAGCGTGTAGATGATCCCGCTGCCGGGGAGGTCGTCGAGGTGGCTGAGCAGCCAGGCCAGGCGGCTCGCCGAGTCCTTGAGGCGGAGCACCCCGAGCCGCAGCGAGGTGCGGGCGAGGGGCCCGCGGATCGTGAGCACGGGCACCGTCTCCGCTTCGCCCGCGCCGCCAGGCAGCGCCCCGAGCTGCTCGGCCACGTCTGCCACCACGCGGGAGTTCGCCGTCGCGGTCGTCGCCAGCACCGGCACATCGGCGGGCATCTGCGCGATGAGGTCGCGCAGTCGGCGGTAGTCCGGGCGGAAGTCGTGCCCCCAGTCGCTGATGCAGTGCGCCTCGTCGACGACGAGCATGCCGAGCCGCGCCACCAGCGCGGGCAGCTGCTCCTCTCGGAAGGCCGGGTTGTTCAGCCGCTCCGGCGAGACGAGCAGCACGTCGACGTCGTCTCCGGCGAGCCGCTCCTGCACCTCTGCCCACTCGTGGGCGTTCGTCGAGTTGATCGCCACGGCGCGCACGCCCGCACGCTCGGCCGCGGCGATCTGGTCGCGCATGAGCGCCAGGAGCGGGGAGACGAGCACGGTGGGGCCGGCTCCCTGCCGGCGGCGGAGCAGGGTCGCGACGAAGTACACCGCCGACTTCCCCCACCCGGTGCGCTGCACAACGAGCGCGCGGCGACGCCCCTCCACCAGTGCCTCGATCGCCTCGAACTGGCCGTCGTGGAAGTCGACGTCGGGACGACCGACGAGTTCGCCGAGGGCGGCGCGGGCGGCCTCGCGGAGGGGGACGGCGGTCGGAGAGGTCATGCCCTCCACTCTGCCGCAGACCTCGGACAGGACTCCGACCGCCGCCCGCTCTCGGTGGATGACCGGTGGGAAGGCCGTAGCGTGGAGGAATGATCACCCGCGAACTCGCCGTCGCGCTCCGCGATGCCGGTCTGACCTGGAAACCCGCGGAGGGTGACCGGTTCCAGCTCGATCTGCCCGACGAGGTGGAGCTGGAGGCGGAGGCCGACGTCTTCACGGTGAGCGCGATGACCATCGAGGCGAGGCAGACGCCGGCCGGCACGGACCTCGCCTTCAACGGCACGACGGAGTGGGCGCTCGACGCCGTGACCCTCGCCGATGCGGTGTGGCTGCCGCGCGAGGACCAGCTGCGCGACCTCCTCCGCGGGACGTTCCGCACCCTCACCCGCCTCCCTGACACGTTCCGCGTCGAGATCGAGCTCGCCGGTGCTCCCCTGCGGTTCGAGCACCCGGATCCGGCGGAGGCTTACGGCCGCGCGCTGCTGGCACTGATCTCGCGCTCCCGTTGACACGCCCTGTTGAATCGGGCCGTCGCGTGTGTCAGAATTACCTAACGATCGGTCAGTAAAGAAGGACCGGAGCCCGAGGAGTCGACGATGACCAGTCCCGCAGACCTGTCCCTCGTGGACGGCGAGACCTCCGACGAGGAACGCCTGTTCGACGAGCTGATCGCGAACGAGCAGCGCATCGAGCCGCGCGACTGGATGCCCGAGGCCTATCGCAAGACGCTCATCCGGCAGATCTCCCAGCACGCGCACTCCGAGATCATCGGCATGCAGCCCGAGGGCAACTGGATCACCCGCGCACCGAGCCTCAAGCGCAAGGCGATCCTCATGGCGAAGGTGCAGGACGAGGCCGGGCACGGCCTCTACCTCTACTCCGCCGCGCAGACCCTCGGCATCACCCGTGACGAGATGATGGACCAGCTCATCTCCGGCAAGGCGAAGTACTCGTCGATCTTCAACTACCCCACCCCGACCTGGGCCGACATGGGCGCGATCGGCTGGCTCGTCGACGGCGCCGCGATCTGCAACCAGGTGCCGCTGTGCCGCGCCTCCTACGGCCCCTACGGCCGCGCGATGGTGCGCATCTGCAAGGAGGAGTCGTTCCACCAGCGCCAGGGGTTCGAGATCCTGCTCTCGCTCATGCGCGGCACCGACGAGCAGCGGCAGATGGCGCAGGACGCGGTGGACCGCTGGTACTGGCCGAGCCTGGCGATGTTCGGGCCGCCCGACGACCAGTCCCCCAACTCCGCCCAGTCGATGGCGTGGAAGATCAAGCGCTTCTCCAACGACGAGCTGCGTCAGCGGTTCGTCGGCATGCTCGTGCCCCAGGCCGAGATCCTCGGCGTCACCCTCCCCGACCCGGACCTGCGGTTCGACGAGGAGACCGGTCGCTACGAGATGGGCGAGATCGACTGGGACGAGTTCTTCCAGGTGCTGCGCGGCAACGGCCCCTGCAACGCCGAGCGTCTGGAGCGCCGCCGCACGGCGCACGACGAGGGCGCGTGGGTGCGGGAGGCCGCCGCGGAGTACGCCCGCAAGCAGCGTTCCCGCCTGACCCCTGAAGGGGCGGTGGCGTGATGGCGACCCCCGGTGCGGACCCTTCGACGAGCTCAGGGACCCAGGGCCGCGAGGTCTGGCCCCTGTGGGAGATCTTCGTGCGGGCGAACCGCGGGCTGAGCCACGTGCACGTCGGCTCGCTGCACGCCCCCGACGCCGACATGGCCATCCGCAACGCGCGCGACCTCTACACCCGCCGGGGCGAGGGCGTGTCGATCTGGGCGGTCCCCGCCGAGGCGATCACCACGAGCGACCCCGATGCCAAGGGAGCGTACTTCGAGAGTCCCGCCGGCAAGAACTACCGGCACGCGGTGTACTACACCGCCTCCGAGGGGGTGCCGCACCTGTGACCCTTCGACAGGCTCAGGGCCCCAGCTCCGCTCAGGGCCCCAGCTCCGCTCAGGCCCCCGGCTCCGCTCAGGGAGCCGGCGCCGTCCACGGGGAAGCGCATGGCGACGTCTCCGTCGACGAGCTGCGGCTCAGCGAAGAGCTCGCCGGCGCGGGCACGACCGCGGCGAGCGCCGACATCGCCGAGTACGCCCTGTGGCTCGGCGACGACGCCCTCATCCTGTCGCAGCAGCTCGGCGCCTGGATCTCCCGGGCCCCCGAGCTCGAGGAGGACGTGGCGCTCGGCAACATCGCCCTCGACCTCCTCGGCCACGCGCGCTCCTTCCTGCACTTCGCAGGCACGTGGGACGGCCGTTCCGAGGACGACCTCGCGTACTTCCGCGACGAGCCGGAGTTCCGCAGCGCCTGGATCGTGGAGCAGCCGAACGGCGACTTCGCGCAGACCATCGCGCGCCAGCTCGTCGCCTCGGTCTACCTGGTGGAGCTCTACGCCGCCCTCCGCGCGAGCACCGAGCCCACGTTCGCCGCGATCGCGGAGAAGGCGCTCAAGGAGGTCGACTACCACCGCGACCACGCCGTGCAGTGGGTGCTGCGCCTGGCGGGCGGCACGGAGGAGTCCCGGCGGCGGATGATCCGTGCCCTCACGGATGTGTGGCCGTACGTCGACGAGCTGTTCCGCGACGAGCCGCTGATCGATCGACTCGGTGATGCCGCCGTGCGCCCGTCGAGCCTCCGGGCCCCGTTCGACGCGGTCATCGCCACCGTGTTCGCCGAGGCCGGGATCGCGGTTCCGGAGGTCTCGGCGTCGTCGGCGGGCGGCCGGAACGGCGCGCACGCGACCCCCTTCGGCCACCTCCTCGCCGAGATGCAGGTCCTGGCGCGACGACACCCGGGGGCGTCATGGTGAGCCGGACCACCGCCGACACGACGGCCGAGGCGTGGCGGATCGCCGCCGCCGTGCCGGACCCGGAGGTGCCGGTGCTCACGATCGAGGACCTCGGCGTGCTGCGGGCGGTCGAGCTCCGCGGCGAGCGCGTGGTCGTCGACATCACGCCGACCTACAGCGGGTGCCCGGCCATGGACACGATCCGCGACGACGTGGTCCTCGCGCTCACGGCCGCCGGCTTCGCGGACGTCGAGGTGCGGCTCGTGCTCTCCCCCGCGTGGACCACCGACTGGATGAGTGACGCCGGGAAGCAGAAGCTCCGCGCGTACGGGATCGCGCCGCCCAGCGGCCGCGCGGCCGTACCCGCCGGTCCGATCCGGCTCGCCCTGAGCGTGCGCTGCCCCCGATGCGGCTCGCTCGACACCAGGGAGGTCTCCCGCTTCGGGTCGACCTCGTGCAAGGCGCTGTACGAGTGCCGGGCATGCCTGGAACCCTTCGATCACTTCAAGGTGCACTGATGTCGCTGTTCTCCCCGGCCCCGACGACGACGCCGGCGTCCTCTCCCGCCTCCGCCTCCCGGGCGCGGAGCCGTGCCCGGTTCCACACGCTCGAGGTCGAGGACGTCCGTCCGCTCACCGAGGACGCCGTCGAGGTGACCTTCACGGTGCCCGCGGAGCTCGCCGACGACTACGACCACCTCCCCGGGCAGTACGTGGCGCTGCGCACGACGCTGGACGACGTGGAGGTGCGGCGCTCCTACTCGCTGTGCCGGGCGCCCGAGCATCGCACCGACGGGGCGCCCACCCGCCTGAGCGTCGCCGTGAAGCGCGACGAGGGCGGGATGTTCTCCACGTGGGCCCAGACCGGCCTGCGCCCGGGCTTCCGCATCGACGTCATGAGCCCCCAGGGCACGTTCACCTCCGGTCTCGACGATCTGGACGAGAAGCACGTCGTCGGCATCGCGGCCGGCTCCGGGATCACACCGCTGATGGCTCTCGCGCACACCGTGCTCTCCCGCTCGCAGACCTCGCGGTTCACGCTCCTCTACACGAACCGGTCGACGCTGGACGTGATGTTCCTGGAGGACCTCGCCGACCTCAAGGACCGCTACCCGACGAGGCTCACGCTGCACCACGTGCTGTCCCGCGAGCAGCGGACCGCGCCGGTGCTCTCCGGCCGCATCGACGAGCCCAAGCTGCGGACGATCCTCGACGCGCTGATCGACCCGGCCGACGTGGACGAGTGGTTCCTGTGCGGACCGCTCGCGCTCGTCGACCTCTGCCGGGAGGTGCTGGCCGACGTGGGCGTGCCCCGCGAACACGTGCGCTTCGAGCTGTTCACGACCGGCGACGAGCCGGTGCGGGCCGCTCGGCCGGTCACAGTGCGCTCGGGCGAGAAGACGGTGCGGATCGAGGTGAACCTCGACGGCGTCTCGTCCACGGTGGAGAGCCCGGTCGCGGCGCGCGAGTCGGTGCTGAACGCCGCGCTGCGGGTGCGGCCGGACGCGCCGTTCGCGTGCGCGGGCGGCGTCTGCGGCACCTGCCGCGCGCGCGTGCTCGAGGGCAGCGTCACGATGACCGAGAACTACGCTCTGGAGCCCGACGAGCTGGAGCGCGGCTACGTGCTCACCTGCCAGTCCCATCCCACCAGCGACCGCGTGGTCGTGGACTACGACGTCTGAGGAGTCCTGATGATCGATCTCGCCATCGCCGACGACGTCGCCACCGTGGTGCTCGACGCCCCCGCGAAGCTCAACGCCCTGGACGAGGCCGCCCTCGCCGAGCTCGACGCCGCGTACCGGGAGGCGGAGGCCGCCGGGGTGCGGGCGCTGCTGCTCCGCGGTGAGGGGCGGGCGTTCTGCGCCGGGCGGGACATCTCCGCCGTCGATCCGCGCGACGACGACGTGCTCGGCTACCTCGGCGGACGCGTGACGCCCCTGCTGCAGCGGATGTCCCGTTTCCCGGCGCCGACCTTCGCCGTCGCCCACGGCGCCTGTCTCGGCGTGGGCCTCGGGCTGCTCATCGCGACGGATGTCGTCTACGTCGCGGAATCGGCGAAGATCGGCTCGCCGTTCGCCGCGCTCGGCGCGACCCTCGACTCCGGCGGGCACGCGCTGTTCCTCGACCGGCTCGGCCCGCACAAGACGCTCGACCTCATCTACACGGGGCGGCTCATGAGCGGCACGGAGGCCGTGCGCTCGGGGCTCTTCTCTCAGGTGTTCCCGGACGACGAGGTGCGGGCGGCCGCGGCGGCTGCCACCGCGGCCGCTGCCCACGGCGCCACGGCCGCCTTCCGGGCGAGCAAGGAGCTCGTCGCCCGCATCCGCGACGAACGCCTCACCCTGTGGGAGTCCATCGACGTCGAGAACGCGGCGCAGGCCGCCCTGTGCGACACCGAGGACTACCGCGAGGGCTTCGCCGCGTTCCAGGAGAAGCGGAAGCCGGAGTTCCGCGGGCGCTGACGTCACGGCCCTGTCGTCGCTGTCAACCGTCTCGTGCGGTGTCCGACCCCGGTGGGAGGATGCCCGCATGCTGCTCTCGGAGCTCGTCACCACCACCGACCAGGTCGCCGCGACCTCGTCTCGCCTGGCCAAGATCGAGGCGATCGCGGCGCTGCTCCGCCGGGCCGACGCCGACGACATCCCACCTCTCGTGGGACTGCTCCTCGCCGCGCCGCGCCAGGGTCGCCTCGGCGTGGGCTGGCGGGGGCTGACGAACCTCGCGATCGAGCACAGCGCGACCTCGACCCTGACCATCGCGGAGGTCGACCACGTCTTCGACACCCTGGCGCACACCTCGGGCTCCGGTTCGGCCGGCGTGCGCAGCGAGCTGCTGCACGACCTCGCCGCCCGGGCCACTGCTCCCGAATGGGACTTCCTGACCAGGGCGATGCTCGGGGAGCTCCGCACCGGAGCGTTGAGCGGCGTGCTCCTCGACGCGATCGCCCGCGCCGCCGAGGCCCCGCCTGCCACGGTGCGACGGGCCGCCATGCTCTCCGGCGACCTCGGCGAGACGGCGCTGCTCGCGCTCACCGGTGCCGAAGGAGCGCTCGACGAGGTCGGGCTCCGGGTGGGACGCCCCGTGCTCCCCATGCTCGCGGCCACGGCGCCGACGCCCACGGCCGCCCTGGAGATCACCGGACGCGCCTCGGTCGAGTACAAGCTCGACGGCGCGCGGATCCAGGTGCACCGCCGCGGCGATGAGGTCGGCATCTACACACGGAGCCTCGCAGACGTCACCCACCGGCTGCCCGAGATCGTCGAGGTCGTCCGCGGTCTTCCCGCGCAGGAGGTCATCCTCGACGGCGAGACCCTGGCGCTCGACGAGGACGGCGGTCCCCGGCCGTTCCAGGAGACGATGTCCCGGTTCGGCGCGGATGCCGCGCGCGAGCTCGCCCTGCGACCCTGGTTCTTCGACGTCCTGCACGTGGACGGCCGCGACCTACTGGACGAGCCACTGTCGGTGCGTCAGGAGGTCCTGGCCGAGGTCGCCGGCGAGTGGCGCATGCCCGGCATCGTGACCGACAGCGCGGAGGAGGCCGAGCGCCTGTCCCGCGAAGCCCTGGCGGCCGGTCATGAAGGCGTGCTCGTGAAGGCCGTGGATGCGCCGTACGCCGCCGGCCGTCGCGGCAAGTCCTGGGTCAAGGTGAAACCCGTCCTCACGTTCGACCTCGTCGTGCTGGGCGCCGAGTGGGGGTCGGGGCGCCGCCGCGGATGGCTGTCGAACCTGCACCTCGGTGCCCGGGATCCGGACGGCGACTTCGGCGACCCCGGCGGGTTCGTGATGGTGGGGAAGACGTTCAAGGGCCTCACCGACGCGCTGCTGCAGTGGCAGACCGACGAGTTCCCGGCGCACGAGACCCGTCGCTCCGCGTCGACGGTTTTCCTCCGGCCGGAGCTCGTGGTCGAGATCGCGATCGACGGCGTGCAGCGGTCCCCGCGCTACCCCGGCGGCCTCGCCCTCCGGTTCGCCAGGGTCAAGGGCTACCGTCCGGACAAGAGCGCTGCGGAGGCCGACACGATCCAGACCCTCCTGGCCCTGCGGCGCGGTGCGGCGGACGACTCCTGATCAGGCCGTGGGCGGGAGTCCTTCGTCCTCCTGACGCACCGTGCCGCGGAACGACCAGGGGAAGTCGATCCAGAGGTCGGTGTCCTTCCACGCGAAGTCCGGCTGGATGATCGTCGAGGGCTTCGTGTAGATCGTGACCGAGCGGACGTCGGCGCCCTTCTCCTGCAGCAGCTGCACCGCGAGCGCCAGCGTGCGACCGGAGTCGGCGACATCGTCCACGAGCAGCACGCGGCGACCGTCGAGGTAGGCCATGTCGAGCTCGGGCGGCAGCACCTCCGGGGCCTCCAGCACGGTGCCGATGCCGGTGTAGAACTCGACGTTGATGGCGCCGCAGTTCTTCACGCCGAGTCCGTACGCGATGGCGCCGGCCGGGAGCAGGCCGCCGCGCGCGATCGCCACCACGACCTCCGGCTCGAAGCCCGTCGCGATGATGTTCCGCGCCAGATCGCGCGTCGCCGCGCCGAAGCCGTCCCACGTGAGCGTCTCGCGCTCGATCGATGCATCCGTCATCGTTCCATTCTCGCGCATCCGCTCCGTCCGAGCCGCCGCTAGACTGAGCAGGTCCGGCCCCGCCGGTGCCTGAAAAAGAGGCACGAAGCACCTCGCATCGCCGCGAGGGCGAGACACATACGGATCCCCCTTCTCCGTCCCTGTCTCGAAAGGCTTCCCCATGCCCTCCGTCTCCGCGCACGTCGCCCTCACCCTCGCCCAGCACGTCGATGCCGTCTTCGGCGTCATGGGCAACGGCAACGCCTACTTCCTCGACGCCCTCGAGACGCAGACGGACGCCACCTTCACCGCCGTCCGTCACGAGCAGGGCGCGGTCGTCGCGGCCGACGCGCACTTCCGCGCCTCCGGCCGCATCGCCGCGGGCACCTCCACCTACGGCGCCGGCTTCACGAACACGATCACGGCGCTGGCCGAGGCCGTGCAGGCGCACGTGCCGCTCGTCCTCGTCGTCGGTGACGAGCCCACATCGGGGCCGCGGCCGTGGGACGTGGACCAGATCGCTCTGGCCTCGGCGGTGGGCGCGCGCACCTACACCGTCGGGCGGACCGATGCCGCCGCGACCACCGTCATCGCCGTCGAGCACGCCCTCACCTATCGCGTGCCCGTCGTGCTCGCCATCCCCTACGACGTGGCCGCCCTCGAGGCCGGCGCGGTGCCGGCGGCCCCGGCTCCCCGCCTCCCCGCGCCGCTCGCCCCGCGCGGGGACTTCGCCGAGGGCATGCTGGATGAGATCGCCGCCGCCCTGCGCGACGCCGAGCGCCCGTTCCTCCTCGCCGGCCGCGGGGCCTGGCTGGCCGGCGCGGGCGAGGCTCTCGGCACCCTCGCCGCGCAGACCGGGGCCCTCACCGCCTCCTCCGCCCTCGGCCGCGGCATCTTCCCGGACGCCCGGTACGACCTCGGCGTGACGGGCGGCTTCGGCGCCGAGGGGGCGATGGAGCTCGTGCGGACCGCCGACGTCGCGGTGGTCTTCGGCGCGAGCCTCAACCAGTTCACGATGCGCTTCGGCGAGCTGTTCGCCCCGGGCACCCGGGTGTACCAGATCGACACCACTCCGGCCGCGACCCATGCCCACGTCGGCGGCTTCGTGCGCGCCGACGCCCGCCTCGCCGCCGAGGCCCTCGTCACCCGCCTCTCCTCCGGGCACGACTTCGGAGATGCCGCCGGACTCGCCGGGGCCACCCCCGACTCCGGCGGCGTGTCGGGCGCGGGCTCCGACGTTGTGCCCGCCCGACCCTGGAGGGAGACGGTCGACGTCGCCGCGGCCCGCGCGTACGAGCCCGGAGACGAGCTCGCGCCGGACGGCCGCCTCGACCCGCGTTCCGCCGCGCGCCGGATCGCCGAGCTCCTCCCCGAAGACCGCGTCGTGGTCTCGGACGGCGGGCACTTCATCGGCTGGGCGAACATGTACTGGCCGGTCGCCGCGCCCGACCGGATGATGATGATCGGCACCGCGTTCCAGTCGATCGGACAGGGCTGGCCCAGCGTGGTCGGCGCCGCCCTCGCCCGTCGTGACGCGACCATCGTGCTCACCTCCGGCGACGGCGGCGGGCTCATGGCGATCGCCGACCTCGAATCGGCCGTGCGGGCAGCGGGCGGACGCGGCATGGCCGTGGTCTGGAACGATGCCGCGTACGGCGCCGAGGTCAACCTCTACGGGCTGAAGGGGCTGGCCGAGGGACCGATGCGCATCCCCGAGGTCGACTTCGCCGCCTTCGGGGCCGCGGTCGGTGCGGAGGGCGTCGTCGTGCGGACGCTGGACGGCCTCGATCGCCTCGCCGCGTGGGCCGGGGAGGACCCGGCGACCCGGCCCTTCCTCGTCCTCGACCTCCGGATCTCCGGCGACGTGATCGCGCCGTACCAGCAGGAGATCATCCGCGTGAACTCCTGACCGCGCGGGCCGATAGGCTCCCGGAATGACGGATGCTCCCGAGGTCCTGCGCTACAGCGCCTTCGCCGCGACGCCGGACGGCGGCAACCCCGCGGGGGTCGTCTTCGACGCCGACGGGCTCGATGAGGCGGACATGCAGCGGGTCGCGGCCGAGGTCGGCTACTCCGAGACCGCGTTCGTACAGGAGGCCGCGGCGGACGACTCCCGCTTCCGCGTGCGCTACTGGTCGCCGGCTGCGGAGGTGCCGTTCTGCGGGCATGCGACGGTCGCGACCGCGGTGGCCCTCGCCGAGCGGCAGGGTCCGGGGGCGGTCGTGTTCGAGACCGCGGCCGGAGACGTGTCCATGGAGTCCTTCGCGGACGCCGACGGCCGGGTCACGGTGTCGTTCACGAGCGTCGAGCCGGAGGTGCGCGACCTCGACCCCGTCGTGCGTGACCGCCTCCTCGCTCTGCTGGGGATGGAGCCGGGCGATGTCGACCCGCGCTTCCCGGTCCGCGAGGCGTTCGCGGGCAACTGGCATCCGATCGTCTTCGTCGCCGACCGGGAGCTCTTCCACCAGTTCCGCTTCTCCCCCTCCGACGTCGCGGCCCTCATGCGCGCACAGGGGTGGCACGGCACGGTGACGGTGCTGCACGCCGACGATCCGGCCGAGATCCAGGCCCGCAACCTCTTCCCCGTGGGGCGCATCACGGAGGATCCGGCGACAGGGTCCGCGGCCGCTTCCGTCGGCGCCTATCTCCGCGCCCAGGGCTATCCCGGCGACACCGTCCGCATCCATCAGGGCGCCCACGTCGGTCGCCCGAGCGAACTCCGCGTCGCGATCCCGTCCTCCGGCGGCCTCGTCGTCTCCGGCGGAGCCACCCGCCTCCCCTGACCTCCCGGACCCGACCCGGGAGCCGAACCGGACCCGGACCCGTCAGCCCTGGGCGCTGTAGTCCGGGAGCTCCTGCAGGGTCCAGGTGTTGCCATCGGGGTCGTCGAAGCGCACGAATCGCCCCCAGTCCTGCTCGTCCACGCCCTCCGCCTCCACGCCGAGGCCGCGCAGGTGCGCGAGAGCTTCGTCGGCGTCGGGGACGACCACCTGGATGGTGTTCTGCTGCCCCGGCTCCAAGCCGCTGGTCAGCCCCGTGCCGAAGGCGATCGAGCAGGCCGATCCCGGCGGGGTCATCTGCACGAACCGCAGCCCCTCGTACGGCACCTGATCATGGTCGGCGTGGAAACCGATCTTCACGTAGAAGTCCTTCGCCCGGTCGACATCGCTGACCGGGACGAAGATGAGCTCGATCTTCCAGTCCATCACGCACTCCTCCTGTCGGGCTCCGTCACCCGACGGCCCTCACAGTACGCGCGGCCTCCGACACCCGCCAGAGGAGTCAGAGCCAGCCCTTGTCGGACGCGATCCGCACCGCCTGCGCCCGGTTCTCGGCACCGGTCTTGCCGATCGCGGCGGAGAGGTGGTTGCGCACGGTGCCCGCCGATAGGAACACCTCCGCCGCGATGGCCGCTGCGGATCGTCCATCGGCGGCCAGCCGCAGCACCTGCCGCTCCCGGTCGCTCAGCGGGTTGGCTCCCTCGAACAGGCTCTCCTCGGCGAGTTTCGGATCGAGCACCCGGAGTCCGGCGTGCACGCGGCGTACGGCCGCGGCGAGTTCCTCGGCCGGGGTGTCCTTCACCACGAACCCGCTCGCCCCGGCGTCGAGCGCCGCGCGCAGGTACCCGGGTCGCGCGAACGTGGTCACCACGAGCACGCGCGTCTGCGGACTGGCCGCGCGGATCTGTTTCGTCGCCTCGACGCCGTCCACGCCCGGCATCTGGATGTCCATCAGACACACGTCCGGCTGCAGGTCCTCCGCCAGGCGCAGCGCCTCCGCGCCGTCCGCTGCCAGGCCCTGCACCGTGAGATCCGGCTCCAGGTCGAGCAGGGCCCCGAGCGCCCCGCGCACGAGTGCCTGGTCGTCGGCGATGAGCAGCCGGATCGGAGCCGTCGGGGCCGCCGTCACCACGTCACCTCCACCCGCGTGCCCGCCACCTCGCCGGGCCGCACGGTGAACCCGGCGCCGGCCGCCGCCGCGCGCTCCCGCATCCCCCGGATGCCGTTGCCCTCGCGATGCCCGGTCGCGGACGCGGGCCCGACACCGTCGTCCTCCACGGTGAGCACGCCCGGAGCGATGCGCACACGGACGGCCGCGGCCCCGGAGTGCCGCAACGTGTTGGTCGTCGCCTCGCGGAGGATCCAGCTCGCCGTGATCGCCTGGACCGGCGAGAGGGCGTCCGGAGTCCCGTCCACGACGAGCGCGATGTCCGCGGCGCGCAGCGAATCCTCGGTCGACGCGAGCTGCTCGACGAGGGTCGTCGCCCGCGCACCGGCGACGGTCTGCCGCACTCCGGCGATGGCCTCCGCGGTCAGACGTTCGATGTCGGCGAGCTCGGCCTTGGCGCGCTCCGGGTCGGAGTCCATCAGCCGCCGCACGAGCTGTGCCTTGAGTCCGACGACCGTCAGCGAGTGGCCGATGAGGTCGTGCACGTCGCGCGCCACGGCTTCCCGCCCCTCGCTGGTCGCCAGCTCCCTGCCCAGCTGCTCCGCCTCCGCCGAGCGCACGATGAGCCAGGTCGAGACCGTGTTCACGACGCCGAGGAGGGTGACGATCGCGAGGACGGACAGGTAGGAGAGGTTGTCGGGGATGAGGAAGACGCAGCCGGCCGCCACCACGAGCGCGGCGATGGTCGTGATCCAGTGCCAGGCACGGGTCAGTCCGTACGAGGCGAACGACATGATGAACGGCAGGAAGCTCAGCGCCGACCCGCCCACGGCCGGGATCGTGACGAGCGCGCAGGCGATGAGCGCGGCGAACGTGATCCACTGCCGCCGCGAGGGGGCGCGACCGAGGCCGCCTCCGCCGCGCATGCCGTGCAGGAACCCCGTCACATAGAGGACGATGAACGCGACCAGCGCCACCCATCCCGTGACGACCCACGCCGGCGGAGCGGCGGAGGCGAGCAGCGCGAGGACCGGGTAGATCAGGAACACGAGCCAGACGACGGCCATCAGCCAGCCGAACCGCGCCCAGGGGTCCTTGCCCGTCCCGGATCGGACGTCCGCCTCCCGGCCCTCCTGCATCGTCATCCGTCCAACCTACTGTCGCGCCGGGGCGCTCACCGCCGTGACCGCGAGCGCCGCACGCCCATCGTCACCAGCACCGCGAAGACGACGAGCCAGACCGCGACGTTGAGGAGCAGCATCCACAGCTCATCCGTCTGCCCCGTCGTCAGCACGCCCTCCGTGAGCGGCCACCGGCTCAGGGCGACGAAGCCGTACAACGGGGTGAACCGGGCGATGTCGAGCATGACGCCGTCGAGCGGCATGAACACGTTGCCGAAGAAGGCGAAGAAGGTCATCGAGATGGACGCGAGCGCGGCGGCGGAGTCGGAGCCGAAGAACAGGCCGACCCCGAGCCCGTAGAGGCCGAACATGAGGCCGATGCCGAGGATGAGGGCGGCGGTCACGACCCAGCGCCAGGCGCCCTCCGCCTCCGCGCCGGTGAGCAGCCCGGCGACGAACACCGCGACGAGGGCGAGCGCCGCGAACGACACGGCGGTGAGCAGCTTCGTCAGGGCGTAGCCGGTGGTCGTCAGCGGCGTCATCGCGAGCTGCCTTCCCCACCCCTGCTTGGCCTCGGTGGCCGCGAGCGAGGTGAGCGAGCTCATCGCCACCGCGGTGCCGTAGGCCGCCATCGAGACCATCACGTAGAAGGAGACGTTGCCGTTGCCGGCGGAGAGCGTGCCGTACCCCATGCCCGCACCGAAGAGCAGGTACATGGCCACGGGCATGGCGAGGGTGAAGGCGAGCGTGTAGGGGTTGCGCAGTTGGCGCAGCCCCTCGATGCGCAGCATGGTGGGCGAGACGCTCGTGGTCATGTCAGTCCTCCGTGAGGGCGGTGAAGGCGGTCTCGAGCGTGGGGGCGGCGATCTCCAGGTCATGCGCTCCCCCGTCGAGCAGCAGGCGGGCGGCGGCGTCGGAGTCGGTGGCGCGGAGGCTGAGGCGGTCCCCGTCGATGCGCACGCCCGTCACGCCCTCCGCGGCGGTCAAGGCTGCGACCAGCGCGTCCGCCACGGCGGGCGCGGTGGCGGAGACCGTGCGCTCACCGAGGCTCGCACGGAGCAGGGCGGTGGGCGCGTCCGCGACGACGGTGCCCCGATGCATGACCACCGTGCGGCGGGCGAACTGCTCCGCCTCCTCCAGATAGTGCGTGGCGAACACGATCGTGCGCCCGGCGTCCGCGTCGGCACGCATCACGTCCCAGAAGTGGCGCCGCGCGGTGACGTCCATGCCGGCGGTCGGCTCGTCGAGCACGAGGATGTCGGGATCGGAGATCATCGCGAGCGCGAACTTCACGCGCTGCTGCTCGCCGCCCGAGCACTTGGACACCCGGCGGCGCGCGAGACCGGCGAGGTCGGCACGGCGCATCACCTCCGGCACGCGTGCGAGGGCTTCCCGCCCGTACAGCGAGGCGATCAGCCGCACGGTCTCGCCGACGGTGAGGTCGCCGAGCAGGCCCCCGGTCTGCAGCACGGCCCCGATGGCCCCGTTCGCGGTGGCCCGTTCCGGAGCCGCCCCGAGCACGCGCACGGTCCCGCTGCTGGGGGCGGTGAGCCCGAGGAGCATGTCGAGCGTGGTGGTCTTGCCCGCGCCGTTAGGGCCGAGCAGGGCGACCACCTCGCCGCGCCGCACGGAGAGGTCGACACCGTCGACGGCCGGCACGCGGCGCTCGCCGCTGCCGAAGTGCTTGCGCACGTCGATCAGCTCCAGCGCCACGGGTCTGTCATCGACGGCGGGGGACGCGGAGGACGACGCGACGCGCGGTGCCGCCTCCTGCACGGATGTCTCGTTCATGCCTCCAGCCTCGCGCCGGAGCGGGCGGCCGCCCGGAGGGCGGTGTCATCTCCTCGGCATGACACGTGTCATGCCGAGGTTCAGCGCGCGGGAAGCAGCGCCCCGTCCAGGAAGCCCGCCAGCTCGTCCACGCCGTCGAGCGGGAGGATCGCGGCGACGTACTGGTCCGGGCGCACGACGATCACGACGCCGTCGCGGGACAGCTCCCGCGCCTCGAAGATGTCCGTTCCGCACCACTTGCTCGGGCCCGCAGCGTAGACCTTCTCCCAGTCGGTGAGTCCGAGCGGGCCGGTCTTCGGCTGGAAGAGCTCGGGCGTCGTCGTGACCTCGACCTCCTCGAAGGGCTGCTGGTACACGGCCTTCACGTCGAACACGGCGTCGGCGTCGGCATCAGCCGGGGTGAACCGTGCGAACACGGGCGCCGCCTCCTCCGCCCACGCGGCGAGCGCCTCGCCGGTCCGGTCGCCGAACGCATAGACCCGCCACCGGCCGTCGGCCTTCGCGTGGTGTCCGAGGTGGACGACGTTGCCGTCCCCGACCCGGACGACCTCCGCCGACTTGAAGCGCTTGCCCAGCGGGTACCCGACCGCGAGCGCCTGGTGGGCGTCGGTGCCGGTGATCATGGAGGACGTGTACTGGGTCATGAACCCGGACGGGAACTCGGCCGTCGCCAGGTAGTACGTGGCCAGCTCGTTCGGGTCGGAGATCTCCTCGGGCTTGCGCGCCATGAGGCTGGACCACTCGCGGTCGAAGTCGATGAGCTGCTGCGCGACGGGACGACGCTCGGCGCCGTACGTGGCGAGCAGCGACTCGGGCGCCCGGCCGCTCAGCACGGAACCGAGCTTCCAGCCGAGGTTGAACCCGTCCTGCATCGACACGTTCATGCCCTGGCCGGCCTTGGCGCTGTGGGTGTGGCAGGCGTCGCCGGTGAGGAAGACGCGCGGGCTGCGGTCGGCGCCGGGGTCCACGTCGTCGAAGCCGTCGGTCACGCGGTGGCCGACCTCGTAGACGCTGTGCCAGGCCACCTGCTTCACATCGAGCGTGTAGGGGTGGAGGATCGCGTTGGCGCGCCGGATGATCTCCTCGATGGGCGTCTGCCGCACGCGGTGGTCGTCGTCCGCCGCGACCTCGCCGAGGTCGATGTACATGCGGCTGAGGTAGCCGCCCTCCCGCGGGATGTGCAGGATGTTGCCGGCCTTCGAGTTGATCGCGCACTTGGTGCGCCAGTCCGGGAAGTCGGTGTTGACGAGCACGTCCATGACGCCCCAGGCGTGCGCGGCGCTCGCGCCGACGTGCGTGCGGCCGATCGCCTGCCGCACGCCGCTCCTGGCGCCGTCGCAGCCCACCACGTACTTCGCCCGGACGACGCGTTCGTCGGCCTCGCCGACATGGCGGACGCGCACCTCGACCGGGTACTCGCCCTCCTCGTGCACGGTGAGCCCGAGGAATTCGACGCCGTAGTCCGGCACGATCCGTCCGGGGCCGTCGGCCGCCGCCTCGGCGAAGTAGTCGAGCACGCGGGCCTGGTTGACGATGAGGTGCGGGAACTCGCAGATGTCGTAGGCGTAGTCGGCGGTGCGGGTGGTCCGCACGATCCGATCGGGGTGCTCGGGGTCGGGGCCCCAGAAGTTCATCCAGCCGATGTTGTAGGCCTCGGCGATGATGCGCTCGGCGAAGCCGAAGGCCTGGAAGGTCTCCACGCTGCGGGGCTGGATGCCGTCGGCCTGTCCGAGGACGAGGCGGCCCTCGCGCTTCTCGATGATGCGGGTCGTGATGTCGGGGTACTGCGACATCTGTGCCGCGAGCAGCATGCCCGCGGGCCCGGAGCCGACGATGAGGACGTCGACCTCGTCGGGCAGGGCGGCGGGGCGGTCGATCCCGGTGCCGGCGGCGTCCTGCACGCGCGGGTCTCCGGACACATAGCCGTGGTGGTGGAACTGCATCGTCGTCGATTCCTTCCGGACGTCTTCGTCGGGTGTTGCGTCCAGGAACCCCGTGTTCTATATTCGAACACAGTGTTCTACTATTGAACACAGCCTAGACCGGTGCCTCGCGCATCGCAAGGAGAGCCATGTCCGAGCGCCCCGCCGCCCCCGCCTCGCAGACGCTGAGCCGCGGCATCCGCATCCTCGAGGTGCTCGCCGACGCCCGCAGCGCGCTGACCATCGACGACATCGCCGGCCGCCTCGAAGTGCATCGCTCCATCGCCTACCGCCTCCTCCGCACCCTCGAGGATCACGGTCTCGTCACCCGCGACGCGAGCGGCGCCGTGAGCCTCGGCGCCCGCATGGCCGCTCTCGCCGCCGGTGTCGCCCACGACCTCCAGGCCGAGGCCCTGCCGGAGCTCACCGCCATCGCGAACGAGCTCGGCATGACCTGCTTCCTCGCCGTCCTCGACGGGGCCGAGTGCATCACCCTCGCCAGCGTCGAGCCGCGGCACGCCGTCGCCAGCGTCGCGCAGCGGCCCGGTGCCCGGCACTCCGTCACGGTCGGCGCCCCCGGGAAGGCGATCCTCGCGCAGCTCGACGGCGCGGAGGTGCCCGTCGGCATCTCCCCCGCCCTGCGCGCCGACGTCGACACCGCCGCCGCACGCGGGTACGCGACCAGCCACGACGAGGTCATCCCCACGGTGCAGTCCGTCGCCGTCCCGCTGCGTCTGCGCGGCCAGCGTCCCGCCGCGATCGCCGTCGTGCACGTGGCCACCGACCTGGACGACGGGGAGATCGCCGCGCGACTCCAGCGTTCCGCCGCCCTCATCCGCGAAGCCCTCGACGGCTGAGCCGGAACGCCCGAGAGCGCACGCCCCGGGACGGGACGTGCGCTCTCGTGGCAGGGGGTGTCAGACCTTCGCGAGCCCGCGGATCGGGCTGACCGACTGCTCCTCCTCATGGTCCGGACCGAGCGGGATGCCCGAGCGGTCGCGCAGCAGGAGCGTGGCGACGAGGCCGAGGAGGGTCATGCCCGCGAGGTACCAGGTGACCGCCTCGGTGGAGCCGGTCTGATCGACGATGAACGTCGCGATCGTGGGCGCGAAGGCGCCACCGGCGATCGCGCCGATCGCGTACGAGATGGAGACGCCGGAGAACCGGATGCTCGCGGGGAACAGCTCGGTGTACAGCGCCGCCTGCGGCCCGTAGGTGAAGCCCAGGCCGATCGTGAGGATCGCGAGACCCGCGAACAGCAGCCCCACGTCACCCGTGTTGACGAGCGGGAACAGCGTGAACACGCCGACGAGCTGGAGCACCCAGCCGATGAGGTAGGTCGTGCGACGGCCGATGCGGTCGGACACCCAGCCGGCCAGCAGCGTGGTGAGCAGCCAGGTCACGGCCGATCCGGTGACCGCCCACAGCACGGGCCCGCGCTCGAGGCCGATGGGCCCCTCGGGGTTCGTGGCGTAGCCCTGGATGTAGCCGCCGGTGGTCATGTAGCCCACGGCGTTGTTCCCGGCGAAGACGAGGGCCGCGATGATGACGAGCAGCAGGTGCTTGCGGAAGAGCTGCACGATCGGCATCTTCGCCTTCTCCTTGCGCTCGGCGAGCTCGGCGAACACCGGGCTCTCCTCCACCCGACGGCGGACGTAGTAGCCCACGAGGATCAGCACGACGCTCAGCAGGAACGGCACGCGCCAGCCCCACGCGAGGAACTGGTCGCCCGGAGCGATCGCGGTCATCAGCGCCATGACGCCCGACGCCAGCAGCAGGCCGAGCGGCACGCCGATCTGCGGGGAGGCGCCGAAGATGCCGCGCTTCTTGCGCGGGGCGTGCTCGACGGCCATCAGCACCGCGCCGCCCCACTCGCCGCCGGCCGAGATGCCCTGCACGATGCGCAGCAGCACGAGGAGGATCGGCGCCATGACGCCGATGGTCTCGTAGGTGGGGAGCAGTCCGATCAGGGCGGTCGCGGCCCCCATGAGGATCAGCGTCCACATCAGCACTGCCTTGCGGCCGAGCTTGTCGCCGTAGTGGCCGGCGAGGAACGCGCCGAGGGGACGGAAGAGGAAGCTCACACCGACCGTGGCGAAGCCGACGAGAGCGCTGTTGGCGCCGAGCGGAGCGAAGAAGAGCTGTCCGAAGACCAGCCCGACCGCCGTGGCGTAGATGAAGAAGTCGTACCACTCGACGGTGGTCCCGACGACGGTGGCGAAGACGACGCGACGCCGGTCGGCCGCCGTCGCGATGGTTCCGGTGGGCGTGAACCCACCCTGTGACTGCCCGCTCATGGGGTGTCTCCTTTGTGCTTGTGACCGCGTTGTCACGGCGCGCACGGACGTGAATCCGATCTGCTTGCCGAGGGGTGAGACGATGATATATGATTTCGGATACGACGCACAACGCGTCCCGACGAGCGCGAGGAGGCGCATCCGTGACGGACACCATCGCCTGCCCGGGGAAGATCATCGCGATCCACCTGAGCTACGCCTCGCGGGCCGACCAGCGTGGTCGACGCCCCGCCCACCCCTCCTATTTCTTCAAACCGGCCAGTTCGGTCGGGGTCTCCGGCGGCACCGTCGAGCGCCCCGCCGGTACCGAGCTGCTCGCGTTCGAGGGGGAGATCGCGCTGATCATCGGCGCCCCGGCCCGCCGGGTCGCCCTCGCCGACGCCTGGGACCACGTGCAGTGGGTGACCGCCTCGAACGACCTCGGTCTCTACGATCTGCGCGCCAACGACAAGGGCTCCAACGTCCGCTCCAAGGGCGGCGACGGGTACACCCCGCTCGGCCCCGAGCTGATCGACGCCCGCACGGTCGACCCGGCGGCCCTCCGCGTGCGCGCCTGGGTGAACGGCGAGCTCCGCCAGGACGACACCACCGCCGGGCTCATCTTCCCGCTGGCCCAGCTCGTCGCCGACCTCTCCCAGCACTTCACGCTGGAGACCGGCGACGTGATCCTCACCGGCACCCCCGCGGGCTCGTCGGTCATCGTCCCCGGCGACGTGGTCGAGATCGAGGTCGACGCCCCGGACACCCCCGGCGCCCCCACGTCCGGCCGTCTGGTCACGACCGTCACGCAGGGGGATGTCCCCTTCGACGGCGACCTCGGCTCGCTCCCCGCGGTCGACGACCTCCAGCGCACCGAGGCCTGGGGCTCCCGCGAGCTCGCCGGCCTGCCCGTCGAGGACACGGCGCCCACGCTCACCCCGGAGCTCCGCGCGCAGCTCCTCGAAGCCCCCACCGCGGGCCTCTCGGCACAGCTGCGCAAGCGCGGACACCACTCCTGCTTCATCGACGGGGTCTCCGCCAACCTCCCGGGCACGAAGATCGTCGGCACCGCGAAGACCCTCCGCTTCGTGCCGTTCCGCGAAGACCTCTTCCGCACCCACGGCGGTGGGTACAACGCCCAGAAGCGCGCGTTCGACGCGGTCGCCGAAGGCGAGGTCATCGTCATCGAGGCCCGCGGCGACGCGACCACCGGCACGCTCGGCGACATCCTCGCCCTGCGCGCGCAGACCCGCGGCGCGGCGGGCGTGGTCACCGACGGCGGTGTGCGCGACTTCCAGGCCGTCGCTGAGATCGGGCTCCCGGTCTTCTCGCAGGGCGCGCACCCCTCCGTGCTCGGCCGCAAGCACGTGCCGTGGGACGTCGATGTGACGATATCGTGCGGCGGTGCCACCGTGCAGCCCGGCGACATCATCGTCGGCGACAGCGACGGCGTGATCGTGATCCCCCCGGCTCTCGCCGCCGAGGTCGCCGCCGACGCCGTGGCCCAGGAGATCGAGGACGCCTGGATCGCCGAGCAGGTCGCCGCCGGGCACCCGGTCGACGGCCTCTTCCCGATGAACGCCGAGTGGCGCGCCCGCTACGAGCAGGCGACAGGCACCGGAGCGGAGCGGAAGTGAGCACGGTCGAGAGCGCCAGCAAGTCGGAGCAGGCGTACGCCTGGATCCGCGCGCGCATCTCGGCGCACACCTACGGTCCCGGCTACCGCCTGGTCCTCGGTCCGATCGCCGAGGAGCTGGGGATGAGCGTGGTCCCGGTGCGCGAGGCGATCCGCCGCCTGGAGGCCGAGGGGCTCGTGACCTTCGAGCGCAACGTCGGCGCCCGCGTGACCCTCGTGGACGAGGGCGAATACGCGCACACCATGCAGACGCTCGGACTCGTCGAAGGGGCGGCCACCGCGCTCTCCGCTCCCCTGCTCGACGCCGACGCGCTCGCGCAGGCCGCGGAGGTCAACGAGCGCATGAGCCGCCTGCTCGACCATTTCGACCCGCACACGTTCACCGAGCTCAACCGGCAGTTCCACTCCGTGCTGTTCGAGCCGTGCCCCAACCCGCACCTGCTCGACCTCGTGCACCGCGGCTGGGCCCGGCTGTCCGGCATCCGCGACTCGACCTTCGCCTACGTACCCGGCCGCGCCCACCACTCGGTCGACGAGCACGCCCAGATCCTCGAGCTGATCCGCGACGGCGCCGAGCCGCTGGAGATCGAGCTCGCCGCCCGCAACCACCGGTGGCGCACGAGGGACGCGTTCCTCGACGCCCTGCACACCCGTTCCGTCCCCGCCGAAGGAGAAGCATCATGACCGACTCCCGCATCCCCGCCGACCTGCCCGACCACATCCAGCACTACATCGACGGCGCCTTCGTCGACTCGATCGACGGCGACACGTTCGACGTGCTCGACCCGGTGACGAACCAGACCTACACGACGGCCGCCGCCGGCAAGAAGGCCGACATCGAGCGGGCCGTCGCCGCCGCCAAGCGCGCCTTCGACGAGGGGCCCTGGCCGCGCATGCTCCCCCGCGAGCGCTCGCGCGTGCTGCACAGGATCGCCGACATCGTCGAGTCGCGCGACGCCCGCCTCGCAGAGCTGGAGTCCTACGACTCCGGCCTGCCGATCACGCAGGCCCTCGGTCAGGCCCGCCGCGCCGCCGAGAACTTCCGCTTCTTCGCCGACCTGATCGTCGCCCAGGCCGACGACGCCTTCAAGGTGCCGGGCAAGCAGATGAACTACGTCAACCGCAAGCCGATCGGCGTCGCCGGGCTCATCACCCCGTGGAACACGCCGTTCATGCTCGAGTCCTGGAAGCTCGGCCCCGCGCTCGCGACCGGCAACACGGTCGTCCTCAAGCCGGCCGAGTTCACGCCCCTCTCCGCCTCGCTGTGGGCGGGCATCTTCGAGGAGGCGGGCCTGCCGCAGGGCGTCTTCAACCTCGTCAACGGCCTCGGCGAAGACGCCGGCGACGCGCTGGTGAAGCACCCTGACGTGCCGCTCATCTCCTTCACCGGCGAGAGCCGCACGGGGCAGATCATCTTCGGCAACGCCGCGCCGTTCCTCAAGGGCCTGTCGATGGAGCTCGGCGGCAAGTCGCCCGCCGTGGTCTTCGGAGACGCCGACCTGGAGGCCGCCGTCGACGCCACCATCTTCGGCGTCTTCTCCCTCAACGGCGAGCGCTGCACCGCCGGGTCCCGCATCATCGTGGAGCGCTCGATCTACGACGAGTTCGTGGAGCGCTATGCCGCGCAGGCGCAGCGCGTCAAGGTCGGCTACCCGCACGACCCCGAGACCGAGGTCGGCGCGCTCGTGCACCCCGAGCACTACGACAAGGTGATGTCCTACGTCGAGATCGGCAAGACCGAGGGCCGCCTGGTCGCCGGTGGCGGTCGTCCCGAGGGCTTCGAGGAGGGGAACTTCGTCGCCCCGACGGTGTTCGCCGACGTCGCCCCCGACGCCCGCATCTTCCAGGAGGAGATCTTCGGCCCGGTCGTCGCCATCACCCCGTTCGACTCCGACGAGGAGGCACTGGCGCTCGCGAACAACACGAAGTACGGCCTCGCCGCTTACATCTGGACGAACGACCTCAAGCGCGCCCACACGTTCGCGCAGTCCGTCGAGGCCGGCATGGTGTGGCTGAACAGCAACAACGTCCGTGACCTCCGCACGCCGTTCGGCGGCGTGAAGGCGTCGGGCCTGGGCCACGAGGGCGGCTACCGCTCCATCGACTTCTACACCGACCAGCAGAGCGTGCACATCACGCTCGCCTCGACCCCGCACAACCCGACGTTCGGCAAGAACTGACGCCCGCCGGACACAAGCAAGGACGCTGACATGACCGACAAGACCGCCAAGACCCTCACCTCCTCCGGCTACTACGTGAGCCAGGAGGCCCCGATCCAGAGCGACAACCCCGTCGCGACGCCGAAGAGCACGCCGCCGGACATCCTGCGCTGCGCGTACATGGAGCTCGTCGTGACCGATCTGGCCGCCTCGCGGCAGTTCTACGTCGACATCCTGGGCCTGTACGTGACCGAGGAGGACGACGAGGCGATCTACCTGCGCTCGACCGAGGAGTTCATCCACCACAACCTCGTGCTGCGTCAGGGGCCCATCGCCGCGGTCGCCGCGTTCTCGTACCGGGTGCGCGCCGCGGAGGACCTCGACCGCGCCGTGGAGTTCTACACGGAACTCGGCTGCGACGTCCGTCGTCAGGAGAACGGCTTCGTGAAGGGCATCGGCGACTCCGTGCGCGTCGTCGACCCGCTCGGCTTCCCGTACGAGTTCTTCTACGCCACCGAGCACGTGGAGCGCTTGTCGTGGCGGTACGACCTGCACACCCCCGGCGAGCTCGTGCGCCTCGACCACTTCAACCAGGTCACCCCCGACGTGCCGCGCGCGGTGCGCCACTACCAGGACCTCGGCTTCCGCGTGACGGAGGACATCCAGGACGACGAGGGCACCGTGTACGCCGCGTGGATGCGCCGCAAGCCCACCGTGCACGACACCGCGGCGACGGGCGGCGACGGTCCGCGCATGCACCACGTCGCCTTCGCGACGCACGAGAAGCACAACATCCTCGCGATCTGCGACAAGCTCGGGGCGCTGCGCCGCTCCGACGCCATCGAGCGCGGCCCCGGCCGGCACGGCGTCTCCAACGCGTTCTACCTCTACCTGCGCGACCCGGACGGCCACCGCGTCGAGATCTACACGCAGGACTACTACACGGGCGACCCGGACAACCCGGTCGTCACCTGGGACGTGCACGACAACCAGCGCCGCGACTGGTGGGGCACCCCGGTGGTTCCCTCCTGGTACACCGATGCCTCGCTCGTGCTCGACCTCGACGGCAACCCGCAGCCCGTCGTCGCCCGCACGGACTCCAGCGAGATGGCCGTGACGATCGGCGCCGACGGTTTCTCCTACACCCGCGCGGATGAGGGCGAAAAGTCGATGCCGGAGTACAAGCAGGGCGAGTACAAGCTCGGCCACCAGCTCTAGGAGACGCTCATGCTGTCTGAGGAGACCATCGCGCAGATCGCCGCGGAGCTCGCGGAGGCCGACCGCACGCACGGGGTGATCCCGCGCATCACGGCGCGGTACCCCGAGGCGACCGTGGAGGACTCCTACGCCATCCAGGGCGTGTGGCGGGATTCGCAGGTCGCGGCCGGCCGCCGGCTGGTCGGGCGCAAGATCGGCCTGACCTCGAAGGCCATGCAGCAGGCGACGGGGATCACCGAGCCCGACTACGGCGTCATGTTCGACGACACCGTGTACGAGTCCGGCGCGGAGATCCCCACGGATCACTTCTCCAACGTCCGCATCGAGGTCGAGCTCGCGTTCGTGCTCAAGGAACCACTGGAGGGCCCCGACTGCACGCTGGAGGACGCCCTCGCCGCGATCGACTACGCCGTGCCGGCCCTCGAGGTGCTGAACTCGCACATCGAGCTCGAGGGCCGCACGATCGTCGACACCATCAGCGACAACGCCGCCTACGGGGCGATGGTGCTGGGGACGGTGCGCAAGCGCCCGGACGAGATCGACCTGCGCTGGGTGCCCGGCGTGCTGTCCCGCAACGGGGAGATCGAGGAGACCGGCGTCGCCGCCGGGGTGCTCGGGCATCCGGCCACCGGAGTGGCGTGGCTCGCGAACAAGTTCCATCAGCACGGCGCGCGTCTGGAGGCGGGCGAGATCATCCTGGCAGGATCGTTCACACGCCCGATGTGGGTGTCGCGCGGCGACGAGGTGCTGTGCGACTACGGACCGATGGGGACCATCACATGCCGCTTCGTCTAGATCCGTCCTTCCGCGCGCAGCTCGCCGCGTCCGATCGTCCCTTCGTGGGGATGTGGGTGTGCTCCGGCAGCCCGCTGCTCGCCGAGGTCGCCGCGGGCTCCGGACTGGATTGGCTGCTCATCGACATGGAGCACTCGGCGAACACGCTCGAGTCCGTGCTGACCCAGCTCCAGGCGGTCGCGGCCTATCCTGTCGCCCCGCTCGTCCGGGTGCCCTTCAACGATGCGGTCGCGATCAAGCAGGTCCTCGACCTCGGCGCGCAGAACCTCATCGTGCCGATGGTGTCGTCCGCCGACGAGGCCAGGGCCGCCGTGGCCGCGACCCGCTATCCCCCCGAGGGCGTCCGCGGGGTCGGCAGCGCGCTCGCCCGCAGCGCCCGCTGGAACCGCGTCGACCGCTACCTGCAGGAATCCGCGCAGCACGTGTCGCTGACGGTGCAGATCGAGACGGCCGCGGGGGTCGAGGCCGCCGCCGACATCGCCGCGGTCGACGGGGTGGACGCGGTGTTCGTCGGGCCCTCCGACCTGTCCGCGTCGATGGGCCTGCTCGGACAGCAGACGCATCCGGACGTGGTCGCCGCCGTCGAGTCGGTGTTCGCCGCGGTGCGTGCCGCAGGGAAGCCCGTGGGCGTGAACGCCTTCGACCCCTCCGCCGCCGACGCGTATCTCGCGGCGGGTGCGGACTTCGTGGCCGTCGGCGCCGACGTCGCCCTCCTCGCCCGCGCCTCCGAGGCCCTCGCCGCCCGCTTCGTCGCCCGCTCCGACGCCTCCGGCCGCCCCAGCTACTGACTTCGAGTCGCGCACCTGGCTCCATCCGCGGCCGGAATGGGGCCATTTGCGCGATTCGAAGCGGGCGGGAAGGATGAGCCGGTGCACAGACTGGCGGCGATGCAGGACCGCAACTTCCGGTGGTTCTTCCTCGCACGCGCCCTGACACTCGTCACGGGCTCGATGTCGGCCATCGCCCTCGCGTTCGCCGTGCTCGAGATCGACAACGACGCCCGGTCGCTCTCGATCGTGCTCGCGGCCTTCACGATCAGCAACATCGTGTTCGTCCTGTTCGGGGGCGTCGTCGCCGACCGTCTCCCCCGCGCCCTCATCATCCAGTCCTGCTACGTCGTGGACATCCTGTCGGTCGGAGCGATGGCCGCTCTCCTGTTCACCGGCACGGCCACCGTCCCGCTCCTCGCCGTGCTCTCCGCGATCAACGGCGCCTCGTCCGCGTTCGTGCTCCCCGCGATGCAGGGCATCATCCCGCAGCTGACCACCCCCGCGCACCTCCAGCAGGCGAACGCGATGCTGTCGTTCGTCCGCTCGGCCGTCACGATCGGCGGCCCGGTCATCGCCGGGGTCCTGGTGGCCGCCGCGGGACCCGCGTGGGCCATGGTCGTGCAGGCGGCGGGCTGGCTGCTCGCGATCCCGGTCCTCGCGCTCGTGAAGCTCCCGCCCCCCGCGGCCTCCGGCGGCACCACGATGTTCCACGACCTCCGGGTGGGATGGCACGAGTTCTGGAGCCGCTCCTGGCTGTGGACCATCGTGCTCGCCTTCATGATCATGAACGCGATCCACGTCGGCGCCTGGGGCGTCGTCGGCCCGTACATCGCGAAGAACGACGATCGCCTCGGCATCTCCGGCTGGGGGTGGGTCGTGAGCGCAGAGGGTGCAGGGGTCCTCGTGATGACCCTGCTGCTGATGTGGTTCCCGCTCCGCCGGCCTCTGCGCTACGGGATGATCGGGATGGCGGCGTTCGCCCTGCCGCTCACCCTCCTCGGCGTGCACCCGGCCGTGGTCCTGCTCGCGATGGCCGCGTTCGTCGCCGGGGCCGGGGCCGAGGTCTTCGCGACCGGCTGGAACCTCGCGATGATGGAGAACATCCCCGGGGAGAAGCTCTCGCGGGTCGCGAGCTACGACATGCTCGGCAGCTTCGTCGTGATGCCCATCGGCACGCTCGTGTACGGCTGGCTCGTCACGCACGCGGAGCCGGCCACCGTGCTCACCACCTCCGCGGTCCTCTATGCGGCGATCGCCCTGATCACCCTGCTCGTCCCCTCGGTGTGGCGGATGGGGCGGCCCGCGGCGGCCGTCCCGGAGCGCGCGGGAGTGGCGGATTCATAGCAATCCCGGCGAGACTGTGGGCATGACCTTCCCCCCGCTGCAGCCCCTCGCCGACCGTGCCGCCCTCTTCACCGCGCTCCGCCAGGACGCCCTCTCCGCGGCCGCCGATGCGCTCGGCGAGCACCGGTGGGACGCCGACCTCGCGGCGGGGACCCTGACCTTCACCGCGAACGACGACCCGACCCGGCAGCTCGTGACCCGCGCGCACCTCATCGCCACGATCGCCCCCGGCCCGCGCTCGCTGCTGTGGGCGTGGGCGCACCCCCAGGGCGACCCCCAGGGCGTCGCGGCGCAGCTCCGCGCGTACGGCGAGCAGCACGGGATCGCCGAGCTCACCGCCCCGGAGGTCCCGTTCCCGGCCGATGCCCCGGGCGACGCGGAGTGGATCGCCCGCGCGGCGCACGCGATCGGCGGCGTGGCGGTGGAGCTCACCGGACGCTCCCCGTACTACTCGGCCCCCGTCGACGGCGGCACCCGCGCGGTGTTCCTGCTCGACGCCCCGCTCGCCCCGCTCACGGTCGCCGACACGGTGGTGGCCCTCCCCCGCACCCTCGCGCAGACGCCCCTTCCCGACGCCCGCACGGCGGTCTGGGACCTCGCTCGTCTCGCCGGGTGGACCCTCGCCTGGACGGATGAGTCCTTCTCCGGCGCCACGGTGACCGACGCCTCGGGCACCGCGACGATCCGCTTCGACGAGCAGGCCCGGATCAGCGGCGTGGAGAGCTCGCTGCACGGCCAGGTCTGAGTCCGCAGAATCGCACGAACGCCGCAGGGATCCCGGGGATCCCTGCGGCGTTCGTGTGAATCTGCGACGTGGTGGGGAGGTCAGACCGTCCGCTCGGCCGCCTCGACGACGTTGGTCATGAGCAGGGCGACCGTCATCGGCCCCACCCCTCCGGGATTCGGCGACAGGTACCCGGCGACCTCGGCGACCTCGGGAGCGACGTCACCGAACACGAGGTTCTTGCCGGTCTCCGGATCGGTCTCGCGGGTGACTCCCACATCCAGCACCGCGGCTCCGGGCTTGACGTCCTCGGCGCGGATGAGGCGCTTGACCCCCGCGGCCGCGACGATCACATCGGCCTCTCGCAGGTAGCGCGGCATGTCGACCGTGCCGGTGTGCGTCAGCGTGACCGTGGCGTTGAGGTCGCGACGGGTCAGCAGCAGCCCGATCGAGCGCCCGATCGTGACACCGCGACCGACGACCACGACGTGCTTGCCCTTGAGGTCGTAGTCGTTGCGCAGCAGCAGCTCGATGACACCGCGCGGGGTGCACGGCAGCGGCGTGTGGATCGGCGCGTTGACGTTGAGGACGAGGCGCCCGAGGTTGGTCGGGTGCAGCCCGTCCGCGTCCTTCGCCGGATCGATCCGCTCCAGGACCGCGTCGGTGTCGAGGTGCTTCGGCAGCGGCAGCTGCACGATGTACCCGTGGCAGGCGGGATCGGCGTTGAGCTCGTCGATCAGCGCCTCGACGTCGGCCTGGGTGGCATCAGCCGGCAGCTCGCGCTGGATCGAGTTCATCCCGATCGCCTCCGACTGCCGGTGCTTCATGCCCACGTAGAGCTGCGAGGCGGGGTCGGCTCCCACCAGCACCGTGGCGATGCCGGGGGTGACGCCCTTCTCCTTCAGCGCGGCGACCCGCTCCGTCAGCTCGGCACGGATCTCGGCCGCCGCCGCCTTGCCGTCGAGGACGACCGCGGTCACTGCTGCAGGTCCGGGTAGAGCGGGAAGGCCGCGGCGAGCGCGTCCACGCGAGCGCGGAGCGCCTCGATGTCGGCACCCGGGAGCAGCGCGAGGGCGATGATGTCGGCCACCTCGGTGAACTCGGCGTCGCCGAAGCCGCGGGTCGCGAGCGCCGGCGTGCCGATGCGGAGACCCGAGGTCACCATCGGCGGACGCGGGTCGTTCGGCACGGCGTTGCGGTTCACGGTGATGTGGATGTCGTGCAGGAGGTCCTCCGCCTGCTTGCCGTCGATCTCGGCGTCGCGGAGGTCGACGAGCACGAGGTGCACGTCCGTCCCGCCCGAGCGCACGGCGATGCCGGCGTCCTTCACGTCCTGCTGCGACAGGCGCTCGGCGATGAGCTTCGCCCCGCGCAGCACGCGCTCCTGGCGCTCCTTGAACTCCGGCGTGCCGGCGAGCTTGAACGCGGTCGCCTTCGCCGCGATCACGTGCATGAGCGGACCGCCCTGCTGACCGGGGAAGACCGCGGTATTGATCTTCTTGGCGAGGTCGGCGTCGTTGGTGAGGATGAAGCCCGAGCGGGGGCCGCCGATGGTCTTGTGCACCGTGGAGGACACGACGTGCGCGTGCGGCACCGGGTTGGGGTGCAGGCCGGCGGCGACGAGGCCGGCGAAGTGCGCCATGTCGACCCAGAGGATCGCGCCCACCTCGTCGGCGATGGCGCGGAAGGCGGCGAAGTCCATCGTGCGCGGGTAGGCGGACCACCCGGCGATGATGACCTTGGGCTTGTGCTCGATCGCGAGGCGGCGGACCTCGTCCATGTCGATCGTCGAGGTCTCGGCGTCGACCCCGTAGGCCACGATGTCGTACAGGCGCCCGGAGAAGTTGATCTTCATGCCGTGCGTGAGGTGGCCGCCCTGGTCGAGCGAGAGGCCGAGCAAGGTGTCGCCGGGGCGGGCGATCGCGTGCAGCACAGCGGCGTTCGCGGACGCACCGGAGTGCGGCTGGACGTTCGCGAACTCCGCGCCGAACAGGCTCTTGGCGCGGGAGATCGCGAGCTCCTCCGCGACGTCGACCTCCTCGCAACCGCCGTAGTAGCGGCGGCCGGGGTAGCCCTCGGCGTACTTGTTGGTGAGCACCGAGCCCTGCGACTGCAGGACCGAGACGGGGACGAAGTTCTCCGAGGCGATCATCTCGAGGAAGGTCTGCTGGCGCTTCAGCTCGCGATCGAGGACCTCGGCGATCTCCGGGTCGACCTCGGAAAGCGGGGCGTTGAAGTAACGGTCGGTCATGACGTGCTCCTTTTGACGACGGATTCGAAAAGGGTGTTCCTATCGGCCCAGGCGCGCGGTCGAATTCCGTGGTCAGTCGCTCCCCGGTGGTTGTCCACCCAGACGCCAGTCGCGACGGTTACGAGCATAGCCGATGCGCGACCCCGCGCACGCGGCCGTTTCGGGCACCGTGCCCGCCGTCCGCAGAATCGTTTCGATCCCCCTGTTCCCTTGCGGCGATTCGACGGCTAGGTTTTGTTCATGGTCCTACCTCTTGATCTGCCCCTCGTTCCCGCTCCGGTGTCCGCGAAGGCCAGGGAGGGACGTCTGCCGCTCGCCGCGACGACGCGCGTGCTCGGCTCCTCCCCCGCCGCCGGACAGCTGATCGACGCCGTCGAACGTCGCACCGGCCTCCGCCTCACCGCGGTGGACTCCGGCCCCGCCGAGATCGAGCTCTTCGTCGACGCGGCGTCGTCCGCGCCGGAGGGCTACACGCTCGAGGTCGGCGACCGCGCCATCCTCGTCGGCGCCGACGAGGCGGGGCTCTTCTACGGGGTCCAGACGCTGCTGCAGCTGCTTAGGGAAGACGACACGGGCTGGGCGCTGCTCCGCGCCGACATCGCGGACGCCCCGCGCTTCGCCCGCCGCGGCGTGATGCTCGACGTGGCGCGGCACTTCTTCGGCGTCGAGGACGTGAAGCGGTTTATCGACAGCACGAGCGCGCTGAAGTTCAACCACCTGCACCTGCACCTCACCGACGACCAGGGCTGGCGCGTGCACATCGACTCGTGGCCGCTGCTCACCGAGCGGGCCGCCGCCACCGCGGCCGACGGCGCCCCCGGCGGCTTCTACACCAAGGACGACTACCGCGAGATCGTGGCGTACGCGGCCGCACGCCACATGATCGTGATCCCTGAGATCGACCTTCCCGGCCACACCCACGCGATCGGCGTGGCTTACCCGGAGCTGGTCGAGGCCCCGGTCCTGAACGACGCGCTGGTCACGCAGTCCGAGCAGCTCGGCCAGCCGCTCCCCGTGGCCGGAGAGCCCTACCTGGGCTGGGGCGTCGGGCACTCCAGCATGCGCATCCACGAGGAGGAGACGTACCGGTTCGTCCGCGACGTCGTCCGCGAGCTCGCCGAGATGACCCCGGGGCCCTACATCCACATCGGGGGCGACGAGTCCCTCGGCACGCCCCAGGCCGACTTCGACCTCTTCGCGGAGCGCGCGACGGCGATCGTCGTCGAGGAGGGCAAGACCCCGGTCGCGTGGCACGAGATGGGGTCGGCAGCCGGCATCGCCCGCGGCACGATCGGCCAGTACTGGGGCATGACGACGCCGACGGGCACGCATGCCGAGGAGGCCGCGCACTTCGTCGGGCGCGGCGGAGCCCTGATCATGTCGGCGGCGGATGCGACATACCTCGACATGAAGTACACCGCCGAATTCCCGCTCGGCCTCACCTGGGCCGCGATCATCGACGTCCGTCGCGCGTACGAGTGGGAGCCGACCGCCGTGCTCGCCGTGCCGGACGAGGCGATCCTGGGGATCGAGGCGCCGCTGTGGTCCGAGACCACCCGCACGCTCGACGAGGTGGAGCAGCTCGTGTTCCCCCGTGCCGCCGCGCAGGCCGAGATCGCCTGGTCGCCGCGCGAGGGCGTGGGCCGCACGTGGGAGTCCTTCCGCGCCCGGGTCGGCGCCCTCGCGCCGCTGTGGAAGGCTGAGGGGGTCGATTTCCACCCCGCCCCCGAGATCCCCTGGAGCGCCCGTTGAAGACCCTCTCCTCCGCGACCGGTTCCCTGGTCATCCACTCCGTCCGCCTCGTCGACCGCGGGGAGATCGTCGAGGACGGCTGGGTGCGCATCGAGGACGGCGTCGTGGCGTCCCGCGGCACCGGAACGGACTGGGAGCCCGCGACCGAGGTCGCGGACGGCGCGGCCGTGGCGGGCGCGGGCGCGCTGCTCACGCCGGGCTTCGTCGACATCCACGGTCACGGCGGAGCGGGCGCGGCGTACGACGACGGTGTGGACGCGATCCGGACCGGACGGGATCTGCACCGCGAGCACGGCACCACCAGGGCCGTCATCTCGCTCGTCACCGGCACGATCGACGACCTCGCCCGCAGTGTCGCCCTGATCGCCGCCCTGACCAGGACCGATGCGGACGTGCTCGGCTCGCACCTGGAGGGGCCGTTCCTCGACCCCGGTCACCACGGCGCCCATGAGACCTCACTGCTGCGGCACCCCGTCGCGGCCGACGTGGCCCGTCTGCTGGATGCCGGAGAAGGCACCGTCCGTCAGGTCACCATCGCGCCGGAGCTCCCCGGCGGGATCGACGCCGTCCGTCAGATCGTCGCGGCGGGGGCCGCGGCAGCGGTGGGACACACCGACGCCGACGCCGCCATGGCCGTCGCCGCCTTCGAAGCCGGCGCCTCGCTGCTGACCCACGCGTTCAACGCGATGCCCGGCATCCACCACCGCGCCCCCGGTCCGGTGCTTGCCGCGGCCGCCGATCATCGAGTGATCCTGGAGGCCATCGCCGACGACGTGCATCTCGATCCGCACGTCGTCAAGCTCGTGTTCGACGCGGCGCCGCGTCGGGTGGCGCTCATCACCGACGCCATGGCCGCGGCCGGGAGCGCCGACGGCAAGTACGACCTCGGTGCGGTGAAGGTCACCGTCGAGAACGGCGTGGCCCGCGCGGACGACACCGGCTCGATCGCCGGCTCCACGCTGACTCAGGATGTCGCCCTGCAGCGGGCGGTGGCGGCCGGCGTCCCCCTTCCGGAGGTCGTGCGGGCGCTCACGGAGACCCCGGCCCGCGCGATCGGACGCGAGGCGCACCTCGGCGCGCTGCGGCCCGGCCTGCTCGGCGATGCCGTGCTTCTGGACGCGGAGCTGCGCGTCGCGCGGGTCTGGTCGGGACCGGCGCTGCCCGCCTAGGAGGACAGCGCCGCGCGCGACGCGCAGCGCTGCGGTCTCCGGTCGATCGGACGAGATGCGGCGCCGGATTCCCCAGATCGGCGTCGCGCGTCTCGCAAGGTGGGAGTGGAGGGCCGCCGTTCTCCCCAGATCGGCGGCCCTTTCCCTCCCGCTCGAGCGGGCGGGGCCGGGAGCTCCTCCCCCGAGGATCCCGACCCGCCCACTGGTGCAGTACCCCCCGCACCAGCGCCGGAACTCCGCCCCCCGGTGGAGTCCATTTCGGCTGTCTCTACGGGATGAGACGAAGGGGCGGCCGGTTCATTACGCGGTTCTCTGAAAAAAGTTCAGAAAACTTTCCGGGCGGTCTGCGCCGGGCACCGCGGAGCCCTCCCGAGCATCTCCTCCGAGTCCGCACCGGGGCTGGCCACCATGCCGATTTCGCGAGAGAATGGTCTGACCGCGTAATGAAAGACGCCTTCTCGCGTCTCTCCTCCTGGGGACGGCTGTGTGCCCCGGGACCAGATGGATGACAGTGCACCGAGAGAACACCACACCAGACGAGACCATCGGCGATGCCGATCTGATCCTCCGCGTCCGCTCCGGCGACAAGGGGGCGTTCGGGGAACTCTGGAGACGGCACTACCCGTCCGGCATGGCCGTCGCGCGATCGGTGACATCCTCGATCGATCCGGACGACCTGGTGCAGGAGTCCTATACCCGCATCTACCAGGCGATCCTCAAGGGCGGCGGCCCCAACGGCTCGTTCCGCGCCTACCTCTTCACCAGCATCCGCAACACCGCGGCCGCATGGGGACGCGCACGCCGCGAGACCGCGATCGACGAGCTCGACACGGTGGCCGACCCGGACAGCACCGAGCACGCCACGAACGAGGCCCTCGACCGCAGTCTCACCGCGCAGGCCTTCCGCAGCCTCCCGTCGCGATGGCAGGAAGTGCTCTGGTACACCGAGATCGAGCAGATGAAGCCCCAGGAGGTGGCCCCGCTCCTCGGCATGAAGGCGGGCGCGGTCTCGCAACTCGCCTTCCGCGCCCGTGAAGGGTTGCGTGAGGCCTGGATCCAGGCGCACCTGCGCAGCGCGAGCCCCGGCTCTGAATGCCAGTGGACCATCGAGCACCTCGGTGCCTACTCGCGCGGCAACCTCGCGACCCGCGACCACCGTCGCCTGGAGCTGCACCTCGACGAGTGCGCCCGCTGCATGATCGTCGCGGCCGAGGCCAAGGACGTCTCCAAGCGCCTCGCACTCGTCCTGCTCCCGCTCGTCCTCGGTGCCACCGGCGCCTCCGGGTACCTCGCAGCTCTTCAGGGCGGTGCGCCGGTCCTGGCAGTGGCGGGGATGTCGTCGACCATTCCGGGTGCGGTCTTCGTCGGCGACGGCGGCATCGGTCAGGCCGCGGCAGCCGGCTCCGGCGCCGCCGGGTCGGGAGCCGGCTCCGCCGGCGGCACGGGCGCGAGCACGGGTGGCGTCTTCACGGGCATGGGCGCCGTCGTCGGTGCCGGGTCCGCCGCCCTCGTGGTGGCCGGAGTGGTCGCCGCTGCGGCGATCGTCCCCGGCCTCACCGGTTCGAACCCGGCGACCTCGCTGCCCAGCGCCTCCGACACCGATCCGTCGTCGATCACGACCGACATCGCGCCGGACTCGTCGCTCGACCTCGACGAGCCCGTGGTGATCGAGACGCCGGACGTCGAGCAGCCGCCGGCTCCGCCCGCAGAGGACGAGGCGGCTCCGCCGGTCTTTTCGGAGACCGGACCCGACGCGGCTCCCGCTGCCCCCGTGGTCGTCCCCGCGCTTCCTGAGGCCACGCTGCCGCCCGTCGCTCCGGTGGACCCGGTCGACCCCGTCGACCCGGTAGACCCCGTCGACCCGGTAGACCCCGTGGACCCCGTCGACCCGGTGGACCCCGTGGACCCCGTCGACCCGGTGGACCCCGTCGACCCGGTGGACCCCGTCGACCCGGTAGGCCCCGCGATCCCCACGGACCCGCCCACCTGGAGCACCGCCGACGTCTGGTTCGGCGACGATCTGCACTGGTACTACTTCGTGCCGATCGCAGGCGCCCCGGGTGCGATCGTGCAGGCCCTTCTCGCTGGCGAACTCGCCGACAGCGTCGTCCTGGGCGAGGCTGGCACCGGCACCCTCGAGCTCCGCGCTTCGTGGGACCAGTTCTTGATCGCCGACCTCGTACCGGTGACGTTCCGGTACTACCTGCCGTCCGGCGAGGCGGGCCCCTCGTCCGACACGACGCTCTACGCACTGGAGCCCCAGGGCGCGGGCGCGGATGAGCGCACGGCGGCCTCTGCTCCCTTCGAGCAGACGGCGGTCGTCATCGACGAGGCCGAACCGGTGGCCCCTCCGGTCGATGAGGTCACGGCGCCCACCACCTCCGAGGAGAACGCGACACCGGTCGACGAGGCCGCGGACACCGTTGAGCCGGAGCCTGCTGCAACGGCGCCGACGGAGCCCGCACCGGCCCCCGAAGCTGCACCGGCTGCGCCCGCCCCGGCCGAGGAGGCCCCGGCCGGGGAGGCCCCGGCTCCGGCGGAGGACGCTCCGGTCGCGGAATAGACTGGACGCATGACCCCGGATTCCTCCCCTGTCGCCGGCGTCGATCGTCCGGCCCTCACGGCCCTCGACATCGTGCGCGTGGTCGTCCTCATCGCAGCGATCGCCTCGCTCGCCCTGTGGGGGTTCGCCAGCTGGGAGCTGCCGTGGAACATCGTGATCGGCGTGGGGGCGCCCGTCGTCGCCCTCCTGCTGTGGGCGCTCTTCCTCTCCCCCCGTCCCGTGCTCCGGGTGCACCCCTTCCTCCGCGCCGTCGTGGAGCTCTTCATCTACGTCGGCGTGACCATCGCGTGGTGGTCCATGGGCCAGGCCCTCATCGGCACGGCCTTCGCGCTGGTGGCCGTCGTCGCCGGGGTCCTCAGCGGACGCCGCGCCCTGGCATGAGCGCACGGTCGTGAGCACCGTCTCGCTGCTCCGCGACGCCCTCGGGGCGCGCGTGGACGTCAGCGAGCAGGCGAGACATGACGCCACGGCCGACCGCTCCGGCCATGCCGCGGTGGGTCTCCCCCTGGCCGTCGTCCACGCGGAGAGCGTGGACGACGTGCAGCAGACCATGCGCATCGCCACCGCCACGCGCACCCCCGTCGTCGTGCGCGGCGCCGGGACCGGGCTCGCCGGGGCCGCCAACGCCGGCGATGGAGAGATCGTCCTTTCCCTCCGCCGTATGGACGCCGTTCTCGAGGTGCGGCCGGACGACCTCCTCGCCGTGGTCGAACCCGGGATCCTCAACGCCGACCTCAACGCGCATCTGGCGGCCCAGGGACTCTGGTGGCCGCCCGACCCCGCCAGTCGTGACATCTCCACCGTCGGCGGCAACATCGCGACCGGAGCCGGCGGACTGCTGTGCGCGAAGTACGGCGTCGTCCGCGATGCGGTGCTCGGCGTCGACCTCGTCCTCGCCGACGGGCGCCTGTTGCACCTCGGGCACCGCAGCGTGAAGGGCGTCACCGGGCTCGACCTCACCGCCCTCGTCGTGGGGTCGGAGGGAACGCTCGGCGTCGTCGTCGGGGCCACGCTCAAGCTGCGCCGCCTGGTGCCGGGCGAGACCTGCACCGTGACGGCGACCTTCCCCGGCGTGCGCGCGGCGGCCGCAGGATCTGCGGCGGTGACCGCCGCGGGGATCCAGCCCGCCATCATGGAGCTCATGGATGCCGCGAGCCTCGCCGCCGTCCACGCCCTGCTCGCCCTCCCCGCGCCGACCCCGGGCGCCGCACAGCTGACGATCCAGACCGACGGTCCGGCCGCGCGCGCGGAGGCGGACGCCATCGCCGCGATCCTGAGCGCCCACGAGGGCGTTCCCGTGGTCTCGCACGACCACGTCGAGGGCGATCGTCTGCTCGCGATCCGACGGTCGATGCACGCCGCGATGGCGTCCCTCGGGACCACGCTCATCGAGGACGTCTCGGTACCGCGGAGCGCGATGCCGGCCATGTTCGACGAGATCGCCCGGATCGAGCGGCAGTTCGACATGGTGATCCCGACGGTGGCCCATGCCGGCGACGGCAACCTGCACCCGAACTTCATCTTCGAGGGCCCGGAGACCCCGCCGCAGGTGTGGGCGGCGGCCGACGAGCTCTTCCGCGCCGCGATCCGGCTGGGCGGAACCCTCACCGGCGAGCACGGCATCGGCGTCCTCAAACGGCGCTGGCTGGCCGACGAGCTCGGCGAGGATCAGTGGCGCCTCCAGCGCGACATCGCCGCGGTCTTCGACCCGCTCGGCATCCTCAACCCCGGAAAGGTCTTCTCCCCCGATGCCTGACATCCATGTGAGCGCCGCCGTGATCGTCGATACGCAAGGGCGGGTCCTCGTCGTCCGCAAGCACGGCACGACCCGCTTCATGCAGCCCGGAGGCAAGCCGGAGCCGGGCGAGTCGCCCGTCGAGACCCTCATCCGCGAGCTGCACGAGGAGCTCGGCCTCGAACTCGCGGAGTCCGACCTGCGCCCTTTGGGCCGCTTCGTGTCGGCGGCCGCCAATGAACCGGGTCACCGCGTCGTGGCCGATGCCTTCGCGACCTCGGTGGATCCGGCGACGGTGCAGGTGCAGGCCGAGCTCGCCGAGCTGCGCTGGATCACCCCGGACGACGCCGCAGCGCTCCCGCTGGCCCCGCTGAGCGTCGAGCATCTGCTGCCGCTCGCGTGGCCGGCCGGAGCGCGCTAGCGCCCCCGGATCAGATGCCCTGCCAGGCCGGCTTGTTCGCGAACGTGTAGCGGTAGTAGTCGGCGAGCTGCAGCTTCGAGGCGGCGGCCTCGTCGACGACGACGGTCGCGTGCGGGTGCAGCTGGATGGCCGACCCGGGCAGCAGCGCGGTGACCGGCCCCTCGACCGCACCGGCCACGGCCTCGGCCTTGCCTTCGCCGAACGCCAGCAGCACGAGGTGGCGCGCTTCCAGGATGGTCCCCAGCCCCTGCGTGATGCAGTGCATCGGGACATCGTCGATCGAGTCGAAGAAGCGGGCGTTGTCCTCGCGGGTCTGCTCCGTCAGGGTCTTCACCCGGGTGCGGGAGGCGAAGGAGGATCCGGGCTCGTTGAACCCGATGTGCCCGTCGGTGCCGATGCCGAGGATCTGCAGGTCGACCCCGCCCGCCGCGGCGATGGCCGCGTCGTAGTCCTCACCGGCGTGCTGGATGGTGGCCTCCGCGCCGTTCGGCACGTGGATGCGCTCCGGGTCGAGGCCGAGCGGCTCGACCACCTCGCGCGTGATCACCGATCGGTAGCTCTCCGGGTGGGACGGGTCGATCCCGACGTACTCGTCGAGCGCGAAGCCGCGCACCTGCGAGACGTCGCGCCCCGCCAGGCGGCTGCGGAGTGCCTGGTAGACGGGCAACGGCGTCGATCCGGTCGCGAGCCCCAGGACGGCGTCCTGGCGACGGTCGATGAGCTCGACGATCTCGGTGGCGACCAGGGCGCCGGCGGCCTCGGCATTCTCGACGATGACGACCTCAGCCATGCGGAACGATCTCCTTCTCAGAAATGGATGCGCCCACCAGAGCGGCGCCGAAGGCGGCGGCGGGGGAACCCGCGGGGAGCAGTTCGATTCTCTCATCCAGCCGCAGGGACTTCAGGAACGGTGACGCCTGGGCGCCCGCGTGCAGGGCGGCGCGGATGCCGTCCGCGAGCCGACCGCCGAGCGCGGTGAGACCGCCGCCGATGACCACGGTCTCGACGTCGGCCGACAGCACGAGCACGCGCACGGCCGCTGCCGCGCCGAAGAAGAGGTCCGCCTGCAGCGCCAGAGCGTGCGGATCGCCCGCGTCCGCCGCCTCGACGATGTCCTTGACGGGCAGTGCGCCGGGACGCCCCCAGGCCTTGGCCAGCGCCCCGCCGCCGCAGAAGGTCTCCACGCAGCCGCGCTGTCCGCAGCCGCACAATCGACCGCGCGGGTCGACCGAGAGGTGCCCGACCTCCCCCGCGGTCCCCCGCGCGCCGCGCCAGATGCGGCCGTCGACGACGATGCCGGCTGCGACGCCGGTGCCGAGGTTCAGGTAGGCCATCGAGCCAGCGACGTCGCTCAGGACGGCGGCGCCGAGCGCAGCCGCCTTCACGTCGTTCTCCACCCGGAAGGGGACGCCCAGCGCCTGCTCGGCGCGCGCCGCGAGGTCGAGCGACTCCACGCCGAGGTTCACGGCGTGGAGCACACGGCCGGTCTCCGCGTCCACGAGACCGGGGATGCCGATGCCGGCGGAAGCGACGGCGGACAGCGGCAGCCCGCTCTCCTCGGCGAGGGCGGCGACGGTGGAGACGATGCTGTCGACGACGGCGTCCTCTCCCCACCCGGTCGGGCGACGCAGGCGGGCGAGGATCGTCCCGGCCGGGTCAACGGCGACGGCGTCGATCTTGGTGCCGCCGACGTCCAGACCCACGCGAAGGGGCCGACCGGCGCGGTCGGCCGAGGCGGGGACGATCATCGGATGCCGTTCCCGGTCATGGTCGCGGAGGTCACGACACCCCCAGCTGCCCCGAGAGCACCATCACCGCGGCGCCTCGGAGCACGATGTCGTCCTGACGGGTGAGCCGCACCATGACGTCCTCGAAGACGCCTTCGAGCGTCCGCGCGTGGAGCGTCTCGACGGCCGCGTCGATGAGCGTGCCGTCCAGCAGCTCAGCGGGCCCGGAGAGCACGACCTCGGACAGGTCCAGGGCGGCGACGATCGGGGCGATCGCGATCGCCATGCGGGTCCCGGAGTCGCGGAGGATCTCCTCGCGCGCGGCCGGGTCGGCGTCGAGCGCCTCCTGCATGCGACTCACGCTCAGCCAGGCCTCGAGGCAGCCGATCTTGCCGCACGCGCAGCGAGGCCCGCCGTCCGTGCCGACGACGACGTGACCGATCTCCCCTGCGGCGAAACGGCTGCCGAGGAGCGGCTGGCTGCCGGTGATCAGCCCTGCGCCCACGCCTCGGCCGATCTTGATCAGCATGAAGTCGGCTTCCGCCTCGCCGAACGTGTACTCGGCGAGGACCGCGGCATTGGCGTCGTTCCGCGCCAGCACGGGCAGGTCGAGGTCGGCGCTGAGCTTCGCCTCCAGCGGGAAGTCGGTCCAGCCGAGGTTGGGCGAGCTGAGGACGAGGCCGTCCGGACGCACGACACCCGGGGTGCCGATGCCCACGCCGAGCACCGGCTGCGTGGCGATCTCGACGAGGGTCTGCGCGAGGCCGCGAAGCGCGTCGTACGCCGCGTCGCCGTCCGGCGTCTCCGGACGCGGCACCTGCCGCCGCTCCAGGACGTCGCCGTCGAGGCTGAGCACGGCCCCCTCGAACGCGGTCGGTCCGGACAGGTCGAGCCCGATGATCTGATGCCCCACCCGGTCGATGTCGATGAGGATCGGCGGCTTTCCGGGCCCGACCGCCTCGCGGACGCCGATCTCGACGACGATGCCGTCGGCGATGAACTCCGCGACGAGGTCGGAGATCGTGACCCGCGTGAGGCCCGTCTCGCGGGAGAGGTCAGCGCGGCTCATCGCACCCGAGTGGTAGAGCGTCTGCAGCACGAGCGCGCGGTTATGGCCGCGGGCGTGCTCGGGGAGCACCTTGGTGCGCGAACGGAGATGCCGCGCAGGGCCGAAGGCGTGCGCGTTCGCGGCGACGAAGTCTGTCGTCGCCGCGGGGCGCTGATCATCCGAAACGGACATGTTTGTTAGTAGACCTTACGAACAGGAATTGTGCAACTGTCCCGCGCGATTCCGCGGGCAGGGTTACCGAAACGTGACATCAAGCCGACCGCGGATCCTCGACAGCCGCCCGGCTGAGCAGGCGCTCGACGAGGCCGGCGACGATCCCCTCCCTGGTCTCCACCGTCATCGGCTTGCCGGGAACCCCTGGTCGCCGCTGCTCGGGCGACGGACCGTCCAGCGGACGATACCGCACCCCCGCGGCGGCGAGGCGTCGCAGATGCGTGGGCAGCCGCCGTGCGAAATCGGCGAACGGTGCGGGCTCTCCCCCATCCCAGAGACGCTCCGCGATCGCGGCGAGGCGCGGGAACATCGCGAAGTCGACCCGGTCCCTGCTCGGCAGGTGCTCCGTCCAGACGTTCGCCTGCCCGCCGACCGCGCCCTCGACGACCTCGAAGGAGTACGCGCGCTCGATGGTCAGCGGGGGCCCGACGCGGATGGGCTCCTCGGGCGATTCGGACTGCGGGTAGTCGAGGTAGACCTCGAGATCCGGACATCCCACGACCGGGATCCCCCGCCGCAGCGCCTCGCGCATGGCGACCGGCCCGCGCCAGGCGAGGATGCGGACGCCCTCGGGGACGTCGCCCTCCAGCACCTCGTCCCAGGCCAGCGCGGTGCGCCCGCGGCGGCGGACGTGGTCCACGAAGTGCGCCGTGAACCACGGCTGCACGTCGTGCGCCGTGGCGAGCCCCAGCTCTCGCATGCGTGCCGCGGCGGCTGCACTCTCCGCCCACTCGGTCACCGGCACCTCGTCGCCGCCGATCCCGATCCATGCGGACGGGAACACGTCGCACAGCGCGTCGATGGCGGCACGACCGAAGGCCAGCGCCTCCGCGGTCGGCGCGAGGGTGCGGGCGTTCACGCCGAATCGCTCCCACGGCCCGGTGGGGGGCGTCCCGACGTCGAGGTTGCCCAGCTCCGGGTAGGCGGCGAGCGCGGCCTGGATGTGCCCTGGCAGCTCGACCTCGGGCACGAGCGTCACGAAGCGCTCCTCCGCGTACCGCACGAGGTCGCGGAGCTCGGCGGAGGTGTAGAAGCCCTCGTGCGCGCCGGGCTCGACCGTGGCCTCCGGTCCGTGACCGCGTTGCGTGGCCTCGCGCCGTGCGCCGACCTCGGTCAGACGCGGGTAGCCGGGCACCTCGAAGCGCCATCCCTGATCGTCCGTCAGGTGCAGGTGCAGGATGCTGAGGTGGTGATCGGCGAGCAGGTCGACGAGGCGACGCACGTCCTCCACGGGGCGGAAGTGGCGCGCCACGTCGAGCATCACTCCGCGCCAGGCCGAGGCGGGAGAGCCCTCCCAGCGCCCTGCCGGGATCGTCGCGGGGAGAGCGGGGTCGTGGTCCGGGTCGCGGAGCTGGCGGAGCGTGGTCGCGCCGCGGAAGACCCCCTCCGGCGTCGCCCCCGCGATCTCGATCCCGGAGGCCGTCACCGACACCCGGAAAGCCTCGGGCCCCTGCCGCCCCGCCGCGGAGGCCGCGGCACCCAGCTTCTCGTCGATCAGAAGGCGGATGGCGGGCAGGGTGTCGTCCCCTCCCGCGCCGCCGAGCCGTGCGACCGCGGCCGCCAGCTCCGGCGCGCCGAGGATCGGGGTCGAGGGCGTCCACCGGAAGCCCGGAGCCAGGGAGTCGATCTCCGCGGCGATGTGCGGCACCGTCGCCCGCGGCGCCGACGGAGGCATCCGCAGCGCACGGCCGGCGACGGCACCCGTGGGGTCGCCGTCGATGACGACCGGCACGCCGCCGACGAGCACCTCGCGCACGCCCTGCGGCGCACCGTGCGGGTCGTCGAAGGTGGCGCCGGCCGCGATCGTCTCCGGGTTGAACAGCACCAGGTCGGCGGTGGCGCCCTCGCGGATCACGCCGCGCGGTGCGTCGCCGCGGTCGAGGCCGAGCCGGGCAGCCGGGTTGCCGGAGAGATGACGGACGGCCTCCTCGAGGCTCAGCACCCCCAGCTCCCTGACGTAGTGCCCGAGGTAGCGCGGGAACGTGCCGCGGCCGCGCGGGTGCGGGCGCGCGCCGATGAGGATGCCGTCGCTGCCGCCGGCGTGCCGCGGGTGCCGCATGATGGCCCGGACGTTGTCCTCGTCGCCGATGTGCATGAGCACACCCGTGGCGCCCGCATCGGCGAGGATCGTGTCGATCACGACATCGACGGCGCGCTGCCCGGTCTCCGCCGCGATGTCGGCGATCGTCCGGCCGACGAGCCCGGCGAGATCCGGGTGGGCCGTCCCGGAGATCTGGATCGCCGACCAGTCCGCCGCCTCGCCGTGGAATCCGTCGCAGCCGATCTCCTCCAGCTCGACGCGGACCGCCTCGCGTCCCTCGGCGTCGAGGGCCCCCAGGACGCCGAGCAGGTCGCCGGTCGCCGCCAGCCTGCTCGGCAGCAGGGCGGAGAGGGTCGTGGCCCCCGGAAGGTAGGGGTAGGTGTCCAGGGTCACGTCGACACCGTCGGCCGTCGCCGCGTCGACGAGCGCCAGCAGCTCGGCGGCGCGCCCGCGGTTCGGGGCGAAGTTCATGGTCGCGTGGGTGAGATGGACGGGGCACCCGGTGCGGCGGCCGATCTCGATGGCCTCGCGATACGCGTCCAGCGCCGCCCGCCCGTAGCTGCGGGTGTGCGGCGCCCAGTAGCCGCCGCGCTCCGCCACCACCCGGCAGAGGGCTTCGAGCTCCGCGGTGTCGGCGTACATCCCCGGCGTGTAGGTCAGGCCGCTCGACATGCCGAAGGCTCCGGCATCCAGGGCCTGGCCGAGGATGTCGGCCATCGCCGCGATCTCGGCAGGGGTCGCCCGGCGGTCGTCGTGCCCGACCACCATCATCCGGAGGTTGCCCTGCGGCACCAGCACCGCGGCGTTCGCCACCGCGGCGACGTCTATCGCCTCCAGGAAGTCGTCCATCGACCGCCACGGGACCTCCGCCGGCCGCCCGTTCCAGCCCGCGATCTGGGCGGGGATGACGGCGGCGGTCGCCTCGTCCAGCGGCGCGTAGCCCAGGCCGTCCTGCCCGAGCACCTCTGTCGTGACCCCCTGCCGGATCTTGGCGTCGTGCGCGGCGCCCTGGAGCACCGCGAGGTCGCTGTGCGCGTGCATGTCGATGAAACCGGGCGCCAGGACGAGGCCGGACGCGTCGACCTCGACCGCGCCGTCCGGCAGCTCGAGCGTCGTCCCGTCGCCGTCGCGGACGACGGCGACGACCCTTGCCCCCTCCACCGCGACGTCCGCGACGAAGCGCGGCGCGCCGGTGCCGTCGACGACGGTCGCCCGCCGATAGACGCGCACCAGGCCGGCGGCGGCCTTCTCGGCGCTCAGAAGCATGTCGCCACCGCGTCGATCACCCGGGGGTCCTCGGCGTCGGGGTCGTCGATCACGGCGACGACGCGCCACTTGTCGAACGCGGTGCACGGATGCGAGAGACCCAGCCGCACGACCTCGCCCACCGCGACGGTCGCCCCCTCGGCGGGTCGGAGGAAGGCGTGCTGGTCGTTCAGGGCGGTCACGGCGCCGGCGACCGACTGCGGCACCGGGAGGTCGATGTCGAACGGCACGTCCCGCCGCCCGGCGTCGAGCAGGGCGAGGCCGGGTTCGGGCTGGGAGACCACTCGCGACCACGCGTGCATCGCGGAACGCAGCGGGGCGGTGTCCGTGAGCGGGCCGAACGGCGACATGCGGGAGTAGAAGCCGTCGTCGTGGATCTGGAAGGCACCGGAGCGCAGCACGACCTCGGCGTCCGCTCCCGCGGCCGCGGCGCCGAGGACCGCGGCGGCGCGATCGGGGAAGGAGCTGCCGCCCGCGCTGAGCACGGGGCAGACGCCGTCGGGGTACTCCAGTCGGCGGTGCAGCTCGACGAGCGTGGCCAGGAAGCCGTCGACCGCGGCGACCGAGGCCGCGGAGCGATCGGGACCGAAGGGCCCCTCGTAGCCCGTCACCCCGGCCAGGCGGAGACCAGGGGCGGCCGCGATCGCCGCGGCGATGCGCTCGCCCTCGGCCACGGTCCGCGCCCCCGTCCGTCCCTGCGCGCCGCCCAGCTCCACGAGCACGTCCAGCGGCCGCGGGGCATCGGCGAGCGCGTCGGCGAGGATCGCGACACCGGCGAGGGAATCCGCGCCGCAAAGGATCCGCAGGTCCTCGTCGGCGGCGAGCATCGCTCCGAGCTCGCGGGCCGCGGCGCCATCCGTCACCCCGTTGGCGATGAGCACCGTCGGCACGCCGGCGTCGACGGCGACGCGGGCCTGCCACGGCGTCGCGACCGAGATCCCCCAGGCTCCGGCGTCGAGCAGCCGCTGCCAGAGCGCGGGCGCCATCGTGGTCTTGCCGTGCGGGGCGAGGCGGACGCCCTCGCGCATGGCCCAGCCGAACACCGTGTCCTCGTTGTGCGCGATCGCGTCCGCGTGCACCGTGAGCACCGGAGTACCGAGGTCCGAGAGACGCAGACCGGCCGCGCCGACCTCCGACAGACGCAGCCCCGCGGCGTGCGCCGGGAACCCCTTCGCCCAGGCGCCGAGGACGGGATCCGGAATTTGTAGAGGCATCTAACAAGGCTACTAGGCTGGCGGCATGACCGCGAAGACACGAGTTTCCACCGACGCAGCCCCCGCCCCCGCGCACACCTTCTCGCAGGGCGTCCGCAAGGGCCCGATCGTCCAGGTCTCCGGCCAGGGCCCCGTCGACCCGCAGACGAACGAGTACCTGTACCCGGGCGACGTCGCGGCGCAGACCACCCGCACGCTGGAGAACGTCAAGGCCATCGTGGAGGCTTCCGGGGCCACGTTCGACGATGTCGTGATGCTGCGCGTCTACCTCACCAAGCGCGAGGACTTCCCGATCATGAACGAGGCCTACGGCGCCTTCGTCGAGGCCCACACGACCAGCGGCGTCCTGCCCTCGCGCACCACGGTGTTCACCGGCCTCCCCCGCGAGGAGATGCTCGTCGAGATCGACGGGCTCGCCGTCGTCGACTGACCCACCCGCCCCGGGCGAACGGGGAGGCACCTTATCAGGACCGTTGCCTCCCCGTTACCAGCCATCCCGTACCATGGACGACAGGACACGTCGAGACTGCGGGGGGTGTAGTTCGTGACCGATCTGATTTCCACGCCGGGCGCTGCAACGGGGGCACAGCCCGACGATGCGACACCGACGAGCGTCCTGACGCCGGAGGCGGCGACCGACACGGCCCCGCCGCAGACCGGCGAGCAGCCCCTGGCCTGGGCTCCCGTCGAGCCCGCCCCGAAGAAGCGCCGCCTCGGCCTGTGGATCGGTCTCGGCCTCGGCGTGGTCGCGCTCGGCGCCGGCGCCGCCTCGATGATCCTCATCGCCCCCGGCACCACCGTCGCGGGCATCCCGGTCGGCTGGATGACTCCGGGCGCGGCTGCCGAGGCGATCAGCTCGCACCTCGCCCAGACCGAGGTCACCCTCACGGGCGATGGTGATGACGCCGTGCTCACCGGCGCCGACCTGGGCGCGACCGCCGACGCCACGGCCCTCGCCGATGCCGCGTTCGCCGCCCACCCGATGTGGAACCTCGGGTCCTGGATGGGTGACCCCGTGTCGGCCGACATCGTGCTCGACCAGGAGACCGCCACCGCAGCTCTCCGCGGCGCCGTCCCCGCCAGCTTCGTCGACCCGGTCGACGCCGGAGTCGTCTTCGATGCCGCGAAGGGCACCTATACCGTGACGCCCTCCGTTCCCGGCACCGGTATCGACGTGGCCGATCTCAACGCCGCGTTCGTCGAGGCCGTCGGCGACGGCCGCACGACGTTCGACTACCCCGGCGGACCGGCGGAGGCCCTGCCCGCGGTGTCCGACGAGGACGCGACGGCGACCGCCACCACGCTCAACACCATGCTCTCCTCCATCGGCTTCTACGTCGGGAAGGAACGGACCGTCCCGGTCTCCCCCGCGGTCGCCGCGTCCTGGCTGACGGTGGTCGACGACGAGGGTCAGCTGCGGATTGAGGCGGACCCGGCGGCGATCCAGACCACCGTCGACACGCTCGCCGCCGCGGTGGACCGCGCCCCTGTCAACGCGACCAACATCGTCGACTCCGCGGGGAACGTGCTGCGCGCCGAGAAGGAGGGCGCCACCGGACGCGCCCTCGGCGACACCGACGGCATCGCCGACGACTTCGCGACGCAGCTCGCCGCGGGAGACGGCGTCTTCGCCCTCTCCGTGACGGAGACCCCCTTCGAGACCACGAACCTGTTCCGCCGCGCCGAGATCAACCTCAGCACGCAGCGCGCCTACCTGTTCGAGAACGACAAGGTGGTGCAGTCCTGGGCCGTGTCGACCGGTCTCCCCGGAACGCCCACGCCGACAGGCAACTTCAAGGTGTTCGCACACACCGCGATGCAGGACATGGGCTGCTACGAGGGGGCGCCGTACTGCACCGAGGACGTGCCCTGGATCACGTGGTTCGCCCCGAACATCGGCTTCCACGGCACCTACTGGCACAACAACTTCGGCAACCGGATGAGCCACGGCTGCGTGAACCTGCCGATCGACCTCGCCAAGTACGTCTACGACTGGTCCCCCGTGGGCCTCGAGGTCTCCGTCTACAACTGATCCGGAACCCTGCACCGGGCGAAGCCGGCAGGGGAAGACAGCAGAAGGGGGCGGATGCCGCAGCATCCGCCCCCTTCTCGTCGTCTCAGCGCAGGGCGTCGACGATCTCGTTGAGCGTCGTGGACGGGCGCATGACCGCCTCGACGAGCTTCTCGTCCGGACGGTAGTAGCCGCCGATCTCCACCGGGGAGCCCTGCACCGCGTTGAGCTCGGAGACGATCGTCTCCTCGTTCGCGGCGAGCTTCTCGGCGATGGGCGCGAAGGCGGCGGCGAGCTCCGGGTCCTTCGTCTGCTTCGCCAGCTCCTGCGCCCAGTACAGGCCGAGGTAGAAGTGGCTGCCGCGGTTGTCGATCGTGCCGAGCGCACGGCCGGGCGAGCGGTCCTCCTCGAGGAACGTGCCGGTCGCGGCGTCGAGCGTCTCCGCGAGCACGCGGGCCTTCTCGTTACCCGTGCGGTCGGCGAAGTGCTCGAGGGAGGCCGCCAGCGCGAAGAACTCGCCCAGCGAGTCCCAGCGCAGGTAGTTCTCCTCGACCAGCTGCTGCACATGCTTCGGCGCGGAGCCGCCGGCCCCCGTCTCGAACAGTCCGCCGCCGGCGAGCAGCGGCACGATGGAGAGCATCTTGGCGCTCGTGCCGACCTCGAGGATCGGGAACAGGTCGGTGAGGTAGTCACGCAGCACGTTGCCGGTCACCGAGATGGTGTCCAGGCCGTGACGCATGCGGGCGAGCGTGTACCGCGTGGCCTCCTCCGGCGCGAGGATCGTGATCGTCAGACCCTTGGTGTCGAGCGTGGCGAGACCCTGGTGCACCTTCGCGATGATCTGCGCATCGTGCGAGCGGTTCGCGTCGAGCCAGAACACCGCGGGGGCACCCGTCGCGCGGGCACGGCCGACCGCGAGCTTGACCCAGTCCATGACCGGGATGTGCTTGGTCTGCGTCGCGCGCCAGATGTCGCCCTCGCCGACCTCGTGCTCGATAAGGACGGTGCCCTCACTGTCGAGCACCTGGACGATGCCGTCGGCGGCGATCTCGAACGTCTTGTCGTGGCTGCCGTACTCCTCGGCGGCCTGCGCCATGAGGCCCACGTTCGGCACGGTGCCGATCGTGGCGGGGTCGAGCGGGCCGTTCGCGATCACATCGTCGATCACGGCCTGGTAGACGCTCGCGTAGGACGAGTCGGGGATGACCGCGATGGTGTCGGCCTCCTCGCCGTCCTTGCCCCAGAGCTTCCCGCCGTTGCGGACGAGAGCGGGCATGGACGCGTCGACGATGACATCGCTCGGCACGTGCAGGTTGGTGATCCCCTTGTCGGAGTTCACGTACGACAGGCGCGGCCCCTCGGCGATGGCCTTGTCGAACGCCGCGGCGATCTCCTCGCCACCGGCGACGTCCGCCAGCCCCGCGAGGATCGAGCCGAGACCGTCGTTCGCGCTGAGTCCGGCCTCGGCGAGCTGCGTGCCGTACTGGTCGAAGACGTCCTTGAAGAATGCCTTCACGACGTGACCGAAGATGATCGGATCGCTGACCTTCATCATCGTGGCCTTGAGGTGCACCGAGTAGAGCACGTCGTCGGCCTTGGCCTCCGCGAGCGTGTCAGCGAGGAACGCGTCCAGCTCCTTGGCGGACAGGAACGTGGCGTCGATGATCTCGCGCGGGAGGACCTTGAGCCCCTCCTTGAGGACCGTGACGGTGCCGTCCTTCGCGGTGTGGCGGAAGGAGAGGACGTCGTCGTGCGCGGCGACCCAGGAGCGCTCGTTGTGCTTGAAGTCGTCGTGGCCCAGGGTCGCGACGCGGGTCTTCGAGCCCTCCGCGAACGGCTTGTTGCGGTGCGGGTGCTTCTTGGCGTAGTTCTTCACCGCCAGCGGCGCGCGGCGGTCGCTGTTGCCCTCGCGCAGGACGGGGTTCACGGCGGAGCCCTTGATGCGGTCGTAGCGGGCGCGGATGTCCTTCTCCTCCAGCGACGAGGGCTCGTCCGGGAAGTCGGGGACGTCGTAACCCTGCTGCTGCAGCTCCGCGATGGCGGCCTTGAGCTGCGGGATCGACGCGGAGATGTTCGGCAGCTTGATGATGTTCGCCTCGGGGAGCGTGGCGAGGCCGCCCAGCTCCGCCAGCGCGTCGCCGACCTGCTGCTCGGGGGTGAGCTTCTGCGGGAACGCGGCGAGGATGCGGCCGGCCAGAGAGATGTCCCGCGTCTCGAATTCGATACCCGCCTGGCCCGTGTAGGCCTGGATGATCGGCAGGAAGGAGGCGGTGGCCAGTGCCGGTGCCTCGTCGGTGTAGGTGTAGATGATGGCGTCGTCGGTCACCGGGACGTTCTCCGTTCACGAGGGCTATTTGTCTCGATACCAAGATACCTGAGCGTCCCGGACCCCGAAGCGGCGGTCCCACCGAAGAGACTCCCTCGGACGAACGGTCCGTGAAAAGTCCGCCCGAGTGATGAATGCGGTGAGCGGAGGGGCTAGCCTGGGGGCATGTCCGAACTGCGCATGGTCGAACTCTCCGCCGCGACGATCGTCGCCGTGAACAACCTGTCGCTCAAGCCCGGACAGGAGCAGTTCCTCGCCCCCGTCTCGTACGGCATCGCGGCCACCGTCATCAACCCGCAGACCTCCTGGCAGCGGGTGATCCTGGACCGCAACGAGGTCGTGGGATTCGTGAGCGCCAACTTCGATGACGAGGCGCCGGAGGAGCACTTCCGCTCCGTGCTGTGGCGCATCAACGTCGACGCGGACGACCAGGGTCGCGGCATCGGCCGCTTCGCCGTCGAGAACCTCATCGACGAAGCGCGCAACCGCGGCGTCGACCACGTCAACGTCATCTACGAAGCCGGCGAGGACGGCCCGGAGGCGTTCTTCCGCCGCGTCGGGTTCACCCCCGTCGGGGAGACGGCCTACGGCGAGGTCATCGCCGAGATCCGCGTCCCCTCCTGAGACCGGCGGCGGGGTCTCGAATCCCCTCCCCCATCGAGACTCCGTCGCCCTCGGACCTGCAGGGCGGCGTGCTCTCGATCCTCCTCAGCGCTGACCGCTGCCGTCCGGGGGCGTGCCCTTGCCCCGACGGCTGTTCCACGCGGCCAGCGCGGACGCGGCGGCACCCGCCGCCCGATCGATGGCCTCGGCGGAGCGGTGCAGCATGTCCTGCGCGGCGTCCTGCCAGGCCGGTGTGGGCGGCGCCTCCCCCGTCTGGACCTTCGCCGCGTGCTCGGCGGCCTCGAACGCCCGCTCCAGCTCCGCGACGGCGTCGCGGTAGGCCGCGTACTCGGCGGCGGTCACGCGGCCCGTCGTCTGCCGACGCGCCTCGACCGCCGCACCGGCGGCCCGCAGGTAGGCGGCCGTCTCCGGGCGCTTCACGTCAGTCATCTCGGGATAGGTGATCTGAAACGCGGTGTCGGTCTCGTACCGCATCCATCGCGCCGTCACCGCGTCGTGCTCCGCATACAGGCGCTCCAGCGGCCGCGGGGCGGAGCCGGCGGGGATCGCGGCGCGGGCGGCGTTCACCCTGACGCGTCGGGCGCGGACGTCGGCGGCCGCCGCTCTGGCGTCGCGTTCGCGCTCCTTGAGCATGCGCCGGGCGCCGGCCACCTGCTCGGCGCTCGCGCGTTGCGCGGCCCGCTCGGCGGAGACCCGCGCGAGGTCGGCTCGTGCCACCTTCAGCGCCGTCCGTCGCACCACCGCGCGCTGCTGGGCCTCGCGGAGGTCGTGCCGGGCGGCGTCGTACTCCAGTCGGCGGCCGCTGCGGGTGTTGCGACGACGCACCCCGATCGCGCCCGCGGTCACCCCGGCGGCGGCGGTCGGCGCGAGCCACCACCACTCCGCGACGAGGAGGAAGGGGTCCATCCTTCGATGCTACCGATCGCGGAGCACGCGCGCCCGGACGAGGAAGCCCCGGCATCCTGACGGATGCCGGGGCCGCTGTCGCGTCAGCGCGTCAGCGCGTCAGACGAGCGTCTCCTGCCAGGCCGCGTGCAGCTGGGCGAACTTCCCGGTGCCGCCGATCAGGGCGGCCGGGGTGTCGTCCTCGATGATCCGGCCGTGCTCCATCACGAGCACACGATCCGCGATCGCCACCGTCGACAGCCGGTGCGCGATGATGATCGCCGTCCGGTCGGCCAGCAGCGTCTGCAACGCGTCCTGGATCAGCCGCTCGGACGGGATGTCCAGCGAGGCCGTCGCCTCGTCGAGGATCAGCACCGCCGGGTCGGCGAGGAAGGCGCGGGCGAACGAGATGAGCTGTCGCTGCCCGGCCGAGACACGACCACCGCGCTTGTTCACGTCGGTGTCGTACCCGTCCGGCAGGGCCGAGATGAACGCGTCGGCGCCCACCGCCCGCGCCGCCTCGCGGATCTCGTCGAGCGTCGCGTCCGGGCGCCCGAGCGCGATGTTGTCGGCGACGGTCCCGCTGAACAGGTACGCCTCCTGCGTGACCATGACGATCGCACGACGGAGATCCTTCGGGTGCAGCGACCGCAGATCGACGCCGTCGAGCGTCACCGTCCCCGCGGACGGGTCGTAGAACCGCGAGATGAGCTTGGCCAGCGTGGACTTGCCCGCCCCCGTCGTCCCGACCAACGCGATCGTCTGCCCGGCGGGGATGTCGAGCGAGAAGTTCGGCAGGATCGTCTTGTCCTCGTTGTACGCGAAGGTGACCTCGTCGAAGCGGATGTGCCCCCGGGACTCCCAGAGGTCCACCGGCTTCTCGGGGTCCGGCACCGTCGGCACCTCCTCCAGGACGCCCGACACCTTCTCCAGCGCCGCGGTGGCGGACTGGTAGGAGTTGAGGAACATCGCGATCTCCTGCATCGGAGCGAAGAAGTTGCGCACGTAGAGCACGGCGGACAGCAGCACGCCGACCGTCAGCGCTCCTTCCGAGACCCGGATGCCGCCCCAGAGCACGACCACGCCGAGCACGAGCGCCGCGACGCCCATGAGCCCGGGCTCGAACGTGCCGAACAGCAGCATCGAGCGGCGGTTCACGTCGCGGTACTCGCCGGCCACGCCCTGGAAGGCCTCGTCGTTGCGCGGCTCCTTCCGGAATGCCTTGACCGCGCGGATACCCGTCATGGTCTCCACGAACTGCACGATCACCTTCGCGCTGATCACCCGGGACTCTCGGTACACGAGCTGCGAGCGCGAGTAGAACCAGCGCATGAGGAAGAACAGCGGCACGCCGCCGATCGCGAGGATCAGACCGGACTGCCAGTCCCACACGCACAGGGCGATGAAGGTGAAGACACCGAAGAGCACGCCGGAGACGAGCTCGTTCAGGCCGCCGTCGAGGAGCTCCTTGATGGAGTCCAGGTCGCTCGTCTGGCGCGAGATGATCCGCCCCGAGGTGTACGACTCGTGGAACTCCAGGCTCAGGCGCTGGGTGTGCAGGAAGATGCGCTTGCGCAGGTCGAGCAGGACGGCCTGGGTCAGCTTGGCCGCGATGATGACGTACCAGGCGATGAGCACGGCGGCGAGAGCACCCGCGAGCAGGTAGATCCCGCCGACGACGAACGTCGGCATCCAGTCGGCGTCGTCGAGCACCGCGGGGAGCGCCCGGTCGAGGCCGATGCTGATGAGGATCGGTCCGGCCACCTGCAGCGCCGTCGAGATCACGAGCACCGTGGCGGCGAGCACGATCTGCGGCTTGAGCGGGCGCACGAGCGAGCCGAGCAGCCGCAGCGAGCGGCGGCGGATCGCCCTGCTCTCCTCCGTGGTGAGGCGGGAGCGGTCCTCGTCCTGGGTTCCGGTGAGGGAGCTCATCGCTGCACCTCCTCTCCTGCGAATCGGGGGGCGCCTCCGGGCGCCTCGTCATCGGCCTCCTCGCGGATGCCTTCCTGCACGGTCTCGTGGATCTCGGCCTGCTCGTCGCGGATGATCGGGATGGCCCCGGTGCGGGCGGCCTCCTCGGCCTCCAGGCTGGAGATGACGTGCCGGTAGTGCCGACTCGTCTTCAACAGCTCGGTGTGCGTGCCGACGGCGGTGATCCGGCCGTCCTCCAGCAGCGCCACGCGGTCGGCGAGGGCCACGGTGGACGGACGGTGCGCGACGATCATCGCGGTGGTGTCGGCGAGCACGTGCCGCAGCGCCTCCTCCACGAGCGCCTCGGTGTCGACGTCCAGCGCCGACAGCGGATCGTCGAGGACGAGCACCCGGGGGTTGGCGGCCACGGCGCGGGCGAGGGCGAGCCGCTGGCGCTGTCCGCCGGACAGGCTCAGTCCCTCCTCGCCGATCACCGTCTCGACGCCCTCGGGGAGGGTGTCGACGAAGGCGGCCTGGGCGACGTCGAGCGCCTCGCGCAGGACGCGCTCGGCTTCGGGGCTGTGCACGTCGAGGTCGGCGCGGCCGAGCAGGACGTTCTCGCGGACCGAGGCCGAGAAGAGCGTCGCGTCCTCGAACGCCATCGCGATGTGCTCCCGCAGCTCGGCGAGCGTGAGGTCGCGCACGTCGACGCCGTCGAGCGTGACCCGCCCTCCCGTCACGTCGTACAGCCGCGTCGGCAGCGTCGTCAGCGTGGTCTTGCCACTGCCGGTGAGGCCCACGAGCGCCATGGTCTCGCCCGGCCGCAGCACGAGGTCGATCCCGTCGAGCAGGTCCCGCTCGTCGGCCGCCGCATCCTGGTAGCGGAAGTGCGCGTTCTCGAACGCGAGCTCGCCACGCGGGTTCTCGATGTGCACCGGGTTCTCCGGATCGGTGATGGTGTTCGTCTCCGAGAAGATGTCGAAGACGCGGTCCGTCGCCGTGCGCGCGTCGAGCATGAACGAGAAGAGGAAGCCGATCGACTCGATGGGCCAGCGCAGCACGACGGCCATCGCGAAGAAGGCGAACAGCTCCGCCGACGTGATCGCGTCCTGCGAGATGAGCCAGATGCCCGACATGAGGCTGAGGCCGAAGGCGATCTGCGGCATGAGGTCGAGCCAGAACCAGATCGAGGCGATGGCCCCGGCCTTGCTCATCTCGGTCTCGCGCAGCGTCTCGGCCTGACGGCTGAAGCGGCGGAGGGCGTGCGTGCCGCGGCCGAACGCCTTGAGCACGCGGATGCCGTGCACGCTCTCCTCGACGCTCGTGGCGAGGTCACCCGCCTGGTCCTGGCTGCGGCGGGTGAGGGCGCCGTAGCGCTTCTCGAACAGGTAGCCGCGGATCCACAGCGGGACCGCCGTCACGAGAAAGATCGTGCCCAGCAGCCAGTGCCAGCGGAACAGCAGCACCGAGCCGATGAGGATCGTCAGCACGTTCACGACCAGCAGCACGAGACCGAAGGCGAGCCACCGGCGGATCAGGCCGATGTCCTGCATCATGCGGCTGAGCAGCTGCCCGGACTGCCACCGGTCGTGGAACGCGACGGGAAGCGTCTGCAGGCGTGAGTAGAGCTCGGTGCGCATGCGGTACTCCACCTGCGTGGCGGGGAAGAGCACGAACTGCCGACGGAGCCACACCATGAGCGCCTCGCCGAGGCCGAGGGCGAACACGGCGAGCGCTCCCCAGACGATCGCGTCGAGCGCCCCAGACTGCACCGGCCCGCCGATGATCTGCTCGAGCACGATGGGGATCATCAGCGCGATGAGGGCCGCCGCGAGCGCGCTGGCGGCACCGCCGGCGAGACGCCAGATGACCGGCTTCACGAACGGCTTGAGCCGCCACAGCGCGGCGGGCGTGGAGAGGGAGGAGGAGGGGGACGGGTTCTGCGCGGAAGACGAGGAAGACATGTCTCTCAGAGGAGTCGAAGGGGAGAAGAGCGGGGGAACGGATGCGAGAGCGAGCTCACGGAGCCCGGCATCCGGTGCAGAAGGGGGGCGGAGGCTCTAGGAGAGCGGGCGCGCCGGGGTCGAGCCGAGGGTGGCGATCCGCGCGGTGGCGATCGTGGTCATGGTGTCCTCCTCAAGGGCTCGGCGAGGTCGTCCGGTTGGCGCGACAGCCCATCAGCCTATTCCTGTGAACGAGCTGAGCGCAAGGGGAATTCCCGGGACGGCGAAGAGCCCGCTCCGTCCGGAGCGGGCTCCTCGGCTCGGGAGGTCAGCGGGCGGCGTGTTCGCGCGCCAGAAGGCTCTCCTTCACGGGCAGCCCCCAGGCGAAGCCGCCGAGGGAGCCGTCCGTGCGGAGCACGCGATGGCAGGGCACGAACAGGGCCGGGGCGTTGCGGGCGCAGATCGACGCCGCCGCGCGCACGGCCTGGGGGTTGCCGAGTCGGGTCGCGAAGCCCGTGTAGGTCAGGGGCTCCCCCGGTGCGATGGTGCGCAGCGCCGCCCAGCCGGCGAGCTGGAGGGCGGTGCCGGTCTGCGCGACCGCGACCCCGTCGATCGCCGCGACGTCGCCCGCGTAGTACGCGCGGACGGCGCCCGCCGCGTCCGTCTCGGCCTCGCGCACGGCATCGGGGCGTACCCGGGCGGGAAGACGGCCGAGGATCGCCTCGACGTCGTCCGTCCAGCCGGACACGAGGACCCGCTGGCGGTCGTCGGCAAGGATCGTGAAGGGACCGTCAGCGGTGTCGAGGGTCTGGATGAGAGCGGTCATGAGGTCTCCTCGGTGTCGGATGCGATGTCGCGGGCGGGCCGGACGGTGGATCTGCGCCGCGGTCCGACGGGACGGATCGGGGCGGCACGCCACAGGTGCCCGCTGAGGTAGCTCCGCCACGGTGCGGCGCGCTCCGCCCAGGCGGTGAGGGTCTTCGGTTCGGCGGGCAGCCCGGACGCGGCAGCACCGGCACGGAGAGCGACGTCGCCGGGGAGCAGCACGTCCGGATCGCCGAGCACCCGCATCCGCACGTAGTCGGCGGTCCATGGTCCGATCCCCGGCATCGCGAGGAGGGCGGCGCGCTGCGTCGGGCCGTCATCGCCCACGGTGAGGGTCAGGCTCCCGTCCGCCAGGGCCGCGGCGGCTCCCGTGATGGCGCGGATCCGGGCGGCGGGCCCGCGCAGCACCTCCGCGCCGTGGGCCGCGATGGCCGACATCGTCGGGAACAGCAGGCCCTCGGGGGTCCGCTCCCCCAGCGCGTCGGTGAGCGCGGTGAGCGCGGTGCGGGCGGCGACGACCGTGATCTGCTGCCCGATCATCGCGCGGATGAGCATCTCGTGCGGATCGGCAGCCCCGGGCACGCGGATGCCGGGGGTCCGCGCGACCAGGGGCGCGAGGGGCGGGTGCGCGGCCAGGGCCTCGTCGACCGCGAGAGGGTCGGCGTCGAGGTCGAAGATGCGGCGTGCGGTGGCCACCAGCGGCGCGAGGTCGCCGAGTTGCGCGACCCGGGCCCGGAGGTGCAGGCGCTCCGTCTCCTCCTGACGCACCTCGAACCACGCGGGGCCGCCCGGCATCCGGAGATGACGGGAGAACGACGTCGCCGTGGCCTCCTCGACGCCCGTCACGGCTCGCGCGGCCATCCACGCGAAGACCCCGGCCGCATCCAGGGGACCCCGGTACGGCAGGACGAGGTCGATCGTTCCGGGGACGGCCGCGGAGGGCGTGCGGCGGCGGGCACGCAGCTCGCCCGGCGTGAGCCCGAACACCTCGCGGATCGTGTCGTTGCCCTGGCGGATGCTGTGGAAGCCGGCGGCGAAGGCGACATCGGCGATGGGCATGTCGGTTCCCACGAGCAGCATGCGGGCGGTGTGGGCGCGGTGCGCTCTCGCCAGCGCGAGCGGTCCGGCGCCGAGCTCGGTCGTCAGCAGCCGCGTGAGATGACGGCTCGAGTAGCCGAGTCGCGACGCGAGTCCTGGCACCCCCTCGCGCTCGACCACGCCGGACGCGATCAGGCGCATGGCCCGCGCGGCCGTGTCTCCGCGGACGTCCCACGCGGGCGACCCTGGGGCGGCCTCCGGCAGGCACCGCTTGCACGCGCGGTAGCCGGCCTCGTGCGCCGCGGCACTCGTCGGATAGAACGTGACGTTCTGTGGCTTCGGCGTGCGCGCGGGGCAGCTGGGCCGGCAGTAGATCCCTGTCGAGCGCACAGCGGTGACGAACTGCCCGTCGAAGCGGGTGTCCCGAGCGCTGATCGCCCGGTAGCGCTCGTCGAAGGAGGGGCTCATGTCCTCCACTCTCTCACCCCCGCGCGGCTACGGCTGGCGGAAATCGGACATCGCGGTTCTCTCCCCGAGACCCCGCCTACGCGCCGAGACCCCGGCGTGCAGACGTGCGCACGCCGGGGTCTCGGCAGAAGACCGGGGTCTCGGTCAGTGGAAGAAGTGGCGCTCCCCCGTGAAGAACATCGTGACGCCGGCCTTGCGCGCGGCATCCACGACCTCTTCGTCCCGCACGGAGCCGCCGGGCTGCACGATCGCCGTGACACCCGCGTCGATGAGCACCTGGGCACCGTCCGCGAACGGGAAGAACGCGTCGGACGAGGCTACGGATCCGGCGGCACGGTCGCCCGCACGCTCCACCGCGAGGCGGCACGAGTCGACGCGGTTGACCTGGCCCATGCCGACGCCGACCGTCGCGTTGTCCTTCGCCAGCACGATCGCGTTCGACTTCACGGCCCGGCACGCCTTCCACGCGAAGATCAGGTTCTCCATCTCCTCGTCGCTCGGACGCTCCCCCGACACGAGCTCCCAGTTCTTGGCGACGGAGACGATGTCGTCCGGGAAGCGGTCCGCGTCCTGGAGCAGGAGACCGCCGGACACGAGGCGCACGTCCATGCGCTCCTGCTGCCAGTCCTCGGGCAGCTGCAGCAGCCGCAGGTTCTTCTTCGCCTTGAACACCTCGAGGGCCGCGGGCTCGAACGACGGCGCGACGATGACCTCGGTGAAGATGTCCTTCAGGTTCTCGGCCATCTTCAGCGTCACGGTGCCGTTCGCGGCGATCACGCCGCCGTACGCCGACACGGGGTCGCACTCGTGGGCGCGGAGGTGCGCGCTGGCGATCGGGTCGAGGGCGTTCGGCGCGGTCGTGGCGATCCCGCACGGGTTCGCGTGCTTGATGATCGCGACCGCCGGCTTGACCATGTCGTAGGCGGCGCGCAGGGCGGCGTCCGCGTCGACGTAGTTGTTGTACGACATCTCCTTGCCCTGCAGCTGCGTGGCCTGAGCGATGCCGTGGCCGCCGGCGCGGGTGTAGATGGCGCCGCGCTGGTGGGAGTTCTCGCCGTAGCGCAGCGTCGCGAGCCGCTCGGCCTGGATCGTCAGGTGCGCCGGGAGGTCGCCCGGGTCGTTGAGCGTGCCCTCGGCGAACCACTGCGCGACGGCCGTGTCGTAGGCCGCGGTGTGCGCGAAGGCCCGCGCCGCGAGCTCCCGCCGCTGGGCGAGAGACGTGCCGCCCTGTGCCACGGCCGCGACTATCGCCGGGTAGGACTGCGGCGACACGACGATCGCGACGTTGGCGTGGTTCTTCGCCGCTGCACGCACCATGGCGGGGCCGCCGATGTCGATCTGCTCCACCACGTCGTCACCCTCGGCGCCCGAGGCCACGGTCTCCACGAACGGGTAGAGGTTGACGACGACGAGCTCGAACGGCGCGATGTCGAGGTCGGCGAGCTGCCGCTCGTGATCTTCCAGGCGCAGGTCGGCGAGCAGCCCGCCGTGCACCTTCGGATGCAGGGTCTTGACGCGACCGTCGAGCATCTCGGCGACACCCGTGACCGCGGCCACATCCGTCACCTCGAAGCCGGCGTCGCGGATGGTGGACGCCGTCGACCCGGTCGAGACGATCTCGACGCCCGCCTCCGCGAGCGCAGCGGCGAGCACGAGCAGGTCGGTCTTGTCGCTGACCGAGACGAGAGCGCGCCGGATCGGCACGGTGTCGCGATCGCGGTAGAGCGTGGGGTCGTGGCGGGGGCCGGCCATGATGGGCTCCTTCGTGCGGGGGCGTCGGGGGGTCAGGGGGCGGAGGTCAGGGAGAGGTCGCCGGTAGCGATGCGCCGGACGACGTCGATGAGGAGCCGGCGCTCGACCGGCTTGATGCGCTCGTGCAGCGTGTGCTCGGTGTCGTCGGCCCGGATCGGCACGCGCTCCTGGGCGAGGATGGGGCCGGTGTCGACCCCGTCGTCCACGACGATCACGCTGGCGCCGGTCTCGCGGACGCCCGCGGCGAGGGCGTCGCGGACGCCGTGCGCTCCGGGGAACTCCGGGAGGTACGCGGGATGGGTGTTGATGATCCGCGGCGCGTAGGCGGCGACGAGGGAGGACGGCAGCAGGCGCATGAGGCCGCTGAGCACCACGAGGTCGGGCGACCAGACGGCGAGCTGACGGCCCAGCTCCTCGCCCCACGCCTCGCGGCTCTCGTGTTCGTGCCACGGCACGGTGAAGCTGGGGATGCCGAACTCCTCGGCATGGGCCAGCCCGTCGGCTTCGCGATCCGCCCCGACGACGACGACACGCGCCGGGAAATCGGGGTGACGAGCGGCCTCGAGGAGGGCGCGAAGGTTCGAGCCGGCGCCCGAGATGAGTACGGCGACCGTGAGCACGCGCCCAGTCTACCGGCGTGCCGATGACGCTCCGACCGGCGTCGCCGGAGGCCCGGGGCGGCTAGCGGCGGTCGTCGTCAGCGTGCTCCTCGGAGGCCCGTTCGGACATCTCCGCGATCCAGCGATCGGTGCGCTCCTCCGCGAGCTCGTCGCGGTTGCGGGGGGACAGCAACAGGATCGCCGCCCCGACGAGCACCTCCGCCCCCAGAGACAAGGCGAACGGCAGTATCGCCGGACCGACGACCTCGAGTCGGCCCGGGCCCATCGAACCGTTCGCGAAGGCGGCGGCGAGCGCGGCAACGCCGCCTGAGACCGCGGCGATTCCGACCGCGATCACGACGCGCTGCAGGAGCCCCAGTGGCGTCCCCTCCCATACGAGCCGCGAGCGCACGGCCCACCCGGCGAATGCCCCGGCGGCCACCGGGATCAGGATGACGATGAGCATCCAGAACGAGGAGTTCTCCGGCAACAGACCGAACGCCGGGATGCCGGGCACGACGCCGAGCTGGGTGCCGGCGGGCGACACCGCGGTCCCGGCCCCGACCGCGAACCCAGGGCCGGCCAGCCACGCGGCCGCCCACACCACGAAGGTCGGCAGATATGCGAGCTGCCCGAGGGTCAGCACGGTCGCCCCGAGGGCGTCGACCCGCGCCGCCTGGAACAGCGCGACGACCTCTCCGCCCCGCGTGAGGACCGACAGGGCGACGGCCAGGGCGGCGGCCCCGGTCACGCCCACGAGCGCGAACGCGGCGCCCCGCACGATCGCGGCGGGCACCGGCGCCCAGTCCTCCCGGGAATCCAGGATGTCGTGGATGCGGTCGAGCAGCCCGCCGTCGCCGTCCTCCCATGCCACCCGCACCGCGCCGCACACCGCGCCCACGAGGTACACGACGGGGGGCAGCAGGATGGCGAGAGCCAGCGGGACCCGCGCGGCGCCGAGCGCCGATGTGAGAGCGACGACCGTCGAGATCACGGCGAACACGACGGTCCCCGACAGGGATCCCGGCACCCACGCGCCGGATCGTGCGGCCCGGGCGCCGGAGCGCGCCGCGAAGAGCAGAGTGAGCAGCAGGAACGCCATCGGCGTGACCGAGATGGCGAACCGCGCGGCGTCTGCGGGAATCGCCAGGGTGACGAGCAAGGCGTCCGGGATCGTGATCTCCAGCGGCACGCCGTGGCCGAACTGCCACAGCGTTCCGGTGAGCGGCCACAGCGCTCCCCAGTCGGCGGTCACGCCGAAAGCGAGTGTCCAGAGGAGCGTCAGCGGCGCCAGCAGCACGGCCAGACCGACGGCAGCCGTGATGGCGGCGTCGAGGGCGGCGAGGAGCGCGACGAGGAGGCGTTGCATAGCGCCTTCGAGACTACGACGAGTTCCCCTTCGGCCCCCGTGGGCGCGCGCGAGGCGGACGACACGGTAGCGTTTCTCCGGAGGTTTCCCGATGACTACTGCCCCACCCGCCCCGGCGTCCACCGGACCCACCGGTACCCTGGACCGCTTCTTCGAGATCAGCAAGCGCGGATCGACGATCGGCACCGAGATCCGTGGAGGCCTCGTGACGTTCGTCACGATGGCCTACATCGTGATTTTGAACCCGATCATCCTGTCCGGAAAGCCGGACGTCGCCGGCGACATGCTCGACTTCAACGCCGTCGGCGCCGCGACGGCCCTGACCGCCGGCATCATGACGATCCTCTTCGGTGTCGTCACCCGCCTGCCGTTCGGCTTCGCCGCCGGTCTCGGCATCAACGCCTTCGTCGCGTTCTCCGTCGTCGGCCAGGTCACCTGGCCCGAGGCGATGGCGCTCGTGATGATCAACGGCGTCGTGATCGTGCTGCTCGCCGCCACCGGGCTGCGGAAGGCGATCTTCGATGCCGTGCCCTTCCAGCTCAAGATCGCGATCACGGTCGGCATCGGCCTCTTCATCGCCTTCATCGGCTTCGTGAACTCCGGCTTCGTCACCGCGACCGGTGCCTCGTCGCCGCCCGTCGGCCTCGGCGTCAACGGCTCCGTCGCGACCGTGCCGAGCCTGCTGTTCGTGATCACCCTGCTCCTCACCGGCATCCTCGTCGCGCTCCGCATCAAGGGCGGCATGCTCATCGGCCTCATCGGCGGCACCGTGCTCGCGGTCATCGTCGAGGCGATCTGGCACATCGGCGCCCGCGGCGTCGATGACGAGGGCAACGTCGTCAACCCCGGCGGCTGGGGCCTCACCGTCCCTGCGCTGAACGGCTCCCCCGTCAGCGTCCCCGACCTGAGCCTCATCGGCGCCGTCGACTTCTCGTTCGACCTCGGCAAGGTCAGCCTCGTCGCGCTCGTGATGATCGTCTTCACGCTCCTCTTCACGAACTTCTTCGACGCCATGGGCACCATGACGGGTCTGGCGAAGGAGGCGAACCTCGCCGATGACAACGGCGACTTCCCGCGCATCAAGTCGGCGCTGGTGGTCGAGGGCGTCGGAGCGATCGCCGGTGGTGCGACCTCGTCGTCCTCCAGCACGGTCTTCATCGAGTCCGGAGCCGGCATCGGGGAGGGTGCCAGGACGGGTCTCGCGAACGTCGTGACGGGCATCGTCTTCCTCATCGCGATGTTCCTCACGCCGCTGACCTCGATCGTCCCGACCGAGATCGCCGCCGCGGCCCTGATCATCGTCGGTGCGATGATGATGGCGCAGATCCGGCACATCGACTTCGGCGACTTCCGGGTGCTGCTGCCGGTGTTCCTCACAGTCTCGGTCATGCCGCTGACGTACTCGATCGCCAACGGCATCGGGGCGGGCTTCGTGAGCTGGGTGCTCATCCACGCCTTCTCCGGCAAGGCCAGGACCATCAGCCCGCTGCTGTGGGTGGTCGGCGCCGGCTTCCTCATCTTCTTCGCCCGCGGTCCCATCGAGGCTCTCTTCGGCGTCGGGATCTAGCCCCGCTTCGAATCGCGCAAATGGCCCCATTTCGACACGGAATGGGGCCATTTGCGCGATTCGAAAGTGTGGCGGCATGACGAAGGCCCCGGGGTGGAGCCCGGGGCCTTCAGGTCAAGCGTAGCTCAGATCAGAGCGACTCGATGATCTCGCGCATGAGAGCGGCGGTCTCGGACGGCGTCTTGCCGACCTTGACGCCGGCGGCCTCGAGGGCCTCCTTCTTCGCCTGCGCGGTACCGGCGGAACCGGAGACGATCGCACCGGCGTGCCCCATGGTCTTGCCCTCGGGAGCCGTGAAGCCCGCGACGTAGCCGACGACGGGCTTGGTGACGTTCGCCTTGATGTACTCGGCCGCACGCTCCTCGGCGTCGCCGCCGATCTCGCCGATCATGACGATGGCCTTGGTCTCCGGGTCGGCCTCGAACGCGGCGAGCGCGTCGATGTGCGTGGTGCCGATGACCGGGTCGCCGCCGATGCCGATGGCGGTCGAGAAGCCCAGGTCGCGCAGCTCGAACATCATCTGGTAGGTCAGGGTGCCGGACTTCGACACGAGGCCGATCGGACCCTTGCCGGTGATGTTCGCGGGCGTGATGCCGACGAGCGCCTCACCGGGCGTGATGATGCCGGGGCAGTTCGGCCCGATGATGCGGGTCTTGTTGCCCTTGCTCTGCGCGTAGGCCCAGGCCTCGGCCGAGTCGCCCACGGGGACGCCCTCGGTGATGACGACGAGCAGCGGGATCTCGGCGTCGATGGCCTCGATCATCGCGTCCTTCGTGAAGGCGCCGGGGACGAAGGCGATCGACACGTCGGCGCCGGTCTCCTTCATGGCCTCGGCGACCGAGCCGAAGACGGGGAGCTCGACGGCGTTGCCGTCCTTGTCCGTGTGCGAGACCGTGGTGCCGGCCTTGCGGGCGTTGACGCCGCCGACGACCTGGGTGCCGGCCTTGAGCATCAGCGCGGTGTGCTTGGTGCCCTCGCCGCCGGTGATGCCCTGGACGATGACCTTGGAGTCCTTGTTGAGGTAGATCGACATTCTTCTCGTCCTTCAGTCTCAGGCGTTGGCGAGCTCGGCGGCCTTGTCGGCGCCCTCGTCCATGGTTGCGGCCAGGGTGACAAGCGGGTGCGCGTAGTCGGCGAGGATCGCGCGCCCCTCGTCGACGCGGTTGCCGTCGAGGCGCACGACGAGCGGCTTCGAGGCCGTGTCGCCCAGCGTCTCCAGGGCGCCCTTGATGCCGTTGGCGACGGCGTCGCACGCCGTGATGCCACCGAACACGTTGACGAACACGCTCTTGACCTGCGGGTCGCCGAGGATGACGTCGAGGCCGGCGGCCATGACCTCGGCCGAGGCGCCACCGCCGATGTCGAGGAAGTTCGCGGGCTTGACGCCGTTGTGGTTCTCACCGGCGTAGGCGACGACGTCGAGCGTCGACATGACCAGGCCCGCGCCGTTGCCGATGATGCCGACCTCGCCGTCGAGCTTGACGTAGTTGAGGCCGGACGCCTTGGCCTTGGCCTCGAGCGGGTCGGCCGCGTCCTTGTCCTCGAGCGCCTCGTGCTCGGGGTGGCGGATCTCGGAGGCGTTGTCGTCGAGCGTGACCTTGCCGTCGAGCGCGATGATGTCGCCGTCTTCGGTGCGGACGAGCGGGTTGACCTCGACGAGCGTCGCGTCCTCACCCTTGTAGACGTCGTACAGCTTCACGAACACGTCGGAGACCTTCTCGACGAGATCCTCCGGGAAGTTCGCGGCGCGGGCGATCTCGACCGCCTTCTCCTTGTCGATGCCGGTCAGCGGGTTGACCTCGACGCGGGCGAGCGCCTCGGGCTTCTCGACGGCGAGCTGCTCGATCTCCATGCCGCCCTCGACGGAGCAGAGGGAGAGGTAGGAGCGGTTGGCACGGTCGAGCAGCACCGAGAAGTAGAACTCCTCGGCGATGCGCGCACCCTGCGCGACCATCACGCGCTTGACGACGTGGCCCTTGATGTCGAGGCCGAGGATGGCCTTCGCTGCCTCGTACGCCTCGTCGGGCGTCTTGGCGACCTTGACGCCGCCCGCCTTGCCGCGGCCTCCGGTCTTGACCTGGGCCTTGACGACCACGACACCGCCGATCTTCTCGGCAGCCGCCTTCACCTCCTCGGGGGTGTCCGCGACGATGCCGGCGAGGACCGGCACTCCGTACTTCTCGAAAACGTCTCGTGCCTGGTACTCGTACAGATCCACTGTGCTTCCTTCACTGGGCTGCGGTCTGGTCTGGTGATTCTCTCGATGTCGAGACATCGACCAGTCCCCCAGCCTACTACCGCAGGCTGAGCGCTCCGACGCCCGCGGACGTGGGCGACGCCCCGACTCCTCCGGTACGATCCTCAGTCTCGGAGCAGGACGGAGGAGACCACGTGAGCGACCTCACCGCCACCCAGGCGCAGCGCATCATCCGCGAGGAGAAGCTCACCGCGACCGCCAACTGGTTCGGCCCTACAGGCCGGCCTCAGTCGTCCGCCTGGATCGAGCGGGAAGGCGAGGAGTGGATCGTCTGGGAGGCCGATGAGCGCGGTGAGCGCTTCCATGCGCCGCTCCGCTTCCGCTCGGAAGCCGAGGCCCTGGACCTCTTCATACGGATCGCTCGGCGGTATCGGGCATCGGACTCGCGCGCGAGTCGGCGACCCTCGGACGCCTCGTGACCACAACCAGGATCAGCATGGACGGTCGCGCGCCCTCACGGAAACGCGGGTCCTGGAACTGCCGTAGCGGTGCGCTCCCGCGGGGACGCTCGGGCGCGAGCCCCACGGCGGTCTAGGATTTCGCCATGCACGAATCCGCAGAGCTGCGCACCGGGGGCGTCGTCGCCGCCGCGCTCGAACTCTTCAGCGCCCAGGGGTTCGACCAGACGTCCGTGGAGCAGATCGCCAAGGCCGCCGGCGTCTCCCGGTCGACCTTCTTCCGGCAGTTCGGCGGCAAGGAGGACGTGGTCTTCGCCGATCACGAGGTCCTGCTGGAGCAGCTCCGGGAGTTCCTCGACGAGGGGCACGACGATCCGTGGGGTGCGGTCTGCGCGGCATCGGAGTCCGTGTTCACGCACTTCGCGAACGACCCTCAGCTCGCGCGACGGCGCTATCAGATCGTGCGGGAGGTGCCGGTGCTCCGCGAACGCGAGATCATCACCGTGTTCCGCTACGAGCGGCTGTTCGACGAGTACCTGCGCAGCGCCCTGCCGGGAGTGGATCCACTGGACGCGGTGGGCTTCGCGGCCCTCGTGACGGCGGTGCACAACCACGTGCTGCGGCAGCTCCTGCGCGGGCGGAAGAAGGTGCCGCTGTCCACCCTCCAGTCCGCGCTCGCGGATGCGCGTCGGCGGTACGGCGTGGGCGAGGCCGCCGACGCGGGCGCTCCGGACGACGTGGTCGTGGCGGTCTTCCCCCGGTCGATGCCGATCGCCGAGGTGACCAGGAGGCTCCGCTCCGAGCTCGACTGAGCCGACCGGGGCGGTCGTGGTACCGAGTATCGAGGAGTACGATACCTGGTGTCACGAAGGAGCACCCATGAGCATTGAAGCCTCCCCCTTCCCCGGCGAGCGCGTCTCGTCCTACGACGTCACCGGACGTCAGGGCAGCGACTACTACGCGGTCTTCGCCGACATCCCCGCCGCCGACCGGGAGGCCTGGGACCGCGCGAAGGCGTACGTCGACGAGGTCGCCCCGCAGATGGCCGAGGCGTGGGACCGCGCCGAGTACCCGCTCGACGCCGCACGCCGCATGGGCGAGATGGACCTCGTCGTCGACGGCGTCGACCACCCCGCTCTGACCCGGCTCTCCCCGCTCGCCGCGGGCCTGGTCAACATGGAGATCTCGCGCGGGGACGGCTCCCTCGGCACGATCCTCGCCGTGCAGGGGGGCCTCGCGCTGCGGACGCTCGCCCTCTTCGGTTCGCCCGCCCAGCAGGACCGCTGGCTCACGGCACTCGCCGACGGCTCGGTGCTCGGGTCCTTCGCCTTGACCGAGCCCGACCACGGCTCCGACTCCGTCTCGCTGGAGACGGTGGCCCGCCGCGACGGGGACTCCTGGGTGCTCCGCGGCGCCAAGAAGTGGATCGGCAACGGCGCCTCGGGCGGGATCACCTTCGTCTGGGCGCGGGTCGAGGACGAGTCCGCCGCCGAGCACGGGGCGGTGCGGTGCTTCCTCGTCGAGCAGGACACCCCCGGATACACCGGCACCGTGATCCGCGGGAAGGCCTCCCTGCGCGCGATCCATCAGGCCCACATCCGCCTGGACGACGTGCGGGTACCGCTGGACGCAGTGCTGCCGGGGACGAAGAGCTTCAAGGACGCCTCGACCGTTCTCTACGCCACCCGGTCCGGGGTCGCGTGGTCGGCGCTGGGCCACGCGACGGCCTGCTACGAGGCGGCGCTGGCCTACGCGAAGCAGCGCGTGCAGTTCGGCAAGCCGCTCGCGAAGTTCCAGATGGTGCAGGAGCGGCTCACGCACATGCTCGAGGATCTGACGGCGATGCAGCTGTACTGCCGCCGGATGGCCGATCTGGAGCAGGCGGGGTCGCTGCGGCCGACGCAAGCCTCGCTCGCGAAGTTCCACAACACCCGGGCGGCCCGACGGATCGCCGCGACGGCGCGGGATCTCCTCGGCGGCAACGGCATCCTCCTCGAGAACGGCGTCATGCAGCACCTGGCCGACATCGAGGCCATCCACACCTACGAGGGCACCGAATCCGTGCAGGCGCTGCTGCTCGGCCGCGACATCACCGGGATGAGCGCTTTCGCCTAGCCCTTCGAATCGCTCACTTTGCTGGATTCGGCGGCCGGATGCAGCAAAGTGCGCGACTCGAAGCAGAGGAGGCGGTCGCGGTCGTCCCAGGGGTCGACGGGACGGAAGCCGCGGGAGGTGTAGAGCCGGATCGCGGCGTCGCGCCAGTCCCAGACCGACAGCCGCACCGCCCCCTCGGCCGCCGCCAGGACGGCGTCGAGCAGCGCGGAGCCGACGCCGCGGCCGCGGACCGCCGGATCCGCCCACAGTCGCTTGATCTCGGTGTACCCGGCATGCGGAAGAGCGATCACCACGCCGACCGGAGCCTCGTCGAGCTCCGCCACGAGCACCCGTCCTCCGGCGTACGCGGTCGCCGGATCACGGACCTCCGGCCGGTACCGCTCGGGGAGTTCGCCGTCGGGTTCCGCCGGATCGCCCAGGACGTCGTGCTTCTCCTGCTCGGTCTGCCGGAGGTACGTCGACACCGCGGCACCGACGAAGGCCGCGTCACCCGGCCACTCCGCCTCGCGGACGGTGACGCCACCGCGCGACGCGGAGGCGGCGGGCATCAGTCGCAGCCGCAGCCGCCGGCGGGCGTCTTCACCATGAAGCACACGTCGCACACGCCGTAGTCGCGCTCGACGGGCTTCGGAGCCGCGGGCGTGCGGGGAGCGGCGGGGGTGCGCGGCGTCGAGGAGCGCTTGACCTTGACCGGGGCCTGGGGGGCGAACTCGCTCGGGTGCGTGACGTAGAAGTAGGGCGCGCGTCCCTCGCTGGGCTGCAGGCGGAGGCGGGTGGACCCGACGGTCACGACCTCGTCCTCGGTGAAGCCGTTGGTGTACGTGCGGCCGATGTGCAGCGCCGCCCCCTCGCGGCGGATCGCCTCGATGTAGCGACCGCGATCGATCAGCGAGGTCACTCCCGCGGAATCGACGATCTCGGTGATGAACGCATGGTTCACCGGATCGATGCGGTGCGCGCGGAGCGCCTCGGAAAGCGAGCGGTACGGACGGGAGGTGCCGGCGGGGGTCGGGCCCTGGACTTCATTCATCCCTTCCAGGATCGCACGGCGCAACCCCCTCCGCCGACCGGGGGTTCGCGTGCGAGACTGACCGCATGGCACTCGCGACGATCATCGGATCCGGACCGAACGGCCTCGCCGCCGCCGTCTCCCTGGCCCGCGCCGGCTACCGGGTGCGCGTGCTCGAGGCCGCGGACACGGTCGGAGGCGGCCTGCGCACCCAGGAGGCCACCCTCCCGGGCTTCCGTCATGACGTCTGCTCGGCCGTCCACCCTGCGGCGGTGGCCTCGCCGTTCTTCCAGGCGTTCGGACTCGACGAGCGGATCGAGTGGATCCGCCCCGAGATCTCGTTCGCCCATCCGCTGGACGGGGGCCGTGCCGCCATCGCCTGGCGCGACATCGAGCGCACCGCGGCCGAGCTCGGCATCGACGGGGACGCGTGGCGGCGCCGGCTCCGCCCCCTCAGCACCCACATCGACGGCGTCACGGACTTCACCGGGAACCAGCTCCTCCGCCTCCCGCACGACCCGATCACCGCCGTGCGCTACGCCATCCGCATGCTCGATCAGGGCACTCCCCTGGCGCGCGCCGCCTTCCGCACCGACGAGGCGGCCGCGCTCATGGCGGGAGTCGTCGCGCACGCGAACTCTCCGCAGCCCACGCTCGCGGGGGCCGCGGCCGGGCTGCTGCTGGCCGGACTCGCCCACGCCGGCGGCTGGCCGTACCCCCGCGGCGGCTCGCAGGTGATCGCCGACGCCCTCATCGCCGACCTCGAAGCCCACGGTGGCACGATCGAGACCGGGGTCCGCATCGCCGATCTCGGAGCGCTGGACTGGGGCGACCCGGACAGCGGCGACGTGCTCCTGCTCAACACCTCCCCCCGGCTCGCCCTCACCCACCCGGACATCCCGGCGTCGTATGCCCGTGCGCTCCGTGGGTATCGTTACGGCGCCGCGGCGGCCAAGGTCGACTTCGCGCTCGACGGCCCGATCCCGTGGACGAACGAGCACGTGCGGAGCGCGCCCACCGTGCACGTGGCCGGGACGCGGGACGAGGTGTGGAACAGCGAGAACGCGGTCGCCGTCGGTCGCGTGTCCGAGCGCCCCTACGTCCTGGCCGTCCAGCCGTCGCTCTTCGACCCGACCAGGGCACCCGACGGCAAGGCCGTGCTCTGGGCGTACATCCACGTGCCGAACGGCTCCGACCTCGACCCGACCGAGCTCATCACCGCGCAGGTCGAGCGATTCGCGCCGGGGTTCCGCGACCGGATCCTCGCCCACCACGCGGTGCCGGCGTCCTCCCGCGAGGCGATCAACCCGGCCGAGATCGGCGGCGACATCTCCGGCGGCGTCTTCGATATGCGTCAGGCCCTGCGCCGCCCCGTCCTCTCCCCCGCGCCGTGGCGCACGCCGATGCCGGGCGTCTACCTCGCATCGGCCTCCACTCCGCCCGGGCCCGCGGTCAACGGCATGGCCGGGTGGCACGCGGCACACACCGTGCTCCGCGACGCCGGCACGCCTGCGGAACTCGACGACCTGTTCGGCTGACCCGGCTCTTTCCCCCGCTCGCCGTCCGGTCCAGGATGGGTGCATGCGCTACGAGATCCCGGCCCCCATGCTCGCCAAGGCCGTCGCGACAGTGCCCGACCCCGACAAGACACCGGGCGGGCTCCTCTACGAGCCGAAGTGGGACGGATTCCGCGGGCTCATCGCCTGGGACGGCGAGACGGTCGAGATCGGGTCTCGCGGCGCGAAGCCCCTCACGCGCTACTTCCCTGAGCTCGTCGACGCGATCCCGCAGCTGCTGCCGGTGCCCTGCCTCCTCGACGGCGAGATCGTAGTGGCCACGGGTCCGCACGGCGCGCAGCGTCTGGACTGGGAGGCCCTCAGCCAGCGCATCCACCCGGCCGCCTCCCGGGTCGCGAAGCTCGCCGTCGAGACCCCGGCCCTGTTCATCGCGTTCGACCTGCTCGCGTCCGGCGAGGACGACCTGCGCGACCAGTCGTTCGAGACGCGGCGGGCCCGGTTGGAGACGCTCATGGAGTCCGTGGAGCACCCGCTGCACCTGACGAGGACCACTCGCGATCGGGATGCCGCCGTCCGCTGGCTCCAGGAGTTCGAGGGCGCGGGGCTGGACGGCGTCGTGGCCAAGCCGCTGGCCCAGCCGTATGCACCGGGGAAGCGCACCCTCTTCAAGATCAAGCATGCGCGGACCGCCGACGTCGTCGCCCTCGGTTACCGCATCCACAAGTCCGGCACCGGGGTCGGCTCGCTGCTCGTCGGGCTCTACGACGCCGAGGGGACTCTGCGCCAGGTCGGCGGCGTCGCGGCGTGGAGCGACGCGAAGCGGAAGCAGCTCGTGGAGGAGCTCGCTCCGCTGGTCGAGCGCGACGAGGACGGCGCCGCCGTGACGGGTGAGGGTGAGCGGTCGCGGTTCAGCGGGTCGAAGGACGTGTCGTTCGTGCGGCTGCGTCCCGAGCGGGTGCTGGAGGTGCGGTACGACCAGCTCGAGGGCGCCCGCTTCCGTCACACCGTGCAGTTCGAGCGGTGGCGGCCGGACCGCGACGCCCGCTCCTGCACGTACGACCAGCTCGACACCGTCGAGGGCTACGACCTCGCCGACGTCCTGAGCTGAGCCCGGCTCAGTCGTCGACGGGGTTGCCGTCGGCGTCCCAGTTCGCGGCGTTCTTCTTGCTCGGCTGCACGCGCGGCGGCTCGCCCGGCATCTTCGGGAACTCCGGCGGGAAGGGCAGCTCCCCGAGGCCGTTCGCCGTGTCGCGCTCCCACCACTCCAGGAGCGTGTCGATGCGCCCGGGCCTCGCCTGCATGTCGGCCCACGGGTCGCCGACGTCCGCCAGCCGCTGCGGGATGCTGCGCACGGTGAAGGCGCGCGGGTCGAGATCGTCGAGCTCCTCCCAGTGCACGGGCGTCGCGACGGTCGCACCGGGGAGGGCACGCGGACTGTACGCGCCGGCCATCGTGCGGTCGCGGTTGGCCTGATTGAAGTCGACGAAGAGGCGCTCGCCGCGCTCCTCCTTCCACCAGTTCGTCGTGACCCGGTCCGGCATCCGGCGCTCGAGCTCGCGGCCGGCGGCGATCACGGCATGCCGCACGTCGAGGAACTCGTGGGTGGGCTCGATCGGGGCGAAGACGTGCAGTCCCCGGTTGCCGCTCGTCTTCGCGAACGCCTCCAGGCCGGCCTCCCGCAACACCTCCCGCAGAGCGTGGGCGGCGGGGACCGCCTCGGCGAAGCCGGTGCCCGGCTGCGGGTCGAGGTCGATCCGCAGCTCGACGGGGTTGTCGGAATCGGTCGCCAACGACGCCCAGGGATGGAAGACGATGGTGTTCATCTGCACCGCCCACACGATCGCGCTGGTGCGGTTCAGGACGATCTGAGGATGACGGCGGCCGCTGTTGTACGTGACCGTGACGGCGTCGACGAAGTCCGGAGTGCCCTTGGGCGGGTTCTTCGAGAAGAAGCCCTCCGGCCGCGGTCCTCCGGCGGTCCCCACGCCGTCCCGGAAGCGCTCCAGCGACACCGGCCGGTTGCCGTTCGCCGCGAGGAACGGCACCGACACGAGCTGCACGTACTCGGCGAGCTCGGCTTTGGTGATGCCGAGGTCAGGCCAGACGACCCGGTTCGGACTGGAGAGCGCGACCTCACGCTCTCCGTCGGTGTCGGCGACGGTCAGGGTCACGCGTTCAGAGGCCATGCTCCGACCCTAGGGGGCGGTCACGACCCGCGGAACCCCCGGCAGATCCCGGTGCGCGCGCCGTCAGTCCTCGATCCGCACCGCGCGCACGAGCACCGGCGCGAGGGCGTCGCGCTCCACCACCATGGAGGGCCCTGCGGAGTCGATGATGACGCCGGCCATCTCGGAGTGGCTCGACAGCACCTTCGCGAGCTGGTCCGGCTCGAACGGCAGCGGGCGGTCGCCCCGGCCGAGCGCGATGACCTCCAGCGGGTGCGAGAAGAGCTGGAGGAAGCGGCGGCCGTCGGCGGTCTGCGCCTCGGCGATGCCGACCTGCCCGGTGCCGGATCCGTCGTTCACGGCCACCCACATGCGCGTCGTGGCGAGAGCCTCGCCCACCTTGGCGGGCGAATCCTGCTCCCGCGGCGCCGCGAGCAGGGACTTCACGGTCATGTCGACGTCGGCCTGCTCGAGCGTCTTCTGCAGGAGCTCGGTGGGGAACACCACACGGTGCGGCGCGGACGCGTTGTCGATGATGAGACCCGCGAAGTCGCCGGAGACGACCTGCTGCATGACCGAGGTCGTCGGCTGGGCGACAGCGGAGGTCGCGGACGGATCGGCTTCCAGCTGCACGGAATCCCGGACGGCGGCCGCCGAGCTGAACGCCAGCATGAACTGGCGCTCCCCGTCGCGGACCACGGCGACGGCCAGCGGCTTGCCCTCGCTGATCTGCGCGCGGGCATCGCCGTTCACGCGGATGTAGAGGTGCCCCTGGAGAGCCTGGCGGAGCACCCCGAGGAGCTGCTCGTTCGAGGCCCCTGCCTCGATCTGCGCCAGGGACTCGCGCAGGAGGACGTTGTCCTTCATGCCGGCCACGGTCTCGGTCTGCTCGGGCGGGAGCGCGGGAGCGAGCGGGAGCTTCCGCTCGGCCGCCGGTGCCGCGGGCTCCGCGGTGGGGCTCGGCGGCGTCGGCGCGGCAGCGGGCGCTGCGGCTGCCGCCGCGGCCTCCGGATCGGGAAGCGCGACCTCGGGCCCGGCTTCGGCGCCGACACCGCGGAACGCCTGTACCGAGATGCCGACGGTGGGCGATGCCTCGGCCGTCGACGCCTCCGACTCCTCGGTCGCCGTGCTCGCGTCCTCCTCGCTCTCGGTGGCCGGAGCGGCGGTGGGGGCGGGAGCGACGGCGTCGTCGCCGGACTTCTTGCGGCGGGAGAAGAGGGCCATGGGAGCCAGCCTAACCGTGTCTCCCCGCCCTCTCCGCCGCGACGTCAGAGCTTCTGGATCGGGGCGACCTTGATGAGCAGCTTCTTCTGCCCTGCCGTGTCGAACCGGACATGGGCGATGCGCTTGGCGCCTTCGCCGGTGACGGCGTCGACCCGCCCCTCGCCGAAGTCGTCGTGCCGGATGCGGTCTCCGGCGGCGAGTTCGAGGTCGCCGTTGTCGCGCATCTTGGCGGTGACGCGGTTGGGGATCTTGTCCATCGCCGTCGAGAGCGGCTTGAGGGAGTCGCGGGGCAGGGCCTTCACGCCGAAGCGGTCGCCGGACCCGCCGGAGCGACGGGCGTTCAACGCACGCGACTGCATGCCCCCGCGGGAGTTCACGTCGCCCGGGGACTGCCGCCAGTCGATGAGGGAGGCCGGGATCTCCTGCAGGAACCGGCTGGGCATGGCGACCGTCACCTCGCCGAACTGCGCGCGGGTCATCGCCAGGGACAGGTGCAGGCGCTTGCGGGCGCGGGTGATGCCCACGTAGAACAGGCGCCGCTCCTCCTGCGGGCCCCCGGGCTCTCCCGCCGAGATGCGGTGCGGGATGAGGTCCTCCTCGACGCCGGTGACGAAGACGGCGTCGTACTCCAGTCCCTTGGCGGTGTGCATCGTCATGAGTGAGACCGACCCGGACTCGTCGTCGAGGTCGTCCGCGTCGGAGACCAGCGCGACCTCGGTGAGGAAGTCGGTGATGGTGCCCTCGGGGTTGTTGCGCGCGAAGTCGCGGGTCACGGCCACGAACTCGTCGAGGTTCTCCACGCGGGCCTCGTCCTGCGGGTCGCGGCTGGCACGCAGCGCGTCGAGATAGCCGCTCTTGGAGAGCAGCAGGCTGAGCCCGTCCGCCACGGAGGTGGGCGGCGGCACCTCCCCCGTCGGCGGGAGCATGATCGCCGTCGCCTCGGCGAGCACGGCGTCGAGCTGGGCGATGGCGGCCTGGATCTTCGGGCCGACGCCGAGCTGACCGGGCAGCGACAGGGCATCGCGGAAGGAGATCCCGTGCTCCTCGGCGAAACGGGCGATGGCGGTCTCGGTGACGTCGCCGATGCCGCGCCGCGGCTTGTTGAGGATACGGCGCACCGCCATCTCGTCGGCGGGGTTCGCGACCGCCACGAGGTAAGCCAAGGCGTCCTTGATCTCGGCGCGCTCGTAGAACTTCGTGCCGCCCATGATCTTGTACGGCACGGCCGAGCGGATGAAGATCTCCTCCAGCGCGCGGGACTGCGAGTTCGTGCGGTAGAAGACGGCCATCTCCGAGTACGGCATGCCCTTGCGGTGCAGGGCCTCGATCTCGTCGGCGACGAACTGGGCCTCGTCGTGCTGCGAGTAGCCGGTGAAGCCGATGATCCTGTCACCCTCGCCGCGGTCGCTCCAGAGCTTCTTGTCCTTGCGGTCGAAGTTGTTGCCGATGACGGCGTTCGCCGCGGAGAGGATGTTCTGCGTCGAGCGGTAGTTCTGCTCCAGGAGCACGACCTTCGCCCCCGGGAAATCGCGCTCGAACTCGCTGATGTTGCGGATGTCCGCGCCGCGGAAGGCGTAGATCGACTGATCCGAGTCGCCGACCACCGTCAGCGACGCTCCGGCCTCACCGGCTCCCGGCGCGGGCTCGGGGTCGGGCTCGAAGATCATCATGCCGTTGGCGGCATACGGCTCCGGTGTCGCGCCGACGCCGGACACCGGACGGGTGAGCTCGTGGATGAGCGCGTACTGCGCGTGGTTGGTGTCCTGGTACTCGTCGACGAGGATGTGCCGGAAGCGGCGGCGGTAGGTGTCGGCGACCTGCGGGAACGCCCGGAACAGGTAGACCGTCTGCCCGATGAGGTCGTCGAAGTCGAAGGCGTTGGCCTTCTGGAGCTGCCGCTGGTAGTCGGCGAAGACCTCGACGAAGACGCGCTCGGCCGGGTCGCTCATGTTGGCCTGTCGCGCGTAGGACTCGGCATCGGAGAGCTCGTTCTTGAGCTTGGAGATGCGCCCCTGGACCGCCGCCGGGGTGAGCCCGTAGGCGTCGGCCTCGTGCTCCTTGACCAGCCGCTTGAGGAGGGCGCGGGAGTCTCCGGAGTCGTAGATGGTGAAGTTCTTGGTGAACCCGAACTGCTGCGCCTCGCGGCGGAGGATGCGCACGCACGCGGAGTGGAACGTGGAGATCCACATGCCGCGCGCGGCGTCCCCGATGAGCCCTTCGACGCGCTCGCGCATCTCGCCGGCGGCCTTGTTGGTGAAGGTGATGGCGAGGATCTGGCTCGGCCACGCCTCGCGGCTGCGCAGGAGCGAGGCGATGCGACGCGTGAGCACGCTCGTCTTGCCCGAGCCGGCGCCGGCGACGATGAGCAGGGCGGGGCCGCGATACGTGACGGCCTCGAGCTGCTGGGGGTTGAGGCCGGCGAGGAGGTCGTCCTGCGCGGGGGCGCCGGAGGACTGCGGGCCGACGGAACCGGGGACGATGAGAGGGGCTTCGGTCATGACCTCTCGAGTCTAGGCGGCGGCACCGACATCGCGGTCCGCGTCGGGGAGGGATGCAGGCGACCGCCCGCACCCCTCCCCCGGTCAGGCGGTGCGCTTCCGACGGCGCAGCGCGAGGACCCCGGTCGTGAGGAGCATCAACGCGAGCGCGGTGGCGGCCACCGGCAGGTCCGCTCCCGTCGCGGCCAGCCCCTCGCCCGCGGCGGTGACGCGCAGGTCGGCCCAGCCGAGGAGCGTCCCATCCGCCGCGTAGACCGCGATGCGGTGCGCGCCCAGTGGCGCGTCCACCGGAACGGTGACCGTGAGCGCACCCGTCGCCGAAAGCGTCCCGGCAGCCAGGCGGACCGGGACGGAGTACATCCAGACCTCCGCCCGCGCTCCCGCGGCATCCGCGCCGACCGTGACGGTGACCCGCTGCCCCGGTGCGGCCACCGCCGGATCGACGGTGACGCCGTGGCGGTTGCCGTCCACGAGCTCCGTGCCGGGAAGCGGCGGGTTCTCCGCACCAGGGTTCTCCCCACCAGGGTTCTCGCCGCCGGGGTTCTCCCCACCGGGGTTCTCCCCACCGGGGTTCTCGGCGCCTGTGCCGCCCGGCAGCGTGCCGGTGCGCAGCGCCTCCGAGGCGAAGCCATCGGCGAACCACCACACCGGACGCTGTCCGTCGACCGCGAGCGACGCGGGAGCCGTCGCGAAGCCCTCGTTGTTGATGTCGGGCATGCCGGCGGGCCGCGCGTAGTGAGCGATCCCGGGCCGGGCGGTCCCGTTCAAGGTGAGCTCGGCGGAGCGGCCCTGGCAGCCGTCGTCGCACACCGCCCACAGGGTGCCGCGGACGGCATCCCAGTCGAGCGCCATGACACCGGTGAGCCCGGGGGAGATCTCGGAGACGAGCGTGGCCGTGCCGTCCGCGGCGAGCGCGAAGGCGTAGACGTGCCCGTTGTCCTCCACCGCGACGAAGAAGAGGCCGTCGCCGTGTCCCGGATGCACGGCCGGGTCGTAGGCGGTCCCGGTGGTGTCGTCGAAGAGCTTTCCGTTCAGCGCACTGTCCGGCACCCACTGCACGGCCTCGATGCCGAGGTTCGCGCCGACCGCCGGGAGCATCGCCGTGAGATCCCATTCCCGCTGCGCCACGAGATCGCCGGCCGCCGCGTCCGGATCGACCTGCAGCAGCACGTTCTGGTTCACGCCCTTGGCGCTGTTGTCGCGCTCGGACGCCACGTAGACCAGGCCCCTCCCGTCGACCGTGATGCCTTCGGTGTCCGGCCCTGCGGCGCCCGGGTTCCCGGCGTCCCTGGCGAAGCGCACACGCTTGCCCTCGTCCCAGCCCGCGGCCTTCTCCACCGAGCCGTCCGCGTGGGCCTCGAGCTTCCAGATGCGCCCCTCCCCGTTGTCCACGGCCCAGAGGAATGCCCCGTCCGCGGTCTCCTGCACGTCGAGGCCGGAGCTGTCCTCGAGGAACGTCGGCACGTCGTCGAGCACCCGCACTTCGGCCGACCCCGGCCAGGTGCCGACGGCGACCTCGCCCGCGCACACGTTCGGCGCGCCCTTCGTCGGCGTCGCGGTCGCCGCGAAGGCTCCCGTGGTGTCAGGGCAGCGGCCCCAGGAGGTCGCCGCGTGGCCCTCGCCCCAGGCGGTCTCGTCGATGAGCAGCTCACCGTCGAAGAGGCGGACGGCGTCGCCCGCGCCCAGCCCGAAGCCGAGGGCCGAACGCTCGATGACGAAGAAGCCTCCGGCCGGGATCGTCGTGCCGGCGGGAACGGTGTAGGCGTGGGCGTCGTCGTCGTCCTTCACGACGACGCCACCGATCTCGAGCGAGGCGCCGGTCGGGTTGACGAGCTCGATCCAGTCGTCCGGCGCGCCGCCGTCCGACTCGACCTCGTTGATCCGCACCGGGTTCCCGCAGGCGTTGCGCTGGCCCTTCGTCGCTGCCGGCGCGTCGACGAACGCGCCCGTCCCGTCGGCGCAGCGTGCCCAGACGCCGTCGGCGTGCGCGGAGTAGACGTGCTCGTCGATCATGAGTCCGTTCGCGTCCCGCAGCGTCACGGTGTCGCCGTTGCCCAGCCCGAAGACGAAGTCGGCGGGCTGATCGAAGACCCGGTATCCGCCCGGAGGCAGCAGCGTCCCCGCCGGCAGCGGCGTCGTCTCCGAGGCGTGTCCGACCGGATCGCCGTCCATGACGGTCCAGCCGGACAGGTCGACCGTGGTGCTGCCGGTGTTCACGACCTCGACCCAGTCGGTCGCGTCCCCGTTGGACTCGATCTCGTTGATCGCGACATCAGGGAGGACGCAGGAGTTCACCGCTCCCGGGGTCGCGTGCGCGAGCACGAAAGCGCCGGTACCGTCCGGGCAGCGCGCGAGCGTGGCGGCGGCGAAGTCCCCGTCGATGGCGGCGTGTCCCTCCCAGGGCTGCGTATCGTCGACGAGCGTGCCCGCGGTGTCGAAGAGGCGGATGCGGTCGGCGCTGCCGATGCCGATCGGGTCGCGGAACGCCGCCTCCACGCCGTCGACGAGCCCGATCGTGCCCTCATCGACGACGAGGAACGCTTCTGGTTCGATCGTGGTGCCCGGCAGGAAGCGCCACCGGTGGTCATCGGAGTTGTCGCGGATCTCGTACCCGGAGACATCGAGCGCCTCCGTCCCCGGGTTGTGGAACTCGACCCAGTCGGCCGGCTGCGAGTCGACCTCGTTGATGCGGATCGACCCCGCGACCGGCGCGACCTGACAGTCGTTGGGCGCGCCCGGTGTCGCCGCCGTGGCATGCGCCCAGTCGCCCGTCCCGTCGGGGCAGCGCGCCCAGACCGCCAGCGGCGCGGTGTTCGCGTAGGCGTAGGAATCGACCTCGACCCCCTCCGGGTCGTGGAGGACGACCTCATCCCCCTTGCCCAGCCCGAAGGCGAAGTCCACGTCCTTCACCAGGACGAGGAACGCGCCCGGCGCGAGCACCGTCCCGGCCGGTGCCGTGCCGAAGCTGTCGCGCTTCTCGTCCGAGACCCGCCAGCCCGTCAGGTCGACGCTCGCCGAGCCCGCGTTGTAGATCTCGATCTGGTCGGCGAGCCCGGTCGCCGCATCGTCGTAGACGATCTCGTTGAGGACGAGCCCTGCGTCGGCGGTCGGCGCGGGCTCGCCGGGAGGGATGGCACCGGAGGCGGCGACGGGGGCGGCGATCAGGGCGGCGGCGCTCAGCGCGCACGCCGCCGTGACGGCCGCCACGGAGTGCAGTCGGGGCATGGGGGCTCCTGGAAGATGGCTCGACTGAGCGCAGACGGGTACCCGTCCAGACCACCGCTGCCGCATGGCCGTCCGTCGACCCGTCGGTGGACGGCCGGTGAACGGTCGGTGGCGTCTTCCTCGGCCCCGCCGCTCAGGCGATCCGCGTGCCGGGCGGCAGCCGCCGCGCGGGCGTCCGGGTGCGAGCCCATGCTCCCGCGAACAGCGCTCCGGCGAGCACGACCTGCACGCCGAGCCCGACGAACCAGCTCGGCACGGTCTCGTCGATCACCTGTTCGGCCGTCTGCGAACCGCTCTCCGGATCGCAGTCGTCCCAGCGCTGCTCCAGCGGCGAGAGCTGCGCGCTGCGGACACCCCACTTGATCTGCCCGTACAGATCGACCGGGTAGCCGTCCGTGCTGAACTCGGTGGGGGTCGCGTCGGCGAGCACGACGAACGGGTTGGCGGCGAGCGCCCACCACACGAGGTCGAACCGCGGCGCCTCGTACGTGTAGCTCTCCCAGCTCTCGCAGTCCACGTTGCCGTTGCTGTCGTAGGGGCGGCTGTAGCTCGTCGCCTCGCTGCGCACGGCCAGACCGCCGAGCGCGAAGACGATGATCGTGCCGATGACGAGCGCGGACACCACGAGGTAGGTGGACGCGACGGAGAAGAGCGGGCGGGCGATGAGTCCGCTCAGGCCGACGCCGATCGCGGCGACGATGATGATCTCGACGGCGAGGATGAGCAGCGCCACGAACAGCACGATCGGATCGGTCCCGCCCGCCAGCAGCGACGCCGCGAGGAAGGGAACCGCCACCAGGAGGAACGCGCCGCCCGTCGCGATCGCCGCGAGCAGCTTGCCCAGCATGATGTCGCCGGTCGACGCCGCGGTGACCTGGATCGGCGCGAGCGTGGCCGCCTCCCGGTCGCCGTTGATGGCGTTGCCGCTGAGCGTGGGAGAGACGAGCACGACGAGCAGCAGGACCACGTTGACGACGATGGACGATACGCCCGCCCCGACGTCCTCCCCCCAGGAGTACACGGCGAACGACAGGCCGGTGACACCGAGGAGCACGAGCGCGAAGACGCCGAGGAGCACGTACCAGCCGACGCTCCGCAGCCGCTGGGTCAGTTCGAGGCGCGCGATGACGCCGATGTTCGCGAGGCTCATGCTCCCGCCTCCGTTCCGTGGGGTGCCGCAGGCGGCGGGGGCGGCGGGGTCGTCGCCGCGGGCGGCTGCGGGTGCCGGAGCGCGAGGAACGTGTGCTCCAGATCGCTCTGCGCGGGTGCGAACTCCGCGACGGGCAGTCCCGCCTCCACGAGGAGACGCAGCGACCGGGCGGCGGCATCCTCCCCGGGGAAGCCGACGAGGACGGCGCCGCGGTCCACAGCGAGGGACTCGGGCGCCAGCCCGAGGGTCGATGCGACCTGCCACGTGTCCGCGTTCAGGCGCTCCGCGGTCGCACCCGCGAGCCGCACCCGCCAGGCGCGGACCGTGCTCTGCGCCGGGGCGGCATCCACGACGGCCCCGCCGACGAGGAAGACGGCGTCGTCGACGACCTCTTCCAGCTCGGACAGCACGTGGCTGGAGATGAGGACCGTGCGTCCTTCGGCCGCGAAGCGGCGCAGCAGCACCCGCAACTGCACGCGGGCCTCGGGGTCGAGACCCGACGCCGGCTCGTCGAGGAGCAGCACCTGCGGGTCGTGGACGAGAGCGCGGGCGAGGCCGAGCTTCTGCTTCTGCCCGCGGGAGAGCACCTTCGCGGCGGAATCCGCGAGCTCTCCCAGGCCGACGAGACCGAGGAGGTGCTGCGCCCGCCGCTCCGCGTCCGCGCGGTCGATCCCGTAGAGGCGGGCCGTGGTCACGATCGTCTCGCGGGCCGTGAGCGAGGGCCAGGCGCCGAGGGCGTCCGGCATCCACCCCAGCACGCGACGCGCCGCGAGCGGATCGGCTTCGGGGTCGATGCCGCCGATGCGGATCGAGCCGCTGTCGGGGGCGAGCAGCGAGGCGAGCATGAGGAGCAGCGTCGTCTTGCCCGCGCCGTTCGGGCCCACCAGGCCCGTCACCCTTCCCGCCTCTGCGCGCAGCGTGGCCCCTCGCACGGCCTGCACGTCCCCGAACGCCCTGCTGACGTCGTCCACCACTATTCCGGTCATGCGGTCAGTCTGGCATCGCCGGGCGCGAGCGCGGGGGACCTCCGGGCTGATGCCCAGCCGCGCCGCGCCGCGGGTGACACAATCGCTGTATGCGCACGATCCTCAACATCATCTGGGTCATCCTCGCGGGCTGGGCGCTCTTCCTCGGCTACGTGCTGGCCGGCCTGCTGCTGTGCATCCCGATCATCACGATCCCGTGGGCCATCGCGTCGTTCCGTATCGCCGCCTACGCCATCTGGCCGTTCGGGCGCGAGGTCGTCAGCAAGCCGACGGCCGGCGTCGGGTCGTTCCTCGGGAACGTGCTCTGGGTCATCCTCGCGGGGTGGTGGCTCGCGCTCGGCCACATCGTGTCGGGACTCGCGCTGTGCATCACCATCATCGGCATCCCGATGGGCATCGCCGACTTCAAGATGGTCCCGGTGTCGCTCATGCCGCTCGGCAAGGAGATCGTCTCCACCCGTCAGGGCGCGTTCGACCGCACGCTCTGACCCGACGGGTCAGCTGCGGAAGAACGCCACGCCGAGATGGGGGTGGTCGACGAAGACGCCGTCCACGCCCTGCCGGGCGATCACGCCCCACTCGGCCTCGTAGTGCCCGAACGCGCTCTTGCCTCCCGGACCGCGGTAGGGCGCCGCGAGGAAGGCGTTCTCCGGGCGGCAGGTCCACGTGAAGACGGTCAGGCCGCGGGCGTGCGCATCGGCGACCAGCGCCGTGCCCGGCACCAGGAGCATCTTCTTGTCGACGCTGATCCCGTCGACCCGACCGACCAGGCGGTCCAGATTCCCGGGGGTCACGGTCTCCGGGTAGCTCAGGGCCTTCGACCCCTCGGCGACGAGCAGGTCGTACGGCTGTCCCGCCGCCTCGATGAGGTAGACGAAGCTCGCGTCGACCCCCACGGCGCGGAGCTGTCCGAGCACGGTCGATTCGAAGCTCTCGACGATCAGCGGCAGCTCCCCCGCCGCCCACCGCGCATCCCGCAGCTCCTGCGCGATGAGGGGCGCGAGGTCGAGCCCGATGCTCGCGAAATGCGTGGCGTGCTTCACCTCGAGCACGACGCCGATCGGCCGGCCCTGCTCCTGCGCGGCCGCCCGTACGAGGTCCAGGACGTCGCGCAGGCGCAGGATGGGTTCCGTGCCGTCGAAGGAGGCGCTGGACGCCCGGAGCTTCGGCAGCCGTTCCCGGCAGCGCAGCGTGGACAGTTCGGCCCAGGTGAAGTCCTCCGTGAACCAGCCGGTCAGTGCGGCGCCGTCCACGCGCCGCGTCGTGCGGCGGTCGGCGAACTCGGGGTGATCGGCGACGTCCGTGGTGCCGGAGATCTCGTTCTCGTGCCGCACGACCAGGACGCCGTCCTGGGTGGCGACCACATCCGGCTCGACGGCGTCGACCCCCATCGCGAGGGCGAGCTCGTAGGACGAGCGGGTGTGCTCCGGTCGGTGGCCCGGGGCACCGCGGTGCCCGATGACGAGCGGGGATTTGCTGGGCACGCTCACAGCGTAAGGCACCCCGGGAGTGTCGCCTCACGGGTATCGTGGAGGAAAGCGACCTAAGACCCCCCTTTGGAGTGAGGCCCACCTGATGAGCAACTTCGCTTTCAACAATCCTGCTTTCCAGCAGCAGGACCCGCGCAACGTCGCGACCTACCCGGGTGCGCCCCAGGGCGCTCAGGGCGCGCAGGCCGCGTCGCTCCAGCACGGCGCGATGGATGCCGCCGCCAACGCGCAGCTCGAGGGCATGTACGCCGCTCCCGCCGCGGGCGCCCTCGAGACCGACCGGATGTCCGTCGAGGACACCGTGTGGAAGACCGCCGGCCTCTTCGGCATCCTCCTCGTCACCGCCGTCGTCGGCTGGGTGCTGACGCTCGGCGGCCTCGACGTGCCGCGCTACGACCCGTACAACCCCGCCGCCGTCAACGTGCTGCCCTGGGCTCTCGGGGCGCTCGGCGGCTTCGTGCTGGCGATGGTCATCACCTTCACCTCGCGCAAGAAGGTCCGCCCCGCGCTGATCTTCGCCTACGCGGCCTTCGAGGGCCTCTTCATCGGCGGCATCTCGGCGTTCTTCGAGGTCCGCTGGCCCGGCATCGTCTTCCAGGCGACGCTCGCGACCGTCTCGGTCGTCGGCGTGACCCTCGCCCTCTTCGCGAGCGGCAAGATCCGCGCGTCCAAGAAGGCCACGAAGATCTTCATGATCGCGATGATCGGCTACCTGGTCTTCTCGCTCCTGAACCTCGTCCTCATGTGGACCGGCGTCAACACCAACGCCTTCGGACTCTTCAGCCAGGAGATCATGGGCATCCCGCTCGGCCTCATCATCGGCGTCCTCGTCGTGATCATGGCGGCGTACTCGCTGGTGCTCGACTTCGACCAGATCCAGCAGGGCGTCCGCAACGGCGCTCCGCGCAAGTACGGCTGGCTCGGCGGCTTCGGCATCATGGTCACCGTCGTCTGGCTCTACGTCGAGATCCTCCGGATCATCGCGATCGCCCGCGGCAACAACTGACGCGATCCGTCGCGACCAGAGGCCCGTCTCCCTGCGGAGGCGGGCCTCTTGCCATATCCGGGAGGGAGCGCGCAAGGGGTTGGCACGCGATTCCGCGGCCGGGCACAGTAGGTGTCACGAAGCCCCGGCACCCCGGGGCTCCTGACCCAAGGAGCTGACCATGAGTTTTCTCGGCTTTCTTCTTCTCGGCCTCATCGCCGGAGCCATCGCGAAGCTGATCCTGCCCGGCAAGCAGGGTGGCGGATGGTTCATCACCCTGCTGCTCGGCGTCGTCGGCGCCCTGCTCGGCGGCTGGCTCGGCAGCCTGATCCTCAACCGTCCGCTCACCGAGTTCTGGGACCTCGGGACCTGGCTCCTCGCCATCGGCGGTTCGATCATCGTGCTGCTGATCTACGGCCTCATCGCCGGCCGCGGCCAGCGGGTCAACGACTGACGCAGACCCCACTCGACGCGCTCCGCGTCACCCACGCCCGTCCCTCACGGCTGCGAGAGCATCCGTGAGGGGCGGGTCTTTTCGTGCCGCGGCCGGTCAGCTCGCGGCGCCACGCGCCTTGCGCTCCAGGAGCTCGCGCTCACGGTCGTTGCCGGCCAGCCCCGCGGCCGCCGCGAACTCGCTGCGCGCCTCGCTCTCCCGCCCGAGTCGCCGCAGCAGCTCGCCGCGCGTGGCCGGGAGCAGGTGGTAGCCGTGCAGCGCCCCGGACGCCGCCAACTCATCTATCAGCCGCAGGGCGGAGGCGGGCCCGGTGGCCATGGCCACGGCGGCCGCGCGGTTCAGCTCCACCACCGGGGACGGGGTGAGCCTACTGAGCGCCTCGTAGAGGACGACGATGCGATCCCAGTCGGTCTCGTCCACGGACGGCGCGACGGCATGGCATTCGGCGATGGCGGCCTGCAGAGTGTACGGCCCGCGTCCACGGCCGAGCCCGTCCGCCCGCGCCAGGGCCCCTCTCCCCCGCGCGATGCGGCTGTGGTCCCACCGCCGACGGTCCTGATCCGCGAGCAGCACCGGGTTCCCGTTCCGGTCGGTCCGCGCCGGGAAGCGTGCGGCGGTGAGCTCCAGGAGCGCGAGCAGACCGTGCACCTCCGGTTCCCGAGGCTGCAGCGCGGCAAGCACCCTGGCGAGCCGGATGGCCTCGTCGCTCAGCTCCGGCCGCATCCACTCCGGACCGCTGCTGGCCGCGTGCGCCTCGTTGAAGATGAGATAGAGCACCCCGAGGACCGCACCGAGCCGCGCCGGCTGCTCTTCCCGCGGCGGCAACTCGAACGGCGCGTGCGCGGCCGCCAGCGTCTTCTTCGCGCGCACGATCCGCTGCTGCACGGTCGCCGTGGGGACGAGGAATGCGCGGGCGATCTCCTCACTCGACAGACCACCCACGACCCGCAGCGTCAGCGCGACCTGCGCCTCCCGGGAGAGCACCGGGTGGCACGCGATGAAGAGGAGGCGTAGCACATCGTCGTCCACGGCATCCGGGTCCCAGGGCAGCTCGGGCCCCTGCGCCTTCTCCCGTTCGAGGTCGTGCGCGATCAGAGCGAGGCGGTCGTCCAGCCGCTCGCGGCGGCGCCACCCGTCCACCGCCTTCCGCTTCGCCACGGTCGTGAGCCACGCCGCGGCGTTGCGTGGCACCCCCTCGACGGGCCACTGCCGCAGCGCGGCGACCAGAGCCTCCTGCGCGAGGTCCTCCGCCAGACCGAAGTCGCCGACCATCCGCGTCAGTGTGCCGACGATGCGCGCGGACTCGATGCGCCACACCGCCGCGACGGCCCGCTCGGCCGCCTCCTGCGCGGAGGCGGCCGAGCTCGTCACGGGGTCGGGTGAGCGGTCCATCAGCGCAGCGGCGTCACGCCTGCTCGGCGCGGCGGGCCTGCTCCTCCCGCCAGCCCGCCTCCTTCTCGATCCACTCGTTGTCGGCGGGGAAGTCCTCCGGCCCGGTCACCCGTCGCACCTCGAGGAACGATCCCGGTCCGAGCGGCGCCCGGCTCGCCCATTCCGCGGCCTCCTCCCGCGAGGAGACCTCGATGATCCAGAAGCCGTTGAAAAGCTCCTTCGTCTCCCCATAGGGGCCGTCGGTGATGAGCGGCTTCTCGGCGCTGAAGTCGACAACGAAGCCCTCGGCCGCGTCGGTCAGCCCCTCGCCCGCGACGAGGACGCCCGCCTTCATCATGGACTCGTTGTACCGGCCCATGGCCTCGATGACCTGCTCGAAGGGCATCTCCTGATAGGCCGCCACCGCGTCGTCGGTCGCGCGCATGATGAGCATGAACTTCATGATGTTCTCCTTGTTCCGAAGGGCCGTGTCTCGACCCTCTCATCACAGACGTCGAACGGGAACGGCGGAGATCGACATCGGGGGCGGAAGTTCTTCCCGCTCCCACGCCGAGCGCCCTGTTCGACATCGTCGGGGCCGGGGGCGCGGGAGCGCTACGGACCCGACGTACCGCGACGCCCCATCGGGACGGTCGCGTTTCAGCGGCGCCGTGACGGAGCCTGCACGACGGCTGAGATGGTCGCGGCCAGCGCCTCCATCGACCGCTCCGGACTCCACGCCGCAGCGACGGCCGGCGCCTCGGCACGCAGCGCCGTCAGACGCTCCGGGTCGGTCAGCAGTTCCCGCAGCGCAGCGCCCAGCGCAGCGATGTCTCCCGCGGGGACGAGAACGCCACCGCCCGCGCCGAGGACATCGCGGATGCCGTACCGCACGTCGTAGGACACCACCGGCGTGCCGTGCAGGAGCGCCTCCACGATGCCGAGCGGCTGTCCTTCGAACGCGGTGGAGGTGATCAGGACGGACGCACGATCGAGCACGGTGGCCGGGTCCGCGGTATAGCCGCAGAGCCGCACGCGGTCCGCGGCGTCGAGCTCGGCGATCAGTGCCGCCAGCTGCTCCTGCTCCGCTCCCGTGCCCCAGATCTCCATCCGGGAGCCCGGCACGTCCGCCTCGACGAAAGCGCGGATGGAATGGTCGATGCGCTTGCCGGCCGCGAGCCGACCCAGCACGACCACGAGACCCTCCTCGCGCAGGTCGTCACGACGCTCGACCGGCGCGATGGGATTCGGCACCACGACATGGTTGGCGGCCTCACCGAACCGCGCCACGACATCGTCCCGCTGCGTAGCGGTCGGCCAGATGACCGCATCGAACCGGTCGGCGAGGCGGAACCAGCGCGTCCAGAGCGTATTCAAGCCGGCGTCGGGCGTGTAGGGCGCCTCGACGTGCATGGTGTGGATGGGGTGCAGGATGCGCACGCGCGGGTCCCCCCAGTCGGCGACCAGTTCGCCGAGCTGACGGGATTCGCAGATCACGACGATCGGACGGTCCCCCACCGCCGCGGTGACGTGCCCGAGCCAGGCACCGTAGAGTCCGCGGAAACCGTGCAGCGCCCCGACAACCACGCCGGCGCCGTCGTACACCAGCACCGGTTCATCCGTCAGATGCCAGTCGGGGTTGCCGGGGATCACCGGGAGGGCCACGAAGGGACGACCCTCCGGGTCCGCGAGCACCCGGTACTCCACATCGGGGTCGACCGTCACCGCATCGTCTGCCGCGTCCCGCAGCCAGGCGGCGGCTCCGCCCTGCGGGGCGACGGCCTCGTCGAAGAGGTTCCGCAGACGATCCGGGTCCGCGAGCGCGCCGCGGTCGGCGAAGACGCGGCGGTGCTCGGCGTGATCCGCGCGCGTTCCCGGGTCGAAGGTCAGCAGCTGCGGACCCCGGCCCTCACCGGCGCCCGCTCCAGCGAGCATCCTGGCGCGCGCGAGCGTCGCGATTGTGTACCCGCCGTCCAGACCCGGGATCAGGCGACTGGACAGCACCAGATACTCGGCGTCCGGGAGGACCGGTGCCGAGACCGGGGGCATCGTGCCCCCTACTCCCACTCGATCGTCCCCGGCGGCTTCGACGTGACGTCCAGCACGACGCGGTTGACGTCGCGGACGCCGTTCGTGATGCGGTTCGAGATCTTCGACAGTACGTCGTACGGCAGACGGGTCCAGTCGGCCGTCATGGCGTCTTCGCTGGAGACCGGACGCAGCACGATCGGGTGACCGTAGGTGCGGCCGTCGCCCTGCACGCCCACCGAGCGCACGTCAGCGAGGAGCACGACGGGGCACTGCCAGATCTCCTGGTCGAGTCCCGCCTTGGTCAGCTCCTCGCGGGCGATGGCGTCGGCCTCACGCAGAATCTCGAGACGGTCAGCGGTGACCTCACCGATGATCCGGATACCGAGGCCGGGCCCCGGAAACGGCTGACGCCCGACGATCGCCTCGGGGATGCCGAGCTCGCGGCCGATCGCACGGACCTCGTCCTTGAAGAGGGCCCGCAGCGGCTCGATGAGCTCGAAGTCGAGGTCGTCCGGCAGGCCGCCCACATTGTGGTGCGACTTGATGTTCGCGGTCCCCGCGCCGCCGCCCGACTCGACGACGTCCGGATAGAGCGTGCCCTGCACGAGGAACTTCACCGGGGCGCCGCCGTCGGCCTTCGCCTCCTCGACGAGGTCGAGCTGCACCTTCTCGAACGCGCGGATGAACTCGCGGCCGATGATCTTGCGCTTCTCCTCGGGGTCGGTCACGCCCTTCAGATGGCCGAGGAAGGTCTCCGCGGCGTCGACCGTGATGAGCCGCACACCGGTGGACTCGACGTAGTCCTTCTCGACCTGCTCGCGCTCGCCCTTGCGGAGGAGACCGTGGTCGACGAAGACGGCGGTGAGCTGGTCGCCGATGGCCTTGTGCACGAGAGCGGTCGAGACGGCGGAGTCCACGCCGCCGGACAGCGCGGAGATGACCCGGGCGTCGCCGACCTGCTCGCGGATGCGCTCGACCTGCTCGGCGATCACGTTGTCGGGGTTCCAGTCGGACGCGAGGCCCGCCCCCTTGTGGAGGAAGTTCTCCAGCACGCGCTGGCCGTGGTCGGAGTGCTTGACCTCCGGGTGCCACTGCACGCCGTAGAAGCCGCGCTCCTCGTTCGCGAAGGCGGCGACCTTCGTGGCCTCCGTCGTCGCGAGCACCTCGAAGCCCTCCGGTGCCTTCGCGACCTGGTCGCCATGGCTCATCCACACGTTCTGCTCGGTCGGCTGCCCGCTGAGCAGCGTGCCGCCGTCGCCGGAGATGACGGCATCCGTGGCGCCGTACTCGCGGAGGCCGGTGTGCGCGACCTCCCCGCCGAGGGTCTGGGCCATGTACTGGAAGCCGTAGCAGATGCCGAGCGTGGGGACGCCGAGGTCGAAGACCGACGGGTCGAGCTTCGGCGCGCCCTCCTCGTACACCGACGAAGGTCCGCCGGAGAGGATGATCGCGACGGGGTTCTTGGCGGCGATCTCCTCGGCCGTGGCGGTGTGCGGCACGATCTCGCTGTAGACGCCGGCCTCGCGGACGCGGCGGGCGATGAGCTGCGCGTACTGGGCGCCGAAGTCGACGACGAGCGCGGGGCGCTGCTGGGTCTCGGACTGTTCGGTCAACGGACACCTTCCGGGGCGATCGCGGAGGCCTCGGCGGCCTCCCGGGTGGCGAGATAGGTCTTGACTTCACGGGCGACGACCGCCTCCATGAAGAACGACAGCAGCGGCACGACGCCGCCGAGCGCGAGCAGGATGAACCGCGGGAAGCGCCAGCGCATCAGGCTCCACATGCGGAAGCACGCGAAGAGGTAGACGACGTAGAACCAGCCGTGGGCGACGAGGATGAACAGCGAGATGTTGAAGCCGTCCCCGAGGGAGGTCATCTCGCACGAGTTCGTCCACGGCGCGAACAGCGACCACCACTGGCAGTCCGGCCCCGCGATGACGCCGGCGAACCAGAGCGGGCCGCCCGATCCTCCGGCGAAGAGCTCGAGGTGGATCGGGGTGTACTTCAGCACCATCTCGGCGAGCAGCAGGAGCAGCATGACTCCCGTGATGATCGACGCGATCTGGTAGAACTTCAGCGCACCGCGGATCGCCGGAAAGCTGGCGACTTTCGGTTCGGGCATGCCCCCAGTCTAGTCGGCAGCGGGCGACGCCCCGACCCCGCGGGAACGACGGAGGCCGCCGGGTCGCCCCGACGGCCTCCGCCTCGTCATCCGCCGATCGGCGTCAGAACCATCCGGTCAGGAGGTCCCACAGCCAGTCGACGATGTCCTTGATGATCCCGCCGATGCCGCCGGCGCGGTTGACGGTGACCGTGGCCGTGGCCTCGTCCCCATCGGCCTGCGCCACCGCGACGGTGTACTTGCCGGGCTGGGCGTTCTTCGGCACCGTCACCGAGGCGCTGAACGTGCCGTCCTGCCGGACCTGCACCGTGCCCACCTGGACGCCCTGCCCCTTCTTCGGCCGGAGCTCCACCGTGACGGTCTCGCCGGGCTGGTAGCCCTCGCCGGTGACGTCGAGCTTCTTACCCGCGGCCACCTTCGAGGAGCCGAGCGCGATGGTCCCCGCGAACTCCTCCTCGCCGGCGATCGTGAACGGCACCTGCACCGTCGTGCCCGTCGCCGGGACCTCGACCGTGAGCTGCTGCTCACCGAACACTCCGGACGGCACCGCGAAGGTGAGGGTGGCGCGGCCGCCCTCGTCGGTGGTGTCCACGATGGTCGGGTCGACCGTGCCGGCCGCGAGCTGGGTGTCTCCGAGCGACAGCGTGACCGCTCCCGGTGCCGCCTCGCCACCGCTGAACGCCAGCGAGGAGAGCGAGACCGTCACCTGGTCGCCCGCGCGGTAGCCGTCGGCGTCAGCCGGACTGACGGTCACGCCGACCGCACGCTGGGCGAGGTCCGGCGAGGCCGTCTTGTTCGCGTCGAACCAGTCGACCATCGACTGGAGGTCGATCTTGCCGGTGTCCCGCTTGCCCGCGCCCTCCTTGAAGGTGGCGAAGTTGTCGCCGCCCGCCGCGAGGAAGGAGTTCGCCGCCACCGTGTACTCCCCGTTCGGGTCGATCGCGGTGCCGTTCAGCGTGATCGAGGTGATCCGCGAACCCGCGGCCGCCGTCGGGTCGTAGGTGTAGACCAGACCCTCGGAGACGCCGAGCTTGAGGAACGGTCGCGCCGATCCGGCCGGCTGCCACTGCTCCTCCAGCACGCCCTTCAGCTGCGTCCCGGTGAGGGTCAGCGTGACCAGGGTGTTCGCGAACGGCTGGACGGTCGCCGCCTCTCGGTAGGTGACGTTGCCGTTCGGGTCGGCGGCGTTGCTCGACGCGTAGGTCAGGTTGGCACGGATGCCACCCGGGTTCATGAGCGCGATGTCCGCACCCGTGGACCACTTCTGCACGTCGGCGACGAAGTTGCCGATGGTGGACTCGCCACCGCGGTTCTCCGAGCCGTTGGTCTGCCGCGCGCGGTTGAAGTCGGCGGTGATGTCGCCCACCTTCACCGCTCCCAGCACGTCGGCCTCCGCCTTCGCCTTGTCGACGATGGCCTGCACCTCCGGCACCGCCGGGTACAGCGGCTTGCCTGCGGACGTGAGGGGCTTGATCTCGTTGGTGATCGAGAGCAGCTCCTTCGTCTTCGGGTCGACCTGGATGTTCATGAGGCCGAGGTTCTCGCCGTACTGCCCCGCCGAGACGACCGGCCGGCCGTCGATGACGTGGTTGTAGGCGAGGTGCGTGTGCGCCGAGACGATCGCGTCCACGTCGTCGTCGACGCCGTAGACGATCTCGCCCAGCGGCGAGTCCTCGGTGATCGCGGACAGCGCGGTGCTCTCCGCACCCTCGTGCACGAGCAGGATCACGACGTCCGCCTCGCCGTTCGCGGGGTCCCCGTCGCGCAGGTCGTCGGCCACGGCGTTCACGGAGTCGACGATGCTGCGCACCTCGAGATCCGCGATGCCTTCAGGCGAGACGAGCGAGTCGAGGTCTTCGGTGACGGCGCCCACGAAGCCGACGCGCACCCCGTCGAGCTCCTTGACCCAGGCCGGGGCGAGCGCGGGCTCACCGGTCTCGGTGAGGAACACGTTCGACGAGATGTACTCCCAGTCCGCGCGCTCCTGCACCCGGTCGCGCAGGTCTTCCCACCCCTGGTCGAACTCGTGGTTGCCCGCAGCGCTCACGTCCAGGCCGGCGGCGTTGAGCGCGTCGATCGTGGGGTTGTCATCGTTGATGAACGAGGTGAACGTCGAGGCCCCGATCAGGTCGCCGGCTCCGGCGAAGATCGTGTTCGGGTTCGCCGCGCGGAACTGCTGCACAGCGCCCGCGAGCACCGCGGCACCCGCCGCGGCCCCGTCGGCCTCGATACGGCCGTGGAAGTCGTTCACCGTCACGACGTCGATGTTCACCGGCGGGATCTCCGAAGAGACGCCGACGAGGATCGGGTCGTGGTCGCTGGACCGGTAAGGGGTGCCCTCCTCGGTGGCGCCGAACGCATAGCCGCGGTCGCTCCACTCCGGCGAGTTGATGCCCCACACACCGGCGCCCGTGATCGACGGGACGAGCGAGGGCGACGCGATCACGTGGTCGAGCGAGCCGAGCTCCCCGTCGAACGTGTACGTGTACTGTCCTGCGGCCTCGTCGGCGGCCACGTCGCTCCACCCCTGCGAGGTGAACACGTCGATCGGGTCTTCCTGCCCGTAGGCGTTGAAGTCGCCGATCAGCAGCATGTCGCTGCTGCCGCTGGTCTCGGCCAGCTCGTCCGTGAAGGCGAGGATGGCCTGCGCCTGCTTCACCCGGTCGGCGTTGAAGAAGCCCTGGCCGTCGGCCGGCTCCGCCCCGGCGCCCTGCGGCGGGGACTTCGACTTCAGGTGATTGGCGACGACGGTGACCACACGGCCGTCGATGTCGAACGCCTGCGCGATCGGCTCGCGGGCGTTGCCCCACACCGACTCGTCGGTGACGGTGGCGCTGTCGCCCACCGTGCTCACGGCGTCCTTCTTGAAGATGATCGCGTTGGTGATGTAGTCCGTCGTCGCCGGGTCCTGCAGGGCCTTCGGCGTGCGGACGTAGTCCCACACGTCCGAGCCCGCGTCGGCGTTGAGGCCGGCGACGAGGTCCTTCAGGGCGGTGTCGACGGGCTTACCGAGCTTGACCGAGTTCTCGATCTCCATGAGCGCCACGATCTCGGCGTCGAGGCCGTTGATGGCCGAGACGATCTTGGACTTCTGGATCGCGAACTGGGCGGCGTTCGCCGCGCCACGGGCGTCGGCGTTCTCGCTCTTCAGCGTCGTGAAGTAGTTGTAGACGTTGAACGACGCCACCTGCGCGTCACCGCCCACCTCCGGAGCCTTCTCGGGACGCGGGTTGGTCGCCTCGAAGGTGACCTTGCGCTCCGCCGGGGAGGCGTCGTCGATCGGGACGACCGGCTGCAGCCGCCAGTCGTCGAAGCCCCACTGGAGCACGTAGCCGTTGGACCCGAAGTCGACGGTGTCGCCGTTGCGGACCACCGTGTCCTCCGTGAAGTACGGCTGCTGGCCCGGGTGGCCGTTGTTGGTCACCTGGATGGACCAGGCGTCGTCGAGCAGGATGCGGTTGGCGCGGTTCTCGGCCGCGATGGCGGCCGCGTCGGCACCGGGACGCGTGGTCTCGGTGCTCTTGACGTTGAGGTCGTCGCCGGCGTTCAGCCACAGCGCCCCGTAGTTGTAGAGCTGGTGGCTCGACGCAAGCCGATAGGTGCCTGTCGGGGCGACGTACATGTTCTCGTACTGCTCGCGGTCGGCACCGCGCACGGTGTCCGGGAGCGGCGTGAGGGCGGGCACGCCCACACCCGCGGTGACGACGGAGACGTCGGCCACCGCGGCGGGAGCGATCTGGGTCTGGCCGTAGTACTCGCTCACGGTGCCGGTCACCGAGACGAGGTCGCCGATCTCGAGCGTGGGCGCCATCGCGTTCAGGAAGACAAACACGCCATCCGAGGCGCCGGGGGTCGCGTCGGTCTCGCCGCCCGAGCCCTGCGTCTGGATCACGATGCCCTTGTAGCCGCCGGTGCGGTGATCGGCGGTGACGACACCCTCGACGCGGACGCGCTGTCCGGCCAGCGGCGAGACGTCGCCGGTGCCCTGGACCTCGGCGATCGTGGCGGTCTTGGGCTCCGTCCCCGGCTCCTCGCCCGGGTCGGTGCCGGGGTCGGTGCCACCGGAGTTCTGCGGGGTGATCGTCGCCGACAGCGCGAAGTCCGCCTTGTTGTCGTCCTTGTCGGCACCCGCGGTGCGGTTCAGCGAGCGGACGTCGGTGTTGCTCGAGGGTGCGGCGGCGGCCGCCGTCTCGAAGGTGTTCGAGGTGCCGTAGCCCAGGAGATCGATCACGCCGTCCACGCCGACCGTCGAGCCGGGGGTCAGGGTGACCGCCGCGGTGCCCTCGACGAGGGCCAGCGTGCCGTTGGTGCCGCTCGGGCTCAGCGTCGTGGTGGCGTCGGGGGTCGGGAGGGCGGCGCCGTTGGTGCCGTTGCTGTTCCCCTGCACGAGGAAGTAGCCGCCCGCGGGGATCGTGCCCTTCAGCGGCGCGACGCCGTTGAAGGCGCCGGTCCCCGCCGCGGAGCGGTACTGCAGCGACAGGCCGTCGAGAGTGACGGGCGCCGTCGTCGGGTTGTACAGCTCCACGAACTTGTTCGTGAACGCCGCCCCCGCGCTTCCGCCGGACAGGTAGGCCTCGTTGATCACCACCCCGGTGCCCTCGGTGTTCGCCGACGCGGGCGCGGCCACCAGCGAGCCGAGGCTCAGGGCGGCGACGCACGTCGCGGCGAGGGCGCCCACGCGCCCTCGGATTCTGCGGTGCGAGACGGGGGTCAGGGTCTCCCCGTGCTCAGGAGCGGACATCATCGGTGCTGTCTCCTCGATCGTGTTCCGGCGCTGCTCAGGACGCTGTCATCGCACACATCGGGAACTCCCAGCGTGCGCACATGGAGCGAGCATACGGAGCGGTTCGGACATCCTCAACGGAGTTTTCCCATTGGTCATCCAGCGCTCACCGAATGGCCGCGACACCCCCTGACGAAGGTTCACACGGAGCCGTCTCGGCGCGCAGAAGCGCAGCGTCCGTCGCGCGGATGCGCAACAGCGGTCAGACGGCCGCGGACCCCTCGGCGTCCTCGAACTCCTCCAGCTCGCGCTCCCAGGCATCCTTCGCCAGGCGGTACCAGAGGTAGAACGCGAAGCCGGCGAAGATGACCCACTCGGCGGCGTAGAACACGTTGAGCCAGTTGACCGGCGACTGCTCGTCGGGCGCCGGGGAGGCGATGTCGGCGAGGCCTGCCGTCGCGGTCGTAGAGGCGAGGTACGGACGGTAGACGTCGAGCTGCTCGATGTCGTGCCAGCGGCTCAACAGAGCCGCCGGGGACATCCGGTCCAGCTGCTCCGGATCGGTGCGCGGCGGCACCGACGGACCCTCATCCGAGATGATGCGACCGGCGACGGGGACCACGCTGCCGTCCGCGTCGGCCTCGAGGCGCTCCACAGCGGCATCGGCGGCCTCCCGATCCGGTGCCCAGCCGATGGCCACCGCCAGCGAGACCCGCTCGTCGACGCGGAGCTGACCGGTGACCCAGTACCCCTCGACGCCGTCGTTGAAGCGGCTGCCCACGACGAGGAAATCCCCGGGGACCCAGACACCCTCGGTCTCCACGCGCTGCCCGACCAGGGGCTCGGGGAGGTACTCCCCCGGCACTACGACGTCATCGAGCGGTCGGATCTGCTCGGTCGCCCCCGGCGCCGGAGGATCGGTCTCGATCGCCCGCTCCAGCTGCCACTGACCGAGCCAGGCGAACACCCCGGCGACGACGAGACACAGCAGCAGCATCGCGATCCAGCGTCCCCGCAGCATGACCTCACGGAGGGTCGGCGGGAAGGGAGCAGGTGCGGTCACGGTGATGCGGAGACCTCAGGCCTCGTACGGAGCCAGGACGACCTCCACCCGCTGGAACTCCTTGAGGTCGGAGTACCCGGTGGTGGCCATCGACTTGCGCAGCGCGCCGATGAGGTTCGCGGTGCCGTCGGCGACCGGAGCGGGGCCGTAGAGGATCTCCTCCAGCGTGCCGATGCCGCCCACCTCGACGCGTCGCCCGCGCGGGAGCTTGGGGTGGTGCGCCTCGGGACCCCAGTGGAACCCCTGGCCGGGGGCGTCCGTGGCACGGGCCAGGGCGACGCCGAGCATGACCGCGTCGGCGCCCATGGCGAGCGCCTTCACGATGTCGCCCGAGGTGCCGACGCCGCCATCGGCGATCACGTGCACGTAGCGTCCGCCGGACTCGTCGAGGTAGTCCCGACGCGCGGCCGCCACATCCGACACCGCGGTCGCCATGGGCGCGTGGATGCCGAGGGTGGCACGGGTGGTGGACGCCGCACCGCCGCCGAAGCCCACGAGCACGCCGGCCGCGCCGGTGCGCATGAGGTGGAGCGCCGCGGTGTAGGTCGCCGCTCCGCCCACGATCACCGGCACGTCGAGGTCGTAGATGAACTTCTTGAGGTTCAGCGGCTCCGCCACGCTCGACACGTGCTCCGCGGAGACGGTCGTGCCGCGGATGACGAACAGGTCGACCCCGGCCGCGGCGACGGTGTCGTAGAACTCCTGAGTGCGCTGCGGGGTGAGGGAGCCGGCGACGGTGACGCCCGCCTCCCGGATCTCGGCGAGGCGGCGGGTGATGAGCTCGGGCTTGATGGGCTCGGAGTAGAGCTCCTGCATGCGCACGGTCGCCCGGTCCTCCGCGAGGCCCGCGATCTCGGCGAGCAGCGGCTCCGGGTCCTCGTAGCGGGTCCAGAGCCCCTCCAGATCGAGCACCCCCAGACCGCCGAGCTGTCCGAGCATGATCGCGGTGCGCGGGCTGACGACCGAGTCCATCGGCGCCCCGAGCACCGGGATCTCGAAGCCGAAGGCGTCGATCGTCCACGCGGTGGACACGTCCTCCGGGTTGCGCGTGCGCCGCGAGGGCACCACCGCGATGTCGTCGAACGTGTACGCGCGACGCGCGCGCTTTCCTCGGCCGAGCTCGATCTCCATGGTCACCCGTCCAGCCTACCCGGCGCCCGGCGGCCTCCGCGGCGGTCAGCGCGCACGGGCCACCCGCCGCTCGTCCCACACCGGCTCGTCGGACTCGTAGACCTCGCCGTCCGTTCCGAACACGAGGAACCGGTCGAAGGAGCGCGCGAACCACCGGTCGTGCGTGACCGCGACCACCGTGCCCTCGAAGCGTCCGAGCGCCTCCTCCAGCGCCTCGGCCGACTCGAGGTCGAGGTTGTCGGTGGGCTCGTCGAGGAGGAGCAGAGTCGCGCCGGAGAGCTCGAGCAGGAGCACCTGGAACCGCGCCTGCTGTCCGCCGGAGAGCGATTCGAACGGCTGCTGCGCCTGACGCACGAGGCCGTACCTGTCCAGGGCCGAGCTCGCCGCGTCGCGGGGCATCCCGTCTCGGAGGTCGTCCCCGCGGTGCAGGATCTCGAGCAGGGTGCGGCCGACGAACTCCGGATGCGCGTGGGTCTGTGCGAAGAGCCCTGGAACGACGCGGGCGCCGAGCACCGCGCGACCGGTGTGCGCGACCGGGCTGAGCTCCTCCGCGACCGCGGTCACGTGCCCGAGGGACGGATCCGGGTCGGTCCCGCCGAGGGCCAACAGCCGCAGGAAGTGCGACTTGCCCGAGCCGTTGGAGCCGAGCACGCCGACGCGGTCGCCGTACCAGATCTCGGTGTCGAACGGACGCATGAGGCCGGTCAGCTCCAGACGGTCCGCGACGACGGCCCGCTTGCCGGTCCTGGCACCGCGGAGGCGCATGTCGAACTCCTGCGCCGGGGGCCGCTCCTCCGGCGGGCCCGCCTCCTCGAACTTCCGCAGCCGCGTCTGCGCCGCCTGGTAGCGGGACGCGAAGCCGTCGTTGGCGGACGCCTTGACCTTGAGGTTCGCGACGAGGACGCGGAGCTTCTCGTGCTGCTCGTCCCACCGCCGGCGCAGCTCGTCGAGCCGGTCCATCCGGTCGGTGCGCGCCTGGTGGTAGGTGGCGAAGCTCCCGCCGTGCACCCAGGCGGTCGACCCCGCCGCGCCGGGCTCCAGCGTGATCAGCCGATCGGCGGCCCTGGCGAGGAGCTCGCGGTCGTGCGAGACCAGCAGCACGGTCTTGTCGGTGGCGCGCAGCCGCTCCTCGAGCCACCGCTTGGTCGGCACGTCGAGGTAGTTGTCCGGCTCGTCGAGCAGGAGCACCTCGTCCGGGCCGCGCAGCAGCGCCTCCAGGGCGAGCCGCTTCTGCTCGCCGCCGGAGAGGGAGGTGAGCTCGCGGTAGCGCGCCCGCTCGAACGGCACGCCGAGCGCCGCCACGGTGCACTGATCCCACACGGTCTCGTGCTCGTAGCCGCCGGCGTCCGCGTACTCGGCGATCGCGGAGGCGTAGGCCATCTGGGTGTCGTGCTCGTCGCGGTCGATGAGGGCGTTCTCCGCCGCCTCCAGCGCCTGCGCGGCGGAACGGACGCGGGTGGGAGCCACCCGCACGAGCAGCTCGTGCACGGTCTGGCCCGGCTCGCCGTGTCCGACGAACTGGTCCATGACGCCGAGGCCGCCGTCGATCGTCACCACCCCGTCGTCGGCCGGCTGCTCGCCGCGGATGATCCGCAGCAGCGTCGTCTTCCCCGCCCCGTTCGGCCCGATGAGAGCACTCGTCGAGCCCGCCCCGACACGGAACGACACCTCGTCGAGAAGCGGTCTGCCATCGGGAAGCGTCAGCGAGATCCCGGATGCGTCGATGTACCCCACAGGCGTGGCCGTCCTTCCGCCCGCGGACAGCGAGCCGACCAGGCTATCAGTCCGCGCGGCTCCGCGACCACCGGGGCGAGCCTTCCGGGCCCGTCAAGCCGCGTCTTCCTGCGCTGCGGCCGCTCGACGCTCATCGTGGAGCGTGTTCGCCAGACTCGCACCGGTGAGCTGCGCACGGACAAGTGTCCGCGCCTGCTCCCGTGCGAGGAGGACGACGCCGCCGCGGTCCTCCTCGATCATCAGCAGAGTGGTGCCCTCGTTCCAACGCTGCCGCGCGCGCAATTCGCCGGGAATGACCAGGCGCCCGTGGTCATCCAGCGAAGCAGTGAAGGTGGCGGTCATGACGCCCAACGTACCGCTCCCCCACCGATGTGTCAGTCCGCGCGGCTGAGGGTCTGCAGCACCTCGGTCTTGGGTGCCGCCGGGAGGAAGAACCGGAACTCGGTGCCCACCCCCTCCTCGCTGGTCACGTCCATGGAGCCGCCGTGGGCCAGCACGATCGCCCGCGTGATCGTGAGACCCAGCCCCACGCCCGGCACGGCGTTGCGGGTGGCCGTCGAGGCCCGGAAGAACCGGGTGAAGAGCATGCGCTGCTCGTCCTGCGGGATCCCGACCCCGGTGTCGGCGACGGCGACCTGCACCCCGCCGTCGAGGCGACGCACGGCGGCCGTCACCCGACCCCCGCGCGGGGTGAACTTGATGGCGTTCGAGAGGAGGTTGTCCACGGCCTGCCCGAGGCGTCCGGGATCGACGAGCAGCGGGATCGGCTCGTCGCCGACCTGCAGGTCCAGCTCGATCCCCTCGCGCTGCGCGTGCGGTCCCGCCGAGGCCACGGCCGAACGCACGAGCGCCGCGACGTCCGCCTCGTCCCGCTCCAAAGGGAAGCGCCCCGACTCCACCTGCGCCGTGAAGAGCAGGTCGCCGACGAGGTTCAGCAGGCGCTTCGCATTGCGCTCGATGATGCCGACGAACTCCTGCTGGTCCTCGGTCAGCGGCTGACCCGGATCGTTCTGCAGCAGGTCGAGGAAGCCGATGATCGCGCTCAACGGCGTCCGCAGCTCATGGGAGATCATCCCCACGAACTCGTCCTTCATGCGCGCGACCTCGACGGCTCTCGTCTCATCGGTGAGCACGAACAGGTAGCCCTGCTGCGCGCCGGACGGATCCTTGTGCGGCGTCACGGTCACCCGGGCGGGTACCGTCGTACCGCCCGCGGTCCTGACCTCGATGTCTCCGTCGACGGTATGCCCGGCGTCCGCCTGGGCGAAGAGCTCACAGAGGCCCTCCGAGACGCCGGTGCGCGCGGTCGGATCGCTCGCCGCCCCCGCATCCCCTTCGCGCGCGGCGGTGTCCTCGGCCAGCATGGCCAATGCCGACGACGAGAAGAAGCGGTCGACACGCACGTCGTCGAGAGCCTCGTCGTGAGAGAGCCCGAGCAGGCGGACGGCCCCGGGGTTCCACGCCGTGACGCGCCCCTCGCGATCGGTGCCGATCACGGCCTGCGCGGTGATCGACGCCCACAGGCCCTCGAACGAGTCGAGCAGCACGCGGTACTCGTGCTCCTTCTGTCGCAGCTGCACGATCATCGAGACGTTCTCGGACAGCGCCTTGGTCCGCTCCGTGACCAGCTCCTCCGCCTGCTGCACCCGCAGGCGCTGTTGCCGGGAGAGCTCGTTCACCACGGCCGCGACGGCCGCGAAGACGAGAGGACCGACGACGCCGCGGAGCCACACGACCGCGTTCGTCGGCGGTTCGATGACGTAGGGGATCAGCAGCGCGAGCGACGTGAACGCGCCGACGACGAAGACCCAGCGGATTCCTGGCGCCGCCGCGATCCAGATCACGGGGAGCAGCACGAGCGAGCTGAAGAGCGAGGCCGCGCCTCCCGTCCCGGCGCGGAAGAGCCCCAGCCCCAGGATGTCGACCATCGGGACCAGGAGCACGATCCAGCCCTCCCGGATGTGCAACGCGCTGAGCACTCCGGCGTGGAGCGTCGCGACGAGGACGATCGCGAGGCCGGCCAGGGCGAGGGCGACATCGGTGAACGGCAGGCTGGGGATGGCCCAGGTCATCACGCCTGCGATCGCGGCGGCGACGAGCGTCGGGATCTGCTTGACGATCGGGTTCGGGTTGTCGATGACCCGGTACCAGCGGTTCTCGGCGCGCTCCAGCGGTGTCGCCCTCATCGCGGAACCCGTTCCACGGCGCGATGCAGGTCGGCCCCGGTGATCGGCTTCGGCAGGGCCGCGTCCGCCGGCGGGTACTCGGCGACGTCCAGCACCGAGCTGACGATGAGGAAGCAGTCCGGAAAGCGTTCGTGGATCAGCCGGCAGCAGGCCTGCCCGGAGATTCCGGGGAGCAGCAGGTCCAGGACGGCGACCCTGGGGTCGATGTCCGGGAAGGCGGCGATCGCAGACTCGGCGTCGGACGCGACGAACACGTCGAAGCCCTCGCGATCGAGGTACCGACCCAGCAGGGTCGCCTGATCCGGAGCGTCCTCGACGACCAGGGCGAGCGGTCGTCCGGTCATCGCAGGAGCAGCTCTCGGACGACGACGATCACGACCACGACGGCGAGGGAGATGAGCGCCTGCGGGATGAGGCGGCGCTCCTTCCGGGCGTCGGCCGCGATCTCCTCCACCTCGGCGTCGTGCGATGGTGCGTCGGTCATGAGTCGACCCGTCCGATCTTCTCGGTCTTGATCCAGGAGGCGTCCGCGCGACGCCACTCCTTGAGGTACGAGTCGGCGGTGATCGCGCACAGCAGCGATCCGTAGCCGCAGATGTAGAGCAGCAGGCCCGCGAAGAAGCGTCCGGCCGGAAGCGGCTCGACCGCTCGCGCGAGCCAGATGCCGAGCATCGACACCGGCCCCCAGAGGGCGAACGCCAGCAGCCACAGCACACGCGTCTGCTCCGTCGACTCCTGCCCGGCCGCGCCGATCAGGCCGTCCAGGGCCCAGGGGAACAGCGCCAGGGCCATGAGGATCAGCGCCCCGAGTCCCGGGAACATGATCGCCTCGCGCCACGACTGCCGCCCGATGCGCGGATCGAGCTGGACGGAGTAGAGCATCGAGAAGATGTAGATGGCCGCCGCGGCGATCCACATGAACCGGAACACGAACTCCGCGACGTCGCTGTGCAGGAGCAGGAGGACGATCATCGCGGTGGCGGCGAGGAGCAGGAGCGCCGGCATCAGCAGGATCGTGAACCAGGCCAGCCCGAAGGGGATGCTGCCCAGGTTGTGGTCGCGACTCGGACGGAACCAGAGCCTCTTGTAGATCGAGGTGAGCTGCACGTTGCCGCGCGCCCAGCGCAGCCGCTGCTTCCAGAGACTGTCGATCGTCCGCGGCTCCTCGGCGAGCACCACGGCGTGCGGCTCGAACACCATCCGGCGGCCGTGGAGCTGACTCTCGAAGGTCGTCATGGTGTCCTCGGCGAGCGTGCCCGTCGGGATGCGTCCGCCGATCGCCTCGAGGTTCGCGCGGGAATGCAGCTGGGCGCCCCCGGCGAGGCAGGCGATCGCTCCCCCGACGTTCTGCGTGCGCCGTGCCGAGAGCTGGCCGATGACGTACTCGATCGCGATGAACCGGGTGAGGTAGTTGCGGTCCCTGCTGCCCTCCGCGATGTAGGCCGTGACGGCCCCGACCTCCTCGTCGGCGAGGTGCCGGGTGAGCTTGCGCAGGGAGTCCCGCGCGAAGATCACGTCGGCGTCCATGATGAGCACCGCTTCGGTCCACGGGTCGGCGAGCACGACGTCGAGGCCGTGGTTCAGCGTGTGTGCCTTGCCTTCCCCGCCCTTCTCGCGCCGCAGGTGGACGACCCGCCCCGGGTGGGTCGCCGCCTTCTGCTGCACGATCGCCGGGGTGTCGTCCGTGGACGCATCGTCGACCACGAAGACACGGAGGCGCTCGGCGGGGTACTCGAGCTGGAGCAGCCGCTCGATCGCGGGGCCGATCACCAGGCCCTCGTTCCACGCCGGGATGACCACCGCCACGTTCGGGTGGTACGGGGCGGCCTTGCCGTAGTGATTGCGGAAGGCGTGCAGCGGCAGCATGAGGAACTGCAGACCGGTGTTGACGACCGGCAGCGTGCCGATCAGCACGCACAGCAGGAGGATGACGACGACGACCGTCTCGATCCAGGTCAGTTCGGGCATCAGCGTCCTTCCGTCCCTGTGAGCAGCGGGACGATGCGGGAGTACCGGCCGACGTCTGCGGCCACGTGGCTGTCGGTGGAGGCCACGATGCCGGCGCCCGCGCGCTCCAGGGCGTTCAGCGCCTCCGCGCCGGGGCACACCCACTTCTCGTTGACCTCGACGAGCGTGCCCGTCTCCGCGGCGGCTCGCGCCCACGCGTCGAGGCGCTCGACCCCGAGCTCCTCCTCCGCGAGACCGATCTTCGGCAGGATCGAGAAGCAGTGCGCGAGCTGGTTGCCCGGATGGCGGCGCATGGTCGCGACGATGGCGTCCACGAACTGGTCGAGGACGTCGGCCGGCGCCCAGCCCGCGGCGATGCGTTCGCGGACCGCGGTGGGTCCGAGCGGCCCGTCCACACCGGGGAACTGATGATCGGCGATGAGGATCCGGTCGATGCCCGCCGGAAGCGCCGGGATGTCGAGCGCGCCTGAGGCGTCGAGGACCTTCGCCTCGACGCCGGTCAGCACCGTCAATCCGTCCGGGACGTCCAGCCGGCGGACGGCGGCGAGGTACTCCGGCACCCAGGTCGTGGTCTGCCGCACGTGGTCGACGAGACGGACGGTGTCGAGACCGACGGCCGCAGCCGCGGCGACGTTCTCCTCCAGCGTGGAGACCGCGTCGTCGGAGAACGTGGAGTGGACGTGGTGGTCTCCGCGCAGGGCGGGATGACTCACAGCTCCTCCTGGTGACCGGCGTGCGCCGACACGAGCACGTCGTCGACCTCGACGATCACGTCCTCCAGGAAGCGCACGGAGGCGACCTCCCGGAAGGGCACCTGCACCGGGATCTCCCGGCCGAGGAAGAGGTCGGCGACGAGCGAGGGGATGTCGACTCCGGCGGCGATCGTCAGCGGGAGCGCGCCGGGGAAGCGCGGGTTGACCTCGAGCAGCACGGCGCGCCCGTCTCGATCGCGGCGGAGCTGCACGTTGGCGACGCCGACCAGGCCGATCGCCCGCGCGATGGCGGCAGCGGTCTCCTCGAGCTCGGGGTCGCGGAGCGTGCGGCCGGCGATCGCGACCCCGGAGTCCACGCGGGCACGGGTGCGCGGCACCGCGGCGACCACGCCGCCGGAGGCGTCGGCGATCACATCGACCGAGTACTCCTCGCCCGGGAGGAAGTCCTGCACGATCAGCCCCTCATCCGTGGGGAGGGCGGCGAGCGCCTCCGCGTCGGGGACGAGGCGCACACCGCGGCTGCCCGCCCCCTGCCGGGGCTTGGCGAACACGGGGAACTCCCACGCGACCTCCGCGGCATCCGGGCCGGCGAGCACGGTGCGCGGCACACGACCGGTCGGCGCGCAGCGCTCCGCGAGGGCGAGCTTGTCGAGGGCGGTGTGCAGCGTGTCGGCGGGCGGCGCGGCGAGGACCGCCGGGGCCAGCTCGTCCCTGCGGTCCGCGAGCGCGATCAGCTCCACGTCGACGGTGGAGATAACGAGGTCGAGACCGTCCTCGGCGACCATCCGCGCGATCGCCGGCACGAAGTCCGCGTCCCGCCCCGGGGGAACCAGACGACGCTGCGCCGGCGGAACGAGGTAGAGGCCGCTCGCCCAGCCGTCCATGTCGGCCGCGAAGACCGTCAGATCGGACCGTCGCAGCAGGGAGCGGATCACCGCGACTCCGGCGGGGCCCCCGGCTCCGGTGACCAGTACGCGCTTCGTCATCAGCTCTCCCGTCGGGTCAGTTCATGGGCGCCGATGAACTCGGCGGTCTCGCGCACGACCTCCAGCGGCTCGACGGCCACGCCGCCGCCGAACCGCGACCAGTAGCGGGCGGTGGCCGTGACGAACTCCGGCGCGAGGTACTCCCGGTTCGCGGCGGCCTGGGACTGGAAGCACTCCAGCAGCCGCAGCTTGTCGTCGAGGAAGCGATCGATGCGGACGAAGCGCGTGGGCCGGTAGTCGATGGTCGCGGAGGGGCTCTGGTAGCACGCGACCGTGCCGACGCGGCGCGTCGCGACGATCGTCGCCTCGTTCACCGCGCGGTGATCCTGGTGACGGTCGTGGTGCGAGTGCGTGTAGACGATGGTCGGCTGGATCTCCTGCACGACCTCCTCGATGAGGCGGACGGTCGACCCGCCGCCGGAGATCTCGGTGTCGACGAGGTCTTTCACGAACAGCCGGGCACCCAGCTGCTCGGCGGCGGCGAGGGACTCGTGCTGGCGGCTGTCGGCATCACCGCCGCGCGCTCCGCGGGAGAGCGTGAGGATGGTGATGCGATCGCCGGCGGCGGCATGGGCTGCAAGGATGCCGCCGACACCGATCTCGACGTCGTCCGGGTGCGCTCCGATCGCGAGGACGACCTCACCGGTCTTCGCCTCCGCCTTCCGGCGCCGGGACTCCTCGACGAGCCGGGTGACCGACTCCACGAGCCGGGCGTTGTCGAGCGGCTTGGTGAGGAACTCGTCGGCCTGCGCCCGGAGCGCGGACACCGCGTACTCGACCGAGACGTGCGCCGTCATGACGATGACCGGCACGGTGGGCATGACGCGGCGCAGCTCCGCGAGCAGCTCCAGACCACCGAGTCCCGGCATCTCGATGTCGGTGACGACCACGTCGGGTTTCACCGCCGCGGCCTTCTCGAGCGCCGACCGGCCGTCGTCCGCGAGATCGACGACGCAGCCCGCACGCCGTTCCAGGACGGTCTTCACAAGCAGGGCGACGTCGTGGTCGTCGTCGACGACGAGGATGCGAGGGGGGACCTCAGCCATGTACAGCTCTCCTTGGGGAGATTCCCTGCCGAGGGGATTCGGCGGTGCGACCGCGGTGCCTTCATCACCGGGCCGCAGGGAAAGTCGAGCGGGGTACGTCGATTCTGGCACAGGGCTCCACCCCCGGCCCGCAGCGCTTCAGCCCGCGCGCGCCGCCCGCTTCTCCTCCTGGTAGAGCCGGATCGCCTCGTACCGCTCCGCCGATCGCGCCCGCCTCTTCGCCGCCTGCTCCTCGCGGTTCTTGGGCGGCGCCGCGGTCACGAGGTCATCGAGCAGCCGCCGCGTGGCCACGGCGATCTCGGCCACCGCGCGATCGAAGACCTCACGGTTCGCCCGCGACGGCGCCGTCGTCCCGGAGATCTTGCGGACGAACTGGAGCGCAGCCTCGCGGCACTCCTCGTCGGTGGCCGCGGGCTCGAGGTTGTTCAGAGGCACGATGTTCCGGCACATACCGGCACCGTACGCGCGGCCCGCCGGCCGCGAAAGGGGGATGGCATGCCCGGCCCGCCGTCGCTACGCTCTGGGCTACGACCGGAACCGAGGAGAGATCATGACCGATACACCGCCGCCCGACGCCCCGCCGCCGTACAACCCGCCACCTCCCGGCGGCACGCCCTCGCCGTATCCCGCCGCCTCCGCTCCCCCGCCCGGCACCCCCTACGCGCAGGACGTGCCGACGTCGCCCCCGGGACGGGTGCTGTCGATCATCGGCCTCGTGCTGGCGTTCCTGCTGCCGCCGGTCGGCCTCATCCTCAGCATCATCGCCGCCGTGCAGCTCGGCAAGGCGAAGGCTCCCAAGGGCATCGCGATCGCCGGCATCATCGTCGGCGCCGTCCTGACGATCTTCGCGATCATCGGCATCATCCTGCTGGCGACCGTGCTGGCCGGCGTGATCGGGACGTGCGCCGAGCTCGGCCCCGGGGTCTGGGACGTCGGCGGCGTCACCTACCGCTGCGGCTGACCGCACCGCGAACGACGAGGGGCCGGATGCAGCGCATCCGGCCCCTCGTGCGTCCCCCTGCGGGGGTCGCGGTCACTTCTTGTAGTTCGGCGCCTCGACGACGATCTGCACGTCGTGCGGGTGCGACTCCTTGAGCCCGGCCGAGGTGATGCGCACGAACTTGCCGCGCTGCTTGAGCTCCTCGATGGTGCGGGCCCCGACGTAGAACATCGACTGCCGCAGGCCGCCGACGAGCTGGTAGGCGACGGCCGAGAGCGGGCCGCGGTAGGGCACCTGGCCCTCGATGCCCTCCGGGATCAGCTTGTCGTCGCTGGGCACGTCGGCCTGGAAGTAGCGGTCCTTCGAGTAGGACGTCTGCTTGCCGCGCGTCTGCATGGCGCCGAGCGAGCCCATCCCGCGGTACTGCTTGAACTGCTTGCCCGACTGGAAGACGATCTCGCCCGGCGACTCGTCGGTGCCGGCGAGCAGCGAGCCGAGCATCACGGCGTCAGCACCGGCGACGAGCGCCTTCGCGATGTCGCCCGAGTACTGCAGGCCGCCGTCGGCGATCACCGGGACGCCGGCGGGGCGCGCCGCGAGCGATGCCTCGTAGACGGCCGTGACCTGCGGCACGCCGACACCGGCGACCACGCGGGTCGTGCAGATCGAGCCGGGACCCACGCCCACCTTGACGGCGTCCACGCCCGCGTCCACCAGCGCCTGCGCGCCCTCGCGGGTGGCGACGTTGCCGCCGATGACGTCGATGTGCGCGAACGACTCGTCGGCCTTGAGGCGCTTGACGAGGTCGATCACGCCCTGCGACTGCCCGTTGGCGGTGTCGACGACGAGCACGTCCACTCCGGCGTCGCGGAGGGCCTCGGCGCGCTTCCACGCGTCGCCGAAGAAGCCGATCGCCGCGCCCACCCGCAGGCGGCCCTGGTCGTCCTTGGTGGCGAGCGGATACTTCTCGCTCTTGTCGAAGTCCTTGATGGTGATGAGGCCGGCGAGCTTGCCGTCCTCGTCGATGAGGGGCAGCTTCTCGACGCGGTGCTTCGCGAACAGCGCGATGACCTCGCCCGCCGCGACGCCGACGGGGGCGGTGACGAGGTTCTCCCTCGTCATGACGTCCTTGACGAACGTGCTCTGACGCTCGAAGCCGGAGACGAAGCGCATGTCGCGGTTCGTGATGATGCCCACCAGGCGACCCTCGTCGTCCACGACCGGGAGGCCGGAGATCCGGTACTTGGCGCACAGGGCGTCGACCTCCTCCACCGTCGCGTCCTGCGTCGTGGTGATGGGGTCGGTGATCATGCCGGACTCGCTGCGCTTCACGCGGTCGACGTGCGCGGCCTGGTCGGCGATCGAGAGGTTGCGGTGCAGGATGCCGATGCCGCCCTCCCGGGCCATGGCGATCGCCATGCGGGATTCGGTCACCGTGTCCATCGCGCTGGAGAGCAGCGGCGTCGCGACGGAGATCCGTCGGGTGATCCGGGACGACGTGTCGGCCTCACTGGGGATGACGTCGGTGTGCCCGGGGAGCAGCAGCACGTCATCGTAGGTCAGTCCGACGAAGCCGAAGGGATCGTGCTGGTCCATGGAATCTCCTCCTGCGCGAGTGGCGCGGATCCGGGTGCGAATGGGGGGTCGACGTCGGCCGGTGCGCGGGCGTGACCCGTATGGAGATTCTAAGCGAGACACGCCCGAGAACATTCCCAGGGCCCTGTCGTTACCGGACCGTTGGCCCGGACGATAGGTGATTCGCCGATCGCCCATTACGCTCAAGTGCGTCGTCCATCCCCGCGGTTCGACCCGAGCCCGCGGAGACAGCACTCACAGTGGAGGTTGCGTGGGACCCACAGCACTCGCCGGACCGCGAAAGCGCCCTTGGGCCTTCGCCTTCTTCGGAATCCTGATGGCGCTCGCGGCATCGCTCCTGCTCCCTCCCTCAGCGGCCTCCGCCGAGACCACGGACGACGGGCAGGAGGTCACCGACTTCTACTTCGCCGGGGTCGTCACCGACGGCGACGAGCCCGTCGAGGGCGTCGTGATGACGATCGAGGGCAACGGCTTCGACGCCGAGACCGAGACCGACGCCGAGGGCAAGTGGCGCCTGTACGTGCCGGAGAAGGAGACGTACACCCTCACGGTGGACGAGTCCACACTTCCGGACGGCGTGATCGTCGACGCGACGCAGCTCCCCGAGGGGATCCAGCCCGTCTCGGGCACGACCGCCTCATTCGAGCTGGAGTTCGGGCTCACCGGGACGAAGATCGTGAACCTCTTCCTCGGCGAGGGAGAGCGGGTGACCGTCTCCTTCCTCGACCAGCTCCTGTCGCGCCTGGTGGGCGGCCTGAACTTCGGGCTCCTGCTGGGGCTCGCCTCGATGGGCGCCGCGCTCATCTACGGCACGACCCGGCTGTCTAACTTCGCGCACGGCGAGATGGTGACGTGGGGCGCGGTGATCACCCTCGTCGTCACCTCCTTCTGGCAGCTCCCGCTGTGGGCCGGCATCATCGCCGCGGTCATCGGCGGCGCGGCACTCGGCTGGGCGCTCGACGCCGGCATCTGGAAGCCGCTGCGTCGGCGCGGACTGGGCGTCGTCCAGCTCATGATCGTCAGCATCGGCCTCTCGCTGGCCCTTCGCTACGGCCTGCAGTACATCATCGGCGGCAGCACCTATCAGCTGCCCGGCGCGAGCCCGGAGCCGATCCGCCTCGGCCCGATCTCCCTGTCGTACATCGACATGATCGGCATGGCCACGAGCATCATCGTGATCCTCGGCGTCGCGTTCTTCCTCACCCGCACCCGCATCGGGAAGGCGACGAGGGCGATCTCGGACAACCCGCAGCTCGCCGCCGCCTCCGGCATCGACGTGGACAAGGTCATCCGCGTCGTCTGGATCCTCGCCGGCACCCTGGCCGCGATCTCCGGCATCCTCTGGGCGTACTTCCGCCCCGGCGTGAAGTGGGACATGGGCATGCAGATGCTGCTGCTGATGTTCTGCGCCATCACGCTCGGCGGTCTCGGCTCCGCGATCGGCGCCCTGATCGGCTCGATCATCGTCGGCCTCGCGGTCGAGGTCTCGACGCTCCTCGGGGTGCCGACCGACCTCAAGTACGCCAGCGCCCTCGTCGCGCTGATCATCATCCTGCTCGTGCGACCGCAGGGCATCCTCGGACGCAAGGAAAGGTTGGGCTGACGCATGGACTTCGGAAGCATCTTCGGCAACACCGCCTCCTACCTGTTCAGCCCGACCACGATCGCCTACGCGCTCGCGGCCACGGGCCTCGCGGTGCACTTCGGGTACACGGGTCTGCTCAACTTCGGCATGGCGGCGTTCATGGCGATCGGCGGCTACGGCTACGCGATCTCGATCCTCACCTTCGGATTCCCGTGGTGGCTGGGCGTGCTCGTCGGCATCACCGGCGGCGCGCTCTTCGCCCTGCTGCTGGGCATCCCGACGCTGCGGCTGCGCGCCGACTACCTGGCCATCGCGACCATCGCGGCCGCGGAGGTCGTGCGCCTGATGTTCGTCACCGAGCTCTTCAAGGACTGGACGAACTCCGCCGGCGGTCTCTCCGGCTACCACCAGAGCTTCCGCGACGCGAACCCCTTCCCCCCGGGGACCTACGGCTTCGGCCCGTGGACGTACAACGCCAACGACCTCTGGGTGCGGGTGTTCGGACTGCTCACCCTCGCTCTCACGATCCTCGTGGTCTGGGCGCTCATGCGCAGCCCCTGGGGTCGCGTGCTCAAGGGCATCCGCGAGGATGAGGACGCCGTGCGCTCGCTCGGCAAGAACGTCTTCGCCTACAAGATGCAGGCACTCGTGGTGGGTGGCGTGATCGGTGCACTGGGCGGAATCGTCTTCGTCCTGCCGTCGGCGGTCATCCCCGGCAGCTACTCCACGTCGCTGACGTTCTTCCTGTGGACGATCCTGCTCCTCGGCGGCGCGGCCACGGTGTTCGGCCCGACGCTCGGCGCCGTGCTGTTCTGGGTGGTGTTCGCCTTCCTCGGCGCGCTCCTCCCCGCGATGGCCACGGCCGGCTACCTGCCCATGACGAGCGCTCAGGCCGACGTGGTGCGCTATATCCTCATCGGCATCGTGCTGATGCTCATCGTCGTGTTCCGCCCGCAGGGCATCCTGGGGAACAAGAGGGAGATGACCTTTGTCAAGTGAGAACGACGCGGCCGTCACGCCCGCGAAGAGCGCTCCCCGCGCGAAGACCACCGGCCTCACCGCGGGTCCCGCCGCCCCCGGAGTCAAGAAGGTCGACCCGATCCTCGTCGTGGACGCCGTGCAGCGGCGCTTCGGCGGCCTCACGGCGGTCGACGTCGACCACCTCGAGATCCCGCGCGGCGCCATCACGGCGCTCATCGGCCCCAACGGCGCCGGCAAGACCACGCTGTTCAATCTCCTGTGCGGCTTCGACAAGCCCAACAGCGGCACGTGGTCCTACGACGGCAAGAACCTGTCCGGCATCCCGTCGTTCAAGGTCGCCCGCATGGGACAGGTGCGCACCTTCCAGCTCACCAAATCGCTGTCGCTGCTGACCGTGCTGGAGAACATGAAGCTCGGCGCGAAGGACCAGCGCGGCGAGGGCTTCTGGGCAGGGCTGTTCCCCTTCCTCTGGCGCAAGCAGGAGCAGGAGATCGAGCAGCGCGCCCACGAGCTCCTCGTGCGCTTCAAGCTCGACGCCAAAGAGCAGGACTTCGCGGCGTCGCTCTCCGGCGGGCAGCGCAAGCTGCTGGAGATGGCCAGGGCCCTCATGAGCGACCCGAGCCTGGTGATGCTCGACGAGCCGATGGCCGGGGTGAACCCCGCCCTCACCCAGTCGCTCCTCGATCACATCCTCGACCTCAAGGACCTCGGGATGACGGTGCTCTTCGTCGAGCACGACATGCACATGGTGCGTCACATCGCCGACTGGGTGGTCGTGATGGCCGAGGGGCGCGTGGTGGCCGAGGGGCCGCCGGAGACCGTCATGGAGGACCCCGCGGTGGTGGACGCCTACCTGGGTGCCCACCAGGACGTGGACCTGGGCGCCGTCACCGGCCGTCTCCCGGTGATCTCCGACGCCGACGCGGAGCGCATCCGCGAGCAGATCGAGACCGAGGTCGAGGCCGAGGTCGAGGCCGAGGACGCTGCCGAGGAGGACAAGGCATGAGCACCGCAACCCCCGCCGAAAGCGCCGCCCCGGCCGACGACGTGGTCGTCGAGCTGAAGGACGTGCACGCCGGCTACCTGCCGGGAGTGAACATCCTCAACGGCGCGAACCTCGTCGCCCGCCAGGGCGAGCTCATCGGCATCATCGGCCCGAACGGCGCCGGGAAGTCGACGCTCCTCAAGGCGATCTTCGGCATGGTCAACGTCCGCGAAGGCGACATCACGGTCAAAGGCGAGAGCATCGTCGGCCTCAAGGCCGACAAGCTCGTGCGCCGCGGTGTGGCCTTCGTGCCGCAGACGAACAACGTGTTCCCGTCGCTCACCATCCAGGAGAACCTGGAGATGGGTCTCTACCAGAACCCGAAGATCTTCGCGGAGCGGCTCGAGTTCGTCAGCAGCATCTTCGCGGAGATCGGCAAGCGTCTGAAGCAGCGTGCCGGCTCGCTCTCCGGCGGCGAGCGGCAGATGGTCGCCATGTCGCGGGCTCTCATGATGGACCCGTCGGTGCTGCTGCTCGACGAGCCGTCCGCCGGCCTCTCCCCCGTGCGGCAGGACGACGCCTTCATCCGCGTCTCCGACATCAACAAGGCGGGCGTCACGACGATCATGGTCGAGCAGAACGCCCGTCGGTGCCTGCAGATCTGCGACCGCGGATACGTGCTCGACCAGGGCAAGGACGCCTACGAGGGCACCGGCCGGGAGCTGTTGAACGACCCGAAGGTCATCGGCCTCTACCTGGGCACCCTCGGCACCGACGCCGCCTGAGGCCGGTTCCTGGTACGACGAAGGCCCCGGATGCCGAAGCATCCGGGGCCTTCGTCGTCGCTGCGTTACTTGATGCGCGAGGTGACGTTCTCGGCGTCGAACTCGTAGACGCCGATCGCGGCACCCTTCGGGTCGTTGTTCTCGTCGAACGTGATCTCGCCGGAGAGACCGTCATAGTCCGGCGTGCCGCCGTCGTTGATGATCGCGGCGCAATCGGCGAAGTTGTCGCACTTCTCGCCGTCACCGTCACCGCCGGAGACGGTGATCATCTCGGCCGCGATGTCCGGGCCCTCGACCGAGCCGGCCTTCAGCGCCGCCAGGGCGATCAGCACCACAGCGTCGTACGCCTCGGCCGAGTAGGTCACGGCGTCGATCGGGTCGTTGCCCTCGGCCGTCCAGACCTCGTTCAGCTGGTCGAGGAAGTCCTGCGGCAGCTCAGCACCGGCACGGGTGCCCTTCGAGCCCTCGAGGCTGACCGAGACGTCCGAGCCCCAGTCCTTGAGGTTGCCGTCGACGAGGTACAGGGACCCGGTGTCGACCCCGGCGTTGCCGAGCAGCGGCGCGATGGTGGCGAACTGGTCGTAGGAGACGACCGCGACCGCGTCCGGGTTCGCCGCGGCGATCTCCGAGACCTGCGCGTTGAACTGACCGTCACCCTGGTTGTACGACGCGTCGGCGACGACCTCGCCGCCGGTGCTCTCGAAGGTGGCCTTGATCGCCTCGAACAGCCCCGTGCCGTACGGGTCGTTCTGGTAGATGATGCCCAGCGTCTTGTGGCCGTCCTCGGCGATCTCGTTGCCGAGGACCTCGCCCTGGAGGTTGTCGCTCGGCGCGGTCCGGAAGTACAGCGGATTGATGCCCGTGAAGTCCGGCGAGGTGTTCGACGGGGACACGGTGAGGATGTCCGCGCCCGCGTTGCCGTCGAGGATCAGCTTGGTGACGCTGGAGGACGCCGCGCCGATCATGGCGGTGATGTCGTCGTTGCGCAGGTTGTTGATGGAGGTCTCGTAGGCCTTGTTGTCGAGGTCGCCCTCGTCGGCCGTGCTGACGTCGATCGTGATGCCGGCGTCGGCCTCGTTGATCTGGTTGACGGCGAGCTGGACACCGGCCTCCATCGGCGCGCCCAGGAACGCGAGCGTGCCGGTGGCCGGCAGCAGCGAACCGAGCTTGAGCGTCAGGTCGGCGGCCGGCTTGTCGCCACCCCCGTCCGACGGCTCCGCGTTCGGCGTGCTGCTGCAGCCCGCGATGATGAGGGCGGAAGCGCTGACCAGCGCGATCCCGGCGAAGATCCTCGCGCTGCGCGAGCCCTTCAGTGCGTTCATGATGCTCCCTTGCGTAAACGAACGTGGATGGTGACCACAGTCGGGTGCTCTAACACTAGGGCGTGCGCCCCGCGCGCAGGAGGGGCAAGTATCTCGGTGCGTTAACGATCCAGGACCGCTGTTTCCGCCTGCGAGCGGGCGGGATCAGAACCCCGCGGCGGGGGTGTCCCGGCGGCCGCGCCGCGCGGCGAGGAGCAGATCGACGACGAAGACCGCGATCGCGATCCAAACCAGGACGAACCCGATCCAGCGCTCCGGTGGCATCGGCTCCTGGAGCACGGCGACCCCGATCACGAACTGCAGGATCGGGGTGAGGAACTGCAGCATGCCGATCACGGCGAGGTCGACCCGACGTGTCCCGGCCGCGAACAGCAGCAGGGGGACGGCTGTGGCCACCCCCGCGAACGCCAGCAGCACGGCGTGCGACCAGCCCGCCGTCCCCATCGTGAGTCCGACGGGCGTCGTCGCCACGATCACGAGCTGCACCACCGCGATGGGGATCAGCCAGAACGACTCGAGCGTCAGCCCGCTGACCGCGTCGACGGCGGGGCCGATCTTCTTCTTGATGAGCCCGTACAGGCCGAAGGAGGCCGTCAGCGTCAAGGCGATCCAGGGGACGTCGCCGTACGCCACGACGATGACGACCACCGCGGCGGCCGCGATGCCGACGGCCACCCACTGCAGCCGTCGGAGGCGCTCCTTGAGCACGAAGACGCCGAGCAGCACGGTCGTGATCGGGTTGATGAAGTAGCCGAGCGCCGTCTCCACGACTTTCCCGCTCAGCGTGCCGAGGACGAACACCTGCCAGTTGACGTAGATGAGGAGGCCGGCCAGGGCCGTCCACCCCAGCAGTCGCGGACTCCGGACGATCGCGAGGAAGGCGGCCCATCCTCGGGTGACCGTGAGCAGCAGGAGACAGAAGACGAAGGAGAGCAGCACCCGCCAGGCCACGACCTCCCACGGACCGGTGGGCTGCAGCAGGAGGAAGTAGAGCGGCAGGACGCCCCACAGCAGGTAGGCGCTCCCGGCGTACGCGACGCCCGCCGTCCGGGTGGCGCGGCTCGTCTCGGGGGTCACCGCACAACCCTATGCCCGCGCCGCCGGGCGACGCGCCGTTCGGGACGCAGAAGAGGGCCCGGATGCAGAAGCATCCGGGCCCTCTGCGGACCGGGTTCCCGTCCGGCGAGCGGAGGGAACCGGGTGTGCGATCAGCGGACGACGACCGCCAGGACGTCGCGAGCCGACAGGACGAGGAACTCGTCTGCACCGAACTTCACCTCGGTGCCGCCGTACTTGCTGTAGAGCACGCGGTCGCCGACGGCGACGTCGAGCGGAACGCGGTTGCCGTTGTCGTCGATACGGCCGGGGCCGACCGCCACGACCTCGCCCTCCTGGGGCTTCTCCTTGGCGGTGTCGGGGATGACCAGGCCACTCGCGGTGGTCTGCTCGGCCTCGACCTGCTTGATGACGATGCGGTCCTCGAGCGGCTTGATGGAAACCGACACGGTCTACCTCTTCTTTCTTGACGCTGACACGAAAGACTCGTTCGCACTCTCAACCCGAGAGTGCTAATGCCAGTGTAGGCGGTCGGCTGGCACTCATGCAATGCGAGTGCCAACCCGGGTCGGGGCGGCGAGCGCGCCGTAGGCTGGGAGGGTGGAGATGTCCGAGCTGCGCGCCCTGCTGACCCCCGCCGGCCTGGAGCTGCTCGATGCGCTCGGGCCGGTCACCTCCACCGCGGAGGCCGCAGCCGCCGTCTCCCGGCTGCGGGCTGCGGGACACTCCCCCGACCTCGTCTCCGCCGTCGTCGGGCAGGCGCACCTGCGCGCCAGGGCCACGGCGAAGTTCGGCCCCTTCGCCGCCCGCATGCTCTTCACCCGCGCCGGCCTCGAGCAGGCCACCCGCCTCGGCGTGGCCGCCCGCCACGCCCAGCGGATCCGCCGAGCCGGCCTCACGAGCGTCGCGGACCTCGGCTGCGGGATCGGCGGCGACGCCCTCGCGTTCGCCGGCGCGGGACTGGCGGTGCATGCGGTGGACGCCGACGAGGTGACCGCGGCCCTCGCCGCCTACAACCTCGCCCCGTTCGGCGACGACGCCACGGTCCGGCACGCCACGGCGGAGGACGCGCTCGGAGAGCCGGTCCCCGGCCAGGCGATCTGGATGGATCCCGCCCGCCGCACCTCCGGACACAGCGAGACCCGGCGCGTCTCCGCCGACGACTACTCGCCGTCCCTCGACTGGGCGTTCGCCGTCGCCGCGCAGCGCCCCACCGGGATCAAGCTCGGCCCTGCCCACGACCGCGACGCCCTGCCCACGGACGCGGAGACGCAGTGGGTCAGCGCAGACGGGAGCGTCGTCGAGCTCGTGGTGTGGTCGCGCGAGCTGGCGAGGGAAGGAGTCCGGCGCTCCGCACTCGTCATCCGCGGCGAGCGCTCGCACGAGCTCACCGGCGCCGCAGACGCCGAGGACGCTCCCGTCCGTGCACTCGGGGCCTTCCTGCACGAGCCGGACGGCGCCGTCATCCGGGCGCGTCTCATCGGCGACGTCGCCCGCAGCCTGGACGCAGGGATGCTCGACGCGCGCATCGCCTACCTCACCTCCGATGCGGCCCTGACGAGCCCGTTCGTGCAGTCCTTCCGCGTCCGGGAGACGCTGCCGATCACGCCGAAGACGATCAACGCCGCCCTGAAGACCCACGGCATCGGCCGCATCGAGATCAAGAAGCGCGGGGTGGACGTCGATCCCGCGGCCTTCCGGCGCAAGCTGACCCTCCGCGGCGATGCCGAGGCGACCCTGATCCTCGCCCGATTCGGCGATCAGCGCCGCGCGATCCTCGCCGACCGGGTGCCCGCCGCGGACTGAGGACGGTCAGTCCTCCGACTCCCGGCCCGGGATGTCGACGCGGATCGGATCCCCGGGCGGCCCGGTGGTCACCAGGTACGACTCGCCCGTCGCTTCGTCGACCACGGCCGGGCCCGAGGTCACGGTGAGGTAGGGCGTCTGCCAGCGAGTGAAGTCCACCTCGATGACGGATGCCGACAGCAGCTCCCCGGTCTCCTGGTCGACGTCGAGCAGCTGTACGCGGAGCCCGGACTGCACCGCTTCGTCGATCGTGGCGCACTGGCGTGAGCCGTCGGCGTCGACGATCAGGCAGCGCTGGGAGGGCCCGCTCTCCGTGCTGCGGTCGCCGAGCCAGACCGGCTGCTCGCGGAAGGACCCGAGGACGGAGAGGTTGAGGTCGTAGCCGTCCCCGACGAGCTCCTCCGCCCTTGCGCGCTCCGCCTCGCCGAACTGGGCGACGAGCGTGGAGCTGCCTCCCCAGCGCTGGATGCTCACCATCGGCTCGTCCGTGGTGGAGAAGAGCATGACCGCCGTCACGCTGTCGAAGGAGAAGGAGTCCTCCTCGGCGTCCGCTGCGGAGGACGGGACGGGGAGCGAGGCGTACAAGCCCGGTCCCGCCTCCTCCCCCGCCAGACAGGTCGACTGGGAGTCCGTGCCGACGTCGAGGATCAGACACCGGCTGGCCCCGTCGTCCTGCGTGGCGAACCAGGCGAGCGCGCCCTCCGCCTCCGCCACCGGACGCACGGAGCCGGGGTCGTAGCCCTCACCGGCGAGTGCGATGCGCCGGTCCTCCTGCGCCTCCGTCAGGCGAAACGCGTCCGACCGCGGGGCGAACAGCGCCCACCCGGCCCCCACGCCGATCGCGAGGAGAGCCGCCGACGCCACGAGCACCGGCACGAGACCGCGGCGGTTCACGGCCGACGCCTCCGTCCGGGAGACGTCGTCCGGGGTGGCCGGAGGGGTGTCCTCCGCGGCCGGCACGTCCTCCGGCGCCGGGCGAGCGGTCACGGACTCCGGCGCGTCATCGCCCACGGATGGCGATTCCATCGGCTCGTCCTGCGCGAAAGGGGTCAAGCGACGATGTTCCTCCTGAAGCTCCTGAAGCCGACGGGCCGCTGCGGCGTCGAGCCCGCCGTCGCGGCCGTACGCCGCGCGCTCCAGCGCCCGGCGCTCCGCTGCCGCGGCGTCCTCTCCGTCAGTCTCCGCCCGCACCGGCGTCGCTCCCCTCGCGGATGATCGTGAAGGACGGCACTCCCGCGCTGGTCGGCAGCTCGTACGTCGTCACCTGCCCGGTCGTCGCGTCCGTCACCTGCAACCGCAGCCGCCCGTCGTGCTCCGCCAGCGTCTCGGTCTCCTCGCAGGCCATCGGAGCGTCGGCCGTCGATCCGTCGTAGACGAGACAATGCCGCCCCGAATCCTGCGCGGAGGCCGTCCAGATGGGGACATCGTCGTCGTACCCGACGACCCAGATGGAGTTCGGGTCGAACCCTTCCTCGACCAGACGCGCGGCCGCGCGGGTCTCCGCCTCGTTCGCATAGGTGATGCCGCCGCCGTCACCGATACCGTACTCCGAGACGTCGACGCTCACCGCCGGTTCGCCGTCAGGCGTGAGGATCAGCTGAGCCATGATCTGGCGCGTGTAGTCGTCGTCGCGCTGCGTCGTCACCTCGCCCCACAGGCCTTCCTCCTGCACGGTCTCGCGCCGATTGCAGCTCGGCGTCGTGCTCTCCGCCGACCGGAGGACCAGGCAGATGCTCGCGCCGCCGTTCTGCGTCGCCGTCCAGACGACAGCGTCGTCCTCCGTGGCGAGCGCACGCACCGAGCCGGCGTCGTACCGTCCGGACGCGACGAGCTCGGACTGCCACTGCTGCTGCGTGGAGCTCAGGGCGACGGCCGCTCCGCCGGTCCGGCCGAAGGCCAACCAGCCGATGCCGACACCGAGCAGCAGCACCACCACTGCGGCGAGCACGCGCGTCCCGAGGAGACGGCCCTGCCCCGCCCGGAGAGTCGGGGAGTCGGTCCGGGCGGTCGCGACCTCCTCGGATTCCTCCTCCGGCATCGCGGAATCGCCGCCGGGGGCCGGAGGTTCGTCGTCGTGCGGACCGGACGTGGCCCCGGAGGACGGCGGAGGGCCGGGGGGCCGGGTCTCCTGGACGGGATCGGTCATCGACGCGGACGCGGGCGGCCCCGCCGAGCGTGTCCGATGGGAATCCTCGAGCGCGCGCAGCCGGGCGGCCTCCGCGGCGGTCAGCTCCCCGCCGGGCCCGTACGCCTTGCGCTGCAGGGCCCTGCGCTCCTCGACGTCGTCGTCGTCCGTCATGGCCACCCCGCCTAGCCGAGTCTCTCGAACTGCATGCCCGCCCAGACCAGCCATCCCAGGCTGTACACGGTCGCGCACAGACCCAGCACGAGCGCCCAGCGCGCGATCGCGCGGTTCTCGACGGGGCGGCGCAGCGACATGATCGCGGCGATCACGGCGACGACCGCGACCGGGATCCCCCACCCCACGAAGAACGATGCGCCGAGAGCGACGATCGCCGCGAGCAGCGCCCACGGGGCCAGGCGGGTGTCGTCGACGACGGCCGGCTCGACCGCAGGCTCCCACCCCTCGTCCTCCCCGTGGTCGAGGTCGGGTCCGCTGACGACCACCGGTTCGATGCCCACCGGACCCGTGGGGAGCTTCGTGTACCCCTCCCGCGGGGCTCCGGGAAGGCGCGCCGTCCCCGCCGGACGTTCGACCTGCCCGCTCGCGCGCTCGACCCGCGCACGGGGCGTGGCCCCGTCCGGCTCCGGTCCGCGCGCGAGCCCGCTCACGCCGGCACCGCCTCCGCGACCTGGATCTCGGTGACCGGCAGCGTCGAGTCGGCGCCGAAGCCGAGCGTCGAGGCGGGGCGCCCCGACGCGATGAGCTCAGCGGCGAGCGCGGCGATCATGGCGCCGTTGTCCGTGCAGAGGGAGAGCGGCGGGATGCGCACGGTGACCCCGGCCTCGGCGGCCCTGGCCAGCGCCACCTCGCGGAGCCGACGGTTCGCGATCACACCGCCGCCCAGGAGCAGCCGCGGCACCCCGAGGTCGGCGCACGCGTTGAGCGCCTTGGTGACGAGGACGTCGACGACGGCCTCCCGGAAGCTCGCGGCGATGTCGGCGATCGGCAGCTCGCGCGCGTCGGTGCCCGCGGCGGCGTTCTCGGCTTCGAAGCGCTCGATCCAGCGGGCGACGGCGGTCTTCAGCCCGGAGAACGAGAAGTCGTAGCGATGCTTCGCGAGGTCGGAGGCACGGGAGAGCCCGCGCGGGAAGCGGATCGCATCCGGGTCTCCGCCGACGGCGGCCCTGTCGATCTCGGGGCCGCCGGGATACGGCAGGGACAGCAGCCGGGCGACCTTGTCGAAGGCCTCGCCCGCGGCGTCGTCCACGGTCTCGCCGAGCAGCTCGACATCGGTCGTGAGGTCGCGCACGTGGAGCAGGGAGGTGTGGCCGCCGGAGACCAGCAGCGCGATCGTCGGGTACTCCAGCGGCGCCGCATCCGGGGTGAGGATGTCGGCGGCGATGTGGCCGACGAGGTGGTTGACCGCGTACAGGGGCTTGTCCAGGGCGACCGCGAGGCCCTTCGCCGCCCCCACGCCGACCATGAGCGCTCCCGCGAGGCCAGGGCCGCTCGTCACCGCCACCGCATCGAGGTCGGCGAGGCGGACGTCGGCCTCGGCGAGGGCGGCGTCGATGGCCGGCTGCAGCGCTTCGAGGTGTGCGCGGGCGGCGACCTCCGGCACGACGCCGCCGTACCGGGCATGCTCGTCCATGCTGGAGGCGATCGTGTTGGACAGCAGCGTGCGGCCCCGCACGATGCCGATGCCGGTCTCGTCGCAGCTCGTCTCGATGCCGAGCACCAGGGGCTCACTCATGCGGTCGCCTCCTCCGGCGTATCGGCGGGCGCCGGATGGCGGCGCAGGTCCAGACGCATCACGATCGCGTCGACGTCGTCCGGCTGATAGTAGCGGGGGCGCCTGCCGATCTCCTCGAAGCCCTCCGCGCGGTACAGGCCCTCGGCCGGCGGGTTGTCGGCGCGCACCTCGAGGAACACCTCGTGCGCACCCCGGGCCGCGGCCGTCCGCAGCAGGGCACGCAGCAGCGCCCGCCCGCGTCCCTGTCCCCGGACCTCGGCGAGGAGGGCGATGGTCTGGATGTCGGCGTCCGCGCCGCCCTGCAGGGCCCTGACCCCGCCGTAGCCGACGATGGCCCCGCCCTGCTCGTCGACGAGGTAGCGGCCGTGCGGGCTCGCCAGCTCGCTCGCCATGGTGTCCCGGCTCCACGCGTCGGTCGGGAACGAGCGCTCCTCGATGGCCATGATCGCGTCGAGGTCGGCCGGCCTGGCGTCCCGGAGGGTCATGCGCCCACCTTCTTCGGGGCACCGGGCAGGGTGACGTCCGGGTGCCGCAGGTAGAGCGGCTCCTCGCCGGCGAGGACCCTGCCGGCGGCGAGCGCCCGTGCCCCCACCCGGGCGAGGTCGACCGCGGACAGCGTCGTCACGTCCACCCGGCGGAGGCCCGCGAGGTGCTCGTCGGCGTCGGCGGCCCGCACGAGCACGGTGTCGGCGATCGTGCGCGGGATCCCGTCCTCGTCCTGCCCGTCGAACACGGTGACGGCGACCTCGCGGCGGCGGGCGTCGGTGACGACGGCGAACGGTCCGGTCACGGTGGCCTGGATCGTGAGAGCGGCCGCCGTGTGGCTCGGGACCGGGACGACGGAGACGCCGCGGCCGAGGGCGAACGCCCGCGCGGTCGCGATGCCGATGCGCAAACCGGTGAACGGGCCGGGCCCCATGCCGGCCACGACGTGCGTGATGCCGTCGGATCCGCCCTCGCGGAGCACGTCGCGCACGAGGTCGCCGATCACCTCGGCGTGGCCCAGCGGATCGGCGGTACCGGCCTCGGCACGACGCGTCCCATCCGGGTCGATGAGGGCGACGGCGGTGCCAAGGGAGGTGTCGACGGCGAGGATCACCTCTCCAGGGTAGTCGTCACCCCGCCCGTCACGGCCGGCGCCCCGGCCCCGCACGGGTCAGCCCAGCGGCGCCCGCACGGGGTAGTCCTGGCCTTCGAGGATGACCTGCGTCGCCGCTCCCGTCGCCCGGTTCACGACGACCGGCGCCAGCAGGTTGACGCTGACACCCTCGGCGGCGGGGTGGGCGACCACGAGCACGAAGGCGTCGTCCGCCGAGGAGAGCGCGAGGTCGGCGACCTGCGCGTCCGTGAGGATCGGCGCATACTCCGTGAGGACGGTGTTCGGGTCGACCAGGTAGAGCCGCAGGGCCTCGTCCTCGACCGCCCGCATCGCGAAGAGCCCGTCCGCGCCCTCGACGGGCACGAGGGCGAAGTCCACGTGCGGAGCCAGGCCGGGCGGCGGGGCCGTGAAGGTGAGCGCGGCGGTCATCGCAGGAAGTCCATCAGCGACGGCTGCAGCACGCGCGCGTTCACCGCGAGCGCCGAGCGGTACACGAGCTCCTGCGCCTGCAGGCGGATGAGCACCTCGACCGAGTCGACGTCCTCGACCGCGGCGCGGCGGGACTCGAGGGACACGGAATTCTGCACTGCCGCCTCCTTGGCGCGTTCGATCTGGGCCTGTCTGGTGCCGACCGCGCCCTGCACGCCCAGCATCGCCGTGCGGCGGTCGTCGATCTCCGCGAGCCGTGGCCCGACGTTGGTGCCGGATCGGAGGTCGGCGACGATGCGGTCGACGAGGGCGAACACCGAGTCGTCGCCCGTGCCGAACACCGCCGCCCCGTCGGTGTCGACGCGGACGGCCGCCGCATCGGACACGCGGCGCGTGACCTCGGAGCCGGCGACACCGCTGTACGAGTAGTCGGCGGCGAAGGCCGCCGTGTCCGAGGTACCGGCGAACACGGACCGCCCGAGCAGCCGGGTGTTCGCCTGCGAGAGCAGCTCGTCGCGGATGCCCTCCAGCTCCACCGCGAGGGCCTCCTTCGCCGCGGCGTCCAGCGCCCCGTCGTTCGCTCCCTGCGCGGTGAGGTCCCGCACCCGCGAGAGCAGGGAGGTGCTGGAGGTGATCGCCGTGTCGGCCGCGGTCACCCACGCCAGGCCGTCGTCGATGTTGCGCGCGTACTGCTCGGTGCGTCGCTGCTCGGCGTGCAGGGCGAGGGCGGCGGCGGCGGCGGCCGGATCGTCCGAGGGCGCGGCGAACGCCTTCTGCGACGTCGCCTGCTCCTGCAGCCGGGCGAGCTCGGAGAGATTGGACTGCAGCTGACGCATCGCCGTCTGCGTCATGGTGGTCTGGGTCACGCGAGAGATCATGGAGCTTCTCCGATCAGCGTCCGACGACGCCCGTGCGGTTGATGAGGACGTCGAGGGCCTCGTCGACGGCGGTGAGCACGCGGGCCGCTGCCTGATAGGCGGTCTGGTAGGTGAGGAGGCTGATCGTCTCCTCGTCGCCGTCCACGGCCGCGACGGACTGCTGCGCGCCGACGGCGCCGACCGCCGCCGCATCCGAGACCTTCGCGCGCTGCACGTCGGCCGCGGTGGCCACGCCGAAGCGGGTCACCTGGTCGGTCCACAGCGCATCCGGAGAGGTCGCGCGTTGCCCGATCTGAGAGATGAGGTCGGCGTTGGTCGCGTCCTTGGAGCCGGCTCCGGGCGCGGCGAGAGCGAGCTCGGCCGCCGTGGTGACGGCCACCTGCAGCCCGAGCGCGGCGGAGCCGGTCGCCGGGAGGGTGAAGAAGTCGCCACCCGGCTGTCCGGATGCCGTCACACCGGCGCGGTGCTGCGCGTTGAGCGACTCCGCGAGCGCCGTCGCCACCCGGTCGTAGGTGGCGGCGAGCTGTGCCAGCATCCCGCCGTCCGCCGCGGGGGCGAGCACCGCGAGCGAGCCGCCGAGCTCTCCGCCGTCGACGACGAGGGGCAGATCCGGCACCGACTCCCAGGCGACCCCGACGCGCGGAGCACCGTCGATCGTCGCCGAGCCGGTCAGCGCGAGGTGACGGGCGTCGCCGCCGGCGACCAGGGCGTTGCCGCCGAGGCGCACCGTGAGCGTGCCGTCCGTCTCCAGCGTCGCCGTCGCGCCGGCGAGCCGGGCCACGTCCTCCGCGAGCAGGTTGCGGCGGTCGGTGAGCTCGTTGGCCGAACGCCCCGAGGCCAGAGCCTCGCGGATCTCGCCGTTCAGCACCGCGATCTGGTCGGCCGCGGCGTTGACCTGGCTGACGGTGCGCTCGGCGGTCCCCCGGGCGGCCGTCCACTGCGCGGCGACCGTGCGATAGCCGCCGGAGATGTGGGCGGCGAGCTCCTTCGCCGACTCCAGGATGCTCGCGGCCGCGGCACCGGAGTCCGGGGTGTTGGCGAGGTCCTGCCAGCCGGCCCAGAAGTTCGTCAGCCGGTTGGCGAGCCCCTTGTCCGTCGGCTCCGCGAGCGCCGACTCGGCGGTCGTCGCGGCGAGCGCGCGCGTGGCCCAGTAGCCGGAGGCGCCGAGGGTGTCGCGGACCCGGGCGTCCAGCAAGGCGTCGCCGAGGCGGGACACCCCGTCGATGGAGACGCCGTGTCCGGGGAGCGCGCCCATGCTGAAGCGCCCCGTCTGCGCGACGGCGGCGATGGAGGAGGTCTCGACGCGCTGCCGCGTGTACCCCTCGGTCTTCTGGTTGGCGATGTTCTGCCCCACCACATCCATGCCCCGCCGCGCGGCGGCGAGGCCGCTGGCGGCGGTGGTCAGTCCACTGAAGGTCGACATGAATCCCTCTCGGTCACATCTCGGTGTCGATGATGCGGGCGGCGTCCTCGCGGGCGCGGTCGCCGCGGGTGGTGTATTCGCCGCTCTCCTGGCCGAGAGCGGCGATCGTCTCCTGGGTGGCGCGAAGCACCCCGCTGAGCTGTTCCGCGGCGGCGTCGCGCATCTGCTCGACCTCCGCCGTCAGCTTCACCAGCGCGCGCATGTGGTCGGTGAAGACGTCGCCCCAGGCCCCGTCCGGAGCGTGCTCGATGAGCTGGCCGATCGTCGCGTCCTGCGGAGCCCCCCACTCCTCGGCGACACCGGCGACCTCGACGGCCCTGGCCAGGCTCGCGGCGCGCAGGCGGTCGAGCACCTGATCGATCTCCCTGGCCGCGAACTGGATCCAGTGCGACCGGCCGGCGGCGAGCAGCAGCTGTTGCTCGTCGAGCTTGAAAAGCAGCATCTCGAGCAGCTCGCGCTCGCGCCAGAGCTGCATCGATAGTTCGTTGGCTCCCATGATCCCCTTGTCCCCAGCGATCCCCCGCCCCACGCAGGTGCGATCGGCCCGCTTGTTAACGGTTCATAAATCTCTATCGGCCGCCGCGCCCCTAAGGTTACTATGTGGACTGGCGGCGGTTAGTGCTCCCCATGGACATATCCCGGACCTTGTGATATGACCATCTACCCCTCGCCATGGAGCTTCCGGAGTGCATCCAGAGAGGTGGATCATCCCCCATGTCGTCGCGCGCTGAGCGCAACCGCCTCGTCGAGGCCAACCTCCCCCTGGTCGGCTACCTCGCTGCAGACACCCATGCTCGGGCTACCCATATCCCCCGCGAAGAGCTCGCCGCCGTCGGCGCGCTCGCCCTCGTGACCGCCGCCGACGCCTACGACCCCGCGCTCGGCGTCCCGTTCGGCGCGTACGCCCGCCGCCGCATCCTCGGCGCGTTCGCCGACGAGATGCGCGCCATGGACTGGGCGTCCCGCGGCATCCGCAAGCGCATCAAGGAGACCGTCGCCGTCCGCGACACCCTCACCGCCGCCCTCGGTCGCACGGCGACCGCCACCGAGATCGCCACCGCCATGGGCTCCCCCAAGGAGGCGGTCGTGGAGGCCCTCGCCGACGCTGCACGCACGGTCGCCCCGCTCGACGACCCCGCCACCCGGGACCTCGTCGCCGACATCCCTCTCCCCGAGGAGTCCGCGCTGGTCGGCGAGCGACGAGAGGTGCTCGAACACGCCATCACCGCTCTCCCCGAGCGCATGCGGCGCATCGTCGTTGCCGTCTACGTCGAGGAGCGCCCCGTCAAGGAGATCGCCGAGGAACTCGGCGTCACCCACTCCGCCGTCTCGCAGCAGCGGGCGGAGGCGGTGCGCCTGCTCCGCGACGCCCTCGACCGCTACTTCGCCGAGGGCGGCACGGAGACCACGACCACCACCCGGGTGTCGCCCGCCGCGCGGGATGCGTACTTCGGCCGCATCGCCGAGGCCGCCGGCGTCCGGATCGGCGACGTCTTCCGCGCCGCCGCCCCCGCCTAACGCGTCCGCATCCTCCGCCGATAGGTGAGGGCAGGAGACCACGGATGGTCTCCTGCACAACACATCACGGAGGAAACCCTCATGGGTATGCAGATCAACACCAACGTGGGCGCGCTCAACGCCTACCGCAACCTGTCCAACACGCAGAACGACCTGTCGAAGTCGCTCGAGAAGCTCTCGAGCGGTCTGCGCATCAACCGCGCCGCGGACGACGCCGCCGGCCTCGCGATCTCCGAGGGCCTGCGTTCGCAGGTCAACGGCCTGAACGTCGCGGCCCGCAACGCCCAGGACGGCATCTCGGTCATCCAGACCGCAGAAGGCGCCCTGACCGAGGTGCACTCCATCCTGCAGCGCGTTCGCGACCTGACCGCTCAGGGCGCGAACGACTCGAACAACGCGAAGTCGCGCGAGGCGATCCAGAAGGAGATCAACACCCTCGGTGACGAGCTCACCCGGGTCGCCGACAGCACGAACTTCAACGGCATCAAGCTGCTCTCGGGCGGCGCGACGCTGACGTTCCAGGTCGGTGCGGGCTCGGTCGCCGCCGATGACCAGATCTCGGTCGCCCTGACCGATTTCGACACCCTCGGCGCCGACATCAAGACGCTCGCGGCCACGATGACCGACGCGGCATCGTACGGTGCGGCTCTGGCGGGCATCGACACGCAGATCCAGGCGGTCTCGACCGCACGTGCCGGCTACGGTGCGCTGCAGAACCGCTTCGAGTCGACCATCAACAGCCTCAACGTGTCGGCCGAGAACCTCGCCGCCGCCGAGAGCCGTATCCGCGACACCGACATGGCGTCCGAGATGGTCAAGTTCACGTCGGCGAACATCCTGTCGCAGGCGGGAACGGCCATGCTGGCCCAGGCCAACCAGGCCAACCAGGGCGTGCTCCAGCTGCTGCGCTGATCCGCGCCGCCGCACGGAATCACTCCGGGGGTCCGGGTGACGGCTTCGGCCGTCGCCCGGGCCCCGCCGCACACAGAAGGGAAGCCGCATGTCGCTCTCGCTCGACGGCCTCGTGTCGGGGCTCAAGACCACCGAGGTCATCAAGGCCCTGATGGACGTGCACGCCATCCCCCGCACGCTGCTCAAGGCCAAGATCGACGACAAGAACGTCGTCATGACGCAGCTGCGCACCCTCAACACGGCCGTGCAGAACCTCGCCGCCGCCGCCGAGAAGGCCGCAGCACCCGGTGGTCTCGACCGCTTCACCGGCAGCGCGTCGTCGGAATCGGTGAAAGTCGCCCTGCGCACCGGCGCGGCGCCCGTGTCGACCGACATCGTCGTCGACCGTCTCGCCCAGGCGCACACGGTGGTCTCCGCATCCGCGACCCGCTGGCCCGCGGACCCGCCCGTCCTGACGCTCGAGGACTCCACGGGGAAGCGCGTCCAGGTGCAGGCCGACTCGACGTCGATGCAGGACATCGCCCAGGCCATCAACGACGCCGACACCGGTGTGCTCGCCACGGCCGTCCCCGCCGGCAAGGATGCCGACGGCACCCCCGTCTACCGCCTGCAGCTCCGGGCCGAGGAGTCCGGAGAGGCCGGGCGGTTCCGCGTCTACGCGGGCGACCTCGCCGCCGTGGCCGCCGGCACCGCCACGGACGTGTCCGCGGAGCCCGGCGCCGCCGTCATCGCCACGGGCACGGATGCGCAGCTGCGTCTCTGGGCCGGCACCGCGGCCGAACAGGTCATCACCTCGTCCGGCAACACGTTCACCGATCTCTTCGAGGGCGTCGACGTCACGGTCTCCACCGTCTCGACGACCCCCGTCACGGTCACCGTCGCCGTCGACGGCGAGGCCAGGACCAAGGCCTCCGGCGAGTTCATCGCCCTCCTCACCGACATCTTCACGCGCATCGACAACGGCTCGAAGGCGACGGTCGCCGCGGGACAGGGCGAGAAGACCACCCTCGGCGTCTTCACCGGCGACAGCACCATCCGCGGTCTGCGGACGGCCCTCGCCGATGCCGTGCAGCACCCCGTGGACGGCGTCTCGCCCTCCACGATCGGCATCTCGACCGACATGTACGGCAAGCTCACGTTCGACGAGGAGAAGTTCTCCGAGGCACTGGCGAAGGACCCCGCGGCCGTCGGCGCGCTCTTCTCCGCGGTCGCGGCACGCGTGGAGCAGACGGCGACGTCCTACTCGGACAAGTACGACGGCCTGCTCACCTCGCGGATCACGGGTCAGGAGAGCGAGGTCAAGAGCCTCGGCGAGCAGATGGAGCGCTGGGACGTGCGCCTCGCGCAGCGCAAGGCGTCGCTGGAGCGCACGTACGCGCGCCTCGAGGTCATGCTGTCGCAGATGCAGTCGCAGTCGTCGTACCTCGCCTCCCAGATCAACGCGCTGCCGAGCAGCCGCTCCGGGTCGGACTCGTGAGCATGAACGCCGCTCTGCGTGCCCAGCAGCGGTACCGCGAGGACGCCATCCTGTCCGCCTCGCCGGAGCGCCTGGTCACGATGCTCTACGACCGGCTCCTGCTCGACATCGAACGCGCCGAGACGGCACAGCGGGCTGCCGACTGGACCGAGGCCAACACCCAGCTCCAGCACGCGCAGGCGATCGTCGCCGAGCTGTCGTCGTCCCTCACCGACGACTGGAGCGGCAGCGCCGGGCTGCGCTCGCTGTACGTCTTCCTCTCGCAGACGCTGATCGGCGCCAACATCGGCCGCGATCCGGAGCGCACGCACGCCTGCCGCGAACTCGTCGTACCGCTGCGCGACGCCTGGCACGCCGCCGCCCTGGCCGTCGTGGAGGGCCGCGCATGACGGACGAGGACTGGGCCGCGCTGCTCGACCGGCTCGAAACGGACGCCGACCGGATCCTCGCCGCGCCGGCGGGAGCCGTCGAGGTGCACGACATCATCCCCTGGGCGCCGCCGTCCTCCCCGCTCCCCCCGCACCTGGCCGATCGCGCCCGCGCGGTGATCGACCGGCAGCACGCCGCCATGGAGCGCGCCCGCTCGGAGCTCGAGGGGCTGCGGCAGCACCTCGGTGCCGTCCGGCGGGTGCCGGCGCCCCGCTCTCCTGATGCCCCCGCGTACCTCGACGTGGACGGGTGAGCGACCCTTCTAACGAATCCGCACGGACGGCCGACAGTCTCCCGAGAGCACGGATCGCTCGCAAGACTCGGCCAGGGAACGGCCACTTCGCCCACACACGGGGAGCCGGTTCGTGTTCGACTCTGTGACCATCACCGCACTGACGAGTGCGCTGAACGGCCTCTCGCTGCGCCAGCGAGCCATCGCCGACAACATCGCCAACATCAACACCCCCGACTACCACGCCAAGCGCGTGCAGTTCGAGGCCGCGCTCGCCGACTCGATCGCCGCCGGCGACGGGGAGGTGTCCGCCACGGTCGGGACATCGCTCGAGCCGACACGGCTGAACGGCAACAACGTGAACCTCGACACCGAGACGCTCTCCAGCATCGACACCATGCTGCGCTACCAGTTCGCGACGCAGGCCGTGAACGGGTCGTTCTCCTCGATGCGCACCGCGATGAGGACGTCATGACCTTCGACGCCATCGGGATCGCCGGCACGGGACTGACCGTGCACCGGAAGTGGCTCGACGCCATCAGCGACAACATCGCCAACATCAACACCGCGACACCGACCGACGGCGCGGCGTTCCGAGCGCGCTACATCCTGGCGCAGACCAGCGACCAGTCCCCCGGGGTCTACGTCGCCGGCACCGTCCAGGGCGACGCGGAGGGCCGGCTCGTGCACCAGCCCGACCATCCGCTCGCCGACGCCGACGGCTACGTGCGCTACCCCGACATCGACCTGGGAGACCAGATGAGCCAGCTGATCCTCGCGCAGCGCGGATACCAGGCGAGCGCGGCGATCGTGGACCGTGCCCGCAACTCCTACGAGGCGGCGCTGCAGATCGGACGGAACTCGTGAGCGCCGTGGCCGGCATCGAGGCCGTCGCCTCGTCCCTCGGCATGACCACTTCGCCCGTGACGGGCGCCAAGACCGGCGACGACGCGGCCTTCGCGAACAGTGTCACCGGGGCGATCGACGAGCTGCGCTCGCTGCAGTCCGAGTCCGACGCCCTGAAGGTCGCCGCCGTGACCGGCGACCTCGACGACATCCACGCCGCGATGATCGCCTCCTCGCGCGCTGCCGTCACCCTCGAGCTCGTCGCCGCCGTCCGCAACAAGGGCGTCGACGCGTTCAACGAGATCATGCGGATGCAGGCCTGATGCCCCCGGCAGTGACCGGGGCGTTCCAGCGGATGCGGCGGATGATCGCCGGATTCTCGCTCGCGCAGCGGACCATCGCCATCATCGGCATCGCCGTGCTCGCGCTCGGCATCATCGCCCTGTCCAGCTGGCTCAGCCGCCCCACCTACACGCCGCTGTTCTCCGGCCTGAACGCCTCCGACGCGAACGCCGTCGTGGAGCAGCTACGCTCCGCCTCCGTTCCCTACGAGCTCGCCGACGGCGGCGCCACCGTGCTCGTCCCCGAGAAGGACGTCTACGACCAGCGGCTCGCCGCCGCCTCCGCCGGGCTGCCGAGCGCCGGATCCGCCGGATACTCGCTGCTCGACGACATGGGCGTCACCACGAGCGAGTTCCAGCAGTCGGTCACCTACAAGCGCGCGATCGAGGGCGAGCTGGCCGCCACGATCTCGGCCATCGACGGCGTCTCCGCGGCGTCCGTGCAGCTCGCGATCCCCGAGGAGAGCGTGTTCGTGTCGGAGACGGTCGACGCGACCGCCTCCGTGTTCGTGGAGACCGCCGGTCGCACGACGCTCGACCAGAAGCAGGTCGAGGCGATCGTGCACCTCACCTCGGCTGCGGTCAGCGGCATGAAGCCGGAGAACGTGGCCGTCGTCGACCAGACCGGACGCACGCTGTCGACCGTGGGTGGCGGAGCCACCGGCGGCCTCGACCAGCAGGCGAGCGACTACGAGGCCCGTGTGGCCGCGAGCGTGCAGCAGATGCTGGACACCGTCGTCGGCCCGGGGAACGCGACCGTGACCGTGGTCGCCGAGATCGACCGCTCCGTGAACGAACGCGTCGAGGAGACCTACACCCCGGCCGAGGGCACACCCCCGCTCACCGAAGAGGTCCGCGAGCAGAACAGCAACGGCTCCACCTCGGAGGCAGGCGTGCTCGGTCCGGACAACATCGCGGTTCCGAACGGGAACGGCGACGGCACCTACACGAACACGGAGGAGACGCGCACCAACGCCGTCAACAAGGCCACCGAGAGCACCTCCACCCCCGCCGGAAACCTGCTGCGGCAGTCGGTGTCGGTCGCCGTGGACGCCGGCGCGGGCGGAGACCTCAGCTCCGCCCAGCTCAGCGATCTCGTCGCCACCGCGGCCGGCATCGACCGCACCCGCGGCGACGAGCTCGCCGTCGAACTCGTCGCCTTCAGCCAGACGGATGCCGAGGCCGCCCAGGCCGCGCTGCAGGCGGCGAAGGAGGCCGAAGAGGGCGCCCGTCAGGCCGCGCTCCTGAACACCGTCATCATCGCCGCCGCCATCGCCATCCCCCTCATCGCCGCGATCGCCGCCCTCATCGTCCGTTCGCGGCGGAAGGCACGCGGTGTGGAGGAGTTCGACCAGCTCTTCGGCGACCGCCCCGCCGAGTTGTCCGCGCTCTCGGCCGACGCGCCGACGGCCGTGCTGGAGGCGCCGACCACACCGCTCGCCTTCCTCGAGCCGGTCCCCGACCTCGACCCCGAGCCGGACCCCGAACCCGCGCAGATCAGCCTGGAGCGCCGCCGCGCCGAGATCGCCGCCCTCACCCGTCAGGATCCGCAGCGCACCGCGGAGCTGCTGCGCACCCTCATCGACGACAGGTCGCGGGTATGAGCGGACTGACCGATCGGCAGACGGCCGCGATCGTCCTGATGAACCTCGACCGCGCACAGGCCGTCGAGGTCATGAAGCACCTCTCCGAAGCGGAGGCCGAGGCCGTCGCCGCCGAGATCATCGGACTGCAGGATCTCGACGCGGAGACGACGGTGCAGGCACTCGGGCAGTTCCATCGCATCGCCGCCGGGCACCTCCCGCCGGCGCGCGGCGGACGCGACATCGCCGCGGGCCTGTTGGAGGCGTCGTTCGGCTCCGAGCGGGCGGCGGCCGTGCTCGGCCGGGTCGGCTCGACCTCGATGAGCGCGTCCTTCGACTTCCTCGCCTCCGCCGATGCCGCCCATCTCGCCACGCTCCTCGACGGCGAGCTGCCGCAGACCGTCGCCCTCGTGCTCGCCCATCTCCCCGCCGATCAGGCCGCCGCGGTCCTCGCCGCGCTGCCCGATCCGGCCAGGACCGACGTGGCCCAGGCCATCGCCACCATGGGCACCGCCTCGCAGGAGGCCATCACGATCGTCGCCGATGCCCTCAAGGCCCGCACCGGCAGCCTCGCCTCGCGGGACAGCCCCGAGGTGCTCGGCGGAGTCGAGCCGCTCGTGGAGATCATCGGGCGCTCCGGTGCGACGATCGAGAAGGCGCTGCTCGCCAGCATCGAGGACCGCGACAGTGCCCTCGCGGAGGACATCCGGTCGCGCATGTTCACCTTCGCCGACATCGTCAAGCTCGACGACCGCGACACCCAACGCGTGCTGCGGGGCATGGACATCCGCTCGCTGGCCCTGGCTCTCAAGGGCGCACAGCAGCCCATCGTCGACCTCATCCGCCGCAACGTGTCCGAGCGCAACCGCGAGAACCTCGACGAGGAGGCCAGGACGCTGGGCCCTGTGCGCGTCTCTCAGGTCGAGGAGGCGCGCGCCGAGATCGTCCGGACGATCCGTGCGCTGGAGGCCGCGGGAGACATCACCGTGCAGCGGGCCGACGAGGACGAATATGTCTACTGACGCGTTCGCGCCCGCCGCGTTCCCGCGACTCGGCGGATCCGACCACCGGGCCGAGCAGGAGCGTGCGCGCCGCCGCGGGTACGCGGAGGGGCACGCCGTCGGCTTCCGGGCGGGGGTGGCCGATGCCGAAGCTGCTCGACGAGAGGCCGAGGCCGCGCAGGCGGAGCGGGAGCGCATCCGGGCCGAGGACGTCTCGGCCGCCGTCGCCGCGCTGCACGCCGCGGCCCGGTCCCTGACCGCCCGAGAGACCGCGCTGGAGTCCGCCGCGACCGCGCAGGTGCTCTCGCACGCGATCGACCTCGCGGAGCTCATCCTCGCGGCCGAACTGGGCGACGCAGGATCGTCTGCGTCCGCCGCGGCTCGCCGCGCCCTGAGCGCGACCGATGCAGCCGCCGTACGGCGTCTCCGCGTGCACCCGGAAGACCTCCGCATCCTCGCCGAGGAGGCAGGAGAGGGCATCTCCGAGATGGCACTGGTGGCCGACGACACCCTCGCCCGCGGCGACGCCGTGGCCGAGCTGGAGCACGGCCTGATCGACGCCAGGGTCGGGACGGCCCTCGCCCGCGCGCGCCGCGCTGTCCTGGAAGGCGCGCCGTGAGCTCCTGGGCCGCCGTGCTCGAGGCGGCGCGTCCGGAACGGATCGGCGAGGTCTCGCAGGTGCGCGGTCTCAGCGTGCAGGTCCGGGGCCTCGACGGCGCCGTCGGGGACGTGCTGACACTCGACGGCATCGACGCCGAGGTCGTGGCCACGGGCGAGGACGGCCTGCGGTGCATGCCCCTCGCCCCGGTCGCCGGGCTCACCGTCGGCGCCCCGGTTCGAGGGCGTGGCGGCCCGGTTCGGGTTCCCACCGGATCCGCGTTGCTCGGCCGGGTCCTGGACGGCCTCGGACGCCCCATCGACGGCAAGGGCCCCCTCGCAGCGCCGCACGTGAGCCTGGACCACGACACGCCTTCGATCATGGAGCGCGACCGCATCGACACCCCGCTCCCCCTCGGCGTGCGTGCGCTCGACACGCTGGTCAGCGTCGGCCGGGGACAGCGCGTCGGCCTGTTCGCGGGATCCGGGGTCGGGAAGTCGTCGCTGCTGTCGATGATCGCCCGCGGCACCGAAGCCGAGGTCACCGTCATCGCCCTCGTCGGCGAGCGCGGCCGCGAGGTGCGCGAGTTCATCGAGGACGACCTGGGCCCGGAGGGACTCGCGCGCTCCGTCGTCGTCGTCTCCACCTCGGATCAACCGGCGATGGCCCGCATCCGCGCCGCCTTCACCGCCACCCGCATCGCGGAGGCCTTCCGTGACGAGGGCGCACACGCCATCCTCATGATGGACTCGCTGACCAGGGTCGCCATGGCCCAGCGCGAGATCGGGCTCTCCGCGGGCGAGCCGCCGGCCACCCGCGGCTACCCGCCCTCCACCTTCTCCCTCCTCGCCGGGCTGCTGGAGCGCGCCGGCACCGACCGCACCGGCTCCATCACCGGCATCTACACCGTGCTCGTCGACGGCGACGACCACAACGAGCCCATCGCCGACACGGTCCGCTCGATCCTCGACGGCCACGTCGTGCTGGATCGCACCCTCGCGCTCGCCGGTCATCACCCCGCGATCGACGTCCTCGGATCCGTCTCCCGCGTGGCCGGCAAGGTCACGAGCCGGGAGCGCCGCGACCACGCCGCCACCCTCCGTGCGGTGCTCGCGGCGCGACGCCGGGCGAACGATCTCATCGACATCGGCGCCTACCACGCCGGTGCCGACGCCCGCATCGACGCGGCGATCGCGCACGAGCGCGTCATCTCGGCGTTCCTCACCCAGCCGCTCGACGAGACGAGTCCGATCGAGGAGTCCTGGATGCGGCTGGAAAGCCTGGTCTCCGCCTTCGAGGGGGTGTCATGAGCAGAGGGTTCTCCCTCGCCGGTCTCCTGCGGGTGCGGGAGATCCAGGAACGCGCGGCGGCGCAGCGCCTGTCGCGCGCGGTCATCGACGCGCAGCACACCGAAGCCAGGGACCGGGTCCTGCGCGCACATCTGGCCGGCACCGATACGGAGGCCGTGGACGTGCGTGCGCTCGCCGCGCTCGCCGCAGCCCGCGTCTCCGGTCGCGCCCTGCTCGCCGATCTCACGGCGCTCGCCGACCTCCAACGGGAGACGGTCGCCGAGGCGCGGTCCGCGCACGCCGACGCCCGGCGCACTCTCCGCGGACTCGAACGGCTCGCCGACGACCACGCGGAAGCAGTGCGGACGGCAGACCTGCGCGCAGAGCAGGCGGAACTGGACGAGATCGCCTCCCGATCGCGGACGGAGAACCCGGCATGACCGCCCTCGACCTCCTCGCGGCTCTGGACGTGCGCCCCGTGCGCCCCACAGCCCCGGTGCCCCGCGGCGCCCCCGGAGCCGCCACGTTCGCCGATGCCGTGCGTGATGCCGCGCGGGAGACGGAGCCGGCCGGCCCCGAGTCGCCCGAGGGGACCGCGGCCGACGCCGCCACCGGCAGCGACGGCACCACGGCAGCCGTTCCCGCCGGCGGTGCCGTCGCCACGCCGCCTCCGCTCCCCGCCCCGTCGTCCTCCGGGTCCGCGATCGCTCCGCCAGCGGTGCTGCCTGTCGCTCCGTCGGATGCCGACTCGACCGCGGTCCCGACGCCGCCGCACGGAGAGGACGCCCCGGCTCCTCCGTCTCCCGCGGGTCCGGCCGGCCCCGGCATCGACGCGCTCGCACTGCCCGCCAGCAACGCGCCCACCCTGCCCGCCATCGACGCGGCCGCCCCTGCGGCGACGTCTCCTCGTGCGGATGCGGTGCCCGCGGCGGCCGGCAGGGCGCCGGACGCCGCACCGATCGAGGCCGGAGCGGTCCGGTCGGCAGCCGCTCTCCCGTCGTCGGCTCCGACGACAGCGCCTCCGACGATCGAAGCGGTCGTGCCGTCCCCGCCCGCCTCGTCCGTCGACGCAGCGGCGGGTGCGCGCGCCGGCGCCGACGGCGGGACGAGCACGGGGTCGGAAGGCCGGATGTCCCGCCTCGCCGGTCCGGCGCCGGACGGAGCGACGGCCACGCTCGAGCCCCCGACCGAGGCCACGACCGTCCCCGAGACCTCCTCCCAGCCCCCGACACCCTCGGCCCCCGCGCCGGTCACCGCCGCGCCGGCGGGCCCGACGAGCATCGACCCGGTCGCGGCCGGGTCCGCCACCACGCCGAGCCCGGTCGCCGCCACGGCCACCGCCCCCGTCGCGCCGCCGAGCACCGTCCCCGCGCCGGTCCGCCCGGCCCTGCTCCCCCAGGTGGCGGCCCCGGTGCTGTCCTTGGCCCAAGCCCCCGACGGCGACCACCGGATCACGCTCACCGTCTCGCCGGAGAACCTCGGTCCCGTCACCGTGCGGGCCCACATCGCCGGCTCCACCCTCCGCATCGAGCTGCAGGCCCCGAGCGAGATCGGCAGGGACGCCCTCCGCGCTCTCCTCGTCGATCTCCGCCGGGACCTCGCGGTCGCCGCGCCGCACGCCACCCTCAGCCTCAGCACCGGGGACGGCTCGTCCTCCTCGCCTCAGCACGGCGCGACGACGCACGGCCAGACCGGGAACGGTGACCAGGACACCCCGCGCCCGCAGCCCGTCCCACGTGCCCCGACCTCGGCGCAGGCCGCATCCCCGCCCCCGCCCGCACCGCCCGCCGCGCCCACCGGCGGCATCGACGTCTACGCCTGACCAGAGAGGACTCCATGACCACGGTCGACTCCATCACCGGCACCCTGCCCCCGGGTGCCACGCCGACGTCCGGTGTGCAGACCGGCAGCACGACGCCGGCGACCGAGCGCAAGAAGACCCTCGACTCCGAGGTGTTCCTCAAGCTGCTCGTGACCCAGCTCACCAACCAGGATCCGAGCTCGCCGATGAACACCAACGAGATGATCTCGCAGACCACGCAGCTGGCATCCATGGAGCAGCTGACGGCGCTCGCCTCGACGAGCACCGAGAGCTTCGCCCTCAGCATGCGGCAGACCGCCGCCGCCCTCCTCGGGCAGGAGGCCCAGTACGTCGACGCCGACGGCATCACCCAGAAGGGCATCGTCACCGCGGTCTCGTATGCGGGAGCCATCCCCACCGTGACCATCGGCGAGAAGTCGATCCCCCTCGACGCCGTCTCCGGCGTCTCCCTCGTCCCCGGCACCGCTGCCTGACCCCGCTCCCCAGAAAGGCACCACCATGCTCCGTTCGCTGTTCTCCGGAATCTCCGGACTCCGCTCGCACCAGACCATGCTCGACGTCACGGGCAACAACATCGCCAACGTCAACACGACCGGCTTCAAGGCGTCCTCCGTGCAGTTCCAGGACTCCCTCTCGCAGCTCCTGCGCAACTCGATGCTGCCGCAGCAGGCGACCGGCGGACAGAACCCCGCCCAGGTCGGGCTGGGTGTGCAGGTCGCCGGCATCAGCACTAACTTCGCCGGAGGCGCCCCGCAGCCGACCGGCGTGCCCACCGACCTGATGATCTCGGGCGACGGCTTCTTCGTCGTCCGCTCCGGCGGCGAGACCCTCTACACCCGCAACGGCGGCTTCACGTTCGATGCGAGCGGCCGTCTCGTCGGCGCCGGCGGGGCCCTCGTCCAGGGCTGGACCGCCCGCAACGGGGCCATCGTCCCCGGTCAGGGCATCGGCGACATCACCCTCCCCGTGGGCGCCCTCAGCCCGGCCGCCGCCACCAACACGGCACGGGCCACCGGCAACCTGCCCTCCGGCGCCGCGGTCGGCGAGACGCTCGTGCGCGACATCAAGACGTACGGCGCCGACGGCTCCGCGTCCACCCTGCGCCTGACGTTCACTCGCAGCGCGACCGGGTGGGACGTCACCGACGGGGCGGGTGCGAGCACCGCACTGACCTTCACCGACGGCGTGCAGAACGGCGCCGGCAGCATCGTGTCGGGCGGCGTCACCGTCGACCTGTCCGGTGTGACCGGCTTCGCCGACGTCAGCGACATCGCGATCAAGGAGCAGAACGGCAAGCCGGCCGGCACGCTGAGCTCCTACGCGCTGACCAACGACGGCAGCCTCGTCGGCACGTTCAGCAACGGCGACACCCAGGTGCTGGCCCGCATCGCGCTGGCCGGGTTCGTGAACCCCGGGGGCCTGGAGAAGGTCGGCTCCTCGCAGTTCCGTCCGAGCGGCAACTCCGGTCAGGCCGAGCTCGGACAGCCCGGCACCGGCGGTCTCGGGGGCATCATCAGTGGCGCACTCGAGATGTCGAACGTCGACCTCTCGCAGGAGTTCACCAACCTCATCGTCGCTCAGCGCGGCTTCCAGGCGAACGCCCGCATCATCACCACGAGCGACGAGGTGCTGCAGGAGCTCACGAACCTGAAGCGCTGAGCCCTTCCCGCGAGACCCCGTCTTCGCGTCGAGGCCCCGCCGTATTCACGTGGATACGGCGGGGCCTCGGCGCGTAACCGGGGTTTCGGCAGGGTCAGACGTAGATGCCGCGCTGCTCCATGAAGCGCACGGGGTTCGTGTACCCGCCGTTGATGTAGACCTCGAAATGCAGGTGGCAGCCGAACGAACGGCCGGTATCGCCGGCATACGCGATGACCTGACCCGCCCGCACCCACTGGCCGCTGCGCACGTTGATGCCGCCCGGCTTGATGTGGGCGTACCCGGTGCTGATGCCGCCGCCGTGCTGGATGCGGATGTAGTTGCCGTAGTTCCCGTTCGGTCCCGCGTAGTCGACCGTGCCGGAGTTGGCGGCGTAGATGGCGGCACCACAGCCGTTGGCGAGATCCGCACCGTAATGGAAGCTCGACGAACATCCCTGAGGACCGCAGATGGGGGTGCGCGGGCCGTAGCTCGAGCTGCGTGCGCCGCCGTGCGGACGTACCCATCCGCCGCTGCCCGCTGAGCCGCCGCCACCGCCACCACCACCACCGCCACCGCTCGTCCCCCGGCCGGCCGCTGCGGCAGCCGCGGCTGCCGCAGCGGCCTCGCGCTTGCGGCGGGCTTCCTCTTCCCGTCGGCGCTTCTCGACGCCCGCCTGGTACCCCGCGACCGTCTTCGTCGTGGTGTCCTTGAGCGCGGCCAGCTGGGCCTTGAGGGTCTCGAGGTTCGCCGCCTGCTCGTCGAGCGCCGCCTGCGCGGCGTCCGCCGCCTGCTGCGCCGCGACCATCTTCTGCTCGGCGACCTGCTGCAGGCGGTCACGCTCGTCCCGGGCGACGTCGGCCTGAGCCGTCAGCGCCTGGGCGGTGTCGCGCGCCGAGACGGCGTTGTCGTAGGTCGTCTGGTTGTACTCGAGGAATTTGTTCATCGTGCCGAGGCGCGACAGCAGCTCGTCGGCGTTGGCACCCGACCCCGCGAAGAACAGCTCCAGGGCGGTGTCGTCCCCGCCGCTGCGATAGAGCTGGGCGGCGATCTGACCGGCCTTCTTCGCGGTCTCGTCGGCGAGCGCCGCCTGCTCATCGGCCTGAGCCTGCAGCGTCTCCGCCTCCGTGATCGCCGCGAAGTACGCCTGCTGCGCCTCATAGAACTCATCCGACGCGACCTGCGCGGCCGCCTGCGTCTCGGCGACCTTGCGCTCGAGCGACTGGATCAGCCCCTGGATACGGGTGACTTCGCCGGCCTTGGCCGCCTCGTTGCTCTTCGCCCGCTGGACGTCGTCCCAGCTCGGGTAGGACGCGGCGTGCGCGGCGGTGACGCCCGAACCGACGCCGAAGGCAGCGAGCGCGACCACTCCCAGCGCGCCGATCCCGAAGGCATGGCGCCGGCTCACCGGCTGGTTCCACAGTGCGCCGCGCTCGGCAGCGGTCGGCGCGCAGCCGCACTCCTCGGCCGCCGTCGCCGCGGCCTTCTCCACGTTCCGATCCCGCACAAGGCTCCCTTCGCCCGCTGCTCATCGTCCCCCGCCCCTGGTCTCTATCGGCGACGACGCGCCCGCCGTGAGAAAGATCCCACCTGGTCCCGACCCCGCGCTAACGCGGCGCAGCGCCCGGCCGACAGTCCTCTCCGACAGCCCAGGACGGGCCGTCGGTTCCCTGCTCTCGGGCGGGGCGAGCTTTTTCCAGGATGGAGCCCATGATCGTCCTCACGCGCCTGAACCGTTCCCGGTTCGCGGTGAACCCCGACCTGATCGAACGTGTCCAGGCCACGCCCGACACGACGATCATGATGGTCGACGGCGCGACCTTCGTCGTCACCGAGACGATGGACGACGTGATCGCCCGCATCACCCGCTTCCGCGCCGGCGTCCTCGCGACCGCGGCCGCGCTGGTCGCCGCCGGCATCGAGGACACCCGACCCGCCACTCCCGTCGCAGGGGGGGATTCCTGATGGATCCGTCCCTCATCCTCGGGCTCGTCCTCGCGTTCGGCGCCCTGATCGCCATGATCAACCTGGAGGGCGCGACGGTCGGGTCGCTCCTGCTGCCCGCGCCGATGGTGCTCGTCTTCGGCGCCACGATCGCGGTCGGCCTCGCCAGCGGCACGCTGCGCGACGCCCTGCACGCCGTGAAGTCCCTCCCGCGCGCTTTCCGCGGCGAGCGACGCACCGCCCAGAGCACGATCGACACCGTGGTCGGCTATGCGGAGAAGGCGCGCTCCGAGGGCCTGCTCGCGCTGGAGCAGGGTCTGGACGAGGAGAAGGATCCGTTCCTGCGGCAGGCCCTGCAGAGCATCGCCGACGGCACCGACGCGGAGGATCTGCGGGTGCTCCTCGAGGACGAGCTCACCTCGACCGCCGCCCGTAACCGCACCGCCTCACGCTTCTACATGACCCTCGGCGGATTCGCCCCCACCGTCGGCATCATCGGCACCGTGGTCAGCCTCACCCATGTGCTGGAGAAGCTCGACAAGCCGGACACCCTCGGACCCATGATCGCCGCGGCCTTCGTCGCGACGCTGTGGGGCCTGCTGTCGGCGAACTTCATCTGGCTGCCGATCGGCGGCCGGCTGCAGCGCCTCGGTGAGCTGGAGCTGGAGCGCATGACGGTGCTGATGGAGGGCATGCTCGCCGTCCAGGCCGGCGCCGCCCCCGCCCACGTCCGCGAACGTCTGAGCGCGCTCGTCTCCGACCGCTCCCCCGGCCGCTCCCGCCGGCGCGAGCAGCCCGCGGAGACGGAGGCGCACGAGGACCTCTTCTCATGAGCGTGCGCACCCGACGCCGTGTCCAGGAGTCCGAGCACAGCGGACCGGACGAGCGCTGGATGGCGTCGTACCTCGACATGGTGACGGTGCTCATGTGCATGTTCATCGTGCTGTTCGCGATGTCGACCGTGGACCAGGAGAAGTTCGAGGCCCTCAGCGCCTCGCTCGCGACGGGTTTCGGGCAGGAGCCCTCGGACGACGTCGACGTGACCAGCGGCGTGGTCGTACCTCCGGAACTCATCGACGATGAGGGCGAGGACTTCGCGGACACGGGTCTGGAGGCGGCGGAGCGCGAGTTCGACGAGCTGTCCGCGCTGCGCGAGCGGCTGCGCCAGGTCCTCGCCGAGCGCGGACTGGAGACCGATGTCACGTTCACCATCGACGAGCGCGGGCTGACGATCGGGCTCGTGAGCGCGGAGACGTTCTTCACCACCAACAGCACCGATCTCAGCCCGGCCGCGACGCAGGTGCTCGACGCCCTGGGGTCCGTCCTCGTCTCCGCCCCGAACGAGATCTCCGTGGAGGGGCACGCCGACGCCCGCGGATCGGTGGCACCGTTCCCCACCAACTGGGAGCTCTCCGCCGGACGCTCCACCCAGGTGCTGCGCTACCTCGTGGAAGCGGCCGGGCTGCCGCCGGCCCACCTCAAGTCCGTCGGCTTCGGCGACACCCGTCCGGTGGCCGCCGGAAGCACCCCCGAGCAACTCGCGGAGAACCGCCGCGTGGACATCGTCATCCTCTCCGACGCCAGCGAGGAGGTGCGAGCGCTGATCCCGGCTGCGGGTGCGGCGCAGACCTCCCCCTGACCCGCCCCTAACGCACGCCGATCACCGCCCGATAGTCGGGTTCGTGGTGATGGATGACGGCGTGCGCTCGCGAGTGCGCGCGGAGACGGCGACCGCCGACGTCGAGGTCTACGACTTCGGACGCGCGGCGACGCTGTCGCGCGAGCACGCCCGCACCCTCGAGCTCGCGTTCGAGACGTTCGCCCGTCAGTGGTCGGCCCAGCTCAGCGGCAAGATCCACGTGCGCGCGACCATCGCCGTCGAGCACGTCGGCATGCTCACGTACGGCGAGTACGCGCAGTCGCTGCCCACGACGACGACCATGATCGTGTGCGCGCTGCCGGACTCCGACGAGCGTCTGATCGTGCAGGTTCCGATCCCGACCGCGACGTCGTGGATCGTGCAGATGGTCGGCGGCAGGGTCACCACCACCGCCGAGGACCGCACGTTCACGCCGATCGAGCAGGCCCTGATCCGGTCGTTGATCGGCGACGCGATCGATCACCTCACCGGCAGCCTCGACGGTCTGCTGCCCGCCGGCGTCGCCGTCGCCGGCATCCAGTACAGCTCCCAGTTCGCGCAGGTGGCCGCCGCCGGGGAGCCGGTGATCGTGGCCCGGCTGTCGATGCGCCACGGCGGTCGGACGGTGCCGGCGAGCATCATGCTCCCCGCCTCGGTGCTCGCCGGGTTCGCGGTGCGGGCCTCCGACGCCGACCGATCCGAGACCCCTGGCCTCGTGCGCCGCCAGGTGGAGTCGACTCCGGTCGAGATCGCCCTCCGGCTGGCGCCGCGGAGCGTGCTCCCCCGCGAGGTGCTCGACCTCGCGGTCGGCGACCTGCTGCCCCTGCCGCACGCCGCCGACCGCCCGATGCTCCTCACCGTCGGTGACCAGACGGTCGCGACGGCGGCCGTCGGGAGCGCCGGTGCCCGCCTCGCCTGCGTCGTGACCGCCACCGTCCCCGAAACCGCCCCCGCTCAGGAGTCCGCGTGATCAGCACCACCGCCTACGAGTCCGCCGTCGCCGCCGCGTTCGCGGCGCGACTGCCCACCGCCGCACCGGTCACCGCCCGCGCCTCCCAGGTGTCCGGCGACACCGGCGAGGCGGTCGTGGCACAGTTCGTGGGCGAGGCGAGCGCTCAACTCGCCGTACAGCTCCTCGATGCCGACGTCCTCGTCGACGGCCTCGGGGACCGTCCCCTCACCGACCGGCTGCTGGATGCGCTCGAGGCCGCCGCGACCGCCCTCGGGCCCGGGCTGCTCGGCGAGGCCGCGGTCGGCGACGCCTCGGCCGTGTTCGCCGACCCGCAGACCCAGCTCTTCGACCTCGTCGACCACACCGAACGCACCATCGGCCGGCTCGCGGTCCGCATCACGCATCGACCGGCGCGTCCGACCGGAGCCGACGGCCGCCTGCATCGCATCGCGGGTGTCGAGATGGAGCTCACGGTCGAGATCGGGCGCACCCGCATGGCGGTCCGTGACGTGCTCGACCTCGAGCCCGGTCGCATCGTAGAGCTCGATCGCTCCGCGGGTGCCCCCGCCGACGTCAAGCTCAACGGCCGCACGATCGCGCACGGTGAGGTCGTCGTCGTCGACCAGGACTACGCGGTGCGGATCACCCGCATCCTCGAGAACGTCGAGGCCTGACCCTGGACGACCTCCTGCTCGCGCTGCGGGTCGGGCTGTCGCTCGCCGCCGTCCTCGGGCTGCTCTGGTTCCTGCAGCGCCGGGTCTCGAAGACCCAGGCGCGGCGCCGTGACGCCGAGGCGATCACGGTGCTCGGGCGGCAGGGCATCGGCCCCAAGGCGCAGCTCGTGGTCGTGCAGACCGATGACGCCCGCTACGTGCTCGGGGTCACCGAGCACGGTGTGAGCGTGGTCGACCGGCTGCCCCTGCGGCCGGAGCCCGCGGAGTCCGAGGAGGGGCGCCCGCCGGCCACCCGCACGGCCGACGACGCCGAGTTCGACCGCATCCTCGCCGCCGCCGCACTCACGAGCACGCCCCCGGCGGTCGGCCCGGCACCGGAGCTCCGTCGCCGCGTGCGGCACCGCAACGACCCGCTCCGCGGTTCCATCCTCTCCCCCGAAACCTGGCGGCAGACCGCCGAGGCCCTCCGGCGCGCACGATGACCGCGACCCGTGCCGTCGATCGCGGTCGCGCCTCGCGGCTGCTCGTCCTCGTCGCGGTCGCGATCCTCCTCGCCGTCGTCCTCGTCGCCCTCACCGGAACCGCCGCCCAGGCGGAGGTCGCCCCGGACGACGGCGAGGGCGTGACGATCGACATCAACGGCATCGACGGCGGCCCGTCCGGCTCGATCCTCACCCTCCTGGGGATCACGCTGCTGTCGGTGGCCCCCGCGCTGCTGCTGATGATGACGTCGTTCACGAAGATCTTCGTCGTGCTCGCCATGACGAGGAACGCGCTGTCGCTCCCGACGATCCCGCCGAACCAGGTGCTCGCGGGCCTGTCGCTGTTCCTCTCGCTGTTCATCATGTGGCCCGTGCTGACCGAGATCAACACGCTCGCCGTGCAGCCGTACATCGACGGCGCGCTCACGTTCACGCAGGCCGTCGACGTCGGGCAGGCTCCGCTGCGCGAGTGGATGCTGCACTACACGCGCGAGGAGGACCTCGCGCTGATGACCCGGATGGCCGGGCAGGACAACCCGGAGGACGCCGCGAGCGTGCCGATGTACACGCTCATCCCCGCGTTCATGATCTCGGAGCTGCGGGCGGCCTTCATCATCGGCTTCGTGATCTTCGTGCCGTTCCTCGTGATCGACCTCGTCGTGGCGGCGGCGCTGATGTCGATGGGCATGATGATGCTCCCGCCGGTCATGATCTCGCTGCCGTTCAAGATCCTGCTGTTCATCCTCGTCGACGGGTGGGGGCTCATCATCAAAGCGCTCCTGGAGAGCTACGGAGGTGTGGGATGAGTCCCGAAGCCGTCCTCGACATCGGCGCCCAGGGCCTGCTGATCGCCGCCAAGCTCGCCGCCCCGATGCTCATCACCGCGCTCGTGGTGGGCTTCGCGATCTCGCTGCTGCAGTCCATCACCCAAGTGCAGGAGGTGACGCTGTCGTTCGTGCCGAAGATCGTCGCGGTGGGCATCGCCCTGCTCATCGCGGGGAACTGGATGATCGCCGAGATCATCGCCTTCACGAACGAGATGTTCGCCCGCATCCCGTCGCTGCTGAGCGGATGAGCCCGTGTTCATCCCGATCGACTTCGCGTGGCTGGAGGCCACCCTGCTCGCCGCCGTGCGCATCACGGCGTTCATCATGATCGCGCCGCCGTTCTCGTACGGCGCGATCCCGGTGCGCGTGAAGGCGATGCTCTCGATCGGACTCTCGCTCGCGGTGGGCGCCGCCGTCGCGCCGGGGTACGAGAGCCTCGACACGGGCGCGTTCCTCGGTGCACTCGTGATCCAGCTCCTCACCGGCGCCCTGCTCGGGTTCCTCGTGCTGCTGTGCTTCTCCGCGGTTCAGGCCGCGGGCAGCCTGATCGACGTGTTCGGCGGATTCCAGCTCGCCCAGGCCTTCGATCCGGCGGCGATGGTCAACGGCGCGCAGTTCACCCGGCTCTTCCACCTCACTGCGCTGACGCTGCTCTTCGCCTCCGGCGGCTACCAGCTCATCCTCGCCGGGCTCGCCCGCAGCTTCGACGCGGTTCCGGTCGACGGCATCTTCCGTGTGGCGGGACCGACCGAGCTGCTCGTCGACGGGGTGTCCCAGATGGTGCTGGCCGCCGTGCAGATCGCGGGCCCGCTGGTCCTCGTGCTCTTCCTCGCCGACGTCGGGCTCGGGCTCATCACGCGCGTGGCGCCGGCGCTCAACGCCTTCGCGATGGGCTTCCCCGTCAAGATCCTCCTCACCCTCCTGCTCGCGGGCGCCGTGTACGTCGCGTTCCCCGGCATCGTCGACGCCCTCGCCACCCAGGCCTTCCGCATGATGCAGGGGGTGACGCCGTGAGCGGCTCGGACAGCGGCGAACGCAGCGAGAAGGCCACCGAGAAGCACCTCAGGGAGGCCAGGCAGAAGGGCCGGATCTCCCGAAGCCAGGACCTCACGGCGTGGCTCGGCATCGGCGCCGCCGCCGTCATGATGCCCGCCGCCATCGCCGCGGGGACCGCCGCCGGCACCGAGCAGCTCGTGACCCTCGCCGGGCTCATGCAGGCGCCCTCTCCGGAAGCCGCCCTCGCCGCCCTGGGGCGGGCACTCGCCTCGGTGCTGCCCACGCTGGGCGCGCTGCTGGCCGCGGTCGCGATCGTGACGCTGTTCGGCGCGGTGGTGCAGGGCGGTGTGCACCTGCGGAAGCTGTCAGGGCGCTACGAGCAGTTCAACCTCGTCTCCGGAGTGCGGCGGGTGTTCGGCCTGCAGGCGCTGTGGGAGGGGGCGAAGGCGCTGCTGAAGACGGCCGCCATCGCCCTCGCCCTGTGGGTCGTCATCTCCGGGCTCATGCCCGTGCTCACGGCGAGCGGCGCCCATTCGGTCTCCCGGCTGCTCGGCACCGCGGCGGACGGCACCGCGGCACTGCTGCAGACCGCCATCGCCGTGGGTCTGGTGCTCGCCGCGATCGACCTGTTCGTCGTGATGCGCCGCAACCGCAAGCACACGCGCATGACCAAGCGCGAGGTGCGCGACGAGAACAAGAACTCCGAGGGCGACCCGCTCCTCCGGCAGCAGCGCCGGTCGCGTCAGCTCGCGGTGAGCCGCAACCGCATGATCGCCGTGGTCGCCGGCTCCGACGTGGTGGTCGTCAACCCCACGCACATCGCCATCGCGCTCGAATACGACCCCGGCACGTCCGCCCCGCGGGTCGTCGCGAAGGGCAGCGGCGTCATCGCCGAGCGGATCCGTGAGAAGGCGCTCGAGTCCGGCGTCCCCCTCGTCCGCGACATCACCCTCGCCCGCGCTCTGCACGCCGCGTGCGAGCTGGGTCAGGAGATCCCCGAAGACCTCTACAACGCCGTGGCACGGGTCCTCGTGTTCGTCGACGCGCTGCGGCGCCGAGGCGCCGCCCGCGGCATCCACTCGCTCCCCTACCGGAGGACCGTATGAAGAAGCTCCTCATCACGCTCGGAGTGCCGATCGGCGTCGTCGGCATCATCATGCTGCTCGTCGTCCCCGTGCCGCCGTTCCTGCTCGACGTGCTGATCATCCTCAACATCATGTTCGCGCTGGTCATCCTGCTGACGTCGATGTTCGTGAAGAAGCCGCTCGACTTCTCGGTGTTCCCGTCGCTGCTGCTCGTGGCGACGCTGTTCCGGCTGGGGCTGAACGTCGCCTCCACCCGCCTCGTCCTCGGTGAGGCGTACGCGGGACAGGTGATCGAGGCGTTCGGGGCGATCGCGGTGGGCGGCTCGCTCATCATCGGCGCCGTGGTCTTCCTCATCCTCGTCGTCATCCAGTTCGTCGTGGTGACCAAGGGTGCCGAGCGCGTGGCCGAGGTGGGCGCCCGGTTCACGCTCGACGCGATGCCGGGCAAGCAGATGGCCATCGACGCCGATCTCAACGCCGGCCTCATCAGCGACACCGAGGCCAGGGAGCGCCGGGCGGAGGTGGCCGCCGAGTCCGACTTCTACGGCGCGATGGACGGCGCCTCGAAGTTCGTCAAGGGCGACGCGATCGCCGGACTCGTCATCATCATCATCAACCTCGTCGGCGGCATCGCGATCGGCCTCGTCCAGCACGGCATGTCGATCGACCAGGCCGTCAGCACGTACAGCCTGCTCACGATCGGCGACGGCCTCGTCACGCAGATCCCCGCCCTGCTCATGGCGGTCTCGACCGGCATGATCGTCACCCGCTCGACCGCCGAGGCCGAGATGGGATCGGCCGCGTCGACGCAGCTCGGCCAGTCGCGCAACGCCCTCATCATCGCGGGATGCGCGGCCATCGTCATGTCGCTCATCCCGCACATGCCGATGCTTCCCTTCCTGGTGATCGGCGCCCTGCTGCTCCTCATCGCGCAGCGCATCACCGCGACCCGCAAGCGCGAGGAGGTGGAGGCCGCACAGGCCCCCGCGCCGGTGCCCGCGGACCAGCCCGAGGAGCTCATCGAGCGTATGCGGGTGCACCCCCTCGAGATCCTCCTCGCCCCGGACATCGTGGACCTGGTGACCGGCGGCCCCGACGATCTCCTCGCGAGGGTCAAGGCACTGCGGCGCCGCATCGCGCTCGACCTCGGTCTGGTCACCCCGCCCGTGCGCACCAGGGACAGCATCGAACTCCCCCAGGCGACCTACGTCATCCGCATCGCCGGCGTCGAGACCGGGCGGGGCACCGCGCCGACCGGATCGGTGCTGGCTCTCGGACAGGGCCTGGACAGCCTGCCGGGGACCGCTGCCCTGGACCCGGTGTTCGGCCTCGAGGGCAAATGGATCCCGATGGAGATGCGGCACAGCGCGGAGTTCGCGGGAGCCACGGTGATCGACAGGGCGAGCGTCATCATCACGCACCTGTCGAGCGTGATCCAGACGCACGCCGCCCGGCTGCTCACCCGCGAGGACGTGCGGCAGCTCACCGACGCGCTCAAGCAGGTCTCGCCGTCGGCGGTCGAGGAGCTCACGCCCGCGCTGTTGTCGCTCGCGGAGGTGCAGCGCGTGCTGCAGGGGCTGCTCGCCGAACGTGTGCCGATCAACGACCTCAGCCGCATCTACGAGGCGCTCGCGCTGCGTGCCAAGGTCTCGACAGACCCGGAGGGACTGATCGAGGCCGCCCGTGCCGCGCTGGGGCCGGCCATCGCCTCCCGCTTCGCGGAGGACGGCACGCTCCGCGTCGTCATGATCGCGCCGCTGCTGGAACAGGCCATGCTGGAGAGCCTGCGTCCCGGCGACGAGGGCTCGCAGATCGTCTTCGACCCGCCGCGGATGGAAGCGGTGATCGCGTCGGTCAAGCAGGCCGTGGCGACGCCGACGGACGGCGGTGAACCGGTGCTCGTGTGCGCGCCCTCGCTGCGCCCGGCTGTGCGGCGGCTCGTGTCGGCGCAGACCGACGGCCTCCCGGTCCTCTCCTACACCGAGGCGACGGCCGCATCGCTGACGATCGAGACGATCGGCGTGGTCCGCGACTCCGCCACCGCGTCGCTGGGGGCCGCCCCCTCCGCACCAGTAGGCTGAACGAATGCTGGTGTTGACGAGGCGGATCGGTGAGAGCGTGCGCATCGACGGCGAGATCGAGGTCACGCTGCTCGACATCAAGGGCGACAGCGTGCGCATCGGCGTCAAGGCCCCGCGCGAGACCCGCATCCAGCGCACCGAGATCATCGAGGCCGTCGTCGCCGAGAACGTGTCCGCCGCCGCCGACACCGACGCGAGCGCCGCGGATGCGATCTCCGCGGCACTCGCGCGGGGGCGCGAGAAGCAGACCCCCTAGACCTCGCGGGACGGCGTCGTCGCGGCGCGGCGCTCCGCCGCGTTCCGTACGGCGTGCAGGGTCGCCGCCAGCACGGAGCGGTCGCGGCCGGCCGCCCATCCCGAGCGCACGCCGTCGCGGTACTCGATCAGAGTGAGCGCGTCGCTGTCCGTGCCCGTTCCGATGCTCGTCTGGTGCAGACTCAGGATCTCGACGGGCAGACCGATCTCCGCGAGCGCCGTACCCAGCGCCTCCACCGGACCGACGCCGTCGTGGCGGGTCCGCGTCTCGACGCCGTCGGCACGGAGCGTGATGGTCGTGCACCCTCCCGCGACGTCGGCATCCGCCCGCAGCCTCGACGGTCTCGTGTCCGCGCTCGCGAGGTAGGCGGCGTCGAAGATGTCCCACACCTCCGCGGCCGTGACCTCGTGTCCCGTCTGCTCGGTGCGCCGCTGGACGTGACGAGCGAGGTCGATCTGCAGGCGCCGCGGCAGCTCGATCCCATAGGCGTCTTCCAGCAGGTACGCGATGCCGCCCTTCCCGGACTGCGAGTTGACGCGGATCACGGCGTCGTAGCTGCGGCCGAGGTCCGCCGGGTCGATGGGCAGATACGGCACGCGCCATTCGATGTCATCCTCGGCGCGGCCCTCCTCCGCGGCACGGGCGCGATGCTCCGCGAACCCTTTCCGGATGGCGTCCTGATGGGTGCCCGAGAAGGCGGTGTGCACGAGGTCGCCGGCGTACGGGTGCCGCGCATGGATGTCGATGCCGTTGCAGTGCGCGACGGTCCGGCGGATCTCGTCGATGTCGGAGAAGTCGATCATCGGATCGACGCCCTGCGCGTGGAGGTTGAGGGCGAGGGTCACGAGGTCGACGTTGCCGGTGCGCTCCCCGTTGCCGAAGAGGCACCCCTCGACCCGCTGCGCGCCGGCGAGGACGGCGAGCTCCGCGCAGGCGATACCGGTGCCGCGGTCGTTGTGCGGATGCACGGAGAGGATGACCCCGTCGCGACGCCCGAGGTTGCGGTGCATGTACTCGATCTGGTCCGCGTAGACGTTCGGCGTCGCGACCTCGACGGTCGCCGGCAGATTCAGGATCACGGGACGCTCGGGGGTCGCGTCCCACAGGGTCGTCATCGCCTCGCACACGTCGAGGACGAAGTCCGGCTCGGTGAGGGTGAACACCTCGGGAGAGAACTCGAAGCGGACGTCGTCGAGGTCTCCCGCGACGCGGAGCACGTCCTGCCCGCCGGTGAGGATCAGCGCCCTCAGCCCCTCCCTGTCCTGGCCGAGGACGACGTCGCGCCACGTCGGCGCCGTGGCGGTGTACATGTGGATGACGACGGGGTTCCGGATGCCGCGCACGGACTCCACGGTGCGCTCGATCAGGTCGCGCCGCGCGGGCGTGAACACCACGATCGTCACGTCGGCAGGAGCGAGGTCGGTCTCGGCGAGGAGCCGGACGAAGTCGTAGTCCGTCCGGGAGGCCGAGGGGTATCCGACCTCGATCTCCTTGTAGCCCATCGCGACCATGAGCTCGAAGAAGCGCCGCTTGCGGGCCGGGTCCATCGGCTCGGCCAGCGCCTGGTTCCCGTCCCGGAGATCCACGGGGACCCAGAGGGGTGCCTGGGTCAGTCGCGCGCTCGGCCAGGTCCGCGTCTGCAGCGGCACGGCGACACGGGAGTACACGTCTCGATAGCGATGCGAGGGCATCTGCGAGGGCCGCTGCCTGTTCCAGTGCGGAGCATCGTCGGGGAGGGCGCCGGACGGGGTGGCGAGGGTCGGGAAGGCGCGGAGAGGGGTCATGATCTGGTTCCTGTTCGGATCGCGGAGAAGGCGACCGGCGCGTCCTGCGCCCCCACGACGGGGAGCCGGTCTGACTAGACCCCGTCGTGGCGACGAAGGAGGAGGAACCCGAATGTGCGCATAGGGAGAACCTAGCACTACTCCTCAGACAAGCAGAGCAGTCGAGTCACCTGCGAGAATGGACCCATGACGACCGTGCGCCGCGAATCCCTCGCCGAACAGGCCGCCGAGCTGCTCCTCGCCCGGATCGGAGCCGGCGAATGGGAGGTCGGCGGGAAGCTGCCCGGCGAGACCACGCTCGCTCCGCAACTGGGGGTCGGAAGGTCGACGGCCAGGGAGGCGATCCGCATCCTGGCCGGGCGCGGTGTGCTCGCCACCCGCCAGGGCGCGGGCGTCTTCGTCACGGCCGTCGAGCCCGCCCCGACCTGGGATGCCGTCCTCGACCGCGCCGACATCATCGCGGTCCTCGAGGCCCGCACCGCGATCGAAGTCGAGGCCGCGGCGCTCGCTGCGGAGCGCCGGACCGCGGCCGACCTGGACGAGCTGAGGCGCACGCTCGCCGAACGCGACCGTCGACGCACGGACATCCGCGCGCACGTCGAGGCGGACATGGCCTTCCACCGGGCCGTCGTCGTCGCCTCCGGCAATCCCGTGCTGCGAGAGCTGTTCGACGGCTTCGCCCCGCGCTCGCTGCAGGCCATGATCGACATGCTGCGCATCCGCGGCCATCACGGCGACGCCGCCGACCAGGACGCGCACGGGCGTATCGGCGATGCGATCGCCGCGCGCGACCCCCGGACAGCCGGCGCCCTGACCCGCGAGCACCTCGATACGGTGAAGAGGCTGTTCGGCTGACGCGGAACGCGAGCTCAGACGGCGGTCAGATCCGACTCCTGCGCCCGCTTCCACTGATCCCCGCCGGCGTCGCGCGCCCGTTCCGCCGCGGATGCCGCCGCCGCGACGAGTGTGCCGTAGTCGTATCCCGCGACGGCTGCCGTCGCCCAGCCGATGCTGGCGGAGGAGCGGATCCCGCTCGCAGGCGCCTCCAGATCGATGATCGACACGGATGCCAGGATCGCCCGCAGGTGGAACCGCACCGCCTCGTCGCTTCCGTGGATGATGACGATCGCGCGGTCGTCGGCGACCCGCTCCGCGTCGGCCGTCGCCGGCAGCGCTTCGCAGATGTCCGCGTGGAACCGATCGGCGATGCGGCGGAAGCCGGCACTGCTCGACGCCTCGCGGAGGTCGGTGGGATCATCCAGACGGATGTCGAGGATCGACCACGCCGGGTCTTTCTGCGCTGCCGCCTTGCGAAGCCGCTCCCTGGCGCGCTCCACCGCGCCGTCCGTCCCGGGGGTCGCGCTCTCCACCCGCACGAGGAGCACGAGGGTGAAGGCCGCGCACGTGCTCACGACGATCGTCCCCACCGCGTTCATCCCGCGCAGCGCGCTGAGCTGTTCCTCCGTGCTCACTCCTCCCGATACGAGGGCGGAGCCGGCGCTGACGACGGCGACCACGACGAAGCCGCACGCGGCGAGCGCCAGAGGCAGCACGATGTCCCGCGACGCCGGCTGTCCTCGGAGCAGCTCCCAGGCGAGCAGGCCGGCGAAGACCGCCATCGCCAGGAAGACGACGTGGAAGACCGGGAGATACCAGCGGGTACCCGCGGTGAGGATCAGTGCCGCGGGCACGCCGACGAGCGCGAGGACGACCGGCAGCCAGGGCGCTGACCGTCCGAAGTGCATCCGCACCCCGATCCACACGAGCGGCACGAAGGAGACGACGATCGCGGAGGCGGCCGCACGGAGCACGGGGCTGCCGGTGTGGTGACCGGCCAACCAGAGGTAGGCGCCGAGCATCCCGATGCCGAAGGCGACGCCCCAGACGATGGTCGCCCTGCTCGGCCGCGCCAGGGTGGCGAGACCGACGACGATCGCGGTGAGCACGGTCACCACGGCCACCATGCTCGTGGTGACGTCGACGCTGACGGGCACGAGCGGCGTCATACAGGGTCCTCTCTCATTCGTCGGGGGAAACGGACGGTGACGGTGGTGCCGACGTCCACCTCGCTCGCCACGAGGATGGCGCCGCCGTGCGCGACCACGATGTCCCGCGCGATGCCCATGCCGAGACCGGTGCCGGCGATGCCGCCGCGCACGGCGCTGTCGGCGCGGAAGTAGGGCTCGAACAGCCGCGGCAGCTCCTCCTCGGCGATGCCGATCCCGGTGTCCGCCACGGTGACCTCGGCATGTCCGTCCGACTCCGTCAGCCGCACCGTGATGCGGCCACGGGCCGGCGTGTACTTGACGGCGTTGCCGAGCAGGTTGTCGAGCACCTGACGGAGCCGGAAGGCGTCGCCCGTGATCACCATCCGAGCGGCACCGTCGAGCACGAGCTCCTGCCGCGCGGCACCCATCAACGGTGCGAAGGACGCGGCGGACTCCTCCACGACGACGCGCAGGTCCACCGGCTCGAACGGATCGTGCGAGACCCGCCCTGTCTGGGCCTGCATGCTCGTGACGAGATCCTGCAACCGCTCCCCGGCGTCCGCGATGACCTCGATCTGCGCGGGCACCCGGCCGGGGAGGTCGTCGCGCTCGCGGAGGAGCTCGACGTGCCCGATGATCGCGGTGAGCGGGTTGCGCAGCTCGTGGGAGATCACGGCGGTCAGCGCCCGCCGCTCCTCGGCGGCCTCCAGGAGTGCGGTGACGTCGTCGATGACGACGAGGGTGATGCGCTCCCCCTCCCGCGCTCCGGCGATGGGCTGCGTGGTCACGGCCAGGGCGTGCCACTGCCCTGCCCCGTCGTAGAGCCACACCCGCTCCTCCCGCATCGACTCCCCCGCGGCCGCGCGCGCCAGCGTCGTACGCTCCGGGGTCAGAGCCGTCCCGCGCCGGGCGTCGTACTCGACGGACGCCGACGGGAGCGCCGTCCCGAAGCGGTCACGGCCGTAGAGGGTGCGGTACGCGTCGTTCATCTGCAGGATGCGGCCCGCGGAGGTGACCACCACCAGCGCGATGCGCAGCGCGTCGATGACCTGCGTGACGCGCTCCTGATTCGTCTCGGCCCGCTCCGCCGCCCGGTTCACCTGTTCCGAGCGGCGCTGCAGGAGCCGGCGCGCCGCGCCGGACCGCTGGGCGCCGATGCGGACTGTCACGCCCAGGAAGCTCAGGGTGATGACGACGGTGAGCACCCGCAGCAGCACGTCCTCCGGCGGGCCCGAGCGGTCCGCGAAGAACACCAGACAGCCACCGCTGAGCGCGATGCCGACGAACACCCAGGGCATCGAGAAGTAGGTCGCCAACCAGACCACCGGAAAGACCCAGAGGAAGCCGAGCCGGAGATCCGGCACGTTCGTCGTCAGTCCGACCCCGAGCACGTCGAGCAGCGGGAGGACCGTCACGGCCGAGCGCGGCAGCCGTCGCCACGGGACCATGAGCGCCACCAGGGTGGTGACGACGATGAGCCCGATTCCGCCGATGAACAGCGGGATCGCGAGGGTCTGCGGCTTGAAGCCCGCGACCATCACCACGATGGCCACGATGCTCGCGGTGAACACCAGCTGCCACCGCCAGATCGAGACCGTGCGGATCATCAAGGTCCGCCTCCCGGTCGATCCTCAGCATTCACGCAAGATTACTCAAAGATCGTCACTTCTCGCTCTTCAGGAGGCCTTCCCGTCCTACGATTCTGAGTGGGAGCCGACGCTGCGACTGGGGAATTCGCAGAAGCTGGGGCCGCGCGAGTGGGGATTCGCAGGCATCCGGGGCCGCGGTGGGGGAGCCGCGGCCTCGACCCCTTCTTTTCAGGCGGGGCGGTCGTCGGACGTGAGGCGGTACCCGACACCGCGCACCGTCTCGATGTAGCGGGGGGCGGTGGGGCTGTCGCCGAGCTTCCGACGCAGATTGGCCATGTGCGTCTCGATCGCCCGCTTGTCGGGTTCGCTCACCCGATCGAAAGCGTCGCCGGAGGCTCCGCGCAGTCCGAGCGCGAGGTCGGCTTTGCTGCAGACCCGGCGGCCGGCCTCGAGGAGCGCCGCGAGCAGGTCGAACTCGGTGGGCGTGAGCTCGACGGGGCGCTGGGCGACGAGCACGAGGCGCGTGTCGAGGTCGAGACTGAGGTCGCGGTGCACGAGCCCTCGCCACGTGGCCACGGTGGCATCCCCGGCGGCCACCGTCGGGAGAGCGGGGATCGACGCGACGGAGGGTGCGGGGGCGGCGGTCTGCGGCGACGGGGCGCTTGCGACCTCCGGCGTCCCCGTGGGTACCGCCGACGAGCGGTTGCGGCGGAGGAGCGCCTCGATCCGCGCCCGCAGCTCGCGTGGCCGGAAGGGCTTCACCAGGTACTCGTCGGCGCCGGAGGTGAGGCCGAGCACCACATCCGACTCGTCGGCCAGGGCGGACAACATGATGATGAACGTGTCGCTGACCTGACGGATGCGCCGCGCGACCTCGAAGCCGTCGATGCCCGGGAGGTTGATGTCCAGCGTGGTGATGATCGGATGGTGCGCCGCCACGGCTGCGAGACCCTCCGGCCCTGACCCCGCCTGCACGGTTCGGAAGCCCGCGGCGAGGAACACCTCATCCAGGAGCGAACGGACACCGGGGTCGTCTTCGATGATGACCGCGACCAGCGGCTCCCCCGCCGTCATGCGCGCTCCTCGCGGGCGATCGTGACGAAGCGCGGCGCATCGGCATCCAGCTCCGAAGCATCGAGGTCGTCATCGTCCTCACCGGCTCCGACCGGTCGTTCGATCTCGATGTCCCACCAGGCGTCGGCAAGCTCCTCCGCCATGCCGCGACCCCACTCCACGACCACGACCGACCGCTCCAGGTCCAGGTCGAGGTCGTCGAGCTCGGCCGCGGAGCCAAGGCGGTACGCGTCCACGTGCACGAGGGGGGCGCGTCCGACGAGCGATGGATGGGTGCGGGCGATCACGAACGTCGGGCTCTGCACGGGTCCTCGGACCCCGAGGCCCTCGGCCAGGCCGCGCGTGAAAGTGGTCTTGCCGGCCCCCAGCGGACCGGTGAGGATGAGCAGGTCTCCCGGCTCGAGCTGCTCGCCGATGCGCAGCCCGAGCTGCTCCATCTCCTCGGACGTGGCGATCCGGCGTCGTCCGAGGAACGCCGGGTCCAGGCTCACGTCGTCCTCCGCGGCACCCGGTGACCGATGCGGGTGACGATCTCGTACCCGATGGTGCCGGCGGCCTCCGCCCAGTCCGCGGCCGATGGCACGCCGAGAGTCGGATCCCCGAAGAGCGTGACCTCGTCGCCGACCGCGACCGGGGCGTCTCCGACGTCCACGACGAACTGATCCATCGCGATCCGGCCCACGTTGGTGTAGCGGCGCCCGCCGATCGACACGGGCAGTCTCCCGGAGGCGCTGCGGGGCACTCCGTCGGCATATCCCAGCGGCACGAGCGCCAGGGTGGTCGCGCGGTCCGTGCGATGCACGTAGTCGTAGGAGACCCCGGTACCGGCGGGAACACGCCGGACGGCCGCCACGGCCCCGCGCAGGGTCATGGCCGGGCGCAGGCCCAGCTCCGCGGAGGAGCGGTCGTCGAAGGGCGAGAGGCCGTAGGTGCCGATGCCGATACGCACGGCGTCGAGTCGTGTCTCGGGCAGATCGATGGCGGCGGCGGTGGCGGCGATGTGGCGGATCTCCGGACGCACGCCGAGCGCAGCGGCCTGCGCCACGCCCTCCTCGAACCGGGCGAGCGCGGCGCGGTCGTCGGCCGGCGAGGCGTTGGAGAGGTGACTGAAGAGCCCCACGACCCTGACCCTTCCGATCCGCTCCAGGCGGGCGGCCTCGGCGAGCACCGTCGCCCAGTCGTCCGGAGCGATGCCGTTGCGCGACAGCCCCGTCTCGAGCTTCAGGTGCACCGCGACCGGGCGGTTCGCGGATGCGGCGGCAGCCACGGCCTGCAGCTGGTCATACGACGAGATACCGATCTCGACGCCCTCCGCTGCCGCCTCCAGGAACCGCTCCCCCGGCGCGTGCAGCCACGCCACCACCGGCGCGTGCACCCCTTGGCGCCTCAGCTCCAGCGCCTCCGGGATCTCGGCCACCCCGAGGCGGGTCGCACCGCCGGAGAGCGCGGCCACGGCGGTCGCGGCGGCTCCGTGCCCGTACGCGTTCGCCTTCACCACGGCCAGCACCTCCACGCCGGTAAGGCGACGGAAGTGCCGCACGTTGTCGGCGATCGCATCGAGATCGATCGTGGCCTCGCGGAACGGGACGGTCACAGCGGGGCTCCTTCGGCGACGACGAACGCGGCGGCGAGGCCGGCATCGTGGGTGAGGGTGAGGTGCAGCGTCAGGATCCCCCTAGCCTCGACCACCGCGGCCGTGGATCCGGACAGGACGAAATGCGGTCTCCCTGAGGGCTCGGAGGCGATCTCGATCTCGGTCCAGTGCACCCCGTCGGAGCCGCCGAGCGCCTTGATCAGCGCTTCCTTCGCAGCATATCGCGCGGCCAGAGAGGGCAGCCGGAGTTCACGTTCCGACGGGGCGAACAGCCGCTCCCGCAGTCGAGGCGTCCGGGTCATCGTGCGCTCGAACCTCGGGATGTCCACGAGGTCGATGCCGGTGCCGATGATCACGCGTTCAGCCTACTCGGGCTTCCCCACCCACCCCGCTACGAACGCCCCACCCCTCTGCGTGCGTACTCAGAGGGGTGGGGCGAACAGAAGGGAGTGGGTCGGCGGTCACTCCACCGTGACGGACTTCGCGAGGTTCCGCGGCTGGTCCACGTCGAGGCCCTTCGCGGTCGCCAGCGCCATCGCGAAGATCTGCAGCGGGACGACGGCCAGCAGCGGCTCGAACATGGGGCCGGCGAGCGGGATGTGGATGACCTCGTCCGCGAAGGGCAGCACGGCGGCGTCACCTTCCTCGGCCACCACGATCACGCGGGCACCGCGGGCGCGGATCTCCTGGATGTTGGAGACGACCTTGGAGTGCACGAGCGCGGAGTGCCGCGGCGACGGCACGAGCACGAACACCGGCTGCCCCGGCTCGATCAGCGCGATCGGACCGTGCTTGAGCTCGCCCGCGGCGAAGCCCTCGGCGTGGATGTAGGAGATCTCCTTGAGCTTCAGCGCGCCCTCGAGGGCGATCGGGTAGCCCACGTGACGGCCGAGGAACAGCACCGAACGGGTGTCGGCCATCCAGCCGGCGAGCTGGGTGACGTGCTCGTGCTCGCTCTCCAGCACCTTGGCGACCTTCTCCGGCAGCGCGGCGAGCTCCTCGACATCGGTCGAGGCGTCGGCCACCACACCGCGGACCCGTCCCATGTGCAGGCCGAGCAGCAGCAGGGCCGTGATCTGGGCGGAGAACGCCTTGGTCGAGGCGACGGCGACCTCGGGCCCGGCGTGCGTGTAGACGACGGCGTCCGACTCCCGCGGGATCGTCGCGCCCTGCGTGTTGCAGACCGACAGCGTGCGGGCGCCGCGCTCGCGGGCGTACTTCACGGCCATCAGGGTGTCCATGGTCTCGCCGGACTGGCTGATGGAGACCACGAGGGTGTCGGCGCCGATGACCGGGTCGCGGTAGCGGAACTCATGGGCGAGCTCGACGTCGACCGCCACCCGGGCCCACTGCTCGATCGCGTACTTGCCGACGAGCGCGGCATACGAGGCCGTGCCGCACGCGGTGATGATGACGCGGTTGATGCCGACGAACAGGTCGTCGAGACCGTCGAGCTCCGGGATCACGACCTGGCCGTCGCGGATGCGGCCGCGGATCGTGTTGGCGACGGCCTCCGGCTGCTCGGCGACCTCCTTGGCCATGAAGCTCGACCATCCGCCCTTCTCGGCGGCGGCGGCGTCCCACGACACGTCGAACGGCTCGGCGGTGACGGGGGTGCCGGCGAAGTCGGTCACGGTCACCGCGTCGGGGGTGATCGACACGATCTGATCCTGACCGATCGCAAGGGCCTTGCGGGTGTGCTCGACGAAGGCGGCGACGTCGGAACCGAGGAAGTTCTCACCCTCACCCAGACCGATCACGAGCGGCGAGTTGCGGCGAGCGCCGACGACGAGTCCGGGGTGGTCCTGGTGCATCGCGAGGAGGGTGAAGGCGCCCTCCAGGCGGTTGACGACAGCACGGAACGCGAGGGCGAGGTCGCCCCCGTTGCCGGCGTACTCGCGGCCGAGGAGCGCCGCAGCCACCTCGGTGTCCGTCTCGCTGCGGAAGGAGACACCGTCGGCGAGGAGCTCGTCGCGCAGAGCCGCGAAGTTCTCGATGATGCCGTTGTGGATCACCGCGAGCTTGTCGTCGTCGGCGAGGTGGGGGTGCGCGTTGACGTCGGTCGGGCCGCCGTGCGTCGCCCACCGCGTGTGCCCGATGCCGGTCGTGCCGTCGGCGAGGGGCGCATCACCGAGCGAGTCGCGCAGCATGGCGAGCTTGCCCGCCTTCTTGCGCATGCCCAGCATTCCCTCGCCATCGATCACGGCGATGCCCGCGGAGTCATAGCCGCGGTACTCGAGCCGGGCGAGGCCGGCGAGAAGGATGTCCTGGCTGGGCCGCGGGCCCACGTATCCGACGATTCCACACATGGGGATAAGGGTAAGCGGGATTTTTTGCGAGTCGTCCGAACAATAGAGGGCTGCAGGAGGGGCTCAGAGCTTCCGCAGGAGCACGCTCTCCACGTCGTGATCCGCGCCCTTCCGCAGGACCAGCCGCGCGCGGTGCCGGGTGGGCATCACGTTCTCGACGAGGTTCGGCATGTTGATCTCGTTCCAATATCCCAGTGCGGTCGTGATCGCCTCCTCGTCGGTGAGGTGCGCGAACACGTTGAAGTAGGACGACGGGTTGCTGAAGGCTCCCTGCCGCAAAGCGAGGAACCGGTCGACGTACCACTTCTCGATGTGCGCGGTGTCGGCGTCCACGAAGATCGAGAAGTCGAAGAGGTCGCTGACCGCGACGTCGTTCGGGGCCGGCGGGGGCTGCAGGACGTTGAGCCCTTCGACGATGACGACATCGGGGCGGCGCACCACGACGTGCGCGTCGGGGACGATGTCGTAGCGCATGTGGGAGTAGAACGGCGCCCGCACCTCAGGGGCTCCGCTCTTGACCTCCGTGAGGAACTCGATCAGCGCCCGGCGGTCGTACGACTCCGGGAAGCCCTTGCGATCCATGAGACCGCGACGCTCGAGCTCGGCATTCGGGTAGAGGAAGCCGTCCGTCGTCACCAGCTCCACCCGCGGCGTCCCCGGCCATCGGCTCATGAGCTCGCGGAGGAGCCGGGCGATGGTCGACTTGCCCACGGCCACGGAGCCGGCGACTCCGACGACGAACGGCGTGGTCGTGTCGTCCTCCTGGAGGAACGACGAGGTGGCCGCACCGAGCTGCTTCGTCGCGCTCGCGTACAGGCTCAGCAATCGGCTCAGCGGGAGGTAGACCTCGCGGACCTCGGTGAGGTCGAGGCGGTCGCCGATACCTCGTAGCTCCACGACCTCGGTCTCGGTCAGGGGCTGGTCGAGTCCGGCGGCGAGACGCGCCCATTCCGCGCGCCCGATCTCCCGGTACGGCGACAGCGGCAGCGTGGGGTCGGCGGTGGTCACGTCGTCCATCGTAACCGCGCGCGAGTATCCTCATCCCGTGCGCCTGGGAGTCCTCGACATCGGATCCAACACCGTCCACATGCTCGCCGCCGATGTGCGGCCGGGCGGACGACCACTCGCCACCACGAGCGACCGGACCGTGCTGCGCCTCATGCGCTACCTCACACCGGACGGGGCGATCGCGGAGCAGGGCGTGCAGGCCCTGGAAGCGGCCGTCGCGCAGGCGCGCCGGGTGGCGGAGGAGGAACGCGTGGACGCGCTCCTCGCCACGGCCACGAGCGCCGTCCGCGATGCCCGCAACGGGGCTGAGGTCATCGCCCGCATCGAGGCCGTCCTCGGCCAGCCGCTCCAGGTGCTCGACGGGGAGACCGAGGCCGCGCTCACGTTTCTCGCCGTGCGGCGCTGGTTCGGGTGGTCTGCCGGCCAGCTGCTGCTCCTCGACATCGGCGGTGGCTCCCTGGAGATCGCCGCCGGTGCCGAGGAGGTGCCGGACGTCGCCGCGTCCGTCCCCCTCGGAGCCGGGCGCATGACCGTGCAGTTCCTTCCGCAGGACCCTCCGGGTGAGGACGACGTGGAGCGCCTCCGGGCGCACGCCCTGACGACGCTCGACGGGGTCACCTCGCGGTTCCGCAGCCTCCCCCGTCCGGGCCACGTCGTGGGCTCCTCCAAGGCGATCCGCTCACTGGCCCGGCTCGTCGGCTACCCCGTCCCCGGCTGGTCGGGCATCGAGCGGATGCTGCTCCCCCGCGACGCCCTCGGGTCGTGGATCCCGCGTCTCGCGCGCCTCCCCGCCTCGGCACGGCAGGAGCTCCCGGGGATCACGCCCGACCGGACCTTCCAGATCGTGGCGGCGGCGGTGTCGCTGCATGCCGCCATGAGCGCGCTGGATGTGGAGGAGCTGGAGGTGTCGCCGTGGGCGCTGCGCGAAGGCGTGCTGCTGCGGTACATCGAACAGCTCGGCGGCTGACCGCCCCGGCCCGGAGACGACGAACCGGCCGGCCGCCGAGGCGACCGACCGGTTCGGAGACGACGGGCTCAGAGCGCGAGGCGCTCCTGCACGACCGCCGCGAGACGTTCGGCGTAGGTGCGGGCCGACTCGGAGTCGGCGGCTTCGACCATGACGCGCACGAGCGGCTCGGTCCCGGACTTGCGCAGCAGCACGCGCCCGGTGTCGCCCAGTTCGGCCTCCACGTCGCGGACGGCCTGCTGCACGACCTCGTCGTCGGCGACGCGATCCTTGTCGACGTCGCGGACGTTGATCAGCAGCTGCGGGTAGACCGTCATGACCGAGGCGAGCTCGGCGAGGGACTTGCCCTGCCGCGCCATCTCGGCCACGAGGTGGAGTCCGGTGAGCAGGCCGTCGCCCGTGGTCGCGTACTCGCTCATGATGACGTGGCCGGACTGCTCGCCGCCGAGCGCGTACCCGCCCTCGTTCATGTCCTCGAGCACGTAACGGTCGCCGACGGCGGTCTGGCGCACCGTGATGCCGTGCTCGCGCATCGCGACGTGCAGACCGAGGTTGCTCATGACCGTCGCGACGAGCGTGTCGTCGGTGAGGCGTCCGCGCTCCTTCATCGACAGGGCCAGGATCGCCATGATCTGATCGCCGTCCACGACGTTGCCCTGCGCGTCGACCGCGAGACAGCGATCAGCGTCGCCGTCGTGCGCGATGCCCACATCGGCGCCGAGCCGGACGACGGCTTCGGCGAGGTTGTCGAGGTGCGTGGAGCCGACGCCGTCGTTGATGTTCCACCCGTCGGGGTCGGCACCGATCACGGTGACCTCCGCGCCGGCGTCGCGGAACGTCTCGGGAGAGACTCCGGAGGCGGCACCATGGGCGCAGTCGAGCACGACGTGGACGCCCTCGAGACGGTGCGGCAGCGAGCCGAGCAGATGGACGACGTAGCGGTCCTCCGCGTCGGAGAAGCGGTCGATGCGACCGACGCCGGCGCCGGTCGGGCGCAGCATCTCGCCGTGCATGGCCTCTTCGATGCGCTGCTCTACCACGTCGGGGAGCTTGCGTCCGCCGCGGGCGAAGATCTTGATCCCGTTGTCGGGCGCCGCGTTGTGCGATGCCGAGATCATCACGCCGAAGTCCGCATCGCGATCCGCGACGAGGAATGCCAGAGCGGGCGTGGGGATGACCCCTGCCTCGAGGACATCGACGCCCGAGGAGGCAAGGCCCGCGGCGACGGCAGCGGTCAGGAAGTGCCCGGAGACCCGCGGGTCACGGGCGACGACGGCGGTGAGTCGCTTGCCTTCGGCCTTGCGAGCCTCCGCCGTACGGCCCTGGCCCAGGACGACAGCAGTCGCCTGGGCCAGGGTGAGCGCCAGGTCGGCGGTGAGGATGCCATTGGCGAGTCCTCGCACGCCGTCCGTGCCAAAGATCGGCATCGGAGCAGTGGACCTTAACGCTTCGAGTACTGAGGCGCCTTACGGGCCTTCTTGAGTCCGGCCTTCTTGCGCTCCTTGACGCGAGCGTCGCGCGAGAGGAAGCCGGCCTTCTTCAGGGTCGGACGGTTGTTCTCCGCGTCGATGCCGTTGAGGGCACGCGCGATGCCGAGACGCAGGGCGCCGGCCTGGCCGGAGTCGCCACCACCCGAGATGCGGGCGATCACGTCGTAGGCACCGGCGAGGTTCAGCGCGGTGAACGGGTCGTTGATGAGCTGCTGGTGCAGCTTGTTCGGGAAGTAGTCCTCGAGCGTACGGCCGTTGACCGTGATGGTGCCCGAGCCGGGAACCAGACGCACGCGGGCGATGGCCTGCTTGCGACGGCCGACAGCGGCGCCGGGGACGCTCAGCACGGGGCGGGGAGCCGCCTCGACCGCGTCGGTCTCCGGGGTCGACGTCGAGAAGTTCTGGAGGTTTTCGGTGGAGTCCTGGATGTCAGCCACGAGTATGTCCTTAGTCTGTACGGCGCTTACTGGGCGACCTGGTCGAGGGTGTACGGCTGGGGCTGCTGCGCGGCGTGCGGGTGCTCGGCACCGGCGTACACCTTCAGCTTCGACAGCTGCTGGCGGCCCAGGCTGTTCTTCGGGAGCATGCCACGGATGGCCTTCTCCACGGCGCGGACCGGGTTCTTCTCGAGGAGCTCGGCGTAGCTGACGGCCTTGAGGCCACCCGGGTAGCCGGAGTGGCGGTACGCCATCTTCTTCTGGAGCTTCTGACCGGTGAGCGCGACCTTGTCGGCGTTCACGATGATGACGAAGTCACCCGAGTCGATGTGGTTGGCGAAGGTCGGCTTGTGCTTGCCACGCAGGAGCGTCGCCGCGTGCGAAGCCAGACGGCCGAGAACGACGTCGGTGGCGTCGATGACGACCCAGTCGCGCTGGACTTCGCCAGCCTTGGGGGTGTAAGTGCGCGTCACGATAGTGCTGCTTTCTTGTCGAACGGAGGTGTTCGTGAATCCCACTCCGGGGTGGTTCTTCCCGACGGGGAGGAACACGCCAGTGGAGGGCTCACGTTCGGATGTGCATCTTCCCCGCAGGCAGGGAAGGGCACCAAAGAGTCAGCATACGCCACCGGAACGGCATTCCCAAACCGGCTCGGACCGGCGGCGTCAGTTCGGGCGGACGGTCACGAGGATCGGGCGGTGATCGCTGGAACGCTGCGGGAGCGTGGTGATGCGCTCGATCTCGAAGCCGGACGAGGTCGCGAAGTCGTAGTGCCCACGGAAGACCCGGTAGCGGGTGTACGTGTGGTCATCGCTGAGGGACAGGGCGTAGCCCTGGTCGCGGACCGCCTGCCCGAGGTTCTCCTTGAACACGGGGTAGTTGTAGTCCCCCACCATGAGCTGCGGCAGCCCCTCGCCCAGCGTCGCGAGCTCGGCGAGCGCGGCGCGGATCTGGTGCCGGCGGAGTGAGTTCAACGCCGTCAGGGGCGCGGCGTGGAAGGACGCCACGATGAACTCTCCGCCGTCGTCGATGTCACGCAGGCGGGCGCCGAGGACGCGCTCGTGCGCCGGTTTCGCGATCCGGTCGTGCAGCGACTTCTTCAGGCCGAGGGTGCGGATGCCCTGCAGCCGATAGGTGCTCTCCCGGTAGAAGAGGGCGAGGCCGAGGCGGTTGCCCTGCGTCGCATCCGCCAGGACGAGGCCGCCGATCCGATCCGGAAGCTCCGGGACGTCGCACTCCTGGAGGCAGAGGATGTCGGGATCATGCTCATCGACGAGCGCCGCGAGCTCGCCGGCGGCGCGGTGCTTGCGCAGGTTGTAGGAGATGACCTTCATGATCGTCCCCACGCTACCCGCCCCATCTGTGCCCCGGCTCCCGATCCCGGCGATCAGTCGCTCTCGCGGTCGCGTCGGGCCCTGGTCTGCGCGGCCCTGGCCGCCAGCAGCTCGTCGGCCGGATACCCGACCTCGGTGAGCGTGAGACCGCGCGCGGCGAGGACCTTGAACTCGCTCGTCCGCGTCAACGCGTCGCGGAGCACGACGAGGTCGTCCACATCGAGTCGCCCCTCCCCCACCGCCGCGCAGGCGCCGACCAGCGCCCGCACCATGCTGTGGCAGAACGCGTCCGCCTTCACCTCGGCCACGAGCACGCCCTCCGCATCCCGCTGCCACCGGTAGTCGAGCAGCGTCCGGATGGTGGTGGCCTCCTCGCGCGGCTTGCAGTAGGCGGCGAAGTCGTGCAGGCCGATGAGGGTCCGGGAGGCGGCGTCCATGGCCTCCGCGTCCAACCGGCCCCGGATGGTGGTGGTGTCGAGCCGTCGCAGCGGGTCGTAGCCGGCCAGGTCGTCGGCGAGCCGGTAGCGATAGCGTCGCCAGACCGCGGAGAAGCGCGCATCGAAGCCCTCGGGGGCGAGGGAGGAGCGCACGACCGTCACGTCGGGGTAGGCGCCGAGCACACCACGCATCCGCGCGGCGATGCTGCCCGCCGGGTCCTGCGCTGCACGGCCGTGACGCGCCTGGATCCGCGCCCACTGCGCCTCGTCGAGATCCACGTGCGCGACCTGTCCGCTCGCGTGCACGCCGGCGTCCGTCCGCCCGGCGACGACGAACCGCACCTCGGAGCCGACGATCCGGGCGAGCGCCGCCTCCAGCGTCCCCTGGACCGTGCGGAGTGCGGGCTGCGTGGCCCACCCGCGGAAATGGGTGCCGTCGTAGGCGATGTCGAGCCGGATGCGCACGAGGCCAGCCTAGGACAGCCGCGCGCGCACCCTGCGCCTCAGATGCCGCCGTCGACCGAGCGGATCATCGCGCCCGGCTCCTCCGGCACCATCACCTCGGTCTCCCGGTTCAGGCTCTCGCCCCGGAAGAACCGCTTCGACCGCGGGAACAGGTACCAGAGGAACATCAGGACGAGGCCGATCGCGAGCGACCCGATGCCGATCACGAACGTGCCGCCGATGCCGAAGAGCACGGTGTAGCCGTAGTCGACGTCCCACATGTCGATCGCCGACTGCACGAACGCGCCGGTCAGCAGCAGCGCTCCGAGCAGCGGGAAGATGCCCTTGAAGAACAGGTCGCGGGTCGAGCGGCGCAGGTCGGCGCGGAAGTACCAGACGCAGGCGAACCCGGTGATGGCGTAGTAGAACGCGATCGCGAGGCCCAGCGAGAGGATCGAGTCCTGCAGGATGTTGTCGCTGATCAGGGTCATGCCGACGTAGTAGAGGGAAGCCACCACGCCCATGACGATGGTCGAGAACGACGGCGTCTTGTAGACCGGGTGCACGTCCTTGAACTTCGCCGGGAGCGCCCGGTACACGCCCATCGCGAGCGTGCCGCGGGCGGTCGGGAGGATGGTCGTCTGGGTGGACGAGATCGCCGAGATGATGACCGCGACCACGAGCACCCAGCCGAACGGACCGAGCAGCCCATCCTTGATGGCCAGGAAGAAGTCGTCGGCGTTGGCCTCGTTGCCGAGGCCCGTGCCGTCCTCGCCGAGTCCGGCGTACATCATCGCGGCGATCGTCACCGCGACGTACGTCACCAGCAGGATGACGCAGGTGAGCACCGCGGCCCGGCCGGGGATGCGCTTCGGATCCTTCGTCTCCTCGTTGAGGGCGAGGCAGGTGTCCCATCCCCAGTAGATGAAGAGCGCGAGGAGGATCGCCTCCGTGAAGCCCGACCAGTCGGTGAAGCCGAACGGGTTCAGCCACTCCCACGAGAACGGGGTGGCGTCGGGGGCGTCGCCCGTGAAGAACTGCCAGAGGGCGGCCACGATGAAGATCGCCAGCGCGAGGTACTGGATCGCGAGGAGCACGTTCTGGATGCGCTCGCCGATCTCGACCCCGCGCCAGCTCACCCAGGTCATGGCCGCGATGAAGAGCACCGCCACGACGACGATGCGCCAGTCGTTGTTCTCGAGGTCCTGCCCGATCAGCGACCAGAAGTACACGGAGGCGATCTGGGCGAGGTTCGCGAGCACGACCATACCGGCGACCGCGACGCCCCAGCCGCCCATCCAGCCCACCCACGGCCCGAAGGCCTTGGTGCCCCAGGTGAACGTGGTGCCGCAGTCGGGGACGGCGTTGTTGAGCTCGCGATAGGCGAAGGCGATCAGGAGCATCGGCACGAAGGCGATGATGAAGGCGATCGGCGCCTGCGCGCCGACGGCGAGCACGACGAAGCCGAGCGTCGCGACGAGCGAGTAGACGGGGGCCGTGGAGGCGAGCCCGATGACAGTGGAGCCCCACAGGCCGAGGGTGCCTGCGGCCAGGCCCTTGCCGTCGGGACGTTCGAGGTGGATGGGCGTCGTTGCCATGTCCTGAACAGTACGGCGCGCCGCGGTATCCCGTCAATCCTTTTGTTTCTGCAACGGAATCCATGCGCCGCGTTCAGATACGCGAAGGATTCCGTGGGTCAGTCGCGACCGAGCATCCCGTCGGCGTGCGCCGCGACCCACTCCATCAGAGGAAGCATCCGCGCCATGAGGTCACGCCCGAGCGGCGTGAGGCTGTACTCGACGTGCGGGGGCACGGTCGGCAGCGACTCCCGGTGCACCAGGCCGTCGTCGGTGAGGGTCCGCAGGGTCGAGGCGAGCATCTTCTCGCTGATGCCGTCCACCTCCCGACGCAGCTCACCCCAGCGCCGCGTGCCGTCGGAGAGGCAGGAGAGCACGAGCACACCCCACTTGCTCATGATGTGGTCGAGGATGACGCGCGTGCCGCATCCCTGGTCGAAGAGAGCAGGCTGCGAATCGCGGATCTGCGCAAAACTCACCGTCATGTTGGTACCTTACCGAAAAGTGGGTACCCACCGGAAGGAATGCGCGGCACGGGCGCGAGGGTTGTCCGGGGAGTCAGCTACGAAAGGACTCCCATGACCATCCTCGTCACCGGTTCGACCGGTCACCTCGGCCGCCTCATCGTCGCCGCCCTGCTCGAGCGCGTCGCCGACCCGCAGGCGATCCGCGCCGGTGCGCGCGACATCGCCAAGGGCGCCGACCTCGGCGTGCCCGTCGTCCGTCTCGACTACACCGACCCGGCGTCGGTCGCGGCGGCGCTCGACGGCGTGGACACCGTCGTGCTGGTCTCCGGCTCGGAGGTGGGCCAGCGCGTCGCGCAGCATCAGGCCGTCATCGACGCCGCAAAGGATGCCGGGGTGTCGAAGTTCGTCTACACGAGCGCTCCGAAGGCCACCACGAGCTCGCTCGTCCTGGCTCCCGAGCACAAGGCCACCGAGGAGCTCATCGCGGCCGCAGGTCTTCCCGCGGTGATCCTCCGCAACAACTGGTACACCGAGAACTACGCCGCCGACCTCGCTCGTGCAGCGGAGACCGGCACCCTCAGCGCCGGCACCGGAGAGGGCCGCGTCGCCTCCGCCAGCCGGAAGGACTACGCCGAGGCCGCCGCCGTCGTCGCCACCGAGGACGGACACCTCGGTGCGGTCTACGAGCTCGGCGGGGACGTCGCATGGACCTACGCCGACCTCGCCGCCGCGATGACCGAGGTGACGGGCCGCGAGGTCGTGTTCGTCCCGCTGTCGGCGGACGAGCAGCTCGCGGCGCTCCGAGCGGCCGGTCTCGATGAGGGCACCGCCGGGTTCGTCGTCGCCCTCGACGCCGGCATCCGCGATGGCGCCCTCGCGGACACCGACGGCACCCTCCGCCGCCTCATCGGCCGCCCGACGACGCCGCTCGTCGAGGGCCTCCGCGCGCTGGTGTGACGCGAGGAGCGCCGCCGGCCCCCGTCACGGGCGGCGGCGCTCCCCCGGCGCCGGCTCCACGGCGCTCTGCACGTAGGCGACGGTCAGCGTGATGCTGCCACGGCGCAGGCCCTCCGCACGCAGCACCGCGTCCACGGCGTCACGAGCGTGCCGCAGTGTCGCGACACTGCGAACCCGCCCGTCGACGCCGATCGCCGCCTCCACCGCCACGCCCTCCGCTCCGGCGGCGACGGACACGATCGGTTCGGCTCCGCGCTCGTTCCCCCACGCCGACGCGCCCGCACGCAGGAGGTTGGAGACGAGGGAGCCCGATCGGTACACGCCGCGCACCCCGGAGCAGGCGCGCAGCGCCGCCTCGATCCGGAGCGCGAGACCCGCGCGCTCCTCCTTCGACAGCTCGGTGCCGGTCATCATGCCCCCTCCCTGACGTCGGTGATCGCGACATCGATCGCCGCGACCCGCAGGTCGGTATGACGACGCAGCCGGTCCTCCACCTCCGCGCGCAGGCGGTCGGCGACGCGGCGGAGCGGGTCGCCGAGGCGCACGCTCACATCGATCGCCACGCGCACGGGCGCTCCGGGCTCGGTGACGTCGCCGTCCAGCCGGCACCGGCCGACCAGCACGCCGGGCACGGCTTCCTCCGCGGCACGGACCAGTCCGCGCACGGCGCCTTCCGTGATGGCCAGGTCCACGTCCGGATCGTCGGAGGCGAAGGGGATGCGGCGTCCCGCCTGAGCGTCCATGGCGATGCCGCTGAGGATCCGGTCCACCCACCTCTCGTCCACGGGCGGTGCGGACGCGGCCTCCTCGTCCATCAGCGCGGTGCCGAGACCCCGCAGTCTCTCCAGGGCGTCGAGGGCGAGCTGGCACCCCGGAGACTCCTCGATCGCAGGGTTCCTCGGAGTTCGTCCCGCGTCCAGGTAGTCACCGAGCTTCTCGATGGTGTGCCCGTCCAGATCGGCGGGCTCCAGGCCGAGGCGGCGCAGCGGGTCGTCCTCGTGGTGATCGGTCATCGCCACGCCTCCATCCGTGTGATCAGGAACCGTCGCGCGCGGGACAGCAGTCCGCGCACCGTGCTGACGGGGATGCCGAGCTCCTCGGCGATCTCCTCGTAGCTGTAGCCGCCCAGCTCCCGCAGCACCCAGCACTCGCGCTGGGCCTCCGGGAGTTCGCGCAGAGCCGCGCCGAGGGCCGCCACGCCCGCTCTCGCCTCGATGACCGCGTCCGGCCTGGTCTGCGGCGGTGCCGGACGATCGAGCTCGTCCACATCGAGGGCGGGCCGCGTCAGGCGCAGCCGATCCACCGCCTTGCGACTCACGATCCGCATGAGCCAGCTCTTGACCTTCGCGGGGTCCTCCAGCTCACCGAACCGCTGCCATGCCGTCACGAACGCGTCCTGCACGATGTCGTCGACCTCCGCCGACGCGTTGAGCATCCGCTGTGTGTAGGCCCTCATCATCGGCGTGTACCTGCGCACGAGCACCGCGAACGCGGCGACGTCGCCGTCCATCGCACGACCGGCGACGATACGGTCCCCGGCGTGCTCCAGCGCCTCGCCCCAGCGATCGGCTGCCATTCCCCCACCCCTCGTTCACGGTTCCCCAGGCGTTCGGAGCCCGCGCCGGATCGGATCGAGGCGACCCGACGCGCGCGGGCGGAGGAGACGCCCCTCCGGGCGTCTCCTCCCCTTCCGTCACTTGGTGAACGTGTCCTTGACATCCTCGGCCGCGTTCCTGACGTCGCCCTTGGCCTGCTCGGCCTTGCCCTCGGCGACGAGCTTGTCGTTGTTCGTGACCTCGCCGACGACCTCCTTGGCCTTGCCTGCGACCTTCTCGGCTGCGGCCTTGATCTTGTCCTCCGCGCTCATAGCGCCTCCTTTCCTCACACGACCCCGACGGTCGGGGTCGATGTCCGTGTGGCGTTCCGCTCGTGCGGTGCCGTCGTCTGTGTGTCCGCGAGCGAACGGCGCATCCGCTGCCGGGAGCGGAAGAGCTCCCGCCAGCCGCGGTCGGCGATGTGTACGACGACCGGCATCCGCGTCCCGGTGACGGCGTCCCACTCCTGCACGACGGCGTCGGCGGCGGCGAGCACGTGGCCCAGGGCCGCGCCGGGGCGCGGAGTCACCACGAGGCCGAGAGCGATCTCGCGGCCGACCTTCCGGCTCATCACCCGGGCGGCCAGCACGTCCGCTCGGTCGGCGAGCGGGGTTGCCAGCAGCTGCTCCGCCACATTCCGGTCGACGGCGGTGATGCCGCCATCGCCGACGAGCCGGAGAAGGGTGCGCTCCGGCCGCGGCCTGCGGGTGACAAGGAACGCGAGGAGGAGGACGACGAGCAGCACCGCGGCGGCGATCCCGACGAGCGCCCACAGCGGCACGAAGCCCGCGCCGGGGATGTCGAGGCCCCATGCCCCCGACCACGCCACGAGGCCGTCGGCCTGGACGAGTACATCCTCGGCAGGGGCCGGAAGCGCCCCCGCGCTCCGCAGTCCCGCAGCGAGGAGGACGACACCCCCACCCAGAAGCATCGCGGCTCCTCCGAGGAGGACGATCCGGTTCGCGACGGTCCCTGCCGACGTCATGCGATCACTCCATCCCGCGCCACCTGCACCCGCGGCGAGAGCCGGAATCCGGTCTCGTCCAGCACGCGCAGGGCCGCGTCTCGCGCGGCGGCCGCATCCACCGGGACCCCGCTCGTGGGCGTGACCCGGATCAGCACCGTGCGTCGTCCCACGGTCACGCGCATCTGGCCGCGCGGCACGCCGATCCGGCGCGCGGTGCCGTCGGCGATGGCGTCGGCGAGCACCCCGTCGTCGATCACGAGCGCCGCCCGCGCGGCGAGCCGCGTGCGACGGGCGCGCCGGCCGGGAAGCACGGCGAGTCCGAGGAGGAGCAGCGCCACGACCACGAGCACGGTCCCGGTGGTGATCATCACCGCAGGCGCCGCGGCGGAAGCCGTGACGGGCGTGAGCCATCCGGTGATCTGCGCGCGCAACCCCGCGTCGAGAGTCCCGGCGACCACCGCGCCCAGCAGAGCGACGAGGAGCACCGCGAGGACGACCGCGAGCGCGATCGCCGGACCCCGGCGGGTCGCCCTCGCCTCTCGACGAAGCAGGCGCCGCGACGTCGTCGTGTTCGCCGTCATGCCACTCTCCTCCCGTCCTCACGTCGAACTCCGGTGAAACGCACGTCCACCGCTCCCACGCGGCGCGCCGCGAGATCCCGCATACCGCCCACCACGGCGTCGCGGACGGCGTCCGCCCGTGCGCCCACGGTGTCGGCGCCGCGGGGCCCGCGCACGACCGGAACCTCCACGGACACGCGCAGGTCGCCGCGGCGGTCCGCGAGCTGCACGCTCACGTCTCCGGCGCCGACCCGCACGACGTCCCGGACGATTCCGACCGCGAGGCGGTGCAGCGCCCGGGCCTCGACGACCGTGGCCCCCGCCACGGTCGTCGGCCCGTCCGTCACTGCGACGCTCATGAGGACGATCGCCGCCCGCGCACCACGTCGGCGAGCGCCCGCACGTCCAGGCGACCGTCGACGATGCGGCCGGCGACCGCGCCGACGAGCATCGCGAGGGTGACGAGCAGGAACGCCCAGAACCCCCAGACGATCCAGGTCAGCGCGAGCACCGTCGCCGCAGCTCCGCCGATCACCGAGGCGTTCACTGGACTCGCGCCTCCGGAGCCTCGTCGTCGTCCTCGGACGGGATGTGCACGTCGTTGACGGTCACGTTCACCTCGGCGACCTCCATGCCCACCAGCTCCACCATGGCCCGGTGGATCGCGGCCCGCACCTGGTCGGCCACCTTCTGCAGGGACACGGGGTACTCCGCCACGATCGTCACGTCGACGGCCACCTGCGTCTCGCCCACCTCGACGCTGATCCCCTGCGCGAGGTCGGTCGTGTTGAGGGCGTCGCGAATGGCGCCCATCATGCGTGCGGCACCGCCACCGAGTGCGTAGACCCCGTCCACCTCTCGCGCCGCGATGCCGGCGATCTTCGCGACCACCGCGTCCTCGATCGTGGTCTTCCCCGCCGCCCCCTGCGAGGCCGGAACGACCTGAGCCTTGGGCTGGGTGCCCCCAGTCACGTTCGCCATCTCGAGCTCCTTCATCCGTGTGACCACGCGGTTCCCGCGCGGGCCGTGTTCTCACGACACCACTAAGACGGTCGGGGAGCACAGAATGTCACAAACTTCTCCGAATGAACTTCGTCTCGCCTCTCGGCGGCGACTCTCAGTGCACTCTAAGGTTCAGAGTGCAAAGTTGCACTTTATGGAGAACAGTGCAGAATCTACGCGGGAGCAGCGCAAGCGTCGAACCACGCGCGCGCTCACCGAGGCCGCGCGCCGCTTGACCACCGAGCGAGGCTTCGCCGGCTTCACCGTCGAGGAGCTGTGCGCCGACGCCGGGGTCTCCCGGCGCACGTTCTTCAACTACTTCGAGAGCAAGGAGAACGCCGTCTTCGGCTTCGCCGTCATCGACTCCCGCCAGGAGGAGCTCGAAGCGGCCTTCCTCGACCGCGAGGGCGATCTCCTGGACGACTTCGTGCAGCTCACCGTCGAGCGCTTCGCCCTCTTCGATCCGATCGAGCACGCCGCGGAGCTGTTCGCCGTCATCGAGCAGGAGCCGCGGCTGCTGCGGGCCGCCTTCGAGCAGCAGGAGAAGCACGAGCGCCGCGACATCGCCCTCGTCGCCCGCCGCCTCGACACGGAGCCGGACGCGGAGCTGCGCGCCGAGGTACTCGTCCACTCCGTCGGCGCGCTCGTGCGGTTGTGCATGGAGCAGCTGCTGCACCATCACTCCACCGAGCCGTTCGCCGACCTCATCACCCGCCGGCTGCGCCTCGCGCGCGACCTCTACACCCCTGCACAGAAAGACCACTGATGTCCGCCACCGCCACCGCGGATGCGCCCTTCCTCCTCACGAAGCGCCGCATCTGGATCATCTTCAGCGCCCTGATCGCGGGCATGCTGCTCGCGAGCCTCGACCAGACCATCGTGTCGACCGCGATGCCGACCATCGTCGGCCAGCTCGGCGGCGTCGACCATCAGGTCTGGATCACCACGGCCTACCTGCTCGCCACCACCATCGTCATGCCCATCTACGGCAAATTCGGCGACGTGCTGGGCCGGCGGTCGTTGTTCCTCGTCGCCATCGCGCTGTTCACGCTCGCCTCGGTCGGCTGCGCGTTCGCGTCGGACTTCTGGATGTTCGTGGTGTTCCGCGCTCTCCAGGGTCTCGGCGGCGGCGGCCTCATGATCCTCTCGCAGGCGATCATCGCCGACATCGTGCCCGCCAACGAGCGCGGTAAGTACATGGGTCCGCTCGGTGCGGTGTTCGGCCTCTCCGCCGTCGCCGGACCGCTCCTCGGCGGCTTCTTCGTCGATCACATGACCTGGCAGTGGGCGTTCTACATCAATATCCCGGTCGGCATCGCCGCGTTCCTCATCGCCCTCGTGGCCCTGAAGCTCCCCAGCAAGAAGGCGGAGAAGCCGATCGACATCCTCGGCGTGCTCTTCCTGTCCGCCGCCACGACCTGCCTCATCTTCTTCACCGACTTCGGCGGCGACGCCGCGTTCGGCTGGGATTCCCTGGCGACCTGGGCCTGGGGCGCCGGGCTCGTGGTGTCGGCGACGGCGTTCGTCATCACCGAGTCCCGGGTGCAGGACCCGATCATCCCGCTCAGCCTCTTCCGCAATCCGATCTTCGTGAACGCGACCGCCATCGGCCTCGTCCTCGGCATCGGCATGTTCGCCGCGATCGGCTTCGTCCCGACGTTCCTGCAGATGTCCTCCGGCACGTCCGCCGCCGCGTCCGGGCTGCTGATGATCCCCATGATGGTGGGCCTCATGGGGACCTCGATCTTCTCCGGCATCGCGATCTCGAAGACCGGGAAGTACAAGATCTACCCGATCCTCGGCACCATCATCACCGGCATCGCGATGGTCGCCATGACCACCCTGTCGGCGGAGACGCCGATCTGGCTGATCTGCGCGTTCCTGTTCGTCTTCGGCGCCGGGCTCGGCCTCATCATGCAGGTCGTCGTGCTCGTCGTGCAGAACGCCGTCCCGGCGGGCGAGATCGGCACCGCCACCAGCACGAACAACTACTTCCGCGAGGTGGGCGCCTCGCTGGGGACCGCGGTGTTCGGCACGATCTTCACCACGCGGCTGACCGAGAACCTCCTCGGCGTGTTCGCCGGCGCCGGAGCGTCGCCCGAGGCCGCATCCGAGGCCGCGTCCACGATCGACCCCGCCACGCTGAACAGCCTCCCGGACGAGGTGCGCGACGGCATCGTCACGGCGTACGCGGACGCGCTCGCCCCGGTGTTCTGGTACCTCGTGCCCTTCATCGCACTCGCGCTCATCCTGTCGCTGTTCCTCAAGCAGATCCCGCTGTCGGATCAGGCCGGTCTCGTGGCCCGCGGTGAGGCGATCAGCGGCGAGGAGGCCGAGCGTCTGGAGGCGGAGCTCCGCGCCGGAGGGCGGGTCGACGCCGCACGCGCGGACGCCGAGCCGGGAGAGAACGGCTCGGCGCCCACAGGCAAGTAGCCCGCGCTAGGGGAGGTCGGCGACGTCGACGTCGTCGTCCTCCCCGCCGCCCGTCGCCGGAAGCTCGTCGGGCTCGGGGTCGTGGTCGGTGGTGACGAAGTCGGGGTCGACGCCGATGGCCTCGATCTCCTCCTGGTTGTCCTGGCTGTTCGACGTGTCGGACATGGCGCCTCCTGACGTTGGGGATCCGGACGGCCAGTCTGGGCGGGCGGCCTCCCGGGGCCGAGGGGGTTGACACGGCGTGTCGTCAGGCGCTTTCGTCGGGTCCGGCACGGAACCACCAGACTTGAGCCGTCCGCCCCTTCCCCCCACCGAGGAGCACCCATGACCGACGCCGCACCGCACCGTTCCGCCTGGCAGCGCTTCTGGGATCGCGGAGGCTGGTGGCGCGCCCTCCTGCTCGCCGCCGTGTACTACGGGCTCTATCAGCTGCTCTCGCTGGCCTTCCTCCCGCTGGCCGCGCAGGTGGACGACCCGGCGAGTGCGGCCGGCGTCCTCGTCTACGACGTCCTGCCGATCCTCGTCGGGGGTCTCCTGCTCGTCGGGTTCATCGCCTCGGTCGGGTGGTGGCGCCCCGTGTTCGGGCGCCAGCCGATCCGGGGAGCGGGATGGATGTGGATCGCGATCGTCGCCGTCCTGCTGTTCAACGTCCTCCGCTTCCTCACGATCGAGGACGGCAGCGTCGGGGTGGATGTCGTGGCGACCTGGTTGCTCGCCGGCCTCGCCATCGGCTTCGCGGAGGAGGTCCTCACGCGCGGCCTCGTCGTGAAGATGATGCGGGACGCGGGGGCGCGCGAGCTCGTCGTCGCGGTGATCTCCGCCGCGATCTTCGCCGGGCTGCACGCGGGCAACCTCCTGACCGGCCAGGATCTGCTCCCGACCCTCTTCCAGCTCGTCTACACCTTCGCCTTCGGCATCTGCATGTACCTCGCGCTCCGCGTCACCCGGACCATCGTGGCCCCGATCCTCCTCCACGCCAGCACCGACCCGAGCATCTTCCTTCAGACGCTGCACCCCGCCGAGGGTGGGCTGACGGCGCTCGCGGCTCTGGGGAACATCGTCGTGGTCGTCGTGGGCCTCGTGCTGATGGTCTTCATCCGCGGGCGGGTCGAAACCTCCGTACCCCGCACCTTCGCCCCTCGGCGCTGACAGCGCGCGTCACGCCGCACGCCAGACGGCGTGGGTGCCGACCGCCGCCATCGCGAAGACCAGCACAGCCACCCGGTGCGCGTCGCCGGCGGACAGGGCCGCGTCGGAGGCGCCGATGAGGTCGTCGGCGACGCCCGCCACCATCGTCCGCGACACGACGGCGTCGTCCATCTCGGCCACGCCGTCCGCGAGCCACCCCATGACGAGCCGGAGGGATCGCGGCCCCAGCTCGACCCCGAGAGGGACCTCAGGACAGCTCAGCACGTCGGCGACGGTCACGCCGTGCCGCAGCAGCCCGCCGAGCGCCCCGGCGAGGGCACCGGTCAGTAGGGCGCGCCCGTAGCCTTCGGCGACCAGCACGTCCCAGGACTCCTGGGGCGCGAGCGTTTCGAGCCCGAGGCAATGACCGCGCCCGTCCGCGACGGCGTCCTCCAGGGCTCGCCGGGCGTCCCGGAACACGGTGCTCGCACGGCGATCGGGTGCAGACACGGCAGACCTCGTCCCTCGATGCCCGCCATCTCGGTGCCGACTGTGGGGCCGACGCGTCACACACTCTAGGACGCTCCGCGCGGGGTGAGGACGGTATCCCGGCACGGAGGTCGGAGACGACAAAACCCCCGGAAGGTTCCGGGGGTTTCATTCTGTAGCAGGAGCGGGGCTTGAACCCGCGACCTCACGATTATGAGTCGTGCGCTCTCACCAACTGAGCTACCCTGCCGCACGGCATCCGCATCGCAGATGCGAACTCCGAGCCCCGAGTCAGGATTGAACTGACGACCCCTTCCTTACCATGGAAGTGCTCTGCCACTGAGCTATCGGGGCGTGCTGCCCCTCGCGGGGCAACCACACGAGAATACCATCACTGTGGCGTCCTCATGAAATCGAGACGGTCACTCCTCCGAGGTGAGCGACGTGCGTCCGGCGTTCTTCTTGAGCCACGGCATCGGGTCGATGGTCGTCCCGTTCACGATGAGCTCGAAGTGCAGGTGCGCCCCGTAGGAGCGGCCGGTGTTACCGGTCTTGCCGACGATGTCGCCGACCTTGACCTTGTCGCCCGCCTTGACCTGCAGCGAGCCGTACTGCATGTGCGAGTAGTGGCTCGTGATGACCGAGCCGTCGATGACGTGGTCGATGTAGACCGTGACACCGTAGGCGGCACCCTGCTCGGTCGCGATGCGGACGGTGCCGTCGGCGATGGCCTGGATGGGCGCACCGTTGCCCGGGACGAAGTCGATGCCCTCGTGGAGGCGGCCGCTGCGCATGCCGTAGCCGTAGCTCATGCCCACACCGACGAGGAACGGCCACTGGATGGCGGCATCCGGGTCGTTGGTGAAGATCTCGCCCGAGTAGTTGATGCCCTGCTCGGCGGCGACCTCGACGAGCGACACGGTGCTGAAGTTGTCGGCGCGCGAGAGCGGCTCGTTCTGCACGCCGGACGGCGCGACGAAGGCCTGGATCTCGTCGTCCGCCGAGCCTGCCGCGTCAGCGGCGGCCGCGGTGACGAGGGACGTCGAGGCGAGCGATCCGCCCTGGGCGGCCGCGACGGCCTCCGCCGGCAGGGTCATGGACACGGCCAGGAGTCCGGCGAGCCCCATCGCGCCGACGGTGGCACCGGCGGCGAGGGTCTTGCGGATGCGGCGGGTGCGGCGAGGACCGACGGCGGCGAGGCCGGCGGTGTCGATCTTCGGCGCAGCCTGCGATGCGGCGTTCGCGACGAAAGCCGAACGGCGGGACGCCGACGACGTCGGGATGGAGCCGGTCTCGCGGAAGGCGCGGGAGGCGCGCTCGAACGCGTCGCCCTCGGCGTCAGCCTCGGCGACGAAGGGCTCGGACGCCGGGGCGATGTCCTCGACCGGGACCGTGTCCTCTGACTTCTCGACGATCTCGGCGACGACGGGCACCGCGGGGACATCGGCGATGACGGGCGCAGCCGCGGCGATGAAGGGCTCCTCAGGTGCGACCGGCACCGGGGGTACCTCGGCCTGGCGCTGACGCGCGGCGCGACGGGAGAGCGGGATGACAGCAGCGAGGGCGATCACGGTCTCCGCGTCAGCGAGGGGTGCCGTCGACCCGCTCGCCGAGGCCTCGGAGGCCGCAGTGCGAGGGCGGCTGGACCGGCGCGTGGGCGCAGCGGCAGCCTGGGGGTTCTCGAAGGGCAAAGCTAATCTCTCGGTCGTTCGTGATGCTCGGGGGCGCAATGACAACTCTCACCTTCGGGTGGTGAAAGTAACGATCGGGTAAACACTACCCCGATCCTCCTGTGAAAGCCATGGATCGGTCAGGGTTTCTCCTCATCGAGGATATCCCGGAGTCGGTCGTGCACGGTCACGCCACCCGCGATCAGGAAGGGCCGCGGCGATTCCCGGTCGATCCGGCTCACCCGGCCGCCCGCTTCCTGGACGAGCAGGGCGCCCGCCGCGTGATCCCACGGTTTGAGGCCGCGCTCGAAGTATCCGTCCAGTCGGCCCGCCGCCACGTAGGCCAGGTCCAGGGCCGCCGATCCCATACGGCGGAGATCCCGGGCGATGGGCATCACCCGGCGGACCGTCGCGAGGTCGCCGTCGTGCGTCGCCGGGTCGTAGCCGAACCCGGTCGCCAGGAGTGCCCCGGCGTCGGTCACCGCGGTCACCGCGAGCCGGACGCCGTCCGACCAGGCACCGTGCCCGCGAGCGGCCGAAAAGGTCTCCCCTACAGCGGGCGCGTGCACGGCGGCGGCCAGCGCCTCCCAGGCGTCCGGCTCCGGAGGACCGCTGACGGCCGCGATGCTCACGTTGTACGCCGGGATGCCGTAGGCGTAGTTCACCGTGCCGTCGATGGGGTCGACCACCCACGTGATGCCGCTGTCGCCGGCGGCCGCACCCGACTCCTCACCGAGGAAACCGTCCGCCGGCCGGGCCGCGCGCAGTCGCTCGCGGATGAGCGCCTCCACCTCGCGGTCCGCCTCGGTCACGATGTCGGCGAGCGTCGACTTGGTCGCCGCGAGCCGGACGCCCTCCCGACGTCGGGTACGGGCGAGCGCACCCGCCTCCTCGGCGATCTCGGTCGCCAGCGCGCTGAGCTCGAGAGCGTCGATCACGGCGCCGGGTGCGAGGGTGCGGGCGGCGGCGGCGGGAAGGCCGGGGGCTCACTCTGGGTGGGCGGAGCGGGCTGCGGCGGCGCCGGCTGCGCAGGTGCCGCCGAGGGCGACGCCGGCTGCGGCGGCGCCGGCAGGTCGGGCGCGGGAGGCACAGGGCCAGGAGCGGGAGGCGCCGCGAAGTCGGGAAGGGCCGGAGCCGTGGGCGCCAGGGGCGGCGTCGCCACGGGGAACGCCGCGGTGGGCGCCTGACCCAGGGCCTGGGGAGCCGCCGAGGGGTAGCCCGTGTAGAACGCATTCCAGTCCGGGCTCCCGTCCGGAAGGACCGGGAGGGGCGTGATGCCATCGGCGTAGGTCGGCCAGGACGGCGCGGAGGCGATGGGCCGGGCGGCAGGAGCCTTCTTCGGCGCGAACAGGGCGTTCAGCAGCGGGATGAGCGTCGTGCCGACGGCGACGAGGATCGTGAGGGCGACGACGATGCGCCAGTACAGCTCGGTGTAGTCGAAGGTGTTGGGGAACGCGAGGAAGAACACCAGCAGTGCGACGAGGGCGCCGAGGAAGACGATCGTCACGATGTGGATCACCTTCGTGAAAGTCGTGACATGGCGCTGCGCGGCACGGGTGAAGAGCCGCACATGGAGCAGTGCGAGCTGCAGGATCCCGATCACGAACAGCAGTTGGAAGAAGCGCTCCGCGCCGAAGTAGAACCCGTCTTCCGGGAGCCAGATCTTCACGAGGCCGACGAGGAGCGCGACGACCCAGGTGACCATGCTCGCGAGCTGGAGCCAGTCCGGCCGGTTCGGCGCGAGGCCCGCCTCGAGGATGGCGATCCCGGCGAAGGCGGCGAGCAAGAGGATCGTGAGGAAGGCGCGACCGATGAGGCCGTTCTGATCACCGACCAGGACCCACACGACGCAGACCAGAGCCGCGGCGATGAGGGCGCCGATCGCGACCCACAGCGAGCCCCTGATGAGCAGCGACATGTTCTTCTTGTCGCCCTGCGGCTGCAGCCGGGCGGTGTCCGGATGGGACATGGGGATCCTCTCGTCGAGCGGCGATGCCTTCATCCTGCCACGCGCGGGCCCGCTTGTTCCGGCTTCCCTCGAGTGCGAAGGAGATCAGGGACCGCCCGCGCCCTGGGGAGGAAGGGTCAGCCGGCCTTCTTCGCGGAGGCCGCCGCGAACGCCGCGACCCGCGCCTGCGCGTCCGGGGTCTCCAGGGCGGCACCGATCGACCGCGCCTCCTCGCTCAGCTGCTCGGCGAACGTGCGCTCCGGCTGCGACCGCACCAGCCGCTTGGCCTGCCCGTACGCGTCCGCCGCCCCGGCGAGCCAGAACCGCGCGACCTCCTCGGCCCGTGCACGGACTCGGTCGGCTTCCGTCCTGCCGTCCTCGCCCTCCACGACCTCGGCCACGAGCCCCCAGTCGAGGGCCTCCGCGGCGGTGAGAAGCCGGTCCTGCAGCACGAGCTGGAGGGCACGGCGCTGGCCGACGGCCCGTGCGAGCTGGGCCGACACGGAGAGGTCCGGAGTGAGGCCGATATTCGCGTACAGGCTCCCGAGCTGCGACCGCGAGCCCACCACCGCGTAGTCCGTGGCGAGCAGGATGCCGAGTCCGCCGCCGGCCGTCGTCCCGTGCGCCGCGGCGACCACCGGCACGCTCGACTCCGTGAGCGCGCGGATCCCGGTGTTGATCACTTCCGCCAGCGCGGTGATCTCCGCCCCGGACGACCCCATGGTCGTCGCCATGTCGATCACGTCACCGCCCGCGCAGAACGCCGGTCCCGCCGCATCGATGAGGATGGCCTGCACGTCGTCTCGCGACGTCGCCTCGACGGTCGCGTCCCTCCAGGCGTACGCCAGATCGGCGTTGAAGGCGTTGAGGCGGGTCGGACGGTTCAGCGTCAGCCGCGCCATCCCCTCGTCGACGGCGAACAGGATGGCATCACTCATGGCTTCTCCTTCGAGCACAGGCGGATGCCTCCAGGCTAGTCGCGCTCAGGAGCCGTCCCAGACGCGAGCGACGAACCGCTCCATGCGCCGCCGGGTGCCGTCGAGCCGGAAGTCGACCTGTCCCGCCGCCCGGATCTCGTTGGGTGCCAGCGGATGCGCCAGGCGCACGTTCTCGTGGCAGGACAGATCGGCGCAGATGTACGTGCCGACCGAGTCGCCGCGCTCCCCCGCCTCTCCCGTGCGTCGCGCCGCGAACAGCGCCACCTGGTTGCCCGGCTGCATCGTGTGGCAGATGTTGCACATGCCGGAGCGCCCACGCCCGGGTTCCGATGCCCGCAGCACCACGCCGACCACGCGCCCCTCGTGCGGGATGAGGACGTAGCCGCGCTTGCCGGCACTCGGGTCACGCCAGGCGAAGAAGTCGAGGTAGTCCCAGTCCACGAGGAGGAAGTCGTGCGGCATCTCCATGACGCGCAGCTCATCGGCGTCCGCGTTCACGAACGAGGCCCGGACGTCGGCTTCGGTGAGAGGTCGCATCGCTCCAGTCTAGGAACTCGGCGCGGAGGTGAGGCCGGGAACGGGAGAAGCCCCCGCGAGCGGGGGCTTCTGTGGTGGCGAGTGAGGGATTCGAACCCCCGAAGTCGAAGACGGCTGATTTACAGTCAGATCCCTTTGGCCACTTGGGTAACTCGCCAGAGCGCACCCGTCCGACTTGAACAGCCAACCGGGGGCACGAAGAACAATCATACCTGTCGGATGCGGGCGCGAGAAATCGAGGCGTCAGCTTCCGTACACGCCGCGGTCGGCGGCGGCCAGCGACTCCGGTGTGCGCAGCAGCCCGCCCTCGGCGCGGCAGGTCGCAGCGGCCACATCCATCGCGCGCTCGAGCAGGGCGGACCATCCCTCGGCTGCCTTCGGGGAGGCTTCCACCAGTCCGGCGGCGACGGCGGCCAGCGTCGCGTCCCCCGCGCCCACGGTGTCGACCACGCGACCCGGCAGCGCCGAGATGGGCGCCGAGACCGACCCGGCGTCCGACTCGAGCACGGCGCCGTCCGCTCCGGCCGTCGCCAGCACCGCCGTGACGCCGAGGCTCCGGAGCCGCGCGCGCAGGGCGTCGAGGTCGCCGTCGTAGAGCACGGCGGCATCGTCGGCGCCGACCTTCACCAGATCCGCCCGCGCCGCCAGCCGCTCGAAGCCGCGGACGAACTCCTCGCGGTCGGACAGCATGCCGGTGCGCGGGTTCGGGTCGATCGCCAGCCGCGCGCCCTCCACCGCGGCGGCGAGGGCCTCGACCTCGGCCGGGACGTCGAAGGGGAAGCAGCTCACCGCGACGATGTCCGCGCTGGCGATGGCAGCCCTCGCCTCGTCCGAGTACCGGACGGTCCGCTCCTGGGCCGCGCGGTTGAAGGCGTAGCTCGGCTCGCCGTTCGCGGCCCGGGTCACGACGGCCCGCGACGACCCGTGCGGCGCTGCGCTCGCGATCAGCCGCACGCCGTGATCGGCCAGATACTCGCGGATGTGCGCGCCGGCGATGTCCTCCCCCACCATCGCGATGAGCGTCGTAGGGATTCCGAGCCGGCGCAGCCCCACCGCCACGTTCAGGGCGGCCCCGCCGACGAACTCGCGGACGCCGCTGTCATCCCGGATCTCGTCGATCAGGGCGTCTCCGATGACGACGGCCGCGCCGCCGGGGGAAGTCTCAGTGCTCACTCGCCGACCCTACCGTGCCGCCCGCGCCCCGAAGCAGCGCCGAACCGTGTGCATAACTCAGGAGACCTGGGCCTCCATGCCGTCACGAGCAGCCCACGGCGGCCTGCCGTCCCGGATCTCCTGAGTTGTGGACACCCGAACGGGCCGAGGGACGACGAAGGCCCCGGGGAGAACCCCGGGGCCTTCGTTCACTCACTCACACCTCAGTTGTAGGTACCGGGGGTGATGTCGTCCGTCGAGAACGCGTCGAAGTCGACGTAGCCGAAGTCGCCGTCCGCGTACGCGCCGTCGGATGCGAAGATCCGGTTCGGGTAGCGCTCGCTCTTGGCTTCCTCGGTGGCCTCGACCGTGACGTCGCGGTACTTCGAGAGACCGGTTCCGGCGGGGATGAGCTTTCCGATGATGACGTTCTCCTTGAGACCAACCAGCGGGTCGCGCTTGCCCTCCATGGCGGCCTGCGTGAGCACGCGGGTCGTCTCCTGGAAGGACGCAGCGGACAGCCACGACTCGGTCGCGAGCGACGCCTTCGTGATACCCATCAGCTCCGGGCGACCGGACGCGGGGCGCTTGCCCTCGGCCACGGCCTCGCGGTTGATCTGCTGGTAGCGCTTCAGGTCGACCATCTCACCCGGCAGCAGGGTCGTGTCGGCGTGGTCGACGACGGTGACCTTGCGGAGCATCTGGCGGACGATGACCTCGATGTGCTTGTCGTGGATCGGCACGCCCTGCGAGCGGTAGACGCCCTGGACGCCGCCGACGAGGTACTTCTGCACCTCGCGGGCACCCATGACGCGCATGACCTCCTTGGGGTCGAGCGTGCCGACCTGCAGGGGCTGACCGACCGAGACGTGCTGGCCGTCCTCGACGAGGAGGGTGGCACGCTTCAGCACCGGGTAGACGACGGGCTCGTCGCCGTTGTCGGGCGTGAGGATGACCTTCTTGGCCTTCTCGGTCTCGTCGATCGTGATGCGGCCGTCGGCCTCCGCGATCGGCGATGCACCCTTGGGGGTACGCGCCTCGAACAGCTCCTGCACACGGGGCAGACCCTGCGTGATGTCATCCGCCGACGCCGAACCACCGGTGTGGAAGGTACGCATCGTCAGCTGGGTACCGGGCTCACCGATCGACTGGGCCGCGATGATGCCCACGGCCTCGCCGATGTCGACGGTCTTGCCGGTCGCGAGCGAACGGCCGTAGCACTGCGCGCACACGCCGACAGCGGAGTCGCAGGTCAGGACCGAGCGGACCTTGATGGTCTCGACGCCCGCGGCGACCAGCTTGTCGATGAGCACGTCGCCCACGTCGTCGCCGGCCGCGGCCAGGACCTCGCCCGACGCGTTCACCACGTCGGAGGCCAGCGTGCGGGCGAACACCGAGTTCTCGACGTTCGCGTCGCGCACCAGCTCACCCTGCGAGTTCGGAGCGGCGATCGGGAGCTCGAGGCCCTTCGACGTGCCGCAGTCCTCTTCGCGGATGATGACGTCCTGCGAGACGTCCACCAGACGACGGGTCAGGTAACCCGAGTCGGCGGTACGCAGAGCGGTGTCGGCCAGACCCTTACGGGTACCGTGCGTCGCGATGAAGTACTCCGCCACCGACAGACCCTCGCGGTACGAGGAGATGATCGGACGCGGGATGATCTCACCCTTGGGGTTGTTCACCAGACCACGCATACCGGCGATGTTCCGGATCTGCAGCCAGTTACCACGGGCGCCAGAGGACACCATGCGGTTGATGGTGTTGTCCTCCGGGAAGTGCGCCTTCATCGCGGCCTGCACCTCGTCGGTCGCCTCGGTCCAGATCTTGATGAGCTCCTGACGACGCTCGGCGTCGGTCGTGAGGCCCTTCTCGTACTGGGACTGGACCTTCGCGGCCTGCTTCTCGTAGCCCGCGACGATCTCCGCCTTGTTCGGCGGGGTGAGGATGTCGCTCAGCGCGACGGTCACACCCGAACGGGTCGCCCAGTAGAAACCGGCATCCTTGATGCGGTCCAGCGTGGCGGCCGTCTCGACCTTGGGGTACTCCTCGGCCAGCTTGTTGACGATCTGCGACAGCTTGCCCTTGTCGGCCTGCTCGCGGACGAACGGGTAGCCCTTCGGGAGCGCGTCGTTGAAGATCGCCTGCCCCAGCGAAGCGTCGACCAGGCCGTGCTTCTCGTAGCCCTCGGGAGCCTCGCCCTCGAGGAAGGCCAGACCCGGGATGCGGATGCGGACCTTCGCCTGCAGGTCGAGCGTGCCCTCGTCGTACGCGAGCTGCGCCTCGCCGACGGAGCCGAACGCACGGCCCTCGCCCTTGGCGCCGGCCTTGACCGTGGTCAGGTGGTGCAGACCGATGATCATGTCCTGCGAGGGCAGGGTGACCGGACGGCCGTCCGACGGCTTCAGGATGTTGTTCGACGCGAGCATGAGCACGCGGGCCTCGGCCTGAGCCTCGACCGACAGCGGCAGGTGGACAGCCATCTGGTCACCGTCGAAGTCGGCGTTGAACGCCGCGCAGACGAGCGGGTGCAGCTGGATGGCCTTGCCCTCGACGAGCTGCGGCTCGAACGCCTGGATGCCGAGACGGTGCAGGGTGGGTGCACGGTTCAGCAGCACCGGACGCTCGCGGATGATCTCCTCGAGCACGTCCCAGACCTCGGGACGGGTGCGCTCGACGGCGCGCTTGGCGGCCTTGATGTTCTGCGAGTGACCGAGGTCGATCAGGCGCTTGATGACGAACGGCTTGAACAGCTCGAGCGCCATCTGCTTGGGCAGACCGCACTGGTGCAGCTTGAGCTGCGGGCCGACGACGATGACCGAACGGCCCGAGTAGTCGACGCGCTTGCCGAGCAGGTTCTGGCGGAAGCGACCCTGCTTTCCCTTGAGCATGTCGCTCAGGGACTTCAGGGCGCGGTTTCCGGTACCGGTGACGGGGCGACCGCGGCGGCCGTTGTCGAACAGCGCGTCGACGGCCTCCTGCAGCATCCGCTTCTCGTTGTTGACGATGATCTCGGGGGCACCAAGGTCGATCAGGCGACGGAGACGGTTGTTGCGGTTGATCACGCGGCGGTACAGGTCGTTCAGGTCGGAGGTCGCGAAACGGCCACCGTCGAGCTGGACCATCGGACGCAGCTCCGGCGGGATCACCGGGACGACGTCGAGCACCATCGCGGCCGGGCTCATGCCGGTCTCGAGGAACGAGTTGACGACCTTGAGGCGCTTGATCGCACGGATCTTGCGCTGACCCTTGCCCTCCGAGATCTGCAGGTGCAGGCTCTCGGCCTCGGCGGCCAGGTCGAACGCGGCCAGGCGACGCTGGATCGCCTCGGCACCCATGTAGGCCTCGAAGTACTGGCCGAAGCGGTCCTGCAGCTCGTGGAAGACGTCGTCCTCCGGACGCAGGGCGCCGACCTCGAGCGTGCGGAAGTCCTCCCACACGCGCTCCAGCTTCAGGATCGCCTCGTCGGCACCCTTGCGGATGAGCGACATCTCCTTCTCGGCGGCGTCCTTGACCTTCTTCTTGGCGTCGGCCTTGGCACCCTCGGCCTCGAGGGCCGCGAGCTCCTCCTCCAGCTTCGCCAGGCGCTCCGCGATCTTCGCGTCGCGGCGGTCGCCGAGCGTCTTCAGCTCGAGACGGATGTTGTTCTCCTGGGTGCCCAGGTCGCGGTGACGGGCATCCTCGTCGACCGAGATGACCATGTACGCGGCGAAGTAGATGACCTTCTCGAGGTCCTTCGGCGCCATGTCCAGCAGGTAGCCGAGGCGCGAGGGCACGCCCTTGAAGTACCAGATGTGGGTGACGGGAGCGGCGAGCTCGATGTGACCCATGCGCTCACGACGGACGGAGCTCTTGGTGACCTCCACGCCGCAGCGCTCGCAGACGATGCCCTTGAAGCGGACGCGCTTGTACTTGCCGCAGGCGCACTCCCAGTCACGGGACGGGCCGAAGATCTGCTCTCCGAAGAGACCGTCCTTCTCCGGCTTGAGGGTGCGGTAGTTGATGGTTTCGGGCTTCTTGACCTCGCCGTAGGACCACGCGCGGATGTGGTCTGCGGTCGCCAGGCCGATGCGAAGCTCATCGAAGGTTGTGGACTCGAGCACTAGTTCTCCTGTGTCGGAAATTCTTTTTGAGAAGTCTGGGCTTCGACCGGCTCAGCCGTCGCGGGGACGGCTGAGCCCGTCGAAGGATTAGATCTCGTCGATCGAGGCGGCCTCGAAGCGGCTGGAGATGTTGATACCGAGTTCCTCTGCGGCGCGGAACGCCTCGTCGTCGGTGTCGCGGAGGTTGACCAGTGTGCCGTCGGCCGAGAGGACCTCGACGTTCAGGCAGAGCGACTGCATCTCCTTCATGAGCACCTTGAACGACTCGGGGATGCCGGGCTCCTGGATGTTCTCGCCCTTGACGATGGCCTCGTACACCTTGACGCGACCGAGGATGTCGTCGGACTTGATCGTGAGGAGCTCCTGGAGGGCGTACGCCGCACCGTAGGCCTCGAGGGCCCACACCTCCATCTCACCGAAGCGCTGTCCACCGAACTGCGCCTTACCACCGAGCGGCTGCTGGGTGATCATCGAGTACGGACCGGTGGAGCGGGCGTGGATCTTGTCGTCCACCAGGTGGTGGAGCTTCAGGATGTACATGTAGCCCACGGAGATCGGCGCCGGGAACGGCTCGCCGGAGCGGCCGTCGAACAGCTGCGTCTTGCCGCTCGAGTCGATCAGGCGGAGGCCGTCACGGGTCGGAAGCGTCGAGTCGAGCAGACCGGAGATCTCCTCCTCGCTGGCACCGTCGAACACCGGGGTGGCGACCTTGGTGCCGGGTGCGGCCTCGAACGCCTGCTGCGGCAGCTTGGCGGCCCACTCCGGGGTGCCCTCGACCTTCCAGCCCTGCTTCGCGATCCACCCGAGGTGGGTCTCGAGGACCTGGCCGAAGTTCATTCGACCCGGGATGCCGAGCGGGTTGAGGACGATGTCCACCGGGGTGCCGTCCGCGAGGAACGGCATGTCCTCGACGGGCAGGATCTTCGCGATGACACCCTTGTTGCCGTGGCGGCCGGCGAGCTTGTCGCCCTCGGTGATCTTGCGCTTCTGGGCGATGTAGACCACGACGCGGCGGTTCACGCCGGAGCCGAGCTCGTCGTCGCCGTCCTCGGCGTTGAACTCCTTGACCGCGATGATCGTGCCCTGCTCACCGTGGGGCACCTTCAGCGACGTGTCGCGGACCTCGCGGCTCTTCTCGTTGAAGATCGCGCGGAGCAGACGCTCCTCGGCCGACAGCTCGGTCTCACCCTTCGGCGTGACCTTGCCGACGAGGATGTCGCCGGGGCGGACCTCGGCACCGATGCGGATGATGCCGCGCTCGTCGAGGTCCTTCAGGAGCTCCGGGCTGACGTTGGGGAGATCACGGGTGATCTCCTCCTTGCCGAGCTTCGTGTCGCGGGCGTCGACCTCGTACTCCTCGATGTGGATCGACGAGAGGGTGTCGTCCTTCACCAGGTCCTGGCTCAGGATGATGGCGTCCTCGAAGTTGTAGCCCTCCCACGTCATGAACGCGACGAGGAGGTTCTTCCCGAGGGCCAGCTCGCCGTTCTCGGTGGCGGGGCCATCGGCGATGACCTCTCCGACCTCGACGCGCTCACCGGCCGAGACGACGACCTTCTGGTTGTAGGAGGTGCCCTGGTTCGAACGGTCGAACTTGCGCAGGTGGTACTCCTGCGTTCCGCCCTCGTCGAGCATGACGACGACGCGGTCCGCGGAGACCTCGGAGACGACACCGGCCTTCTCGGCGGTGATCACGTCACCGGCGTCGATGGCCGTGTAGCCCTCCATACCGGTTCCGACGAGCGGCGAGTCGCTGCGGAGCAGCGGCACGGCCTGACGCTGCATGTTGGCGCCCATGAGCGCGCGCTGCGCGTCGTCGTGCTCGAGGAAGGGCACGAGCGAGGTCGCGACCGACACCATCTGGCGCGGCGAGACGTCGATGTAGCCAATCTCCTCCGGGAGGAACAGGTCGACCTCACCGCTGCCGCCCTTGGGGCGCGCGAGCACGTGGCTCTCGCGGAAGCGACCCTTCGCATCGAGCGGCGCGTTGGCCTGCGCGATGTTGAAGTCGACCTCCTCGGAGGCGGTCAGGTAGTCGATCTGGTCGGTCACGACACCGTCGACGACCTTGCGGTACGGGGTCTCGATGAAGCCGAACGAGTTGATGCGCGCGAAGGTCGCGAGCGCACCGATCAGACCGATGTTCGGGCCTTCCGGCGTCTCGATCGGGCACATGCGGCCGTAGTGCGAGGGGTGGACGTCACGGACCTCGACGCCGGCGCGGTCGCGGCTCAGACCACCGGGGCCCAGAGCCGACAGACGGCGCTTGTTGGTCAGACCCGCGAGCGGGTTGTTCTGGTCCATGAACTGCGACAGCTGCGAGGTTCCGAAGAACTCCTTGATCGCGGCGACGACCGGGCGCACGTTGATCAGGGTCTGCGGCGTGATGGCCTCGATGTCCTGCGTGGTCATGCGCTCGCGGACGACGCGCTCCATGCGGGACAGACCCGTGCGGACCTGGTTCTGGATCAGCTCGCCGACCGCGCGGATGCGACGGTTGCCGAAGTTGTCGATGTCGTCGGTCGCGAGGCGGATCTCGGTCTTCTTGCCGCCGCGGATGCCCTCGAAGGTCTCCTCGGTGCCCGCGTGCAGACGCACGAGGTACTTGATCGTGGCGACGATATCCTGCACCGTCAGCACCGACTCCGTCAGCGGGGTGTCGAGACCCAGCTTGTGGTTGATCTTGTACCGGCCGACCTTGGCGAGGTCGTAGCGCTTCGGGTTGAAGTAGAAGTTGTCGAGCAGCGCGCGGGCGGCCTCGGCGGCCACCTGCTCGCCCGGACGCAGCTTGCGGTAGATGTCGCGCAGCGCGTCTTCCTTGGTGACGATCGTGTCCTTCGCGAGCGTCTCCTCGATGGAGGTGTAGCCGGCGAACTCCTCGAGGATCTCCTCGCTGGTCATGCCCAGCGCCTTGAGGAAGACCGTCACGGACTGCTTGCGCTTGCGGTCGACGCGGACGCCGACCTGGTCGCGCTTGTCGATCTCGAACTCGAGCCAGGCACCGCGGCTCGGGATGACGCGCGCCGAGACGATGTCCTTGTCACTCGTCTTGTCAGGGGTCTTGTCGAAGTAGACACCCGGCGAGCGCACGAGCTGCGAGACGACGACGCGCTCGGAGCCGTTGATGATGAACGTGCCCTTGTCGGTCTGCAGCGGGAAGTCGCCCATGAAGACCGTCTGGGTCTTGATCTCACCCGTGAGGTGGTTCATGAACTCGGCCTCGACGTAGAGCGGGGCCGCGTAGGTCTTGCCACGCTCCTTGCACTCCTCGATGGAGTACTTCTCGGGCTCGAGGTACGGGTTCGTGAACGACAGCTGCATCGTCTCGCCGAGGTCCTCGATCGGGGAGATCTCCTCGAAGATCTCGCCCAGACCGCTGTTCTCGTTCACGTCGGTGCGACCGGCGGCCTTGGCCTCGGCCACGCGCGCCTTCCAGGCGTCGTTGCCGACCAGCCAACCGAAGGACTCGGTCTGCAGGGCGAGAAGGTCCGGGACCGTCAGCGTGTCGGAGATCTTGGCGAACGAGAGACGGGAAGCTCCGCGTCCGTTCTTGGTGGTGGTGGATGTGGATGCGTTGGGAGCAGCAGCCAAGGGAATAACCTCCGTGAGCCCCGCAGGGCTTCTCGATTCCTTTGTCGTCAGGTGGAGTGCGCTCAGAAGCTCACGAGATGCCGACCACCATATGAGGGCAGGGAGAAGCGAGCGCAACTACCAACTATAGACGCGATCTCGCGACATGGCAAGCGCAATCCTTGACCAATCTTCGATGCTGCGGTAATGGGACCGCCGAGACCCCGCCTGCGCGCCGAAACCCCGCCCTCGCCGCGGAGGCAGGGCGGGGTTTCGACGTGAAACCGGGGTCTCGGGTCAGGTCGGCTCGGCGACGGTCAGGAGGCGATGTTGAGCTCGTTGCCGGGGATCGAGGCGAGGAGGCGGCGCGTGTAGGGGTCACGGGGGTTCGTGAAGATCTCCTCCGACGACGCGGCCTCCACGAGCTTCCCGTCCTTCATCACGCACACGTAGTCGCTGATGAGCCGCACCACCGCGAGGTCGTGCGAGATGAACAGGTAGCTCAGCCCGTACTCGCGCTGGAGGTCGCCGAGCAGCCGCAGGATCTGATCCTGCACGAGCACGTCGAGTGCCGACACGGGCTCGTCGCACACGATGAGATCCGGCGAGAGGGCCAGGGCCCGCGCGATCGCCACCCGCTGACGCTGCCCGCCGGACAGCTCGGACGGGTAGCGCCGCAGCATCGACTGCGGCAGCGCGACGTCGTCCAGGAGCTGCCGCACGCGCTTGCGCCGGTCCGCCCCGCTCCCCCGCTTGTAGAACTCCAGCGGCTCCGCGATCAGGCGCTCGATCGTGAACATGGGGTTCAGGCTGGAGTACGGATCCTGGAAGATCGGCTGCACCCGCTGCCGGAAGTCCTTCGTCTCCGCACGGCTCAGCGTCGAGATGTCCTTGCCCTCGTAGCGGATGAGGCCGCTCGTGGGCTCGATCACCTTGAGCAGCATGCGCGCGGTCGTGGTCTTGCCCGATCCGGACTCCCCCACGATCGCGACGGTCTCCCCGCGCGGGATCGCGAGCGAGACGTCGTCGACGGCCACGAAGTCCTCGTGCTTGCCACGCACGGGGTACACCTTCGTGAGGTTCTCGATCTCGACGATGTTGCCCTTCGACGAGCTCAGGGACCCAGGCCCCTCGTGGGTCACTGAGCCTGTCGAAGCGCCGGACTGGGTCGCTGAGCCTGTCGAAGCGCCCGCTGAGCCTGTCGAAGCGTCCCGCACGAAGGCCTCCGGACGGAGCCGCGCCACCGCCACCGACGGCGCGGCCTTCACGAGCGACTGGGTGTACGGGTGCTGCGGGTCCTCGAGGATCCGCCGCGCGGGGCCCTGCTCCACGACCTTGCCGCGGTGCATCACGATCACCCGCTCGGCCCGCTCGGCGGCGAGCCCGAGGTCGTGCGTGATGAGGAGCACGGCCGTGCCCAGCTCCCTCGTCATCTCGCCGATCTGGTCGAGGATGGTCTGCTGCACCGTCACGTCCAGGGCGCTGGTGGGCTCGTCGGCGATGAGCAGCCGCGGCTTGCACGCCAGCCCGATGGCGATGAGCGCCCGCTGGCGCATGCCGCCGGAGAACTCGTGCGGGTACTGCTTGGCCCGACGCTCCGGATCAGGAAGACCGGCGGCGGTCAGCGCCTCGACGACCTTGGCCTGCACGTTCTGCCGGGTGGCGAGGCCGTGGGCGAGAAGCGTCTCGGCGACCTGGGTGCCGATCTTCGCGACCGGGTTGAGGTTCGACATGGGGTCCTGCGGCACCAGGCCGATGTCCCGTCCTCGGATCGATCGCAGCTCGTTCTCGGAGGCACGGGAGATGTCGCGCCCGTCGAGCTTGATGCTGCCGGCGGCCACCTTCCCCCCGCCCGCGAGCAGCCCGATGATCGCCATCGCGGTGGTCGACTTGCCGGAACCGGACTCGCCGACGATCGCCACGGTCTCCCCCGGGCGGATCTCGAGGTCGACGCCCTCGACGGCGTGCACGACGCCGTCCATGGTGGCGAAGTCCACCGCCAGGCCCTCGACCGACAGCAGGGGTTCGTCCGCCATGCCGTTCTCCTTCGCGGCGCGCACGGCGCCCTCGTCGCGGATGTTCATCGTGCCCTCGTCCTCGGGTCCATGGCCTCACGCAGCGCCTCACCGAGCAGGGTGAAGCCGAGCGCGGTGACGGCGATGCAGATGCCGGGGAGGAACGCCAGCCACGGGGCGATCGCCAGCTCCGCCTGCGCGTACGTGAGCATGCGGCCCCACTCGGCCGTCGCGGGGCCGCCGCCGCCGAGACCGAGGAACGACAGCGCCGCCGCATCGATCACGGCGGTCGCGAGGGTCAGGGTGCCCTGCACGATCACGGGCCCGATCGCGTTCGGGAGGACGTGCGACATCGTGATCCGGCCGCGGCCGAGACCGAGCGTCTGCGCCGAGAGCACGTAGTCGCTGGAGCGCTGCTGGAGCATGGACGCCCGCAGCAGGCGCGCGAAGATCGGCACCTGGGAGGCCCCGATGGCGATCATCACGGCGTACGGCGTCTGTCCGAGGATCGCGGCGATCGACACCGCCAGCAGGAGGTTCGGCACCGAGAGGATGATGTCGACGACGCGCATGATGACCGTGTCGACCCAGCCGCCGAACGTGCCGGCGAGGAGTCCGAGGATCATGCCGCCGACGAGGCCCATCGCGGTGGAGACCACGCCGATCAGCAGCGACGCCTGCGCGCCCCAGATGAGCTTCGACAGCACGTCGCCGCCGAACCGGTCCAGACCGAGCGGGAACTGCGGCAGCTCCCCCGGGCCGGGGATGTGCGTCGGCGTGATCTCCTTCGCCCCGGGGAGCGCGGTCTCCGGGTACGGGGCGAGGACCGGCGCGAGCACCGCGACGAGGAGGAAGAGGAGCACGATGACGGCGCCGATCCACGCCGTCGGATTGCGGCGGAGCCGGCGGAACACGTCCCGCCAGAACCCGCCGCCGCTCTCCTTGAGGTCGGCCTGGGCGATGGCGACGGTGTCGATGCTCCCGCCGCTCTCGGCGGACGGCCCCTGTGCGGGAGGGAGGGCGATGCTCATGCGAGCGCCTCCTTTCGGATGAGGGAGGAGGACATCACTGCACCCTCACTCTCGGATCGATGAAGCTGTACGACACGTCCACGGCCAGGTTGATGAGGGCGTAGGCGATCGCGATGAAGATGATGAACCCCTGCAGCACCGGGAAGTCGCGCGTGAAGATGGCCCGCGCCAGGAACGACCCGATGCCGGGGAAGGCGAAGACCGTCTCGGTGAGCACCGCCCCGGAGATGAGCAGTCCGGTCTGCAGGCCGATCGTCGTGATGACGGGGAGCATGGCGTTCCGGAGGATGAACCGGCTGCGCAGCGTCGCCGAGCCCACGCCCTTCGCCCGTCCCGTGCGCACGTAGTCGGCGTTCTGCACCTCCAGCACGCTCGCCCTGGTGATGCGGACGATGATCGCGAGCGGGATGGTGCCGAGGGCGAGCGCCGGGAGGATCAGATGGAGGATCGCATCCCACGCGGCGTCGAACTCCCCCGTGATGATGCCGTCCCAGACGTAGAACCCGGTGGGATGGGTGGCATCGATCCGGGGATCCTGCCGACCGTCCGAGGGCAGCCACCCCAGCTGCACGGCGAAGACGTACTTGAGGATGAAGGCCAGGAAGAAGACCGGGATCGTGATGCCGATGAGGCTCAGCACGACCGACGCGTGATCGGTGAACTTGCCGTGACGACGGGCAGCCCAGTATCCGAGCGGGATGCCGACGCCGATCGCGAAGATGAGCGCCGCGACGCTCAGCTCGATCGTCGCGGGGAAGCGGCGGAGGAACTCCTCCGTGACCGGCCGGTTGGTCTGGATGGACGTGCCGAAGTCGCCCTGCAGCAGCCGGGTGACCCAGATGAAGTACTGCTCGATGAGGGGTTTGTTGAAGCCGTAGAGCTCGTTGACCCTGGCGATGGCCTCCGGGGTGGCCTTCTCGCCGAGGAGGGCGACCGCGGGGCCGCCGGGGAGGGCCCTGACCCAGGCGAACAGCAGGATGCTGAGCCCGAACAGGGTGGGGATGAGGAACAGCAGTCGCCTGCCGATGGTGCGCAGCACAGAGTTCTCCGTCGATCAGAAGGTACGCCGTGCCCCGGTCCCGCGAGAGCGGAACCGGGGCTCGGCATATCAAATGGTCAGGCCTACTTCGTGAGGACGATGTCCGTGAAGACCTCGTCGTTCACCGGGCTGGCGGGGTAGCTCTCGACGCGCGGGTCGAAGGCGAGCGTCGGCGCGGGGTGCGCGAGCGGGACACCGGGGATGAACTCCGCGACCATCTCGTTGATGTCCTCGTAGAGCGCCGTCTGGTCGTCGAGGTTGGAGACCCCGCGCGCCTCGGTCAGCGCCTGGAACAGCTCCGGGTTGTCGAAGCCCCACTCGGAGCTCTTCTGGCCGAAGAACACGCCGACGAAGTTGTCGGTGTCGTTGTAGTCGCCGGTCCAGCCCAGCAGGTGGATGCCGTGGTCGGAAGTGCCGGTGGTGCGGTCGAGGTACTCGACCCACTCCTCGGAGACCGGGGTGGTCTCCACGCCGACCTCGGAGAGCTGCGACGACAGGACGGTGTAGATCTGCTCGGGGTCCGGCATGTACGGCCGCGAGACGTTGACCGGGTAGTTGAAGTCCAGCGCCAGCGGGTTGGCCTCGTCGTAGCCGGCCTCCGCGAGCAGCTCCTTGGCCTTCTCCGGGTCGTAGTCGTAGGTCGTGACCTCGTCGTTGTAGCCGTTGACCACCGGCGGGACGAACTGCGTCGCCTTCTCGGTGCCCTCGGGAAGGACCTGGCTGATCAGGGCGTCCTTGTCGATCGCGTAGGACAGCGCCTCACGCACCTTCGGGTCCTGCAGCTCCGGGATGGCCTGGTTGAAGGCGAGGTAGAGGATCGTGAACGGGGGACGCGACACCATGGTGAAGTCGTCCTCCTCCAGGGCCTTCGTGTCGGCGGGGCCCACGAGGTCGTAGCCGTCGATGGAGCCCGACTCGAGCGCCTGGCGACGCGCCGTCGGGTCGTCGATGGTGCGGAAGATGATCTCGTCGATCTGTCCGGCCTCGCCCCAGTAGTCGTCGTAGGCCTTGAGCTTGACCTGCTCGCCCGGCGCCCACTCCTCGAACTGGTAGGGGCCCGTGCCGACCGGGTGGCCCATGGCGTACTCGGACAGCTGCGGGGCCTCGGCGGTGCCGCCGACCTCGTCCGCGCCGAACTCCTGCATGGCCGAGGGGCTCTGCATGCCGAAGGCCGGGAGCGAGAGCGAGGCGATGAAGCCGGCGAACGGCTTGTTCAGCTCGATCGTGACGGAGTTCTCGCCGTCGGGCGTGCAGGACTTGTAGACCGCGTCCTCCGGGTTGGAGGCGTAGCCCTTGAAGAGCTTGTTGTAGTAGTAGCCGAAGGCCTCGGAGGCGGCGAGACCGGTCCAGTTGTACCAGCGGTCGAAGTTGGCGCAGACGGCCTCGGCGTTGAACGGCGTGCCGTCCTGGAAGGTCACGCCCTCCTTCAGCGCGAAGGTGTGGGACATGCCGTCCTCGGACGACTCCCACGACTCCGCCAGCAGCGGCGCCGGGTCGGCCGTGCCGGGCTCCGTGCCCACCAGACCCTCGAAGATCTGGCGGGAGACGCGGAAGGTCTCGCCGTCCTGCGCGAACGCCGGGTCGAGGCTCGCGGGATCCGACGAGGCGGCGAAGACGAAGGTGCCGTCGACGTCACCCGATCCTTCCGAACCGTTGTCCCCGCGCTCGCTGGCGACGCATCCGGCGAGTGCGAGAGCGGCGATGGTCGCTCCGGTGACGGCGGCGAGTCCTCGCCGAGGCATGGCTGACTGGTGCATGTGTGTATGACCTTCCCTGTCGGGCGCTTCCTTGCGCGTCTCCGGGCATCGTCGCCGCGGAGACGGTGATTCCTCGAAGGTACCCAGCGGCCCGGCGGATGCCAAGAGTCCGAGGTTGCGATCCGGTATCGACGCGGGGCCGCTCCTGATCCGGTAATGTCCAGAACGTGCCGGACACCACTCCCCGCGTCGTGTGCCTGGGCGAGGGCCTGGTCGCCCTCGTCGCCGCCACCGCCGGACCGCTCGAGACCTGCCGCACGTTCCACCGCTCCCTCGCCGGGGCCGAGTGGAACACCGCCATCGCGCTGGCCTCCGCGGGCATCCGCACCGCGGTCGTGTCCCGCGTCGGCGACGACGGCTTCGGACGCTTCCTCACCACCGAGCTCCGTGCGCACGGCGTGGACGATCGGGCCGTGGAGGTCGACCCCGTCGCACCGACGGGGATCTACGTCAAGGAGCTCTCACCCCGGGCGGACGGCGCTGTGGAGGGGACGATGCACTACTACCGCGCCGGATCGGCCGCGGCGGCGCTGTCGCCGGCGTCGCTGGAGTCGTCCGTGGCGGTGGACCTGCTCGCCGCGGCGGCCCTCGTGCACACCTCCGGCATCACGCCCGCACTCTCGCCCTCCGCACGCGCCGCCCAGGAGGCCCTGGTCGCAGCCCCGCGACCAGGTCGTCTCGTCAGCTTCGATCTGAACTGGCGCCCCGCGCTGTGGCGGGGCCGGGAGGACGAGGGACGTGCCGTCCTCACCGATCTCGCCCACCGCGCCGACGTGCTGTTCTGCACCCGCCCCGACGCCGAGGCCGTGTTCGGGACGAGCGCGCCGGACGACCTGCGCACGCTGTTCCCCGAGCCGCGGTACCTGGTCGTGACCGACCCCTCCGGCGCCGTGGCGTTCGACGGCGCCGACCGTGCCGCGAGCGATGCCCTCGATACGCCGGTCGTGGAGACGATCGGGGCGGGCGACGCGTTCGCCGCCGGCTTCCTCGCCGGCGTCCTCACCGGCCTGACGCTGCACGGAAGCCTGGCTCGCGCCCACCGCATCGCGACGCGCGCGATCGCCAGCACGCGCGACCACGTCGACTGAGCAGGCGGCGGCTCAGTCGGCGGGGTGCCCGCGCCGTGGCGGGACCGCATCGTGCGTGCGCTGCAAGGACACCGCGACGTGCTCGCCCCGGTGCTGCACGATGCGCACGAAGAGCACGTCGATGAGCGCGAGCTGCGCGATCCGGCTCGACATGGCGGCCATCCGGAACGGCGACTCCTGGGCTTGGCTGAGGAGCACGACGTCGGCGAGGGCCGCGAGCGGGGAGTCCGCCGCGCTCGTCACGGCCACGGCAAGGGCGCCCGCGGCCCGGGCGACCTCCAGGGCGCGGACCGTCTCGGCCGTCTCGCCGCCGTGCGAGAAGGCGATCGCCACATCCGCGGAGGACCGCAATGCAGCCGCGGTGACCGCGAGATGCGGATCGGCCGAGTGGGTCACGGAGCAGCCGATCCGGGAGAGCTTGAGCTGGAGATCCTGCGCCGTCAGCGACGAGGCCGCCTGCCCGAACAGGTCGATGTGGCGGGCGACGACCACCGCCCGCGCCACCCGGTCGAGGGCGTCCGCATCCAGGGCCCTGGCCGTCTTCTCGATCGCGTCGATCTCCTGCGCAGCGAGCTTCGCGGCGATCGCGGCCGGGCCGTCGTCGCGGTCGATCGCCGTGGAGTCGAGTCCGAATCGGGCCTGCTGCGCCTGGGCCAGGGTGACCGCCCGCGCGACGGCGACCCTCAGCTCCCGGTAGCCGCTGTAGCCGAGCGACTGCGCGAAGCGGGCGACGGTCGACAGCGAGGTCTGGCAGAGCTGCGCGAGATCGTTGATCGCGAGGTCCACCACGAGGGTGGGGTCTCCGAGGATCCTCTCGGCGACGCGTCCCTCCGCCGCGCTGAGCTTGGGGAGGGAGCGCCGCACCACGGCCAGAACGTCGTCGTCCATGCGCTGATCCCGTCTCAACCGGCGGCGGTCGTCCTCTGTCGCGGCCGGAACCGGCCGAGGATCGCGTCCCGCGCGGTCTGAGCACCGAGTCGGCTGGCAGCACCGACCTCGACGGTCGGCAGCGGCAGCGGCTCCTGCACGGGCAGGCCGACGTTCACGACGACCGCACTCGGGTCTCGGAGCGCGGTCCGCTCGATCAGCGCCCGCTGCGCCGGCTCGGCATCCGGTCGATCCACGAGGACGACCGTCGTGCCGGTCGTCGCGGCGACCTCGTCGATCACGGCGTCCTGCTCGGCCACGGGGCGTGCGGCCACGTCGAGCCGCACCCGGATGCCGTCGCCCGCGAGCGCCTCCGCGACGTACGAGGCGGCGCTGTCCACCGCGAGCGTCGAGCGACGTCGGGCATCGATCACCGCCAGGGCCTCCGCGGCCTCGGGGACGGCGCCGGCGAGCGACACGGACCGACGGACGATCTCGGCGGCGTCGAACGCGGCGGCCTCCTCGTCCGAGGTCGCGCTCGCGCGCAACCGGGTGGCGAGGGCCGACACCCGCGCAGCGGCCTCCTCGACGCGCTCCCGGGAGAGCGAGCCGTCCCGCAGCGCGGCGACGATCCCGTCACGGGCGGCGAGGAAGTCGCGCCGGTCCTGGTCGGGGAGAGCGGCCTCGCCGGGGTTGGTCGGGTTGCCGATGCAGAGCAGGTCGGCGCCGGCGGCCAGAGCGAGGGCGGCGCCCCCGCCGAGTCCGACGGTCTCGCGGATCGCGGCCATGTCCAGCGCGTCGGTGATGATGACGCCCCGGAAGCCCCACTCCCGCAGCATGCCGAGCACGCGCGGGTTGAGGGTGGCCGGCTGCGCGCCCCACGCCGGGACGACGATGTGCGCGGTCATGATCGCGTCCACCCCCGCCTCCACGGCGGCGCGGAACGGCTCGAGGTGCACGCGCTCGTACTCGGCGACGTCGAGCGCGATCTCGGGCAGTGCGTGGTGGGAGTCGAGGTGGGTGTCGCCATGGCCGGGGAAGTGCTTGACGCACGCAGCCACCCCGCCGTCCTGGATGCCGTCGACCGTGGCGACGACGTGTCGCGTCACCAGCGCCTCCTCGGAGCCGAACGAGCGCACGCCGATGACGGGGTTGCGCGGGTCGGTGTTGACGTCGGCGACCGGACCGAGCACGACGTTCGCCCCGACGGCGCGCACGCGGCGGGCGAGTTCCGACCCGGTCCGCTCCGATGCGACGACGTCGTCGAGGGCGCCGAGCTGCGCGGCACCGGGGAGGGTGGAGCCGCTCCCGGACTCCAGGCGCGTGACGCTGCCGCCCTCCTCATCCACACCGATCAGGGCATCCGGGTTGGCGTCGAGGATCTGCGCGCTCAGCGCGGGCAGTCCCTCGCCGACGTTCTGGCCGAAGTACACGACGCCGGCCAGGCCCTCGCGCAGCTCCTCCACGAGCCAGGCGGGGGCCGTGGTGCCGAGGAATCCGGGCCAGAGCACGCCGTTCGCGAGGCGCTCGAGCTCGTCGGTCATCCCTTCACCGCCCCCGCGACCATGCCGGCGGAGAGCCGGCGCTGCACGATGACGAAGAAGATCATGACGGGCACGGTGATGATCGTCGAGGCGGCCATGATGCTGCCCCAGTCGTTGGAGTACAGGCCGAAGAACGACTTGAGGCCGATCGAGACCGTGTACTGGTCGGTCTGCGCGCCGAGGATCGTCATGGCGAAGATGAACTCGTTCCACGCCGTGATGAAGCTGAAGATGCTCGTTGCGACGAGGCCGGGCATCACGAGCGGCAGCAGGATCGAGCGGAACATCCGCCACCAGCTCGCGCCGTCGATGTAGGCGGCCTCCTCGAGCTCGACGGGGACGGCCGCGACGAAGCCCCGCAGCATCCAGATGCCGAACGCGAGCGACAGCGCCACGTAGACGACCATGAGGCCGATGATGCTGTTGAGCAGACCGAGGCTCTTCACCTGGAGGAACAGCGGGATGACGAGTGCCTCGAGCGGCACCATCTGCACCACGAGGATCATCATCAGCACCGTGGTGCGGAACTTGAAGCGGAAGCGCGCGACGGCGACCGCCGCGAGCAGGCAGACGATGGCGCTGACGAGCACCGTGACGAGGGCGACGATCGCCGAGTTGCGCAGGTACGTGCCGAAGCCGCCCTCCGTGAGCACGAAGGCGAAGTTGTCCCACGTGAACTCCTGCGGGAGGAGCGACTGCCCGCCGCTGGAGGCCTTGGCGTCGAACGCGCTGGAGACCATCCAGTAGACGGGGAACAGGGTGAAGACGAGGACGGCGGCGACGCCGATGCCGAGTCCGATCCGCGACCGGAGCCTGGGGCGGGGGTTCACAGCTCGTCCTCCTTCATGAGGGAGCGGATGTAGACGATCGTGATGCCGATCAGGACGAGGGTCAGCAGCACCGCGAGCGCGGCACCGAATCCGTAGCGGTTCTGACCGAACGACTCCACGTACGACCACACGCCGAGGTTGAGCACCTGACGGTTGCCGCCGCTGCCGCCGGGCATGAGGTACACCTGCGCGAAGACCTTGAAGTCCCAGATCGTCGACAGGATGATGACGACGGAGAAGACGGGCTTCAGCGTCGGGAAGATGATCTTCCAGAAGCGGCGCCACGCGCCGGCTCCGTCGAGCGCCGCCGCCTCGAGCATCTCCTTCGAGACGCCCAGGAGCCCGGCGAGCACGGTGATGGCCACGAACGGGAAGCCGTGGTGGACGACGTTCAGCAGCACGATCGCGTAGAACGACCACTGGTTGGTGAACCAGTTGACCTGGCCGTCGATGAGGCCGAGGTCCTGCAGGACGCTGTTGAAGATTCCGCGGTCGGCATCGAAGATGAAGGTCCAGACGTACGTGCCGGTCACGGCGGGCATCGCCCACGCGACCATGATGCAGCTGGAGACGATGGTGCGCCACACGGTACCCAGGCGCGCCAGCAGCAGCGCGACGAGGGTTCCGAGTGCGACGGTGGTGAACACCGCGACGGCCGCGAAGCCGACCGTGTTGGGGAGCACCACCGTCCACAGGGTCGGATTGGTGAGCGCCTCGGCGTAGTTGGCCAGCCCGATCCAGTTGCTCTCACCGGTGTTGATCTCGCGCAGACCGTAGTCCTGCAGCGAGTAGAGGAACACCTGCACGAGCGGCCAGAGCATGAGCCCCGCGAGGATGATCAGCCCGGGGGCGAGGAGGAGCCAGGGGCGGGCCGTGACGATCGAGAGACCGCGACGCTTCCGGCCGCCGGCCACGGAGGCGGAGGAGGGCTCCGCCTTCGTGGCCGGCAGTGGCGCTTGCACCATCGACATGGAAGGAATGGTTCCTTACTGGTTGAGCAGTTCGGTCATCTCGGCGGCGGCGTCCTTCGTCGCGGTCGCGACGTCCTTCTGCCCGCTGAGGATGGCCTGGATCATGGCGTTGGTGGTCTTCTTCGCCTGCACGGCGCCGAAGTTCGGCGTGACCGGGACGGACGCGCCGCCGTCGACCATCTGCTCGGCGAACGGAGCGACGAGCGGGTCGGTCGAGGCGAGGGCCTCCTCCATCGCGGACTGGACGCCCGGGAAGTAGCCGGTCTCGTCGGACCACTGCTCGGCGAACTCACCGGTGGTCATGAGCTTGACGAACTCCCACGCGAGGTCGGCGTTCTTCGTGGTGTTGAACACCGACAGGTGCGAGCCGCCGAGCACGGACGGAGCGATGCCGCCGTCCTGGCCGGGGATCACGGCGGCGCCGATCTTGCCCTCGAGCTCGGGGTTGGCCTCGATGAGGGCGTTCGGCGTCCAGGAGCCGGAGAGCATCATCGCGACGTTGCCCTGCGTGAAGGCGTCCCGGAGGTCGGTCTCCTTCCACGTGGTCGCACCGGCCGACGAGAAGCCGTGCTCGGTGGCCAGGCCCGTGTAGAACTCGATGCCGGCCTGCGACTCGGCGCTGTCGAGCTCGCTGGTCCAGGTGTCGCCGTCCTTCGTGGCGATCTCGCCGCCGGCGCCCCAGACCCAGGGGTAGACCTGGAACTCGGCGTCACCCGCGACGGGGAAGGGCAGCATGTCGGGCTTGGCGGCCTTGATGGCCTCACCCGCGGCGACGATGTCGTCCCAGGTCTTCGGAGCCTCGAGACCGAGCTCCTCGAAGACGTCGGTGCGGTAGACGATGGAGCGGACACCCGCGTACCACGGCATGCCGTACAGCTCGTCCTCGTAGGTGCCGGCGACGGCGAGGCCCTCGACGAGGTCGTCACGCAGGCCGTCCTCGGCGTCGACGTACTCGTCGAGCGGCTCGAGCGCGCCGGCGTCGGCGAACTCCGCGGTCCAGGTGGTGCCGGTCTCGGCGATGTCCGGGGTGGTGCCACCGGCGATCGAGGTGACGAAGCGGTCGTGGGCGTCGGCCCACTGGATCTCCTCGATGGTGACCTTCGCTCCGGTCTCCTCCTCGAAGGCGTCCGAGACCTTGTCGTAGAAGGCGGTCGCGTCGGGGTTGGTCCCCTTCATGATCCAGACCGTCAGCTCCTGGCCCTCGCCATTGGTCGAGCCGTTGTCGCCGCTGCCGCCGGCGCAGCCGGCCAGAGCGATCGTGGCAGCGGCGCCGAGCGCCACCGCCGGAAGAATGCGCTTGTGCATGGGGGGATCTCCTCTTTGAAAGTCCAGGTGTGCATCGGGTGCGTACCGGGGATAGGAAAAAGTATTCACGACTAACTAATTCCCTGCAAGTTCCTCCCAGAATCGTCATACCCCCGTAACATCAGGCCTCCGGGGTAGGCTCCCCGCATGCCCCGCCGTGGATCAGACGCCGACCGCCCTCCGCTCCCCCGGCACGCACCGCCGTCGACGCGCGGCCGGACCTCCCGGGTCCTGCGGGGCCTCGCGATCGGGCTCGCCGTCGTCCTCGTCTCCACCGCGGCGGTGGCGGGATTCCTCGTCTGGGACGTCTTCAACCGCGTGGGCGACGGCGCCGTCACCCTGGAGGGCGCCCCGCAGGTCGACCCGCCCACCCTCGGCGCGTATCCCGACGACAAGGCCTTCAGCCTCCTCATCGTGGGGACGGACGAGTGCGGCCCGAAGGCCACCGCACTCTTCGACGAGCGCTGCGCCGAGGCGGACGGACTCAGCCGGAACGACGTGAACCTCCTCGTGCACGTCTCCGCCGCACCCCGGAACGTGACCGTCGTCTCGCTCCCCCGCGACCTCGGCGTCCCCGTACCGGAGTGCACCCGTGAGGACGGCTCCGTCGCGTCCGCGATGGAGAAGGCATCGATGAACTCGCTGTTCGAGCACGCCGGCCTCTCCTGCATCGCGAAGACCGTGAGCGAACTAGGTGACATCCCCGTGGAGTTCGCCGCCAAGATCAGCTTCGACGGTGTCATGGCCGTCACCGACGCGATCGGCGGCGTCGAGGTCTGCATCGCCGGCGACGGCATCCGCGATCGTCACACCGGCATCGACTGGCCGGCGGGCCTGCGGACGGTCTCGGGCGTGGAGGCCCTCCAGTTCATCCGCACCCGGCACGGCGTGGGGGACGAGAGCGACCTCGCGCGCATCTCCAACCAGCAGCAGTACATGTCACGGCTGGCCAAGAAGGTGCTCAGCGAGGACACTCTGACCGACATCCCCAAGGTGCTTCGCCTGACGAACGCCATCGCCGACAACATCGATCCCAGCGACGAGCTCGCCGACCCGCTGCGCCTGGCCCAGCTCGCACTCGCCCTCAAGGATGTGAACTTCAGCGACTTCGTGTTCGTGCAGTACCCGAACGTCGTCGACCCGTTCGACGACGACAAGGTCGTGCCGGACGAGGAGGCCGCGGCCGCGCTGTGGGACGCGGTGCGCGCCGGCCGCCCCCTGCAGCTCACCGGCGACGTGACGACCCATCGCGGCGTGGAATTGGTCACCCCCGCACCCACGGCGCCGGAGACGCCGGAGACGGAATCCACTCCCGAGGCGAGCGCCACGCCGGACGCGCGCGCGACGCTCCCGCCGGAGGTGTCGGGTCAGACCCTCGAGCAGGAGACCTGCGCGGTGGGCAACCAGCGCTGACCACCGCGCCCGCGGCGTAGGCTCGACAGCATGGGACGGACGCGATCACGGGACGCCGAGCACCCGCAGGCCCGCCTCGACCACGGTGGTCTCGCCCGCATCGTCCCCTCGGAGTTCACGAGCGGCTTCGAGCTCGTCGTGGACGACACACCGCAGTCGCACGTCGACCTCGACGATCCCACGCACCTGCACTTCGAGTACATCGTGCGGATGGGGGCGGTGATCGACCAGCTCCGCCCCGGTCCGCTCACCGCGGTGCACCTCGGCGCCGGGGCCCTCACCATCCCTCGGTACATCGACGCGACCCGCCCCGGGTCACGCCAGCAGGTCATCGAGCTGGAGGCCCCGCTGGTGCAGCTCGTCCGCGAGCACCTCCCGCTGCCCAAGGGGGCGGCCATCCGGTTGCGCATCGGCGATGCGAGGGAGGGGGTCCGTAAGCTTCCGGCGGCCCTGCCCAGCGCCTGCGACCTCGTCGTCTCGGATGTGTACTCGGGCGCGCAGACGCCCGCTCACCTCACGAGCGTGGAGTTCTACCGGGAACTCGCCGCGCTGCTCGCGCCGGGCGGCGTCCTGCTCGTCAACGTCGCCGACGGTCCCGGTCTCGCGTTCGCCCGCCGACAGGCCGCGACCATCGCCGAGGTCCTTCCCGAGATCGGGATCCTCGCCGACACCCAGGTGCTCAAGGGCCGCCGCTTCGGCAACCTCGTGGTCGCGGCCTCCGCCGCCCCTCTCCCGACGGAGTGGCTGCCGCGGATGCTCGCCGCGGGTCCGCATCCGGCGAAGATCGCCCAGGGGGACGAGGCCCGCGCCTTCCTCCAGGGCGCCCGGATCGTCACGGACGCCGACGCCGTCGCGTCCCCGCGACCCGATGCCTCGCTGTTCCTCCGCTGACGTGGCGCGCCGCCCCGAGGAGCGCGGAAGCGGCAGGCAGACTGGACGGGGACAGGTGCCGGGGACGCGCGGAAGGAGAGCAATGAGTTTGATCCGGGGATACGACCAGGAGAGCCTCCGCGAACAGGTCGATCTCGACGAGTGCGCGGCACGCCTGGCCGAGATCGAGGAGCAGCGCAGCCTTCCCGCCCTGCTGGAGCGGGTCTGGCTGCTGAAGGTGCTGGGACGCCTCGACGACGCCCTCGCGCTCGCCGACGAAGCCGTGCGGCAGGCCCGGATGGCCGGCACCCGCAAGGACGTGCTCCGCGCACGTGTGCTGCACGCGACGATCCTGCAGTACCGGGGCGCATACGCCGCGGCCGAGCAGGAGCTGGCGACCTGCGCCGCGGAGGCGGAGGGGCAGCGCTGGCTGTCGATCGCCGCTTTCGCCTATCAGCACCACGGCAAGAACGCCTACGACGCCGAGGACTACGAGACCGCGCGGGAGAGCTTCAAGCAGTCGCTGTTCCTGCGGCGCGAGTCCGGCGCGGAGGACCGGGAGCTGGAGACCGTGCTCCTCGCCATCGAGGCCGTGGAGCGCCGTCGTCCGGCACAGCTCGTCGCCGGCTGACGCCGATGCGCCCGAGTGTCCGCGGCATGCCTTAGCCTGAGCGCATGGCGGAACTTGACCGCGTGCGCGTCTGGGGCGAGGCACTGATCCGGTTGCATCTCGACGACAGCTGGTCGTTCGACTTCGACCATGCCAAGCGTCGCGCCGGCCAGTGCGACTACACACGCAAGCGCATCACCGTATCGCGGTATCTCGCCGCCCGCTTCGAGGACGACGAGATCCATCAGGTGCTCCTGCACGAGGTGGCCCACGCCCTCGCCGGGCACCAGGCCGCCCACGGCCCCACCTGGAAGCGCGTGGCCCGCGACCTGGGCTATGTCGGCGGCACGACGCACCGCGGGGAGACCGCCGTCGAGCTCGCTCCGTGGGTGGGCCGCTGCCCGGCCGGTCATGTCACGTATCGACACCGCCGCCCGAGCCGGGCCACGTCCTGCGCCCGCTGCTCCCGCACGTTCGATGCCCAGCACCTGTTCGCCTGGACGCGTCGCGAGATCACGACCGACGCCCGCCTCGCCGCGCAGGCCCCGCGCTGAGGGCCGAGGGAGCGGGGCCGCCGCTCCCGCTTCAGTCGGAGGAGCCGCCGGAATGCGGCTTTTCCTCGGAAGCGGAGGTGTCCCCCTCGGCAGGCGTGGCGTCCTCCGCGTCCGCGTCAGCGTCCGTCGGAGCAGGCTCCGCGGCTGCGTCCGGGTCCGCCGCGGAGTCGACAGACGCGGGAAGTCCTGTTCCGCTCTCGGTCTCGGTCTCGCGAGGGCTGCGGCGTCGACGGACGAGCGCGGCGAGACCACGCCAGCCGAGCAGGAACGCGCCGAGCACGAGCGTGGCGACGATGATGAAGGGCAGCTCCGCGGTGTCTCCGCTGAGCAGGCGCAGCAGCATGCCGACGACGACCGTCACCGCCCAGACCATCGCGCCCCACGGCAGCGACCACGGCCGACGCGGCCGTCCGGGGAGCAGCAGCGCGGCGGCGTGTCCCAGCAGCAGGGCCACGAGGAAGGGCCAGGCCGTGAGGAGGAACCCTGCCGGTTCCTCCTGGTGGGAAGCGCGCCCGATGGCGGCGAAGACGAGGACGAGGACGGCATCGACGAGGAGAGCGGGGAGGAACCTCATTCCTCGACCCTACGCGGATCGCGTGCTCACTCGAAGCGCGTGAACCGCCCGTCGCGCAGAACGGGGACCGCGTCCACTGCATCCAGGACGGCCGCGTCGGCGGTGCTCGTCGGCACCAGACCGGCAGCCCCGATCCGGTCCGTCGCCGGGACACCGGCCTGCAGCTCGCGTCCGGAGCCCGTCGCCCCGATCAGGTGCTTCAGCGCACGCCGCAGGGAGCGGAAGCCCTCTGCGGCCACCGCGGCGTCCGGGGCCGTGTGGTCGATGCCGAGATCGGTGAGCGCCGCGGCGATCGCTCCGGCCCCGAGCTGGTCCTCCACGGCGACGCGCAGGTCGCCCGCGGCATCGAGCTCGCCGGCCGGGATCAGCGCCACCGAGGTGCGACCCTGGCGGCGTTCCTGCTCCACCTGCACGGCCCTGGCCACGGCACCGGCGTTGCGGATCGCTCCCAACAGCACCGTGGCGCCGGTTGGGGCGGCGGCCGCCACCGCCGCCCCGTTCCGCGACCAGTCGAGCGCTCCGGCCAGCTCGACCTCCGCTCCCGCGGCCACCGCATCGGCGACCGTCGAGGAGAACCGGAGGACGTCGATCACCACGACGACATCGGCCGGGGCGAGACGGGCGAGCCCGGACACCCCCCAGTCGAGTCGGACCTGATACGGGGACTGATCGAACGGCGACGGCATCCGTCCAGCCTAGAGCCGTCAGTCGGCCGCGAGCGCCTCGACGGGAGCCACCCTGGTCGCCAGTCGGGTCGGCGTCGCGGCGGCCACGAGCGTGAGCAGCGCGGTCGCGGCGACGATGATCACCACGGGGAGCCACGGCACCTGCGGGGCGATCAACCCGGCGGGCGTGAACTCCGGAAGGACGGGCACGGAGCCGAGCAGCGACTGCGCCGCGATCCACCCGTACAGCACCCCGAGCACGAGACCGGTGAGGGTCGCCGCCACCGTGATGTGCGTCGCCTCCAGCAGCACCATGCGGCGCACCTGGCGGTTGGACAGACCGATCGAGCGCAGCAGTCCGAGCTCGCGGCGCCGCTGCACGACGCCGATGGTCAGGAGGTTGACGAGGCCGACGGCCGCGATCACGGCCGACACCGCGACGAGCACCATCATGATGGCCGCGAAGGCGTCGTACGGCGCGAAGAACTCTGCCGGGATCTCCTCCGTGGTCTGGCTGGTCATCAGGCGCTTCGACGACTCCAGCGCCACCGCGAACATGGTCACCAGGGTCACGCCCATGACGACGCCGATGGCCATCCGCGACGACCGCTCCGGGTACCGCAGGGCGTTCTCGGCCGCGAGACGCGCGGTCGCGCTCGAGCCGAAGAGGCGCCCCACGAGCCGGAGCACCGGCGGCATGAACAGCACGGACCCCAGGGCGAGTCCGGTGAAGGAGAGGATGCCGCCGAAGAACGCGACCACGACACCGAGCGGTGTGACGAGTCCGAGGACGACGCCGCCGGCGAGCAGAGCCGCGCCGGAGATCAGCAGCACCCAGGCCCCGACATGGCGGCCCTTCCGCCCGGAGACCTCGTCGCGCGTGCGCTCCACCGCGCCGCCCAGAGCCTGCAGCGGCGTCACCGCAAGCACGCGACGCGAACCCACCCAGGCGGCCGCCCAGGTGGTGAGCGCGACACCGACCGCCGGGAGGGCGAGAGCGGGCTGGGCGAGCGAGAAGGACGACGGTGAGGTGGCGACGAGCTGTCCGCCGAGCTGGACGGCCGCCGCAGAGAGGAGCAATCCGGCGAGCAGGCCGAGCCCCGCGCCGAGGAGCCCGACGACGAGACCCTGCCGGCCGACCTCCGCCCGTTGCGCACGCGACGTCGCCCCGATGAGACGCATGAGCGCGATCTGCCGGGTGCGTCCCGCGATGATCGTCGAGAACGTGTTCGCCGTGACGATCGCGGCCACGTACATCGCGACGGCGGTGAGCAGCACCGACAGGATCGCGACGACGACCGCGAGCGTGCCGCTGTCGCCGATGAACGGATCGGCCTGGAGGACGGCGCCGATGTAGGCCGTGATCTCGACGAGGAAGACGCCGAACGCCGAGGACAGCGCCGCGACGAGGACGCTCGCGCCCATGCCGCGGTCGCGGAGCCAGGCCAGCCGGGGTCCGGTCGTCCGCGTCTCCGGGACGACCGTGGCGAGCGCGGTCATGCCGACACCTCCGCGGCGAGCATGTAGGCCGAGATCTGCTCCGCGGTCTGCCGCGGGTGGTCCGCGACGATCCGGCCGTCGCCGAGGTAGAGCACCCGGTCGGCGTGGCTGGCCGCGATCGCGTCGTGCGTGACCATCGCGATGGACTGGCCGTGCTCCCGGCTGGCGGCCGCGAGCAGGCGCAGCACCTCCCGTCCGGTCTGGGAGTCGAGGTTGCCCGTGGGTTCGTCCGCGAACACGAGGTCGGGGGCGGTGGCGAGGGCTCTGGCGATGGCGACGCGCTGCTGCTGTCCGCCCGAGAGCTGGTGCGGCCGGTGGCCGAGGCGCTTGCCGAGGCCGAGCGTCTCGATGAGGCCGTCGATCCGTGCCCGCTCGATGGCGCTGGGGCGGCGGCCGTCGAGCTCGAACGGCAGCAGGATGTTGCCGAGGGCGTCGAGCGTGGGGACGAGGTTGAACGCCTGGAAGATGAACCCGACGCGGCGGCGGCGCAGGATGGTGAGGTCGAGGTCGCCGAGACCCGTGATCTCGGTGTCGCCGATCCACGCCCGCCCCTCCGTCGGACTGTCGAGGCCGGCCATGATGTGCATGAGGGTGGATTTGCCGGATCCGGACGGACCCATGATGGCGGTGAACTGTCCGCGGCGGATGCCGACGCTCACATCGTCGAGCGCGCGGACGGTGCCCTCGCCCGAACCGTAGGTCTTCTTCAGGTGCTGGACGCGGGCGGCGAGCCCGAGGTCGGTGGTCGTGATCTCCATGTCCACGACGCTATTTCCGCGCCCCCGGCCCCCGCGTCGCCCGCCGGGAGCATCCCGCTACATCGGGAGGATGATCCCGCGTCCTCCCGACCCACCCCCTTGCGTGCCTCCCACCCCTCTACGGACCGCCGCAAAGGGCCGGGTCGAACGGAAGGGGGTGGGTCGGCGTCAGGCGAGGCCGTGCTCGAAAGCGAACACGACGAGCTGCACGCGGTCGCGGAGCGCGAGCTTCGTGAGGATGCGGCTGATGTGGGTCTTCACCGTGGCCTCGCTGAGGAACTCCCGCGCGGCGATCTCGGCGTTCGAGAGTCCCCGGGCGGCGAGCGCGAAGATCTCCCGCTCGCGCTCCGTCAGCTCGGTGTACTGCGGCGGCACGGGCTTCGGAGCCTCCGCGAAGTGCTCGAACAGTTCCCGGGTCGCCGAGGCCGCGATCACGCTCGACCCCGCGTGCACGGTGCGGATCGCGGCGAGCAGGAACTCCGGATCGGCGTCCTTGAGGAGGAAGCCGCTCGCCCCCTGCCGGATCGCCCGGGCCGCCGCCTCGTCGAGGTCGAACGTGGTGAGCATGACGATGCGCGGGGGCTCCGGGCGGGACAGGATCTCGGCGGTCGCGGTCAGCCCGTCCATGACCGGCATCCGGATGTCCATGAGGACCACGTCGGGCCGGGTCGCGGCGACAACGGCGAGCGCCTCCTGCCCGTTCCCCGCCTCCCCCACGACCTCGAGGTCCGGCTGGGAGGCCACGAGCATGCGGATCCCGGCCCGGAACAGCGCCTGGTCGTCGACGAGCACGACTCTGATCACTGCGGGACTCCGATCGGAAGGCTGCTCTGGACGACGAACTGCGCACCACGGCGCTCGGCTTGCAGACTACCGCCCACGAGCTGCGCCCGCTCACGCATGCCGATGAGGCCGTGTCCTCCGGGGGCCCCCGGCATCGACTCCGGCGAGACGGTGTTGCGGACCTCGATGTCGACGCGATCGGGGAGCCATGCGAGATGCACGTCCACCGCGCCGTCGCCGTGGCGGATCGCGTTGGTCAGCGCCTCCTGGAGGATCCGGTAGACCGCGAGCTGGATCGCCCCCGGCGGCTCCCCCGGGGGCATGGGGTCGACGGTGACCCGCGGCTCGATGCCGGCCTGGCGCACCTGGGCGAACAGCGTCTCGAGGTCGGCGAGGGTCGGCTGCGGACCGTCCCCCTGCCGATGACGGAGCTGGGTGAGGAGCATCCGCACGTCGCTCAGGGCTCCGCGGGCGGTCTGCGCGATCGTGCCGAGGGCCTCCGTCGCGATCTCCGGCTTCACCGCCGCGGCATAGCGGGCACCGTCAGCCTGGGCGATGACGACCGCGAGCGAGTGGGCCACGACATCATGCATGTCCCGCGCAATGCGGACCCGTTCCTGCTCCTCGGCGGCCAGGGCCTCGGCCTGCAGCTGCGCCGAACGCGTGCGCCGGTTGCGCAGCACGACCCGCCAGAGGAGACCGCACACCCACGCGAACCCCAGCGCCATGATGGAGGCCGCGACGAGCAGGGTGCCGCCGGTCACGAGCTCCCATCCGCTGCCGGAGCCGAACATGACGCCCCCGACGACGACCATGTACAGCGCGGCGACGATGCCGCCGACGATCACCGATCCGAACCCCCACCAGAGCACGCGGCGGGTGCCCCACGCGGAGGTCGCGTACAGCACGAGGAGGATCGCGAAGTCGGTCGGCAGCGGCCCGAACCCGGCGAGCATCTGCACGATGGCGCCGGCCCAGGCCGCGGCGAGCGCAAGACCGGGGGCCAGACGTCCGATCGCGACACCGCCGAACAGGAACACCGACGACGAGATCAGACCGATGACGTTGACCGCGGAGGACCCGGCCAGGTCCGGTTGGGGCGCATAGAACACGACCCCGAGCGGCGTCAGAAGCGCGAACAGCAGCACCGCCCCGACGATGTCGAGGACGAGGCCGGTACGGGACAGCGGACGGATCACTCCCCCACGCTACGCGAGCGCCCGGGGACTGGCATCCGTCGCGGGATGTATCCGTCAGGCGCGGGCGAGGATCTCCCCGTGCGGCACGAGGAACCAGCCGTCGCCGTCGTCGGACCAGCGCTTCCAGGCGTCGCTGATCTCCTGCAGGTCGGCGGCGGAGGCCATCTCCTGGTCCACGAGCTGCCGCGCGAGCGCCGACTCCAGGATGCGGTCGGCCCACATCCCGCCCCACCAGGCGCGCTCGGACGGCGTCGCGTAGCACCAGGTCGACGCGGTCGCCGAGACGTCCTCGAAGCCCGCCGCCCGCGCCCAGGCCAGGAGGCGGCGGCCGGCGTCCGGTTCTCCGCCGTTCGCCCGGGCGGCGGCGCGGTACAGCGCGAGCCAGCGGTCGATTTCCGGAAGCACGGGGAACCACAGGAAACCCGCGTAGTCGGCGTCGCGGGCGGCGATGAGTCCCCCGGGCTTCGCGACCCGGCGCATCTCCCGCAGCGCCTGCACCGGATCGGCGACGTGCTGCAGCACCTGGTGCGCGTGCACGACGTCGAAGGAGTCGTCGGCGAAGCTCAGCGCGTGCACGTCCTCGACGGAGAAGGCGATGTTCGTGACGCCTCGCGCGGTGGCGAGGTCCCGGGAGAGGGACAGCGCAGCATCGTCGATCTCGGTCGCCATGACGTGCGCGACCACACCCGCGAAGTCCACCGTGATCGACCCGGGTCCCGCTCCCACGTCGAGGAGCCGGGTTTCTGCCGTGAGGTGCGGTCGAAGGTAGGCCGCCGAGTTCGCGATGTCCCGCACACTGTGCGAGCGGAGGACGGATTCGTGGTGTCCATGCGTGTACGAGGCCATGCCCTCAGTCTGGCACTCCCGCCGACCCACCCCTTTCCGTGTGTCCCGGCCCCTTGCGGCCGTCCGGAAGGGGCCGGGTCGGCGCGAAAGGGGTGGGTCGACGGGCTAGAGGGAGGCGACCATGCGGCGGATCGCCTCGCGGTCGGGTTTGCCGGAGGAGAGGACGTCGAGTTCGTCCACGAGGATCAGGCGGGACGGACGGGCGTGGGCGCCGATCTCGCCGGCCACCGCCTCCCTGGCCTGGGCGAGCTGCTCGGACTCGCTGCGCCGCAGGGCCTCCCCGCGCGCCGCGACGATGACCGAGGCCTCCCCCCAGCGGTCATCCGACACCCCCACGACCACGGCCTGATGCAGCCCGGGGACCGAGCGGACGATGCGCTCCACCCGGTCGAGCGAGATGTTGATGCCACCCGACACGATCACGTTGTCCGCGCGACCGTGCACGCGCACCACGCCGTCCTCGAGGAGCCCGAGGTCGCCGGTGCGGTACCAGCGGATGCCGTGCTCGTCCCTGACGAACGTGCGCGCGGTCAGTGCCGGGTCGCCCAGATAGCCCTCCGCGAGCATGGGGCCGGCGATCCGCAGCTCGCCGTCGACCGCCCGGACGTTCACGGTGTCGAGCGGGACGCCGTCGTACACGCAGCCGCCGCTGGTCTCCGTCGAGCCGTAGGTCCGCACGAGACGCACTCCGAGGTCGGCCGCCCGCTCCCGCAGCGGCTCTGGCAGCGCCTGGCCCCCGACGAGGATGGCTTCGTAGGCTTGCAGCGCCGCGAGCACCCCCGGCTCGGTACTCGCGTCGAGCAGCGTCGCGATCTGCGCCGGGACGAGGGAGGTGTAGAGGGCGGGGAGGACGCCCGCGGTCGTGACGTGCCGCATGCTCCGCGTGGCCTCGGCGAACGCCCGCGGGGTGAACCGCCCCTCGATCCGGGTCGGCTCCGTGCCCGCGAGGATCGACCGCACCATCACCTGCAGCCCCGCGACGTAGCCGGCCGGGAGAGCGAGCAGCCAGCGACCGCTGCCGATCCGTGCGGCGGTGGCCTCCGCACTCGCCCGCAGGGCCTCGCCGCTCAGCGCCACCCGCTTCGGGACGCCGCTGGATCCGGAGGTCGCGATGACCGCGGCGATGCCGTCGTCCACCTCCGCCGGGGCGTCGGCGAGCATGCCGAAGCCGAGAGCCGGTCCCGCGTCGAGAGCTCGGAGCAGCGCCTCCCGCAGGAGCCCGGTGTCTTCGGCGTCGGTCGGGATGAGGGCGGTCACGATCGTCCCTCCGGCTCAGTAGTGCCAGGGGAACGAGGACCAGTCGGGGGCGCGCTTCTCGAGGAACGAATCCCGCCCCTCCACCGCCTCGTCGGTGCCGTAGGCGAGACGCGTGGCCTCGCCGGCGAACACCTGCTGCCCTACGAGCCCGTCATCGACGGCGTTGAAGGCGAACTTCAGCATCCGGATCGCGGTCGGCGACTTCGTCAGCACGGTGCGCGCCATCTTCAGCGCCTCACGCTCGAGCTCGGCGTGCGGCACGACGCGGTTCACGGCGCCCGCCTCGTAGGCCCGCTGCGCCGAGTACTCCTCGGCGAGGAAGAACACCTCCCGCGCGAACTTCTGCCCCGTCTGCCGGGCCATGTAGGCGGAGCCGTACCCGGCATCGAAGCTGCCGACGTCGGCGTCCGTCTGCTTGAAGCGCGCGTGCTCGGCCGACGCGATGGTCAGGTCGCACACCACGTGCAGCGAGTGCCCGCCGCCGGCCGCCCACCCGGGGACCACGGCGATGACGACCTTCGGCATGAACCGGATGAGCCGCTGCACCTCGAGGATGTGCAGCCGCCCGACAGCGGGGGCGGCTCCTTCCCCCTGGGTTGCTGAGCCTGTCGAAGCATACTTGTACCCGTCCCGGCCGCGGATGCGCTGATCACCGCCGGAGCAGAACGCCCAGCCGCCGTCCTTCGGGCTCGGTCCGTTGCCGGTCAGCAGCACCGCCCCGATACGCGCGTCCTGTCGCGCGATGTCGAGCGCCCGGTAGAGCTCGTCGACCGTGTGCGGGCGGAAGGCGTTGCGCACCTCGGGTCGGTGGAAGGCGATGCGGGCGACCCCGCCGTCGCGGCTCACGTGCGCCGTGATGTCGGTGTAGTGCTCGGCGCCGGGCGCCAGCTCCCACTCGGCGGGATCGAACAGGTCGGAGACGAAGGCATCGGTCACGATCTTCAGCCTATTCCCCGGGCACGCGCCGTCTTCATCCACCCGTCGACGATGTCCCAGGCCGGGAAGGCCACGAGGCAGACGCCGGTGATCACCGTGAGCACGCGCATCGTGTCGGCATCCACCCCGTTGTCCGTGAACACGAACTCGAGGAAGGCCGGGTTGAGGAGCTCGCCCTGCAGGAGCAGGGTGAGGGCCCACACGGCGAAGCCGACGGCGAGGACGGTGTTCACGACGGCCGCGGCGACGGTCCACCGCCGACGCGCGTACACGGCGACGGCCAGGACGGCCTCCGCGATCATGAGCGCGAGGAGGATGCCGATGCCCACCGGCCAGAGCGCGGGCGCCAGGATCGGGATGGGGTCGCCGCCGGTCGGGAAGAATCCGAGCGTCGCGTCCCACACGATCGCGCCGATGCCGGCGAGGAGGAACACGAGCGAGGCGATCACGTCGGCGCGGGCGGCCCCGTGCTCCGTCGGCTCGGGAAGCTGGTCCACGTTCCAGCGCACGCCGGTGTCGGCGCCGGTGCGCTCCAGCACGACGAAGACGAGCGTGACCCAGAAGCACAGGTGCACGATCACCGACAGCGTGACCGAGACGACCGCGCCGATCACCTCTCCGGGTCCGCCGCCGTTGATCAGCTGCCCGATCGCGACGCCCACCGCGGCGAACGGCGGCACGATGAACAGGAGCAGCTTCAGCAGCCGCCACCAGGTGAGGTAGTACCGAGGACCGATGAGGTGGAGCGGTCGGTCGGCGTATCCGGCGGCGAGGATGCCCGGGTCGCCGAGGTCGGTGAGGACGGCGCGCTCCGCATCCTCCGGGCTCTCGCCCTGTTCCCGCCGCGCGTCGACGGCGTCGGCGATGGCCGCTTCGAGTTCGGCGCGGACCTCGCCCTGCGCCTCCGGCGCGAGGCTGCGGATCGTGGCGCTGATGTAGCGCTCGGTGAGCGTGCTCGTGGGGGTCATGTCAGTTCTCCTCGGGGGTGAGGGAGGCGATCGCGGCGGTCAGCGCGCGCCACTCGTCGGTGAGGGTGTCGGCGAGCCGGGCCCCGGCTTCCGAGGTGCGGTAGAACTTGCGAGGCCGGGCCTCGTCGGTGTTCCACTCGCTCGTGAGGTACTCCTGCTTCTCCAGACGACGGAGCAGCGGGTAGAGCGTGTTCGCATCGGTGGCGAAGCCCCGACTCTCGAGCTGCTCGAGCAGCGCATACCCGTACTCCGGCGTGCGCAGCAGCTGCAGGCAGGCGAGCACCACGGTGCCGCGGCGCAGTTCCTGCAGATGCGTGTCGAGCGATTCGTTCATGCCCACCACATTAGTGTGCGTCACACACCATTGTCAATGGCACAGATACGTGCCACATCCTGTCGAGGGTCGTGGCGCACAATGGGGTCATGATCCCCGCCGTCACGGAGCTCCTCGATTCCGCCCGCGTCGTCGCCCTGCCGATGCAGACCCGCTTCCGCGGCGTCGACACCCGCGAGGCCCTGCTGTTCGAAGGGCCGGAGGGCTGGGCCGAGTTCTCCCCGTTCGTCGAGTACGACGACGCCGAGGCCGCGACCTGGCTGGCAGCCGCGATCGACTACGCGTACGCCCCCCAACCCGCACCGCTGCGCGACCGCGTCGGCGTCAACGCCACTGTGCCCGCCGTCGACGCCACCCGCGTGCCCGAGGTCCTCGGGCGTTTCGCCGGATGCCGGACCGCGAAGGTCAAGGTCGCCGAGCCGGGACAGGTACTGGCGGACGACGTCGCCCGGGTCCGCGCTGTCCGGGAGACGCTCGGGCCGGAGGGCCGCATCCGGATCGACGCGAACGGCCTCTGGAACGTCGATGAGGCCGAGCACGCCGTGCACGCCCTCGCCGTCTTCGACCTGGAGTACATCGAGCAGCCCTGCGCCTCCGTGCCCGAGCTCGTCGAGCTGCGCCGGCGCATCGCCTACATGGGGATCCCGGTCGCCGCGGACGAGAGCATCCGGAAGTCCGGCGACCCCCTCGCCGTCGCCCGCGCGGGCGCGGCGGACATCGTCGTCATCAAGGCCCAACCGCTGGGCGGCCTGACCCATGCCCTGCAGATCGTCACAGCGGCCGGCCTTCCCGCGGTCGTCTCCAGCGCCCTGGACACCGCGATCGGCCTGTCGCAGGGGGCCGCGCTGGCCGCCGCGCTCCCCACCCTCGACTACGACTGCGGTCTGGGCACGGCCTCCCTGTTCCAGGACGACGTCGCCGACCTCCGCCCCGTGGACGGCGCGATCCCGGTGGGACGCCTGTCCCCCGACCCGGCAGCGCTCACCCGGCTCGCCGCCGCGGACGAGCGTCGGGAATGGTGGCTGGCCCGACTGGCCCGCTGCCACCACGAGCTGCTCGCAGCCCGCAGCGCCTAGGACTCGACGAGGAGTTCCACGAGCCGCCCCAGCTCCTCGCCGCCGGAGTGCCGCAGGGCCGCGTCGTCACGACCGGCCATCGCACCGCGGACGGTCATGCCCTCCCAGAGAATCATGAGCATGCGCGCCGCATCGGTGGCCGGCAGCCGGAGGCGCAGCGTCCCCGCCGCCTCCACGATGTCCTCCACGATGCGCGCGATGCTCGCCACCATCTCGCGCTCTTGGGCGAGGTAGGCCTCGCCGAACTGCGGATCACGCAGGGCGCGGATGCGGATCTCGCTCATCAGCATCACGCCCAGGCGGTCGTCGCTGCCGAGCTCCATGATCTGCTGGACGAGATCCTTCGGGTCGCAGTCGTCGGCGAGCTCGCCGTCCGCCCGCATCTGCTCCACGCGAGTCCGCACGGCTGCCACCCTCGCGTCGGCGACCCCGGCCGCGAGGGTCAGGAACAGCTCGTCCTTCGAGTCGAAGTTCGAGTAGAACGCCCCGCGCGTGAAGCCGGCGCGCTCGCAGACCGCCTCGACCGAGGCACCGTCCAGGCCGACCTCGGCGAACACCTGCGCGGCAGCCTCCAGCAGACGCGCCTTCGTGTTCTCCCGGCTGCGGGTGGCGGGTGACGACATCGGAACCTCCTGGCCTTCCCTCTCGACGATTCACACCCGTTGCACAGACTCCGGATGGCGGATGACCTTACGATACATCTATGTATCGGATACATCTGTGTATCCACCCGGCACCTCACGGAGATTCGCGTGTCCACACTCCTCTCGTCCCTCGGACGCTGGTCCTTCCGCCACCCGTGGCGCGTCCTCGTCTCCTGGCTCCTCGCCCTCGGCATCGCCGGAGCCGGAGCCGTGGTCCTCGGCGCCGGCACCGACAACACGTTCTCCATCCCCGGGACCGAGTCCCAGGCCGGCCTCGAGCAGCTCTCCCGCTCCTTCCCGCAGGTGAGCGGCACGAATGCGCAGTTCATCGTCGTGGCCGCCGACGGCGACGAGATCACCGATGACGAGTACCGCGAGCCGATCGAGGATGCCGTGTCGGACCTCGGCGACCTCGACGAGGTCCTCGCCGCCACCTCGCCGTACGACGAGATGGTCAACGGCATGATCAACGACGACGGCACGGCGGCCATCGTGCGCCTGCAGTTCGACGGTGAGTCCACCGACGTCTCCGAGGAGACCAAGGACGCCCTGCGCTCCACCGTCGACGAGCTCGCGGCAGAGCTCCCCGACGGTGCGCAGGCCTCTCTCGGCGGCGACCTCTTCGCGATCTCGATCCCCGGCGTCACCCTCACCGAGGCGGTGGGCCTGCTCATCGCGCTCCTCGTGCTCATCGTCACGTTCCGGTCGTTCGTGGTCGCCGGACTCCCCCTGCTCACCGCGATCCTCGGTGTCGGCATCTCCATGGCCGGGATCTTCACGGCGACCGCCTTCGCGACCGTCTCCTCCACCACGCCGCTGCTCGCCCTGATGCTCGGGCTCGCGGTCGGGATCGACTACGCGCTCTTCATCGTCGCGCGCCACCAGGACCAGGTCCGGGACGGCGTTGAACCTGAGGAGTCGGCCGCCCGCGCGGTCGGCACGGCCGGATCGGCGGTCGTCTTCGCCGGCGTCACCGTGCTCATCGCGCTGATCGGCCTCGGCTTCGCGGGCATCCCGTTCCTCACCACCATGGGCGACGCGGCGTCCGTGGCCGTCGCGGTCGCCGTGGCGATCGCGGTGACCCTGACCCCTGCGCTGCTCGGATTCCTCAAGGGCCGCGTGGCCGGACGGCCGAAGCGCGCGAAGGCCCCGAAGAAGGCGGCCGCGAAGGACGCCGTCACGAAGCCCCGCGGCAGCCGTCGGTGGGTGGAGGGCGTGACGAAGCACCCCGTCCTCGTCTCCCTCGCGGTCGTCCTCGGACTCGGCATCGTCGCCGTCCCCGCCCTCAGCCTCGACCTCGCCCTGCCGAACGCCGGCGTCCTGCCGAAGAACTCCGAGGCGCGACAGAACTACGACCTCGTCGGCGAGCAGTTCGGCCCCGGCTTCAACGGCCCCCTCATCCTCACCGGCACCATCGTCACCTCCACCGACCCCCTCGGTCTCATGGAAGACCTCGGAGACGCGGTGGCCGAGGTTCCCGGCGTGAAGGAGGTCGCCCTCGCGACGCCGAACGAGACCGCCGACACCGGCATCGTCCAGATCATCCCGGAGACGGCTCCCGACGACCCCGCGACGGCCGACCTCGTGCGCGAGCTCCGCAGCCACCACGACGAGTGGCTGGACGAGTTCGGCATCGACCTCAAGGTCACCGGCTTCACCGCCGTCGGCATCGACATCTCGGATCAGCTCGGGGCGGCTCTGCTGCCGTTCGGGATCTTCGTGATCGGCCTCTCGCTGATCCTCCTCACCATCGTGTTCCGTTCGCTCTGGGTGCCGATCACCGCCGCGGCCGGCTACCTGCTGTCGATCGTCGCCGCCTTCGGCGTCGTCGGGGCGGTCTTCGAGTGGGGCTGGTTCGCCGACCTCCTGCACGTCGCGAAGGTCGGACCGATCATCAGCTTCATGCCGATCATCCTCATGGGCGTGCTCTTCGGCCTCGCGATGGACTACCAGGTGTTCCTCGTGTCGCGGATGCGCGAGGACTTCGTGCACGATCCCGACCTCCGCCAGGGTGCGGGAGTTGTGAACCGCGCCACCCGACGGGCCGCGGCGCTGCGCGCGGTACGGAGCGGGTTCACCGGTTCGGCGAAGGTCGTCACGGCGGCCGGTCTCATCATGTTCGCGGTGTTCGTCGCCTTCGTGCCGGAGGGCGACTCCTCCCTCAAGCCCATCGCCCTCGGACTCGCCGCCGGCATCGCCTTCGACGCCTTCCTCGTGCGCATGACGCTGATCCCGGCGCTCATGGCGATCCTCGGCGAGCGCGCCTGGGAGATCCCGTCCTGGCTCGAGCGGATCCTCCCCCGCGTGGACATCGAGGGCGAGGCGGTGGAACGCGAACGGCACCTCGAGGCGTGGCCGGGCGACGGGTCGCTCGTCGCGGCCGATGACCTGGAGCTCGGTGCCGGCCCCTCGGCGACGGAGGGACTGTCGCTGCGGCTCGCGCCCGGCGCAGCCCTGGTCGCGAGTGGCGGGGATGCCGGGACGCTACGGGCCCTCGCTCTCACCGTCGGCGCCCGCATCGCCCCGGCCGACGGACGCCTCCGCGTCGCCGGACACCTGCTCCCCGGTCGTGCGGCCTGGGTCCGTTCCCACGTGGGCTGCGTGCTCGCGGGAGACGACGCCCCGGTGCTCGCCGACCTCCGCGAAGCCCTCCGCGGTCGTTCCGAGCTCGTGGTGATCGACGGCGCGGACCGGCTCCGCGGCGGCGAGCGCGACCAGGTCGCCGCGATGCTGCGCGATGCGAGGTCGCGCCGAGAGCTCGCCGTCTTCGCCACCGCCGTCGATCCCGACGCGGCCCGTTCCCTCCTCACGGACGCCGGATGGCCGTCCGCCGACGTACTCGACACGCGCGCGCCCCGCCCGAGCGCCGCAGAAACGACCGAGGTGCCCGCATGACCCTCCCCCTCGAGCGCGCCCGCTCACGCAAGCCCATCACCTGGCTCACGATCCTCGGCGTCCTGCTGCTGCCCGCCGCGATCGGCGGCATCCTCATGGCGGCGCTCTACAACCCGACCGAGCGCCTCGACTCCATGACCGCGGCGATCGTGAACCTCGACGAGCCCGTCGAGATCGACGGCCAGACCGCGCCTCTCGGGCGGCAGCTCGCGTCCGGGCTCGTCGAGGGCTCGGACGATCTCGACTCGAACCTCACGTGGGTCATCTCCAACGAGGAGGACGCCGCCGACGGGCTCGCCGACGGCACCTACCAGGCCGTCATCACGATCCCCGAGGACTTCTCGGCCGCGGCGACCTCCGCAGGTCAGGCGGTCGCGGACGGCGGCGGGGACGCGGAGCAGGCGACGATCCAGGTGACGACGCCCGACGACGGCCTCGTGGCGGACGACCTCATCACCGGGCAGATCGCCGACGTGGCGGCCTCGACGCTCGGCACCACGCTGTCCGAGGCCACGACCGAGAACATCCTCGTCGGCTTCACCACCATCGGCGACCAGATCGGCGACGCGGCGGACGGGGCCCTGGAGCTGGCGAGCGGGGCGCGTGACGCGGCGACCGGCGCCGCGGCCCTCCCGGAGGGTGCGACGCAACTCGCCGCGGGCGCCGGAGAGCTGGGCACCGGGGCCTCGACCCTCGCGTCCGGCCTCGACACGATCGCGGGGCAGACGCGGCAGGCGGCAACCGGCGCAGGGACGATCGGCGCGGGACTCACCTCCGCGGCGACTGAGCTGCAGGGCCGGGTCGCCGGCGTCCAGAAGCTCACCGGTAGCATCCAGTCGGCGGGCGCGTCGGCGAAGTCGGCCGCGACGGACTCGGCCACGGTCGCACAGGGTCTCGGGACGATGGCGGCCACGGCGTGCGCCGCCGACCCGGACTCGGCGGAGTGCGGGCAGCTCTCCGACCTCGCCGCGAAGGCGGCGGCAGCGGCGAAGTCAGCGGGGACCGCCTCCGGCATCCTCAACAGCCCCCAGGTCGCGGGTGGAATCGCCGCGCTTCCCGCGTCCTTCTCCACGCTCGCCACCCAGCTCGGCGAGGCGGGCGCCGGGGCGACCGAGCTCGCCGGCGGGCTCAACCGCCTCGCGACAGAGGGCGTGGATCAGTCGGCCGCGGGAGCGCGGGCGCTGTCGTCGGGCGCGACGCAGCTCGCCGACGGCGCGACCCAGCTCGCCGACGGCAGCACGGAGCTCGCCACCGGTCTCGACACCCTCGCGACCGGCACCGGCGATCTCGCGGGCGGACTGCGCACCGCGGCCGACTCCCTCCCGTCCTTCAGCGACGAGGAGTCGACGTCGCTGGCGTCGGTGATCGCCGACCCCGTGGCGACCGACTCCTCGATGGGCTCGCTCTTCGGCCCCACCGCGATCCCGCTGCTCACCGCGGTGGTGCTGTGGTTCGGCGGTCTCGCGTCCTTCCTCGTGCTCCGTGCCCACACGGCGCGCACCCTCACCTCGCGACGCTCCTCCGCCTCCCTCACCCTCCGCGCGTTCTGGCCCGCTGCGGCGATCGGCGCGGCGCAGGGTCTGCTCGTCTCGCTCATCGTGCAGATCGTGGCCGACTACGACGTCGCGGAGTGGTGGGCCTTCGCGGGAACCGCCGTCCTCACCGGGGTGGTGTTCGCCGCGGTGAACCAGGCCCTCGTGGCGGTGTTCGGCGGCGTCGGACGCTGGATCGCCGCACTGATCGGTGTCATCGCCGTGGCGACGGGACTCATCTCGACCGTGCCCGACTGGCTCGCGAGCATCGGGGCCGCCCTCCCCACCGCACCGGCCTTCGCAGGTCTCGTGGAGGCGAGCGGGGCCGCCGCCGCCGCCCTCGTCGTCTGGGGCGTGCTCTCGCTCGTCGCCACAACGGTGGTCGTCGCGGTCCGCCGCACGACCACGGCTCGTGCCGTCGTCACCGCCTGACTCCGGGCACAACTTCGGAGATCACGCACGACACGCCGCCGGACAGCCCGCTCCGGCGGCGTGTCGGGTCCGATCTCCGAGACTGTGCCCGGACACGACGGCGATACCCCGTACCCTCGTGCCATGCGCCGACCGTTCATGGACACTCCGGACCAGCTCGCGAGCCTCGACGGGCAGCAGTATCTCGTCCTCCGGCCGACGGGTGCCGTCGCCGTGGAATACCGGGCGATCCAGGAGGCTGCGCTCGGTCGTCTGGACACGCCGCTGCGGCATCCGCACACGGAGCACGTGACGCTTCGAGGCTTCTTCGAGCCGGAGCGTCGGGAGGAGCTGCGAGCCGTGATCCGCGCCTGGGCCACGGAACAGAGTCCTCTCGAGCTCACCGCCGACGCCGTGGACGTCTTCCCCGCGCCGTGGCAGATCATGATCATGCGCCTCGCCCGCACGCCCGCCCTCGTGCACGCATACGCCTCGCTGACGGAGGTGCTCCGGCCGACGGACTTCCGCCGCCTCGACGAGCTCTCCGTCGAGGACTGGACCTTCCACCTCTCGGTGCTCTACGGCAAGACGCTGGATCCCGAGACATGGCAGCAGCTCGCCGCCACCGAGGTCCGTCCGCTCACACCCGTCCCAACGGAGGTCGTCACCGAGGCCGAGTTCGTCTGGTACGAGGGCGGCGTCGAGCACGCCGAGGTCATCCCGCTCGGCGGCTGAGCCCTGCTCCGGCAGGCACGACGTCGGAGATGGCGGACGACACGCCGTGACCGAGCCCCGCCCGGCGGCGTGTCCCTCGCGACCTCCGAAGCTGTGCTCGGCGGCCTCAGCTCAGGCCGGAGTAGGCGTGCAGGCCCTTGAAGAAGACGTTGACGATGGTGAAGTTGAAGATCACGGCGGTGAAGCCGACGATCGAGAGCCAGGCCGAGGGGTTGCCGCGCCAGCCGCGCGTCGCCCTGGCGTGGATGTACCCGGCGTAGAGCACCCAGATCACGAAGGTCCAGGTCTCCTTCACGTCGAAGCCCCAGAAGCGGCTCCACGCGTAGTACGCCCAGATGGACCCGGCGATGAGCGTGAAGGTCCAGAGGATGAAGCCGATGATCGTGAACAGGTACGCCAGGCTCTCCAGCCGCTCCGCCGGCGGGAAGGTCCGCAGGAAGCCGGGGCCGGTCTTCGCCGCCCCCTCGCCGAGCAGCCGCTCGCGTCGCGCCTGCATGAGCTGGATCACCGAGAGCGCGAAGGCGAGGGCGAAGAACGCGGTCGCGAGCGAGGCGACGAACACGTGGATGATGAGCCACACGCTCTTCAGCGGGTCCATCAGCGGCGAGACCTCGACGTAGAAGTTCGTCGCGCCGAGGCCCAGGAGGACCACCACGAGGCCCGTGATGAAGGTGCCGAGGAAGCGCAGGTCGAGGCGGGTGAGCACCGCCAGGTAGACCGCGATGATGAGCAGCGTTCCGACCATGCCGAACTCGTACAGGTTCGCCCACGGCACCCGACCGGCCGCGATGCCGCGCGTCACAGCGGCGGCGAGGTGGAACACGAAGCCCAGCACCGTGAGCGAGGTGCCGATTCGTGCCATGACGAAGCGCTGCGGCTTCGGAGCTCCGGGCGCATCGACGGGCGCGGAAGCCGAGACGCCACCGGAACGACCGGCGGCCACGAGCTCGCCCTCGCGGACGGTGTGGGCGTCGGCCGTCGCCTGCGAGCGACGCGCGAGATCGAAGGCATAGGCCACGAAGGCCGCCGCGTAGATCGCGATCGCCGTCCAGAGCAGGACCGGCGAGATCACGTTGAGCTCGAGCATGGTGTCAGTCTACTTTCCGGGTGCCGGGGCCGCGGGGTCCGCGGCGGCGTCCGCGGCGTCCTCGTCGGCGTCTTCAGGGGTGCGGGCGATCGTGCCGCCCGCGGCGTCGAGCAGCCGGGCGTGACCGGCGCGGAGGTCGTCCACGGCGCGGGCGAGCGTGGGGTCCTCCCCTCGGGCCAGGGCCGCGTACTCGAGGTCGACGGCGCCCTCCGCCGCGGTGGCCTTCACCCATACGCGCCGACGCGGCACGAACAGGGCGAGCATGAGGCCGCCGAGCGCCAGCAGTGCGAACCCGAGCACGAACACTCCGGACTCGTCGCGGTGGATCTGCAGGGAGGCGAAGCGCTTGACGGACTCCGAGGAGTCGGTGGCGCCCTCCGGCGACTCGTCGTCGAAGGTGACCGAGCCCAAGCCGTTCGGCAGCTGCGCGGTCTCACCCGGTGACAGCTCGATCGACTCGACGTCGGTGCTGCGTCCGGTGAGCTTGGTCATGTCGGAGGTGTCGAGCACGTACACCGAGCGCGGCACGCCGTCGTTGATCCCGAGGTCGCCCGTGTACACGTCGAGCGTGAGCGTCGGGTTGGTGAGGTCGGGGTAGGCGGAGAAGAAGGCGCCCGTGTCAAGCACGCCGGTGGTCGGGTAGAAGAAGCCGACGAGGCCCACCTGCTCGGCCAGGCCGTCCGGCACCTTGAGCACGCCGAGCGAGGTCATGTTGTTGTCCTGCGGGAGGAACGGCGTGCTGTTGTGGAACACCACGTTGCCCTCGGGGTCGCGCACGGTGACCGTCGGGGCGTACCCGTTGCCGAGCAGGAACACGTCGTCGTCGGCCACGCCCAGCGGCTCGTTGACCTTGACGGCGCCCTCGCGCTCCTCGCCGTTCTCCTGGATGGTCATGTTCGCGGAGAAGTTCCCGGCCTGGCCGGAGCCGGGCTCACCGAACGGCTGATACGTGACGTCGAAGGAGTCCAGCCGCATCGAGTACGGCGCGAAGGAGTCGTCGGCCACGAAGCGCCCGCGGTTCATGGAGTCGTAGTCGAGCAGCGTGTTGGCGAAGGTCTCCCCCTCGACGAGCACGCGCTGGCCCGTGTACGCGAAGCCGCCGCCGACGCCGATCGTCACGAGCACACCGACGAGGGCGAGGTGGAAGAGCAGGTTGCCCGTCTCCCGCCAGTAGCCGCGCTCGGCCGACACCGAGTACGTGTGCCCGCGGTCGTAGCGCTCCACGCGGTAGCCGAATGCCTTGAGCTGCTTCGTGGCGACGTCGATCGAGGCGGCGGCCTCCGCGGCGGCGTCCCCCGTGCGCGTGCCGGAGTCGGCGACGGTGTCGCGGGTGACGGCGCGGTAGTCCTCCAGACGTCGCAGCCGTGCGGGCGTGCGCGGCGGGCGGGCCTGCAACGCCTTGGCGTGGTGCTTGATGCGCGGGATGACGCAGCCGACGAGCGAGGTGAACAGCAGCAGGTAGATCGCCGAGAACCAGGGCGACAGGTACACGTCGAAGAGCTTGAGCCCGTCGAGCACCGGGAACAGATCGGGGTTGTCGCGCTCCCACTGCGTCACGCCGTTCGGGTCGGCCATCCGCTGCGGGAAGATCGATCCGGGGATCGCCGCGATCGCCAGGACGAGCAGCAGGACGAGCGCCGTGCGCATCGAGGTGAGCTGACGCCACCCCCACCGCAGCCAGCCGACGAAGCCGAGCCGCGGCTGGGTGATGGTGTCGTCGCCGTCGACGTGGTCGGACGGGCGGAGCGGATCGCTGGAGTCGTTGGTCACGGCACTCTTGTTCTTCGTCATGGTCGTCTCGGAGCGGTCAGAGCGGGAGGATGACACTGCCGATCACCGCCGTCAGCCGCGACATGATGTCGGTCCACAGGCCGGTGACCATCAGGACACCGAGGAGGATCAGCAGCACGCCGCCCAGGATGTTCACGACCCGGATGTGGCGGCGCAGGAACCCGATGGCCTTGGTCGCCCAGCCGAATCCGAGCGCCACGAGCAGGAACGGGATGCCGAGGCCGAGGGAGTACGCGAGGCCGAGGAAGCCCGCACGGACGGGGTCGCCGGCGTTGAAGGAGAGCGCCAGGATGGCGGCGAGCGTGGGGCCCATGCAGGGCGCCCAGCCGATGCCGAGCGCGACGCCGAGGAGCGGGGCACCGACCATGCCGGCCTTCGAGTCGACGTGGAAGCGGAGCTCCTTCTGCGCGAACCCGAAGAGCCCGAGGAAGACCAGGCCCATCGCGATGATGACGACGCCGAGGATGCGGGTGATGAGGTCGCCCCACTGGAGCAGGAACACGCCGGCGGTGCCGCCGAGCACCGTGTAAAGGATGAAGACCACGGTGAAGCCGAGGATGAACAGCAGCACGCCGAGGACGAGGCGGCTGCGCGTCGCCGTCTGCGTGGTACCGCCGCCGGACGTCGAGGTGTTCCGCGGCGTGACGGCTCCCCCGAGGAAGCCGAGGTACCCCGGAACGAGCGGGAGCACGCACGGCGAGAGGAACGAGACGAGTCCGGCGAGCATCGCCACCGGGACCGCGATCCAGAGCGCTCCGGATCCGATGATCGCGTCGGGGTTCACGACGACCTCGCGGACATCAGGAGTCCTCCGCCAGCGCGTCCTTGACGAGCGTGGAGAGCACGGAGGTGCCGTCGATCGGACCGATGATCTTCGCGGCGACGCGGCCCTGCTTGTCGAGCACGAGCGTGGTGGGGGTGGCCGAGATCGGCACGACCTTCGCGAAGGCGAGCTTGGCCTGGGCGGTGTCCACGTCGATGAGGCTCGGGTAGGTGATCCCGAACTCGTCGGCGAACGCGACAGCCGTGTCCGCCTGGTCGCGCGTGTTGATGCCGATGAACTGCACGTCCGCGTCCTGGTGCTCCTGCCAGACGGCCTCCAGGTCGGGGGCCTCGACGCGGCACGGGGCGCAGCCGGCGTACCAGAAGTTCACGACCGCGACCTTCCCGGCGATGTCGGCGCTGTCGAAGTCCTCGCCGTGCTCGGTGACCCCGGCGAACTCGACCGGCTCGCCGCGTTCGGCGACGGGGATCTCGACGATCGCGCCGTCGGCCGCGACATAGCCGGTGTTCTCGCCGTTCAGGAACGACTCGCTCACGGCGTCGGGAGCGCAGGCGCTCAGACCGACGGCGAGCACCGCAGCGAGCGCGGCTCCGCCCAGGCGGCCGAGGGGCCGAAGACGGGAGGGGCGGCCGTTGCGGATCGGGTGAATCCTGGAAGCGCGGGACACGTCTCCGAGTTTACGCAGAGCTTCCTATGCATCGGCCGGGTACCCCCGGGGGGAGTCAGAAGCGCGCGAGCACGTCGTCCACCCCGGCGCGGAACCGCGGACAGGTCGCGATGTCGTGCGCCCGGCACCCCATGGCGTGCTCGGTCATCTCCCGCGATCGCCGCATCTCCTCCATCCGCCGGTCGAGGTCGTCGAGATGTTGCTGCAGCACCTGATGCCGCCCGGCGCTGCCGTCGTCGAGGAGCACCGCGATCTGGTCGAGGCTCATCCCGGCGGCCTTGCTGCGCTGGATGACGGCGATGCGTACGACTTCGTCCTCGCCGTACCGTCGCCGGCCCGCCGGGTCGCGGGGCGGCCGCAGCAGTCCGACCGTCTCCCAGTGCCGCAGGACGTTCGTCGGAAGGTCGAACCGCGCGGCGACCTCGCCGACGGACCACGGGTGCGGGGCGCTTGACTTCATGTTGACATGAAGTCACAGACTGGTGCCGAACGCAAGACGCGAGAAGGGAACCCCCATGTACGACGCGATCGTGATCGGTGCCGGCCCCGCCGGACTCCAGGCGGCGCTCACCCTCGGACGGATGCACCGGCCCGTGCTCCTGCTGGACTCCGGCGAGTACCGCAACGGCACCGTGCGGCACATGCACAACATGATCGGCGCCGATGGGAAGGCCCCGGCGGACCTCCGCGCCCAGGCCCGCACGGAGCTCGCGGCCTATGCGGACGTCGAGGTGCGCGACGTCGCGGCGCAGCGGATCTCGGGCGACGCGGAGACGGGCTTCACGGTGAGCTTCGCCGACGGATCGGCGACCGACGCCCGACGGGTGGTCCTGGCGACCGGCGTTGCGGACGACCTCCCGCCGGCGCCGGGTCTCGCCGAGCTCTGGGGCGTCCGCGTCTTCAGCTGCCCGTTCTGCGACGGACACGAGCACGCCGGGAAGCCGATCGCGATCCTCGGGGCGGCTCCCCGGGCGGCCCATCTGATCGGGTTGCTCGGCCGTATCGTCGGCGAGATCACGGTGGTCCCGGTGGGAGAGCCGTTCGCCGCGGAGGACCGTACCGCGCTGGAGGAGCTCGGGGTGCGGGTGGCCTCCGCTCCGGTCGAGGCTGTCGCCGCAGACGGAGACGGGGTGCGGGTGCGCAGCGCAGAGGGCGACCTCGACGTCGCGGGGGTGTTCGTGGCCTCCGGCACGATGCGGCACCGGGCGCCCTTCGCCGCGGACCTCGGGCTCCGGCTCCTGGAGTCGGGGTCCATCGAGATCGACGAGTTCGGGAGGACGTCGCTCCCGGGGGTCTTCGCCGCGGGCGACCTCGCCCATCGCGCGACCCTCCCCGGCCCGATGGCCTCGGTCCTCCTCGCCGCCGCCGCAGGACAGCTCGCCGCGGTGGGGGTGCTCCAGTCCCTCTGACTTCGAGTCGCCCGATTGGTCCCATCTCCGGGCCGGATGGGGCCATTCAGGCGATTCGAACGTGGGTCAGACGGCCCCGACGTCGACAGCACCGCCGGTCGCGGCGGGCTCGGCGTACGAGACCTCGCGCCAGACGTCGCCCACGCGTTCGAACGAGGTCACACTCGACAGGGCGCAACGGCGGGTCCGCGGATCGTGCTGCAGCGGGAGGCCGGCCACGCGGAGGTGCGTGATCCAGATCGGCGCCTGATGCGACACCATCACGATGTCCCCCGCGGTCGGGATCTCGGCCGCGGCCGTCCACGCCTCGTCCATCACGCCGAGCATGCGCTCCGCGATCGAGGCGTACGGCTCCCCCCAGCTCGGCAGCGACGGCTGACGCAGGTGCCACCAGTTCATCGGGTTCATGAGCGACCGCCGCATCCGGGTGCCCTCGAACACGTTCGTCGGCTCGATCAGGCGGATGTCCGTCTCGGGCTCGAGGTCGAACACCTCCGCGAACGGGGCGGCCGACTCCTGCGCACGCTCCAGCGGCGACGCGAACAGGGCGGTCACGGGATCGCCGAGCCCCGCCACGTGCTCCGCCGCCGCCTGGGCCATCTCCTCCCCCGCGGTGCTGAGGTGATAGTCGGGCAGCCGTCCGTAGAGCACGCGGGACGGGTTGTGCACCTCACCGTGGCGAACGAGGTGCAGAAGTGATGCCGCCACGTCAGACCTCGCGGTACCGGGAGTCGCCGAACCCGAGGATCAGATAGCCGATGTAGGGGAACAGGAACAGCAGGAAGAACGAGAACACCCCGCCTTTGCCGAAGCGCGCGCCGAGCTTGAACGCGACGATGACCCCGAGGATGAAGTTCGCGATCGGCACGAGGTAGAGCAGGGCGAACCAGCCCGACATCCCGGCGATCTTCACGAGGAACACGACGTTGACGATCGGGATGATCGCGAGGATGCCGGGGTACCCCGCCTTCGTGAAGACCTTCCACAGGCCGACCACGACGAGGATGTAGAAGATGAGGGCGATGAGTCCCGTCGTGCCGGAGAAGATCGCGCCGAACAGGTCGGGAAGGCCGTTGCCATCCGAGATGGAGAGGTGCATGGGGGTCCGCCTTTCGTCGTGGCGATCCTACTGAGGTGCCGCTGCTCCGCGCTGGCGACCCGGCCGGGAAGGGCCGGGACGCCCGCGTAGACTGGGCGGGTTCATCTTTCCCCGGATCAGGAGGAATCCTCCGTGCTGCGCACCCACTCCGCAGGCTCCCTGCGCGCCGAGAACATCGGTCAGACCGTCACCCTCACCGGGTGGGTCGATCGTCGTCGTGACCACGGAGGCGTCGCTTTCATCGATCTGCGGGACGCGTCGGGCATCGCCCAGGTCGTCATCCGCGACGAGGAGATCGCCCACCCGCTGCGCAACGAGTTCGTCCTCAAGGTCACCGGCGAGGTGTCGCGGCGCCCCGAGGGCAACGCGAACCCGAACCTCCCCTCCGGCGAGATCGAGGTCATCGCGGCCGACGTCGAGGTGCTGAACGAGTCGGCCCCGCTGCCGTTCCAGGTCTCGACCGCACTGGCCGACACCGAGACCGTCGGCGAGGAGGCGCGCCTGAAGTATCGCTACCTCGATCTCCGCCGCCCGGCCGCCGCCTCCGCGCTGCGCCTGCGGTCCGACGTCTACAAGGCGATCCGCGACGTGCTGCACGCCGAGGACTTCACCGAGGTCGAGACCCCGACCCTCACCCGTTCCACGCCGGAGGGCGCCCGCGACTTCGTCGTCCCGGCCCGTCTGCACCCGGGCAGCTGGTACGCCCTGCCCCAGTCGCCGCAGCTCTTCAAGCAGCTGCTCATGGTCGGCGGTGTGGAGAAGTACTTCCAGATCGCCCGCTGCTACCGCGACGAGGACTTCCGCGCCGACCGTCAGCCCGAGTTCACGCAGCTCGACATCGAGATGAGCTTCGTCGACCAGGAGGACGTGATCGCCCTCATGGAGTCGCTCATCGTGGCGATGTGGAAGACGATCGGCGTCGAGGTGCAGACCCCGCTGCCGCGGATGACGTACGCCGACGCCATGGCGAAGTACGGCTCCGACAAGCCCGACCTCCGCTTCGGACTCGAGCTCGTCGAGGCGACGGACTACTTCAAGGACACCCCGTTCCGCGTGTTCCAGGCCGAGTACGTCGGTGCGGTGCGCATGCCCGGCGGTGCCAGCCAGCCGCGCAAGCAGCTCGACGCCTGGCAGGACTGGGCCAAGCAGCGCGGCGCCCGTGGTCTCGCCTACGTGCTGTTCAACGAGGACGGCACCCTGGGCGGCCCCGCCGCGAAGAACCTGTCCGAGGCCGAGCAGGCCGGACTGGCCGAGTTCGTCGGCGCCGAGCCGGGCGACTGCGTGTTCTTCGCCGCCGGTGCCACCAAGGAGAGCCGGGCGCTGCTCGGCGCCGCACGGGTCGAGATCGGCCGTCGCCTCGGCTACCTGAACCCGGACGAGTTCGCCTTCACCTGGGTCGTCGACGCCCCCATGTTCGAGCCGGCCGCCGACGCGGTCGCCTCCGGTGACGTCGCGGTCGGCGCGGGTGCCTGGACGGCCGTGCACCACGCGTTCACGGGTCCGAAGCCCGAGTTCGAGGACACGTTCGACACCGACCCCGGATCGGCCCTCGCCTACGCGTACGACATCGTGTGCAACGGCTCGGAGCTCGGCGGCGGGTCCATCCGCATCCACCGCGAGGACATCCAGAAGCGGGTCTTCGAGGTCATGGGCATCAGCGACGAGGTGGCGCAGGAGCAGTTCGGCTTCCTCCTCGACGCGTTCAAGTTCGGCGCTCCCCCGCACGGCGGCATCGCGCTCGGCATGGACCGGGTGCTCCAGCACCTGACGAAGACCGAGTCGATCCGCGACGTCATCGCCTTCCCGAAGTCCGGGAACGGTTTCGATCCCCTCACCTCCGCTCCCGCGCCGATCACCCCCGAGCAGCGCGCCGAGGCCGGTGTGGACTTCACCCCCGAGGACGAGGCCTGACCCGCCGAGACCCCGTCTTGCCGCCGAGACCCCGGGACACTGCCGCTGGCAGCCCGGGGTCTCGTCGCGTACCCGGGGTCTCGGCGAAGAGAGAAAGAAGGGAAATCAGGCGAAGAGGGGGGCGAGGTTCTCGTTCCACACGTCGACGCCGAGCTTCGCGATGAGAGCCACCACGACGACGAGGAACACCACGCGGATGAACGTCGTGCCGCGGGAGATGGCCATCCGCGAGCCCAGGTAGCTGCCCCCGACGTTCGCGACCGCGAGGATGCCCCCGAGCAGCCACAGCACCGAACCGTGCGGGATGAAGAGGAGCAGCGCCCCCGCGTTCGTCGCGAGATTCACGATCTTGGCCTTCGCGCTCGCCTGCAGGAAGTCGTAGCCCAGCAGCGCGACGAGGGTGATCACGAGGAAGGTGCCCGTCCCCGGACCGATCATCCCGTCGTAGAACCCGATACCGAGCCCGGCGAGCCCGGCCATGATGTGGTGCTTGTGCCCGTGGAAGCGCAGCTGCGTCGCCGCCCCGAGCTGCGGCCGGAGCGCCGTGAACAGGGCCACCGCCAGCAGGGCGATCACGATGATGGGCTTGAAGGCGGCCGGGGGCAGCACCGTGGCGACCGCCGCGCCCCCGAACGAGCCGATCAACGCGATCACCGCCATCGGCAGGGCCGTACGGAGGTCGGGCTTGGCCCGGCGGTAGTAGGTGATGCTGCTGGTCGCGGTCCCGAACACGGAGGCGAGCTTGTTCGTCGCGAGCGCCTGGACCGGGGCGATGCCGGGGATGAGGAGGAGCGCCGGGAGCTGCAGCAGCCCTCCGCCGCCGACGACCGCGTCGATCCACCCGGCGCTGAACGCCGCCACGATGATGAGGATCAGCATCCCCCAGGTGAGCTGCTCGAGTCCGAGGAGGCTGCCGATATCCACTCCGCCATGATTCCAGACACGCGGGCGCCGTCCCGCATCCACCGCTGGCAGACTGGGCTCATGCTCGCCGCTCTCCCGCTTCCGCATCCGTTCGCGTCGAGGAGCGGGGACGCCATGCTCCGGCGGGCGACCGAGGCCGATGCCGACGCCGTCATCGCGCTGCTCGCCGACGATCCGATCAGCGCCGCCCGCGGCGACGTGGCGTCCGACGAGGACCGTCCGGCGTACGAGCGCGGCCTCCGCGAGATCCTGGCCGATCCCTCCAACGACCTCCTCGTGGTCGAGCTCGACGGCGCGGTGGTCGGCACCCTTCAGCTCACGTCGATCCCGGGCATGGCACGCCGCGGCGCCCGGCGGCTGCTCGTCGAAGCGGTCCGGGTGCGCAGCGACCTGCGCTCGTCCGGCATCGGCTCCGCGGTCATGCGCTGGGTCGGCGACGCGGCGGCGCCCGCGCTCGGTGCGGCCATGGTGCAGCTCACCTCCGACGCCGCCCGCACCGACGCCCACCGGTTCTACGAGCGCCTCGGCTACGTGGGCTCGCACCGCGGCTTCAAGTACACCGTCCCGCAGCGGTGAATCCGCGGCGCATCGCCGCGCCACCCGCCCGACACCGACCGTTCACCCGCACCGCTCCGTGTGGCTACCTCGGACTCGTAGTGTCCTCTCGCAACCCGACACCGGCTCACAGCGCCGGACACCGAGAGGACACTCATGGCACGCTCCATCCGCCGCGCACGCATCGGCGCCGGCATCGCCCTGGCCACCGCGGCCGTCATCGCTCTGACCTCCTGCGCCTCCGCGACCGACACCCCGGCCGCCGGTGACGACGCCGTGGACGCGGCGAGCGCGACCTCCGTCGAGGACTTCGGCTCGTTCGCCGATCTGGAGGCGGCCGCGAAGGAGGAGGGTCAGCTCAATGTCATCGCCCTCCCCCGCGACTGGGCGAACTACGGCGAGATCCTCGACCTGTTCGCGGAGAAGTACCCCGAGATCACCATCAACGAGGCCTCGCCCGACGTCTCCAGCGCCGAGGAGATCCAGGCGGCCGAGACGAACAAGGGCCTCGACACCGCCCCCGACGTCTTCGACCTCGGCCTCACCGTCGCTCTGCAGAACACCGATGCCTTCGCTCCTTACAAGGTCCAGACCTGGGACGACATCCCCGACGAGCTGAAGGAGCCCACCGGCCTCTTTGTCGGCGACTACGGCGGCTACATGTCGATCGGCTACGACTCCTCGAAGTTCGAGGCGCCGGCTGAGCTGTCCGACCTGCTCTCCGCCGACTACAAGGGTGCCGTGGCCATCAACGGCGACCCGACGCAGGCCGGCGCCGCCTTCGCCGCCGTGGGCCTGGCGACGGTGCAGTCGGACGGCACGCTCGACGACTTCCAGCCGGGCATCGACTTCTTCGCCGACCTGCAGAAGGCAGGGAACCTCCTCAAGGTCGACGTCACGACCGCGACCGTCGCCAGCGGCGAGACCCCCGTGGTCTTCGACTGGGACTACCTGAACGCGGCCCACACGGCCGACAACCCGGACTGGAAGGTCGTGGTCTTCGACGGCACCGGCTACGCGGGCTACTACAACCAGGCCATCAACGTCGACGCCCCGAACCCGGCCGCCGCGCGTCTGTGGCAGGAGTTCCTCTACAGCGACGAGGTGCAGAACCTGTGGCTGAAGGGCGGCGCCCGTCCGGTGCGCATGGAGGCGATGACCGAGGCCGGCACGATCGACGAGAAGCTCGCGGCCGCTCTCCCCGAGGCCCCGGAGGAGACCGTCGTGCCGACCGAGGAGCAGTCCGAGAACGCCGGCACGCTGCTCGGCGAGAAGTGGGCAGCGGCGGTCCAGTGACCACCGTCGTCGCACCGGGGGTGGACGCCGCGGCGTCCGCCCCCGGCACCACCGCCGGACCCGCGTCGCACACGCGGGCCCGGCGGTCGGTGCCATCCGTGGCGTGGCTGGGGCTCGTACCGTTCGCCGCCTACGTGCTGCTCTTCCTCGCCGTGCCGACCGTGCTCGCGATCGGCTCCGGGTTCTTCGACGGCGACGGTGCTTTCACCTGGACGAACGTCGCCGCCCTCGGCGACCCGGTGGTGCTCACGACCTTCGCGAACTCGGCGGGGCTGTCGCTGCTCACCGCGGCGGTCGGTGCGGTCGTGGGCGCCCTCGTCTCCTACGCTCTGCTCGGCATGAACCCGGACGGCGTCGTGCGCCGCTCCGTGGACGCGGCCGCCGGGGTCCTCGCGCAGTTCGGCGGCGTCATGCTCGCCTTCGCCTTCATCGCCACGATCGGCATCCAGGGCGTGGTCACGGTCTTCCTCCGCGACACGTTCGGCATCGACATCTTCGCCGAGGGCACGTGGCTGTACGAGCTTCCCGGCCTCATCCTCCCGTACATCTACTTCCAGGTGCCGCTCATGGTCATCACCTTCCTGCCCGCCCTCGCCGCCCTGAAGCCGCAGTGGGTCGAGGCGAACCTCACCCTCGGGGGCAGCAGGGCGAGCTTCTGGCTGCGGATCGGCCTCCCGGTGCTGGCGCCGTCGTTCCTCGCCAGCCTGCTGCTGCTCTTCGCGAACGCGTTCTCCTCGTACGCCACGGCCGCGGCGCTCGCGAGTCAGGGCTCGCAGATCGTCCCGCTGCAGATCCGCACGGCGCTCACGAGCGAGACCCTGCTCGGCCGGGAGAATCTCGCGGGCGCTCTCGCCCTCGGCATGATCGTCGTGGTCGGCGTCGTGATGGCGCTGTACTCGGTCATCCAGCGACGCGCCGCGCGGTGGCAGGCATGAACGGCCTCGCCCCGTCCCGCGCGAGCCGTGCGGTGATCGGCATCGTGGTCGGCGCGTTCTTCGCTGTGCCTCTCGTGTCGACGTTCCTCTTCACGCTGCGCGGCACGGACGGCCTCTCCTTCGCGCACTGGGCCGCCCTCTTCGACCCCGCGGCGTCGGCGACCCTCAATCCCATCTGGACGGGGCTCGGCAACTCGCTGATCCTCGCAGTGGTGACCGTGGCGATCGTGCTGTTCCTCCTGGCCCCCACGATGATTCTCGTGAACCTGCGCTTCCCCAGACTGAAGGCGGCCTTCGAGTTCGTCGCGCTCCTCCCGATCTCGATCCCCGCGATCGTCCTCGTGGTGGGCCTCGCGCCGATCTACCTGCAGATCGGTCGCACCGTCGGCACCGGCACCTGGACCCTCGCCTTCGCCTACGGCGTCACCGTCCTCCCCTTCGCGTTCCGCTCGATCCAGGCATCCATCGATGCCGCCGATCTGCGCACGCTGTCCGAGGCAGCACGCTCGCTCGGGGCGGGGTGGACGACGGTCGTGCTCCGTGTCCTCGCGCCGAACCTCCGACAGGGCCTGCTCGCCGCCGCGCTGATCTCCATCGCGGTGGTGCTCGGGGAGTTCACGATCGCGTCCCTCCTCAACCGGCACGTCTTCCAGACGGCGATGGTCGTGGTGCAGAAGCAGGACCCGTTCGCGCCCGCGATCTTCACGCTGCTCGCCCTGCTGTTCGTCTTCCTCCTGCTCTTGCTCATCGGCCGCGTCGCCCGCGGTCCGCGAAAGGCCCGCTCATGACCCTCGATCACGCGCTCCCGCGCACCAAGGACAACCTGCTGCTCGCCCAGGCCGGCGAGGGCACGCGGGTCGAGCTGCACGGCATCGTGAAAAGCTACGGCGGCACGAGGGTGCTGCACGGCGTCGACCTCGACATCGCTCCCGGGGAGTTCGTCTCGCTGCTCGGCCCGTCCGGCTGCGGGAAGACCACCCTGCTCCGCGTGCTCGCCGGACTCGAGGGCGCCGACGAGGGGACTGTCCTCCTCGGCGGCGGAGATGTCTCGCGGGTGCCGACCAACCGGCGCGACATCGGGATGGTGTTCCAGTCGTACTCGCTGTTCCCGCACCTCCGCGTCGTCGACAACACGGCCTTCGGGCTCCGTCGTCGGGGTGTCGGCACGACCGAGGCGGCGCGACGGGCCCTCGACGCGCTCGCCCTCGTGGGCCTCGCCGACCTCGCCGACCGGTTCCCGCACCAGCTCTCCGGCGGACAGCAGCAGCGGGTCGCCCTGGCTCGCGCCCTCGTCACGGAGCCTCGGGTGCTGCTGCTCGACGAGCCCCTGTCGGCGCTCGACGCCAGGGTGCGCGTGCAGCTCCGCGACGAGATCCGGCGCATTCAGCTGCGGCTCGGCATCACGACCGTGTTCGTCACGCACGATCAGGAGGAGGCCCTCGCGGTGTCCGACAGGATCGCGGTCATGAACGCGGGTCGCATCGAGCAGATCGGCTCCCCGGAAGAGCTGTACACGACCCCTGCGACCGCCGAGGTCGCCGCGTTCGTGGGCCTCTCCAGCGTCGTGTCCGGGGTCGCCGAGGGCGATCACGTCGTCGTGTGGGGGCAGCGTCTTCCCTTGCAGACCCCCGCCGACGGCCCCGTCGACGTATACCTCCGTCCGGAGAACGTCCGCTTCACCTCCGCGGAGGACGCCGCCACCGATGCGCTCGTGGAGGAGAGCACGTTCCTCGGCAGCATGCGGCGGACCCTCGTGCGCACGGAGTCGGGTGAGCTCGTCCGCGTGCAGCACGATCCCGCCGTGCACCCGTCGTTCGGCGACCGCGTCCGCATCGCGGTGACCCCTGTCCCGGTGGTCGCGCGCCCCCGCGGCTGATCGAGACCCCGGGTTCACGACGAGACCCCCGGCTGCAGACGTCTGCGGCCGGGGGTCTCGGCGAATGCCCGGGGTCTCGGCGACTCCGGGGCGAGGAGAACTACAGGACGCGGGAGAGGAAGTCCTTCGTGCGCTGGTGCTGCGGATTCGCCAGCACCTCGCGGGGGTCGCCCTCCTCGACGATGTGTCCGCCGTCCATGAAGATCAGCCGCGAACCGACCTCGCGCGCGAAGCCCATCTCGTGCGTGACGACGAGCATCGTCATGCCCTCGTCGGCCAGCGACCGCATGACCTGCAGCACCTCGCCGACGAGCTCCGGGTCGAGGGCCGACGTCGGCTCGTCGAACAGCATCATGTCGGGGTTCATGCACAGCGCCCGGGCGATGGCCACGCGCTGCTGCTGCCCGCCCGAGAGGTGCCCGGGGTACGCGTCGGCCTTCTCCGCGAGACCGACGCGCTCGAGCATGGCGCGGGCCACCTTCTCGGCTTCCGCCTTCGAGCGCTTCTTCACCCGCTGCTGCGCGATCGTGAGGTTGCCGAGCACGCTGAGGTGCGGGAAGAGGTTGAAGCTCTGGAACACCATCCCGATACGGGTGCGCACGCGGTCGATGTCGATGTCGGGATCGGTGATGTCGATGCCCTCGATGAGCACCTTGCCGCCCGTGGGCTCCTCCAACAGGTTCACCGAGCGGAGCAGCGTCGACTTCCCGGATCCGGACGGGCCGATCACGCAGACGACCTCGCCGGCGAGCACCGTCAGGTCGATGCCCTTGAGCACCTCGTTGTCGCCGAAGCTCTTGTGCAGGTCCTGGATCGCGATCGCCGGGGCCTGCACGTCGATCAGGTCGGTGCTCATCGTGTCCTCGCCATCCGACGCTCGAGCCACGCGCTGAGACGCGTGAGCGGGATCGTCACGATCAGGTAGAGGATCGCCGCCATGATCAGCGGCGTTCCGTTGGCGTTCTGCGTCGCTGCGTCACGAGCGAAGTTCGTGAGCTCCTTCGACCAGATGAAGGAGCCCGCGACGAACAGCAGCGACGTGTCCTTCAGCAGCAGCACGAACTCGTTCGTCAGCGGCGGGATGATGATCCGGAAGCCCTGCGGGACCACGATCCAGAAGGTCGTCTTCATGGGCGACATGCCGAGCGAACGCGCCGCCTCGGTCTGTCCCTTCGGGACTGCCTGGATTCCCGCCCGGATCGTCTCTGCCATGTAGGCGGAGGCCACGAGGATCAGACCGATCAGGCCCAGGACCACCGGCCCGCCGAGGCGGGTCGCCGGCACACCGAGACCGATCGGCAGGATGAACGCGATCGCGAAGATCGTGAGGATTGCGGGCAGACCGCGGAACAGCTCGATCCACGCCGTCGCGATCCACCGGAACGGCGCGATCACCGAGAGCTTCATCAGCGCCAGCAGGATGCCGAGCAGCAAGCCGCCTGCGAACGCCACCGCCGTGAACCACAGGGTGTTGACGAGCGCCGTGGTGATGATGCCCGGGAGCATCTTCGCCGCGACCTCGGGGTTGAAGTAGAGCTGCGCGATCCGCGCCCAGTCGGTGCTGACGATCGCCCAGACGACGATCGCGAGCAGCACCGCGTAGATCGAGTACCGGTACAGCTTCTGTTTCGTGGTGCGCCTCAACGCCATTGTCAAGGTCCTCCCGACCGACTCAGCTCTCGACTCAGTTGGCCGTGAAGTACTCGTTGTAGATGGTGTCGTACTCGCCGTTGTCCCGGAGCTCCTGCAGAGCCTCGTTCACGGCCTCGCGGAGTTCGTCCTTCTCCCCCTTGGCGAAGGCGAAGCCGTAGGACTCGTCGGTCTCGTACGTCTCGACGATCTTGTAGGCGGAGTCGGCCTTCTCGTGCTCGAGGTTGACGGGCTGATCCTGCAGGATGGCGTCGATCTGCCCGGCCTGCATCGCGGGCCACAGTTCGCCGTCGGACGGGTACTGCACGAGCTGCGCGCCCTTCGCGTTCTCCGTGGCGTAGGCCTCGCCGGTCGTGCCCTGCTGAACGCCGACGTTCTTGCCGTCGAGGTCGTCGATGGACTTGATCCCCGAGTCGGTGCGCACGAGGAGCGACTGCAGCGAGTCGTAGTACGGGTCCGAGAAGTCGATGTTGGCCTTGCGCTCGTCGGTGATCGTCATGGCCGAGGCACCGATGTCGCACTGGCCGGCGGCGAGAGTCGTGCCGGACTGCAGCGCATCGAAGCCCACATCCTGCACGGAGAGCTCGAGGTCGAGCTGCTCGGCGATCGCACCGAGGAGGTCGATGTCGAAGCCGGTGTACTCACCGTCGTCGCCCTCGAACTCGAACGGCGGGTAGGGGATGTCGGAGCAGACGGTCAGCTTGCCCGCCTCGATGAGTCCGTAGTCGTCACCGGCAGCGGACTCGCCGCCGCTGCCCGCATCGGAGGAGCCGGTGGCGCATCCGGCGAGTGCGAGGGTGGCGGTGGCCGCGATCGCGAGGCCGGCGAAGAGGTTACGACGGGACATGTCGGCTCCTGGGAGTCGGGGGGCGGGTGAGCCCACGGACGGGTAGGAGTTCATCTAAACACGCGGCTAGTCGCGTGACCAATGACATCCCCTCGCGCCGCATTACGTTTGTGTTTCGGTGCCGCGGGGACGACGCTCGACGCTCAGAGCTCGGCGTCGACCGCCACACGGCCGGAGACGACCGAGCGGATGTACCCGGCGACCTCCTCGTGCGCAGGGTGCACCTGGTACTGCTCGAGGTCGGCGACGGAGTCGAAGTCCGCGACCAGCGTCACGTCCCAGTTCGCGTCCGGGTAGACGTCGTTCGCACCGGCCCAGATGCTGCGCAGCTGCGGCACGACTCCGTCGAGGGCGTTGAGCCGACGGGCGACCTCGGCCGCCTGGGCCTGTCGCTCCCCCGCGTCCTCAGCGGCGAGCTTCCAGGTCACGACATGGCGGATGGTCATCGCAGCTCCTTCTGGTCGGCGCGGGCCTCCGCGTCGACGGCTTCTTCCAGCGCCTCGCGCAGTCGGTCGGGGGACACCCGCCAGTGCGCATGCATTCGCCCGTCGATGAGGACGACGGGGATCTTCTCCCACCACTGCTCGTACAGGGCGGGGTCGTCCTGGATCGACGCCTCGACGATCTGGATGCGCTCCGCGGCGGCGTCCGGCAGTTCGGCGACGACCGCGTCGACGACCTCGGAGGCCACGGCGCACAGATGGCAGTCGGGCTTGCCGATGAGGGTCAGCGTCGTCACGACGACGGGACCTCGACCTCGCGTCCCTGCGCGATCCACTCGCCGGTACCGCCCTCGACGTTGGTGGCGTCGTAACCGCGGGCCTCGAGCGCCTCGACCACGCGGGCCGAGCGGCCGCCGGCCTGGCAGATCACGTCGAACGACTCGGCGGGGAGCTCGTCCAGGCGGTTGCCGATCTCCGACATCGGGATGTTCACGGCGCCGGGAACGTGGCCCGCCTGGAACTCGTTCGCCTCCCGGACATCGATGAGGGGCGTGCCGGAGCGCTCGGCGAGTTCGGCGACGGTGATCGACTTCATGACATCCTCTCGGCGGTGCGGAACGGCGCGCAGAGACACAAAGCGCCCGTCCGAAGACAGGCGCTCGGTGTCTGGCCGCTTACTTCTTGTTGCGGCGCTGGTGGCGAGTCTTGCGAAGCAGCTTGCGGTGCTTCTTCTTCGCCATGCGCTTGCGGCGCTTCTTGATGACAGAACCCACGGAAACCTCACTAAGTCAGGGGCTGGGTGTCGCCGGAATCGGACACCCGGGTACGAGCACGAAAAATGCCTCGGATCATCCTAGCAAACTCAGAAGGGTGCCCCGCGCCCTCCGTCAGCCGGCGTCGGCGATGGGCCGCTGCAGAGCCTCCGCGACGGCGGACTCCGGCACGCGGTAGCTCCGTCCGAATCGGATGGCGGGGAGGTCACCGGCGTGCACGAGCCGGTACACGGTCATCTTGGACACGCGCATGAGCTCGGCGACTTCGGCCACCGTCAGGAATCGGACGTCTGGAACCTCGGGCATCCCACGTACCCCTTTCTCGATGAGCACACTCTATGGGGTCGCTGGGACGCGTGTAAACCCGCGTGGCTGTTGTGATCAGTGGGATGTCGGCACGGTCGCGAACGCCCGGACCGGGAACGTCCCGAACCCGTGGATCGCCGGAGGCGCCGCGGTGAACCGCGCCCCGCGCGCGGGGAGGCGATCCAGAGCGGTGAGGTGCTCGACGACATGCACGCCCGCCGCGAGGAGGATGCTGTGCGCCGGCCGCTCCCCGCCGCTCTCCGTGTCGTCGATGTTGAGCGCGTCGATGCCGACCAGGCGCACCCCCGCGTCCACGAGGAAGCGCGCCGCGTCCTCGGTGAGGAAGGGCGAGCCGGTGCCGTATGCGGGCGTGCCGAACAGCCGGCTCCAGCCGGTGTCCAGGAGCACCGCGCTGTCGCGGAGCTCACGATCCGCGAGCGTCGCAGCCTTGATGCCGCGCCGATCGGGCGTCCACGCGTCGCGGAGGTGGAAGACCTCGGCGGGCAGGTCCACGAGGGTGTCAAGGTCGAGCGACGCCAGGTCGGCCCCGTCCGCATAGCGGTGGAACGGCGCGTCGAGATAGGTGCCCGTGTTGCCGATCATCGTGATCACGTCCATCGCGAACTCCGTCCCCGGCGCGTAGCGCTCGCGCGAGGCCGCGCGGGTGAGGTGCGGGGTGATGGTCGGCGCCGGCAGCCCGGGATAGGTGACCATGCCCTCCGCGATCGGGTGGCTCAGGTCCACGACCCGTTCGGTGCGGTCTCCACGAGCCGGAGCCGCGACGCCACGGCTGCCGCGGTGCGGCTCGGCGACGATCTGCAGGTCGCGGAGCTCGACCTCGCCCACGAGTGCCAGACCGAGGTGCGACACGAGCAGCCCGGAGATCTCCTCGACCGTCATGTCTCTCGTCGGCAGATCGAGTCGGAACCCCTGCCCCTGCAATCCGCCGCCGTTGGCGAAGGTGATCGCGAAGTCGAAATGCGCGCGGTACTCGTCCGTCATGGGCCCATCCTGCCGGAGACAGCCGACACCGTGATGTGCGCGCCCGCCCTGCTCGAACCAGCACACCGACGTCCAGCCCGCGCATAGCCCGCATTGCCCGATCGCTCAGACAGCCCTGCCACTGTCGGTGCGGGACCCGTGCCGGCACCTGCCGAGTCCGCGCGGATCTGGGGTCCGCACACCGCCCCCGACGGCATCCCCCCTGCCGTCGGGGGCGGTTCCCGTCCGTGCAGGGGCGCGCGGGATCAGGCGCCGAGGCGCTTCAGCGCGTTCGTGACCACGTGCTTGGCGGACGCGGCCGCACGCCCGACGACCTCGGCCGCGTGCGCAGCGCTGTCGGGGATCGGGGCGCCGGGGTACGCGATGTCCGGGGCGGCATCGCCGAACGCGTCGACGAGGAAGGGGACCAGCCAGTCGTCGACGGCCTCCAGCGGCGCGACGGACAGGCTGTAGAAGCGACGCTGCCCGTCTTCGCGGACGGTGACGAGCTCGGCGTCGCGGAGCACCTTGAGGTGCTTGGAGACCGTGGGCTGGCTGATGCCGAGGTCGGCCACGATCTGGCTCACGCTCGTGCCGGACTCGCCTTCGGACGTGCGTCGGAGCAGGAGCTGGAGGATGTCGCGCCTCGTACCGTCTGCGATCACGTCGAAGATGTCCGTCATGTGATCAGGGTAGTGCGCCCCGGCACGGAGTACCATGACGAAGGCTCGGCGAGAGGCGCCGCGCGGCCGCCGGGGAACGGACGGCGCAGAAGAAGGGGGCAGCGATGTCGGGCATCGTTTCGGCGTCGTCTCCTCGCACCGGTCTCCCCGGAGCCGCCGGCCGGGTGAAGCACCTCATCACCTCGTCGCCGTCCCGGTTCGCCATCGCGGTCTTCGCGCTGCTGATCCTCGTGTTCACGGTGCTGTTCTCGCTGCCGATCGCGTCCGCCAGCGGCACGGTGACACCGCTCAGCGACGCGCTCTTCACCGCCGTCTCCACGATCTGCGTGACGGGCCTCGCGACCGTCGACATGGCCAACCACTGGTCGCCGTTCGGGCACGTCGTCGTGTTCATCGGCGTCAACATCGGCGCCCTCGGCGTGCTGACCCTCGCCTCCCTCATGGGGATGCTCATCTCGAAGCGCCTCGGGCTGCGCGCGAAGCTCATGGCGGCGGGCGACACGAACCCGCTCCGGGCGCACGGCGGCGTGGTCAACGAGAGCCAGACCGTGCGCCTCGGCGAGGTGGGCCAGCTGCTCACCACGGTCGCCCTCTCCGCCCTCTTCATCGAAGCGGCCCTCGCGGCCCTCCTGTATCCGGCGCTGGTGATGGCGGGGGTCGACCCGATCGCCGCGCTCTGGGAGGCCCCGTACTTCTCGGCGATGGCGTTCACCAACACCGGCTTCGCCCCGAACGACGGCGGAGTGGCCGTCTTCGCCGACGACTACCTCGTGCTGTCGCTGCTCATGGTCGGCGTGTTCCTCGGGAGCATCGGCTTCCCGGTGATCTACACGCTCGCGAAGCACGTCTGGCACGTCAAGCGGTGGTCGCTGCACTCGAAGCTGACCATCGTCACCACGGTGCTGCTCTTCATCCTCGGCGCGGCCGCCTTCCTCATCCTCGAGTACGACAACCCCAAGACCTTCGGGTCGATGGACGCCGCGGACACGACCTTCCAGGCGTTCTTCCTCTCCGCGATGACCCGCTCCGGCGGCTTCAACGTCATCGAGATGGACGACCTCAACGGCTCGTCGCTGCTCGCCGCCAGCATGCTCATGTTCGTCGGCGGCGGGTCGGCGTCGACGGCGGGCGGCATCAAGGTGACCACGCTCGCGGTCCTCGCGATCGCCGTCTGGTCCGAGGCGAAGGGCCGCCAGTCCGTCGAGGCGTTCGGCCGCCGCATCCCCAGCGACGTGCAGCGCGTCGCGCTCAGCGTCGTCGCCTGGGGCGCGACCATCGTGGCCCTGTCGACCATCGTGATCGCGCAGATCACCAAGGCGGACATCAGCCATGTGCTCTTCGACGTCATCTCCGCGTTCGGCACGGTCGGGCTCTCGACGGGCCTCACCGGGGAGCTTCCGGATTCCGCCTCGTACGTCATGGCCGCGACGATCTTCATGGGCCGCGTTGGTACAGTGACTCTCGCTGCGGCAGTCGCCGCGACATCGCGCACGCAGTACTACTCACTGCCCGTGGAAAGGCCAATCGTTGGTTGAAGTCCTTCGGGGGGACGCTCCCGTCCTCGTCATCGGTCTCGGCCGGTTCGGTGCCGCCTGCGCCGGCGAGCTCGACCGCCTCGACCGCGAGGTCCTCGCGATCGACGACAACCTCGAGCTCGTGCAGAAGTGGTCGGACCGCGTCACGCACACCGTGCAGGCCGACGCCCGCAACATCGACGCCCTCCGCCAGATCGGCGCCCAGGACTTCCAGGTCGCGGTCGTCGCCGTCGGATCCTCGATCGAGGCGTCCGTGCTCATCACGGCGAACCTCGTCGACCTCAAGGTGCCGCAGATCTGGGCGAAGGCGGTCTCGCAGTCGCACGGCAAGATCCTGGCCCGCGTGGGCGCCAACCACGTCATCTACCCCGAGCGTGAGGCCGGCGAGCGGGTCGCCCACCTCGTGAGCGGGCGCATGCTCGACTTCATCCGCTTCGACGACGACTTCGTCCTGGCCAAGATGTACCCGCCGAAGTTCATCCGCGGCGTCGGCCTGAACGAGTCCGGTGTGCGCTCGAAGTACAAGGTCACGGTCGTCGGCGTGAAGAGCCCTGGCAAGCCGTTCCGCTACGCGGAGGCCAACACGATCGTGACCAACCACGACCTCATCATCGTCTCCGGGACGAACAGCGACATCGAGCGCTTCGCCGCCCTCGACCGCTGAGCCGGGTCCTCCCCGCGGCGGATGCGCCGGTCGCGGCAGGCGTGGTGGGATGGGGGGCATGAGCGATCACGCCCCCGCACCGCCCGTCCTCGCCCTCCGCGGGCTCCGCAAGCAGTTCGGCCAGAAGCTCGCCGTCGACGCGCTGTCGCTGGACGTCCCCGCGGGCTCGATGCTGGGGCTGCTCGGCCCGAACGGTGCGGGCAAGACGACGACGCTCGCCATGACCACGGGGCTCCTGCGCCCGGACGCCGGGACCGCCTGGGTGCTCGGCGCCGACGTCTGGCAGGATCCGGCCGCCGCGAAAGCGCGGATGGGGGTGCTCCCCGACGGCATCCGGATGCTCGACCGCCTCACCGGCGCCGAGCTGCTGCGGTACACCGGCCTGCTGCGCGGGATGCCGGAGGCGGAGGTCGTCTCCCGCTCCGGTGAGCTCCTCGACGCCCTCGGCCTGACGGAGGCGGGCGACACCCTCGTCGTCGACTACTCGGCCGGCATGAAGAAGAAGATCGGCCTGGCCTGCGCGCTCATCCACGCGCCGCGGCTGCTGATCCTCGACGAACCGCTCGAGGCGGTGGACCCGGTCTCCGGACAGACGATCCGGCAGATCCTCCGCTCCTTCGTGGACGGCGGCGGCACGGTCGTCCTCTCCAGCCACGTCATGGAGCTCGTCGAGTCGCTGTGCGACCGCGTCGCCATCGTGGCCGAGGGGCGTCTGCTCGCCCACGGCGCCCTCGACGAGGTGCGCGCCGGACTCACGCTGCAGGAGCGCTTCCTCAGTCTCGTCGGCGCCCACGACCTCGGAACGGAGACCCTCGCGTGGTTGCGCTCCTCGTAGGTCTGCGGCTGCGACAGCTCGGGCATCAGCTCAGGCGCAACCCCTGGATGATCGTGACCCTCGCGATCGTGGGTCTCATCGCGCTGAGCATGCTCGGGCTGCTCACCGTCGGGCTGATCGCCCTGCGGGTGGGAGCTCCCGACGCCGCCGTGACCGCGATGGTGCTCACCGGCGCCATCATCGTGCTCGGGTGGTGGATCGGGTCGATCCTGGTCAGTGCGGATGACTCGCTGGCGCCCGAGCGCTTCGCCCTGCTCCCGGTGACCGCCCGCACCCTCCTCCCCGGTCTCGTCGTGGCGGGGATGACGACGATCGGCGGCATCGGCACCGCCCTGGCCCTGCTGCTGATGCTCGTGGGATGGTCGGTCAGCGTGCCGGCCCTCCTCGTCGCGGTGCTCATGGTCCCCGTGGCCCTCGCGACCTGCGTCCTCGGCGCCCGCGTCGTCAGCGGTCTGCTCGCGGGGTGGCTCGCCCGTCGGCGGACGCGCGACCTCGTCCTCACCCTCGGCGTCGTGCTGCTGGCGTCCTCCGGCCTCCTCCTGAACATCGGGCTGCAGGCACTGTCGACCGTGCGCGACGTCGGCGGCGCCTTCACCGCGGTCGCCGAGATCGCCGCGTGGACGCCGGTCGCCGCCGTGTTCGGCGTCCCGGCCGCGGTGGCACAGGGCGACGTCATCACCGCCCTCCTGCGGCTGCTCGTCGCCGCCGCCACCCTCGCGGTCTTCTGGGTCGCCGCGCGCCGGATGCTCGCTGCGCGCCTCGTCGCTCCCCTGCAGTCGAGCGGGGGCGGACGCGTGCGCTCGGGAGGCGTGCTCGACCGCCTGCTGCCCGCGGGACCCGTCGGCGCCATCGCGGGACGGACGCTCCGCTACTTCCGCCGCGACCCGCGTCAGGTCGTCAACATCGTGATGCTCCTGCTACTCCCCGCGATCTTCCTCGGGCTCGCGCTCATGAACGGACTGCAGCAGGACAGTGCCGGCTTCGCGCCCGCGATCACCCTCATCCCCGCGATCAACGCCCTGCTCGCCGGGAGCATCGTGCAGATGGCGATCGCCTACGACAACGACGCCGTCGCGCTGCACATCCTGACCGGGGTGAGCGGGACCGCCGACCGCCTCGGACGCCTGCTCGGGTTCGCGCTGGTGGCGGTGCCGATCACGATCCTCCTGTGCGTCGTGACCTGTCTGCTGGCCGGGCGTCCGGACCTGCTTCCGGGCAGCCTGGGCGCTGCTCTCGGACTCATGGCGGTGTCGGCGGGCGCGGGCTCCTGGGTGGGCGCGTTCCTGCCGGGGCGAGCTCCGGCTCCCGAGGCCAACCCGTTCGGACGCGGCTCCTCCGGCGGCGCGCAGTCCTTCCTCGCGATGCTCATCATGTCGCCGATCACGCTGCTGCTCGGCGGCCCCGCCCTCGGCTTCGCGATCGCGTCGATCTGGATCCCGCCGCTGGGCTGGGCGAGCCTCACGGCCGCCGTCGTGCTCGGTGGGGTCGCGCTCTGGGGCGGCACGGTGCTCGGCGGGCGCACCCTGCAGCGGCGCTGGCCCGAGGTGCTCGCCGAGGTCGCCAGCGAGGCCTAGCCGCACCTCGCCGCAACAGGCACTCGCGCGCGTTCAGGCTCCAGGAGCACTGGCTGCCTGAACCCGCGTGGCAGCCTGTTCTCGCGTGGATGCCTGCTCCCGCGACCTCTCGCCGCAACAGGCACTCGCGCGCGTTCAGGCTCCAGGAGCACTGGCTGCCTGAACTCGCGTGATCGCCTGTTCTCGCGGGGTGGAGGCGCGCGAGAACAGGCAGGGATCAGGCGCCGGCGGCGAGCTCCTTCGCGCGGGCGAGAGCGGCGGCAGCGGCGGCGGCGAAGGTGTCGGACAGGTGCGCGTCCTGGAGCACGGCGACCGCGCGCTCCGTCGTCCCCTTCGGGCTCGTCACCCGGCGGCGCAGCTCGGCGGGGTCCTCCCCCGTCGAGTCCAGCAGCGCGGTCGCGCCGATGAAGGTCTGCTCGGCCAGCAGCCGGGCGTCCGCGTCGGCGAAACCCATCTCCCGCGCGGCTGCGGTGAACTGCTCGATGAGGAGGAAGACGTAGGCGGGACCGGAGCCCGAGATCGTCGAGAGCGCATCGATCTGCGCCTCCGGGACCTCCACCACCGCCCCCACCGCCTCGAACAGACGACGCACGAGCGCGACGTCGTCGGGGGTCGCCGCGGCGCCGGCCGCGAGGCCCGTGACCCCCTTGCGGATCGTCGACGGGGTGTTCGGCATGGAGCGGATGACGCGGGCCTCCGGGCCGAGGACATCCGCGAACGTCTGCAGCGTGACTCCCGCGGCGAGGCTCACCACGACGGTCTCGGGGCTGAGGTGCGGCGCGATCTCGCGGAGCAGGTCGGGGACCATCGCCGGCTTCACCCCGACCAGGACCACTCGTGCGCCGGCCACGGCGTCGGCATTGCCCTCCGGCCGCTCGGACAGCGCGATGCTGGTGACGCCGTCCAGGCCCGCGAACGCCTCCGCCTTCTCCGGCGTGCGGTTCGTCGCGGTGATCCCTCCGTCCACAGGGACCCCCGAGGCGAGCACACCGCGGAGGATCGCTCCTCCCATGGATCCGGCACCGAGGAACGCGAGAGACGGGAGCGCATCAGCCATGTCGTCATCCTACGGCGGGCGCTCCTGTGCCGCTCGGGCTCCCGTCCTAGACTCGTCGCATGAGTGCATCCGGAGGCAGCAAGGCCATCGTCGCGGCGTTCCTGGCGAACCTGGGCATCGCTCTCGCGAAGTTCCTCGCGTGGGCCCTCTCGGGCTCGGCCTCGATGCTCGCCGAGGCGATCCACTCCGTCGCCGACTCGGGGAACCAGCTGCTGCTGATGCTCGGCGGCCGCAAGGCGAAGCGCCACGCGGACCGCTCGCACCCGTTCGGCTACGGCCGCGAACGCTACGTCTACGCGTTCGTCGTGTCGATCATCCTCTTCTCCGTCGGCGGGCTTTTCGCGATCTACGAGGGCGTGGAGAAGCTCACCCACCCGCATGAGATCGACCAGACCTGGTGGTGGCTCCCGCTCGTCGTGCTGTTCATCGCGATCGGCCTGGAGTCGTTCTCGCTGCGGACCGCCGTGCGCGAGAGCAACGTCGTCCGCGAGAAAGGCCAGTCCTGGTTCTCCTTCGTCCGGCGGTCCAAGGCGCCGGAGCTCCCCGTGGTCCTCCTGGAAGACGTCGGGGCCCTCACCGGCCTCACCTTCGCCCTGCTCGGCGTCGGCCTCACGCTCCTCACCGGCAACCCTGTGTTCGACGCCCTCGGCACGGTGATGATCGGCGTCCTGCTCGTGCTCATCGCGATCGTGCTGGGCGTGGAGACCAAGAGCCTGCTCGTCGGCGAGGGCGCGACCCCCGCCGATTACGACCGCATCGTGGACGCGATCAACGACGGTCCGGAGATCGAGAAGATCATCCACATGAAGACCCTCTACCTCGGGCCGGACGAGCTGATGGTCGCCGCGAAGATCGCGCTCAACGCCGACAAGCCGCTGCGCGAGGTCGCCGACGACATCGACGAGATCGAGGCCCGCATCCGCGCCGCCGTGCCGGTCGCCCGGGTCGTCTACATCGAGCCGGACGTCTACCGTCCCGCGATCGATCCGGAGCCCTCGACGGACGTGTTCGTCCTCAAGTCCTCGGACTGAGCGTTCAGCGACGGTCCTCGAAGAAGGCACGCAACAGAGCGATGGACGCGTGCTCGTCCACGCCGCCGATCACCTCCGCGCGATACGGCAGGCGGCGGTCACGCAGCACGTCGTACATCGAGCCGGCCGCTCCCGCCTTGTCGTCCCACGCGCCGAAGACCACGCGGCCGATGCGTGCCTGGAGGATCGCGCCGGCGCACATCACGCAGGGCTCGAGGGTGACGACGAGTGTGCAGCCGTCGAGGTTCCACGACCCGCGGACCGATGCCGCGCTGCGGATCGCCTCGATCTCGGCGTGCCCGGTCGGGTCGTGCGTGGCCTCGCGGGTGTTGCGCCCTTCGGCCACGACAAGGCCGTCCGCGTCGAGCACGACGGCACCGACGGGGATCTCCGCGGCGGCGGCGGCCTCGGCGGCGAGCTCGAGCGCACGCTGCATCGCGAGGCGGTCGGCGGCGGTCATGCCCCGAGCCTACGGCAGCACGGGGCGGCCGCCACGGCACCCGATGTCGTGCGCGGACGCGGCGCGCATTAGCCTGTATCCATGCGTGTTCACGTCGCCGACCACCCTCTCATCACCCACAAGCTCTCGGTGCTGCGCGACGCGCGCACCCCGTCGCCGGTCTTCCGCCAGCTGACCGAAGAACTCGTGACGCTCCTCGCGTACGAGGCGACGCGGAATGTGAAGGTCACGCCCATCGAGATCACGACGCCGGTCACCACGACCACGGGTGTGAAGATCTCCGAGCCGCGACCCATCGTCGTCCCCATCCTGCGCGCCGGTCTCGGCATGCTCGAAGGCCTCGTCAAGCTCCTCCCCACCGCGGAGGTCGGGTTCCTCGGCATGGTCCGCGACGAGGAGACCTTCGAGCCCACCACCTACGCAGAGCGGCTTCCGGACGATCTCTCCGACCGCCAGTGCTTCGCGATCGACCCGATGCTCGCGACCGGCGGCTCTCTCGCCGCGGCCATCCAGTTCCTGTTCGACCGCGGCGCGAAGGACGTCACCGCGATCTGTCTGCTGGGCACCCCGGAGGGCGTGGCCGCGATCGAGGCGATGGCCGGCGACCGCGATGTGACCCTCGTCCTCGGAGCTCTCGACGAGCGCCTCGACGAGAAGGGCTACATCGTGCCCGGCCTCGGCGATGCGGGCGACCGCCTCTACGGCACCGTCTGACCTCGCTCGCGCTCTCGACTCAGAGGGTCAGGCGATAGCCGCGCTCCTCGCCGTAACGCGTGAAGCCGGCCCTCGCGAGGATCGGCGCCGAGGTCGAGACGCGGCCCTTGACGAGCGCCGTTGCGGCCCCGCGCGCGGCGCTCTCTCGCAGGCGCTCCGCGAGGACCGCCCGATACACGCCGCGCCCGCGGTCGGTTTCGAGTGTCGCGGCTCCCCACAGGCGGGTGAACCCGTCGACGATCGTGCAGCCGCCGGTGCTCACCGCGCGGCCGTCGATGCGGCCGAGCACCCGGAAGCCCTCCCCCGTAGATAGGCCAGCGGTGAGTTCGGCGAACTCGGCGTCCAGACCGTCCTCGTCCAGCGGCTGCTGCTCCCAGACGGGGACGTTGATCGCGTCGACCTCGCGGAGCTGGTCCCTCGTGCGCACGACCTCGGCGGTGACCCCGGGCGGCACGTCGACCGCGGCTCCGATGGTCGGACGCGCGAACACCGTGACAGTGTCGACGTGCACCGCACCGCGGCGCTGGAGCTCGTCCTCGAGGTCCGGGTCGTCCGCGGGGTTGGTCCAGAATGTGAAGACGTTCTCGCCCCAGGCTCTGGTGCGTTCCAGTGCCCCGTCCAGCACCTCAGCGGCGGGCCGCGTCGACGTCACCTGGGAGCCGCGGACGCCGCCCCCGAACCGCTCCGGGTAGCGCACGAGCAGCAGGTCGTCGCGGACGTCCTCGCTGCCGCGAGGGAACCACGCCCATGCGGCGGCGGCGCGCAGGATCTCATCGACCGTCGGCGTCTCGACGGAAGCGGACAAGGGGACGTACGACATCATGATCCCTCCTCTTCGGCCGCACCCACCAGGCGGGCGAAGGCGCTGAGCCTCGCGACCCCTTCGGGCGTATACGGCAGGTCGTCGAGCAGCGCCGGCGAGTGGATGAGGTAGGCCACGACCTGCGCGCGGGAGATCGCCACGTTGAGCCGGTTCTGCAGCAGCAGGAACTCCGGGCCGCGCGGGGCATCCCGACCGCTCGACGCGGCGAGCGTCGTGATGGAGACGACCGCCTCCTTGCCCTGGAAGTTGTCGACGGTGCCCACCGGGACTCCGCCGAATCCCGCCGCCGCGAGCGCATCGTGCACGAGCTGCCGCTGCGCGTTGTACGGCGCCACCACGATGATGTCCTCCGGCGTCAGCGGGCGGACGGTGCCCTCGGCGTCGTTGTCGTGGAAGGTGCGGCCGACGAGATCGCCGACGATACGCACCACCTCTGCGGCTTCCTCCGGCGACTGAGTCGCGTTGCCGCGGTGCCGCAGGGGCACCACGTGCAGCCCCGGGTCGATGCCCTCCACTGCGCGTCGCTCCGTTCCGGGAGCGGAGGCGAGCTTCCCGGCATAGGCGAGCTTCGACACCGGAGCAGCGACATACGGGTGCATCCGCCAGGAACGGGCGAGGAAGTAGCCGTACTCCGGACGAACGACGGGATCGCCGTCCATCACCCAGCCGAGCGCAGAGGTGTCCACCGGCTCCGGGTGGGCGCCCTGGCTGACCTGGGGCAGCTGCTGAGGGTCGCCGAGGAGCAGGAGCCGCTGCGCACCGGCGGCCACCGCGATGGTCGAGGCGAGCGAGAACTGTCCGGCCTCGTCGATCACGAGCAGGTCGAGCTCTCCCCTGGCGACCCGCTGCGTGTTGCTGAAGTCCCACGCGGTGCCGCCCACGACGGCACCCTCGTTCTCATGCTCGGCGAGGAAGGCGGCCATCCCGGTCTTCGGGATCACCGTGTAGCCGGGATCGGCATCGGCATCCTTGGGGCACTTCGCCACCCGAGCCGGGGCGACGCCGTCGGCGACCACGCGCTCCAGGAGCGTCTCGATGATCGCGTGGGACTGCGCGACGACGCCGATGCGGAAGCCGTGCTCGTTGACGAGCCGGGCGATCACCTGGGAGCCCGTGTAGGTCTTCCCCGTGCCCGGAGGCCCCTGCACCGCAAGGTAGCTGTGGTCGAGGTCGAGGACTCCGCGGACGATCGCGTCGATCGGATCGTCGCCTGCGGCCGGAAGCGCGTTCCCCGACACCGTGCGCGGAGGCAGGCGGCGGAGGATGTCGGTGGCCGCGTCCTCAGGGAAGTCCGGGGCGGCCGCGTGCACCGCGTCCGCCCACTCGTCGATCGCCTGCTGCAGCGACACCACGCGAGGCGGCGCCGCAGGGGTCAGCGCGACGGGGAGGTCGTCCCAGGTCTGTCCCTGCACGGCGGACTCGATCACGAGGTACCCGTCGTCCAGCACCTCGACGACCGTGACCCCGTGCGGTACGTGCACGGCCCGCGACGGGACGTCGGTGTCGAACGGGGCCGGGACGTCGTAGAGCGCGAACGGCTGCGCGCCGGGGCCGAGCGTCGTGCCCGGGGACACCTCCCCGCGGATCTCCAGCTCCCGCGACAGCACTCGGCGCCCTTCGCCGATGCTCCAGTCGCGGCGCACCCGCGATCGGGTGGCATCGACCTTCACCACATCGCGCGTGCCGTCCCACATGGTGACCGGCTCCCGCAGCCGCTGGAAGTGCGCGACCCAGAAGCTCTTCGCCTCGCGGGGGAAGTAGTCGATGGCGGCCGCCGCGATCCGGTGCACGAGCCCGTCGTCACCGGCCTCCACCGCACGCTCTGCGTCGCCGAGCAGAGCGAGCGAGCGCGGAGACGGCTCGTAGATGACCTCGTCCGCATCGTCCGGCGGGGCCGGCGTGACGCCCTCCGCGCGGGCGATGTCGATGAGCCAGTTGCGCAGCCGGCGGGTCGAGACGCAGTCGTAGCGGTTGTAGTCGGCGAGGTCGGCGAACACGGCATCGGCCTCGGACTGCGCCCCCGCCGCCGCGAGCTCCCGCGCGGCGACGTACTGCACGATGGAGTCGTCGCCCTTCTGGACGTCGCTCGTGCGCACGTCCTCCCCCATGTAGAGGGGCTCGAGCTTCTTGATGGAGTAGGACCGCGAACCGACCCGCACGGTGCGCAGCACCAGCGGGTACAGGTCGACGAACACGCCTTCGCGGAGGAGGCGGTCCACCTCGCCCTCGCGCACACCGTGGCGGGCGGCCATCGCGACGAGATGCGAGGTCTCGTAGGGGGCGTAGTGGTAGATGTGCATGCCGGGGTGGGCGGCTCGACGCACCTTCACGAAGTCAAGGAAGGTCTCCAGCGCCCGCCGTTCCTCCGCGAACGAGTGCGCCCAGAGCGCGGTGTACTGGTCGGCGTTGTCGACCCAGCCGAACAGGTAGTCGATGCCCCACTCCGCCTCGCCGTCGGGGGCGGGCTCGGTGTACAGCGGATCGCCCTCGAAGTCGAAGAAGATGTCGCCGTGGCTGGGCACCGGGAGGGTGTGGATCGCCGCGGCGTAGTGCACGTCGTACGTCGCCGCGCCCTCGGCATCCGCCCGCAGCTGCACGCGGGCCTGGGCACGGAGGTTCTCGAACGTGTCGACGTTCATGCCCTCGGGGGCCTGCGTCGCCGCAGCCAGGTCGTCGATCGTGAGGATCCCGGCGGCGCGGAGACGGGCCCGCTGTACCGGACGCATGCGGGCGACCATGAGGAGGTCCCGGTGGGCCAGCACCTGCTCCTCGCACGTGGCGCAGCGCCCGCAGGCGACCACGCGCAGGTCGCCGCGGTCGTCACCCCACGCGAGGGGCGCCCCGGCGACGCCCTCGGCCACGGCGCGGTCCGCGATGAGAGCGCGCAGCCGCGACCGACGCACCCGGAACAGCGGAAGGAGGTCGTCGACCGCGTGCGTGCTGACGCTGTTGTCGCCGTGGATGAGGTCGACCTCGTCGGCTCGAGGGATGCCGAGCCGGTCGAGCTGGTCGACATATGCCGCGAGCTGCATGAGGGCGGTCACCCTGGCCTTGCGCGCGAGCTTCGAGTCCTGCACACGCCAGCGCCCGTCCTCATCGCGGCGGAGGAAGTCGGCGAACCCGACGAACTCGTCGGTGGCGAAGGCCGCCTGGAAGACGACCAGCGCGTCGGACCGCAGAGCGCTCAGCGTCTCGTCGACGGCGGCCGCGAGGGCCTCAGGATCGCTCGAGGAGACCTTGGCGATCCGATGCACCCGTTCGTCGCCGAGCTCCCGGATGTAGCGGTCGAGCACGTTCTGCTCGTGCACGTCTCCCAGCTGGGCGGCGCGGAGGAGCGTCGCATCCTCCGGCTCCTCGACGGCGGGGACCCGCCCCAGCTTCGCGTCGATCGCGCGGGACCACGCGAACTCGCACTCGGCGGCCGCCTTGAGGTCGCTCGCGCTCCAGATGACCCGCCGCGCCTCTGTGTCGATCCGCACGATTCTCCCGTTCTGTCGGCTGCTTCGACACTATCCGCGGCGTCCGACACGGCGAAAAGCGGGCGGTCCCGCGTGCGCGGCTCCGGTCAGCGCCACCAGGTGTCGTCGGGGGTCACCGGGAGGTGACGCTTGTGCTGGGTCGCAAGGTACCGCGCCTCAATGCGGCCGGCGACCTCGGGGTCGACCTCCCGGCCCTCGAGGAAATCGTCGATCTGCTCGTACGTCAGCCCCAGCTCGTCCTCGTCCGTCCGCCCCGGCTGGTCGTCGAGGAGGTCGGCGGTGGGGACCTTGAAGGCCAGGCGCTCCGGAGCGTCCAGGAACTGGAGCAGGGCCCGCCCCTGTCGCTTCGTGAGACCGGCCAGCGGGAGGACGTCAGCGGCCCCGTCGCCGAACTTCGTGTAGAACCCCGTGACGGCCTCGGCGGCGTGGTCGGTGCCGATGACGATCAGTCCCTCGTGCCCGGCGAGCGCATACTGGGTGACCATGCGGAGGCGGGCCTTGATGTTGCCGCGGTTGAAGTCGGAGATGTCGCTGGAGACGGCGGACTCGATGTCCTTCTCGACGCCCTCGACACCGTTCTGGATGTTGACCTCGATCGACGAGTCCGGCGCGATGAAGTCCAGGGCCGCCTGCGCATCGTCGGCGTCGTGCTGGACGCGGTAGGGCAGGCGCACCGCGAGGAAGGTCGCCTCCCCGCCCTCCGCACGTACGCGCTCCACCGCGAGCTGGGCGAGGCGCCCCGCGAGCGTCGAGTCCTGTCCGCCGGAGATGCCGAGGACGAAGCCCTTCGCGCCGGTCGTGCGCAGGTAGTCCGCGAGGAAGCCGACGCGACGCTCCACCTCCGCTTCGGGATCGATGTCGGGCCGGGCGCCCAGGTCTTCCGCGATCTGCTTCTGCAACGACACGTTGTCCTCCGCTCATCGGTTCGGCTCCAGTATCCCCCCTCCATGTTTCGTGCGGGTCACGCCACCGCGCGGACGAGGTATCCAGCGGCGACCTGACAGACTGAGACGGTGAAGCTCCTCGTCGCCGCCCTCGAGTCCGAACTGTCCGCCTTCCCCGAGGAGCTCGCCGGCTTCGACCGGCTGGTCACCGGCCCCGGAAAGCTGCCGGCGACGTACGCCCTGACCCGCGCCCTCGACGCGAAGACCTACGACGAGGTCGTCGTCGTCGGCACCGCGGGCTCCATCGAGAAGGGGCGTGCGTACGCGGTGCACGAGATCGCGACGGCGGTGCAGCACGACGTGATCGACCTGGACGGCGTCGTCGGACGGCACGTCTCGCTTCCGCCGCAGGTGACCACAGGCCGCGAGGGCGTCGTGATCGCCACGGGTGACCACTTCGTGAACGACGCCGAGGTCACCGCCGTGATCCGGCCGATGGGTGCGGCGCTGGTGGACATGGAGACCTACGCCTACATCTGGGTGGCGGGGCAGTTCGGCGTGCCGATCCGCGCGTTCCGCGCCGTCTCCGATCAGGCGGAGGACGGCGCTCTGGCCGACTTCCGCGAGGCCATCGCCCGGTGCAGCATCGAGCTGCGTGAGGTGATCCGCGCCGAGTACGAGGTCTGACCTCAGCGCGTCTCGATGACGCTTGGTCCGTTCGGCAGCGCACGGACCGTGAGCTGCGCGGGGATCTGCTCCTGCATGGCCTCGACGTGGCTGATGACACCGACCGTGCGCCCACCCTGCCGCAGCTCGTCGAGCGTGCGCATCGCGACGTCGAGCGTGTCGCCGTCGAGGGAACCGAACCCCTCGTCGATGAAGAGCGTGTCCAGGCGGATGCCTCCGGCGCGAGCCGTCACGACCTCGGCCAGCCCGAGGGCGAGCGCGAGGGAGGTGAGGAAGGTCTCGCCGCCCGAGAGCGACTGTGGCGGACGGGTCTGCCCGGTGAAGGCGTCGGCGACCACGATGCCCAGCCCGGACGCCGCACCGCGCGCAGCCAGCGCATCGGAGTGCTGCAGCCGGTAGCGTCCTTCCGACATGTCGTGGAGCCGGCGGTTCGCGGCGTCGACGATCTCCTCGAGCTCCGCCGCCAGCACGAAGGTCTCCAACGTCATCTTGCGGGTGTTCGCCCCTCGTCCGGCGATCGTGTCGGCGAGGGCCTGGAGCACCTCGAACGCCGCTGCATCCTCCGCCGTGCGGGCGTACTCGTCCTTCGCGGCGTCGATGAGGCCGGCCAGCCGCACCGCGTCGCCCGCCGCCCTGGTGGCTCCGTCGACGGCGGCGGACCATGCCGACCTGGCCTCGCGTGCAACCTGCTCGACCGGTGCGAGGTCGATGGGCTCCTCGGGCAGCGTCCGCAGCTCGAGGTCGAACAGGAGGGCGCGCTCCTTCTCCCGCTGCACCGCGTGCATCCTCACCCGCTCGTCCAGCTCCATCTGCACCGCCGGCGGACGCAGCGCCGCGGTGGCGGCCTCGACGTCGGAGAATTCGGAGGCGTCGAGGGCGGCATCCCTCTCGGCAGCCGCCTCCGTCGCCGCCTGCTGCCTCCGCGTCCGTTCGGCTTCGGCGTCGAGGAGGCGGCGTGCGACGGCGAGGTGGGCGGTGGCCTCCGTCATGCGCTCAGCCACCGACGCGTAGCTCCCTCGCGCCTCGTCGATCGCGGTACGGGCGGCCTCGTCGCGCTGGACGACCAGGGCGAGCTGCTCGCGGGCTTCGGCGAGGGCCGCCTCGTCCTGGACGCGCCGCTCCTCGAGCGCGCTCTGCTGGGCACCGAGCTCGACGAGCTCGCCGTCGCGCAGCCGCGCGGTGTCGGCCGCGGCGCGGGCCTCCTTCTCGGCAGCCACGGCGGCATCGAGCTCGGCCTTCGCCGTCTCGACGTCTCGTCCGTCCGCACGCGCCAGAGCCGCAGCGAGCTCGACCTGCAGCGACGTGCAGGTCGCCGCCGCCTGCTGCTCGCGGCTCGCCGCCTCGTCCCTCCGAGTCTCCGCAGCCGCGATGTCCTCCACGGAGACCGCGGCGCTGTGGTCTGCCGGCGCCGGATGCTCCCGCGCCCCGCACACCGGGCAAGGGTGATCCTCGATGAGAGCGGACGCCAGCTCCCCGGCCATGCCGTCGATCCGGCGCTGGCGCAGATCGGCCAGAGCCGACTGCGCGGCGGCCTGCGCGGACGTCGCCTCGGCGAGGACCCGGTCGGCCGCGGCGCACTCCTGCTGCAGACGTGCCGCCTCTTCCGCCGCCTCCCGGCGGAGCTCGGCCGCGACGCGCGCGCTCTCCATGGCGGGGAGCCGGTCGCCGAGCCGACGGGCGTCGTCCCGCTCGGCGGTGACGGCGGCGATCCTCCCGGGCAGCGCCCCGCGCTCCGCCTCACCGTCGGCGCACCGGCGCTCGGCGGTGGCGACGGACTCCGCTGCGGAGACGCGCTCGGCGGCGCGGCGCGGTGCCTCGGCCTCCAGCGCGACGGCGCGCTCCCAGACCCCGGACGCCCGTGTCCGGTCGGCGATCCACGCATCGAGGTCGTCGGTCTCCACACCGAGCTGACCCCAGTCCGCGCGTGCGCGCTTCTCCGCAGCCACCGCGTCATCAGCCGCCGTCACGGCACGGTCCGCCGCGGTGATCAAGGACCGCAGCACCTCGGCCGCCCGCGCCCTGGCGAGTTCCGCCTTCGCCTCGGCGATGGCTCCCTCCTCGGCGTCCAGACGCGCCATCGCCGCACGGGCACGGTCGCGCTCGCTCTGGGCACGCTGATCCTCCCGCGCGGCGGCCAGAACAGCATCGGCGGCCTCGAACCGCTTCTCCGCCTCCTGACGCTCGGCAGCGCGCCGTTCGGCCCGGTACGCGGCGCGAGCCTGCGCCCGTTCCAGCTCCGCCAGGCGATCGGCCGTCGTGACGGCCTCCCCCTGCACCTCCGGTCCGACCTCGCCGTCGGCGTCGCCGGCGTCGCGCCCGAGGTCGGCATCCGCCACGAGGCGCTCGGCCTCGTCCAGCCGGGCGGACACCGTGGCGAGACGCGCCCCGAGGCGCTGCTCGGCGTGGCGCCGCCGCTCGTCGAACCGCGCCTGCACGTCTTCGAAACGCTCAGTGCCGAAGAGCCGGCGCAGCAGCGCCTGCCGGTCCCTGCTGCCCGCGAGCAGGAACTCCGAGAACCGGTTCTGGGCCAGCAGGATCACCTGCAGGAACTGCTCGCGGCTGAGCTGAAGGATGTCGTCGAGCTCGTGCGCCACGTCGACGGCCCGCGCCGCGCGACCGACCCAGCCGTCGTCCGTGAGCTCCTCCAGGGAGACCGCCGCCGCCTGCTTCGTCAGGCCGCCTCCCCGCCGGGCCGGCCGGAGGTACTCCGGCGAACGCGTGACCCGGTAGCGGCCAGACGGCGTGCTGAACTCGACGACCACCTCGGAGAGGTCGTCCGGTTCACTGTGGTCGCTGCGAAGCCTCTTCTCCCCGCCGTCGTACCGCGGCACCCCGCCGTACAGCCCAAAGCAGACCGCATCGAGGATGCTCGACTTCCCCGCTCCGGTACGGCCGGCGATGAGGAAGATCCCGTCGTCAGCGAAGGCGTCGAAATCGACGGTCTGCCGCGCCCGGAAGGGCCCGAACCCCTCGACCTCCAGTCGATGCAGCCGCACTAGACGAGGGCTTCCGCGCGGACCCGGTCGTCGAGCACCTCACGGATCAGCTCGCGTTCGACCTCGGTGACTCCGTGGCCGGCCCGGACATGCTCGAGGAACGCCTCGATCCGGTCGGCATCGGTCACCGCTGAGCGCAGCCGCTCACCGTACGAGCGCTCCTGCACGCCCGTGACCACCGCGGGCTGATGGAGCACCATGGCACAGTGCGGGTACGCCTCGCGGAGCCGTCGCATGGGCTCGGTCTGCGGCACGGCGTCGGTGTAGACGGCGCACACCCAGGCGTCGGCGTGCGCGGCCACGCTCTCTGCGGAGAGGATCTCCTCGAAGGTGCCGGTCAGCGTGACCAGTCGCCGCGGAACCGGCAGCTCCAGCCACTCGACGCCCGCAAGGCCGTCGGCATCCAGGTCGACGAGCCAGGAGCCGCGCGGCTTGTGCTGTTCGCCGAAGCTGTAGTGCAACGGAGCGCCGGCGTATCGCACCCGCTCGCTGACCTGCTGACGACCGTGGATATGACCCAGTGCGACGTAGTCGGGTCCGTCGAACGCACGGAGGGGGACGACGTCGAGGCCGCCCTGTCGCACCTCGCGCTCCAGGCCCTCCGTCGGCTCCACGCCCGCGGCGAAGCAGTGGGCGATCGCGACCGAACGACCCGCGTGCTTCTGCATGCCCGCGCGGACGAGGGTCATCGCGTGCGTCATGGTCTGCGCCTGCGTGCGCAGCTGCCGTCCCTCGGCGTCGCCCTCCGGCCAGTGCTGGCGGACGATCGCAGGCTCCAGATACGGGATCCCGAAGAAGTGCACGGGACCGTGGGCGTCGTCGATCGTGACGGGGGTGCCGACCGCGAGGGGATCGGTGAGCACGTGGATGCCGTCGCGCAGGAGCCGAGCCTGGAATCCCAGGCGGGCGGCGGAATCGTGATTCCCGCTGGTGACGACCACGCGTGCGCACGTCTCGTGCAGAGCGACGAGGGCATCGCCCAGCAGCGTGTAGGCAGCGGCCGAGGGCGTGGCGGAGTCGAACACGTCGCCCGCGACGATCACGACGTCGACCTCGTGCTCCCTGACCTGCGTGGTCAGGGCGGCGAGCACCTCGGCGAGCGCATCCATGGTGGAGTTGCCATGGAACGTCCGGCCGATGTGCCAGTCCGAGGTGTGCAGGATCCGCATACCCCCACGGTACGAAGACCCTCGGACATTCCCTCCGAGGCGTGCCGGGAGCGCCGTCTCCCGAGGCACGAGGAGGAAGCGGAAGGTCCCCTGACCCACCCTCGTCGCGGCGACCGGCACGCGGTGATGCGAGATGCGCTGTGCACCTTCACCTGTGCGGCGTGCGGGGCTGCGCGATGCGAGATCAGGGCTGCCCTCCGCCCACAGGGGCCGGCTTGCCCCGCCGGCTGAGGGTTGTGCCCGCTCCGTCGCGACTACCGACTTCCGCTCTCCTCCTCGAGGTCGTGCGACCAGTTCGCCTGCTGGATCCGGTTGTCGAGCTCGCGGAGCTCCTGGGCGACCGCATCCGCCCGCGCACGCAGCGCGGCGACGGGCAGCGCCGACACCTGCCGCAGCTCGGAGCGCATCTGGCGCAGGTACTGCTCGTTCGCGCCCGAAGCCGCGGCCGCCGCGTCCGTGAGCACGGCGTGGCGCAGGCGCAGCACGTCCCGCGCGGCCAGCGCATCGGTCATCGTCCCGTCCGGGCCGAGGTCGAGCCGGGCGTTCGTCGCGTTGACGCGGCGGATGAGGCTCTGCAGCCGGGTCAAAGCGACCTCCGCCTCCTCGATCAACGCCGTCGCGTCCTCGGCGGGCTCCTCGCCCTCCTGGTACCGGGCGTTCGCGACGATGCGCGCCCGCAGCTGCTCGATGCGGCGCTGCAGGTCGGCGCGGGCGGCGAGGGCTTCGGCGAGTCTCATGCCCTCATCCTCGCAGGCGGCGGCCGTAACAGTTCGTCATACAGGCGGAAGGTCAGCGCGTGCGGAGAAGACCCGACTGCTCGGGGTGCGCGGCGAACCACTCCGCCACGTACCAGCAGACGGCGTCCACCTTGCGGTCGCCTCGCTCCGCGATGTCGGCCACGGCCCCCTCGACCACCTTCCCGGCGTACCCGTTCCCGCGGAATGCCGGGACCGTGTAGGCCCGGGTGAGGGCGACCGTGTGGCCGTCGTCCCGGTAGTCGAGCACGCTGACGAGCTTCCCGTCGCGCGTGAGGGTGTACCGCGATGCGTCCTTCTCGTCGGTCAGGATGAAGCCGCCGACGGTGTGCGAGATCGTCATCCGTGTCACGTTACGCCTCTTGCGACGCGCCCGGGCGTTTTGACATGTCCCGTCACGATCGGACATAATCCCCCCATGACCATCAACGCACGCCCTTTGTCCGCCCAGGAGGCGAACGGGACTGCCGGGATGATGATGCCCGGTCGCGTTGACATGTGTTGCCGAATGTGTCGCTGAACGAACAGCCACCCCGCCTGACCTGACTCCTCGCCATCTGCGAGGGCAGTGTCCCGAGCACACACCCGTGCTCGCTTCCCCGGCTCCGCCGGTCATTCGTGCAACGCATCCGAGCCCTCTCCCGTCGGGCTCACGTCCTGAGGACCCATCATCATGTCGAACTCCGCCCTTCTCGAGCGTCCCGCCGTCACCGCCCCGAACCGCACCGTCCGACCCGCCGAGTCGTCGGCTCCCCTGGCCCCGGCCGGCGCCGACCTCCCCGCCGTCCGCTCGCCCCGCGGCTTCGCCCTCTACGTCGGCCTGGACGAGATCAAGGCCGCCGAAGCCGGTGTGAGCCTTCCGCTGCTCGTCGACGCGCTCCGCCGCACGCTGGCCGAGCTCGCGCCCGGCGCCGAGACCCACGCCACCGTCGCCCTCGCACCGCACGGCTCCGGCGGCCGAGACCTCGACGTCGTGCGTCTCGCCCTGCAGGAGCCCGGCGCGATCGCCCGCACCAAGGCCGCCGCCGAGGAGGAGACCGCGCCCGAGGAGTCCGGCGTCACCGTCGACATCTCCCGCAAGCGCGTGCTCATCGACGGCGAGTCCGCCGCCTTCACCTACAAGGAGTTCGAGCTGCTGCAGTACCTCGTCCTCCGCGAGGGCCGCACGATCGAGCGCAGCGAGCTCGTCGCCGCCCTCTGGCAGGCCCAGGACGACGAGACCCCGGGCGAGCGCACGATCGACGTGCACGTGCGCCGGCTGCGGGCGAAGCTCGGCCGCTACGAGGACATCGTCCGTACCGTGCGCGGCATCGGCTACCGCTTCGACCGTCACGCCGACGTCGTCATCCGCTACGGCCACGGAACCCCGTCGCCGGACCGCTTCTGACCCGCCCCTGCTCAGCCCGGAGGCCGGTGTCAGGAGCCGCGCGTAGGGTGGGCGCATGACCCTCGCCGCCGCCCCCGCGACGGCGGGCGCCGTCCACGCGGATGCCCCGCGGGAGACGACGTACCGCCCGCCGCACCCGCTCGATCTCCGGCGCACCGTCGGTATGCTGCGCCGCGGCGGCACCGATCCGACGACGGTCTTCGACGGCCCCGTCATCTGGCGCGCGGTCCGCACGCCGCAGGGTCCGTCGACGTTGGCCCTGCGGATGTCGGGGAACGAGGTCAAGGCGACCGCCTGGGGTCCGGGCGCGGAGCACGCTCTCGCCCTCGTGCCGGCGTTGTGCGGCGCCGGCGACGACCCGACCGGCTTCGATCCCTCCCTGCACCCCCTCATCGCCGAGGCGGCCCGGCGACACCGCGGCATCCGGCTCGCACGGACGGACGAGGTCTTCGATGCCCTCGCCTGCGGCATCCTCGAGCAGAAGGTCACCTCCATGCAGGCCTTCGGCGCGTGGAGGTACCTCGTGTCGCGTTACGGCGACCCGGCACCGGGGCCGACGCCGCGACCGATGGCCGTCGCCCCCACGGCGGCGCAGTGGCGACGCATCCCCTCGTGGGCGTGGCACCGCGCCGGAGTGGAGCCGCCCCAGTCGAAGACCATCGTGCGGGCGGCGGAGCGCGGCGACCGCATCGCCGCTGCCGTCCGAGCGGCCACGACCGGCGCTGACCGTGACCGCGTGCTCACGAGCCTGCCCGGAGTCGGGGTCTGGACCGCCGCGGAGACCCGGATCCGCGCGCTGGGCGACCCCGATGCCGTCAGTGTCGGCGACTACCATCTGGCGCACGAGGTCGGGCATGCCCTGACCGGGCACCGCACGGACGATGCCGGCATGATCGAACTGCTCGCTCCCTGGGCCGGCCACCGGCAGCGCGTCATCCGGCTCATCTTCGCGAGCGGCGTCGCCGAGGCACGGCGCGGGCCCCGGCTCGCCCCGGAGGACCACCGCCGACGCTGATCGGTCTGTGATCGCAGCGACCGACGTATGCTGAGCGCATGTCCCGTACCGCCCTGCGCATCTTCGTCACGGTCGGCCTGCTGATCGCCGGTGTCGTCCTCGGCCTCATCTTCCAGAACGTCTGGCTGGGCGTGCTGCTCGCCGCGATCGTGTGGTTCGGCTGGTTCCTCGGCTACGAGTCCCGCCGCGGTCACAACGCGGGCGTGAACGACGAGGACCACGGCGTCGAGCTCTGACGTCCGTCAGTAGTAGACGGCGAGGGGGCCCGAGGGCCCGTCCACGACCTGTACCGGGGTGTCGAACACGCGGCTCAGCACGTCGTCCGTCATGATCTCCGCCGGCGGGCCGAACTCCACCACCCGGCCGTCCTTCATGGCGCAGATGTGGTCGGCGTAGTGCCCGGCGAAGTTGATGTCGTGCAGCACGATGACGATCGTGCGCCCGAGCTCCTCCGCCGCCCGCCGCAGGTGCTTCATCATCTGCACGGCGTGCCGCATGTCGAGGTTGTTGAGGGGCTCGTCCAGCAGCACGAACTCCGTGTCCTGCGCGAGGACCATGGCCACGTAGGCCCGCTGCCGCTGTCCTCCGGAGAGCTCGTCGAGGTAGCGCCCCTCGAGCGTCCCCAGATCGAGGAAGTCGATGGCCTGGCTGATGACCTCCTCGTCGGCCCTCGTCAACCGCCCCTGGGAGTGCGGGAAGCGGCCGAAGCCCACGAGCTGGCGCACGGTGAGCCTGGTCACGAAGTGGTTCTCCTGACGGAGGATCGAGACCACCTTGGCCAGATCCTTCGACTTCGTGGAGGCGACGTCGAGCCCGGCGATCTCGATGGCTCCGGCGTCCATCCCGTTCAGCCGGCCGATCATGGTCAGGAGCGTCGACTTGCCCGCACCGTTCGGCCCGATGAGGGCGGTGATGCCGCCGGTCGGGATACGGAGGTCGACGGGGCCGATCGCCACCTCGCTGCTGTAGTCACGGCGGACGCCGTCGAGTGCGATCACAGTCTGCCCTTTCGGAGGATGACGATGAGGAACACGGTGCCACCCACGATCTCGATGAGGATCGACACCATGCCCTGCGCGTAGAAGACGTTCTTCATGACGAAGTACGCCCCCGCCAGGATCGAGAACGCGGTGAGGACGGCGACCGGGAAGATCAGCCGATGGTCGTGCGTGTCGGCGAACTGGTAGGCGAGCGTCGCCACGAGGAAGCCCAGGAAGGTCATCGGTCCGACCAGGGCGGTGGAGGTGGCCATCAGCACCGCGACGAGCGTCAGGACGAGGAACTGCTCCCTGCGGTGGTCGAGCCCCAGCGATCGCGCGGCATCGGGACCGAGCGCGAGCACGTTCAACCGCCGGGACCGCAGCCACAGCAGGGCGGACGCCGCGATCACGAGCGGGACCGCGAGCGGGAGGTACGAGGGGTCGGCGTTGGAGACGTTGCCGAACAGCCGGGCGGCGAGCACATCGAACTCGCTGGGGGTGAGCAGCCGCTGCATGAAGGTGGCGATCGCCCCGAGGCCTCCCCCGATCACGATGCCCACGAGCAGCATGATCTGGAGGTTGCCGTATCGCCCGGACAGCAGCCACCCGTAGAGGACGACGGCGAGCCCGACCATGATGAGCACCTGGAGGGCGAACTGGCCGACGCCCTGGATCGCCACCAGCCCCGCGACCCCGAAGAGGTACACGGTCGTGGTCTGGACGACGCGGTACAACGACTCGAAGCCCATGATCGAGGGAGTGATGATCCGGTTGTTCGTGACCGTCTGGAAGCTCACCGTGGCGACGGCCTGGGCGACGGCGACGAGCGCCATCACGACCACGGCGGTCGCGCGGTGCTGCGCGATGCGCCAGAAGCCGGGGGTGCCGACGGGGAGCGGGTTGTCCCAGGCGAGGAGACCGAAGGCGGAACCGAGGGCGATCACGCCGAGCACCACCAGCACGACGATGTAGCGGCGGCGCGCCCGTGGGGTCGTGAACGCCCCGGCCGACCGCGTCGTCCGGGGGGCCTCGGTCGCCGTCATCGTCGCTTCAGCCACGACGACGCTGCCGAAGGAGGAGGAGCACGAACACGACCGCGCCGACGACACCGAGGATCAGCGACACCGGCACCTCGAACGGCATGATGATCGTCCTCCCGATGATGTCGCAGACCGTGACGATGGCGATGCCGAGCAGGCACACCCACGGCAGGTTGCTGCGCAGGTCGTCACCGCGGACCATCGAGACGATATTGGGGACGATGAGCCCCAGGAAGGGGAGGTTGCCGACGACGACGGTCACCACGCCGGTCGTCACCGCGATCAGCGCGGTGCCGAGCAGGATCATCCGGTTGTAGTTCACCCCGACGTTGGTGGCGATCTCCTCCCCCAGCCCGGCGATGGTCAGCCGGTCGGCCACGAGGAAGACGATGACGCCGATGATCGCGACGATCCACAGCATCTCATACTGGCCGCGCATGACCGACGTGAAACTGCCCGCGAACCAGACGCCGATGATCTGCAGCGAGTTCGTGACGAGGGCGAAGTAGGTCGTGATCGCGCCGACCACCGCACCCAGCATGATGCCGACGATGGGCACGATCAGCGACGACTTCAACGCGACCCGGCGGAGGAACGCGAAGAACACCATCGTGCCGACGAACGCGGCGAGCACGGCCCCGGCCATGCGCAGCGGAAGGGAGGGCTGCGGTACGAGCACCATCACGATGAGGAGCCCGAGCCCTGCCCATTCCGTCGTCCCGGTGGTGGTCGGCTCGACGAAGCGGTTCTGCGTGAGGAGCTGCATCACGAGGCCGGCCATCGCCATGGCCGCGCCGGCGAGCACGAGCGCGATGGTCCGGGGGACGCGGGTGATCTGGAACATCTGCGCGCCGTCGTCCGCGCCGGCGATGTCGTACACACCCGTGAAGAGCGAGATCGCCAGAAGCACCGCCACGACGAGGATGCCGACGAGCAGCTTCGGATCGAACAGCCGTGCGGACGATCGCGGTGTCGATGTGAGGAGAGGAGAGGTCATGGGGGATGCCGGCGGCGGCGCCCCGGCCGGGACGCCGCCGCACAGCCCTTACTTGTCGGCGCTCTTCTCGAGCGCGTCGGCGAGGTCGTTGAGGAACGTCGTGTACGTCTGGATGCTCTCGTTGAGGTAGGTGTCCGTGGGCATGTAGACGATCTGGTCGTCCTTCACGGCGGTCACGCCGGCGAGCGCCTCGGAGCTCTCGATGATCTCCGCTGCCTGCACGTAGTCCGGCGTCTCCGCGGCGAACACGGCATCGCGGTCGAGCACGAGGATCCAGTCGGGGTTCGAGGCGGCGATCGCCTCGACCGAGATCTCGTCGCCCTGGTGGTCGTCGGTCGCGTCGTCGACCTGCAGTGCCGGCGTGAGGCCGAGCATGTCGTAGATCGGTCCCAGCGAGCGTCCGACGGTCGGAGCGAGGTAGCCGATCTGTCCGCCCGAGGTGTTCACCGCCATGACGGTGTCGGCGTCGTCGTAGGCCGCCTTCGCGCGGTCCACAGCAGCGTCGAACTCCTCGACGAGCTTCTGGGCCTCGTCCTGCTTGCCGAAGATCTCGCCCAGGGCGGTGGTCTGCCGCTTGAGCTCCTCGTCGAACGGCTCGCCGTCCCGCGGCTCCAGGTCGATGATCGTGGCGTCAGGGACGAGCTCCGCGATGGCCTCGTTGTGCTGCGTGAACCGCTGCCCGCTGATGATGAGGTCGGGGTCGGCCGCCACGATGGCCTCGAGATCGGGTTCCGTGTGCAGGCCGATGTCGACGACGTCCTCGTCCTTCACGTAGGAGACGGTCTCCGGCATGAGCGAGACCGCACCGGCGGAGAGCTCGATGCCCCAGTCGGAGAGGGTCTGGAAGGTCCGGTTGTCCAGAGCGACGACCGAGGCCGGCGGCGTGGTGATCTCGTGCGTGCCGGTGTTGTCCTCGATGGTCACGGTCCCCGATCCCGCCGTCGTCTCTTCGGGTTCGGCTTCGCCGCCGGACGCGCAGCCGGAGAGGGCGAGCAGGCCGACGAGAGCGACGCTCGTGGCGGTGAGGGTTCTGGGCACGGACATGGAGAGACTCCTGTTCTGCGGGGATGTGCGCGCCCTCGTGGGGCGCCGGTCCGACGGGCGGGCGAGCCGACCACGTCGGTTTTTAGGTTAGCCTTACTTTATGAGCGATACGAAATCCGGTTTCTCGATCGAGCGTCGCGGCCTCGAGCTGCGCTTCCGCAACGTCACGCTGAGCGCCCGCGAATGGCTCGCTCCGGATTTCGTGCGCGTCCGCCTGTCCGGGCCCGACCTCGTCGGCTTCGACTCCCCTGGCTCCGACGACCACATGCGGCTCTTCTTCCCGAGCGGCCCGGTGGACTCGGTGGAGGAGCTGCGGGCCTCCCCGAGCCGCGAGTACACGCCCCTCGCCTGGGGTGACGACTGGCTCGACGTGGAGTTCGCCGTGCACGGCGATCAGGGCGTGGCCGCCCCGTGGGCCGCGAACGCCCCGCTCGGGTCGACCATCGGCGTCGGCGGGCCACGCGGCGCCGCCGTCCTCACCGGCGAGCCGGGATCCTGGCTCCTCGTCGGCGACGAGACCGCCATCCCCGCGATCCGCCGCTTCGCCGCCCTCATCCCCGAGGGCGCCCCCGCACGCATCGTCATCGAGACGGTGTCGGCAGGTCGCGAGGTCGAGATCGACGCTCCGGTGCCGGTCGAGTGGCTGCACCGCGGCGAGGCGCCGGCCGGCTCCGCGCTGATCGCCTTCCTCGACGCGCTGACCGCGGAAGATGTCGTGGGAGACGACCCGTTCGTCTTCATCGCCGCCGAGCAGTCCATCGTGAAGCCCGGCCGTGCCCTGCTCGCACGCTGGGGCGTGGACAGCGCGAACGCCGTCGTGAAGGGCTACTGGAAGCGCGGCGAAGCCGAATACCACGCTCCGCACTGACAGGCGACCGCTGCGCTGACAGACTGGGCGCATGGCTCTCCTCGATCACCTGGGCATCACCGTCGCCGACCTCGAGCGCGGACGCGCGCAGTTCCATCCCGTGCTCACCGCGCTCGGCTACGAGCTCGGTGGGGAGGACGATCACTCGATCTCCTGGCACACCGGCGACGAGACCGAGATCATCCTCTACACGTGGGACGACGACTCCACCCCTCACCGCCACGGCCGCGTCGGCTGGCAGCACATGGCCTTCGCGGTGCCGTCGCGCGCCGAGGTCGACCGACTCCACGACCTCGCTCTCGACGCCGGCTGGACCGCGGTGCGCGAGCCGAAGGAGTATCCGCGGTACAGCGAGCGGTACTACGCCTCCTTCGTCGAGGATGCCGACGGCATCCGGCTCGAGTTCATGTACAACCCGCCGAAGGACGCTTGACGCCCGGGCGTGTCGCCGCCTAGGGTGGCAAGGCTGTGCCGACCGGCGCCGCACACCAGCCGAGGAGACGACGGATGACCGCCCCGCGGAATCTTCCCCAGAACGTGGCATTGCCGCTTCAGCCGAAGTGCAATGACCGCGACGAGTCGTACCCTCCGGCGCGCGCCGTGTGACAGCATCCGCTCTCGCAACGCCCCGCACCGTCAGGTCCGGGGCGTTTTCCGTCGGAAGACTCCCTGACCTGTGGCCGGACACCACCACAAGGAAAGGAATCATGGAGAGGCTCTCCGCGCGGCTGCTGTCGTGGGCGTCCCTGATCGATGAGAAGACCCTCGATCAGGCCCGCACCACCTCACGCATGCCGTTCATCCACCCGCACCTGGCGCTGATGCCGGATGCGCACCTCGGCAAGGGCGCGACCGTCGGGTCTGTCATCCCGACGCTCGGCGCGATCATCCCCGCGGCCGTCGGCGTCGACATCGGCTGCGGCATGATCGCCGTCCGCACGCCGTTCACGAAGGACGACCTCGACGGGCGCGACCTCGCCGGGCTCCGGGAGCAGATCGAGCGCGCGATCCCGCTGTCCGCCGGGCGCTACAACAACAAGGTCGTGGCGACGGCCGCACCGCGCATCGCCGAGCTGGAGGAGCGAGCACGTGCGGCCGAGTTCGACCCCGAGGGCTACGCGAAGAACTGGCGGCTCCAGCTCGGCACGCTCGGCTCGGGGAACCATTTCATCGAGGTGTCGGTGGACGAGCTCGACCGGGTCTGGCTGTTCCTGCATTCCGGGTCCCGTGGCGTGGGCAACAGGATCGCCGGGCACCACATCGCGGTCGCGCAGCGGCTGGCGAAGCAATGGTGGATCGACCTGCCCGACCCCGATCTGGCCTACCTCGTCGAGGGCACGCCGGAGTTCACGCGCTACATCCGCGAGCTCCGGTGGGCACAGCACTTCGCGCTGCTGAACCGCGAGGAGATGATGGACCGCGTCATCCGGCAGCTCTCCGAGTTCCTCGGCGCCCCGGTCGAGGAGGAGGAGCGGATCAACTGCCATCACAACTTCACGGAGTCGGAGATGCACTTCGGAAAGCGCGTCTGGGTGTCCCGCAAGGGCGCGATCCAGGCGGACGCGGGTCGGCCCGGACTCATCCCCGGGTCGATGGGCACGGCATCGTACGTGGTGGAGGGACTCGGCGATCCCCTGTCGCTGAACTCCTCGCCGCACGGAGCCGGGCGGGAGTACTCGCGGTCCGCGGCGCGGAAGACGTTCACGCACGCGCAGCTGCGGGAGGCGATGGCCGGAATCGAGTTCCGGGACACCGACGCCTTCATCGATGAGATCCCCCAGGCCTACAAGCCCATCGATCGTGTGATGGAGGATGCGGCGAGCCTGGTGCGGATCCGGCACACGCTGCGCCAGCTCGTCAACGTGAAGGGCGACTGACCGAGGGCCGGGTGAGGAGGGATCCTCTCCCGGCCCTTCCTCCCCGATCCCCGCGATTCCCGGTGTCTCCACAGAGCGCGAGTCGCCGGGCGTGGCGTCCGCCAGGATGCTGGCAGGCTGAAGGATCCGGTGCCACGATGAGGGGATGGAAACCATGGACGGTGCACAGGTCTGGACCATGATCGGCGCGTTCACGGCGCTGATGATGGGCATGCTGACGGTCTTCTCGACGCTGTTCATCCGCGTCCTGCGCAGCGAGATCGGCGGCCTGCGCAACGAGATGACCGGTCAGCTCGGCGGCCTGCGCAACGAGATGACCGCGCGCTTCGACGCGGTCAACACCCGGTTCGACGCGGTCGGCACGCGCATCGACGGCGTCAACGCCCGCATCGACGGTCTCGACCGTGATGTGCAGGCGCTCGTGAAGCGCACTTTCGGGCTGGATCGGGAGTGAGGATCGACGCATGAGGATCGTCGTCGCAGGAGGGACCGGCGTCGTCGGCACGCCCACCGTGGAGGCCGTCCGGAGCGCCGGTCATGAGGCCGTCGTGCTCAGTCGTTCGCACGGCGTCGACCTGGTCAGCGGGCGCGGGCTGGAGGCGGCGCTGACCGGAGCCGATACCGTGATCGATGTCGTGAGCGTCGAGACCCTGAAGGCGAGCACGGCGATCGAGTTCTTCACGGCCGCCACCGGGAACCTCCTCACCGCCGCCGCGGACGCCGGGGTGGGACACGTCGTCCTGCTCTCCATCGTCGGCATCGACCGGATCCCCTACGACTACTACGCGGGCAAAGTGGCCCAGGAGAAGCTGGTCTCCGCGTCCGCCGTCCCCTCGACGATCCTCCGCGCCACCCAGTTCCACGAGTTCGCCGCGCAGATGTTCGCGCGCGCGAAGGCGGGGCCGCTGCATCTCGCCCCGCGTGCGCGCACGCAGCCGGTGGCGGCCCGCGAGGTCGCGGAACAGCTCGTCACGCTCGCGACCGGGGACGCGCGGGGTCGCGTGCCTGATCTCGCCGGCCCGCGCGAAGAGCAGCTCGCCGACATGGTGCGGGCGTACGCGCGACGCATCGGGTACCGCGGCTGGATCCCGGCGCTGAACGTACCCGGTCCGCAGATGGCGGGGATGCGGGCGGGGAAGGCGCTGCCGGGACCGGATGCCGTGCGCGGGACGCAGACGTTCGCAGAATGGCTTGCCGAGGCGGTGCCGGCGCGCGCAGACTGAGGAGGGGCGGGGGTCTTCCAGCAGTCGAGCGACCAGGAGCACGCATGGCGAACCTCAATCCCTACCTGTCCTTCCGCACCGAGGCCCGCGAGGCCATGGAGTTCTACCGGCGAGTCCTCGGCGGGGATCTCGACATCACGGTCTTCGGCGACTTCCCCGACATGGTGCAGGATCCGAGCCAGAAGGATCTCGTGATGCATGCGCAGCTCACGACCCCCGACGGGCTGGTGCTCATGGCCTCCGACACCCCGGCGGGCATGACCTACGAGAAGCCGCAGGGCGTCTCCGTGTCGCTGAGCGGCAACACCCAGGAGGCCACCCGACAGGTGTGGGACCGGCTCTCCGAGGGCGCCACGATCACGATGCCGCTCGATGTGCCGCCGTGGGGCGGGACGTTCGGCATGCTCGTCGACCGCTTCGGGATCGCTTGGATGCTGCACGGCGACCCGGAGTGATCACCGGGCCGTGAGCGCCGGACTTAGCGCGGCAGCACCGCGCGGCACGCGAGATGCAGTGCCAGCCGCGCCTCGGGGTCGCTCATGTCGATCCCGAGGAGTTCCTGGACCCGTCGGATCCGCACGGCGACCGTGTTGCGGTGCAGCCCGAGTGCGGCCGCGGTGGCCGCGATGCCGGACTCGTGGTCGAGGTACGCCGACAGAGTCCTGAGCAGCTCGCCGCTCCCCTCGGCCAGAGGGGCGAGCAGCGACTGCGCGGCCGGGACGAAGGTGTCGTTGCCGGTCCAGGCGAGCAGGAGTTGCTCGAGCCCGAGGCTGTCGACGCGGACGAACCATCCGGTCGCCGACCGGGCCGCAGCGATCCGTGCGGCGTCGCCTGCTTCGTCCAGCGTCGCCGCCAGTCCTTCCGGCCCGGTCTGCGCCGAGCCCACCCCGGTCGCCACCGCGAAGTCGCGCAGTGCCGCGAGGTGAAGGTCGCGCAGTGCCGTCACGGCCCGCTCGATGCGGTCGGGCCCCGGGGCCTCGGCGAACGAGAGCCAGCCGCTGAGGCCCCGACCCGCCGTCGTCGCGTGCGCCTCAGCGTCGATCGCGCTGAGCCCGGGCCTGATCGCACGGAGGAGTGCGAGCGGCTCCACCCGGCTGCGCGCCACCATGCGGAAGCCGAGGTGATGCCCGCCGGTGCGCCACCCCCGCTCCGCCATGCGCCGTTCCACGTCGGCGTCGGCGGCTCCACGGAGCTCGACGAAGTCCCGCAGCAGCCCCGACGACGCGGCGACGTCGTTGACGGCCGCGATCTCGTCGATGAGGATGCGGGCGGCCACCGCGGGCATGGCGACCTCCGCGGCGACCAGGAGCGACCGCAGCTGCGCCTCTCCGAAGCCGTGGCCGAACAGGACGAGACGCAGACCGGACCGGCCGGGGCTGTCCACCCGCACCGAGGCGGCCGCGCCCTCCCCCGCCCTGGCACTGTCGCTCCACGCATCGAAGCGGATCGCCGCATGCAGCGCGGCATCCAGGTGTCCGCCGGCCTCACGGAGCACTCCCGCGGCGTCGACGAGGGCGACGCCGAGACCGAGGTTCGCCGCGAGGTGTCCGAGCAGGTCGCCGAGGTCGTCGGCGGCGTACTCGAAGGACTGCGCGACCTTGCGCACCCGCGTGAGCGTGAGGGCGTCCCTGGCCTCGATGAGCATCCAGCAGGCGCGGGCGAGCTGGACCGGCCTCTCGACGTCGAGGAGAGCGAGACCGATCCGGTCCGCGAGGCGGAGCGCCCCGGGGTCGACGCCGGCGGCGCCGGGGAGCGCGAGTCCGGTGAACCCGCGGTCGCGGACCCGGCGCAGCATCGCGTCCTGCTGCCAGGTGGCGATCGGCGCCCCGGCGGTGAGGATCGCGAGCCGGCCGGTGCCCTCGTCGGGCAGGTCGGACTCGCCGGCTTCCACCACCACCGCATCCCACGCCACATCCCGAGGGCCTGCGACGTGGCGGAGAGCACCGTTCTCCTCCTGGGCCAGCAGTGCCGGCAGCGCCAGCGCCCCGCTCACGCCGCGTCCAGATCGACGAGGCCGTAGGCGGAAGGCACCACCCGCGCCCGACGCTCGGGGCGGGCGTTCCACCACTCGGGGGCGGGAAGGACCAGGGCCGCCACGGTGCGCCCCGGTGCGAGTTCGGTGACCTCGAGGATCTCGCGCGACACGGCGTCCAGGAGGACGATGATCTCGGGCGCCGCGGCCACCAGCAGGCCGTCGGTGAGCACCGCGAGGGTCTCGGAACGGGTGACGATCCGGTGCACCGCTCCGCCGAGTCCGGCGATCTCGACCGCGTTCACGTGCGGATCGGTGCCGGAGGACGCACCGGCCACGATGCGACCCTCGGCGAGCAGCGTCCCGCCGAGCACGTCGGCGAGGACCGGCAGCGGTGCCGCCCGGTGCGCCAGGAAGCTGCGGCCGAGGGCGAGCGCGCGGGCGAGGTGGTCGGCGATGGCGTGCTCGCGCAGGTCGCCGACGGTGAACCCGGCGAGCACGGCGCAGCCGACGCCTCCGGCCTGGACGATGGCCGAACGCACCACGCGCTCCGCATCGATCGCCCTCGTCGCCTCCACGAGCGCCACCCCGTCAGCCCCGGTCTCGCACGCGAAGACCAGTCCCGGCACGCGGTCGACGAACAGCGACATCTGATCGAGCCCCGGCACCGCACGCCCCGTGCAGTCGGCGTCCACCACGGTGTGCGATCCGGCCAGGGTGAGCGGCGCGAGGCCGTTCATCCCTCCGCCCTCGAGCGAGCACACCGCCGGGACGGGATGCCCGAGCCATCTCTCCACCGCCCGCAGCAGCGGGGCGAAGGGCGCGGCACCGGGCATCCGCTCGCCGAGCAGCATCGTCGACCCGACGAAGGCCACGCCGAGACAGGGCGTGGCGGGGTCCAGCGCGTCCACCGGCGCGATGTCGAGGGGCCAGGGCGCGGTGGTGCCGAGGATGAGTTCGAGCATCGTCGTGGACCCGCCGCCGCCGGAGCCGAGCAGGGCGTACCCGCGGGCGAGCGCCTCCAGGTCGTCCCGCTCCAGCCTCATGGGATCCAGCCTAGGACGCGGCCATCCCCTCGACGGGAGCGAACTCCTCGGTCAGGCCGAAGGCGGAGGGCCCGAAGGCGGCCAGCGCCTCGGGGGTGCGCATCATCGCCGGCGTCGAGATGCCGAGCACCCGGACGCGCTGACCGTAGCGGAGTCCCTCCGTGGTGATGGGTTCGGCGGTCTCGTGATCGACGACGCAGATGAGATCGGGAACGATCGCGACGAGCCGTCCACCCCGCCGCGCGGTGAGGTTCTCGTTCTGGAACGCGATCTCGAACGTGTCGCCCTCCGCGGCGCCGAGCGGAGCGATGACCGCCCGCCCCTTCGCGAAACCCTCGGTGGTCCGTCGTTCGACATCCACCACCTTCCCGACGCAGAGCTCGCGCACATGCGGGTAGAGCGTGGTCGCGAGCGTCGCGGCGATCGCCTCGAACGGCGAGCGGTGCTCCTCCCTGGCGAGGCGGATCGCCCGGCCCAGGGCGAGGGCCATCGAGATGGTGCGCGGCACCGCCGTGCGCCGCACGTCGGCCCCGCTCATGGCGTACTCGGCGATGTGACCGACGCCACCCAGCCGGATCGTTATACCGCGGGCGAGCCACTCCATCTGACGATCGTCGTCCCCGGTGTCGATGACGACGCGCTCCCCGCGCTCTCCGGCGAGGGCGAGCGGCGAGCCGTGCACGCCGTAGACCGCGAAGGTCTCCATCGACAGCTCGGGGAAGGCCCGGCCCATGCCGTCCGCGTCGACGACCGGAAGACCGGTCTCCGCGGCGACGATGAGCGGGATCATCGAGTTGATCCCCCCGCACTCGATCGGCATGGTGGCATCGGCCCGGCGTCCCAGGTGATCCTCCAGGGTGCGCAGCGCGAGCGTGGGCTCGGTGCCGGCGGGGATCTTCTCGACCATCACGGTCGGCGCCCCCATCTGCGCGGTCGGGATGACGAAGAGGTCGTCGGCGAGGTCGTCCGGATCGAGGATCGTGATCGCTCCGGCGCCGAGCACCCGCTCGACCAGCATCTTGCCGATGTAGGGGTCGCCCCCGCCGCCGGTGCCGAGCAGCGTCGCGCCGCGAGCGAGGTCGGGCAGGTCCGCCGCGGTCAGCTCCCAGCTCATGCGGCGGCCCCTGCCGCGGCGTCTCCGGCGGAGACCGTGCCGTCGAACCGGTGCGCCGGGATGTCGTAGCCGAAGTACCCGGGGCCGACCATCGCGAGAGCCGCGTCCGAGTGCCAACGCTCGTCAGCGGGAGCGGCGATCACGCGGACGCGCTGGCCGTAGCGCAGCCCCTCGGTCGTGACGGGCTCCCCCGACTCGCCGTCGAGGACCATGATGAGGTCGGGGGTGGTCGCCAGCACCTGCCTGTCCGCCTCCGCGACGAGGTGCTCGTTCTGGAACTGCAACGTGAGCGAGGTGCCCCCGTCTCCGTCGATCCGTGCCCGGCCACGGGCGAAGCCGGTCGTCGTGGCCCGGTTCACGTCGGCGACCTTGCCACCGAACAGCTCGCGACCGCCGAGGAGCTCCACGACAGCGGCGACCGGGTCGGTCTTCGCCTCACGGGCCTCCGCGATCCGCTGACCGATGTCGATGCACCGGGACAGCGACCCGGCCACCAGCGACTGGCGTGCGGCGGCACCCGACATCGAGAAGCCGGAGATCATGACGGAGCAGCCCATCTCGACGCACGCGACGCGCGCGATGCGCTCGGTCCAGGAGTTGTCGGCGGTCTGCAGCACGCCCGTGTTCCCCTTCTCGTCGCTGAAGGCGAGCGGCGAGGCCGTCACGCCGTACAGCGTCGGGAGCACCATCTGCAGTTCGGGGAATGCGCGTCCCATGCCGTCCGCGTCGACGAGGGGCAGCCCGAGCGCTGCGGCGGCGGCGATCGGGATCGTCGAGTTCACGCCGCCGACCTCGGCGCAGGCGATGTGCGTGACCGGGCGGCCGAGATGGATGCCGAGCGCCTTGACCGGCTCGATGACCTCCGCGAGGCTCGGCAGCTTCTCCACCATGACGGTGGGCGCGCCCATCATCGCGACGAACAGCACGAGGGCGTCGTCCGGCACCTCGTCGAGCGCCACGACCGTGACGTCTCCCGAGGCGAGGGCCTGGCGGGCGAGGAGGGCGCCGATGTACGGGTCGCCGCCCCCGCCGGTGCCGAGCACGGCCGCACCGCGGGCGAGACCGTCGATGTCGGCGGCGGTGATCGTCGTGCTCATGTCAGGCCCCCATGTCGAGGTCGCCGACGGCCTTCACGCGGATGCGCGTGGCGTTGCCGGGAAGATACGGGATGGGGACCTCGTCGAAGTCGATGATCGACACGGTCGCGGGCTTGGCACCGGCCGCGATGGCCTTGTCGACGGCCTCCGCGCGCACCTCGGCGATCGTCTCATCGCGACGGCCGGGCTCGATCGCGTAGACCTTGTCGATCTCGCCACCGACCTGCGCGATCGAGGCGCCGATGGCGTTGGCGACCGCGTAGTTCTCCGGCCGATGCACGGTGCCGAACAGGGGCAGCTCGTCGGGCAGCAGGATGGACCCGCCGCCCACGGCCACGACCGCGATGGGCTCGGGCGACGTGCGCATCCGGTCCACCGCCTCCGCGACGCGCTCCGCGATGCGGGCGAGCACGCGCTCCACGAACGCGGGGTCGAGGTGCGCGACCTTGGCGGGGTCCCCCACCTGCGCACGACCGGCGGCGACCGCGATGTCGGTGGCCGTGAGGGTCGAGCCGCCGAAGACCAGCGCCTCCGTCGTCAGCCGGTAGCCGACCGAGGCCGGGCCCACCTCGGCCGTCTCCTCGTCGACGATGCTGCCACCGCCGATGCCGAGGGAGAGCACGTCCGGCATGCGGAAGTTCGTGCGGATGCCGGCGACCTTCACCTCGTTCGCCGTCTCCCGGGGGAAGCCGTTGATGAGCAGGCCGATGTCGGCCGTGGTGCCGCCCACGTCGATGACGGCGCAGTCGACGAGGCCGCTGGTGGCCGCCGCCCCGCGCATCGAGTTGGTGGGGCCGGAGGCGAAGGTCGCGACCGGGTACCGGCGCACGTAGTCCTCGTCCATGAGCGTGCCGTCGTTCTGGCTGAGGAAGATCGGCGCCTCGATGCCCTGCGCGCGGACCGCCGAGGTGAGCCCGTCGACGATCTCCGACGCGAGCTCACGGAGGGCGGCGTTGATGATCGTCGCGTTCTCGCGCTCCAGCAGTCCGATGCGGCCGATCTCGTGCGACAGCGAGATGGCGGCGTCCTCCCCCAGCACCGAGGCGACGATCTCGGCCGCCCGCACTTCGAGGTCGTGGTTGACCGGGCTGAACACCGACGAGATGGCGACCGAGCGGATGCCGTGCGCCTTCATGTCCTCGGCGTGCGCGCGGATCTCGTCCGGGTCGAGCGGCGAGATCGGGCGGCCGTCGAACTCGTAGCCGCCGTGCGCGAGGTAGCTGCGCGCCTGGGTGGCCGCGACGAGAACCTCCGGCCAGTCGATCAGCGGCGGCAGCGCGCGCGTCGCGGGCAGACCCAGCCGGAGCGCCGCGACCGGAGCGAGCCGGCTCGCCTGCACGAGCGCGTTGATGAAGTGCGTCGTGCCGATCATCACCGCGTCGATGTCGCCGCCCTCGAAGGAGTGCCCCGCACGGAGGTCTTCGATGGCCTGGACGATCCCGCTCGTCACGTCCGGGGTCGTGGAATGCTTGACCCCGGCCAGGGTGCGGGTGCCGTCCATGAGGACGGCGTCGGTGTTGGTGCCGCCGACGTCGATGCCGATGTGCATGATGCTCGCTTTCGTGGAGGTGGTTCGTGTCCGGCGGGTCTGCTCAGACCGCGGCGGGGGCGCTGTCGACGGGGTTCGCCTGTCGGGTGGTCGCGACGCCGACGCCGCGCACCCAGCCGAGCTTGCCGGCGACGATGTAGAGCACCATCGACAGGAAGAGGCTGAGCAGCGAGGGGATGCCCCAGGTCACGAAGTAGCCGACCAGCGAGGAGACCAGCCAGACGACGATCGTGGCCGGGACGATGCGGGGCGCGGTGCCGGGCAGGGTTCCGGTCTCGCGGGTCGCGTCGAGCTCAGGACGCCAGCGGCGCACCACGTAGTACTCGGCGACCATGATCCCGGCGATCGGCGGGAACGCGACGCTGAGCACGACGAGGAACTCGGTGAACTGTCCGAGGATGCCGACGGCCGCCAGCACCGATCCGACGACGCCGAGGACGATCGTGGTGGTGACGCGGTGCAGGTTCTTGCCGAAGGCCGTGGAGATGAAGTTCACCAGGCCGAGCGTGGAGGAGTACAGGTTCCAGTCGTTGATCTTCAGCGTGCCGGTCAGCACGATGAACAGGCCGACGAACCCGACGGACGAGGTGACGATCGCGACGATGTCGCCGGTCGCCGCCGCGTGGGCGAGAAGCACGCCGGCGAGGCCGATCACGAACTCGCCGAGGGAGACGCCGAGCACGGTCTGCTTGACGACGTCGGCCCGCGAGCGGTTGAAGCGGGTCATGTCGCCCGTGATGATCGCGCCGACGATGAGACCGCCGGCGACGATGCCGGTGCCCGCCCAGACGCTCATGGTCGGGCCGGGCGCCGGGCCGGTGAGCAGCTCGCCGATGTCGTGGCGGGTGAGCTCGGAGATGACGGACCAGCCGACGAGGATCAGGAACAGCGGCACGGTGATGTTCGCGAGCCACTGCATCCCGACGAAGCCGAAGGCGACGATCGCGGTGACGGCGAGGCCGAAGATGAGGCTCCACGCCCAGACCGGCAGGGCACCGGGCATGAGGGCGTCGAGCGACTGCGCCGAGATGGCGGACTGGATGCCGAACCAGCCGATGAGGCTGATGCCGATCGCGAGGCCGACGAGCGACGCGCCGATCTCGCCGAAGCCCGTCCAGCGGGCGAGGAGCGCGGTGTTCAGGCCCTCGCGCTGGCCGATGAAGCCGACCACGCACATGATCACCTCGAGGATGAGCGAGCCGAACAGGAAGGCGAGGACGGCCTCGCCGAAGGTCATGCTGTAACCGAGGGTCGCGCCGAGGAGGAACTGCGAGAGGGCGGAGACCTGTCCGAATCGCTGGACGGCGATTCCGAACCAGGGCTTGCGGGCCTCTGGAGTCACTCGGGAGAGCGCGAAGTCGTCTGCGTGCGCCGTGCGTGCCATGGGGAGTCCTTCGGGAGGAGGATACGGGTTGCCCGCCACGGTACTCACCCCCTCTCCGCCCCGACATGTGCACTCCGCCTCAATCCCCCTTCCCTCTGTGCACACTGCCCACCCCCCGCATTTCCCTCTCTTGTCGCCGAGACCTCGGGTTCACGTCGAAACCCCCTGTCTCCGGCGTCCGGGACAGGGGGTTTCGGCGCGAAAGCGGGGTCTCGCGGGTCAGTGGAGGGCGTTCTCCTCGATGAAAGCACGGAGAGCGTGCTCGTCGTCGGGCATCTCGGTCACGTGCTGGGGGGCGTCGAGCATGGCGCGCAGCTCGGGGGCGTACGCCAGCTCGACCCCGATGGCCTCGTGGATCGTCTCGGCGAACTTCTCGGGCTTGGCCGTCTCCAGCACCAGCATCGGCACTCCGGGCTCGACATACTCCCGCGCGACCTTCACGCCGTCGGCGGTGTGCGGGTCGATCACCTCGCCGGAGGCCTCGTACACGTCGCGGATGGTCGCGAGCCGATCTTCGTGCGTCGAGGTGCCGCTCACGATGCCGAACTCCTCCGCGAAGCGCGCCTGCTCGGCCGAGAAGTCGAAGAAGCCCTGGGCCTCCAGGTCGTCCCACGCGCCGACCACTCGCGCCGGATCGCGGTCGACGAGCTCGAAGATGAAGCGCTCGAGGTTCGAGGCCTTCGAGATGTCCATCGACGGGCTCGAGGTCGCCAGCGTCTGGGCGGCGCTGCGGGGGCGATACACCCCCGTGCGGAAGAACTCGTCGAGCACGTTGTTCTCGTTCGCGGCCAGGACGAGGCGCCGGATCGGCAGTCCCATCTGCTTCGCGAAGAATCCGGAGAGGATGTTGCCGAAGTTCCCGGAGGGGACGGTGAACGACACCTCCGCCCAGCCGCCGGCGTCGGTCGCGCGCAGCCACGCCCAGAAGTAGTAGACCGTCTGCGCGGTGATGCGGGCGAGGTTGATCGAGTTCACTGCGCCCAGGTGCTGAGCACGCTTGAAGTCGAGGTCGCCGGCGAGCTTCTTCACGAGGTTCTGGCAGTCGTCGAAGACGCCCTCCACCGCGATGTTGTGCACGTTCGCATCGTCGAGCGAGAACATCTGCGCCCGCTGGAACGCGCTCATCCGGCCCTGCGGCGAGAGCATGAACACCGCGACACGCTCCTTGCCGCGCAGGGCGTGCTCCGCGGCCGAGCCGGTGTCACCCGAGGTCGCGCCGAGGATGTTGAGGACCGAGCCCTGGCGCTCGAGCGTGTACTCCAGCACCTGCCCGAGGAACTGCATGGCCATGTCCTTGAACGCCAGCGTGGGGCCCTCGGAGAGTCCGACCAGCGTGAGGTCGTCGTCCACGCGACGCAGCGGGACGACGCCGTCCGGGAAGTCCGCGTACGCCGCCGCCGTCATCCGGGCGAGGTCCTCCCGCGGGATGTCGGTCGCGAAGAGGCCGAGCACCTCGGTCGCGAGCTGCGGATAGGTCAGGGCACGCCAGCGCTCGAGCGTCTCGCCGTCGACCTCGGGCATGACGTCGGGGACGGCCAGGCCACCGTCGGGCGCCAGGCCCTCCAGCAGCGTCTCGCTGAACGACTGCGGCTGCATACCGCCGCGGGTGGAGATGAACGGCACGTGTGCTCCTCGGCTCGGGACTCGGCGCCTCCATTCTCGCAGGCCGCGACCCTCGGAACGGACGCGTGACGACGGTCAGATCCAGCCGCGCTCCTCAGCGACGAGCACGGCCTGCTGACGGGTGCTCACCGAGAGCTTCCCGAGGATGACGGAGATGTGGTTGCGCACCGTCCCCGGCGCCAGCGCGAGCGCCCGCGCGATCTGTCCTGTGGTCTCCCCTCGACGCCCGGCCCGGAGCACGTCCAGCTCCCGATCGGTGAGCGGCGACCGCTCGTCGCTCAGCGCATCCGCCGCGATCTCCGGATCGACGTACCGGGCGCCGGCCGCGACGCGGCGGATGATCGCGGCGAGCTCGTCCGCACCTCGCGACTTGGGCACGAACCCGGAGACGCCGGAGGCGAGCGCCCGCCGGAGCACCCCGGGACGCGCGTGCCGGGTGACGACGATGCAGCGGGTCGCGATCGTGCGGTTGAGCCTCTCCGCGACCTGCACGCCGTCGAGTCCGGGCATCTCCAGATCGAGCAGGCACACGTCGGGTTCGAGCCGGACGGCGGCGGCGACGGCCTCCTCGCCGTCCGCGCACTCCGCGACGACGTCGATGTCTGCCTCGAGACGCAGCAGGGCGGCGAGCGCGGAGCGGATCATGCCCTCGTCGTCGGCGAGCAGCACCCGGATCATCGGACGATCTCCGCCCCCGCGGGCACGGTGACCGTCACGACGAACTCGTCGGCATCGCGCCGCTGCTCGAACGTGCCGCCCGCCTCGCCGATCCGCCGGCGGATACCCTCGAGCCCGGAGCCGACCGCCCCGTCCTCGGCCGCGGGTGCCGCGTCGTTGGCGACCTCGTACCGCCAGGCGTCCGCCGTCCGGTCGAGGATCAGGCGCGCGTGACCACCGCGTCCGTGTCGCAGGACGTTCGTGGTCGTCTCCCGGATCACCGGACCGAGGTCGGCCGCGGGTGCCGCGTCCGCATCCGGGTGGATCCGCGCCTCCACGATGAGCCCTGCGGCCGTGAGCAGATCCCGGGCGTTCGCCAGCTCGTCGCCGAGGGGCACCGAGCGGAATCGCGTGGCGAGGTCTCTGGTGCCCTGCCGCGCGTCGTCGACGCTCGCCCTGGCGGCGCGGAGCTGCTCCATCCCCGCCTGCGGATCGGTGGGCAGCAAGCGCTCCGCCAGTTCGAGCTGCAAAGCGATCACCTGGAGATGATGCCCCTGGAGGTCGTGCACGTCGGTCGCCACGCGCAGGCGCTCCTGCGTCGCCGCCAGTCGCGCCTCCGAGGCGCGCGCCCGGTCCAGGGCCACGAGCACGTCCCACCACCACAGCGAGCTCACGGTCATCCCGGGGAGCATGACTCCGTAGAGCACCGGCACCCACGCCGGGACCCCGGAACCGAGGGGGGTGGTCGAGTCGAGCAGCGCGAGAGCGACGAGCGCGACCGTCGCCGCCACGGCCACACGCACCCGGATCCCGCGGGGCCAGCTCACCAGCACGAAGACCTGCACCACGGGCATCGCGGCGAGCTGCCAGCTGCCGACCAGAGCCCCCGCCGCGCCGCCGTAGATCAGGGCGACGACGGTCGGCACGGCCAACCGCACCCAACCCACCCCGGGGCCGGCGTCGACGCGATGACGGTAGTCGACCAGCAGCAGGACGGTCGACGCCGCCCAGAGCACCCCGCCGACCCCCACGACGAGCAGCGCGACGCCCGAGCGATCCAGTGCCACGGCGATGCCCAGCCAGGCGGCCACCAGCATGAGCTCGATGAAGATCACCCCGCCGACCGTGTACCACCAGGTGGCGGTGATGCCCCGCGCGAGCTGGCGGGCACCGGGACCGGGATCGGGGAAAGCGGGGGAAGGACTGCTCACGCTCCCCACGATAGAGGCGTGACACATGTCACGGGATCCGGGGCGAACCGCACGGAGAGCGGTGACGCGGCGGCACTGCCACCGCGGGGCGCCATCGACTGGACTGGGATCATCGCGACGGAGAGACCGTCTGCACCGACACCCGGAGCTTCCCCCATGAACCTCATCGAGACCTTCCAAAACCTCGTCGCCCAGGTCCCCGACCTCGTCCAGCCCCTCATCGTCGCCCTCGCTGGAGCGGTGCCGTTCGTCGAAGGCGAGGGTGCCGCGAGCATCGGCATCCTCGGCGGCATCCCGCCCGTGGTCGCGGCCATCGCCGCGATGGTCGGCAACTTCCTCTGCGTCGCGATCCTGGTGCTCGCCAGCGCGGGCGCCCGTCGGGCCATCGTGGACCGCTCGCGGGCGAAGCGGCCGGTGACGGTGGGCGGCGGCACGAGCCTGGAGGCCGACGGCGTCCCGGTGGAGACCGGACGCGGCTCCGCGCGCCGCGAGAAGTTCCAGCGCGCGTTCGAGCGCTACGGCGTCCCCGGGGTGAGCCTGCTGGGACCGCTGCTGCTGCCGACGCACTTCACCGCTACCATGCTCGCCGCGTCCGGCATCGGCAAGGGGCGCATCCTCGTGTGGCAGGCCGTCGCGATCATCGGCTGGACTACCGTCATCGCGGTGATCGTGGGGAGCGCCGTCTACGCCATCCGCTGAGCCGAGGCGATGTCGGACGCCGGGGGCAGGATGAGCGCATGATCACTCTGCTGTCGGCCCCCAGCAACCTCGGTCTGCGCCCACCGGAGCCCGGCAGCGTGCCCGGCTCCGCGAAGGCGCCGGAGGCGTTCCGGGAGGCGGGGCTGTTCCGGCGTTTCACCGATCAGGGCGCGAGCGACGGCGGCATCGTGCTCGCCGGACGCTACGTGGACGACGACGCGACACGGCCCGCGGGGCGAGTACGCAACGAGGCCGCTTTCGTCGACCACTCCCTCCGCCTGGCGGCGCGCATCGGGGAGGTCCTCGACGAGGGCCGCGCCCCGCTCGTGATCGGCGGCGACTGCGGCATCCTCATCGGCGCCGGGATCGCCGTGAAGCGCCGTGGAGGCGCGGGCCTCGTGCACATTGACGGGCACACCGACTTCCGCCACCCGGGCAACAGCGACGAGTGCGCGAGCGTGGCCGGCGAAGCGCTGGCGGGCGCCGTCGGCGTGCATTGGCCGGCGATCGCCGACATCGACGGACTCGCGCCGTACTTCTCCCCCGCCCGCACGGCCCACATCGGGCATCGCGCCGACGACGAGGAGCAGGCGGAGGTCCGCGGCCTCCTCGCGCGCGTCACGCCGGCGGCCGACGTCCTGGCACGAGGAGCCGACGCGGTCGCTGCCGAGACCGCCGCGGCCGCCGACGGTCGCTACTGGCTGCAGCTCGACGTCGACGTGCTCGACCCCTCGGTGATGCCCGCCGTCGACAGCCCGGACCCGGGCGGCCTCGGTGCCGCGGAGCTCACCGCACTCCTGCGCGCCCTCGCCCCGCAGGCGATCGGGGCGAGCATCACCGTGTTCGACCCCGACCTCGATCCGGACGGCCGCTACGCCCAGCTCCTGACCGAGGTCCTCAGCGATGGGCTTCGCGCGCTGGGCAGCGGAGCGCGCGACTGACGCGCCCCGCCACCCGGCGGTCCGTCAGTCTTCGACGCCCCGCTCGGCACCCGGATCGGTGAGCATCGAGACGCGCACGCGTGCGATGCGGCGGCGATCGATCTCCACCACCTGGATGGTCGCGCCCGGCACCTCGACGGTGTCGCCGACCACGGCGAGACGGCCGAGCTGCTCGGTGACGAATCCGGCGATCGTGTCCGAAGACCCCCGAGGCATCGCGAGCCCCGTCGCCTCCTCGAAGTCCTGCAGGTTGAGGCGCCCGTCCAGTCCGTCGTCGGCGGAGAGGAAGACCTCGGCGTCGTACTCGTCGAAGATCTCGCCGACGACCTCCTCCACGAGGTCCTCCAGAGTCACGAGACCGTCGGTGCCCCCGTACTCGTCCACGACGACGGCGATGTGGTGTCCCTCGGCCCGCATCCGGGTGAGGGTGGGCAACACCCCCGCCGTGGACGGGATGTACGGGATGTCGCGGACGAGCCCCTGCAGCGGGCGCTCCGGGTCATCCGCGGCAGCCTCGAAGAGGTCACGCACGTGCACGAAGCCGGTGATGTCGTCGATCGACGTCTGGGACACGGGGTACCGGGAGAAGGGCAGCTCGCGGACCTGCTCCATCGCCGACCCGACCGTGGCAGCCTCGTCGAGCGCCACGACCTCCGGTCGCGGGCGCATGACCTCGCTCACCTGGCGTCCCCGCAGCGAGAGCACGTCGTCGAGGATGCGGCGCTCGTCGTCGGGCAGGCCCTGGTGGGTCGCCACGATGTCGCGCACCTCCTCGTCGGTGAGCTCGTCGCTCGTCTTGTGCGGGTCGCCGCCGAGCACGCGGACGAGCGCGTTCGTCGAGACCGACAGCAGCCAGATCACCGGGCGCATGACGGTCGCGAAGCCGTTCAGGGCCGGCGCGACCGCGTACGCGAACTGCGCGTTGCGCTGGATCGCCAGCCTCTTCGGCACGAGCTCGCCGAGCACGAGCGACAGGTACGCGATGATCAGCGTCAGCACGATCGTGGCGAGCGTCATCGCGAGCGGAGGCGCGACACCCCAGCCCTCCAGCAGCGGCGCGACGGACGGCGCGATCGAGGTCGCTCCGTAGGCGGCGGACGCGAAGCCCGCCACGGTCACGCCGATCTGCACCGCCGAGAGGAAAGTGTTGGGATTGCGGGCCAGGGCGGCGACCTTCGCTCCGCGACGGCCGCGAGCGGCGATCGCGTTGAGCTGGCTCTCACGCAGCGTGACCAGGGCCATCTCCGTCGCAGCGAAGACACCGCCGATCAGCACGAAGAGCAGGACGAGGGCGATGTTCCAGAGCAGATCGCCCATCAGCGGGCGACCTCCTCGGTGGCGGGGTGAGCACCCGGGATGAACCGGGTGCTCGTACTGTCAGAGTCCGAAGAGTCAGAACAGCGCTGCGCGCTCAAGAGTGCTCCTTGTCGATGGTGGGGGTGGAATCGGTCGAGGACGAGACGGCGTTGCGGTGCCGGCGCGTCTTCATCAGGCTCGCGACGGTGGCGACCGCGATGGTCGCGGCGATGAAGAGCAGCGAGAACCAGATCGGGATCTCGGGCGCCCACAGCATCGGCTCACCGCCGTTGATGAACGGCACCTCGTTGACGTGCAGGGCGTGCAGCACGAGCTTCACGCCGATGAACGCGAGGATGACGGCGAGGCCCTGAGCCAGGTACACCAGGCGCTCCAGCAGCCCGCCGATGAGGAAGTACAGCTGGCGCAGACCCATCAGGGCGAACGCGTTCGCGGTGAAGACGATGTACGCCTGGTCGGTGAGGCCGTAGATGGCGGGGATGGAGTCGACGGCGAAGACGAGGTCGATGAAGCCGATCGCGATGATCGTCAGCAGCATCGGCGTGACGTAGCGCTTGCCCTTCTGGACGACCGTGAGCTTGTCGCCGTTGTACTCCTCGCTGACGGGGAGGTGGCGACGGACGAACGTCATGAAGCGGCCGTTCGCGGGGTTGCTCTCGTGGCTGCTGAAGGCCTGGCGGTACGCGAGGAAGAGCAGCAGCGCGCCGAAGACGTAGAAGATCCAGGAGAAGTTCTCGATGAGGGTCGCACCGACGGCGATGAAGACGCCGCGGAGGATCAGCGCGATCACGATGCCGATCATCAGCACCTTCTGCTGATAGATCTTCGGCACCGCGAAGCCCGTCATCACGATGAGGAACACGAAGAGGTTGTCGATCGACAGCGCCTTCTCGGTGAGGTAGCCGGCGAAGTACTCGCCGCCGTAGGTCCAGCCGGACACCATGCCGATGCCCACGCCGAAGAGCAGCGCGAGGCTGATGTAGAAGATCGACCAGCGCGCGGATTCGCCGATGCTCGGCTCGTGCGGCTTGCGGACGTGCGCGAAGAACTCGTACACGAAAAACGCGATGGTGACCGCGATCGTGATGACCCAGATCAAAGGGGTGATTTCCAACGGGTACTCCAGACTCGGGCGTGACGGAACAGCGCCAAAGTCTTCCCCATCCCGCCGAGCGGGACCGGTGGGCCGGGATGCAGACGCATCCGTAATGACGACCCGACCGTGTCGGAGTACTCCCCTTGGATAATCCAGGGTACGAGACGGTGCCCGAGCGATTCTGTGGATCTGCCGAGAACGCCCCTAGACTGGACGCGGCGACCGCCGGGGCGTGACGACCCCCGGCCTCCGTGCAGGCGGTCCCCGCGCGTCCGGCGTACCGACGAGAGGCCGGCTTCTCACCGGCGAAGGTGTGGTGGCACCGCGATCTGGCCCCCGCCCACACCTCCAGGGCTCCCACAACCTGGAGGAGAAATGAGATCACCCGACCCCGCCCGCACTCTCGCCGCGGAGCTCGCCGAGGCCGCCCCCGGCCGCCGTGTCATGCTGCTCGGTCACGTCCATCGACGGAGGGAACTCGCCACCGTCGCGTTCCTGATCATCCGCGACCGTTCGGGCCTCGCCCAGGTCGTCGTCCGTGCCGCCGAGCTTCCGACGGACGGCCTCCCTCCGGAGGAGACGGTGGTCCGCGTGACGGGGACCGTCGCCGCGAACCCGCAGGCCCCCGGCGGCGTCGAGATCGTCGACCCGCAGATCGAGAGCCTGTCGGAGCCGGCTGCACCGCCGGTCGTTGAGCTGTGGCGCCCGACGCTCGAGACGAGCCTGCCGACTCTGCTCGACCACGCGGCGGTGACCTGGCGCCACCCCGCACGCCGCGCCACCTGGCAGATCGCCGCGGCGAGCGCGCGGGCGTTCCGCCGGGTGCTCGACGCTGCGGACTTCACCGAGGTGCAGACCCCGAAGATCGTCGACACCGTGACCGAGTCGGGGGCGAACGTGTTCCCCGTGGACTACTTCGGGAGGACCGGGTACCTCGCGCAGAGCCCGCAGTTCTACAAGCAGCAGCTCGTCGGCGTGTTCGAACGCGTCTACGAGGTGGGGCCGGTCTTCCGGGCCGAGCCCCACGACACCGTGCGGCATCTGTCGGAGTACGTGTCGCTGGACGTCGAGCTCGGGTTCATCCGCGACCACCGCGACGTCCTGCGACTCCTCGGCCACGTGCTGCGAGGCATGGTCGACGGCATCCGCGCCGACGCAGCGGAAGAGCTCGCGCTGCTCGACGTGACGCTCCCCGTCATCCCCGAGGACATCCCCGTCGTGCACTTCCGCGACGCGCTGCGCCGGGTCGGGGCTCCGGCCGACGAGCCCGACCTCTCCCCGGCGCACGAGCGGGCGCTCGGGGCGTGGGCGAAGGAGGAGTTCGGCAGCGACGTGCTGGCCGTCGAGGGGTATCCGATGCGCAAGCGTCCGTTCTACACGCACCCGCAGCCCGACGACACGGAGTGGAGCAACAGCTTCGACCTCCTGTTCCGGGGTCTGGAGCTCGTGACCGGCGGACAGCGGCTGCATCGACACAGCGAGGTCGTCGCCGCGATCGAGGCGCGGGGCGAATCGCCCTCGACGTACGCCGGCTACCTGGAGGCGTTCGCGCACGGGATGCCTCCGCACGGCGGCTTCGCGATCGGACTGGAGCGCTGGGTGGGCCGACTGGTCGAGGCGGCCAACGTCCGCGAGGTGACGCTGTTCCCGCGCGACGTCCATCGCCTCACGCCGTAGCCCCGGAACGCGACGAGGGCGACCGCGGTGTGCGGTCGCCCTCGTTCGTCAGCGCAGGATCACTCCGAGATCTCGGCCAGTCCCGACTGCTCGGCCCGATCGATGATCGCCGGGAGCGTCTCGTCGAAGAAGGTCACCAGCACCGCACGGGTCTTGACCGCGTCGCGCTCCGACGTCGCCTCGCGGATCGCGCCGACGAACTCCTCGACCGCGGACCAGTCCACGGCGTCCTTCGCGTGCTGGGTGAACCGGCGGATCTGCGGGCCGAGGCGCTCGATGGAGTTGGCGCGCGTGGCGTTGCCCTCGATCCGGGCGAAACCCGTCGCCGCGCTGCGGAGCGCCGCGCCGAACGCGATGATGTCCCGCGCCTGCACCGACGCCGCCATGTCGTCGGCCAGCTCCACGAGATAGGCCACATCGTCGTCCTGGATCACCGGCATGACGTGACGAACCGAGCCGATCCAGATGTCGCCGAACAGGTCGACGGCGTTGCGCACCCGTTCCAGATCGATCGGGGCCACGCGGGTGTATCGGTTGCGCTGCATCTCGACGAGGCCGTTGTCGGCCAGGCGGTCGAGGGCATGGCGGATCGGCGTCTTCGAGGTGCCGAGGCGTTCGGCGAGCTCGTAGTCGCGCAGGCGCTCGCCGGGCTGGAGTTCGCCGCTGATGATCGCATCCTGCAGGCGCACGAAAGCCTCGTCGCTCATCGACCGGCGTTCGAGGGGGCCGCCAGAGAGTGTCACACTGCCTCCAGTGGGGGTCATGGAGAGTGAAGTTCTACGTCTCAAGCAATATATCTCAAATGCGCGGGCGGCCCGCTCCGGACGTCAGGCGGAGGGCGTGACGCGCACGAGCATCTTCCCCGTGTTGGCTCCGCGCATCATGTCGAGGAACGCGTCGACCGTGTTCTCGATCCCGTCGACGATGGTCTCGTCGTAGGCGATCCGCCCTTCCGCGAACCAGCGGGTCATCCGCTCGCTGAACTCCGGCGACAGGTGCAGGTAGTTCGCCAGGGTGAAGCCCTGGAGACGGAGCCCGCGGGTGATGATGTTCGCCATGTTGTCGGGCCCGGGCACGCGCTCGGTCGTGTTGTAGCTCGTGATGGCGCCGCACAGGGCGATCCGGCCACCGTCGTTCATCACGTCGAGCGCAGCTTCGAGGTGGTCGCCGCCGACGTTGTCGAAGAACACGTCCACACCCTCGGGCGCGAGGGCGGCGAGCTGCTCGCGCACCGGGCCGTCCTTGTAGTTGAACGCCGCGTCGTAGCCGTACTTCTCGGTCAGCAGGGCGACCTTCTCAGGCGAGCCCGCCGAGCCGATGACGCGGCCCGCGCCGAGGAGCTTGGCGATCTGACCGACAGCCGTGCCGACGGCACCGGCGGCGCCGGAGACGAAGACGGTGTCGCCCGCGGCGAGTCCGGCGATCGCGGTGAGGCCGACGTAGGCGGTGAGGCCGGTCATGCCGAGGATGTGCAGGCGCAGCGACAGCGGCATGCCGGGCACCTCGGGCACGGCCCGGAAGGTCGACGCGTCCGCCTGCACGACATCGCTCCAGCCGTGCTGGTGCAGCACGACGGTGCCGACGGGGAGGTCGTCCGCCGCAGAGGCGACGACCCGGCCGATGGCGCCACCCGCGATGACCTCGTCGAGGGCGTAGGGGGCGACGTAGCTGCGGACGTCGTTCATCCGCCCGCGCATATAGGGGTCGACGGAGACGAACTCGTTCGCCACGCGCACCTCCCCCGGCGCCGGATCGCTCAGCTCGACCTCGACGGTGCGGAAGTCGTCGTGGGTCGGCCACCCCTCGGGGCGGCGGGCGAGCTGGATCTGGGTGCTGATGGCGTGGGACATTTCTCTCCTTCGTGAGGATCTGGGGGGGTGCTGCGGCCGGACTCAGACGAGGAGGCCGATGGCCAGCGCGATGACGCCGAGCGCCGGGAGGACGCCCTGCTTCAGGGCGGCGGACGCCTTGTCGGGGCTCGACAGCAGCAGCACGAGGCTCGCGGCGACCATCGATCCGGCGCCGGTGAAGACCAGGGTCGCGCCGACGGCCGTCGCTCCCGTGGCGAAGAGGACGATGCCGAGGAGGACGGCGACCGCGAGGAACAGGTTGTAGAAGCCCTGGTTGAAGGCGAGCTCCTTCTGTCGCGCGGCCTCCTCCGCTGTGCCGGTGCCGAACGTGCGGCGAGCGCGCGCACCGGTCCAGGCGAACGACTCCAGCCAGAAGATGTAGACGTGCACGAGCGCCGCGACGCCGGTGAGCACGAGTCCTGCGATGACCATAGCGGTCCCCCCTTCGACGCGGCGGGGCCGCGCATTCTGTATCGTTCGTTCCAATATATACTGGATCGAGCGATTCACAAAAGAGCAGGAGCAGGGTGGATGGGGCGCACACAGACCTTCGACACCGCGGAAGCGGTCCGCGCGGCACGCGGCGTGTTCTGGGAGCGCGGCTTCGAGAGCGCGCCGCTGCCGGAGCTCGAGCGAGCGACCGGCCTCAGCCGCTCCAGCATCTATCACGCCTTCGGTTCCAAACGAGGACTCTTCGACGCTGCCGTCGAGAGCTACCTGGACGAGGTCATCCGTCCGCGCCTCGCTCCGTTGACGGGCGAGACCGTGGCGCCGGAGGCGCTGGAGACCTATCTCGGCGGACTGCGTGCGGCGCTGCTGACCGCGGGGAGCCTCCCGGCGACGAGCGGCTGCCTGCTGGTCAACACCGCCGCCGCCCCCATCGGCACTGACGACGCGGTCGCCCGGGTCGTGGCGTCCTATCGCGGGGAGCTCCGAGAGGCGTTCGCCCGCGGCGTCGGGGCCGCTCTCCCCGAGCTCGCGGGAACGGAGGTCGACACCCTGGCGGACGCCTGCACGGGCCTGGTGGTCTCCGCCTTCGCCCTCGTGCGCGTGGCCCCCGACGCGGCGGCGAGCGCGATCGATGCGGCGCTCGCCCTCCTCGCCGACCGGCGACGCTGCAGCTGAAGCCGCACCGAAACGACGAACGCCCGGGAGGGCGATCCCTCCCGGGCGTTCGAGGGCGATGTCAGGGGACGATGACGGCGCGTCCGCGGATGCTGTTCGACGCGAGGTCCTCGTACGCCTTCGGACCGTCGTCGAGCGTGTAGCTCTCGGTCTGGACGTGGATCTTGCCGGCGCGGGCGAGGTCCAGCACCTCGATCAGCTCGGCGCGCGAGCCCCAGTAGGGGATGCGCACGGCCGCGTCATAGGCGATCGAGCCGAAGCCGAGCGTCATGCTGCCCCCGCCGATGCCCACGATCGTGATGTCGGCCTCGAGTGCGGCAACGCTCTGCGCCAGGGCGATCGTCGGGTTCGCGCCGACGAAGTCGAACACGGCGTTCGCGCCGAGACCGCCGGTGAGCTCGCGGATCTTCTCGGCTGCCGACGCGTCGCTGATCAGCACGTGATCCGCGCCGACCTCGGTGGCGAGCGTCAGCTTCTCGTCGTTCACGTCGAGGGCGATGACCGTGGCACCCGAGATGGCCTTGAGGATCTGGATGCCGACGTGGCCGAGACCACCAGTACCGATCACGACGGCGACCGTGCCGGCGCCGAGCTTCGGAAGCGAGTTCTTGATCGCGTGGTAGGGGGTGAGGCCCGCGTCGGTCAGCGAGACGTTCTGCACGGGGTCGAGGTCACCGAGCGGCACGAGGTGACGTGCGTCGTCGACGATCATGTACTCGGCCATCGAGCCCTGGCTGCCCAGCCCCGGAGGACGGATGCCCTCGGCGGCGGCATTCGTGCAGTAGTTCTCCTTGCCCATCGAGCAGTTGTGGCAGCGACCACAACCCCACGGACCATAGACGGCCACGGCATCCCCGACCTTGGGCGTCGAGTCGACGCCCTCGCCGACCTCGTGCACGATGCCGGCGCCTTCGTGGCCGAGCGTCAGCGGCAGCGGGTAACCCTGCTCGTGGTAGTCCTTCTCGGGAAGCCCCATGACGTAGTCGTCGGAGTGGCAGACGCCACCCGCGGTGATCTTGAGCAGGACCTGTCCGGGGCCGGGCTTCGGAATCGGGATGTCGACCACCACCGGGGGCTTGCCGATCTCGACGTAGCGGAGAGCTTTCATGAGCATCTTCTTCCTGGCGTTCGAGAGGTCTGCCGCGCGGTGCGGAGGCGGGGGCTCTCGATACCGTCCCTTCCAGTATCCGCCCGAATCATCGTGATCAAACCGTTGCATTCGTTACCTCGCCGTTATACAGTGATCACACGGTGAATGTTTGCTGTGGCATCCACCGCATGTGATTGCAGGACACTCTTGGTGCAAGGGACAAGGGCCGGTCGGGAGCCTCTCCGACCGGCCCTTTACTGCGCCCGGTACTCTGTGAGGATGACCGATCGGAAGCTCGCGCTGGAGGCCTGGGAAAGCCTCTTCCGCGCGCAGCACGAACTGTTCACCGAGATGGCGGCCGACTTCGACACCAGCGACATCACGCAGGCCGAGTACGACGTGCTGCTCACCGTCACGCGCTCGCCGGAGATGACCGCCCGCCTGCGCGACATCACCGCCAACATGCTCATCAGCCAGCCGAGCGTCTCCCGCCTCGTCGACCGGATGGTGACGCGGGGACTGGTCGCGAAGTGCGCCGACCCGGACGACGGCCGCGGCGCCCTGATCCGCGCGACGGACGAGGGCGCCCGGGCCTTCCGTGCGCTCGCGACCGTGCACGGCCGGTCGATCGCCGACCGGATGTCACGCCTCGACGACGAGGAGCTGCGCCTGCTGCGCGACCTCGCGGAGAAACTCCGCACCCGCTGACCGCTCCCCTCCTCCACAGGCAGGGCGACGGGAGGAACGCCCACCGATACCGGCATGATGGCGCCCGACGCGGTGGCGGGCGTCTCTTTTCTGGCAGGGTGGGTTGCGCACGCCCACATCGACCGTGGGCATATCGGACCGCCCCCTCGGGGGGAACCAGGGAGGTCATCCATGGAGATCGCCGGAATCGTCGGCATCCTCATCGTCATCGGGATCGCGGTCGTCGCCGCGATCGTCGTCCTGCTGATCCTGCTGCTGTTCGCCCGCAGCTGGATCAAGGTGGCTCGCGCCGACGAAGCGCTCGTCATCTCCGGACGCAAGCAGAAGGTGCAGCGTGCCGTGATCGGCGCCGACGGCACGAGCAGCTCGGAGATGTCGGAATCGCCCGTCACGGTCATCGTGAACGGGAAGTCGCTCGTCAACCCGATCACCCAGCGCCACGAGATCATCTCCCTCCGCTCACGGCAGGTGTCGCTCAACGCCGAGGCCCAGTCGCTCGACAACGTGACGCTCAACGTCGACGGCGTCGCCATCGTCAAGATCGGCTCCGACCCGCTGCTGGTGCGCCGGGCCGCCGAGCGCTTCGCCTCCCAGGACAAGGCCATCGAGCAGTTCACCACCGAGCAGCTCGAGGGCGCCCTGCGCGGCATCGTCGCGACGCTCTCCGTCGTGGAGCTCATGCGGGAGCGCAAGAAGTTCTCCGACCAGATCGCCGCCGACGTCTCCCAGGAGCTCGCCGAACAGGGCCTCATCCTCGACTCCTTCCAGATCAAGGGCATCACCGACAAGGTCGGCTACATCCAGTCCCTCGGTGCGCCGGAGATCCAGGCGAAGCGCCAGGCCGCGGAGATCTCGCAGACCAACGCCGACCGCGCGATCAACCAGAAGAACATCGCCAACCAGGAGGCGAACCTCGTCGAGCAGACCGCCCTCGACACCAACACCGCCAACGCCAACGCGGGCATCGGCCGCGCACGCGCCGAAGCGGAGCAGGCCGAGCAGCTCGCCCGCGCCCAGGCCGAGCAGGCCGTGCTCCAGCAGCAGGCCGAGAACAAGCAGGCGCAGCTCGACGCCGACGTCAAGCGCGTCGCGGACGCGCAGCGGTACGAGGCGGAGACCCGCGCGCAGGCCGAGCTGTACACGCGTGAGCGGGCGGCCGAGGCGGCGGCGATCGAGCAGGTCAAGCAGGCCGAGGCGCGCACCCGCATCGCCGAGCAGCAGGCACAGGCCGACAAGGCGCGCGCCGACGGTGAGGCGGCGGCCGCGATCGCGAAGGCCACCGGTGACGCCGACGCGCTGCGCGCCCAGGCGGAGGCGGAGGCCGAGGCTCGTCGGCTGCGCGCCAACGCCGAGGCCGAGGCGATCCGCGCCGAGGGTGAAGCCCGTGCCGCCGCTGTCGAGGCCGAGGCCAAGGCCATCGCCTCCAACCAGGATGCCTTCCTCTCGCAGCGCGTGCTGGAGGTGCTGCCGTCGATCATGTCGGAGTTCGCGAAGGGCTACGCCGCCATCGGCAGCGTCTCGATCGTCGGCGGATCCGGCGAGGACGGCGCGTCCAACGTCGTCGGTGCCGACAGCGCGAAAGCCCTGCGTTCGGTCTTCGACAGCGTGCACTCCGCGACCGGCCTCGATCTCGCCGGCATCATCCAGGGACAGGCCGTCGGCCGCGGCTTCGGGGCGGGAGTCGCCGAAGCGTCCGCACCGGCCCCCGCGCCGCGCACACCCGCACCGACCACCCCGCCGCCGCCCGCTCCCCCGGCTCCCGACGCGGAGTAGCAGCACATAACAGCGGATGCCGCGACCGACTCGGTCGCGGCATCCGCTGTACTGTCGTCGGGCACCACCTCCGCCGGTTCACAACTCAGGAGATCGGAGGCACGGACGCGGCGATCCCTCTCTGCGCTCCGAATCCCCCCGCATCTCCTGAGTTGTGAACGGCTCCGGGCGTCGATCGACCGGGCAGACTGGACGGGTGACCCGCGCTGCCTTCGACCTCACCGCCATCGGCGGCGGTCTGTCTTTCGCGGGCGCCCTCGACGAGCTCTCCGCCGCCCTCGACACGAGCGGATCCGTGGTCGTGACCGCGCCGCCGGGCACGGGCAAGACCACCCTCGTCCCGCCGCTGCTCGCCTCACGCCGCACCGGCCGCGTGATCGTCACCCAACCCCGCCGGGTCGCCGCGCGTGCCGCCGCCCGCCGACTCGCACACCTCGATGGCTCCCCGCTCGGATCCCGGGTGGGCTTCACCGTCCGCGGCGAGCGCACTGTCGGGCCGGACACGAGGGTCGAGTTCGTCACCGCCGGCGTGCTCCTGCGACGGATGCTGGACGACCCCGGACTTGACGGCGTGAGCGCGGTCATCATCGACGAAGTGCACGAACGGGCCCTCGAGACCGATCTCCTCATCGGCCTGCTCTCCGAGGTTCGCGAGCTGCGAGATGACCTCGTCGTCATCGCCATGTCCGCCACCCTCGACGCCGACCGGATCGCTGCGGTCATCGGCACCGAGGAGGCTCCCGCGCCGATCATCGACCACGACGTCCCGGCCTTCCCCCTCACCGAGCGCTGGGCACCGAGTTCCGCGCCCCGCCTCGACGAACGCGGAGTCACCCGTGGCTTCCTCGACCACGTCGCGAGTGTCACCGCCACCGCCACCGCCGAGCTCGTCCGGGATGATCCCGAAGCGGATGTGCTCGTATTCGCCCCCGGCGCGCGCGAGGTGTCGGAGATCGCTCGACGCGTCCGGGACCGGAACAGCACCTTCGATGTGCGAGAGCTGCACGGCCGGATCCCGTCAGCGGAGCAGGACGCCGTGATCCGTGGTCGTGCGCCGGAGGCCCCGCCCCGCATCATCGTCGCCACCTCGCTCGCCGAGTCTTCTCTCACAGTGCCGGGTGTGCGGCTGGTCGTGGACAGCTGTCTGGCACGGCAGCCGCAGCGCGACGCCGCGCGCGGAATGACGGGCCTGGTCACCACCGCCGCCTCCCGTTCCTCCTGTGTGCAGCGTGCCGGACGCGCCACCCGGCAGGGCCCCGGCACCGTGATCCGCTGTGTGGACGAGCGCACCTATGCTGCCGCTCCCGCGCGGCCATCCCCGGAGATCGCCACGGCCGACCTCACCGACGCCGCCCTCCTGCTCGCCTGCTGGGGCGCCCCGGGCGGTGCCGACCTGCGCATGATCGAACCGCTGCGAGCCGACAGCCTGGCCGATGCTGTCACGGTGCTCCGCGGTCTCGGAGCGATCGACGACGACGGGCGCGCCACGGCAGAGGGCCGTGCCCTGGCACGAATCCCCACCGATCCGCGGTTGGCCAGAGCGCTGCGTGACGGCAGCCCCGCGGTGGGGAGCCGGCTCGCCGCCGAGGTCGTGGCGCTCCTGGGTGGCGATCAGCGCACCCCGGACGCCGACGTCGCCCGCGCTCTCGTCACGTTGCGCGGAGGGGGCACTGCCGAGGCCCGGCGCTGGCGAGAGGACGCGCGTCGTCTGGAACGCCTCGTCGACATGACGCCCGACACGCGCGCGGGTCTCGACGGCGTCGGGCTCGTGATCGCGCTGGCCTTCCCCGAGCGTGTCGCCCGCCGCGTCGAGCACTCGGGATCGGGAGCGACCTTCCTGCTGGCGTCCGGCAGCCGGGCCGGTGTCAGCGGCGCTCCGGCCGCGTCGGAATGGCTCGCCGTGGCCGACGTCGCCCGAACCTCGTCCCGGACGGCAGCCGGCTCCGGTGCGGTCATCCGCGCCGCAGCGGCCCTCACCGAGGAGCAGGTGGAGCGCGCGGCAGGCCCCCTGATGAGCGACCGCGTCGAGGCCGAGTACGTCGGAGGCCGTGTACAGGCCCGCCGCGAACGCCGGATCGGGGCGATCGTGCGCTCATCGGTGCCGGTGCGCCCGTCGGCCTCGGAAGGCCGGGATGCCGTGGGCCGAGCACTCCGACGCGATGGCCTCGGCATGTTCACGTGGTCCGACGGCGCGGAGGCCCTGCGGCGCCGACTCGCACTGCTGCGACGTGAACTCGGAGACCCCTGGCCCGATGTGTCGGACGCGGGTCTGCTCGAATCGCTCGATGTGTGGCTGGCACCGGAGCTCGACGCTCTCGCCTCCGGCACGCCCGCGAGTCGGCTGGATCTGTCATCGGCGCTGCGTCGTCTGCTGCCCTGGCCCGAGGCCGTGCACCTCGAGACGCTCGCCCCGGAGCGGCTCGACGTGCCCAGCGGCTCCCGGGTACGCATCACCTACCCGGAGCCCGACGGCGACGCGACCGCACGGCCCGTCGTGGCGGTGAAGCTGCAGGAGTGCTTCGGGTGGGCGGAGACTCCCCGACTGGTGGACGGCCGCGTCCCCGTCCTCTTCCATCTGCTGTCCCCGGCGGGGCGGCCGCTCGCGGTCACGGACGACCTCGCCTCGTTCTGGTCGGGCCCCTATGCGCAGGTGCGCGCCGAGATGCGCGGCCGCTACCCCCGGCACCCCTGGCCCGAGGACCCCTGGGCCGCCGTGCCGACGAAGCACACCAAGAACCGCGCCGCGCGCTGACCTGGGCCAGGACTCCGGCTCAGCGTGTGGGCCGCCGCAGCGTGAGGGCGGCGAGCACCAGAGCGCCGACCGCGAAGGCCACGACGATGAGCAGCGGACCGAACACGTCCCACTCTTCGTCCCCCGCCGTGACGGCGTTGATCGTGTCGATCGCGTAGCTGAGCGGCAGCCAGTCGGAGATGGCGTACAGCACGTCGGGCATCTGGTCGCGCGGCATGAACAACCCGCCGAGGATGATCTGCGGGAACACCAGCAACGGCATGAACTGCACGGCCTGGAATTCGGTCTGGGCGAACGCGCTCGCCAGGAGGCCGAGGGCTGTGCCGAGCAGTGCGTCGACCACCGCGACGAGACCCAGCTGCCACAGCGGCCCGTCCACGTCGAGCCCGCACACCCCGACCGCGAACGACACCGTGATCACCGCCTGCAGCACGGCCATCAGCCCGAACGCGAGCGCATACCCGAGGATGAAGTCGGCCTTCTCGAGCGGCGTGGTCATCAGCCGTTCGAGCGTGCCGGAACGGCGTTCGCGCAAGGTGGTGATCGACGTAATGAGGAACATCACGATGAACGGGAACAGCGCCAGGATGGCACCTCCGAATTGATCGAACACACCGTCCTGCTCGCTGAACAGCCAGGCGAAGAGACCGACGAGCAGGCTCGGGGCGATGAGCATCAGGGCGATCGACCGCGGGTCGTGTCGGAGCTGCGTGAGCACACGGCCGGCGGTCGCGAACAGCCGTCGGCCGCTCATGTCCCGTCCTCCTCCTGGCGCTCGTGCGCTTCTCGGCGTGCGCGCCTGGTGGTCGCGGTGCCGGCGGCCCTGTCGCGTTCGATCAGCGCAAGGAACGCGGCCTCGGCGTCGGTCGTTCCGGTGTCGGCGAGCAGTACGGACGGCGTCGTGTCGGCGATGATCCTCCCCTCCCGCATCAGCAGCAGTCGGTCGCAGCGCACCGCCTCGTCCATCACGTGACTGGACACGATGAGCGTGACGCCCCGATCGGCCAGGCGGCGGAACAGGGTCCAGAGTTCCGCCCGCAACACGGGGTCGAGACCGACCGTCGGCTCGTCCAGCACGATCAGTTCCGGGGAGCCGATCAGTGCCACCGCGAGCGACACCCGCGTCGCCTGGCCGCCGCTCAGCGCATCGACGAGTTGCCCCGCCTGCGCGCCGAGGCCCACCTCCTGGATGACCCGGTCGACATCGCCCTTCGGCGCTTTCAGGAGTGACGCGAAGTAGGCGAGATTCTGCCGCACGCTGAGATCGCCGTAGACCGAGGCGCCCTGCGTGCCGTATGCGACGCGGTGCCGGAGCGGGCGGGACCCGCCCGGCTCGCCGAGGACAGTCACATCACCGGAGGCGATCCGCTGCACACCGACGATCGACCGCATGAGCGTGGTCTTGCCGCACCCCGAGGCGCCGAGGAGACCCGTGATCTGGCCACGCGGCACGGCGAGATCGATGCCGTCGAACACGGACACGGCCCCACGCCGCACGCGCAGCTGCGTGATCTCGACGGCCGCATTATTCATCATGCGATGAATTATGCGCCTCGCCTCGTCGGGCGTCAACGGCTCTCGGGTGGGCACAGCTCCGGAGCTCCGGATCGACACGCCGTCGCCGGCCCGCGCCGTCCGGCGCGGCGGCCGAGATCTCCGAATGTGTGCCCGCCGCGGTGAGGGTCAGTCGAAGAGGTAGCGCTGGACGGTGGGGCCGACGCGGCCCACGAGCTCGTCGACGGAGGCGCCGGCGAGCGCGGGGAGCCGCAGGACGTAGCGGCCGATGAGCATGCCGGCGATCTGCGACGCCACGAGGGCGGCGCGGAGGTCGGCATCGGGCACATCGAGGCGGCGCGCCACACGGGAGAGCAGTTCGCGGGAGAGGAAGCCGGCGAGCAGGGGCGTCGTCAGTCTGCTCCCGATCGCCGTCCGCAGGAGCAGCACACCGCGGCGGCGCACGTCGGGCTTCTCGAACGCGTCGAGCACATAGCGGACGAGCCGCGTCCCCGCTTCGTCCTTCGGCCCCGCAAGGATCTCGGGGACGTCGAGGTCGGGGCGCAGCGGTATTCCGGCGGCCTCGGCGAAGAGGTCGGCCTTGGTGCCGAAGTAGTGGTGGACGAGCGCGGAGTCGACCCCGGCGCGGGCGGCGATCGACCGCACCGTGGCGCCGTCGTACCCCTGCGCGCCGAACTCGTCGACGGCCGCGGACACGATGCGCTCGCGGGAGTCGGTGCCGCCACGCGGGCGCCCGCGTCGTCTCGGCGCCTTCTGCTCGGTCATGCCCGTCAGCCTACGGCTCCGCGGATCCTCACTCGCCGAGCAGATGCCGGAGATACCGCTGCGGCTGCCCGAGGAACGAGCGCCAGTGGTTCACGATCTCGAGGTCCTCCCAGGTGGCCGGGCGGAGCCCGCACTCCCCGACCTCCAGGATGGCCGTACCCGGAAGCGCCGCGAGCACCGGCGAGTGCGTGGCGCACAGCACCTGGCCGCCCTCGTCGGCGATGCGCTGCAGCACGGCGATCAGCGTGAGAGTCGGGTGAAACGACAGGGCGGCCTCCGGCTCATCCAGGCAGTAGAACCCCGGATCATCGAAGCGGCTGTCGAGCAAGGCGAGGAACGATTCCCCGTGGCTCATCTCGCGGAAGGGCACATCGCCGCGCAGGGAGGGGTTCTCCTCGAGATACGTGTAGAACGAGTGCACCGTCTCCGCCCGGAGGAAGCACCCCCAGCGGTGCGCCCCGACGCCCCGTTGGAGGCGCGGCCAGTCCGACAGCGGCGACTCGCTCGGCCGCGTCCGGTGCTGCGCCTGGTGGGTGCCGTTCTCACCGCGGGGATGTTCTCTCCCCTCCTCCGTCGAGCCACCCCTCTGTGTGCCTGCCACCCCCCTCCGTGCGCACACAACGGGCCGGGGCGCGCGAAAGGGGGTGGGTCGGCGAGGTCAGCACTCGATGACGTTCACCGCCAGACCGCCCTCGCTGGTCTCCTTGTACTTCGTCGACATGTCGAGGCCCGTCTGCCGCATCGTCTCGACGACGGCATCCAGCGAGACGTAGTGGCTCCCGTCACCGCGGAGCGCCAGGCGGGCGGCGGTGACGGCCGTCGAGGCGGCGATGGCGTTGCGCTCGATGCACGGGATCTGCACGAGCCCGCCGATCGGGTCGCACGTGAGGCCGAGGTGGTGCTCCATCGCGATCTCCGCGGCGTTTTCGATCTGCCGGTTCGTGCCGCCCATCACCGCGGTGAGCCCGCCCGCGGCCATCGCGCACGCGGAGCCGACCTCGGCCTGACACCCGCCTTCGGCGCCGGAGATCGAGGCGTTGGCCTTGAACAGCGACCCGAGGGCAGTGGCCGTCAGCAGGAACCTGCGTATTCCCCGGCGGCGGTTGGCCTCCGCGATCTCCGCGTCCTCGCCGTCGAGTGCGGGAGGCGACGGCGGAGCTCCGTCGAACCCGAGCAGCGCACTGCCGACGAGCTCGCCGTACGGCGTCACCGCGTTCCCGGCACCGAGGCCCGAGTCCGCGAGGAAGCGCCACCAGTACATCGCCACCGCGGGGAGGATTCCGGCCGCGCCATTGGTGGGTGCCGTCACGACGCGGCCACCAGCCGCGTTCTCCTCGTTGACGGCGAGCGCGAAAGCTCCGAGCCACTCGCCGGGGAGCTCCCGGTGCCCGTCGGCTTCGACCGCCTCGAGCTGCGCGCGGATCGTGCCCGCACGGCGCTTCACCTGCAGCATGCCCGGAAGGACGCCCTCGGCGTGGAGTCCGGCGTCCACGCAGCCCGCCATCGCGTCCCAGATCGCATCGAGGCCGGCGGCGACCTCCTCCTCGCTCCGCAGCGCCGTCTCATTGCGGCGAGCGACCTCCGCGATGGACAGGCCGAGGTCATCGCACACCGCGAGCAGCGAGGCGGCATCGGCATAGGGGTGCGGGAAGGCACCGGTCGAGAGGTGCGCCTCCTCACCCTCGCGCCGGATAAAGCCTCCGCCGATCGAGTAGTACGTCTGCTCGAACAGTGTGGTCCCGTCGGTCTCACGGGCGATGAGCGTCATGGCGTTCGGATGCCCGGGGAGACGGGTCCGCGGCGCGAACACGATGTCGTCCTTCTGGAACGGCACCGCATGGGCGCCGTCGATCCGCAGCGGCTCCCCCTCCGGATACGCCGACCACGCCGCACGGACGGCCGCCGGATCGCACGTCTCGGGAGCGAGACCGCGGAGCCCCGCGACGACCGCATCCGGGGTGCCGTGGCCGATCCCGGTGGCGCCGAGCGAACCGTACAGCGTGCACTCCACGCGACCGACACGGTCGAGCTCGCCGGAGGCGGAGAGCTGTCGCGCGAAGTCGAGCGCGGCGCGCATGGGTCCGACGGTGTGCGAGCTGGACGGGCCGACGCCGATGGAGAAGAGGTCGAAGGCCGAGACGTACGCAGTCACCCCTCCAGGCTACGCCGAGTTCGGGATTCCGGTTCACCGCGATTAACCGCGCGGCCGGCGGGTCCGCGTCAAGGCCCTTCATCTCCCGGAGAGGCGGAGGCAGGCTGAGAGGACGACATCGCAGAAAGGGACGATCATGACCGACAGCACTCCCGAACCGACCGCGAACGACGACCTCTCGCCCGAGGCGCAGACCCCGACCCCGACCCCGGCCTCCGACACCACGGAGGGTGAGGCGACGACGCCGGAGCAGGCGGACTCCCCCGAAGACGCGGACCCGGCCGAGCTCCCGAGCACCGAGGAGCTGGAGGAGCCCAGCACCGAGAAATCCCCCGGCGAGGAGCCGAAGGCCCCGAAGCGCGACGACCCGGAGCCGGATCACGAGGCCGTCGGCCTCGGGGTCGACTGACCCCCTCCCCGAGACCCCGCACTACCGCCGAGACCCCGCCCTGCAGACATCTGCAGGGCGGGGTCTCGACGCGAAAGCGGGGTCTCGGGGATCTACTCGACGAGCTTGCCCGTCGTGTCGACGTCGCGCATGAGCTCGGCGATCTCGTCGGGGACGGCGGGGATCTCCTCGCGGGTCACGCCGGCGGTCGGCGACCACACGAGGTTCACCTGCAGCGTGGGATCGGTGTCCGGGAAGTCGCTACGGTTGTGGCATCCCCGCGTCTCCCGACGCTCCCGCGCCGCCTCCAGCGTGGCCCGGGCGGCGAGCGCGGAGGCCTTGAGATCGAAGGCGTGCGCGAGGTCCTGGAATCCGGCGATGTCCGGGTGGATGCCGATGTCCTCCATCCGCCCCTCGATCATGTCGAGGTCGGCGAGGCCCGCCTTCAACCCTTCCTCCGACCGCACCACGCCGGCGTACTCCGTCATGAGGTTGCGGATCGCGCGCTGCAGGGCCCGCACGTTCTCGCGCCCCTCCGCGGCGAGGAGGTCGTCGATCTCGGCACGGGCGGCGGCGACCGCATCGGCCGACCGGCGCTGGGCGTCGAGCCCCGCGGCGTGGGCCATCGCGGCCTGACCGACGATCCGGCCGTAGACGAGCAGCTCGATGAGGGAGTTGCCCCCAAGACGATTCGCGCCGTGGAGTCCGCTCGATGCCTCCCCGATCGCGTACAGCCCGTCCACGTCGGTCTGGTGGTCGTCCGGCCGCACCCACACGCCACCCATCGAGTAGTGCGCGGTCGGCGCGATCTCGATCGGCTCCGCCGTGATGTCGAGCATCTGCAGCTCCATCATCGTCTGGTAGACGCGCGGAAGCCGCGTCATGATGGTCTCGCGGGGCAGGTGCGACACATCGAGCCAGACGCCGCCGTTCGCGGTGCCGCGCCCTTCCTGGATCTCGGTGTAGGCGGCGAGCGCGACCCGGTCCCGCGTCGACAGCTCCATCCGCTCGGGGTCGTACTTCGCCATGAACCGCTCGCCGAGGGCGTTGCGGAGGATGCCGCCCTCCCCGCGCGCGGCCTCGGAGATGAGCGTGCCGGCGGCGTTCTCGGGCTCGATGATGCCGGACGGATGGAACTGCACCAGCTCCGGATCGCGAAGTCGCGCCCCCGCCTCGACGGCGAGCCGGAACGAGTCTCCGGTGTTCTCGTCGCGGCGCGACGACGTGCGGCGCCAGATGCGGTTGTGTCCGCCGGCGGCAAGGATCACGGCGTCCGCATGGATGAGGTAGCGCGTGCCGTCCGCCTGGTCGAAGCCATAGGCGCCGAATACGACGTTGTCGCGCACCAGCAGACGTGTGATGTAGACGTTGTCGAGGATGGGGACGTCGAGCTGCTCCGCGCGAGCCACCAGCGTCCGCTGGATCTCGAGGCCCGTGTAGTCGCCGGCGAAGGCCGTGCGGCGGTAGGTGTGCGCGCCGAAGAAGCGCTGCGAGATGCGGCCGTCGCCTTCACGGGCGAAGTCCATGCCCCAGCGCTCGAGGTCGCGGATGCCGCGCTCGGCGCCCTGGGTGACGATCTGGACCGTGTGGGGGTTGGCGAGGAGGTAGCTCTCCTTGATGGTGTCCGCGGCGTGCTGCTGCCAGCTGTCCTCGGCGTCCATCGTGCCGAGCGCCGCGTTGATGCCGCCGGCCGCGAGCGACGTGTGGGCGTCCTGCCGCGGGCGCTTGCCGACGGCGAGCACGTCGACGCCGTGCTCGGCGACCTCGATCGCGGCGCGGAGCCCGGAGCCTCCGGTGCCGATCACGAGGACCGTGGTGGAGATCTGTCGTTCGGGTGCATTCATGCTCTCGACGCTAGTTAGGCAATCCTAATAACTCCAATGCATAGTTCGTCTGGAAACCATGCGGGTACGCTATGGATATGAACCTCGAGCAGCTCCGCGGGTTCGTCGAAGTCGCCCGCCTCGGCCATTTCACCCGCGCGTCCGAGCACCTCCACCTCGCGCAGCCCTCGCTGAGCCGTCAGATCTCGACCCTCGAGCGGGAGCTGGGCGCCGAGCTGTTCCATCGCGCCCGCGGCCACATCGCCCTGACCGCCGCCGGTGAGACGGTCCTCCCCCGCGCGCAGCGCATGCTCGCCGAAGCCGACGCCATCCGCGACGAGGTGGCCGAGCTCGCCGGACTCCGTCGCGGCCGCGTGCGCCTCGGCGCCCCACCCACCCTCTGCATCAGCCTCGTCGCGGAAGCCCTCAGCTCGTTCCATGCCGCCCACCCCGGCATCGACCTGCACCTCACCGAAGGAGGCTCCCGGCTGCTCGTCGAGCAGCTCGCCGTCGGTGCCGTCGACATCGCCCTCGTCACCCAGTCCGAGGGGCCCGTGCCCGCAGGAGTCAGTCTCACGCACATCCCGCTGCTCGCGGAGGAGCTCGTGGTGATCTCGTCGGCGGCCGCACCTCCGGTCACCCACGGCCCATCCGTGAGCCTCGCGCACCTCGCGACCCTCCCGCTCATCCAGTTCGATGAGAGCTACGAGCTGCGCGCCGCGATGGACGCCGCCTTCCGCGCCGCCGACCTCACCCCGACCCTCGCGCTGGAGGGTGCGGAGATGGACGCCGTGCTCCGCTTCGTGGAACGAGGCGTCGGGGTCGCGGTGGTCCCGGCGATGGTGCTGTACGAACGCCCCGCCCTGCGGTCGGCGCGCCTCGCCCACCCGGCGATGTCCCGGACGATCAGCCTCGCCCACCGCTCCGACGTCACCCCCGCGGTCGCGGTGGCCGCGATGCGCACCGCCATCATGGCCACGGCGGCCGACCTCGCCGAGCGCGACCCGGCGATCACCAGCCTGCTCTGACCGGAGCGCTCACCCCGGAACAGCGAAAACCCCCGCCGCTTCCGCGACGGGGGTTCCGTACTGTCTCAACACAGTGTGCGCCTCGAGGGACTCGAACCCCCAACCTTCTGATCCGTAGTCAGATGCTCTATCCATTGAGCTAGAGGCGCAGGACCCGCGGTGCTTTACCGCTCAGCGGGCCGACGACCAGCCTACAACAGACGAGACCGGAAAGCGAAACGAGGCCTCAGTCCGCCTTCGCGGCCGCCTTCTCCTGCTTCTTCCGCCGCTTCTCCTTGGCGCGCTGCTCCGAGGAGAGGGCCTGGAGATCGACCAGTCGCAGTGCCTGCATCCGCGCCTCGCGCATGCGCGCGTAGTCAGGATCCTGGTCCGGCCGCATGCCCTCGACGCGCAGCCGGCGGTCGAGGTTGTGCCGCACGTCGGCCCAGGCCGCCGCGCGCGCCTCCTCGACGATGCTCTCCAGCTGGGCACGGTCGTCCATCATCTCGCGCAGACGCTGCGCGACGCCGAGCGACTGCTTCGCCCGCCGCCGGAGATTGCGCACATCGCGGTCGCGGTAGTCGTGCGTGCCGACCGGGTCGGAATGTCGACCGCGGGCGCGCTTGCGCAAGGCCGTGACCGTGGCGGCGGCCTCCTCCGACTCCTCGGCCATCGCCTCGAGAGCAGCCCTCGCATCCTCGACGTACTTGTCGAGGTCGAAGACGCCGTCCTCGGCGATGGTGCCGATGAGGATGTGATTCTTCACGGCGAGGCGCGCAGCGGCCGTCGCGATCGCGACGCCTTCGGCGATGGCATCCGCAGTCCGTCCCACCGGCACCTCCTTCTCTCGAGCGTACCGGTATGGATGCCGCGCAGTCTCGGCCGGAATCGCTCCGGATCAGCTTGCCGCAGACGTCCGACATCGGCAGGCGGCGTCGGGCCGAGGCTCAGCCGACGACGCCGACCCAGATTCCGGAGGCCCAGGCCTGCTGCTCCCCGGAGCAACCCACCACCCCGGGGAAGCCGCGGACGACAGCCATGCAGTTGGCGAGGAACTCCGGATCGCCGCCGAACATCGCCCCGTACGCGCCCGAGGAGGTGAGGGTGCCCCAGACCCGGAACTGGTAGATGTGAGCCAGCTCATGCGCCATCGCCCAGTTCAGGCGTCCGTCGCTCCAGCCGGTGATGTCGGCGCGGTACTTGATGTACCCGTTGCTGTTGGCGCAGGCCGGGGCTGTGCCGCCCGCACAGGACGACGACTCGTACAATCCGACGCCCCCGCCGCCGACCCTGTCGAGGGCGGCCCGCACCCGCGCGTAGCCGTCCGGCCCGCTCGACGTCCATGCGGGCCCGCCGGGACCGGCACTCTGCGACGCCTGCCACCCGGCGACCTCGGTGCCGACCTTCTGCGTGAGCGCCTCCACCGTCGCGGTCGCCGCGACCACGGTGTCCGGGTCATGGCGCTCGGCGCGCACGGTCTCCTGCGCGGACCGGGCGGACGCGAGATGCGCCGCCGTGTCGACCTTGCCGTCCGCGCCCTGGAGGACGGCGGCCAGCGTCGAGAGCTCCTCCAGGAATGCCGGCCGCACCGCCAGGACGGAGGCCCGATCCTCAGCGTCCTGCTCGGCCCGGGCCACGGCGCCGGACAGGTGGTCGGTGCGCTGTGCGGCGTCGTATGACCGGTCGGCCAGTACGGAGAGCTCGGCCACCGCCTCGGCGCGCTCCTGGTCCAGCGCGTCGGAGCGCGCGACGGCGGCCGCCGCGACGAGCACGGCCGCCGACACCGTCACCGCGAGCACCCGGCGCCTCACGGGAGGAAGCCCGTCGTGTCGTTCAGCTCGGCGTCCTGCTCCGCGATGCGCGACCTCAGGGCGGTGAGACGCTCCGCCAGTTCGAGGTTCTCGGCCTGCGACTCCGCGAGCACCTGCTCGATCCGCGCGATCTCCGCCTTCACGGCGGCGACACCGGAGGCGCGCTCCTGATCGGCCACCACCAGGAGTGCAGCACCTCCGAGCAGGAGGATCCCCCCGACGACGACAGCAAGACTTCGCATCTCGCTCCCCAGGACAGCGCGAACAGACCGAACCGACTCCGACCGGACAAGGATACAACCGCTCGCGGCGCGTCCGGGGGTCGTTCTCCCGACGGACGCCTCAGGTGGTCGCCGTCTGCGCCAGCCGCCGTTCGGCCGCGGAGTGCCCGCTCGCCAGGTGCGCGGGGACGATCCGCCGCAGCGCCTCGACATCGCGCGCACGGACGGCCTCGAGGATGACGCGGTGCTCCTCCGCCATCGCCTCCAGATCGTCGTGCTGTCCGAACAGCCAGCGCAAGCGCGTCAGGAACACGGCGATGAGCTCGCCGAGCATCTCGTTCCCCGCCAGGTCGACGGCGACCTCATGGAACGCCGCGGCCGCCGTCCGGGCGGTCTCCGCGTCGCCGGCCCGGGCCGCGGCGACTTCGCGCTCGTACACCTCGCTCAGCCGGGCGAGCCCTTGCGCATCGTGACGCTCGGCCGCGAACACGAAGATGAGGGTCTCGATCGCCTCGCGCACCTCCGCGAAGTTGCGGATGTCGTCATGGGTGAACTCCCGCACCACGGCCCACGTCCGGGGCCGTGCGACGACCACGCCCTCCGCGACCAGCGTGCGGATGGCTTCCCGCACCGGGAGTCGGGACACGTTCAGCTCGGCGGCGATATCCCGCTCCACCAGCCGGGAACCGGGCGCGCGCCGCCCCAGCACGATGTCGTCTCGGAGGATCCTCGTGACCCTGACCGACTCGAGTTCCCCGCCTACCCCCACAGCCCCCGCCATCCGGGCATTGTCGCACCCCGGCCCGGGATTGGCCAAGTTTGGTATCCCAGACCGGGGCGCGCGCCAAGGTCAGGGCAGACGGTTCGCCCGCGCGACGTTGGCCGTCAGCTCTTCCGCGTTCTGCCGGATGACGTATGCCGGGCGGTCGCGCTCGACCCGCCACGACTCGCTGAGCGGGCCGACGTTGACCGTGTCGAAACCGGCCTCGTCGTAGAAGCGGGTGACGAAGGCCACGGCCTCCGCGTCGTCCCCGGCCGTGGCCAGCGCGCGACGGTTCGGCGTACCGGCCGGGGTTCCGTCGGTGGTGATCTCCGCGGCGTAGATGTGGTTGAACGCCTTGGCGATCTTCGAGTCCGGGAGCTGCGCCTGCACGAGCTCGGACGTGGTGGTCTCGCCCTTGTCGAGGGCCTCGATGTGCCCGTCGCGCTCGAAGTAGTAGTTGTTCGTGTCGAGCACGATCTTCCCGGCGAGCTGCGCGGCGGGAAGCTGATCGATCGCGTGCAGCGGCACCGTCACCACGGCCACGTCCGCCGCGGCGGCCGCCTCCTCCGCCGTCGCCGCCTTCGCGCGCGGCCCGAGCTCTGCGACGAGATCGGCCAGGGTCTCCGGCCCTCTCGAGTTCGCGATCACGACGTCATAGCCGTTGGCCACCGCCACACGCGCGACCTGGCTGCCGATGTTGCCTGCTCCGATGATTCCGAGAGTTGTCATGCTCGGGCCAACGCCTGCCGCCGGATGCTATTCCCGGCGAGGAGGGAGGCGAACGCGGTCAGAGGCGCGTGAGCGCGTCCTCCGCCGCCACCCAGGCGAGCATGGCGCACTTCACGCGCGCCACGTACCGCGAGACTCCCCCGAGCGCCGCGGCATCGCCGAGCAGTTCCTCGTCCGGCTCGATCGTGCCGCGGGAGCGCATCGCCTCGCGGAAGGCAGCGATGCGCACCTCGAGCTCGTCCACGGTGAGGCCCTCGGCGAGCTCGGCGAGCAGGGACGCGGAGGCCTGGGAGATGGCGCACCCGTGTCCCTCCCACGCGATCGCCTCCACGCCGCCGTCGGCGCCTCGATGCACCTGCAGCGTGATCTCGTCGCCGCAGGTCGGGTTGAGCTGATGCGATTGCGCGGGGGTCTCCTCGCGGAGGCCGAAGCCGTGCGGCGTGCGCGAGTGGTCGAGGATCAGCTCCTGGTACAGACTCTGCAGGTCGCTCATGCGCCCCTCCCGAAGAACGCGATCGCCCCGGCGACCGCCTCGATGACAGCGTCCACCTCGGACGGGGTGGTGTACAGATAGGTGCTCGCCCTCGTCGATGAGGTCACGCCGAGCCGACGGTGCAACGGCTGGGCGCAGTGGTGACCGACGCGCACCGCGATGCCCTGGTCGTCGAGGAACTGCCCGACGTCGTGCGAATGGATGCCGGCCACGTCGAAGCTCGCGAGACCGACCCGCGGCAGCTCGATGCCCGCGCCCAGGACCCGCACGCCGTCGATGGCGCCGAGCCCTTCGACGAGACGCTGCCCGAACGCGGCCTCGTGCGCGGCGATGCGATCCATCCCGACCGCGGAGAGGTAGTCGACCGCGGCGGCGAGCGCGATCGCCTGGGACACCCGCTGCGTGCCCGCTTCGAAGCGCTGCGGCGGCGGCAGGTACTCGGCCGCGGTCGTGGTCACCGTCGTGATCATGGAGCCGCCCGTGAGGAACGGGGGCATGGCGGTGAGGACCTCGCGACGACCGTAGAGCGCGCCGATGCCGGTGGGGCCGAGCATCTTGTGGCCGGAGAGGACCGCGAAGTCGACGCCGAGCGCGTGCAGGTCCAGCGGGAGGTGCGGAGCCGACTGGCAGGCGTCGAGCAGGGTGAGGGCGCCGACCTCCCTGGCCAGCGCGACGAGGGTCTCGACCGGATTGATCACGCCCAGCACGTTCGACACGTGGGTGAAGGCCACGAGCTTCGTGCGCTCCGAGATGATCTCCGCGGCCGCATCCAGACGGAGGGCCCCGTCGTCGTCGAGCGGGATGACCCGGAGCGTTGCCCCGGTGCGCGCGGCGAGCTCCTGCCAGGGGATGAGGTTGGCGTGGTGCTCCATCTCGGTAGTGACGATCTCGTCCCCTTCGCGGAGCCGGAGAGGCTCGGCCGCAGCACCACCCCGGCCGAGGGAGGCGTTGGAGAGGGAGTAGGCGACGAGGTTGACCGCTTCGGTGGCGTTCGAGGTCCAGACGATCTCGTCGTCATCGGCGCCGACGAACCGGGCGAGGGTGCTGCGGGCGTCTTCGAAGAGCTCGGTCGCCTCGGCGGCCAGCGTGTGGGCGCCGCGGTGGACGGCCGCGTTCATGGTGGTGGCGAAGCGGCGTTCGGCGTCGAGCACGGCCTCCGGACGCTGCGACGTCGCCCCCGAATCGAGGTACGCCAGCGGGTGGCCGTGGACGCGGGTGTGCAGGATCGGGAAGTCCTCGCGGATCCGCTCCACCTCGGTCTCGGTCAGCGGGGCGATCACGTCGACTCCGGGAGAAGCGCTCATCGTTCCAGTCTCCCATCTTCCGGCTGACCGGGGCCCGGCTCCGGACGGGCACAGCTTCGGAGACGGGGCGAGACACGTCGGGCTGCCGGACCGTCGAGCGGCGTGTCGGCAACGATCTCCGAAGTCGTGCCCGGCGGAGGCGCTACGACATGCGGGCGAGACGGGCACGGGCGATGCAGAAGGCCCCGTACAGGGCGAAGCCGACGCCGACGGCACCGAGGATGAGCCGCCCGAACGGCAGGCTGAGGAGGCTGTGCAGAGCGGCGTCCAGACCAGCGGCGCGTTCCGGGTCCTGCGTCACGGCGGCCACCACGAAAAGCACCCCGGTGACCCCCACCGCGATGCCCTTGCCGATGTAGCCCACGATGCCGAGGGCCATCACCCCGGCGCGGGCGGCTCCGGTCGGCACGTCGATGAGCTTGCGGAAGGAGCGCATGATCCCGCCGATGATGAAGCCGACGCCGACGCCGATGACGCTGAGACCGATCACCACGAGCAGCGCCACCCCGCCTGGCGCGGACAGGACCACCTGGCTCAGGGTCTTCGAGGCGTCGGAGGACTCCGCGCGGCCCCCCACGGCGTAGATGAGCGCGAGGCCGGCGATCACGAGGTACGTACCGGAGATGCCGAAGAGCTTGAGGCGCTTGCCCCACTTCTTCGTCTCCGCGGGGTCGGCGGCGAGGAACCCGCTCGCCACCTGCCACACGGCGAGCGCAAGAAGGCCGACGGCGATCGCGAGGAGCAGCAGTCCGCCGATCGGGTTGTTGCGCACCTGCTCCATCGCGCCGTCCTGGTCGGCGTCCCCCGACCCGCCGGCCGCGATCGTGATGGCGATCGCGCCGATGATGATGTGGATGATGCCGAGGACCACGAATCCTGCGCGGGCGGTCCGCCGGAACGCGGTGGAGTCCTTCGCCACGCGTGCCGCATGCTTGACGGTGCTCATCCTCGAAGAGTATCCGCCGCGAACCGCCGGAATCAGGGGGTTGCTTTCCGGACGCCCGGTGCGAAAGCGCTCAGGTGATCCGCTCCACCGGCTGCCGCAGGATGGTGCGCAGCTTCTCCGGGGCTGCGCGACGACGGTCGCTGAGGTAGATCTCGTGGTGCCGCCCGCGCATCCGCAAACCGTTCTCCGGAACGAAGCGCTCGTGCAGCTCCTCGAGCACCGGGCCTTCGTCGTCGAACGGCCCGATGTGCAACGTCTGCACGCAGAGGCCCTCGTCCAGCACCTCCCGCCGGACGGCAGCCAGTGCCGGGAGCTCTTCCCCCTTCTTCGCGCTCTTCGCCGCGACCGTCTCGACCGCGCGGTCGAACAGGGCAGGAGTGACGTGGTCGCCCACCATGATCATGAGCGTCCAGAGCCAGGTCGACTTGTCGCGCCGGGTGGTGAACGACGCCATGTCCGGCGCATGCCACAGGCCTTCCAGGGGCATCACGACCTGATCGATGCCGAGCTCGGCGCGACTGGCGAACTTGAGGGTGTACGCCAGCGGGTAGAGCGCCGCGACCGCATCGAAGAAGGCCGGAGCGGTGTTCGGATCTCCGGCGCCGTCGATCATCAGATAGGTCAGCGGCGGCACCTCGAGGACACGGAAGGCGCCCCGCTTCGCCTGATACGCGTCGAGGGTCTTCTTGGGATCGATCGCCGCCATGGCCCGCCTCTCGGTACGTCGTGCGGTCAGTGTGCCACCGGGCACCGACATCGGGTCGAGCCGCTCGGGCCCGACCCGATGCACGGTCAGCTCTGCTCGACGGGGAGCCAGAGCTCGCAGGAGGCCGTGTCGCCGGTGAACTCGCGATAGCGGACGATCGAGGGCCCGGGTCGCAGCCGCCACGGGTTCGACGGGAACCACTCGGTCGCCGTCGCCGCCCACAGATTCTGCAGGGTCTCCGGGAACGGGCCGCTCGCGCCGAACACGGCCCAGGCACCCTCCGCCACGCGCAGAGCGTCGAGGTCGTCGGGGACTGCGGTGTCGTCGCGCACGGCCACCCCGTGCAGGTAGGTCAACGGCGTCCCCTCCGGGGCGTCCGGGTCGATGTCGGCGGTCACGGCGAGGATGCCCGCGGGCTCCTCGTTCCCGAGCGCCTTGAGGCGGGCGTGCTCCTCGGGCGGGATCGCGGCGATGTGCGCCTGGATGTGCGGATTGACGCCGACGTGGATCAGCGGGACCTCCGCGGCATGCCCGGCGAGGACGAATGCGGGACGGTGGGTGATGGTGACATCCATCGGGGTGCTCCCTTCGACGCTCAGGCGGAACCGGAGCGTGGGTTGTGTGCGGAGAGGACCCCCGTGCCGACGCGCGTCCGCCGGCCCGATGCCGTGCACGGCGCGGAACGCCCGGGCGAACGCCTCGGTCGAGCCGTAGCCGTGCCGAACGGCGACATCGAGCAGACTCGGCGCGCCGGCGGCGAGCTCCGCGCCGGCGAGCGTCATCCGACGACGCCGCACGTACTCGGTCAACGGCATCCCGGCGAGCGCCGAGAACATCCGGCGCAGGTGGTACTCGGTGGTGCCATGCGCACGGGCGAACGCAGCGACGTCGATCTCCTGGCCGTGGTCCGCCTCGACGAGGTCGACCAGGGCGTTGAGCGTGCCGATCACGGGGGCCCTCCTTTCCCCCTCATCGTCTGGCCGCTGTCCATCCGCGCACCCGACCGTTCCGACCCGATGCGATCGGGTCGGTGCTCAGAGCTCGGTCGGGACTGCGGGCTCCGTGTCCTCCACCTCGGGGTGACGGGCGAGGTTCACCACGGCGGCGATGAGACCGCCCCACACCGTGACCATGGCGATGATCATCATGACGATCGCGGTGGTGGTCATGCGCCCGCTCCCTTCGTCTGCGCCGCCGGGACGGCGATGCTCGTCGTCTCGGGGTCGGCGGCGTACTCCTCCTGGTCCAGGAAGTCGTCGTACCCGACGTCGTCCTTGGCACGGGAGCGCCTGCTCCACGGCACCAGCGACAGCAACACTCCCCCGATCACCAGCGCGATGACCATGCCCCAGCCGAACACGCCGAGGAACCAGCCGGGGTAGCCGCTGTACGGCTCGGCGATCTTCGTCAGGAGTTCCGTGATCAGCAGGTACCCGAGCACGAGCGGTGCGAGGACACCCACGAGCAGGCGCCAGAGCAGGCCGACGCGGAAGCTCGAACGGCGGTTCAGGTGGTCCTGCAGCTGCGGCAGCTTGTGCAGCACCCAGGCCACGACGATCACCGCGACGAGAGCGACCGCCATGATGCCGAAGGCGTTGACGAAGGCGTCGGTCGTGTCGAGGACCGACAGCGCGGTGGTGGTGGAGAACAGGGCGGCGGAGATGATGGCCAGCGGGATCGAGACGACGAGGGTGGTGCGCACCCGCGCCCAGCCGAGCTTGTCCTGCAGCGCCGCGACGATCACCTCCAAAATCGAGATCATCGAGGTGATCCCGGCGAAGACGAGGGCGCCGAAGAACAGCACGCCGATGATCGAGCCGCCGGTCGCCTGCGACACGATCGTGGGGAACGCGACGAACGCGAGACCGATACCCGAGGTGGCGACACCGGAGACATCCGTGCTCTGCGCCTGAGCCATGAACCCGAGGGCGGCGAACACTCCGATGCCGGCGAGGATCTCGAAGCCGGAGTTGGCGAACGCGACCACGAGACCGGAACCGGTGAGGTCGGTCTTGCGCTTGAGGTAGGACGCGTACGTCACCATGATCCCGAACGCGACGGACAGCGAGAAGAAGATGTGCCCGTAGGCGGAGGCCCACACGGCCGGGTCGGCGAGCGCTTCCCAGTTCGGCGTGAAGAACGCGTTGAGGCCGTCCAAGGCGCCAGGGAGGAAGAGGGCCTGCACGACGAGCACCGCGAACATGAGGGTGAGCAGCGGCATCAGGATCATGTTGGCGCGACCGATGCCGCGCTTGACGCCGAGCGCCATGATGATGATGACGATCAGCCACACCGCGATCAGCGGTAGGCCCACCTGCGGCACGAACTCGCCGGACAGGCCGACCTCCGCGACGTCGGCGGAATGCAGGAAGTCGACGAAGAAGAAGTCGTTCTCGTTACCTGCACCCCAGGTGAGCTGCGCCGAGAACCAGGTGTACATGCCCGCCCACGCGACGATCACCGCGTAGTACACCGCGATGACGACGCAGATCAGCACCTGCCACCAGCCGAGCGGTTCGGCGGCCCGGTGCAGACGCCGGAACGCGAGGGGCGCGGAGCCCCGGAACCGGTGGCCGATCGCGTAGTCGAGGAACAGCAGCGGGATACCGGCGGTCAGCAGCGCGCACAGGTACGGAATGAGGAACGCACCGCCGCCGCCTTCGTAGGCGACGTAGGGGAAGCGCCAGATGTTCCCGAGACCCACGGCCGAGCCGATCGCCGAGAGGATGAACACGTTCCGCGAGCCGAAGGCCTCGCGCTGCGGCGTCTGGGTGGGTCTAGGCATGCCCGCGAGGATACCGGAAGCCATGGGCCCCGGCGAGTGACGCGCTCGGGTCAGAGCATCGCCGTCAGCACCCCGCCGTCCGCCCGCAGCGCGGCGCCGTTCGTCGCGGAGGCCCGGACGCTGGAGAGGTAGACGACGAGGTCGGCGACCTCGGTCGGATCGAGGAAGCGCTCCAGGAGTGAGGTCGTGTTCTGTCCGATGATCGCCTCTTTCATCACGTCCACGGAGACGGACTGGGCTGCTGCGACGGCGGCGACGCTCGCCGCGACGCCCTCCGAGTAGGTCGGGCCACCCAGGACGGTGTTGACCGTCACGCCGGTGCCGCGGGTGAGCTTGGCCAACCCGTTGCCCAGGGCGATCATCGCCGCCTTCGTCATGCCGTAGTGCACCATGTCGGCCGGCACGTTGACGCCGGACTCGCTGCTGACGAAGACGATGCGCCCCCAGCCCCGTTCCCGCATCCCCGGCAGGAGAGCCCGGGAGAGGCGCACGCCGCTCATCACGTTCACCTCGAAGTAGCGCGCCCAGTCCTCGTCGGTGATGTCCGCGAAGTCGGCGAGTCCGAAGAGACCGACGTTGTTGACGAGGACGTCGACGTCGCCGAGCTGCTCCGTCAGCCGCGCCACCTGCGACGGGTCGGTGAAGTCCGCGGCGATCCCGGACACGGTCACCTCCGGGTGCGCGAGGGCCAGCACGCGCACCGCTGCGTCGACCCGTCCCTCGTCACGACCGTTGATCACGACATCGACCCCCTCGGCGGCGAGAGCGGACGCGACCGCGTATCCGATCCCCTGGCTCGATCCGCTGATGAACGCCCTCTTGCCGCGCAGCCCCAGTTCCATCCGTCTCCCTCTCACTTCCGCGGACCACCCGCTTCACTTGCCTGAGCAAGTCATCCTAGTCTCCACTCACTTTCCCAAGCAAGCAAAGAGCACAGATCGACCGCTACGGTGGAGGAATGTCGTCATCCTCCCGCGCCCCCTTGAACGCCGACGAGATGGACGTCTGGTCGGCGCTCGCGACGCTCCTCGAACGGCTCCCCGCGGCCCTCGACGCGCAGCTGCAGCACGACAGCGGACTGACCCACTTCGAGCACGGCATCCTGTACGCCCTCGACGCTGCACCGGAGCGCACGCTCCGCCTCAGCGTCCTCGCCGGCTACGCGAACAGCACACTGTCCCGGCTCTCCCGTGCGGTCACCCGCCTGGAGGCGAAAGGCTGGATCCGGCGCGAGGTCGATGCGGAGGACGGGCGCTTCACCCTCGGCACCCTCACCGACGCGGGCCACCGGAAGGTCGAGGAGTCGACCCCCGCACACCAGGCCCTCATCCGCCGCGTCGTCTTCGACACCCTGACCCCGGCGCAGGCCCGGCAGCTCGGCGCAGCCAGCCGGAAGATCTCCGCCGCGCTCTCCCCCGACCCGACCTGGGCGCCGGGGGCGAAGGCGTGAGGAGGGCCCGCCCGCACGCGAGAACACGAAAGCCCCGGCGAGCGGACTCGTCGGGGCTTCTCTGTGCGGAGACGAGGGGATTTGAACCCCTGGTCCCCGTAAGGGGACTCCACCTTAGCAGGGTGGTGCACTAGGCCGGACTATGCGACGTCTCCAGGCATCCGGCTCGAGAGCACGGATGCACCCCACCATCATAACGGGTCCGACGCGTGGTCACGAACCGCCGGTGTCGGATGCTCCCCGGAGCGGCCCGGTCGCCCTGCGATACTGGCCGCACGTTGCGAGGGTCCGGCCCCGCGGACGCGAGAGGAGTCGCCATGTCCGAGTCATCGGGAGCGCACGTCCGCGCGGGGTTCGCCGCCCCGGCCGACCCGAGGCGCGGCGCCCTGGGCTATGCCGCGGTGCTCGCCCTCCTCATCGTGTCGTACGGGCTGTGTGCGGCCCAGCCCGGCACGGTCCCCAGCCCCTGGGCGTTCCTCGCGATGCTGGTCACGGTCGCGATCGTGTTCCGCGTGACCAGGGCGCACGCCCTCGTGCAGCGGGTGTCGTGGGTCGTGCTCTCGGCCGCGGGCCTGGCCGCCCTCCTCGCGGCGTTCTTCGCCACGGACAGCCCCGCCCTCGCCGTCGCCCTGTCCGCCGCCTCCATGCTCGCGCTGCTGGTCGCGCCGTGGGCCATCATCGCGCACCAGGTCACCCGCCGAGGCCTCGACGTCGAGGCGCTCCTGGCCGCGGTGACCGCGTACATCCTCGTCGGCATGTTCTTCGCCTTCGTCTACAACCTGCTGTCGCTGCTGCTGCCGACACCGCTGTTCGGGGATGCCGCGAGCGACTCGCTCGGCAATCAGCTCTTCTTCTCCTTCACGGCACTGACCACGACGGGCTACGGGAACCTCGTCCCCGTCGGACCGGGCGTGCAGGCGGTGGCCGTCGCCGAGGGGATCACCGGGCAGCTCTTCCTCATCACCGCCGTCGCCCGCATCATGCGGGGTGCGAGCGCCCAGCGCCCCACACCGACACCGGCCTGACGGTCACTCCCCGGTCGTCGAGCGACGGGCGACGAGCTCCGGCCGGAACAGCACGTGCTCCGGCGCCGGTGCCACCTCGTCCTGTCCCCTCAGCAGCAGGTCGACGGCGGTCGAGCCGATGAGCGCGGCCGGCTGGCGCACCGAGCTGAGCGGGATCACGGCGGCCGCCGCGAAGTCGATGTCGTCGTAGCCCACGAGCGCGATGTCCTCGGGGACCCGGGCATCCCCGGTCATCACCAGGCTCTGCAGGAGCCCCAGGGCCAGGAGGTCGTTCGCCGCGAAGACCGCGTCCGGCCGATCCCGCGGGGCGCGGTCGAGGATCTGCGCGCCGGCGCGGCGCCCCTCCTCGACGGTGAGCGCGGAGGTCGGGATGAACTCCAGGCCGATCCCCGCCGCGGCCGCCGCGGCCTGCGCGCCGCTCAGGCGGTCGGAGACCTGGCGCAGCGCGACCGGCCCGCCGACGAAGGCGATCCGTCGACGACCGACCGCCAACAGGTGCTCGGTCGCGATGCGGCCGCCCTCGACGTCGTCGACGGCGACCGAGGCGAACCGCTCATCCTGCGATTCCCGGTCGACGAGCACCGCGTGCGTCCCGCGCTCGTGCATCCGCACCAACCGCGGCAGGGACTCCGCCACGGGAGTGACGAGCACGCCGGTCACCCGCTGCTCCTCGAAGAGATCGAGATGCATCGCCTCCCGCTCCTGCTTCTCGTCGCTGTTGGCGACGAGGACGGAGAGTCCGTGCTGGTCGGCGCGCTCCTCGGCTCCGCGGATGACCTCGGCGAAGAACGGGTTGCGGATGTCGAGCACGACGAGGCCGATCGTCCGGCTGCGCCCCGCCCGGAGCTGCCGCGCCGCATCGTTGCGCACGAACCCGAGACGGTCGATGGATGCCTGCACACGCGCCACGGTCTCCGCGGCCACCTTCTCCGGCCGGTTGAGCACGTTCGATACGGTCCCGACGGAGACACCCGCGTCCTCGGCGACCTCCCGCACGCTGACGGCCATCGCGCCCTCCCTCCGGTTCCCGCCGCTGAAACGACTCATCCGCGGGGATCGCCTCAGACTCTCATGTCGTATTGACACGCGTCAACACAGCCCCTAGTCTCATCTGCATCAGGGTTTGAAACGATTCATTCCCTCAATGGAGAGAGAAATGATGTCCTCACCCACGACGGCGCCCGTGCTCGAGCTCGCCGACGTCCAGAAGGCGTTCGGGTCGGTGATCGCCCTGCGCTCCGGCACCATCGCCGTCCACCCCGGCTCCATCCACGCGCTCGTCGGCGAGAACGGGGCCGGCAAGTCCACGCTCGTGAAGATCGTCGCCGGCCTCTATCAGCGCGACGGCGGGGTCTTCCGCCTCCGCGGCGAGGAGGTCGACTTCACCTCGACCGCGCAGTCGAAGGCCGCCGGCGTCGCGGTCATATACCAGGAGCCGACGCTCTTCCCCGATCTCTCCGTCACCGAGAACATCTTCATGGGGCGCCAGCCGACCGGGCGGTTCGGGCGGATCGACCGCAAGGCCATGCGCCACGAGGTCGAGCGCCTCTTCACCCGCCTCGGCGTCACCATCGACCCCGACCGCCCCGCCGAGGGCCTGTCGATCGCCGATCAGCAGGTCATCGAGATCGCCAAGGCGGTCTCCCTCGAAGCCACGCTGCTCATCATGGACGAGCCCACCGCGGCGCTCTCCGGCGTGGAGGTGGAGCGGCTGTTCGCGATCGCCCGGAGCCTGCGCGATGAGGGACGCGGCCTCATCTTCATCTCACACCGGTTCGACGAGGTGTTCGCGCTCTGCGACACCGTGACGGTCATGCGGGACGGCGCGTACATCGCGACCTCGGCCATCGCCGACACCACGGTCGACGAACTCGTGCACCAGATGGTCGGCCGCGAGGTGTCCGAGCTGTTCCCGAAGCAGGAGGCGACGATCGGCGAGCCGCTGCTCGAGGTCGAGGGGCTCACGAGCCCCGGCCTCTTCCACGACATCTCGTTCTCCGTCCGTGCGGGCGAGATCGTCGGGCTCGCCGGCCTCGTCGGCGCCGGGCGCAGCGAGGTCGCCCGCGCGGTCTTCGGCGTGGACGGGTACCGCGAGGGCAGCGTGCGCATGAAGGGCCGCCGCATCCGCGCCCGCCGTCCGGTGGACGCGATGCGCGCCGGTCTCGCCCTCGTCCCCGAGGACCGCCGGAAGCAGGGCCTCGTCATCGAAGCCGGCGTCGGCGGGAACATCACCCTCGCGATCCGCCGGCGTCTCGCCCGCCTCGGCCTGCTCACCACCGCGATGGAGAACCGCGCCGCTCGGGAGTGGGCCTCGCGGCTCGAGGTGAAGACGCACGCCCTGGACACCGTCGCCGCGACGCTCTCCGGCGGCAACCAGCAGAAGGTCGTCCTCGCGAAGTGGCTCGCCACGCAGCCGCAGGTGCTGCTCATCGACGAGCCCACCCGCGGCATCGACGTCGGCACCAAGTCCGAGGTGCACCGCCTGCTGTCCCAGCTCGCCGGTCAGGGCATGGGCATCCTCATGATCTCGTCCGAGCTGCCCGAGGTACTCGGCATGGCCGACCGGGTGCTCGTGATGCGCGAGGGTCGCATCACGGCCGAGATCCCCCGCTCGGAGGCCACCTCCGAGAACGTCATGTTCGCCGCGACGCACGCATCGGAGCTCAGCTCGTGACCACCGCCATCCCCGTCTCCGCGCTCACCAAGCGCATCTCCGGTCTCGGCAGGGCCCGAGAGTTCGGCATCCTCCTCGCCCTCGTGCTCGTGGTCACCGCCGCGACCCTCAACAACCCGAAGTTCCTGTTCAGCGCCGACGGCTGGCGCGACCTGCTGCTGACGCCGTCGATCCTCGTGCTCGTCGCGGTGGGACAGGCCATCGTCCTCATCACGCGCAACGTCGACCTGTCCGTGGGTTCCGTGATGGGTCTGACCGCGTACCTGACCGGTCGGCTCTTCATCGACATCCCCGGCATCCCGATCGTCCTGGTCGTGGTCGCCGCCGTGGTGCTCGGCGCCCTCCTCGGCCTCGTCAACGGCGCGCTCGTCGCGTACGCCAAGGTGCCGGCGATGGTGATCACCCTCGGCACCCTCTACGCCTACCGCGGCATCAACGTGCTGTGGACCGGCAGCGACCGCGTGAACGCCTCCGACATGCCGCGCGACTTCCTCGCCCTCGGCACAGGGCAGCTCCTCGGCGTCCCGATCCTCGCGATCGTCGCGGTCCTCGTACTCGCCGTCGCCGCCTGGTACATGAAGAACACCCGCGGCGGCCGGGAGTTCTACGCGATCGGCTCCGACCCCGCGGCGGCCGAGCTCTACGGCCTGCGCGTCACCCGCCGCGTGCTCACCGCGTTCGTCCTGTCGGGAGCTCTCGCCGGACTCGCCGGCGTCTTCTACGCGGCCCGGTACGGCACCATCAACTCCCAGGCGGGAGCGGGATGGGAACTGGACGCGGTGGGCGCGGCCGTCATCGGCGGCGTCGCGATCACCGGCGGCATCGGCTCGGTGTGGGGCGCCGCGATCGGCGCCGTGCTGCTGCTGACCATCAACCGCGCACTGCCGATCCTCGGCATCCCCGACTTCTGGCAGCGTGCCGTCGTCGGCCTGCTCATCATCGGCGCCATCGTGCTCGACCGCGTGCTCGCGGTGCGGCAGAGACGGCGGCTCATCGAGGCGAGGGACGAATCATGACCACCGCGACCGCCACCGCGACCACCCGCGTCATCCGCGACTACGACAAGCCCCTGTGGCGCCGGCTCCTGCTCACGCGCGAAGCCGCGATCGTCGGCCTGCTCCTGCTCGTCGCGGTCGTCTCGGCCTCCAGCATCCGCGGGTTCGGACAGCCCATCACGCTGACGTACCTGCTGCTCGACATCGCGCCGATCCTCCTGATCGCCCTGCCGATGACCCTCATCATGATCACCGGCGAGATCGACCTCTCGGTGGGCAGCATGGTCGGGCTGTCCAGCGTCGTCACCGGCGCGCTGGTGCAGGCGGGGCTCCCGTTCGAGCTCGCCGCGCTCGCCGCGCTCGTCGTGGGCGTGGTCGGCGGAGCGTTCAACGGCTTCCTCGTGACCGTCGTCGGACTACCCTCGCTCGCCGTCACGATCGGCACGCTCGCCCTCTTCCGCGGCCTCGCCGTCGGGCTGCTGGGCACGGCCGCCGTCACCGACTTCCCGGAGTTCTGGACGGCTCTCGCCAAGGCGAAGATCGCGGGCACCCCGATCCCCGTCATCACGATCCCGTTCCTCCTGCTCGTCGCGGTCTTCGCGATCCTGCTGCACTTCACGCCGTTCGGCCGCGGGGTGTACGCGATCGGTCTGTCGAAGGACGCGGCGCACTTCTCCGGTGTGCACGTCGAGCGCACGAAGCTCATCCTGTTCGTGCTGTCCGGAGGGGTCGCCGCGTTCGCCGGCATCTTCTATACGCTCCGCTACGGCAGCGCCCGCGGCGACAACGCCACCGGCCTCGAGCTCCAGGTCATCGCGGCCGTCGTGCTCGGCGGGGTGTCGGTGTTCGGCGGTCGCGGCAAGATCTACGGCGTCATCGCCGCCGCCTTCCTCATCGGGGCGCTCGCGAGTGCACTCCGCCTGGTGAACGTCACCTCCGACGTCATCAACATCATCACCGGCACGCTCCTCGTGATCTCGGTGGTGGCCGCAAGCTTCCTGGCCTGGCTGCAGAAGGCACGCCGCCGACCGGGCAGACCCCCCGCCGGTGCCGCCACAGCGACGAAGGCACCGATGGACGCCGCATCCGCGGCATCTCCCGACGAAAGGAACGAACAATGACGTTTGCACGCAAGCGTGTCACCGCCTTCGCCGCCCTCGCGGTGGCGGCGGCGGTCGCACTGACCGGCTGCGCCGGCTCCACCGACGGCGGAGGAGACGGCGGCGGCGACGGGGCGGACGCCTCGATCACCTTCTTGCCCAAGAACCTCGGCAACCCGTACTTCGACACGTCCAGCGAGGGCGGTAAGAAAGCCGTCGAGGAGTTCGGCGGCACGTTCTCCGAGGTCGGCCCTGCCGAGGCCACGCCCGACGCCCAGGTCAGCTACATCAACACGGCCACGCAGCAGGGTGTCGGCGCCCTCGTCGTCTCGGCCAACGACCCGCAGGCCATCTGCGACGCGCTGAACGAGGCCAGGGACGCCGGCGTCAAGGTCGTCACCTTCGACTCCGACACCAACACCGACTGCCGCGACCTGTTCATCAACCAGGCCGACTCCGAGGGCATCGCGAAGGTGCAGATCGACCTCATCGCCGAGCAGATCGGCGGCGCCGGGGAGATCGCCATCCTCTCCGCGTCGGCCAACGCCACGAACCAGAACGCCTGGATCGAGCTGATGGAGGAGTACGTCGCCAGCGAGTACCCCGACATCACGATCGTCGAGACGGTCTACGGCGACGACGACGACCAGACGTCGTTCGACAAGACGGCCGCGCTGCTGCAGACCCACCCGGACCTCAAGGGCATCGTCTCGCCCACCACGGTCGGCATCGCCGCTGCGGCGCGCTACCTGTCGACGTCCGACTTCAAGGGCCAGGTCGCGCTGACCGGACTCGGCACCCCCAACCAGATGCGCGAGTACGTGGAGGACGGCACCGTCACCGCCTTCGCGCTGTGGAACCCGGCCGACCTCGGCTACCTGGCCGCTTACGCCGCCCAGGCCCTGATCGCCGGCGACATCACCGGCGAAGAGGGCGACACCTTCGAGGCCGTCGACCTCGGCGAGTACACCGTCGGCGCCGACGGCGTCGTCCTGCTGGGCGACCCGTTCGTGTTCGACGCCGACAACATCGGCGACTTCGACTTCTGAGTCGCCCTCCGGCCGGCGCTCCCTGCGGGCGCCGGCCGGACCCCGAGAGGAATCGCATGACCCGCGTCGCCTTCCAGCTCCAGGTGAAGCCCGAGCTGCTGCCCGAGTACCTCGCCCGTCACACACCGGTACGCCCGGAGATGCTCCGCGAGATCGCGGCCGCCGGACGACGCGACTACAGCCTCTTCCTCGGAAGCGGCGGCGTGCTCTTCGGCTACTACGAGACCGATGACGACGCGGCTGCGCAGGCGTACCTCGCCGCCTCCCCCGTCGCCGCACGCTGGGAGGCCGAGATGGCCCCCTTCTTCCTCGGCCTCGACGGCCGTCCCGATCAGGCCGCCACCCCTCTCACCGAGGTGTTCCACCTCGAAGACCAGCTCGCCGCCGCCGGCGAGAGCGCCACACCCGCCACCGACAACGAAGGCCGTGCATCGTGAGCATCCTCACCCCCGACATCCTCGCCGCGCTCGAGAAGCAGAGCATCGAGCTGCCCAGCTGGGCGTTCGGCAACTCCGGGACCCGGTTCAAGGTGTTCAGCACTCCCGGCACGCCCCGTGACCCGTACGAGAAGATCGCCGACGCCGCGCAGGTCCACGCCCACACCGGGCTCGCCCCCACCGTGGCGCTGCATATCCCGTGGGATCTGGTCGACTCGTTCGACGATCTGCGCCGGCATGCCGAGGACCACGGCGTCGCCCTCGGCACCGTGAACTCCAACACCTTCCAAGACGACGACTACAAGTTCGGCGCCCTCACCCACGAGGATGCGGCCGTGCGGCGCAAGGCCATCGACCACCACCTGGCCTGCATCGACGTCATGGACGCCACCGGCAGCCGCGACCTGAAGATCTGGCTGGCCGAGGGGTCTAACTACCCGGGTCAGGCCGACCTGCGTGGACGCCAGGATCGCCTTCACGACTCGTTGCAGCAGATCTACGCGCGTCTCGGCGACCACCAGCGCCTCGTGCTCGAGTACAAATTCTTCGAGCCGGCGTTCTACCACACCGACGTCCCGGACTGGGGGACGTCCTACGTGCAGGTGACCGCCCTCGGCGACAAGGCGATGGTCTGCCTCGACACCGGCCACCATGCGCCGGGCACCAACATCGAGTTCATCGTGATGCAGCTCCTGCGCCTCGGCAAGCTCGGCTCGTTCGACTTCAACTCCCGCTTCTATGCGGACGACGACCTCATCGTGGGTGCCGCCGACCCGTTCCAGCTGTTCCGGATCCTGTTCGAGGTGATCCGGGGCGGCGGGCTGAACAACCCCGACGTGGCCTTCATGCTGGACCAGTGCCACAACATCGAGGACAAGATCCCCGGGCAGATCCGCTCCGTCCTGAATGTGCAGGAGATGACCGCGCGCGCCCTGCTCGTCGACCGCGAAGCGCTGGCGACCGCCCAGCGCAGCGGCGACGTGCTCGCGGCGAACGCCGTCTTCATGGACGCCTTCTCCACCGACGTCCGCCCGGCCCTGGCCGCGTGGCGAGAGGAGCGCGGGCTGCCCGCGGACCCGATGGCGGCGTACGCGGCCTCCGGGTACGGGCAGCAGATCGCGGAGGAGCGCGTGGGTGGCGTGCAGGCGGGCTGGGGAGCCTGAGCGTATGAGCGCGCACGACATCCACGATCACGTCTTCGACGGGCCGCACGGGCCGCTGCGCGTGCGCGTCTACTCCCCGGAGTCGCCGAGCGGCCACGGCTTGGTGTGGGCTCACGGCGGCGGATTCGCGGGCGGGGACATCGACATGCCGGAGGCCGACGCCGTCGCACGGGCGTTCGCAGATCGCGGAATCGCGGTCATGAGCGTGGACTACGCCCTCGCCCCGATGACAGCCGAGTGGAGCGCACGCCTCGGCGCGGAGAAGCGCGGCGGCGTGCACTACCCCGTCCCGCACGACGAGATGGTCTCCGCGTTCCGCTGGGCCGCCACGTCGGACGTCGCGTCGCGAGGTTGGGCGATCGGCGGAGCCAGCGCAGGCGGCAACCTCGCCACCGGCGCGGCGCTCCGCCTCGCGCACGAGGGCGGCGCCGTGCCCGCACTCGCCGTCCTCGCGTACCCGACCCTGCAAGCGGTGCAGGCCGCTCCCGACCCGGAGCTGCGTGCCCTGCTCGACGGAGATCCCTCCGCGGACGTGTTCACCCCCGATTTCGTGCGCGGCATGTACGAGAACTACCTCGGGAGCGACCCCGACACGGCGGACGTCTATGCCGTCCCCGGCACCGCAGAGCCCGCAGCACTCTCCTCCTTCCCGCCCACCATCATGGTCAACGACGAGACCGACGAGCTCCGAGTATCCGGCGAGGCGTTCGCCCGCTCCCTCGCCGCTGCCGGCGTCGAGGTCGAAGTAGTCGTCGAGCCGGGCACCACCCACGGCCACCTCAATCGCCCCGAGGAATCCGCCTTCGCCGCGACGATCGATCGGTTCGCGGCTCGGATCCTGCAACTCCCCTGACTCTCCGGCGTCGACCGGGCATCTTCACTCACGAACCGAGGACTCACATGACGAACCCCACCGCCGCCGAACTGATCGCGCGGAGCAACCGCCTGGGCGCCGACCCGAAGAACACGAACTACGCGGGCGGCAACACCTCCGCCAAGGGCACCGAGACCGACCCGGTGACGGGGCAGCCGGTCGAGCTCCTCTGGGTGAAGGGCTCCGGCGGTGATCTCGGCACCCTGACCGAGGCCGGCCTCGCGGTCCTCCGCCTCGACCGTATGCGCGCGCTCGTCGACGTCTATCCGGGGGTCGAGCGGGAGGACGAGATGGTCGCCGCGTTCGACTACTGCTTGCACGGCAAGGGCGGCGCCGCCCCCTCGATCGACACCGCGATGCACGGCCTGGTCGACGCCCCGCACGTGGATCACCTCCACCCCGACTCGGGCATCGCGATCGCCACCGCGGCCGACGGCGAGGAGCTCACGACGACGATCTTCGGCGATCGGGTCGTCTGGGTGCCGTGGCGCCGCCCCGGCTTCCAGCTCGGACTGGACATCGCGCAGATCAAGGCGGAGAACCCGCAGGCCATCGGCACGATCCTCGGCGGCCACGGCATCACGGCGTGGGGCGACACCTCGGAGGAGGCGGAGGCGAACTCCCGGTGGATGATCGACACCGCCGCCGCCCACATCGCGGAGCACGGCTCCCCCACACCGTTCGGCGGCACGCGATCGGGCTTCGAGGCCCTGCCGGGGCCGGAGCGCCGCGCACGGGCGGCCGCCCTCGCCGGCACCATCCGCGGGCTCGCGTCGACGGACAAGCCGATGGTCGGCCACTTCACGGACAGCGACGTGGTCCTCGACTTCCTGGCCTCCGAGAAGGCTCCGGCCCTCGCCGCTCTCGGCACGAGCTGCCCCGACCACTTCCTGCGCACCAAGGTCAAGCCGCTCCTCCTCGACCTGCCCACCACCGCGACCCTGGAGGAGCAGACGGAACGCCTGCGGGAGCTCCACGCCGCCTACCGCGCCGACTACCAGGCCTACTACGACGCCTACGCGACCGCCGAATCCCCCGCGATCCGAGGTGCGGATCCACTCATCGTCCTCGTGCCCGGCGTCGGGATGTTCTCGTACGGAGCGAACAAGCAGACCGCACGGGTCGCCGGAGAGTTCTACGTCAACGCGATCAACGTCATGCGCGGTGCCGAGGCCTTGTCGGCCTACACCCCCATCTCCGACGCGGAGAAGTTCCGCATCGAGTACTGGGCGCTGGAGGAGGCGAAGCTGCAGCGGATGCCGAAGCCGAAATCCCACCAGGGCCGCATCGCCCTCGTCACCGGTGCCGCGAGCGGGATCGGCAAGGCCATCGCGACGCGCCTCGCCGCGGAGGGCGCCTGCGTCGTCATCGCCGACCTCGACCTGGACAAGGCCAGAGCCGCGGCCGCCGAGTTCGGGAACGAGGACGTCGCCATCGGCGTGGCCGCCGATGTCGCCGACGCCGACGCGGTGCAGGCGGCGATCGACGAGGCGGTGCTCGCGTTCGGCGGCCTCGACCTCGTCGTGAACAACGCGGGTCTCTCGCTGTCGAAGCCGCTGTTGGAGACGACCGAGAAGGACTGGGATCTCCAGCACGACGTGATGGCGAAGGGCTCGTTCCTCGTCTCGAAGGCGGCAGCCCGGGTGCTCATCGATCAGGGACTCGGCGGCGACATCATCTACATCTCCTCCAAGAACTCCGTCTTCGCCGGTCCGAACAACATCGCGTACTCGGCGACGAAGGCCGACCAGGCGCACCAGGTGCGACTGCTCGCGGTGGAACTCGGCGAGCACGGCATCCGGGTCAACGGCATCAACCCCGACGGTGTAGTCCGCGGTTCCGGCATCTTCGCCTCCGGGTGGGGAGCGAACCGGGCGGCCACGTACGGCGTCAAGGAAGAAGACCTGGGCCAGTTCTACGCCAACCGCACCATCCTCAAGCGCGAGGTCGTGCCGGAGAACGTCGCGGACGCCGTCTTCGTGTTGACCGGTCCCGAGCTGAGCCGGACCACCGGTCTGCACATCCCCGTCGATTCCGGCGTCGCCGCGGCGTTCCTGCGATGACCGACGACCGCTCGCCCGCGACCGCACGACACGTCCGTGCGGTCGCGGCGGTGGATCTCGGCGCCACGAGCGGCCGCGTGATGATCGGCCGGGTGGGGCCGGGCGTCCTGGAGCTCGAGCCGGTCTCCCGCTTCCCGAACGGCCCGGTCGCCCGCGCCGACGGTCTGCACTGGGACTTCGACGCGCTCGTCGCCCATGTGCTCGACGGCCTGGCCGAAGCGGTCAGCCGGGAACCGGGGATCGAGTCGATCGGGATCGACTCGTGGGCCGTCGACTACGGCCTCCTCCGCGCCGGAGAGCTGCTCGCGGAGCCGTTCCACTACCGTGACGATCGCACCGCTCGAGGGGTGGCCGAGGTGCACGCCCTCGTCCCGTTCGACGAACTCCACGCGCGCAACGGCCTGCAGTTCCTCCCGTTCAACACGCTCTACCAGCTCCGGGCGGACGAACTCAGGCACGACGCCGACACCGCGCTCCTCATCCCGGACCTCCTCGCCTTCCTCCTCACCGGCGCCCGCGTCGCCGAACGGACCAACGCCTCGACGACGGGGCTGCTGGATGTGGAGTCCGGCACCTGGGACCGGGCGCTCGCGACCCGCCTCGGCATCGACGCCTCCCTCCTACCGGACCTCGTCGACCCCGGCACGGTCATCGGTCGGCTGCGCCCCGAGGTCGCGGAGCGCATCGGCGCGGATCTGCCGGTGATCGCCGTGGGTTCGCACGACACCGCCTCGGCGGTGGTCGCCGTCCCGATGACCTCACCCCGTGCCGCGTACATCTCCTGCGGCACCTGGGGGCTGGTCGGGGTCGAGCGGGTCGAGCCGATCCTCACGGCGGCGGCGAGGGACGCCAACTTCACCAACGAACGCGGCGTGGACGACCGCTTCCGCGTCCTCCACAACGTGACCGGACTCTGGCTCCTCAGCGAGACCGTGCGAGCCTGGGAAGACGAGGACGGAGCGCCCATCGACCTGTCGGGGCTGCTCGCCGAAGCTGCTGCCGCGGCGCCGCCGTCGGGGGTGTTCGATGCGAACGACCCCGCGCTCTCGGCCCCCGGCGATATGCCTGCGCGTATCAGCGATCTCCTGCGTTCCCGCGGCACCACCGTCCCCGCCTCGCGTCCCGCGTTCGTCCGGCTCGTCGTGGAGAGCATCGCCACCGCGTTCGCCGACGCCGTCCGGACGGCGGGCGGTCTCGCCGGGCACCCCGTCGACGTCATCCACCTCGTCGGGGGCGGGTCCCTCAACCGGCTCCTGTGCCAGGCGACGGCGGACCGCACCGGGGTTCCCGTCCTGGCCGGCCCCGTCGAGGCGACGGCCCTCGGCAACGTCCTCGTGCAGGCGCGGGCGCTCGGCGCGGCGCCTGCCGAGCTCTCGGAGCTTCGCGCCCTCGTGGCGACGACGCACCCGCCGACGGTCTACCGCCCGCGGAGCGCCTGAGCGCTGATCAGCGCACGTTGCCGTTCGAGCACGTCTGCTGCGCGGCGGAGTTGCCCTTGATCGAATCGGGCAGCGCCACGACGTCCGGAGCGGTCGTCGGGGTCGGCGTCGCCTCCTGCGTCGGGGTGGTGGGCTCGGCGGGCTCGGTGGGTGTCGTCGGCTCCTGCACGACGACACCGTCGTTGCTGGTGTTCTCGTGCGTGATCTGCAGCTGGGCGTTGGCCTCGATCGCGTCCCAGAGCGCCGCGGCGGCCTCGTCGTTCGGCACGACCTTGTTCGGGTCGTCCCAGTCCTCCAGGGTCGGGTACTGCACGAACACGATGTCCTCGAACGGCACCGACTTCACGGCGAGAGCGATCTTCACCATCGTCATCGGATCGGCGAGCGACGTGCTCGTCTCCAGGTTCTGGATGCCCGTGTTGGCGAGCTTCAGCATCACCGGCACGTTGCCCAGCACCTCGCCGCTGATGAGCTTGCGGGCGAGGCTCGACATGTACTGCTGCTGGTTGCCGATGCGGCCCAGGTCGCTGCCGTCGCCGACGCCGTGACGGGTGCGGAGGAACTGCAGAGCCTCGAGCCCCTGGACGGTGTGCGTGCCGGCTGCCATGTCGAGACCCGTGTAGCGGTCGCGGATCGGGTTGGCGAGGCAGACGTCGACGCCGCCGATCGCGTTGGTGATCTCGATGACGCCGCCGAACGTCACGGAGGCGGCGAACTGCACCTCCTGGTCCGTGAGGGCCGATATCGTGCGGACGACGCAGTTCAGTCCGCCGTCGGTGTAAGCGACGTTCAGGGGCTGCTTGCTCATCGCGGCGGTGGCGTTGCCGTCCTCGTCCTCACAGGACGGGATGGGGATCATCAGGTCGCGCGGGAAGCTGACGACCGTGATCCGCCGCGGCTCCTCCGAGACGTGCACGAGCAGATTCACGTCGTTGAGGGTGCCCTCGGCATCCCCGCCGGTGCACCGATCGCCGAAGTACTGCTTGTAGTCGTCCTCGCACGTGTCGACGCCGGTGAGGACGAGGTTGAAGCCGCCCTTGTACTCTCCGATGTCCGGCGGCACGTCTTCCTGCCCGTCGAGGTCGACGGCGTTCGCCGAGACGGTGCTGGAGAAATCGAGGTAGAAGTAGGCCGCGACGCCGATGCCGCTGACGAGGACCACCGCCATGCTGATCGCGAGAAGCCGGAGGAGCTGGCTGACGGCGCCGGGCGAACGCAGCTGACCATGTCGCGCGACGGTGCGGCGGCGGCGGGTGTTGTCGCTCACTCGGGCCCTTTCGGATTCAGCGCGGCGGGGGTACCGCGCTCAGGAAGCGGAGGGTGTGGGATTCGAACCCACGAGACATCTCTGCCCACTGGTTTTCAAGACCAGCTCCATCGGCCGCTCGGACAACCCTCCCGACAGAAGCATCTGTCGACCAGGCGCGAGTCTAGCCGAGTTCTATTCTCCGGCGTCGACCTGGGCGGGCGCTGGAAGCGTGTCCAGGGCGCTGGCGAGCCCTCCCTGCTCCACGTCGGCGGTGATCTCCCCCGCGGCGTCCTTCACCTCGACCGGCGCCTGACCCATCGCCACGGCGCGCCCACCGCCGCCGCGCGCCCAGCCGAACATGCCGATGTCGTTGCGTCCGTCTCCGGCGACGAGCACGCGCGCGGCGTCGAGACCGAGTTCGTCGCGCACGCGTTCCAGGGCCGTGCCCTTGTCGACGCCCTGCGGAGCGATGTCCAGCCAAGCCGTCCAGCCGATCGCGTACGAGACCTCGTTGAGCCCGGCATCGGCGACGAGCCGGTGGAAGTCGTCCTCGTCGTGCCCGGGTGAAACGACGACGATCCGGGAGACGGGGAGGGCCCCGAGCTCCTCGAAGTCGACCTGACGGCCGCCGTCGAGCGTCCAGTCGTCGAGCTGCTCGGTGAACAGCCGCTGCCCCGAGCCGAGCTCCACCATGTACCGCGCGTCCGGAAGCCGGTCCCGCAACAGGGCCAGCACGGGTGTCGGGTCGAAGGTCTCGACGTGCCACCGCTCCCAGTCGTCCCCGTCGCGGCGCATCGTGACGGCGCCGTTGGAGCACACCACGTAGTCGGCGGTGAGGCCGAGCTCCTCCACGTAGCGACGGGTCGCCATCCAGCTGCGACCGGTCGCGATGGTCACCACGTGTCCCGCGTCGCGGACGCGGGACACGGCCTCAGGAACACCGGGGCTCATCGTCTCGTCCTGCAGGAGGATGGTCCCGTCGACGTCGAGGCCGACCAGCCAGGGCGCCGTCACCGGGTGCTCTGCTCGTCGGCGAGCGGGCGGATCACCTCGAGTCCGCCGAGGTAGGGGCGCAGGACCTCCGGAACCCGCACCGAGCCGTCCGCCTGCTGGTGCGTCTCGAGCAGGGCGACGATCCAGCGCGTCGTCGCGAGCGTGCCGTTGAGGGTCGCGACGTGCTGGGTCTTCGGCGCCGTACCGCCCTCCTCCACGGCAGGGCGGTAGCGCACGTCCAGACGACGCGCCTGGAAGGTCGTGCAGTTCGAGGTGGAGGTCAGCTCGCGGAACGCGCCCTGTGTGGGCACCCAGGCCTCGATGTCGTACTTCCGCGCCGCGCTCGACCCGAGGTCTCCCGCGGCGACGTCGATCACCCGGTATGCGAGGCCGAGCGAGGTCAGCATCTCCTCCTGCAGCGCGACGAGGCGCAGGTGCTCGGCCTCGGCGTCCTCAGCCGTGGTGTAGACGAACATCTCCAGCTTGTTGAACTGATGCACGCGGATGATGCCCCGGGTGTCCTTGCCGTGCGAGCCGGCTTCCCGGCGGTAGCACGTGGACCATCCGGCATAACGGAGGGCCCCGCTTGCGAGGTCCACGATCTCGTCCTTGTGATACCCGGCAAGAGCGACCTCGCTGGTGCCGACGAGGTAGAGGTCGTCGTCCTTGTCGAGGTGGTACACCTCATCGGCGTGCTCCCCCAGGAACCCCGTGCCCTGCATGATCTCAGGGCGCACGAGGGTGGGCGTGATGAGGGGGACGAAGCCGTTCTGCAACGCCTTGTCGAGAGCGAGGTTCATGAGCGCGATCTCGAGTCGGGCACCGATCCCGCGCAGGAAGTAGAAGCGCGCACCGGAGACCTTGGCCCCCCGCTCCATGTCGATGGCGCCGAGAAGCTCACCGAGCTCGAGGTGGTCGCGCGGCTCGAAGTCGAACGCCGGGACCTCGCCCACGCGACGGAGCTCGACGAAGTCCTCCTCGCCGCCGGCCGGGACGCCGTCGATCACGACGTTCTCGATCCGCGCGAGTGCCGTGGCAGCGGCCTCGGCCGCTTCGTTCGCCGCGTGCTGGGCCTGCTTGACGCGGTCCGCGAGGTCTTTGGCCTGCGCGACGAGGGCCGCCTTCTCCTCCTTGGGCGCCTTCGCCACCTGCTTGCCGAACGCGTTCTGCTCGGCGCGCAGCTCCTCGAACGCGGCGAGCGCGGCGCGGCGCGATCGGTCGGCCTCGAGTGCGACGTCGACGGTGCTCTGGTCATTGCCACGGGCAGCCTGCGAACGGCGGACGATCTCCGGGTTGTCGCGGAGGAGTGCGAGGTCGATCATGCCGCAAGTCTACGAGGTGTGCGCCCGGGGACCGGGCTGCCGGGTATCCCTCCACCCGTGCTGCTCTCCTCGGACGATGCCGGTCTAGAGTAGCGCCATGACCACGAGTCCTCCCGTTCGGAAGCAGGCGGCGCTCGTGTACAACCCGGTGAAGATCGACGGGAAGCGTCTGCGCGCCCAGGTCCGCGACCTGTCCCGCGAGGCCGGATGGGACCACCCCGCCTTCTACCCCACGACCGTGGAGGACGCGGGGCAGGGAGCGACGGCGGAAGCGCTCGCGCGCGGGGTGGACGTCGTGCTCGTGGCCGGCGGCGACGGCACGGTGCGGGCGGTCGCCGAAGCCATCGCCAATACGGGCGTGCCACTCGCGATCCTCCCGAGCGGCACCGGGAACCTTCTCGCGCGCAACCTCGGTCTCCCGCTGGCCGACCCCGCGGAGATGATCCGTGCCGCCCTCGGCGACTTCCACCACCCCATCGACATCGGCTGGGCCCGGATGACCAGGGAGGACGGCGGCGAGGAGGAGCATGCGTTCGTCGTGCTCGCCGGCATCGGCCTGGACGCCGACATGATCGCGAACACCCGTGCCGATCTGAAGAAGTCCGTCGGCTGGATCGCCTACGTCGACGGCGCCGCCCGGTCACTCCCCCGCGCGAAGCCCTTCCGCGCGGTGTACCAGATCGGCACAGGGCGCCTGCACTCCACGAAGGTGCACAGCATCCTGTTCGCGAACTGCGGCACCCTTCCGGCCGGCATCTCCCTGATCCCCGACGCGTCGATCACCGACGCGACCCTCGACGTCGCGGTCATCCAGCCGACCGGCGTCCTCGGCTGGCTCGGCGTCTGGCGCAAGATCTGGTGGGACAACTCCGTGCTGCGCCGGTTCCGTGCCGGACGGCTCGTGCTCGAGCGCCGTGGCACGGACGCGTCCGTCCATTACTTCCGGGGCGCCCGCGCCGAAGCTGCGGCGCCCGCCCCCACGCCCATCGAGCTCGACGGCGACGAGTTCGGCGAGGCCGTGCGCGTCACCTGCCGTGCCGACCCCGGCGCACTCCTGCTGGCTCTGCCCACCGGGCACCCGGTGCACATCCTCTGAGGAGTCGCCTCCTCAGCGCACGTCGACAGTGCCCTCCAGACCGCCGCCGACCAGGGTCAGCTGGAACGGACCATCATCATCGACCTCGTCCTCGGCGAACTCGATCACCGTGCCCCGCGGCGCCATGTCCATGGTGCACACCTGGTTCTCGTCGGTGACGAACGTGACGGTCCCCGTGGACCCGTCGGCCTCGACGGACTCGACGACCGGAGCACAGCTGGAGGATCCCCAGGTCAGGAGGACGAGCCCACCGTCGTCGAACCAGCCGGCCGAAGGCTGATACTCGGTCGACGATCCCGGTGTCGCCGTGGCGTCGGGATCGGCATCGACGTCGATCTCGTCGAGCAGGTCCCCGTACGTCACGACGAGAGTGATGTCCTTCGTCGGGTCGACCCCCTCGGGCAGCGCGCCCAGGCTCGCGCGCGGTGCGAGGTCGGCCGTGCAGGCCTGTTCCGTCGCACCATCGGCGTCCGGCTCGACGAGGGTGACCGAGACCCGCTGTCCCTCGGCGGTGATGTCGTCGACCTGGGGCAGGCACGTCGAGGATCCCCAGCTCACGATGGCGAACATCCGTCCGTCATCGAGGAGCGTCGCGTCCATGTCGTCCTGGTCGTCGCTGCTCCCCGCACTCCCGGGACCGCTGGACGGGTCGGACGTCGAGTGCGGTGCCGCTCCGCCGGGACCGACCGTGCAGCCGGCGAGGACGAGAGCGGCGGCGAGCGCGGAGGACACGGCGATCACAAGCCTGCGGGGAGTCATGCCCTCAGGCTAGCGGCGGGTTCCCCCGCCCGAAATGGGGCTTGACGAAATGCGCGGTCACTGCAGCGCGGAGGTCAGCCGTGCCAGGTTGTCGAGCACGGTGGAGCGCAGGGGCTGCTGCATCCATTCCTCGAGGGTCAGCTCCCGGCTCAACGACCGGTACTTGTCCTCGACCTCGCGCATCTCGGCGACGAACTCCTGGCCGCGGACGAGCATCGAGACCTCGAGGTTCAGGCCGAACGAGCGCATGTCCATGTTGCTCGACCCGATGACGGCCACCTCATCGTCGATCGTGAGGCTCTTCGTGTGGAGGATGTAGGGCTTCCGGTACATCCAGATCCGCACCCCCGCGCGCAGCAGCGCTTCGTAGTAGCTCCGCTGGGCGTGGTAGACCATCGCCTGGTCGCCCTCCTCGGAGACGAACAGCTGCACCTCGACACCGCGGTCCACGGCCGCGGTGACCGCCAGCAGCAGAGCCTCGTCCGGGACGAAGTACGGGCTGACGATCATGATCTGCTTCTTCGCCGCGTAGAGGAGCGCGAGGAACAGGCGCAGGTTGTTCTCGACCTCGAAGCCGGGACCGGACGGCACCACCTGGCAGTCCAGGTCCCCCGATCCGATGTTGGCGTGAGAGATGTCGATCTCCTCCAGCACGACATCGGTCTCGCTGTACCAGTCGCTGAGGAAGATCGCGTTGACGCTCAAGACCACCGGTCCGTCGAGCCTCACCATCAGATCGACCCAGTGCAGACCGCGTCGGATGTTCTTCGGCAGGTTGTAGGTGGAGTCGGTGATGTTCTGCGATCCCAGGAAGGCGATGTTGCCGTCCACGACGAGCAGCTTGCGGTGATTGCGCAGATCAGGGCGCTGCATCTTGCCCTTGAGTGGCTGTACCGGGAGCATCAGATGCCACTCGGCGCCCATCTCGTTGAGACGGGCGATGGTCTGGCGGTAGCGGGGCTTGCCGCGGTTCGCCCAGTGGTCGAGGAGCACGCGAACGGCGACGCCCCGCGCTGCGACCTCTTCGAGGGCGCGGAAGAAGTTGTCCGTCGAGTCGTCGGACTGCAGGATGTAAAACTCGACGTGCACGTAGTCCTGCGCCGTGCGGATCGCCTCCGCCATCTCGTCCAGTGATTCCTGGTAGTCGGAGATGAGGTGCGCGCCGTTGTCGCCGGAGAGCGGCAGAGCGCCGAGGCGCTGATTCATCTGCACGATCGGCCCGAACCAGGCGGGGGCGTTCGGCCGGAGCGTCCCGAAGTGGAGGTGCTCGCTGGTCTCCGCGATGTACTCGTTGATCTGCTCCTGCTTGCGGCGCCGCGCACGCGGCAGGCGGGGGTTGCCGATCAGCAGGAACAGGAAGACGCCGACCACCGGGATGAAGAACACGGCGAGGAGCCAGGCCATCGCCGCGGTGGGCCGGCGGTTGCGCGGGATGACGATGATCGCGGTGACGCGGATGATGATGTCGAGCACCAGCACGAAGGCGGCGACCCACCAGCCCCAGGACTCCGCGGTCATCACGCCCCCTCACCCACACCGGGGGATCGTCGTCACCCCGGGTCGCGCCGGACCCGGCGCGCTCGCTTCACAGTAGCGGATGGGGCGGACTCAGGCCCGCGGAGGCAGTCCGCGCGCGGCGCGTTCCTCGGCCTCGATCTGCGCGTGGACCTTCCGCTCCGTGCGGTCGAACCGGAGGATGCCGCGGAGAACGACGAAGAAGACGATGCTGACGCCGACCGTCGGCAGGAGCGACCATGCCGCGGCGAGCCAGAAGTTGTCCATGCCTCCATCGTACGCGAGCGACTACTCGTGCACAGGCGCCGCTTCACAGGAATCTCGTCCACATCGCTCCGTCCCCGCTCCGACGGAGACGGGGGCACGCGAACCTCTCCTCATGACAACCGTGCTCCGCGCCTCCGACTCCGCCCAGTTCCTCGGCATCGTGCCCGCCCTCGCAGGGTTCACGCCGCACGAGAGCATCGCCCTCCTCCCGTTCCACGGCAGCCGCAGCGACGGGGCGATGCGCCTCGATCTGCCCGACGCCGCCGTTCCTCCCCTGCAGTACGCCGCCGCGGCCGTCGAGTTGCTCGGCCGCGTCCCCGGTACGGATGCGCTGGCCGTCGTCGTGTACACCGATGAACCACCCCAGACGACGCCCGATGGCCTCGTCCTCCCTCAGGCTGTGACGGTGGACACCCTTCTCGGATGTGCCGAGGAAGCGGGGCTGCGTACCGTCGAGGCCCTGTGTGTGACGCCCGAGGGATGGGCCCGGTATGACGACGAGGATCCGACGCTGCATCCCTTGTCGGACATCGTTCCGCCGCCGGATGCCTCCTCCCTCGGCGACGTCTCCGGCGATCAGTTCTCCGGCGCGGGGCTCCCGCCGGTCTCCGCCGCGGAGGAGGACCAGATGGCGCGCATCCTGCGCGGGCTCGACGCCGCCCTCGCGCCAGGGCAGGCCGACCCCTCTCGTTCCGCAGAGCCGGAGGTGATCTCGGCGTGCGCGCTCCTCGACGACATCCCCGCCTTCCTCGAGTCAGTGGTCCATCACCACGACAGTCTGCGGCCGTTCGACACCGCAGCGCTCGTGTGGTGTCTCGGACGTCCGCCGGTGCGCGATGCGGCGATCGCCCAGTGGGCCACCGATCACCGTCGGGGCATTCGCACCATGGAGGCGCAGCTGGCTTTCGCCGCCTCCGGCGCGCCGGTGCCCGACGACATCGGACGAGTGTTCCTCGGCCGCGGCCCGGCGCCGGACGGGGAGCGCCTCCGCGCGGCGCTGCACGCCGTCCGACACGCCACCGCCCTGGCACCGCGGGCAGCACGCCCCGGCCCGCTCACGGTCGCGGCCTGGCTCTCCTGGGCGCTCGGCCGGGCCACGCACGCAGGTCGCTACCTCGACATGGCGAGGGAGATCGATCCCGGGTACAGCCTCGCGCTGCTGCTGGACACTATGATGGGCGGCGCCGTTCTGCCGGAGTGGGCGTTCCACGGGCGGCGTGGAGCGTGAGCGCCTCGCTTCTACTTGACCAGCGGGAAGAGGATGGTCTCGCGGATCCCGAGGCCGGTGATCGCCATCAGGAGTCGATCGATGCCCATCCCCATGCCCCCGGACGGCGGCATGCCGTGCTCGAGAGCCCGCAGGAACTCCTCGTCGATCGGCATGGCCTCGACATCGCCTCGCGCGGCGAGCTTCGCCTGCTCGACGAAGCGTTCGCGCTGGATGACGGGGTCCACGAGCTCGGAGTAGCCGGTCGCCAGCTCGAAGCCCCGGATGTAGAGGTCCCACTTCTCCACGACGCCCTCGACGGACCGGTGTTCGCGCACGAGGGGAGACGTGTCGACGGGGAAGTCCATGACGAAGGTCGGCCGCACGAGGTCACCCTTCACGAAGTGCTCCCAGAGCTCCTCGACGAGCTTCCCGTGCGTGGCCTGAGGCGGCACGTCGACCCCGTTCGCCTCAGCGAAGGCGATCAGGTCGTCGACGGAGTCCGCGGGCGTGACCGTCCGTCCGGAGGCGGCGGAAAGGGACTCGTACATCGAGATGCGGTCCCACTCGCCGCCCAGGTCGTACTCGGTGCCGTCCGCCCAGGTGACCGTGGTCGACCCCGCGACGGCGACCGCGGCCTGCTGGACGAGTTCCTGCGTGAGGGCCGCCATCTGGTTGTAGTCGCCGTAGGCCTGGTAGGCCTCGAGCATCGCGAACTCCGGGCTGTGCGTCGAGTCGGCGCCCTCGTTGCGGAAGTTCCGGTTGATCTCGAACACCCGCTCGATCCCGCCCACGACCGCGCGCTTCAGGTACAGCTCCGGCGCGATGCGGAGGTAGAGCTCGGTGTCGAACGCATTGGAGTGGGTGACGAAGGGGCGGGCGGATGCACCGCCGTGCTGCACCTGCAGCATCGGCGTCTCCACTTCGAGGTACCCGTGGGCGGCGAAGGTCGCCCGCAGGCTCGCGTTCACCGCCGCGCGCGCACGCACGGTCGTCCGCGCCTGCTCACGCACGATCAGGTCGAGGTAGCGGCTGCGCACACGCCCCTCTTCGCTGAGCTCGGCGTAGGCGTTGGGAAGCGGCAGGATCGCCTTCGACGCGATGGTCCAGTCGTCCGCCATGATCGACAGCTCACCGCGGCGGCTGGAGATGACCTCGCCGTGCACGAAGACATGGTCACCGAGGTCGACGTACTCCTTCCAGTCGGCGAGCGACTCCTCGCCGACATTGGCAAGGGAGATCATCGCCTGGATGCGGGTGCCGTCGCCGGCCTGGAGCGTGGCGAAGCAGAGCTTGCCGGTGTTGCGGCTGAACACCACGCGCCCCGCGACGCCGACGACCACGCCGGTCTCGGCGCCGGGCTCGAGGTCGCCGTACTCCGCACGCAGCGCGGGGATGCTGTGCGTCACCGGCACCGCGACAGGGAAGGCGCCGCCGCCGGCGTCCGAGCGCTTCTCGATCAGACGCTCGCGCTTGGCGAGGCGGACGGCCTTCTGCTCGTGGATGTCCTCTTCGGTGGAAGGGGCGGCCGAGGCCGTTTCGGGCGCGGCGGGCGCGTCAGTCATGTGCGGGGCTCCTTGGAAGTCCTCCCCAGTTTACCGAGATGGCGCGGGACGTCCTCGCCGCGCGGCGTGCTGGGTAGCCTCGAAGCATGGCCCCCACTCGGATCCTCCGTGCGAGCGCCGTCGTCGCTCTCGCCACCGTCCCTGTCCTCGCGCCGGAAGTCGCCGTCGCGGTGACCCCGGCGACCGCGACCACCGTCGTCTCCGCCGCCGATGTGGACGAGTTCTCCTACGCCTCGTGGGACGCGGTGTACGACGTCGGGCTCGACGATGACGGCCGGGCCCACATGCAGGTGAGGGAGACGCTCGTCGCGCGATTCCCCGACGCCGACCAGAACCGCGGCATCGTGCGCGGCCTGGCGACGGCATACAAGAACGCTGACATCGACACCCGGGTGCTCGCGGTCACCGATGAGGACGGAGCCGCCGTCCCGTATGAGACCGACGAGGATGACGGGACGCTCTTCATCCTCACCGGCGACGACGACTTCGTCCACGGCCTCACCACCTACGTCATCGAGTACGAGATGCGCGACATCATCGTCGGGAGCGCACCCGACCCGTCCGGCACCCACGCCGCAGACGAGTTCTACTGGGATCTCCTCCCGCTCGACAGCACGCAACCGATCGAGGCGTTCCAGGCCGACATCCGGTTCGACGCCGTGCTGACCGCCCATCTCACCGGCGCGACGAAGTGCTACATCGGCCCCTCCGGATCCACCGAGCCCTGCGACCTGGAGGGACCGATAGCGGACGGAGAAGCCGCTTCCTTCCACGTCGAAGCCGGGCCTCTGCCCGCCGCGGACGGTGTGACGGTGGCCGTCGGCTTCGATCCCGGCACAGTGACTCAGCCCGCTGCCCGCATGCCTGACGCCGTCGCCGATCTCGGGCCTGCCGTCGCTGCTGCCGGCGCCGTGGGTCTGTCCGCGGTCGGATGGGCAGTCGCCGTGGGCGCCGCACGACGTCGGCGTCGCGCCACCGGGATCATCGTGGCGCAGTACGACGTCCCCGACGACCAGCCGCCCCTCCTCGCCGCCGCGATCCTGCCCGGAGCCGAGAACGTGATCCCTGCCGAGATCGTGCACCTCGCCGTCCGCGGCGCGCTGCGCATCGAGGACGGGACGTCGACCGGAGCACCACGGCTTCGACGACGGCCCCACGGCAGCGCGCCGAGTCCCCTCGATCAGGCTGCGCTCGACGCGCTCTTCCTCCACGCGGGTGCGGACGGCGTCGTGGACCTGCCGGCCGAGAGTGAGGCATTCGCAACGCGGATGACGGCGCTGACGACGAACGGCCGCGAAGAGGCCGCCCGCCGGGGCCTGACGACCAGGGTGCGCAGCCGCGCGGCCGTCATCCTGCAGTCCGTGGCGATCGCCCTCGCCGTCGCCGGTCTCGTCGTCGCCGTCGTCGCCGTCGCATCCGGACGGTTGTCCGCCGGCCCCGCGCTTCTGGCCATCTCCGTCGGAGCCCTCCTCGTCGCGGCCTCCAGCTTCTTCACCTTCTCGCGGCACACGGTCCTGACTCCGGAGGGAGCACAGGCGTACGAACACCTGCAGGGGGTGCGCGAGTTCATCCGCGTCGCCGAGGAGGACCGGCTGCGGATGCTGCAGTCCTACACCGGGGCGGAACGACGTACCGACGAGGGCGTGGACGTCATCCACATCTACGAGCGCCTCCTCCCCTACGCGATGCTGTTCGGCATGGAGGAGGAGTGGGGCCGCGTGCTCGAGACGGCATACAGCCAGGAGACGCACGGCCCATCCTGGATCGGCGACCCCGCATCCTTCGCGCTTCGCACCTCGCTCGTGGCGTTCATGAGTTCCTCCACGGCGGCGGCGACGTACTCCGCACCGTCCACCGGCACATCATCCAGCAGCGGCGGTTCGTTCGGCGGCGGATTCTCCGGTGGCGGTGGCGGCGGCGGATTCTCCGGAGGACGCTGAGCCGGGAAGCGGTCGGCTGGCGGCGCTGCGCGCACGATCACACGCCCGCACCCGATCAGACGAGTGGCGGCGGTTCCGAGGCGTCGCGCAGCGCCCGCTCGACGGTCGACTGCACCAGCGCGGAGAGGAACCCGCCCGGATTCTCGACGCCGATCTCACGGAGCCGCGAGGTCGACTGGCCGATGATCGAGCGGGAGAACTCCGTGGCCGTGGCGATCGCATCGGCATAGGCGGGACGGTCGGCCTCGGCGATGACGACCGGTTCGCACCCCATCTCCACAGCCAGCGCCTGGGCGATCGGGAGCACGGCGGCGGGAGCGGTGACCGCCGCGAATCCCGCCTGCAGCTGTCGGAGATCGATCGAGGTCCCGGTGAACGTGATCGCCGGATGCACCGCCAACGGGATGGCACCGCGCTCCGCCGCCGGGCGCAGGACCTCGATGCCCTGCGCCGGATCGGTGTGCAGGACGAGCTGGCCGATCTGCCACCCGCCCAGCTCCGCGATGCCCGAGACGAGGGCCGGAAGCTCGGCGGAGGGGACCGCGAGGACCACCAGTTCGGCGCGCCGCACGACCTCCTGGGTGTCCAGCACCGGGACGCCCGGGAGAACCGCGGACGCACGTTCGTCGTCCGATCCGCTCGTGATCCCGACGATCGCATGTCCGGCTCCGGCCAACGCGGCGCCGACAACAGGGCCCACACGCCCCGCGCCGACGATGCCGACGCCGAGACGGCCGTCACGCACCACGCTCACTCCTCGCGCGGCGCGTCCGGTCGCGCCGGCGGGATCGGTGGCGTCGGAGGCACGACCGAGCCGGGCGGCGCCGGCGGGGCGGACGGGGCCGCCGTCTGCGGCGGTGGCGGCGCCACCGGTGGAACGGAGGGCGGAGCGACCGGAGGCGCCGTGACCGGAGGCGCCGGCGGCGGCGTCACCGGAGGCGTCCGGACGGGCGGGACCGGAGGCGGCGGCGTCGCCGGCCCCGCAACGCCCGCGGGCGGAGCGGGCGGAGCCGGCGGAGCGGACGGAGCGGATGCCGCCCCTCCGAACGCGGGAGACGTCGGCGTCGCAGGACCGCCGAACACCGGCGGAGCGGGCGGTGCGACCGGAACTCCGGCCGCGGCGTGCTCGCTCCAGCGGTGGGTGTGGTCGCGGGACGCCGCCTCGGCCGCGGCGACGCTGACCTCGTTGAGCAGCGCAAGGGCGTCGGCGCGCTCGAGCCCCGAGAGGAGGCCGGTGATCGGCCCGGGCACGGTGTGCACCTGTGCACCGGAGACCCCCTGGGCCCGGTCGATAGGCCCCTGGCTCAGCGACACGCCCTGGAGACGCGCGAGCGGGAAGACCGCGAGCTTGCGCCACACGATGCCGCGGCGCAGGAGCAGGCCGTCCGTCGTCACCGTATAGCCGTGGCGCTTCCAGGAGAACGGTCGCCGCCACCAGGCCCGGCGCGGCATCGTCCGGTAGGGGTCGGCGTCGGTCGGACCGACGACGCCCTGGTCCCACAGCGCGGGGATGCTCTCAGCCGGCACGTCGGGCAGCACGAGCGACAGCACCCGCTCCACGTCCGCACGCTTGCCGACCGGAAGCACGACGTTGAACTGCTGACCGCTGCTCGACGACTGCTGCGCGGCACTCTTGCCGCTCATCCGGTTGATCTTGATGGTCCACCAGCCGAACGGCCGCCAGAGCAGGGACTGCGACACCTCGACCGCGAAGATGCGGCCGGGCGGCAGGGTCTCGGTGACGGTGGTGAGCAGCCCGTAGGTGATGCGCACGCCGTCGGGGGTGGGCGCGATGGAGTAGCGCAGCGACTTGGAGATCTGCGCCCACGTGATACCGACCACGGCGATGACCATGGGGACGCCCATGCCGAGACCGATGCCGAGGAGGACGATCCCGCCGTCGGGATCGCCGTCGACGAGGATGCCGATGAGGGTGCTGCCGATCGCGATCGCGAAGATCACGCCGAAGAAGACCAGCCACAGCAGCCCGGAGATGAGCTGCGAGCCGATCAGCCGGCCGGCCGGGATCTTGACGACGCTCTCGGGGACGACGTCCTGCAGGTCCACACCGGCGAGCAGGCCGTTGACGCCCTCGTTCATCGAGCCGACGAGCTGTGCCCGGGTGGAAGCCGGAGCGGTCCCGCCCGGCGTCGCTGCGCCCTGCGGATCCGACGCCGCGTGCCGCGCGGCACGAGCCCCGGAAGCCAGGCGCAGGATCTCGGCGCGCACGCCTTCGGCACGTGGCGTCGCCAGGTACTCGAGCGCGACGTTCGCGTCGGTGCCCGCGCCGACGACCTCGAGCTTCGCGAGGCCGATGATGCGTGCCGGGAACGGCCGCGTGAGGTTCACACCCTGCACGCGGTCGAGGGGAGCACGGCGATGGGAACGGAAGATGATGCCCTTGCGCACCTCGACATGGTCGCCGGTGATGCGGAACTGCTGGAAGCGCCAGATGAACCAGAAGATCGCCACGAGCACCACGACGAGCGCCAGGACACCCAGCAGCGCGATGAGCGCGAAGTTGTTCGCGAGCACCCAGTCCACCGGGTCGCCGCCGGTGTAGTCGTCGTAGTGCGCTTCCTCGGGCGCGAACTGCCCGACGAGCCAGGCGATGACCCGGTCGCGCATGTTCGCGATCACGATGCCACCCACGATGATGAGCGCCAGGCCGCCCTTGAAGAGCGGCGTGAGCGGATGCATCCGGTGCCATTCACCGTCCGCGAGGTGCGTCGACGGTGTGCCCGCGGAGGTCTGCCCCGGCGCGGCGGTGGGGAGCTGCGACTCGCTCACAGGCCGGTCCGGCGGGTCTCGGCGACCTGGATGAGCGTGTCGCGCAGCGCCTCGGCCGCCGCCTGGGTGAGGCCGGGGATCTGCACACCGGTGGTCGCCGCGGCGGTGACCATCTTGAGCTGGGAGATGCCGAACGCCCGGTCGAGCGGCCCCTGGGTGATGTCGACGAGCTGCATGCGGCCATACGGCACCGCGATCATGCGCTGCCACAGGATGCCCTTGCGGAACACGATGTCGTCCGCCCGCAGCATGTAGCCGATCGCCCGCGCCTGACGCGGGAGGATGACCAGCGTCACGAGCGTGATGAGGATGATGACCCCGGCCGGGATCCACACCCAGTCCTGTTCGAGCACGATGTTCAGCACGACGGCCGCCGCCACGACGATCGCCAGGAAGATGACGTTCTGCACGATCTGCGACACCACGTAGCGCGGCGAGATCTGGTGCCAGGTGCCGTCGAGCTCGAGGCGGGCCTCGTTGCGCGCCGTGCGCAGGCCCGTGTAGGTGCCCTGGTCGAGGGCGCCGAGGTCAGTGCCCTCCGCCGGGTTCAGGGGCGCGGTCTCTGGGTTCTGAGTCATCAGGATCCTTCGGCAGGGTGCAGAACTGTTCGGCTACGAGAGCGGCGATGACGAGCACGACCGCACTCGCGATCAGCGCCACCATGGCCACAGTCGACCCTATCGGGGGATCGATGGGGCGCGTGAGGAGGAAGGCCAGCAGTCCTGCCCCGAAGCCCGCCAGGATCGCCCCCAGCAGACTGGACGCCCGCGCGAGGGTCGCGGCCCGGAGGGCACGGAACGGGTCGATGCGCACCCCGGAGCGGACGCTGCGCCGCACCGGCCAGGCCACCCCGAGCGATGCGCCCGCGATGAGGACGAGCAGCACCGGGAGGAAGAGGGACGGCGTGAACGTGGCCCGCCCCGTCGCCGTGAGCATCTGGTCGAGGATGAAGCCGGCCCCGGCGCCGACGAGCGCGAGGACGGCGAGAAGTCCGGCGGAGGTGCGCTTCATCCCTCGCCTCGCGCGCGAAGGTCCGCCGCCAGATCGGCGACCCGGCCGCACCCCACGAGCTCGGCGTCGGGGTCGATGTCGAGCCACGGCTCCAGGACGAACAGCCGCTCCGCCGCCCGCGGATGGGGCAGCTGGATCCGGGGGTCGTCCGAGACGACGTCGCCGTAGGCGATGAGGTCGAGGTCGAGGGTGCGGTCGCCCCACCGCTCGCCGCGCACGCGGCCGTTCTCGTCCTCGATGGCGTGCAGCATGCCGAGGAGGATCTCGGGAGCGAGCCGGGTGGTCACCAGAGCCACCGCGTTCACATACCCGGGGGCGTCCGGATCGGGGCCGTCCACACGGAGCGCCACCGTCTCGAACAGGCGCGACAGGCGCACGTCCGAGACGAGCGGGAGCCGCCCGATGCGCGCGGCCGCGGCGCGGATCGTGTCCTCTCGGTCTCCGAGGTTGGCGCCGAGCGCGACGACCGCCACCGTCTCGGGGCGCGGAGCTCGGGGGCCCGGCACCTCCGGCGGGCGGGTGAGGTTGCGGCTCATGTGGTGATGTCCTCCAGCGACTCCGGAGCCCGCGTCCGATGCACCGTCACGGCCACGTCGTCGAAGGTCAGGGCGATCGGTGCCTGCGGCTTGTGCACCGTCACGGTCACCTGCTGCACGCGGCGGTCGCCGAGGGCGACGTCCGCGATCCGCTCGGCCAGGGTCTCGATGAGGTTCACCGGCTCCCCCGCGACGACGGCGGCCACCCGCTCCGCGAGCTCGCCATAGTGCACGGTGTCGGCCACTTCGTCGGACGCGGCGGCCTGTTCGAGGGAGAGCCGCAACCGGAGGTCGACCGTGAACTCCTGCCCGTTCTCCCGCTCGTGCGGGTAGACGCCGTGGTGGCCGAACACGGTCAGCCCTGTCAGCACGATCTCGTCGAGGAAGTCCATGCCTCTAGGGTACGGCGACGCTCCGACCTCGCACTCAGCCTTCCCAGGCGCGGGTGATCGCGAGGGCGTCGCGGGTGGCCGCGACGTCGTGCACGCGCACCGCCCAGGCGCCGGCGCGCATCGCGAGCGCACTCGTCACCGCGGTCGCCAGGTCCCGGCGCTCCTCGGAGACGCCGTCACCGCCCGGGGCCGCCTCCTGCAGCACGTCGGCGAGGAAGCGCTTGCGCGACGTCCCGACCAGCACGCGGAAACCGAGGCCCACGATCTCGTCGAGGCCCCTCAGCACGTCCCAGTTCTGGGCACCGGCCTTGGCGAACCCGATACCGGGGTCGACGATCAGGCGGGAGGGCGCGATCCCGGCGGCGGCCGCCTCCCCGATGCGCTCGCGCAGCTCGCCGGCCACCTCTCGGGCGACGCGCCGGTAGTCGGCGTTCGCATACATGTCGGCGGAGAAGCCCCGCCAGTGCCCGATCGCGAAGTCGGCACCCGACTCCGCCACCGCGGCGCGCATGTCGGGGTCGGCGAGTCCGCCGGAGACGTCGTTGACGATGCGCGCCCCTGCGCGGACGGCCGCCACGGCGGTCGACGCGTTGAGGGTGTCGATGCTGACGACGGCACCGGCCGCGGCGAGCTGTTCGACGACCGGGAGGACGCGGCGCTGCTCCTCGTCCACCCCGACGCGCTCCGCGCCCGGCCGGGTCGACTCGCCCCCGACGTCGAGGACGGACGCTCCTTCCGCGCGCAGACGGAGGCCGTGGGCGACCGCGCGGTCCGCGTCGAGGTACCGCCCGCCGTCGCTGAACGAGTCGGGGGTGACGTTGACGATGCCCCAGATGCCGGTCATGCGCGCGACGTCCCGGCCCCCGGCACGGTCATGCCGATCAGGGTCACCAACTCCGCGCGTGCCACGGGATCCGTGTAGACCCCGCGCGCTGCGATGGTCAGGGTCGAGGCTTCGGTCTGCCGTCCGCCCCGCATCGTCACGCAGCCGTGGCTGGCATCGAGAACGACGAGCACGCCGCGCGCGTCGAGGTTCTCGGCGATCGTGTCGGCGATCTGCTCCCCCAGCCGCTCCTGCACCTGCGGCCGCGCGGCGAGGATCTCCACGACGCGCACGAGCGCACCGAGACCGACGACCTGCTCGCCCGGAAGGTAGGCGATGTGCGCGTGTCCCGCGAAGGGCAGGAGGTGGTGCTCGCACACCGAGCGGAAGCGGATGTCGCGCAGCAGCACGGCACCGGACGGCAGGGTGTCCGGCGCCGGCCCGCGGGTGACGCTGATCGTGTGGGCGAGCGGTTCGGCGGGATCCTCGCCCACCCCCGCGAAGAACTCCGCGTAGAGCTCGGCCATCCGGGAGGGCGTCTGCTTGATCCCCGGACGATCGGGGTCCTCGCCGATCGCCTCCAGGAGTTCCCTGGTGAGCCGTTCGACGCGCCCCTTGTCGACGGTCACGTCACGCCGTCGCGGGACGAGGGTTGCCCGCTCCGGCGGAGCCCTGCTGCGGACGCGGCGGGGCCGTCGGCGCCTCGACGGAGGCGGCGAGCGAGACGTCCTTCTTCGGGACCTCGATCGGCGGCCGCTCCGAGACCGGGCGGTCCTCGCTGGACAGCCACAGCGGACGCTCGGGGAGCTTCTTCACCTCGGTGAAGATCTCCGCGATGCGGTTATGGTCGAGGGTCTCCTCCTCGAGGAGCGCGAGGGCGAGACGGTCGAGGATGTCCCGGTTCTCGCTGAGCACCGCGTACGCCTCGTTGTGCGCCTGCTCGATGAGCGCCCGCACCTCGGCATCGACACGCTCCGCGACCTTCTCGGAGTACTCGCGGCCACGGCCCATGTCGCGCGCGACGAACATGTCGCCGCCCTCGGTGCCGAGCTTGACCGGACCGACCTGCGTCGTCATGCCGTACTCGATGACCATCTTTCGGGCGATCGAGGTCGCCTTCTCGATGTCGTTGGACGCACCGGTGGTGGGGTCGTGGAAGACGAGCTCCTCGGCGACGCGACCGCCCATGGCGTAGGTGAGCTGGTCCTGCAGCTCGTTGCGGGTCACCGAGTACTTGTCGTCCAGCGGCAGCACCATCGTGTAGCCGAGCGCCTTGCCGCGGGGCAGGATCGTGATCTTCGTCACGGGGTCGGTGTAGTTCATCGCCGCCGCCGCGAGCGCGTGTCCGCCCTCGTGATACGCCGTGATGAGCTTCTCCTTGTCCTTCATCACGCGAGTGCGACGCTGCGGACCGGCGATCACGCGGTCGATGGCCTCGTCGAGGGCACGGTTGTCGATGAGCTGCGCGTTCGAGCGGGCCGTGAGCAGCGCGGCCTCGTTGAGCACGTTCGCCAAATCGGCACCGGTGAAGCCGGGGGTCTTGCGGGCGACGACCTCGAGGTCGACGTTTTTCGACAGCGGCTTGCCCTTGCTGTGCACCTCGAGGATCTTCTGGCGGCCCTTGAGGTCGGGGGCGTCGACACCGATCTGACGGTCGAAGCGGCCGGGGCGCAGCAGCGCGGGGTCGAGGATGTCGGGACGGTTGGTGGCCGCGATCACGATGACGTTCGCGTTCGGGTCGAAGCCGTCCATCTCGACGAGCATCTGGTTCAGCGTCTGCTCGCGCTCGTCGTTGCCGCCGCCCATGCCGGCGCCGCGGTGACGGCCGACGGCGTCGATCTCGTCGATGAAGATGATCGCCGGGGCGTTCTCCTTGGCCTGGCTGAACAGGTCGCGCACGCGGGAGGCACCGACGCCGACGAACATCTCGACGAAGTCGGATCCGGAGATGGAGTAGAACGGGGCACCGGCCTCGCCGGCGACGGCACGGGCGAGGAGGGTCTTTCCGGTTCCGGGAGGGCCGTACAGCAGCACGCCCTTCGGGATGCGGGCGCCGATGGCCTGGAACTTCGCCGGGTCCTGCAGGAACTCCTTGATCTCGTGGAGCTCCTCGATGGCCTCGTCGGCACCGGCGACGTCGGCGAAGGTGACCGTCGGGGTCTCCTTGTTGACGAGCTTGGCCTTGGACTTGCCGAACTGCATGACCTTGCCGCCGCCGCCCTGCATGGACGACAGGAGCCACCAGAACAGCAGGCCGAGCAGCACGAGGGGAAGCAGCAGGGAGAGGAAGCCGTCGAACCAGGTCGCGCGCGGCACGGCGTCGTTGAAGCCGTCCTTCGGCGCGGCCGCATCGATCGCGGAGACCACCTCGTCGGCGCGGGCCTCGACGTAGTAGAACTGGACGTTCTCGGAGCCCTCGAACGGCTTCGACAGCGTCATGTCTACGCGCTGATCGCCGTCGGTGGTGACGACCTCGGTCACGGTCTTGCCGGAGAGCAGCTCGAGCCCCTCCTGCGTCGTGATCTGCTTCGGCGCACCGAGGTTCGAGATCAGCAGGAATCCGCCGAAGAGCAGCACGCCGATCAGAGCGACGTAGATCAGCGGATTGCGGGTGAGCTTCTTCACATCCATGGTCGGATCAGCGTATCGCCTCCGTGCTAGGGGGCCGCTGTGCGTTCACCCACGGCGCAACGCTGTCGGCGCTGCCGCCTCGGTGGCTGAGCCCACCCGGGTCGCTGACCCCCCCCGGCTTCTGAGCCCGCCTGGGTCGCTGAGCCTGTCGAAGCGTCAGCTGTAGACGTGCGGTGCCAGCACGGCGACGTCGCGGAGGTTGCGGTAGCGCTCCGCGTAGTCGAGTCCGTAGCCGACGACGAATTCCACGGGGATGTCGAAGCCGACGTACTTGCAGTCGATCTCGACCTTCGCGGCCTCCGGCTTGCGCAGCAGCGCCAGGACCTCGATCGACTCCGCACCGCGGGACTCGAAGTTCTCCAGCAGCCAGCTCAGGGTGAGGCCGGAGTCGATGATGTCCTCGACGATGAGCACGTGCTTGCCGTGCAGGTCGGTGTCGAGGTCCTTCCGGATCTGCACGACACCGCTCGACTTCGTGCTGGCGCCGTAGCTCGACACCGCCATCCAGTCCATCGGCGCGTGGAACGGCAGCGCTCGCGCGAAGTCCGCCATGACCATGACCGCGCCCTTTAGCACGCCGACGAGGATGAGGTCCTTGCCCTCGTAATCCTTCGCGACCTGCGCCGCGAGCTCGTCGAGCTTGGCGTGGATCTCCTCCTCGGTGACGAGGATCTGTGCAAGGTCGTCCTGGATCTCCGCGGCGCGCATGGATCGATTTTAGGTGACGTGACCGTGTGCTCCGGTCGCGGGCGCGTACCCTCCCCCGCAGGACGACGCCGCACTACTCTGACGGTGACGCGGGCGCACGCCCCGACGGAAGGAGATCCCCATGGCGACTCACGACATCCTCAGCCAGGTCCCCCTCGACGACATCGCGCAGAAGCTCGGAGTGTCGCGCGACGAGGCCAAGGTCGCGGTCGAGCAGGGCGGCGCCGTGCTGCTCGGCGGGCTGGCCAAGAACGCGGAGAGTTCCGAGGGATCGGCGGCCATCGAGAAGGCCCTCGGCAAGCACCGCGGTGCGTCGAGCCCGGCGACGGTCGACGACATCGACCAGGAAGACGGCGAGAAGATCGTCTCCCACATCCTCGGCGGGAAGGAGAAGGAGGTCACGAAGGAGCTGACGGAGTCGAAGGCGACCCCGGGCATCGACTTCGGGAAGCTCCTCCCCATCCTCGCGCCGATCGTGATGGGTCTCATCGCCAACGCGACCAAGGACAAGACGGCGAAGGCGGACGCGGGCGCGGAGGGCTCCGGCGGGATCGGCGACGTCATCGGCGGCATCCTCGGCGGCGGCGACTCGGGCTCCGGCGGCGGGTTGGGTGACGTGCTGGGTGGCCTCCTCGGCGGCGGTAAGAGCGGCTCCGGCGGCGGCATCGACCTCGGAGGCATCCTGGGCGGCCTCTTCGGCGGCAAGAAGTAGAACGCGACGCCGCCGCGGCCTGCGATTCAGCGGGTCGCGGCGGTGAACACGATCCGGCCGCCCTGACGCACGGCGGCGCACCCCGGCAGATCGATCGGGCCCTGACCCGACCAGTCGGTCACGAGGCGGGCGACCTCGATCGTCTGCGCGCGGCTCAGGCTCGCCCCGAACTCGCTGTCGACCACGAGCCGGATGATGCGGTTGCGCAGCGCGGCCGGGTTGGCGGCGAGCGCGGCGACGCTCACGGAGATCCCGGCCTCGGCGTGCTCGACGATGTCCTCGATCGTCTCGTGGATCATCTCGTCGAACGCCTCCGCGTCCTCCCGGAGCTGCTCGGCGGTGCGCGCCAACGCCTCGGCGATACCCGGGCCGAGCTGCGTCTCCAGCACCGGGAGCACGTGGCGACGCACCCGCACCCGCGTGTAGCGGTCGTCGGTGTTGTGCGGGTCTTCCCACGGCTGCAGCTCCGCCGCGCCGCAGAACGCACGGGTGGTCTCGCGGCGCACGCCGAGCAGCGGACGCAGCCACCGGAGGCCGTCGTCGTCCTCCCGGTCCGGCGCCATGCCCTGCAGGCTCGTCGCCCCGGAGCCGCGGGCGAGTCCGAGCAGGACCGTCTCGGCCTGGTCGTCGAGGGTGTGTCCGAGCAGGACCGCCCGCGCGCCGATCTCGCCCGCCGCGTCCCGGAGCACGCGGTAGCGCGCATCCCGCGCGGCCGCCTCCGGACCCCCGTCGCCGTCGACCTCGACGCGGAGGACGAGCGCCTCCAATCCGAGCCGTCCGGCGATGCGTCCCGTCTCGGCGGCGACCTCGGCGGACCCCTGCTGCAGACCGTGGTCGACCGTCACCGCGGTCGCACGCACCCCGACTTTCGCGGCCTCGAACGCGGTGGCCGCCGCCAGTGCGAGCGAGTCGGCACCGCCGGACACCGCGACGACGACGGTCGAGCCCTCGGGCAGGTCGGCGAGCGCGGTGCGCACGGCGAGGCGGATCTCGGCGACGGCGGGGTCGAGGGAAGGCATCCCTCCACGCTAGGGCACCGCCTCCTCCGTCACGGTCGGATCCGCGGCCCCCGAGTAGGCTGGTCCGCGGCATCCAACCGATCTTCCTGAGGAGCACACGCATGGGCGCACACGACGCCGTCATCGAGATCCCGCGCGGCAGCCGCGTGAAGTACGAGGTCGACCACGAGACCGGGCGAGTGCACCTCGACCGCGTGCTCTACACGACCTTCGGCTACCCGGCCGACTACGGCTACTTCGACAACACGCTCGGCGAGGACGGCGACCCGCTCGACGTGCTGGTGCTCCTCGACCACCAGATCTACCCCGGCGTCGTCGTCGAGGTCCGCCCGGTCGCCGTACTGAAGATGAGCGACGAGGCCGGCGGAGACGACAAGCTCGTCGCCGTGCTCTCCAAGGACCCGCGCTGGGCCCACATCCAGGACATCGACGACGTGCCGGAGTACACGAAGAAGGAGATCGCGCACTTCTTCGAGCACTACAAGGACCTCGAGCCCAACAAGTGGGTCAAGGTCGACGAGTGGGGCAACGCCGCCGAGGCGCAGCGCATCCTCGACGAGGCCATCGTCCGCTTCGGCGAGCAGGGCCACTGACCGGACCCTCTCCGGGTCGCCGACCTCTCTGGGGCGCTGACCTCTCTGGGTCGCTGACCTCTCTGGGTGGCAGACCTCTCTGGGTCGCAGACCTCTCTGGGTCGCAGACCTCTCTGGGTCGCTGAGCCTGTCGAAGCGAAGACCCCCGGACGCCATGCGTCCGGGGGTCTTCCGCTATCCAGCCGTCCGTCAGACGGAGATGCCCTTGCTCGCCATGAAGTCGATGGGGTTCGTGTAGCGGCCGTTGATGTAGACCTCGAAGTGCAGGTGGCAGCCGAAGGAGCCGCCGGTGTTGCCCGCATACGCGATGACCTGGCCGGCGCGCACCCACTGGCCGTTCCGGACCGCGAAGCCGCCGGGCTTGATGTGCGCGTAGCCGGTCGCGATGCCGCCGCCGTGCTGGATCCGGACGTAGTTGCCGTACCCGCCGTTGTAGAACGCGGCATCGACAGTGCCCGAGTGCGCCGCGTAGATCGCCGCGCCGCAGCCGTTCGCGAGGTCGACGCCGTAGTGCCAGCTCGACGAGCAGCCGTTGGCGTTGCACTGCTGGGAGCGCGGGCCGTAGCCGGAGCTGCGGTAACCGCCATGCGGACGCACCCAGCCGCCGCTTCCCGGGGTCCCGCCGCCGCCGCTGTTGCCGCCGGCATTCGCGGCGGCTTCGGCGGCCTCGCGGCGCTTACGCTCCTTCTCGCGCTCCTCGACGCCCTTCTGGTAGCCGGCGACGGTGGTCGCGGTGGTGTCCTTCAGCGCGGCGAGCTGCGCCTGCATCGTGGCGAGGTTCGCCGACTGCTCGTCGAGAGCGGCCTGGGCGGCGTCGGCGGCCTGCTGCGCCGCGACCATCTTCTCCTCGGCGATCTTCTGGAGCCGGTCGCGCTCGTCCCGGGCGACGACCGCCTGATCGCTGAGCGACTGGGCGGAGTTCCGCGCGGCGACCGCGTCGTTGTAGACGGTCTGGTTGTACTCGAGGAGCTTGTCCATCGAGCCGAGGCGGGCGAGGAGCTCGTCGGCGTTGGCTGCGGAGCCCGCGAAGAACAGCTCCAGCGAGGTGTCGTCGCCGCCGTTGCGGTAGAGCTGGGCGGCGACCTGACCGGCCTTGCGGGCGGACTCGTCGGCGACGGCGGCCTGCGCGTCCGCCTTCTCCTGCAGCGAGTCGGCCTCCGCGATCGCGGCGAAGTAGGCCTGCTGCGCGTTGTAGAACTCGGTCGAGGCGACCTCGGCGGCGGCCTGCGTCTCGGAGACCTTCTGCGTGAGCGACTGGATCAGCCCCTCGATGCGCTTCACCTCAGCAGCCTTGGAGGCCTCGTTCTGCTTGGCCTTCTGCACGTCGTCCCAGCTCGGGTACGACGCGGCGTGGGCGGCCGTGACGCCAGACGAGATGCCGAACGCGCTGAGGGCGACGACGCTGAGCGCGCCGAGTCCGAGAGCGCCGCGGCGGCTGATGCCGTCACCGAAGAGGGCACGGCGCTCCGTCGGGGTGGGCGCACACCCGCAGTCCGCGGATGCCGCGAGTACCGCATCCTGCGTGGTCTTGTCGTTCACACGGCCCCTTCCGCCGGTTTCACAGATGCCACAGTAACAACAACTTTCACACCAGCACCAGACTCCTGGAGCGGCGTGAACGGCATCCCCGGCCCCTCCATGGTCCCGCTCGAACACGCCCGGGGGAAGCGGGTTCCGGCCTCGATTCGCGATTTGCCCGAATGATCCCTTATGCTTGAGCGTCGGCAAGGAAGTCCCCCGGGACTGACTCGGCCCCATCGTTTAGCGGCCTAGGACGCCGCCCTTTCACGGCGGTAGCACGGGTTCGAATCCCGTTGGGGTCACTCCATCCGATACAATTGAAAACACCAGTATGGCCCTGTAGCGCAGTTGGTTAGCGTGCCGCCCTGTCACGGCGGAGGTCGCGGGTTCAAGTCCCGTCAGGGTCGCTCCGTGCGACGAGCTCTTTCTTCGGAGAGGGCTCTTCGTCTAGGACGCGGCAGCATCATCGCCGCGCGGCTCTGTAGCTCAGTTGGTAGAGCGTTCGACTGAAAATCGAAAGGTCACCGGATCGATGCCGGTCGGAGCCACACGGCTGATCATTACAATCAGCCCAGAAACCCTCGCCTAGCTTCTACATGGCGGGGGTTTTGCTTTGCCCTGGAACGAACAGGACGCGGCTTCCCGGATCTGAGGCGTCGCATCCTGATCCCAGCCGACGTAGAATATGGCTCAGAGGACATTTCTACGGGGAGGCGACGTGACCAACGCATCAGTGCTCGTGCGCGCTGCGCGGAAGAGCAGCGGGCTCACGCAGAAGGATCTCGCCGAGCGAACCAACGTCGATCAAGGCCGCGTATCTCGAGTGGAAGGTGGCCGCGAGGCTGAGTTCAGCACAGTCGAACGCTTCCTCCGTGGCGCCGGCTATCGCCTGTACTCCGCACCGACGCGACGGGACGACGCGGCGACCATCGCGGCGGCGATCCGCGGGTACCTGCGAGCGGGCGACAAGCACAGCGCGCTTCGCGAGTTCATCCAGCTGAGCGACAACCTCAACGCCGAGCACGGCCTCGTACGCGGGGTTCTCGGTCTCGCGGAACCCGAGCCGACCGGTGACCGCGTCTGGGATGCCGCCCTGGCAGCGCTCGTGGATCTTCGCCTCCGCGAGGAGGGGCTCCCCACCCCGGCGTGGGTCGACGGCCCGAACAGGAGGGTCCAGGTACCCCGAACCCTGGACGTCGATCCGGCGGATCCGATCCCGGCGCCCGACGACGTGCCCACGGAGTTCCTCGAGCGTGGTGTCCTTGTCTGGCAAGACACGCTGACGAGCGTCTGATGGCTGACGCCCTGAACCGCGACGACATCATCGCCGGCCTCCGCGACCTGGTCGGCGAGCTTCATGCCGCTGGCGAAGTCGCAGGCATCCGACTCGTCGGCGGCGCTGCGCTCGTCATCAGGTACTTCGACCGCCGTGCCACCGGAGACCTCGATTCCCTTCACATCAACCCTGGAAGTGACGAAGCCGTTCTCGCCGCGGCCTCGCGCGTCGGAGACCGACGAGGGTGGAGCGTCGGCTGGTTCAACTTCGCTGTGGAGCACGCCGATTCCGTACCGACGTTCGGGCGTCGAACTGTCGAGTGGGAGACGATCTACGACCGAGACGGCGTCATAATCCAGGTCGCCTCGAAGGACGCGCTTCTCGCCATGAAGCTCCGCGCCAACCGGCCAGGACGCGACGTCGACGACATCCGTCAGTTGCTCACCCTCTGCGGCATCACCACGTTGGAAGCGGCGGAGGCTCACTACGAGGACTTCTACCCGGGCGACGGTCTCAGCGACCGCGCTATCGGCATCGTCCAGCGGATCCTCGATAGCGGCCTGCCGACAGCGGTTCCCTCCCCCGGCCCCATTCATCTCTGACGCGATAGCGGAGCGGGTGAAGAGAGCAGAACGGGAGGCGGCGACCCGCAGACTCACGCCGGCACAAGTGAGTCCGTCGAGCCGTCCGCCCTCGCGTTCCCCGCCGCGACCGCGTGCGGCAGCGCATGGGCCACGAGGCTCACCAGGAACTTCCCGGGCTCCTCGAACATGCACAGGTGCGCGGAGTTCTCGAACCACACGACGTGCGTCGCGGGCGCCGTCACGGTCTCCAGCCAGCGGGCGACCGGTCCGGTGGGGGTCGTCCAGTCGTGCCGTCCGAGGAACTGGAGCATCGGCACCTCGAACGCCGTCTGGTCGCGGGCGTCGAAGCCGAACAGGGCGGGCAGCACCGCGGGCATGGTCGCCCGCTGCCCGACGCCGATGAGGCCCAGGTCGGCGTCCGTGTAATACGGGGACAGCTCCTGCGACTCGGTGAAGTACGCGAAGTCGGAGCGATACGCCGAGAGGCCGCCGTAGTACTGCGCCCATCTCCGGCAGGTCACGATGCGTTCGACGGTCAACGGCTCCTCACCGGGGTACTCCCCGAGCGCCTGCAACTCGGAGACCGCCTGCTCGTTGCGATCCGCGACGGCACTCCGCATCGCGTGGCGGAAGCTCTCTTCCTCGTTCTCGGGACCGGAGATGACCTGGCCGACGCCGATGTAGGCCCACAGCAGGTCGGGACGCCGCCGGGCGAGGGTGAGCCCGAGGACCGTCCCCCAGCTGTGCCCGAGCACCCCGACCTTCTGCACGCCCAGCTCGCCCTGGAGCCACGCGATCAGCTCCGCGAGATCGTCGACGTACCGGTCGACGCTGAGGTCCATGTCCTCAGACACGGACCCTGCGGACTTGCCACTCGCACGCTGGTCGTAGTTGACGACCGTGAAGTAGTCCTCCACGCCGCGTTGCCAGACCCACGACGAGGGCAGCGACGGCAGGGCCGGGCCGCCGTGGCAGACGACGAGTACGGGGTTCCGTGTGCTGCGCCCGCGGATCGAGACGAACTGGGGGACACCGCCGAGGTCGACGTACGCCGTCCGGTCGATCGACTCCGGGTTCGGGATCCGGCACAGATCCGCGATCACTGCGCGGCCGAGGTCGTCACTCATGTCGATCACCCTAGGAGAAGCGGACCGGCGAAGCGGTCACGCCAGGGCGCGCTGCCACACACCCCGATGCGCGGTGACATAGTCGAGCACCGCCGCCCAGTGCGCCCCGTGACCCGTGCTGTACATGGTCCCCCACGGCTCGCGCCCCGCCTCCGCGGACGAGCGCAGCAGGTCGAGCATCGCCTGCGTGCGCCGGCGCATCATGTCCGGGAGCACCGCGCGCAGTTCCTCGTCGGCGCCGTATCCGTCGACGAACGCTGCGAGGTCGTCGGCGGAGCGCTCCGGGTCGCTGGTCGGATCCGGAAGCGCGAACGTCTGCGCGGAGAAGGCGAGGTCCCACGACCGGGTGCTCGGGGAGGCGCCGTCCCAGTCGATGAAGACCCAGCGGTCGCCGAGCATCAGATTCCACGGCGCCAGGTCGTTGTGGCAGATGAGCTCCTGCGCGGGCGCCGAGAGGGGTGGTTCCCAGATCGCGTCGGCAGCAGGGACGTACCGCGCCGAGACGTCATGGATCCAGCGGACCATGTCGCCCACGCGGCCGAGCTCGGCGGCGGAGAGCGGTGCGGCATCCATCGCGAGCGTGCCGGGGATGAACTCGATGATCTGCCGCCCCTGCGCGTCTCTGCCGAGCGGCTCCGGCGCGTCGACGCCGCCGTCACGCAGCGCCCGCACATAGGCGATGACGTGCGGGGTCGCGGGTGTCCACGCCTTGCGGACGGTGTCCCCGACCCGCACGACGGGTCCGCTCGCGTTGCCGCCCTCGAGGACTTCCTCCCGCATCCCCCGAGGCTATCGGAGACGCCTGCAGCAGAGATCACTCCTCCGGGTGAGGAGGGATACCTCCCCCGACGGACGCGGTCCGCGAGCCGCGCCAGCAGAGTGGAAGTATGACACGACGACACCTCCTCCCCGCCGCCGCCCTGCTCCTCGGCGGCACCCTGCTGCTCGGTGGATGCGCCGCCGTGGAGGGTCTCGTGCACAAGCAGTCGACCAGGACGTTCGACGACGCCGATGCCTTCCGCGCGGACGCGCCGATCGATGCGGACTGGGTTCCGGAAGACGCGACCGCCCTCACGCTGAGGACGTCGACCATCGAGGACGCGGACGACGCCGTCCTCCTGCTGGCGAGCACGACAGCGCTGCCGGACGACTGCGTGGAGACGGAGCGGACCTCCGCCCCGACGTGGACCCTGGATGACGGCCCGTCCGCATACGAGGCGAAGACCGTCTTCGTCTGCGGCGACTGGAACGTCATCCCGGCCGACGACGGCTGGTTCGGATGGACGCCGAACTCCGCTGAGGAGAAAGCCGCCGCCCGGGGCTGAGACCGCTCAGAGGTCGGCGAGAGCCGCGCGCGCCGCCTGCACGGCCTCGGCGGCGGCATCCTTCTTCTCCACGGCCGCGGTGCGCCGCTCCTCCGCCGCGGGACGGTCGCGCTCGACGCGGTCGGCTTCCTGATGCAGCTTCTCGATCTGCGCCTCCAGCTCGGCGATGCCGTCGGCCAACTCCTCCGCGCGATCGCTCAGCGACTGCATCACCTCGTCCTCCTTTGCGAGGGCCCGCTCCGCAGCCGCGAGGTCCTTCTCCGCAGCCGCCAGCTGACGCTCGGCATCCCGGCGTTTCCGACGCTCGTGCAGTTCGTCCGGAGGACGCGGGGGTTGGGGCTGCAGTGCGGGGAGCGTTCCGGCCACCGCGTCGCGGATGTCGTCCGCCGTGCCCGAAGGCTCCAATGCCCGCACGAGACGCCCCGAGGCGACAGCGGCCGCCGCGTCCGGGTCGAAGAATGCCGCGGAGATCGTCTGCTCGACCGCATCCCGCGTCGCCGCCGTCACTCGTTCGCCTCGGGAGCCCGCAAGGTCCGCGGCGGTCTCGGCGAGCCGCCGGGTCAGCGCGCGCCGCTCCCGGCCGAGCTTCGCCAACGCCGCGGCGTCCAGCTCCGCCTGCGCCTCGCGCAGCTCCGCCGCCAGCGCCAGGGCCTCCCCGAGCTGCGCGGCACGCTCCTGCGCGAAGACGTTGACGACCCAGGCAGCCACTGCCGGCTTGCGCAGCGCCTTCACCTCCGCGGCGAGCGCGCGATCGTCGAGGTCCTTCGCCCGTGCGTTCCGGGCGGTCGTGAACTCCTCGGGCGGCCCTGCGTACAGCGCCGCCGCGATGTCATCGAGGGTCGGAGCGGCCATGCGCCCACGATACGCGTCGGCCGGTGCCCGCTACGCGACCCGCGCTATTCGATCGCGAGGTAGTCCGCCGCATCCGAGGCCATGAGGATCTTGGTGCCGAACCCTCCCGCGCCGTTGCCGGGATAGAGGTAGAGCTGTCCTGCCGCCGTGCGGGCGACCAGGTCCGCACGACCGTCCCCGTTGTAGTCCGCGCCGCCGGTGACCTCGGTGAACTCCTGCCAGCCGGTCCCGGCCTGACGCCAGGTGCGCAGGCCGGACGCGCCGGTGTAGAGCCTCAGCACGCCATCACCGGCGACCCCGATGAGGTCACCCCGTCCGTCGCCGTCGAAGTCTCCGGCGACGAGGTAGTGGAAACCCTCCCAGCCGTTGCCCACGGTGACGTTCGGAGTGCGGAAGCCGCCGGCCCCGTTGCCGGGGAAGATCACGAGAGTCCCGGCCGGGGACACTCCGATGACGTCCTGCCGTCCGTCCCCGGTGAAGTCCGCACCGGAAGTGACGTGACGCATCCCGTACCAGCCGGCTCCCGGGGTGGTCGCTGCACGGAAGCCGCCGGCGCCGTTCCCGGCGTAGTACTCCAGGGCGCCGTCGGAGCGCGCCACGAGGATGTCCGCGTTGCCGTCTCCGTTGAAGTCCGAGTGCGTGATGTGCCGTCGTGAGTTCCCCCACCCGCCTCCGAACAGGGTGGTCGGTCCGGCGAGGCCGCTGCGGCCGTCCCCCGCTCGCAGTCTGAGATCCCCGTTGCCCGCGACGACGAGAAGATCGGCCTTACGGTTACCGGTGAAGTCGGCGGTGTCGATGCCCGCCGAGTCGCTCGCCCCGAGACCGGGGAAGAACAGCGGGATCGTCCCTCCCCGCGTGACGTTCGACAGGCAGGTGAATCCGTCGTTGATCTGGGAGTAGACCTTGCCGTTCAGCCACACCTCGAAATGCAGGTGGTACGCGGCGGAGTTGCCGGTGTTCCCGACGACGCCGATCTGCTGCCCGCGCAGAACCTTCGTCCCCGGTGCGTACCAGCCGGATGCCGCCATGTGGGCGTATCGGGTGACATAGCCGCCCGGGTGCTGCACATCGACGTAGTTGCCGTAGCCGCCGTTCGACGTGCGGCTCTTGATCACGCCGTCATACGCCGCCAGGATCGGCGTCCCGCCGTTCCGCGAGATGTCGATGCCGTCGTGCGCACGATAGTTGCCGAGGCAGCCGTCGCCGACCTTGGACTGGATGTTGCCCGAAGCCGGGTAGACCATGTAGCCGTCGGACGCCGCGCTCGCGGAACCGGTCGTGGTGAGGGCCGGCGTCAGCGATCCCAGCACGATCGCGAGCACGGCGACGATCCCGATGCGACCAAGACGCAAGCGGGACGTGCGCTTCATCTCGAAGTTCTCTCTTGCTCGGCGGCCCCAGGGGACGTGGTGTCCTCCGCGGTCACCGTACCAAGGCCAGGCGCTCCGCCCCGCGAACGCCACCCCCTTCGCCTCGTTCCGCGGGGTCTCACGTCGGTGATCGTGAGACCCCGCGGGGGTGTACCGTCAGCACCATGGGAAGACTCCGGTACGACGGGCACTCGGATCCGATCCTCGTCGAGGACGAGACGCTCGCGCATCTGAAGATCGTCATCGCCACCAAGCTGCGTCGTCAGGAGAGCTTCATGATGACCTGGCAGCCTCCCGAGGGCGGCATCGACCGGCGAGCGAGCGTCTGGATCCATCCCGCGATCCCCCTGCAGTTCGGCTTCGACGAGGCGGAGCCGCCGGCCGTGGACCCGCAACGCATCCAGGAGATCATGCAGGCACTCAACGCCACCGGCGACCTTCAGCTGGACCATCTCACCGGCCCGCGCTGACGCGCACCGACGTTCAGCACGGAAGGTCGCTGCCCTGGACACCGCTCTGATCCTCGTCCTCTTCCTGGTCATCCTCATCCTCATCGTGGGAGCCGCCTTCCTGCGCGGCTGGGTGCGGCGCAGCGCATCGTCGGCCGGCGAGCGCGCGGGAGCCCGGTACACCGCCGCGCGGATGGAGGAGATCTTCGCCGACCTCGGAGCCACTCTCCTCGTCCACGCCTCCCCGACGGCCACGGCGGAGCTGCTGCGCGTGATCGTCGAGGAGCGAGGCAGGAGCTTCTCGCTGCTCCCGGACGGCGCGCTGGGCGTCCGCTTCGTCGAACCGGACGACACCGTCGCGCGATTGGTTCCCGGCAGCGCGGGGACTCTCGTGCGCGTCGAGACCTTCCGCGAGTACCTCGGCTTCCCGCAGACCGCACCCCTCTGGCGGGAGCTGCGCGCCCTGGTGTCCGCCGAGGCCGCGACCCGCGGGATCGAGGTGGCCGACGGGCCCGTCTCCCTGTTCGAGCGCGGGCCGGAGCTCGACGACCGCAACGCGCGCTGGTTCCGCCGGGTCTGATCGTCGCTCGCAGGGCCTGGAATTAGGGGTCACGATTCCCAGGTGACGCAATTAGGCTAGACGCGCGCCGCGCCCCGCAGGGACGGATGACGACCCGGTCGTGGCGCATGCCGGGGGCCTCCTCCCCCGAGCTTGCGATCCCGTCCACGAAACGAAGTCCGCTTCGTGTCGCGGACACGCCAGAAAGGCTTGAACCCATGAGCGAATCCTCGGGCACACCCCGCGACGACGAGCGGTCGCCGGACTTCTTCGATCAGCTGATCGAGACGGCTCCCCGCGACACGTCGTCCACGTCCACGTCGGCGTTCACCATCGGATTCCGCGGCTACGACAAGGGCGAGGTCGACGCCGCTCTCGCATCGATGCGCGCCCAGCTCCAGCAAGCCGCCGATGAGGTCGCCGAGGCGAAGGCCCGCGAGGCCGAATCGGTCGAAGCTCTCAAAGCCGAGGAGCGCGAGGCACGCGAGGCCCTGGAAGCCGAGCTCGCCGCCGCGAACGCCAAGGCCGCGGATGCCGAGCAGCAGGTGGCGACGCTCACCTCCGAGCTCGTCGACATGCCGCAGGCCGATGGGGAGGAAGCGCCCTCCCGCCAGCAGTTCGAGGCGATCCTGCGGGTGGCCGAGGAGCAGGCGAACGTCCTCATCCAGAACGCCGCCGTGCAGGCCGACCGCCTGATGACCTCGGCCCGCGAAGAGGTCGCCGCGCAGCGCGCCGAGGCCGAGGCGGATGCCGAGCGCATCATCTCCCAGGCTCAGCGCGATGCCGATCAGGTGCGGCTGAAGATGGAGACCGAGTACACGGCCCACGAGGCGCGCATCGAGCGCGAGGCCGCCCACGCCGCGGAGAAGGTCAGCCAGGCGTCCCAGGAGGCCACGGCGATCCGCACCGAGGCCGAGAAGGGCGCCGCCGCACTGCGCTCCCTCGTCACGCGTGAGACCACCCAGCTGCGGGCGGACGCCGAGCGCGAGGTGCGTGAGATGAACGCCCGCGTGCTGGAGTTCGAGGAGACCCTCACCCGTCGTCAGGACGACGCGCAGCAGGAGTTCCTCGTGCTGCACAATCAGGCGGTCGCACACGCCGAGCGCATCACGACCGACGCGAACGAGCAGGTCACCGCCTCGCTGGAGCACGCCCAGCGCATCTCCGCGAAGGCCGACGGCTACGAGAAGCTCATGCGCTCGCAGGCACAGGCGATCGAGGCCGACGCGCAGGTCCGTGCCAGGGACATCCTCGAGCGCGCCCGCGTGAAGTCTCAGAAGATCGTCGACGCGGTGACCGGCCACACCTCCACCGTCCTCCGCGACGCCGAGGATCGTGCCCGTCAGCTGCGGTGGCAGCAGCAGCAGCTCACCAGCTTCATGGCCGAGGTGCGCGAGCTCATCCGCCCCGACGGCATCTTCAGCGACGACAACCTCCCCACGGAGATCGCGCTGACGGAGGCCACGATCGACGAGGATGACGACGAGAACGAGGACGACGTCGTCGAGGCGTCCGTCGAGAGCTTCCGAGGCGACGAGGTCCTCGACGACGAGCTCGACGACGACCGTCCGCTGGAGAGGATCACGATCGACGTCATCGAGTCGGACGACTCGAAGCGCTGATCCGGCGCGGACACGACGAAGGGGCGAGCAGCTGTCTGCTCGCCCCTTCGTCGTATCGGTGAGGCTTCAGGCGCGGCGGAGCTGTGCGGCCGCCGGGCAGTCGAACGGGTCGCGCGCCGCCAGGCCGACCCGGTTGAGGTAGGCGATGACGATCGCGTACGACTGTCCGAGGCTTGTCTCGGTGTAGGGGATGCTGTTCGCGGCGCAGTAGTCGCGCACGATGCCGCGCGCCTTCGACAGGTGCAGCCGCGACATGTTCGGGAACAGGTGGTGCTCCACCTGGTGGTTGAGGCCGCCCATCAGTCCCGTCACCCACCATCCGCCGCGGATGTTGCGCGACGTGCGCACCTGCTTCGAGAAGAAGTCGAGCTTCGCGTCGGGAGCGATGACCGGCATTCCCTTGTGGTTGGGGGCGAAGGATGCGCCCATGTAGACGCCGAAGACCGCGAGCTGCACACCCAGGAACGCGAAGGCCATGCCGACGGGAAGCAGGAGGAACAGCGGCACGAGGATGACGGCGAACCGGAGGACGATGAGACCGAGTTCGATCCAGCGTCCCTTCACGTTCTTCCTCGTCATCAGGTGCTTCAGGCCGAGGTAGTGCAGGTTGAGCCCCTCGAGCGTCAGGAGGGGGAAGAAGAGCCACCCCTGCTTGCGCGTGATGAGCCGGACGATGCCACGCGACTGCGCCGCATCCTCCTCCAGGAAGGAGATGGTATCGACCTGGATGTCGGGGTCCTTGCCGACCTGGTTCGGGTTGCCGTGGTGCCGGGTGTGCTTGGAGTCCCACCAGTGATAGCTCATGCCGATGATGCCGGCGAGCACGCGGGCCAGGCGGAAGTTCGCCGGCCCCGTGGAGAGGATCTGACGGTGCGCCGCCTCATGGGCGAGGAAGGCGACCTGCGTGAAGACGATCCCGAGGGCGGCGGCGATGAGGAGCTGGAACCAGCTGTCTCCAAGGAGGAGGAAGCCCGCGACGCAGCCGGCGAAGGCGACGACGAGGGCCGCGCCGATCAGTGTGTAGAACACAGGAGTGCGCTGCAGGAGCCCGGTCTCCTTCACGACCTGCTGCACATCGCGGTAGGCCCGGGTGAGCGGGGGGAACTCGGCGTTCCCGGCGTAGGTCTGACGAACCGGCCCGAGGGTGGCGGTGACGGTCGGGGAGGATGTGCGGGAGATGATGCTCTCCTGTCGATCGGGAGCCCTTGAGCTGAAGAAGCCAAGGGCGGTTGCCGATCGCTGTGGCCACACTAACCGCGCTCGCATACGCGAGGCGGCATACGACTCAGGCCCGCGCTCGACGCGGCCGCCGACCGCGCGTCCGAGGGAGGGCCGGCGATGCCGCCGGCCGGGCGGGCTGCTGCGCGGCGGCGAGCGCACGGAAGGCGTCGTCGAGCGACGGGAACGACCCGAGGTCGGTGCCGCGCTCGTCGCGCAGCCGGTGCGCGGATCCGTCGAACTCGACGAATCCGGCGAACTCACCGCTGCGGGTGGCGACGTGCACGTCGACGTCGGCCTGTTTCCAGGTGAGAGGGACGGTGGTGGTACTCATGTTCATGCTCATTGCTGTGGGGCGGGCGCGCTCGCGCTCCGCACGTGAAGAGACCGAGGGCGGATTCCGCGCGCGTCGATGTGCGTGGTCCGTGGATGGCCCTGATCAGTGGCGACGAGGCGGCCGAGAGGGGGCGAAACGCACACGTTGCACGACCAGCTTAGCAGATCCACGAACCACGCGCCGAGAGCCTCAGCTGCCGGGCGGACGACCGCCGCCGCGTCCGGGCGCGGATCCGGCGCTCGGGGTGGTCGTCGTGTCGACGCCGACCACGAGGGCCGCCGTGTATCCGCCGGTGACGCTCCCCGTCGTCGTGGCGAGCTGCGACACCCCGCCGTCGTCGCCGAAGACGTTGTCGGAGGTCAGGGAGATGCGCGCCAGGTTGTCCGCCGATCCGGAGTACGCCGTCTCCGCATAGACCGCACGGCAGGCGTCCTCGGGCAGCGCGAGCTGGGACGTGGCGATCGCGTTCGACGCGTCGGTGATCGCGGTCGCATCCGGATAGACCTCGAAGTGGATGTGCGGCCAGCGCCCGGAGTAGCACCCGGGGAAGACGGAGGTGAAGGACACCTTCCCGTCGTCGTCGGCGACCTGCACCCCGCGCAGATAGGAGACGTCCTCGAGCCCGGACGAGTACAGGGAGTACTCCCCCTGCGCGTTGCAGTGCCACGCGTAGACCGCCACGCCGGCGAACGGCACCCCGCCGTTCGCCAGGTCGAGGATCTGGAGCTCGAAGGAGAGCGGGACGCCGTCGGCCGTGGCCCCGCCGTCGATGGACGAACGGATGTCCTGGCGGATGATCCCGGCCTCGTCGAGGACGTCCGGGCCGTTCGAGCCGTCGCCCGGGTAGGGGCCGGCGGTCTCGTCGGGGATCTCCGAGACCGCATCCGACGCCGTGCCGGTGGCGCTGGGCGTGGGGGTGGCGGTCGTCGACGACGATCCTGTGGCGCCGGGAGCGCAGGCGGCGAGGACGACGGCACCGAGGCCGAGCCCGCCGCCGATCAGCAGCCCGCGACGGCTCATCAGCGTCCGGAGATCGAAGGCCACGCCCTGGTCGACGACCTCTTCGTCCGCGCGATCCAGCAGTCGTCCTTCGTACATGGGGCCCTGCGGCGTGGGGGTCGGTTCGGGGATGCGGCTCATGATGTGCTCCTCTCGAGCGTGTGCGGCGTTGTGCCCATGCTCGCGGGGTGATCAATCAGGGAGCTATGCGTGACCGATGAGAACTCTTCGGGAGGAGGGCAGAGCGGAGGATGCGGGGACATCGCTCCGCTCTGCAGCGCTGGCGCTCGAAGAACTCGGCCGACAACGCAGGGCCGGGGCGATGGGGGAATCGCTCGGACGGCCACGAAGACGGCCGGCACGCAGGGGACATGCGCGGCCGTGACGCATCCAGTGCAGCACGCGACTTGGCACCTGTCAAGTTTTCCCCGGACACCTGTCCAGATCCGCCCACATGCCATAGCATTACCCGCACCGATCCCGACGGGGACGAGACCGGGGGCACAGCATGACGACGGCGACCAAGCGGGCCGAACGCGCAGGGGTGGACAAGTTCGCACTCCGCCGACGAGCACTGGCCGAGGCAGCCCTGGAGGCGATCGCTGAGCGCGGGTTCGCCCGGACGGGGCTTCGCGAGATCGCCCAGCACTCAGAGCTCTCCCACGGTTCCCTCCATTACTACTTCACCGACAAGAACGATCTCATCGCGGAGGCGGTGCGGATCTCGAAGGGCGGACTCGGCGACCGCTACCTCGCCGTTCTGCAGAACGCGGAGACCGCGGAGGACCTCGCGGCAGGGGCCGCGGCGGAGCTCGCCCGGAGCGTGGAGCAGGACTCCCGCCTGCACCGGCTCTGGTACGACCTCCGCAATCAGTCCTTGTTCGAGTCGGGCTTCGGCGACACCATCGCGGAGGTGGAGGCCGACCTCCAGGAGGCGATCTGGCGGGTGGTCGAACGCTACTCCGAGCTGCGAGGACGGCCCTGCCGCTTCACACCGCTCTTCGCGTATGCGCTCACGGACGGCATGATGCAGCATGCTCTCATCCGTCACCTCCGCGGCGACACCGAGGCGATCGCCCGCCTGCGCACCGAATGCCTGGACCTCTTCGCCGCGAGCGTCTGACCGAGGCGCTCAGGCATCCGTCGCCCCGGCACCGCGAGGGATCGGCGGCCGCATCACGAGCACGACCACGATCGCGACCATCACCGCTGCCGTCAGCGCCACCGGCACGGGCACGAACGGGTCGAGCAGGACGAGCAGCGCCCCCACCGGGATGACGGTGTTGACGACCCTGTCGGCGTTGTCCCGGATGGCGACCCACCAGATGCCGATGAGGAACACCGCGATCGGCACGGACACCGTGAACGTGGCGGCCATCGGAGCGAGGTGGCTCTCCCCCGTCAGCACGTCCAGCTCCACCTCGATGCCGGCGGAGAAGGCGGCAGCCGCCGCGAACACGAAGTAGTGGGTGTAGCCGTAGCGCAGGGAACGGCCGAGGGTGGTGATGGACCGGTGGTGGGGCGGCCAGAAGTAGATCCACCACAGGGCCGCCGTCACGACGAATGCGAGGGCCGAGATCGCCAGGAGCGGCCCCAGGGCCTCGACCTCATCCACCGCGTCGATGATCGCGTTGGCAGAGGCGAGAAGGCTCTCACCGAGCACGATGAGGGTGAACAGACCGTAGCGCTCGGTGATGTGGTGCGGGTGCCACGGCGTCTGGTGGCGGCGCTCGGCGACCACCGGGACGGCGATCTCGATGAGGGCGAAGACGATGAAGGCCGCGAGCTGGACCGGCCCCGAGGGGACGAGCAGGAACAGGATCCACAGCACCTGCACGGCGGCGATGCCGCCGGCGTATCGCAGCGCGACGGAACGGAGCGGCCCCGCGGTCCGGGACGCGCGCAGCCACTGCGCGACCACGGCGACGCGCATCACGACGTAGCCGATCACCGGGAGTGTGAAGTCTCCCTCGTTGAAGGCCCCGGGGATCCCTGCGGCCAGGACGAGGACACCCGCCATCTGGACGAAGGTGGCGATCCGGTACGGCCAGTCGTCGGTGTCGAAGGACGTGGCGAACCAGGTGAAGTTCATCCACGCCCACCAGATCGCGAAGAAGAGCATCGCATACGAGGTGATCCCGTGGAGGAAGTCGCCGTGACTCAGGGCGTGATGCAGCTGCGCCGACGCGATGCTCACCGCTACCACGAAGACGAGATCGAAGAAGAGCTCCAGCGGACTCGCGGCGCGGTGCGACTGACCGGGGTCGCGCGGCCGCATGGGCTGCAGACGGAAGCGAGGAGTCGAAGTCGGGTGCGCAGTCACCGCGACAGACTAGCTCCCGGCTCCCTCTCCCCGGGCGGTATGCCGGAACGGATCTCCCTCCGGCGCGGGATGCGCTTCCGTCCGGCGGCTGAATCCGCTACAGTGATGACCGTCTGCAGTGCCTGCTGCACGCCTCGTCGGTTTGGGACGACGAGGACACCTTCTCGATGTGGGATCGGGAAGCACCAGCAGGACCCGAGGGGTCGGGACGCAGACGTGTCCGTGAACGTGGGGTTCATGGTCTGGGGAAAACTGGGGAAACGATGGCGCACTGGGGTTATCTGCGTACATTCACGGCTCAAGGGGCCTCGGCATGACTTCCGTCGAGGATGCTCTGAGCATCGCTCGTACGGGTTTCACGCCGATCACGGCACCGCGAGCGACCGCGTCGGTGACGCCTGCGGCGAGCACGCCGCGTGTGTCGGCGACGCTCGAACGACGCCGCCAGTGGGAGCGTCGCTATCGGATGCGGCTGCGGATCACGGATGCGGCTGTCATCCTGATCGCGGTCGCACTGACGGCGACGGTCCAGCTGGTCTCCGGCGTCTCGGTGATCGAGGCCGTGCGCGACGCCGCATTGCTGGGTCTCGCCTGGTACCTGATGCTGTCGGCGCTCAACAGCCGAGCCGCCGCCATCTTCGGGTCCGGGGCCACGGAGTACCGTCGCGTCGCGCACGCGGCGGGACTCGCCTTCGGCATCACCGCCATCGCGGGCGTGCTCCTGGAGTGGGAAGGACTGCAGCCGCTGTTCTTCATCGCCCTCCCGGTCGGCATGCTCGGTCTCCTCTTCGCCCGCTGGACCTGGCGCCGCTGGCTGCAGCGGCAGCGCCTGTCCGGGCGGTTCGCGTCGAGGACACTGGTGGTCGGCGCCACCGAGGACGTCGAGTATGTGATCGACTCCCTGCAGAAGGGCGGGGAGAACGGCTATCACGTCGTGGGGACGACGCTGCTGGATCGCACTGCCGGCGCGCTCAGGATCGGGGAGAGCATCTACCCGGTCGTGGGCGATCTGGACACCGTCGCCGCGGCGGCGGCACAACTCGGGGCGGACACCATCATCGTGGCGAGCCGCCCCGAGGGGTCCCCCGACTTCGTCAAGCAGCTCAGCTGGCAGCTCGAGGGCACCGCCGCCGAGCTCGTCCTCTCCAGCCGCCTGACGGACGTCGCGGGCCCGCGCATCTCGCTGCGCCAGGTCGACGGCCTGCCGCTGATCCAGGTGAAGATCCCGACATACGAGGGCGGGGTCCACCTTCTCAAGCGCGCCCTCGATGTCGTCGTGGCCACCGTCGCGCTCATCCCGATCGCGCTGCTCACCCCCGTGCTCAGCGCACTCATCAAGCTCGACTCGCCCGGCCCGGTGTTCTTCTTCCAGGAGCGCGTGGGACGGGACGGCCGCCGGTTCAAGATGGTGAAGTTCCGCTCGATGCGCACCGACGCCGAGAAGCAGCTCGCGGCGCTCAAGGAGCAGAACGAGGGCGCCGGCCTGCTGTTCAAGATGAAGGACGACCCGCGCGTGACCCGCGTCGGGAAGGTGCTGCGCAAGCTGTCGCTGGACGAGCTCCCGCAGTTCTGGAACGTGCTCGTCGGCGACATGAGCGTCGTCGGCCCTCGTCCGCCGCTGCCCAGCGAGGTCACCGCCTACGACGGCACCGTGTTCCGCCGTCTCTACATCAAGCCCGGCATCACGGGCCTGTGGCAGGTCTCCGGACGCAGCGACCTCTCGTGGGACGAGAGCGTGCGGCTCGACCTGCGGTACGTGGAGAACTGGTCGGTCATGAACGATCTGCAGATCATGTGGCGCACCGCGAAGGTCATGGCGCAGCCGAGCGGGGCATACTGAGCGGATGAGCACTACGACACCCCTCACGATCGCGATGGTGGGGACCCGCGGCGTGCCTGCCGCGTACGGCGGGTTCGAGACGGCCATCGAGGAGGTCGGCCGCCGCCTGGCCGACCGCGGGCACGACGTCGTCGTGTACACCCGCGGTTCCGAGCACCGGGAGAAGGAGTACCTCGGCATGCGCGTGGTGCACCTCCCCGCCGTCCCCGTGAAGCAGGTCGAGACGCTCAGCCACACCGGGCTCTCGGCCCTGCACCTGCTCTTCCACCGCCGCCCCGACGCGACCTTCGTCTTCAACGCCGCGAACTCGCCGTTCCTGCCGCTGCTCCGGCTGCGCCGGGCGCCCGTCGCCCTGCACATGGACGGTCTCGAGTGGCGTCGCTCGAAGTGGGGGCCGCGCGGCAAGGCCTACTACCGGTGGGCCGAGCAGTTCGGTGTCCGCACCGCAGACGCGCTCATCGCCGATGCCCCCGGCATCTCCGACTACTACCGCCACCAGTTCGACGTGCCGACGGAGCTGATCCGCTATGGCGCGCCGATCCTCGACGAGCCGCCGACGCATCGTCTGGCCGAGATGGAACTCGCCCCCGGCGGCTACCACCTCGTCGTCGCGCGGTTCGAGCCGGAGAACCATGTGCTCGAGATCGTCCGCGGCTACCGGGCCAGCGCCGCGCGCCTCCCGCTCGTGGTCGTCGGGTCCGCGCCGTACGCGGCCGGGTACATCCAGGAGATCCGGAACGCCGCCGAGGGCGACGAGCGCATCCGCCTCGTCGGCGGCGTCTACGACCAGGAGCTCCTCGACGCGCTCTACGCTCACGCCGCCACCTACCTGCACGGTCACTCCGTCGGCGGCACCAACCCGTCGCTCCTCCGCGCCATGGGAGCGGGCACGGCCGTGATCGGCTATGAGGTGCCCTTCAACCGCGAGGTCCTCGACGGCAACGGGTGGTTCTTCGCCGATGCGGACGACGTCGCCGCGCATGTGACCGCCGCCGAGGGCGATGCGGCCACGCGCGATGCGCATGCCGCAGCAGTGCAGGAGATCGCCCGGACACGCTTCCGGTGGGACGACGTGGCCGACGAATACGAAGACCTCGCTCGCCGCCTCGCCGAGGGCTCCAGCGTCCATTCCTCCGCCCGGCGCGCACGCCGACGGAGCGCGGACTGGGCCCCCACCCCCGCGGACGCCGCCCGATGACTGCGAGGGAGAACCGTAAGACCGTCCTCCTGGTGCATCCCGGCGCGGAGATGTTCGGGTCCGACCGCATGCTCCTCGAGAGCGCGACCGGTCTCGTCGAGGCGGGCGCCCGCGTCGTGGTCGCCCTGCCGAGCACGGGTCTCCTCGTCGCGCCGCTGCGGGAGGCCGGCGCGGAGGTCGTCATCCTGCCGATGCTCGTGCTGCGCAAGGTCCTGCTCACCCCGCGGGGACTGCCGCGCCTCTTCCGCGACACGTTCCGCGGTCTCGGCTCCGCGTGGCGGCTGATCGGACGCCTCCGCCCCGACGCAGTCTACGTGTCGACCATCATCATTCCGCAGTGGCCTCTCATCGCCCGGCTCCGGGGTACCCGCGCGGTCAGCCATGTGCATGAGGCCGAGGCCTCCGGCAACACGCTGGTGAACCGGCTCCTCTACGCGCCGCACCTCGCCTCCGCCCGGACCCTGGTGAACAGTCGCTTCAGCCAGGACACGATACGGCGCGCGCTGCCGACTCTCGCCGCGCGGACCCGCGTGGTCGCCAACGGCGTCGCGTCACCCGAGCACCCGGCTCCGCCGCGCTCCCGCCTCGATGGTCCCCTCCGTGTGCTGTACGTGGGCCGGCTCTCGCCGCGGAAGGGCCCCGACCTCGTCATCGACGCCGCCGCCGCGCTTCAGGCGGCGGGCCGTCCGGTCGAGGTCACGCTGCTCGGCGCGGTCTTCGAGGGGTACGAGTGGTTCGAGCGCGATCTGCGCGCGCGCGCCGACGAGACCGGCGTCCCTGTCACCTTCGCCGGTTTCCACCCCGACATCTGGCCCTTCCTCGCTGAGGCCGACGTCCTGGTCGTGCCGTCCCGGGTGGACGAGCCGTTCGGCAACACGGCCGTCGAGGGCGTGCTCGGACTCCGCCCGGTCATCGCGAGCGACAGCAGCGGCCTGCGGGAGGCCGCGGGCGGATACGCCACTGCGCAACTGGTCGCTCCGGACGATGCTGACGCGATCGCGACCGCGCTCGAGGAGGTCCGCGAGCGCTGGGACGACCATGTGGCCGGCGTCACCGCGAGTCGGGACGAGGCCCTGCGTCGGCACGCTCCCGCGGTCTACCGCGCCGGCGTCACCGCAGGCGTCCTGGACTGACCCGCGAGGAGCGCCCGCGGATCACACCGATGCGCGGGTGTCGGCGGTCAGCCGCGCCCGGTTGCGCACGATGTAGATCGAGAACGGGATCAGCTGGCAGACCAGCAGCGCGAACGCGACCCCGATCAGCGGTCCGACGATGCCGAGGATCGGCGTGAGCACGAACGCGAGGACGATCCCGACCGCGGCCATGCTGAGCGTCGGGATCACCTGGAAACGGATCCCGGGCTTGTCCATGATGAACATGCCCAGTGGATACACGGCCGCCGTGAGCATGATCATGAGCCCGAACGCGAAGATCGTGGTCGGCCGCACCTCCAGCTCCCCCTGGGTGATGAATCCGAACAGCCACGGACCGACGAGCCACACCACGACCGTCGCGAGGGCGACCGCCGTGGCGAACAGGGCGGAGAGCAGGAAGGGCCCGCGGCGCAGGTCACCCTGGTGCCGCATCCGCGCGAAGTGCGGCCAGAGGGCGAGTCCACCGGCCATCACGAGACCGTTGAGCGCGAAGAACACCTGGCCGGCCACCCCGTACTCCGCGACGTCGGTCGGGCCGCCGAGCTGGGCGATCACATAGCGCTGCGACCCCACCGCGATGGGATAGGTCACCATCTGCGCCAGCATCGGCCAGCCGACATCCATGACCCGGACGCCGGGGAACCGTCGCGGCCGCAGCACCATGCGTGCGGCCTCGGGGATCAGCGGAGAGGTGGTGCGCGCCGTGATGAGCACGCCCAGGATCGAGACGATGAGAGACGCCGCGAAGGAGGCCATCGCCGCATAGGAGTGGAGGTCGTCGCCGCCGAACGTGAGGAGCAACCAGACGCCGGCAAGGGTGAGGGGCGAGATGAGACCCTGCAGCAGGATCACGATGTGGTTCTTTCGCTGCCCGAGCATGATCCGCGCCCAGATCCCGAGCGGGATCCCGAGGCAGAAGATCGTGACGCAGAAGAACGCCGCGAGCGACGCCCCGGGCTGCTGCCCGGCGTCACCGAAGATGAGCTCCCAGGCTCCGGTGGCGAGGAGCACGGTGTTGATCGCCATCGCGGAGGCGGCGAACAGCAGCAGCACACGCCCGACGGAGGTCAGCTGGTAGCGCAGCTTCTCGTCCGTCCGGACGTCGTCGCTCGTGGCCACGGCGTTCACGAGCACGGCGCCGCTGCCGAGATCGGTGAACGTCAGCAGCGACGGGATCGTGGTGAGCAGCGTATAGAGGGCGAAGCTGCCGACGCCCGCGTCCCCGATGATCATCCGTGTCGTGAGAACGCCGCAGACCAGCGCGATGACCATCGTCAGCGCGCGGGCGCCGACAGCGAGAAGAGAACCCATACCTAGATCGTCACCGCGGCAGGGCTCCCAGCGTCGCGCTGTTGCCGGGGAGTCGCGATACCGAGGCGATATCCGCGGGAACCGGCACTGCCACTGCGGCCTGCCGCTGCGCCTGCGCGGGGATCAGTGCGTATGTCGCGGACACCACGGAGGCTCCCTGCACGAACTGCGAGCGGCGGTCCTGGCCCGTCGCCGCCGTGAAGGCCGCGAGGGTGTCGGCCACCGCCGGATCCCGCGAGACGGATCCCTTCGACCACGCCGAGAACCACCGGGGTGTGCCCGGGGCGGTGCGGTGGTACAGGTTGCCGTTCACGCTCGACATCATCTGCGCACCCGTGAAGGTGGTCGAGTAGTCCTGCACGCAGACGAGGCAGTTGCCGGCGCTCTCCGCCATGACGTTGTTCGACATCACGGTGTTGCGCACGATCCATGGCGCCAGCGGCGCGTACCGCGTGCGTGGATCATGGCCGGCCGCGTTCGGGTCGGAGGCTCGGCGAGCGTCCTGACCGATGCTGACATTCCGGTTGGCATTGCCCACGAAGGTGTTGTTCCAGATCTTCACGTTCCCGGAGTTCAGGACGAAGAGTCCGAAATCGCCGTTGCGCGCGATGATGTTGTCCGCGACGACCGCCCGCTCGGAGAGTTCGACCATGACGCCGTGACCGGTGTTGCCGATCACGTCGTTGCCCGTGAAGACGATGTCGATCACCGACTCGTCGAACCAGGGACCACGCCCGGCGTTCCCGGTGAAGGCGCTGTCGGACACGGTCACGCCCCGCGTCCGGGTGACCTTGAACGCGCCGGATACCGGGGAGTGGTTGAAGCGCTCGGCGTTGTTGCCGACGGAGAGCATCTGCTTCACCTTCAAGCCGTCGGCCTGGCTCGCCCCACCGCCGAGAAGCCCGTTGCCGATCAACGAGACCCGTGTCAGCGTCGTCCGGGGCGCCCAGGAGTAGAACCCGGTCGTCGAGTTGTCCCGGATGGTCACGTCAGCCAGGGTGATGTCGCTCGCCGCGGCGATGACCGTCCCCATCTGGGGCACACTGGTGGCATATCGCCGCACGCCGATGCCACGCACCTCGGACCCGGCGGAGCGGATCGAGAGTGCCTGCGTGAGGACGCTCGCCTCCACGGACTTGCCCGTGGGATCCGTGCCGATCACGAGCCGCTTCGCCCTGTCGTCGACGAAGAACGTCCCGGCGACCACCTGTGCCGCGGAACCGACCTCCCGGAGCTGCACGCCCGCGACCCACACCTGATCCGGATGCGCAGCCATGGGATACGCGGGATCGACGAAGCGCCACTCCGCCTGGGCGTTGTCGGGCGCGCCCTTCGTGTACGTGGGGCTCGAGTCGAGCGCCGTCCCCCACCCGTCCACCGTCCAGGTGTTCCCTGCGGCCTTCCAGCCGGTGACGGCCTTCGCCCCGTCCATCCAGACCGCTTCGTTCGGAGCCGGCTGGATCGTGACCCGCTTCTGCGGCGGCACGATGACCTCTTCGTGGTAGGTCCCGCCCCGGAGCACGATGGTGCCTCCGTTCGGCACGAGCCGCAGCGCCGCCGCGATCGTGCGCACCGGCGCCTTCTGCGTGCCGGCGGCATTGTCGGATCCGCCCGGCGCCGCGTAGATCGCGGTGGCGGGAGCCGGGTACGCCAGCGTGCCGGGGGCAGCAGCACCTGGCTTTCCGCGGACGCCGGCCGGAGTCGCCGGCGGGGCGGGCGTGACCGGGTTCGCCGGGTTCGCCGGCGGAGCCGGGTTCGGTGCGGGCGCAGGGGTCGGCGTCGGAGTCGGAGTCGGTGCAGGAGTCGGTGCAGGAGTCGGTGCAGGAGTCGGCGACGGCGCGGTGACCAGGAGGTCGTCGAGCGCCAGCGGAGCGGCTGCCTTCGCCCCGGACGAGGTGTACAGCGCGAAGCCGTAACCCCCCGCGGCGGTGATCCGGGCCGCCGAGGAATCGGCGTGCGTCACCTGCCACGCGGAGGGCTCGGCCGCCCCTGCCACCCAGGCCTTGGCCGCGAGCGTCACCGGGCTGGTCCCGGTCACATCGAGCGCGACGCGCAGCGACATGCCCTTCGTCACTGCGAACGGGAGTCGCCGCTCACTCAGGTTCTGCACCGTCGTGAGATCGGTCATCCGGACGACGGAGACGTAGGCGGAGCCGTCGGGGTGCACCCGCAGCCGCACGCCGTACGAGTCCTTGCCGACGATGCGGACGGCTTGGGCGAGGTACAGGGGGCCACCGACGGGGAGGGCGGGGACGGTCACCGTGTAGCGGCTGGACACGTCCGCCGCGGTCACCCCGGCCACGGTCGCCCGCGCCGTGATCCCGGGCTTTCGGCTGGCGAGCATCCCCCGCCCGTTCGTGACGCTCGACGTGCCCTCGACCACGCGCCAGGCGCCGACGGGAGCCGCGCCCCAGCCGGAGGCGACGGTGCGGTTCATGTCGTCCGAGAGCAGAGGCGCCGCAGACGTGGCTGCCGGCCGGACGGACGGTGAGGCGGCGACCGCCGCGGACGCCGGTGCGGCGACCAGCGCTCCGGAGAGCGCGACGGCGATGCCGAGGACGCCAGCGAGCATGCGATGGCGACGCCGCAGCGCGGCGGGCGCTACGGAAGACGAGGGACGAACAGGGAACGGAAAGGACACGATGTCACCGTTTCTGGGGCAGACTGCACGATCAACCCACGCTTCGCCGCAGTTTCAACCCCGGCGACAAAGAGCGAGCCCCCCTCGCAACCCATGAAGAATAACCGCCTCTCCAGGCGATGGCAAACGTTTCGAGCCCCTCCGCCGATATGCTGCGTGCCCGCGCACAGCGGACCTCGAGCCGGTCACTCGCTGTAGTACTCGCTGCGGTGACGATCGGGACGTGCGCGGTTGAGGACCGTGCCGAGGATGCGTGCGCCGCCCGATTCCAGCGATTTGATGCTCTTCTCCAACGCTGCGCGCCTCGTCTTCGTGGCGTCGACGACGAGGATCACGCCGTCCGTCTGGGTGGCCAGGAGATTGGCGTCCGCGACGCTGAGCGTCGGGGGCGAGTCGATCACGACGTAGTCGTAGTCCGCGGCCGCGAAGTCGAGAAGCTGCGCCATGCGGGCCGACGTGAGCAGCTCGGCAGGGTTCGGCGGGATGGTGCCGGCCGGGAGGATGTCGAGCGTGGTGTCCGCGACACGATGCTTCGCCACCTCGAACTCGACCTCGTCGAGCAGCACACTGGTGAGTCCGACCGAACCGTCGATGCCGGCGTGCTCGTGGGCGCGCGGGCGCCGCATGTCCGCGTCGATCAGGAGGACGGAGTTGCGGAGCGCCGCGAGGGTCATCGCGAGGTTCACCGACACGGTCGACTTGCCCTCGGCTGGCATGCCGGAAGTCACCAGCAGCACCTTCACCCGGGACGAGACGTTCGCATACGCGAGCGCCGACCGGATGCGCCGGAACTCCTCGGACGTGTGGCCGAGCGGCTCCTGGGCGACGGCGATTCCCCGCGCCTCCAGCAACGGCGACTTGGAGACGACGCCGAGCACGGGATCTCCCCCGGCCTGCGTCAGCGCCTCTTCGTTGCGGACCCGCGTGTCCAGCACTCCGATGAGCACAGCGGCCGCGAGGCCCAGCACGCCACCGAGGAACCCGCCGAGCGCTGCATCCCTCGGCTTGCTCGGGGTGAACTGGAACTCCGGGACCACCGCGTCGTCGATGACCTCGGCCGTGATCGTGGACTCGCCCTGCGGGTCCTTCGGGGCGACGTCCTTCACGACCGTGATGAGCTGCTCGGCGACCGCGTTCGCGAGCTCGGCGGCGGACTCAGGGTCGTCGGTGATGCCGGTGACGCGCAGCGTGACCGTGCTCTGCGGGATGGTGACCTCGATGTCTCTGGCGAGCGCGCGAGGTGTCGTGTCGAGACCGAGCTCCTCGATCACCGGGTCGAGCACCCGCGAGCTCGTCGCCAGCTGGGCGAAGGAGAGCATCTGGCTCTGGGTGTACACGGACCCCTGGTTGAGATCGGAGGCACTCGTACCCTGGTTGAGCGCGAAGTAGAGCGAGGTGGTCGCCTGGAACAACGGCGTCTGCAGCGACGCGTATCCGTATGACCCGGCGGCGCCCACCACGCCGCACAGCACGATCAACCACCAGAACTTACGCAGTGAGCCCGCGATGACACGCAGGCTGACCCGGCTCTCGGCCATGACTCCCCATTCCCCCTGAGGTCTCGATTCTAGAGGAGCCATCTGCACGTCTCCCTCACGTCTGCCGCACCTGTGGAGCGGCTCGGGTCGGCGGCGGCGCCGACGTGTCAAGATCGCGCAGGAATGCCGTATCGGCCGCGGTGGATCGTGTCCCCGCGTCTCGGGCCCAGGTCACCGCGAGCCCCACGCAGAACCACAGGAACATGCTGTACTGCGTGATGAGGGCGACGACGACCAGGCTCGGAAGCTGCCCGACGACAGCGAGGGCGGCAGGACTCCGCGTCGACCGCCGCACGGCCAGGAGCGCCGCGCAGACGACGGCCGCCATGATGAGCAGCGTCGGCACGTAGCCGTACCGGAGGAGCGTGAGCACGAGGGCGTTGTCCACCGAGCGCGCGAAGTACCCCAGGTAGTAGTCGCCGGAGACGAGGGAGTGCCAGTCGCCGGGGTTGCCGAACAGCTGCACCTGCTCCAGGAGGACCAGGAGGTCGGTGCGGTAGTCGGCGCTGCCTCCGGCCTCATCCCCCGCCGCACCGAACACGGAATCGATGACGGGGATGACGATCGCGGCGCCGATCACGCCGGCGACCGCCACCGTCACCCGGAAGCGCGTCGAGACGCCGACGATGAGGAAGGTGGACAGGACGAGGGTGAGCACCAGCGTGAGCAGGCCGGCACGACTGAAGGTGAAGACCGTGGCCGTGGCGATGAGCACGATGCCGGTGATCTTCGGGAACAGCCGCCACCGCGTCGCCACGACGAACGCGGAGGACATCGCGAGCGCGGCGCCGAGCGCGATCGAGTGCCCCCAGGCGCCTTCCGCACGCAGCACCCCACCGCGCTCCTGCAGCGGACTCCACGTCTCGTACACCACACCCGACCCGGGGATGAGGACGAAGGGGTTTAAGGACGTGAGGAACTCCACCACAGCGAGCGCCGCAGCCACGATGGCCACGACCGCGATCGTGGACGTGATCCAGTCGGTCGTCACACGCGCGAGCACCACGCGCCCCCAGATGTACGGGATCACCCACTCCAGGAGCGAGGCGACGAGGGAGGCGAGGTCGACAGTGCCGAACCCGTACAGGCCGACCACGACGAGGACGAACGCCGCGACCCAGGCGTCGGCGGCGCGCAGCGGCACGACCGACCAGTTCACGATGATCAGCAGGACGGTGAGCAGGGTGATCCCCGCCCAGTAGAACCCGAGGTTGACACCCACCCAGAGCGGCACGAAGAACAGTACGACGGCCCACACCGCGAAGGCGGCGCGCGGAAGCAGCCGGAGGGCGAACACGACGATGGCCACTGCCGCGATTCCGCCGAAGGCGAGGAGCGCGATCGGGACAGCAGTGGCCATGCGTCAGGATCTTACTGCGGTGCGGTGACGCGGAACGAATCGAACGACACGCCCAACGGCGCGGTCGCGCTGCCGGAGCGGTTGCCGCTCAGACCCACCGCGCCGGCGCCCAGGGGCGCCGCGTCGGTCGTGGTGATCTGCCAGGCTGCCGGCTTCGTGGTGTCCGTCGGCCAGAACTTGGCGGACAGCGTCGCCGACGTCGTCCCGGTCACGGACACCTCGAGGTTGTAGGAGGTGTCCGCCGCCCAGACCAGCCCGGGTACGGCCTGCGTGCGCAGGACGGTCCCTTCACGGTGCACGACGAGCCAGACCGTGCCGTCAGGACGCAGCCAGGCGCGGACGAAGTACTTCCCGGCCGCCGACTGCCGCGCGATCACGCCGATGTAGGCGCCACCCGCCGCGGGGGCCTGGTCGACCCGGAACTGCGTCTCGAGCACCGTGTCGGCGGCCGACGTGGTGTTGAGCGTCGCGTGGCGGGTGTCCCCGGCGATGAGGTTCAGCTTGGCCTGACCGTCGGCCACCGTCGCCGCCGCCTGCGAACCGCCCGCGATCGTCCACGCCCCGCCGACCGTGGCGGTGCCCCAGCCCGGTCCCGCAGTGCGATCGAAGCCGTCGTCCGCCACCGGAGCCGGCTGCGGCTCGGGCTCGGGCTCGGGCTCCGGCTCGACGGGAGGCGCAGTCACGGTCACCGGCTTGGTGGTGGTGTGCGTGGCACCCTTGTCGTCCTTCACCGTGAGGGTGACGGTGTAGGTCCCCGCCGCGGTGTAGGTGCGGCTGCTCGTCGCACCCGTCCCGGTCGTCCCGTCGCCGAAGTTCCAGGCGTACGAGGCGATCGTGCCGTCGGAGTCGGTCGAGGCGCTGCCGTCCACGGCGACCGTGAGGTTGGTCGCGGTCGCGGTGAAGGCAGCCACCGGAGCGACATTCGCGGGCTCCGGTTCGGGCTGCGGCTCGGGCTCAGGGGCCGGCGTGCCGAGGTTCTTCAGCGTGAAGTCGTCGAAGCTGGCGAGGTTGGTGCCGGTGGCGCTGCCCGCGCGGTAGGAGAACACGGTCGGGGCGCCGGCGACCTGGAGGGCCGGAGTCGCATCCGTCGTGGTGAGCTGCCAGTTCGCGGGCTCCGCCGACCCCGACGCCCACAGCTTGGCGCGGATGGTCGTCGTGGACGACCCGGTCGTCTCCATCAGGAGCGTGAACGAGCTGCCCGCGCTCCAGGTGAGCCCGGAGACGGCGGTGCTGGCGATCGCGGTGCCGTTGCGGTGGATCACGAGCCAGGTCGTGCCGTCTGCCCGGTGCCAGGCGAGCGCTCGGTAGCCGGAGGACCCGGAACGGCGGGCGCCCAGTCCTTCGTATGCCACCCCGGTGGAGGGACCGGACGCGAGGGTGTAGCTGATGCGCGCGGAGGAGTCGAGGACCGACGTGCCCTGCAGCAGCATCTCCCTCGTCTCACCCGGCGTCAGGTTCACCTTGCCCACGCCGTCGCCGACGGAGAGCACCGCGGCGGAGCCGCTCACCGGCGCCCAGGTGCCTCCCTTGTCGGCGGCGCCCCAGCCGCTCGAGACGACACGGCCGAAGGCATCGGATGCCGCGAACACCTGAGCGGTCAGCGTCACCGTCTTGGTGGCCGTCGCCGTCGACCCGAGGCTGTCGGTCACCGTCAGGGTGATCTCGCGCGCCCCGGCGCTCGCGTACGTGTGGCCGGCGGAGGCTCCGGAGCCCGCAGGGGATCCGTCACCCCAGTTCCACGAGTAGGTCAGAGTCGCGCCGTCGGACGCGCTCGAACCCGCGGCGGAGACGTTGACGTTCAGCCCCGAGGCCGTCGCCGTGAAGGCCGCCACCGGGTCGGCATGCGTGGTCGTCACCTGTCGAGTGGTGGACGCGCTGCCGCCGCGATCGTCGGTGACGGTCAGAGTCACCGTGCGGGTGCCGGCGGTGGCGTACACGTGCGTGGCGACCTGCCCGGTCGACGTCGTGCCGTCCCCCCAGTTCCAGGCGTAGGAGGCGAGGGAGCCGTCCGAGTCCGCCGAGGCGGACGCGTCGGCCGAGACCGTCAGGCCGTTCGCGGTCGTCTCGAAGGCAGCCGTCGGAAGGACGTTCGGTGCCTGCACCACGACCTGCTTCTCCGCCGTGCTGGCGAGCCCGTTGCTGTCCGTCACCGTCAGCGTCACCTTGTAGGTGCCGGACTTCTCGTACGTGTGGCTCGTCGTCTTGCCGGTCGCCGTGGCCGAGTCGTCGCCGAAGTCCCACCGGTAGCCGGCGATCGTCGCCGACCCCGCGGGCGCCGAGGCCTCCGCGTCGAACGCGACGGCGAGGTCGGTCGGGGTGGCGGAGAAGGCCGCCGTGGGGGCCTGGAAGCCCTTGCCGATGCCGTAGTGCGTCTTCACCTGCGTCGGGGTGAGAGCGAACGGATAGACCGCGACCTCGTCCAGGGACCCCTTGAAGTACTTGGAACTGGGCTCGGACGGCCAGCCGGCGAGGTTGTCCCCGCCGATACGCCAATATCCCGTGTAGTTCTCCGCGGTCGTGGCCCCGGCGAGCGACGACACGAGCTGGCCGTCGACGTAGAGCTTCATCCCGTCCGCGCTCTGCGTCGCGACGGCATGGTGCCACTGGTTGTCGTTGAGCGCCGCGCCGTTCTGCACCGTCTGCGTGCTGCCGTTGTAGGTACCGAAGACGAGGCGGCCGTTGTTGGTCATGTAGATGTGACGGTCGTAGCTGGTCGACTCACCCGACGCCGCAGCGCCGTAGCCCATCAGCTTGCCACCGCTGGTCGTGTTGGTCTTGAACCACAGTTCGGTCGAGAACTCGGAAGGCGCGGCGATCTTGCTCCCGGAGGCCACACGGCCCGTGTTCGTCCCGGTGAAGGTCGAGGCGCCGGTCGCGGTGTTCTCCACACCGGACGTCGATGCGGTCACTCCCGTGCCGAACACGGGGGTGTTGGATCCGGCCCAGTCCTGCGCGGCGGTGCCGAGCGGGTAGTAGAGCTGCGGTCCGTCCGCCGTGACGGCGTTGACGTAGTTCGACACCGCACCGGCCGCGATGGTCACGCTCATCGCCTGGCTGGAGACGGAGTTGCCCGCGCTGTCCTTCGCGACGACGGTGTACTCCTGCGTCGACCCGGGAGCTGCGGTCTTGTCCTCGAGGTTCACCGAGGGGCGGTCCCACCAGGTGCCGCGGGCGGTGGCGGTGGCCACCGGTGCGGTGGTCCCCGTCCGACGCAGCTCATAGGTCAGCGTGAGGTCGTCACGATCCCAGTTCGCGGGGATCGAGATCCGCGCACGCCCGGGGATGAACGACTGCGCCGTGCCGGTCCAATTGGCACCCGACAGCCGAGGGCCGTCCTTCGCGCCGCCGGGCGGGTTGGTGGAGAAGCGCACGAGCCCCTCGAATCGGCCGTTGTTCACGGAGCGGAACTCACCGCCGATCGAGATCATGTTCCCGGCACCGGTGATCGAGAGTCCGGCCTGACCCATCCCCGTGGTCACGCCCACGGCCCAGTCCGGCGTCCAGGCGTAGGCCGAGGGCGCCGGCGTCCCGGCCCAGTTCTTGTACGTGCCACCGGCCGCGGGCTGGTTGCCCAGCAGACCGCGGGCGTCCGCCGTGTACGCCTCCGAGTACCGGTGCGTACGCGGGTTCTGCTCCGGGTGCATGCCCATGGTGCTGCAGGCATGGGTGTGGCTGGTCGTGTAGACCGTCTTGCCGGTCGAGTAGACGCCGTAGTGGTCGCCGAGGCAGTCCGCGATCCAGCGGACCTGGCCGCTTCCGGCCTCTGCCGCGAAGGTACCCTCGAGGTTGCCCGTGGCCGCGTCCGCGTACACCCACCCGGTGCCGTACACGGCGCCGGCGTCGGCCGCGAGTCCGAAGATCCCCGCCTTGCCCGAGTTCGCCCCGGTGTTCGAGCCGTTCTTCACCGTCTGCGGCAGCGCCCATCCGCTGTCCACCGCGCCGGTCGTCTTGTCGAGCGCGACGGTGCCGCGCATCGTCAGGTCGCCGTTGACCTGCGAGAAACGACCGGCGGCGATGACGTTCTGACCCGCCGGGTCCATCACCATGGCGTCGACCTGAAGGTCTGTCTGCGGCGCCCAGCTGAGCAGCGCGCCGTTCGTCGAGGAGAAGGCCGCGAGGTTCTTGCGCGGGGTCGCGTTGCCCTGCGTGAAGAGACCTCCGACGTAGACGCTCGAGCCCGAGGTGGCGAGGGCATACACGCCGCTGCCGCCGATCGAGGGCGAGAAGCCGGGCACGAGCTGTCCGGTCACGGCGTCCAGCGCGGCGAAGTTCCAGCGCGTCTGACCGTTGACGGCGTTGAAGGAGCCGCCGATGTAGATGCGGCTGCCGTCCGGCGAAGCGGCCACGGCCTTGATCACGCCGTTCACCTGCGGTGCGAAGGAGAGCAGCTGACCCGTGTTGATGTCATACGCGAGGACGTTGGAACGGGCGGTCAGGCTCGTCCCCGGCGCGGCGAGCGGTGCGCGGGCGTTGTCGAACTTGCCCACCGCGTAGACGGTCGAGCCGATCGTCGTCTGCGCCCACACATACCCGTTGTCGATCTGCACGGTCGGGATCGGGTCCGACGTCACCACGTCGTCGTTCCGCTGCAGAAGCGGCGGTGGCGTCGGCGGTGTATCGGCCGCTGCCGCCCCGGTCGCCCCCAGCGTGGTCATGCCCGTGATCAGCAGCGCCGCCGTCACGACCGACGCGAGTGCGCTCAGCGCCCGCCTCGAAGTGGATGTCTTACCCATGTTGCTCCCCAGCCCCAGATTTCTTCTTCGAAAGTGTCACGTACGAGACGCGGCGGAAGTCGTCGCGTCCACAGCTCAGGAGAGCTCGCCCGCGAAGGTCGCCACCGGCTCACCGGCGGCATAGTTCACACTGATCTTCACGGCGCGACCCTTCGTGGGGTCGAGCATGAAGACGTAGGTGCCCGTGGCGTCGTCGCCGGCGGCCAGCTCCCCGTGGAGCGGCTCGTTCGGACCCGCGGTGGTGGCCACCCCCACGTCGCCGTCGTCGGTGACGAGGCTGACGACGGCGGAGTCGATGCTCTGCGCCCGCTTCGACTCGTTCGCGACCTTCACGGTCACCACCACGGCGGAGCCGGCATACTCGCCCGGCGTCTCGGGGGTGATCTCGGTGGTCGAGATGTCGTCGACGGTCACGACCATGTCGGTGGACAGGGCGATCTCCGCGTCCAGCGCGCCGCTCTCCTCGGTCAACGCGGGGGCCTCGGTGGGCCCTTGGGCCTCGGGATCGGCCGGCGGCGTCCAGTCGGTCGTGCTGGTGCCCTCGGGCTCCGGCGACGCCGCGGTATCCGGTGCCGCCGTGCAGCCGGCGAAGGCGAGCGCGAGCGCCACGACGGGCGCGATGAACAGCGCACGTCGTGCGCGAGATGAGCCGTCCCCAGAACGGCATGCTGAAACAGTGAACACTGCAGCTCCCCAGAACCCAGATTCCCCAGCCAGAGCCCCCTCGGCTCCGGTTTCCCCCCAGCCGTGCAGAACACGGCGTCGGCTAATGGTAGTGCGGACCGTGGAAAACCACAACCCTCGGCTCAGGAGAAATGTCGGCGGTGCCCGCCGAGCTGCCCGGCGATCGCATCGACGGCCTGCTCGACCTCGGTGATGGTGTCGGTGTGTCCCCGACTCCCGTGCCGATCGGCGATGGACGCCGGGTCCTGGGCGGAGCGCCGGTCAAGGAGACGACGGAGCGCACCGCCGCGACGCGGCGGGCCGCCGAGCGGCACGGCGCGTGTCCGCGCCCGATCGAGGTGCGCGAGGTAGTCGGCGACCACGTCGGACCCCCCGGACGCGAAGCCGATCCCGAGGTGCGCCGCCTCGCGCAGCGTGAACATCCGGTCGCGGTACTCGGGCGCGGCCCGCACCAGGTCCCCCCGGACATCGCGCGAGGCGGTCAGCACGAGGTCCGCCTCGGCGAGCATCTCCGTCGTGACCTCCTGAGCTCGATGCGCCCGCGATTGCGCCTGCCAGCCTTCGTCGGTGTGCCGCGCGGCGACCTCAGCGCAGATCGGGTCGCCGTCGTGGGCGCGCACGCCGGCGCTGCGCACCACGAGCGCGGACCCCTCCCCCAGCCCGCGCCGCAGCGCCAGCTCGGCCAGGGGGGAGCGGCAGACGTTGGCCGCGCACACGATGAGGATCGAGCCGCCGGTCATGCCGCGTCACCCAGCCTTCCGATCTCGCGGAACCACTTCACCGCGGCGAGCACGAGGAACAGCACCGCAGCGGCACAGAGCGCGCTGTAGGCGACGAGGAACACCGGCGTCCAGCCCCAGAGGACGAAGACGAGGCAGACCAGCCCGAAGTCGGTCGGCAGCAGCACGAGCGAGCGTCGGAGGGTGCCTCCGCCACGCTCGTGCGTGGACGCCACGGAATGCTTGCCCTTGAGGAGGTCGTTCAGGAGCATGCCCGAGAACGTGGTCGTGGCGACGATGCTGAACACGATGGGGATCAGCAGCAGCGACGGCGTCTCCGGGAGGACCCGGTACAGGCCGATCAGCACGGCCAGATGCAGGGACGCGATCTTGAGCGTGTCGATGAAGTGGTCCAGCCACTCGCCCTGCGGGCTCCCGCCGCCGCGGAGCCGGGCGACCTGACCGTCCGCGGAGTCCCACGCGTAGCCGAGGACGAGGAGGAGCGCGATGAGCAGCCCCAACGGCACGGTGACCGGGGCGAAGGCGATGAGACCGATCGCCGCGAACGAATGGACGGCGCTGATGATCGACACCTGGTTCGGCGTGAGGCCGAGCCGGAACGCCACCGCGGCGAGCACGCGTCCGAGCCGGCGGTTCACGTAGACCGAATAGGCCGGTGCGCCACGCGCGTGCCCCTTCTGCGCCCGTGCGAGCTGTCGGTAGGCGTCTACGACCATGTCGTTCCCTTCGGGTCCGTGCCGGAGAGTCGCGCGATCCGCCGGGCCTCGCGCACCCCGCGGACGTAGGCGCGGAGCGGAGCGGCGGAGTGCAGCAGCTGTCGGCGGCCGCCGCGGAGGATCACCTCGCGGGCGGTACGGGGTATCGACCGCCGCCAGCGATGCACGGCCTCGTCGTCGAGGTGCCGGACCGCGTACAGCATCCGGTTGCGGATGTTGTAGAAGTAGTAGCCCTCCGACTTCGCCCTCGCGAGCTGGGGCTCGGCGCGTTGCGTGCCGCCCTCGTCGTGCACGGCCGTCGCCTCCTCGACGAGGACGAGGGTGCCTCCGGCCGAGACCACGCGGCGGGAGAAGTCGACGTCCTCCCAGTAGAGGAAGTACTCGTCGTCGAAGCCTCCCGAGAGCGCCCACACCTCGCGGGTGATCCACAGGCAGGCGCCGCTCAGCCACGGCTCATACGGGCGCACGTCGTCCGCCCGGCGTTTTCGGCGCGCGCGCATCGTGCCGTCGTCGAGCAGGAGGTCGATGCCGGCGAACCAGGTGCGTCCGTCGGAGTCGGTGATCACCGGCGAGGCGAGGGTCGTGCGCGAGGCCGCGGTGACCGCGGCCAGGCGCGCCAGCGACGCTCGGTCGATATGGGCGTCCGGGTTGATCACGAGGACGTCGGTCGCGCCGTCGGCGAGCGCTCGGGCGACCCCGATGTTGACGCCGCCGCCGAATCCGCTGTTCGTCTCAGGGGTGATGAGAGTCCATCCGTGCGCCTGTGCGGCGGCGACGGCGGCCTCGCGCTCCGCGGTACCCGCCCAGTTGTCGACGACGACGATCAGCGTCTCCTCGTCGACGGCGCGGGCCTCGCGCTCCACGAGCACCAGGTTGCGCTCGAGCAGCCGCGCCGAGGCGTAGTTCACGACGACGACGGCCAGCCGTCCGTGCACGATTGACACGCGATCCTCCCCCCGGATCCGCCCACACGGTCCGCTCGGGTCGCCGGTCGAATTCCCCAGAGTCGCGACCGGCGTCGACTCCCAGGACACCGACTATACGCCAGAGCCGGCTCGGCGCACCCGCCGTTCACGGTACGATGAGCCGGCGCGGGGACACAGGCGCACGACTGCCATGGGGATGAGGCGGATGAAGAGGGGACCGGGGACGGGCGACGCGATCGCCGTGACGATCGGCGTGCCCACCTACCGACGGCCGGAGCTGCTGGCGGCGCTGCTGCGCGCACTCCCCGACCGGATCGCGGAGTGTGCGGACCTCGGCGTGGACGTGGAGGTGCTGGTCGTCGACAACGACGCTGCGGGCTCCGCGCGCGAGGTGGCCGCGAGCGCCGCCCTGCCTGTCCGCTACGTCGTCGAGCCGACGCCGGGCATCGTCGCGGCCCGGAACCGGCTGCTCGACGAGTGCGCCGACCGCGATCTGCTGGCCTTCATCGATGACGACGAGGTTCCTCGCGCCGGCTGGCTCGCAGAGCTGATCACGACGTGGCAGGCCTTCGACGCCGATGCCGTCATGGGCCGCGTCATCTCCGTGTTCGATGACGACGTCGATCCGTGGCTGCTCGCCTCGGGAACGTTCCGTCGTCCACCGCGTCCGACCGGCACCGTGCTCCCGGTCGCCGCTGCGGGAAACCTCCTTCTCGATCTCCGCGCGGTGCGCCGCTTCGGTGTGCGATTCGACCCGTCCCTCGGGCTCGGCGGCGGCGAGGACACGCTCTTCACCCGCGAGCTCGTCGATCGCGGCGGCCGCATCGTCTGGTGCAACGAGTCCGAGACGGAAGACCTCGTCGTCGCCGCCCGACTCACCCGAGCGTGGGCGGCGCAGCGGGCGTTCAGCTCGGCGAACGCCGGCACCCGCATCGCGGTGAAGCTCGCGCACGGGAGGATGCGCCGCGGGGCGCTCCGCGTGCGCGCCGCCCTCGGCGGCATCGCCCGGATCGTCGTCGGTGCGGCGCGCCGGGCCCTCGGCGCCGTCACCTCGAACCTCACCCATCACGCCCGCGGCACCCGCCTGATCCATCGCGGTCGCGGCACCATCGCGGCCGCCTTCGGGCGCCGCTACGACGAGTACCGTCGCCCCTCGGAGGACAACACGATGACCGAATCCGCGTCGAGCATCCGCGTGATGCAGTCCCTGGGCGCGCCGCGCCCCACGACGAATCCGTACAACAAGATGCTCGACGAGGCTCTCGGGACGACGGAGGGCCTGGAACACCTCCGGTTCTCCTGGAAGACCGCGCTCTTCGGCCGCTACGACGCCTTCCACTGGCACTGGCCCGAGGCGAAGCTCCACGGATCCACCTGGTGGAAGTCCGCGGGGAAGTTCGCGCTCACGACCGCGCTCGCCTTCCGGCACCGGTTGTCGCGGCGGATCGCCGTGGTGCGGACCGTGCACAACCTGGAGCTCCCCGACGACAACGCCCCGCGGCTCTGGCTGCTGCGCTTCATCGATCGGCACACCGACTACCGGATCGTCATCAACGAGACCACACCGCTGCCGGCCGGGACCCCGCACAGTCTCATCCTGCACGGGCACTACCGCGACTGGTACGCGGTCTACCCGTCCGCGGAGCGCGTGCACGGACGACTGGGGTCGTTCGGCGGAATCCGAAGGTACAAGGGCCTCGACGGGTTCATCGACGCCTACGGCGAGGCCGTCGCGATCGAGCCGGCGCTGAGCCTGCGCATCGGCGGGCGTCCGTCCACGCCGGAGCTCGCCGACGACCTCCGCGCACGCACCGCCACGCTCCCCGGAGTCGACCTGCACCTCGACTTCCTCAGTGACGCCGAGCTCGTGGAGCTCGCGACGTCGTCCGAGCTGATCGTGCTCGCGTACCGCTTCATGCACAACTCGGGCAGCGTCCTGGCCGCCCTGTCGATGGGCCGCCCGGTGCTGGTGCCGCGGAACCAGGCGAACGAAGCCCTCGCCCGCGAGGTGGGCGCCGAGTGGGTGCACATGTACGACGGGGACGACCTCGATGCCGAGACGCTCGTCTCGTCCTGGCAGGCGGCGTCCGCCCTCGCGGGGACCCCCGACCTCTCTCGTCGCGAGTGGGCCGATGCGGGTCGCGCGCACCGCGACGCCTTCCGAGCCGCCGTGCGCGTCAAGCGCCGGGGACGGGACTGATCCGCCCCCTCAGACGTCGGCTCGGAGACCCCGGACGAGCGCGTCGACCATCGTCCTCGTCGTGAACCGCTGCTCGACCTCGATCCGTCCCTGCTGCCCGAGCGCGGCCGCGCGGTCAGGATCGTCGAGCATCCCGATCAGCGCCTCCGCCAGAGCCTCCGGCTCCCCCGGCGGGACGAGGGCGCCGGTGCGGGTGCTGACGTAGTCACGCATGCCCGGGGTGTCCGAGACGACCACGGGACGCGCGGTGGCGAGCGCTTCGAGGGCGACCGTCATCCCGGATGCGTGCAGGTTCGGGCGGGTCGCGGTCACCACGACACTCGCTGTCGCGTAGAGATCGCGGAGTTCGGTGTGCGGCAGTCGGCGCACGAGCCGGACGCCCTCCGGAGGCGGCAACGCGGAGGGCGACTGGACGACGACGTCGACGCCCGGGCGCGCGGCGAGGACCAGGGCGAGCGCGGCGTACAACGTCGCGGGATCCCGGTCCCTGTCGTTGCCCGCGCTGACGATCCGGGGGGTGGCCGTCGGCGGGTGCGCGGAGAAGAACTCGTGGTCGATCCCGAACGGGACGACGAAGACCCGCGGCCCGCCGGACCCGAGGAGCCGCTGCAGCGGGACCACCTGCGCCTCGCTGAGCACCCAGAGCGCCGTGGCCGCCCGCAGCATCGTCACCAATCGACCGGGTGCGGCACCGGCCGCCGCCATGTCGGTGAGCCAGATGACCCCCGCGGCGTACCGCGTCCGCGGCCGCAGGATCTGGAGGCGGTAGGCGGTGTTCTCATCCCAGGCGATGGCGAGCCCCGCGCGGGGTCGGGGGCCGAGGCCGGCGCGCGCGCGGAGCCGTGCGATCCGACCGGGATCGGGGAGTTCGTCCACCTCCACCACGGCATGGTCGCGGAGAGCGTCCAGCCCATACGGCCACACGCTCGGAACCTCTCCCCTGGCGTGTGCGCGCGCCCAGACGGAGGCCGACTGCTCGGCACGATGCGCCCAGGTGACGGACAGCGCCGGGCTGTCCTCGGATACCACGAGGCCCACTATGGCCCTCGGCCCGGGCGGTGTAAAGGGCGACTTCTCCGCTAGAGTCGAGCGTACGACTGTGGGGGTCGTCGGACGGCAGGGGATGGCCGTCCTCTCAGTGACGCCGCCACGAGCATCGATGTTTCACGAGGGGGATACATGAAGGGCATCATTCTGGCGGGCGGCTCGGGGACGCGGCTGCACCCCATCACGCTGGGGGTCTCGAAGCAGCTGATCCCGGTCTACGACAAGCCGATGGTGTACTACCCGCTGTCGACGCTGATGCTTGCCGGGATCCGCGAGATCCTGGTCATCACGACGCCACACGACGCCGCGCACTTCGAGCGGCTGCTCGGGGACGGCTCGCAGTTCGGCGTCTCCCTCTCGTTCGCTCAGCAGGAGTCGCCGGACGGCCTTGCACAGGCTTTCACGATCGGCGCGGACTTCATCGGGGACGACAGCGTCGCCCTCGTCCTGGGGGACAACCTCCTCTACGGGCCGGGCCTGGGCACGCAGCTCAAGCGCTTCGCCGACATCGACGGCGGCGCGGTCTTCGCCTACTGGGTGGCGGAGCCGGAGGCGTACGGGGTCGTGGCGTTCGACGCCGACGGCCAGGCCGTCTCCCTGGAGGAGAAGCCCACCGCGCCGCAGAGCAACTACGCGGTGCCCGGCCTGTACTTCTACGACAACGATGTCATCGAGATCGCCCGCAACCTCGCGCCGAGCGCCCGCGGGGAGTACGAGATCACGGACGTGAACCGGGCCTACCTCGAGCGCGGCAAGCTCCAGGTCGAGGTGCTTCCGCGCGGGACCGCGTGGCTGGACACCGGGACATTCGACCAGATGACCGACGCCGCCGACTATGTGCGCACGATGGAGCGACGCACGGGGATGAAGATCGGCGTGCCGGAGGAGGTCGCCTGGCGTCAGGGCTTCCTCGACGACGAGGCCCTGCGCACGCGCGCGGATGCCCTCGTCAAGTCGGGCTACGGAACCTATCTCCTCGGATTGCTCGAAAGGGGCGCTCGATGACCCGCCTGCTCGTGACCGGCGGCGCCGGCTTCATCGGATCGAACTTCGTCCACCACGTCGTCGCGCACACGGACGCACAGGTGACGGTGCTGGACAAGCTCACCTATGCCGGCAACCGCGCCTCGCTCGCGGGTCTGCCCGCCGACCGGGTCGAGCTCGTGGAGGGGGACATCGCCGACGCGGCGCTCGTCGACAGCCTGTTCGCCCGGACCGACGCCGTCGTCCACTACGCCGCCGAGTCCCACAACGACAACTCGCTGCACGACCCGCGGCCGTTCCTCGACACGAACATCATCGGCACCTACACGCTGTTGGAGGCCGCCCGCCGACACGATCGCCGGTTCCACCACATCTCCACCGACGAGGTCTACGGAGATCTGGAGCTGGACGACCCGGCACGGTTCACGGAGCAGACTCCGTACAACCCCTCGTCGCCGTACTCGTCCACGAAGGCCGGCAGCGACCTGCTGGTGCGCGCCTGGGTGCGCTCGTTCGGGGTGCAGGCGACGATCTCGAACTGCTCGAACAACTACGGCCCCTACCAGCACGTGGAGAAGTTCATCCCGCGCCAGATCACGAACGTGCTGCGCGGGATCCGGCCCAAGCTGTACGGCGCCGGGCAGAACGTGCGCGACTGGATCCACGCCGACGACCACTCCTCGGCCGTCCTCACGATCCTGGAGAAGGGCGAGATCGGCCAGACGTACCTGATCGGCGCCGACGGCGAGAAGGACAACAAGTCGGTCGTCGAGCTGATCCTCACGCAGATGGGCCAGCCCGCCGACGCCTACGACCATGTCACCGACCGCGCCGGTCACGACCTGCGCTACGCGATCGACTCCACGAAGCTGCGCACCGAGCTCGGCTGGGCGCCGCGATTCTCCGACTTCGAGTCGGGCCTGGCCTCGACCATCGAGTGGTATCGCGAGAACGAGGACTGGTGGGCGCCGGCCAAGGACGCCACGGAATCGTTCTACGCCGCCAGGGGGCAGTGATGACCGCGTTCGGCAAGGCGCTCACGATCACGGAGACGCCGATCCCCGGCCTGCTCCTCGTCGACCTCCCCGTGCACGGCGACACCCGCGGCTGGTTCAAGGAGAACTGGCAGCGCGAGAAGATGGTCGCCGCCGGTCTTCCGGACTTCGGCCCCGTGCAGAACAACATCTCGTTCAACGACGCGATCGGCACCACCCGCGGCATCCACGCCGAGCCGTGGGACAAGTGGGTCTCCGTCGCCACCGGCCGGATCTTCGGCGCCTGGGTCGACCTGCGGGCGGGCGAGACCTTCGGGAGCGTCTTCACGACGGAGATCGACCCGTCGCGCGCCATCCTCGTGCCGCGCGGCGTCGGCAACTCGTACCAGACGCTCGAAGCGGACACCGCCTACACCTACCTGGTGAACGACCATTGGTCGCCCGACGCGGCGTACTCCTTCCTGAACCTGGCCGACGAGACGGCGGCCATCGCGTGGCCGATCCCCCTCGACCGGGTCGAGATCTCTCCGAAGGACCGGGCGCATCCACGGCTGGCCGAGGTGACCCCGATCGGCCCGCGGAAGATCCTCGTCGTCGGGGCATCCGGTCAGCTCGGCCTGGCGCTGCGCAGGTCCTTCGGCGATGCGGAGCACGTCGAGTACACGACCCGCGAGACGCTGGACCTCCGCGACCCCGGGCTGACCGGCGCACGGCGCTGGCGCGACTACGGAGCGATCATCAATGCGGCCGCTTACACGGCCGTCGACCGCGCCGAGACGGAGGGGGGCCGTGCGGAAGCCTGGGCGGCGAACGTCACCGGCGTGTCCGCGCTCGCCCGGGTCGCGACCGAGAACGGCCTCACGCTCGTGCACGTGTCCAGCGACTACGTGTTCGACGGCACGAAGGACGAGCCGTACACGGAGACGGACGGGGTGCGCCCGCTGGGTGTGTACGGCCAGACGAAGGCCGCTGGAGACGCGATCGTGGCGACCGTGCCCCGCCACTACATCCTGCGCACCTCCTGGGTGATCGGCGACGGTCACAACTTCGTGCGCACGATGGCCTCGCTGGCCGGGCGGGGCGTCGCCCCGCGTGTGGTGGGCGACCAGATCGGACGACTCACCTTCACGACCGACCTCGCGGAGGCCATCCGGCATCTGCTCGACGTGTCGGCGCCGTTCGGGCTCTACAACGTGACCGGGGGCGGCGAACCGCACTCCTGGGCCGACATCGCACGCGCGGTCTACCGGCTGACCGGGCACGACCCGGCCGCGGTCACCTCGGTGACGACGGAGGAGTACTTCGCCGACCAGGCCGGACCGATCGCGCCGCGTCCGCGCAACAGCGTTCTGGACCTCGCCCGGATCACGGCCACCGGCTGGACGCCGCGGGACGCGGATGCGGCCCTCGCCGACTACCTGTCCGCGGACGCCTAGAGCTCGCCCGGCTTCATCGCCTCCGCGTCGATGGCGCGGATGATGCGCAGGGTCGCGGTGTCCGGCTCCGGCTCACCCGCGGCCTGCCGCTCCTCCCGACGCCGACGGGGCGCGTACACGACGAGCGAGTGGAACAGGAACCGGGCGAAGAAGGCCACGACGAGGGAGAGGGCCGTCGCGAGCACGCTGGAGATGTGCCACGTCTCGACCATGAGCGCCATCACCGGGATGCGCAGCGCCGCCTCGACGTTGTTGAACGTGAACGAGGCCGCGAAGCGCACGGCGGCGCTACGGGCATCGGTGCGCATGTCGGCGAAGACGAAACGCTCCTGCAGCAGGAAGTTGCCGATGATCGTGACCTCGGCGCCGATGATCGCCGCCCACACGTAGGGCACGCCCGCGGCGGTCAGCGCCCACATGATCGCGAGGTTCGCTATGGCCCCGAGGACGCCGATCGCGGCGAACAACGACATCTTGCCGAAGCGCAGCCGCGCCAGGTGGGCGATGAACGTGGCCCCCTGCCGGAGGCTCGCCTTCGAGGTGCCGTGTCGGCGCTCGGCGAACTCCATCGGGACCTCCGCGATCCGCAGATCCGTCCGCGCGAGGATCTCCAGGAGGATCTTGAACCCTTGCGGCCGGAGGGCGGCCAGGTCGAGCCGGCGCCGGTCGACGAGGAAGAACCCGGTCATCGGATCGGTGCTCCGGGCGAGCCGTCGGGGGAACATCGCGCGGGTCAGCCAGGTGGCGGCGCGGGACACCCCGAAGCGCATGGCCGTGCCGAGGCCGCTGGTGTCGCCGCCGCCGATGTAGCGGGAGGCGCCGACGACGTCCGCGTCCCCCGCCGCATAGCGGTCGAGCAGGGCCGGCAGGAGCTCGGGCGGATGCTGGAGGTCGCCGTCCATCACGATGCAGACATCGGCGTCCGCGGCTCCCAGGCCGACGACGACCGCCCCGCCGAGGCCTCCGACGTTGTCCGAGCGATGGATCACCCGCACCGGGATCGGGGCGTCGACCGCGACGCGCTCCACCTCGGCCGTGGTGTCGTCGCTGCTGTCGTCGACGAAGAGGATCTCGGCGTCCCTTCCCGCCAACGCCGCGGCCGTGCGCTCCACGAGCTCGGCGACGTTGTCGCGCTCGTTGTAGGTCGGCACGATGACCGTGACCCCTGCCCCCAACGTGGTCCCCTTCGTCGTTCCGCAGCCCCATCGGCTCCGACATCCATCGTTCCATGGGTTCCTATGGGCTGCAGGACACGTTCCTGCTAGAGTGTCGTCTGCGGCTGTGGGAGTCGCGCCGAACGGGTGGGGATCCGTTCGACTGGGGAATGATCGATCTGGGGAGATCATGGGGACGCGTATCGGCTATGCCGTCGGAGCTTTCGACCTGTTTCACGTCGGGCACCTCAATCTGCTGCGACACGCCAAACAGCACTGCGACATCCTGATCGCCGGTGTCGTGAGCGACGAGATGCTGCGTCAGGTCAAGGGGATCGAGCCGGTCATCCCGACCGCCGAGCGTGCCGAGATCGTCCGGCACATCTCCTTCGTCGACGACGTGTACGTCGAGACGACGCCGTCGAAGATGGACTCGTGGCGCGACGTGCGCTTCACGCACTTCTTCAAGGGCGACGACTGGCGCGGCACCGAGAAGGGCCTGCGGCTGGAGAGCGAGTTCGCGGAGGTGGGTGTCGAGGTCGTCTACTTCCCGTACACCGCGCACACGTCGAGCTCGGCGCTCCGCCGCGCGCTCGACGCGATCACCGCCAACGCCACGGCATCCGCCGTCGGCGCGACGCGCTGAGCCGGGACTCAGTTCGCGACGCCGAGGAGGCTGCGCGCCATCCGCGCCACGTGCGGCGGAGTGTGCGGGCCGAGCCACACCGTCCAGTGCTCCGGGGGCTCGCTGCACGTCCACTCCAGGCACCACGCATAGACGGCGTTCGCCAACCGCTCGCCCCGCGTGTGAGCGTGCGCGCCCTCCGCGCGAACCAGCCAGCGGACCGACACCCCCTGCGGCACGTCGATGTGGCGGAATTGGATGCGGGCGGCGGCCTCGATGAGGATGACGCCCTGCGCATCCCACGGGAGCCGGGACGCGACGCGAGCGATGGCTCCGACGTCGGCCGCATCCCCGGCGATGAGCACCGCTCCTTCCATCGCTTCCCAGTCCGGATCCTCCAGGTGCTCACACGCGCTGCTCATGCATCCACTATAGGTAAGGCTATCCTTACCTTCAAGGGTGGCTAGTCCTCTTCCATAGCACCGTCAACGCCGTTGCCCGCGTCGCAGCTGTACGCCACCCTGAGCCCGTGAGCAGTGACAGGATTCGACGGACATCCGCCGGACGACGCCTGATCGGCGCCCTGGCCGGCCTCCTCGTGGCCACAGCCCTCGGCGGATGCGGGATGACGGTCCCCGCGGACCCGGACGGCACCCTGGACCGGGTCACGGGCGGAGAGCTGCGGGTCGGCACCTCGCCCGAGCCCGGCCTCGTCGAGATCGACCGCGGCGAGCCGCGCGGGCCGGTCGTGGATCTCGTCGACGACTTCGCCGCGAGCATCGACGCGGACGTCACCTGGACGGTCGCGACCGAGGAGAGCCTGGTGGGCATGCTGGAGACGGCCGACCTCGACCTCGTGGCCGGCGGACTGACGCCGGACACCCCGTGGATCGACAAGGCCGGCGTGACCCGCGGCTATCCGGGGATCGAGGGCGCGGGCGATCGGGAACTCGTCATGCTCGTCCCCCTCGGAGAGAATGCCTTCCTCTCGGCCCTCGAGGCCTCTCTCGACGAGGAGGTCGCTCGATGACCGGGACGAAGCAGTTCGGGCGCACCGAGCTCCCCGACGAACAGCAGCGGGCCACGCGCAAGGCCGTGCGCTGGGAGATCTTCACGATCGTCTACACCTCGATCACGATCACCGTGATCGCCCTCGTCGTGGGCGAGTCCCAGGCGATGCGCACGGCGTGGATCGAGGACATGCTGTCGCTCATCCCGCAGTTCGCCTTCCTCCTCGCGCTCCTGTTCGTGCGGCGACGCCCGACCCGGAAGCACCCCTACGGCCTGCACCGGGCGATGGGCGTCGGCCACCTCGTCGCCGGTGTCGCGCTCCTCGCGGTCGGCCTGAACCTCGCCGCCGAGGCCGTGGCCGGGCTCATCCGCGGGGAGCATCCGACCATCGGCACCGTGCAGGTTTTCGGCCAGACGATCTGGCTCGGCTGGCTGATGGTCGCCGTCATGGCCGTCGTGATCGTCGGGCCGGTGTTCTTCTACGGTCCGGCCAAGGCCAAGCTCGCCCCCGTCCTGCACAACAAGCTGCTCTACGCCGACGCCGACATGGCGAAGGCGGACTGGCAGACGACGGTCGCCTCCATCGTCGGCGTGCTGGGCGTGGGCGCCGGCGTCTGGTGGCTCGACGGTGCCGCGGCGCTCTTCATCTCGCTCGGCATCATCTGGGACGGCTTCCGCAACACGAAGACGGCGATCGTCGACCTCATGGACCAGCGGGCCCGCACCTTCGACAGCGCGGAGCCGCATCCGCTGGCCCGCGATGTCGTCTCGTACCTGCGCAGCCGCCCCTGGGTGGATCAGGCTGCCGTGCGCATGCGGGATCAGGGCCAGGTGTTCCACATCGAGGCGTTCGTGGTGCCGCATCATCGTGGCGTCCGTACGGCCGACCTGACCGCCGCGTCCGAGGGGATCGCCGACCTGGACTGGAAGGTGCAGGACGTGGTGATCGTCCCGGTCGAGAAGCTGCCGGACGAAGCGGACCCCGGTCGATGAGCAGCTCCGACGCGGCACTGTTCCCCGGCTTCACGACCACGCGGATCCCGACCGCCGAGGCGGACATCCTCGTGCGCCACGGCGGCTCGGGGCCGCCCATGGTGCTGCTGCACGGCCACCCCCGCACCTCGGCGACCTGGCATCGGGTGGCCCCGCTTCTCGTCGACCGCGGCTTCACGGTGATCTGCCCCGATCTGCGGGGCTACGGACGCTCCCGCGGCCCGGCGCCCACCGCCGATCATTCCGCCCATTCCAAACGCGCCGTCGCCCGAGACATCCGCACCGTCGCCGAGCGACTCGGCCATGAGCGCTTCCGCCTGGTCGGGCATGACCGCGGCAGCTACGTCGCGCTCCGACTCGCCCTCGATCACCCGGAGGCCGTCGAACAGGTCGCCCTGCTGGACTGCCTGCCGATCTCGGAGCACCTCCGTCGCTGCGACGCGACCTTCGCCGCGCACTGGTGGCACTGGTTCTTCTTCGCCCAGCCGGACGTCCCGGAGCGCGTCATCGGCGCGGACCCCGAGGCCTGGTACACCCCCAAGGCCGACCCGGCGACGATGGGCGCGGCCAACCATGCCGAGTTCCTGCGCGCGGTGCGCCAGCCGTCGGTCGTCCGGGCGATGCTCGAGGACTACCGCGCCGGCCTCACGATCGATCGCGCGCACGAGGAGGCGGATCGCGCCGCCGGGCGTCGGCTCCAAATGCCGACGCTCGTGCTGTGGTCCCGACGCGACGATCTCGAAGAGCTCTACGGCGACCCCCTCCGCATCTGGCGGGACTGGGCCGACGATGTGCGCGGCCACGGCATCGACAGCGGGCATCACATGGCGGAGGAGGCGCCGGAGGCCCTCGCCGCCGCCCTCACGGGCTTCTTCGGAGCCACCCGTCCCTCGCAGACGTAGGCTGGAGGCATGACCAACCCCGCCTCCGACACCATCACGATGTTCGGCGCCGACTGGTGCCGCGACTGCATCCGCACGAAGAAGCAGCTCGACGAGCTCGGCGTCGCGTACACGTATGTCGACCTGGTCGCCGACCCCGCCGCCGCGGACATCGCGAAGGACATCTCGGGCCGCACGAACATCCCCGTCGTGGTCTACCCCGACGCCTCGCACCACGTCGAGCCGTCGAACGCCGACGTGGAGTCGAAGCTGCGCGAGCTCTCGATCATCTGATTGTCCTCGCACTCGGCGGATCTCCGCGCGGACGCCTAAGCTGAAAGCCCGTTCGAAGGAGACGCCGATGACTTCTGCGCCCACGACCGCGCCCGCCACCCCCGCCCTCGGCGAGGGCGAGAAGGAACGGCTCGACGCCGCCGTCGCCGATCTGCAGACGGGGACCGCGGTGTGGACCGCGCTCACCGTGGCGCAGCGCGCGACGCTGCTCCGGCAGGTCCGCACGAGCGTCGCCGCGACCGCGGAGGACTGGGCGACGATCGCCGCCGCCTCCAAGGGCCTGGACGCGCGGCATCCGCTCCGCGGCGAGGAGTGGCTGAGCGGCCCGTACAGCGTCCTCGGAGCACTCGACGCCTCGATCGCCACGCTCACCCGCATCGCGAACGGCGCGAATCCGCTCGACGGCATCCGGGTCGACCGCGCACCAGGCGGCCGTGCGCGCGTGCATGCCTTCCCCCTCACCGGCATCGACCGGTTCCTGCTGTCCGGCTTCACCGGCGAGGTCTGGCTCGAACCGGGGACCACGCCGAACACCGCCCGCGCAACCGCCGGTCTGGCACAGCGCACGCCGACGGTGTCCGGGGGCGTCGGACTCGTGCTCGGCGCCGGGAACGTGACCTCCATCCCCGTGCTGGACGTGCTGTACGAACTGCTCGCCCACAACCGCACCGTCCTGCTGAAGGTGAACCCCACGCAGGATGCGCTGGTCCCCGTCTACAAGCGCGCGCTCGCCCCGCTCATCGAGCCGGGACTGCTGCGGATCGTGCGCGGGGGCCCGGCCGCCGGCGCCTACCTCACCCAGCACCCCGGCCTCGCCCACGTGCACATCACCGGCTCGGCGGCGACCTTCGACACCATCGTCTGGGGACCGTCGACCGGCGAGGGGGCCTCCGCGACGAAGCGCCGCCGCCGCGAGAACCGGCCGCTGCTGAAGAAGCCCATCACCGCGGAGCTCGGCGGAGTCTCCCCCATCATCGTCGTTCCGGGGAAGTGGACGGCCGCCGACCTCACGTATCAGGCCGAGCACATCGCGACCATGCGCCTGCAGAACAGCGGCCACAACTGCATCGCGGGGCAGGTCGTCATCCTCTCCGCGGACTGGGACCAGGCCGACGCCTTCCGCGCCGAACTGCGCCGCGCCTACGCCACCGCTCCGGAGCGCCCCATCTGGTATCCCGGTGCCCCCTCCCGCATGCAGACCGCCGCGGACGACTACCCGGACGCCCTCGTGCTCGGCGACCGGCTCCTCGTCGAGGTCGATGCCGACGACGACCCCTCAGCCCTGGAGAACACCGAGTACTTCGCGCCGGTCCTCGGCGTGGTGAGCCTGCCCGGCACGGGCCAGGAGTTCCTCGACGCCGCGGTCACCCACGCGAATGAGAAGCTGCAGGGCACACTCGGCGCCAACCTGCTCATCGACCCGGCGACCGAGAAGGCGCTCGGCAGCGGGTTCGAGCGCGCTCTCACCGCCCTGCACTACGGCTCGATCGCGATCAACGGCTGGACCGCCTTCGGGTTCATCACGCCGACGCTCACGTGGGGCGCGTTCCCCGGCGGCACGATCGATGACGTCGGCAGCGGCATCGGCGTCGTCCACAACGCCCTGCTCCTGGATCGGGTGGAGCGCTCCGTGCTGCGCGGCCCCTTCCGGCCGTTCCCGCGCTCGCTTCCCGTCGCGAACGGCGGCGGGAGGATGACGATCCTCCCGAAGCCGCCGTGGTTCGCCTCCTCCCACACCGGCGCCGCCGTGAGCGAGGGCCTCACCCGTCATCGCGCGGACGGCGGCACCGTCGGCCTCGTGAAGACACTGCTGCGCGCGCTCCGCGCCTGACGGGAACGCGTCAGCCCTCGAGGCGGAACCGATCGGTCGCGGCGCGGAGAGCCGCACGGATGCCGGGTTCAGCGGCGGAGTGCCCCGCGTCGTCGATCACCTGGAAGTCGGCTTCCGGCCAGGCACGGTGCAGGTCCCACGCCGTCATCATCGGCGTGACCACGTCATGGCGGCCCTGCACGATCACCGTCGGGATGTGCCGGATGGCGTCGATCCCCGCGAGCAACTGCCCCTCAGCCCACCAGCCGCGGTGCACGAAGAAGTGGTTCTCGATGCGTGCGAAAGCGACGGCCCGGCGGGGATCGGCCATCGCCGCGATCTGCTCCGGGTCGGGGCGCAGCGTGACGGTCGCCGCCTCCCACGCCGCCCACGCGAGGGCCGCCGGTTCATGGACCGCCGGGTCCGGGTCGAACAGCCGCCGGTGGTACGCCTCGATCATCCGGGAGCGCTCCAGGACCGGGATCGGCGCGATGAAGTCCTCCCACAGGTCCGGGAAGAGCGCCGCCGCCCCGCCCTCGTAGAACCACTCGAGCTCGGCGCGACGGAGCGTGAAGATCCCGCGCAGGATCAGCTCGGAGACCACGTCGGGGTGGGCCTGGGCGTAGGCGAGCGCGAGGGCGCTGCCCCAGGATCCGCCGAACACCTGCCACGCCTCGATGCCGAGATTCTTGCGCAGCAGCTCGAGGTCGGCGATGAGGTGCGCGGTGGCGATGTGCCGGAGATCGGCCTCCGGCTCCGCGGCGGACGGCGTGCTCCGACCGCATCCGCGCTGATCGAGGAGGACGATCCGGTAGACGTCGGGGTCGAAGAACTGGCGCTGCCACGGCGAGGTGCCGCTGCCGGGGCCGCCATGGAGGAACACGACGGGTTTACCCTCGGGGTTGCCGCTGATCTCCCAGGCCACGCGATGCCCGTCGCCGACGAGCAGCACTCCGGTCTCGTGCGGCTCGATGGGCGGATAGAGCCCCTCGGTGTTCGTCATGTTCGGTCCCCCAACCGGTCGTGCGGTCCTGCCGAGTCCACGTTATCTGATACCGGCGGGACCACCGGGCCTACGGGTCGAGCTGATCGGCGGGGAGGGTGAACACCTGCCCGCACGCATCGAGCCCGTTCTGGTATCCCTCCGCGAACCAGCGCTGACGCTGCTCGCTGGAGCCGTGGGTCCAGGTCTCCGGGTTCACCTGCCCGGACTGCTCCTGGATGTGATCGTCGCCAACGGTCGACGCCGCGTTCAGGGCGTCGCGGATCTGCTCCTCCGTCGGCTTCTCGAGGTACGGATCGCCGTCGGCGTCGGTCTGCTCGGTCGCGCGGCCGAGCCAGCCGCCGGCATAGCAGTCGGCCTGCAGCTCCATGCGCACGCCGTTGCTGCCGGGGCCCGTCCCGTTGTTCGGGTACTCCTCCATCGCCCCGAGGAGGTTCTGGATGTGGTGCCCCCACTCGTGCCCGACGATGTAGAGCTGCGCGAGGTTCCCGGCCGAGGCCCCGAACTGCTGCTGCATGAGCTGGAAGAACGTGGGGTCGATGTAGACGGTCTCCTCCGGCGGGCAGTAGAACGGGCCGACCGCGTTGGAGGCGGTACCGCACTGCGTGGAAGTGGCTCCGTCGACGACGATGAGCTGCGGAGGCCGGTACCGCTCCACGTTGTCCTCCCAGAAGGCGTCGAGCGCGACCTGCGCCCCCGCCATCCGGCAGTCGACGTTCGCGTTCGCGTCGGAGCCGCTGTCGCAGTTCTCGATGGCCGAACCGCCGGCGGGCTCGCTCCCGCCCCCGGGCGCGCCGCCGACGAGTCCGCTCAGGTCGATGCCCAGCAGGGGGCCGGCGATGAGGGCGAGGAGGGCGAGCACGCCCACGCCGGAGCCGCCCGCGATCGCCGCCGTGCGTCCGCGGCGGCGCGTGGTGTTGCGGGAGAGGTCGGCGTCGGGATTGAACGTCATGCGTCGAGGGTACTCCGCGCGCCGACACCGCGACGGACGTAGGCTCGTGACATGGCCACCACGATCACCATCACCGGCGCGGGCGGACAGATCGGCTACGCGCTCCTCTTCCGCATCGCCGCCGGCGACATGCTCGGTCCGGATGAGAAGGTGCGGCTGCGGCTGCTGGAGATCCCGCAGGGGCTCGGCGCAGCGGAGGGCGCGGCGCTGGAGCTCCAGGACGGCGCATTCGACCTGCTCGAGCACGTGGAGGTGACCGATGACGCCGCGGTCGGCTTCGACGGCTGCGACCTCGCCCTGCTCGTGGGCGCCCGCCCCCGCGGTCCCGGCATGGAGCGCGGCGACCTGCTGGCCGCGAACGGCGGTATCTTCGGGCCGCAGGGCGCCGCCATCGCCGCGAACGCCGCCCCCGGCGTCCGCGTGACCGTGGTGGGCAACCCCGCCAACACGAACGCCCTGATCGCCTCGGCGGCGGCCGACGGCGTGCCCGCCGACCGCTTCACCGCCCTCACGCGGCTGGACGAGAACCGCGCACGGGCTCAGCTCGCCCAGACGCTCGGCGCCCCCGTGCACACGGTGCGGCGGGTGCCCATCTGGGGCAACCACTCGGCCACGCAGTTCCCCGACGTGTCGCACGCGACCGTCGGCGGGAAGCCCGTGCAGGACGCGCTGGAACAGATCGTCGGCGACGTCCCGGCGTGGCTGGATCAGACGTTCATCCCCCGCGTGGCCAAGCGCGGCGCGGAGATCATCGAGGTCCGCGGGTCGTCCTCCGTCGCCTCCGCGGCGAGCGCGACGATCGACCATGTGCGCGACTGGGTCCGCGGGACCGAGGACTGGACATCCGCCGCCGTCGTCTCGCGCGGGGAGTACGGTGTCCCGGAGGGCCTCGTCTCGTCGTTCCCCGTGCAGTCCGTCGACGGCGAGTGGCACATCGTGGAGGGCCTGGAGATCAACGACTGGGCCCGCGCGCGCATCGACGCCTCGGTCGCGGAGCTCGTGGAGGAGCGGGACGCGGTCCGAGCCCTCGGACTGCTCTGATCCGGTCGCCGCGGGACACCTGGGCAGGGCAGAATAGAGGGCGGAGGTGCGGGATGAGCGACACGATTGACCCGGCGGGAACGACGCCGTCTCTCGACGATGCGCTGACGAGCCCGCTCCACCTCCCGCACGACGCAGCGAAGTGCCCGAAGTGCTTCACGGAGCTGCAGCAGAACCGCAACTTCTGGACCGCGCGTCCCGCGGGCTCCCGTCTGGTCGGCCTCGTCGTCGCCCGCGAGGGCATGCCGTCGGTCGTCGAGCAGCGCGCCGACCTCACCCGCTTCGGCGTGCCCATCGAGGGCTTCCGTCACCCGGCGCCGGACATCCTGGAGAGCTGGAACGACCGCCTCGCGCGGCTCATCTCGACGCTCCGGACCGGAGACGTGGTCGTGGTGGCGAACATCCGGGCCCTGGGGCTCGACGCCGAAGAGGGCGCGCGCACCGTTGCTGAACTCCGGCGCCACGGGATCATCGTGAAGGTCCTCGGCCACGAGGCGCGTCATCTCGCCGACGCCGCCGTCGCCCGCTGAGCCACCGGTATACAGCGTCCCCGTTCTCTTCACCGTCGTCCTCTCTCCTCGTTAGCCTGGATCCGGGGCGGGGGTCTCCGGGGGAAACAGTGCGCAACGGTCTTCACATCGACGTCAGAGGCATGCGCGGAGTGGCGCGCTCGCTCCATGACATCTCTCACGGCAAAGCACGTCTCGATGGCGGATTCGACCTCACGGAAGCGCTCAGCGACCTGGTCTCGTCCGGTGCGGAGATGTTCGTGTCTACGTGGTTCGAAGCGCATGGTGTCCTCATGCTCTCCAGTCGAGGCCTGGCGAGCGGAGTGGACGACACGGCGCAGGATTTTCTCGCCACGGAGCAGGCGCACGTCGATGCCGTGACGGCCTTCATCGAGGCGCTGGAAGTCCGGTAGTGCCGAACTGGACGAGGTTCGACCCTGGCGCCGGCGACCTGACCGCGTGCGACAGGGCGAAGCAGTGGACGGACTCGCAGGCGTCGGGCCTCGCGGACGCGAGATCGGCCGTGTCCGCCATTCTCCGCGACCTCGACGACATCTGGGCCGGGGAGAGCGCCGACGCGTTCCGCGCCCGCATCCTCGAGTTCCACGACCGTCTGGAGGCCTCCGAGGAGGCGATGCGGATCGCCGGCAAAGGGATCCTCGCCTACGCTGATACGGTGGCCGAGATCGCTCGCCGAGCCGCACCTCTGAAGCACCGACTCGAAGCTGCCGAGCACATCCTCAACGGTGTCCACAGCGAGACCCTCTTCGGCACAGACCCCGAGGGACTCGCGCGGCGGTTCGATGCCGAGCAGCAGGCGACGATCGATGCGCAGGATGCAGCCGACGAACTCGCCCGCCTCGCCGATGCCCGTGAGAAGGCGGACCAGGTCCTCGCCGCCCTGCTTGCCAGAACCGCGTCGGAAGCCTGGGGAGCTCTCGACTGCACCGCCAGCCCGTCTGGCAAAAGCCCGCGGGAGCTCGCCAACGGACGTGTAGGGGATCTGCTCAGTGACTTCCTCAGTGGCCGTGACGGTGCGAGCGGGGTCGTCCTCGGCCCAGACGATCCGTTTGTTGCAACCCTGATGCACAGCGACCACATCAACGGTGCCCGCACCGAGGTGGTTGATGCGCTCCGCAGTGGGAGATTAGTCGAGGGTGGGATACCCCTTTATTACGATCGGGTCATCAGCGACAACCCCTGGGTTCTCGTTCAGGACGGTTTCAACGTCTTCACGAGCGGGGTTCCCAGCTCCCTACTCGGAGGCCAAAACCTGCCCGAGTCCTTTCTCGGCTCATATGAGCTGGAGGTGCACGCCGGAGAGTCCCAGCCAGACGGAGGCGTGGCAGTCACGTACATCATTAACAACGACACGACCATCGACTCCGCAACGCGCATCCCCGGCACGGGTGGCGCGCACGTGCCCCTCGTGGAGGCCGCCATGACGTCGGCCTACGCTAGTCACGGAGAGTTCGCGCCCCAGCATCAGACCATCGTCTGGACCGAAACGGTGTACTCATGACTTTCATCCTCCGCGCCCGCTCAGCAATCGCGGCGGTTGCTCTTCCCCTTCTCACGATACTCACCCTCGCCAGCTGTGCCCCCGCCCCCGCCGTCACCTCTCCCATCGGCGTCTGGGAAGCGGTCGGCGACGACAACGGCACCCTCACAATCAACCGCGACGGCACATTCACGATGACCGATGCCTCCTTTGACCCCATCTGGCGCACTGATTCGGCCGATTTCCACGGACGAGGAACCTGGCAGACGTTCTCTGACGACCCACCGCTTGTCCTACGATTCGACGAAGCCACCAACGACGGCTTCGCCGTTGACCCCGCGGGACTGCAAGTCGACTTCACGTCGGGCACGATCCGGTTCGAGGACCCGGAACAAACCGTGAACATCGAATTCCGTCTCGCGAACTGACACCTCATGGCTCACCTCCGAGGCTCATTTCCGAATGCCGTATTGTCGCCCGTACTCGTCCTTGCCACCATGCTCGGTCTCGCCAGCTGCACCCCCGCCCCACATGTCACCTCTCCCGTCGGCGTGTGGGAAGCGGTTGGCGACGACAACGGCACCCTCACGATCAACCGCGACGGCACATTCACGATGAGCGACGCCTCCTTTAATCCCCTCCAGTACCGAGACACGCAAGACAACTTCCGCGGCTCCGGTGTCTGGGAAACCTTCTCCGACGACCCCCCGCTTGTTCTACGGTTCGACGAGGCCACGAACGACGGCTTCCCTGTCGACCCCGCAGACTTACAAGTCGATTTCACCTCCGGCTCGATCCGGTTCGAGGATCCGGAGCTGACGGCGAGCATCGAGTTCCGCCTCACGGGCTGACGCCCTGGCGACGATCCCTGAGGATCACACCGTCGAACCCTCGCGTGTACGGAAACGTCTTGCTAGAACTCCCCGGACCGCAGACGGGCCAGCGTGCCCGCGCCGATCTCGGCACGGGCGTCGGGACGGTTCGCGTAGAAGGTGACCAGCTCGGCCAGGAGCACAGGGTCGCTGGCGAGGTCGGCCGCCGCCCACGAGGACGGCTGCGCGGTCGCCGTCCGCAGCACCACGCGGTTGCCTTCCAGGCCGGCGCCGACGACCTCGTCCCATGCCACGGCCACGTTGTTGCGCGGGATCCGGAGTTGCAGCCCGTCGGGGCGCAGCGTCAGGCGATGGGCGGAGGGAGCCCGGAACCACGACCGGATGCCGGCGACCGTCATGATCAGCGCGACCACCGGGAGGAGGAGCAGGGTGAGGAGCGGCAGTCGGTCTGCGGGCACCGTGAAGATGCTCCATGCCCACGCCGCGAGGAGCAGGGCCCCCACGGGCGCGAGGGCGCGCAGCGGCCAGACGATTCCCGCGGCCCCGCCGAACGCGATCGCCGGACCGTCGACGACCGGCCGGACGACTCGGACCCGGGAGACGCGGGCGTGCGCCACCATCAGCCAGACGCCCACGGCGACGGCCGCGAGCACACCGATCCCCAGAGCCTTCATCGCCGGAGCCGGATCGGCGAACAGGATCAGGCTGAACAGCAGGACCACGATGGCGAACACGACGCCGAACACGGTGAGTGCCGTGGTCGCCCGCTGCTGCCCCTGCCACCCCGGATGACCTGGCACCCAGATCGTCTCCGGAGACGTCGACTGCTGCTGCCCTGTCACCCGAACAGTCCCTTCCACGCCTTGCCGATGTTGTGCCCCGCGTCGCCCACGAAGTCGGTCGTGTTCTCCCAGGCGTCCTCCGCGAAGTCCGTCGTGGCGTCCCACGCATCCGCCATGCCGGCGTCGATCGACTCCCGGACGTCCTGCGGGACCCAGTTCTCGTAGGCCCACACCGCACCGGCACCGACCGCCACCGCGGCCCCGCCCACGACGACCGCCGTGCCCCACACGGGGAGCGTGACGACACCGGCCGCTGCGAGCGCGGCGACACCGGCAGCCGCAGCGGCGCCACCCGCCGCACCGCCGATGATCTCCACCGCGGTGGACGACGGGTCGTCGCCCGACGACATCGCCGAGCCCAGATTCCAGGCGTCGACGCCCCAGCCGATGAACGGCACCGCCCGACTCGCGCGAGAGAGTCCGCGGGCCATATCCTCGGCCTCGTCCGCCGCCCACCGCATGCCGGTGGGGTTGGCGGCCTCGGCAGCGGCCTTGACGGCGGGATTGCCGGAGCGCAGCTCGCGAACGAAGTCCGATGCTCCGAGACGCAGATCCTCCGCGTGGGAGGTGAGCTCGGCCGCCGTCTCCGCCCACGCCAGGCCCTGGCCCTCGAGGTAGATCTTCGGGACCTCGCCGCTCGCCTCCCGCAGACCGGACAGGATCTTGTCCGCCGTGGACTGGCTCGGCATGGTCCCGAGGAATCCGTCGAGGTTCTCGCTGATCCAGACCTCGAGCTCGCCCCACCAGGAGCCGACGTCGGCGGCGATCTCGTTGTACAGCTCGATGCGGTCGAGGTGTTCCTGCCACTCGTCCCAGTAGGGGTCGTCCCGCGAGGTGGGGCACACCGGGATCAGGGACACCGGCCGGCCGATGATCATGCCGTTGACCGGGAGCCCCGCCGCCCTCGCATTGTCGCGGTGCGTCGCGAAGTCCTCCTTCATGCGCCGCAGCTGCCCGGCGTACGACCGGAGCTTCTCGGCGGCGTCACGGGCGAGGTCCTTGATCTCCTTCGCGGCGTCGGTCGTGCGCGAGAGGATCGTGACGTAGTCGTCCGCCGACTCGCCGTACCAGTGCCCGCGCACCCCGGTCGGGATGAAGGTCGTGACGTTGGAGGAGACGTCTGCGGCGTCCTTCAGGTCGGGGTCGAGCCAGTCCGCGGCCGCCTGCACCTGGTCGGCGTCGCCGTACGTGGTCGTGTCGATCGTCATCAGAGGTCCTCGACGATGGCCGCGACCGGGTCGAGCTGGTCGATCACGTCCTGCTCGTTCGTCTCCGCGTCGTCGGCGATGGCGCGGACGATCTCTCCGAGGGTGCCGTTGATCCGGTAGAGGGCGTCGACGCCCTCCCCCACCCGCTGCATGATCGCGGCGACCGTGTCGGAGGCGAGTCCGCCGTCGACGGCCGTCGGAATGCCGGAGAGCTTCGTCTCGATGAGCTCGACCGCCTCCTCGTGCATGTCCGCGTGGACGGCCATTACCTCCGGGTCCATCGAGATGCGGCTCATGCGATGGCTCCGTTCCGGCGGTAGGACGCGGGCACGTCGAGGTCGAAGATCACGACATCGTAGGGCTGCGCCTCCTTGATCTGACCGAGGTCCTCGGTGCGCACCAGCACCCAGGGCTGCCGCTCGCCGGCGAGCTCCAGCAGCCGGTCGAGGGCGGTGTAGGCGAGCAGTGCACGCCGCCCGTCCTTCAACTCCCTGATCTCGACGAGCTGCTCCTCGGGCGTCGACGTCACGCCTAGGGGCAGGTACAGCACGGGTGGGACCATCGGCGCTGCGGCCGGCGTCGGTTCGAAGGTCATCTCGGTCTCTCCTCGGTTGTCACTCGTAGCTCGGCGGCACCCACAGCAGCTGCGCGGAGACGAGGCCCCGATCGCGACTGACGATCTGCGCACGGCCCGGAATCGCGGGAACGGCCTTCACCTTGCCGATGAGCTGGCCCTCCTCGGGGCTGCCCGAGAGCAGGATGCCGGTCGCACCCAGGTCGGTCATGCGCTGGATGATGGGATCGTACGCGGCGCGGCTCGCCCCGCCGGTGCGGCGGGTGAGGATCACGTGGAGGCCGAGGTCGGCCGCCTGCGCGAGCAGCGGCGCGAGGACCGCGACCGGATTGCCCTGCGAGGTCGCCACGAGGTCGTAGTCGTCGATGAGGACGAATCCCTCCGCACCCTTCCACCACGACCGGCTGCGGAGCTGGTCGGGCGTGACGTCGGGTCCGGGGATGCGGCTCCGGAAGAACTGGGCGAGCTCGTTCATCCCGCCCTCGGTCATCTCGTGCGACGTGAGGTAGGCGCCGAGGTATTCCTGCGGGATCTCGCCGAGCAGGGCACGACGGTAGTCGACGACGAAGATCTTCGCCTCGGTCGGCCCGTACAGGCGCGTGATCTCGTGCACGACGCCGCGGAGCATCGACGACTTGCCGGAGTCCGCGTCGCCGTACAGATACAGCAGCGGCTCGGCGACCGGATCGATCGAGAACGGGGCGAGGTTCGCCTCGTCGATGCCCAGCAGGAGTTCGCGGGGCTCCGTGCCGTCCGGCGACTGCGCGGCCGCGACGGCGCGCAGGTCGGCATGGCTGATGCGCGAGGGCAGCAGCCGCAGCTTGGGCCCTGCCGGACCGTGCCACGCCGCCGCGACCCGTGCCACGAGGTCGTCGATCCCGTTCGGCAGGCTCGACGCGTCGTCCACGCCGTCGACACGCGGCAGCGCCGTGAGCATCTGCAGACCGCGGTCGTTGAGACCGCGGCCGGGGATGGCCGTGACGTTCTCCGCCGCCTTGCGGTTGACCTCGGAATCCGTCGGGTCGCCGAGACGCAGCTCGATGCGGGTGCCGATGAGGTCTTTGATGTTGGCCCGGATCTCCATCCAGCGCGCCGCCGTGATCACGACGTGGACGCCGTAGGTGAGACCGCGGGCCGCGATCGCCTGGATCTGCGGCTCGAGCATCTCGAACTCGGCGCGCAGCGTGCCCCATCCGTCCACGATGAGGAAGATGTCGCCGTAGCCGTCGTCGGCCAGTCCCTGCCCGCGGCGCTGCCGGTAGGCGTCGATCGAGTCGATGCCGTGGTGCCGGAAGTACACCTCGCGGGCGTTCAGCAGGCTGGTGACCTCAGCCACCGTGCGGCGGACGACGTCCGGCTCGGACCGCGTCGCGACGCCACTGATGTGCGTGAAGTCCTGCATGCCGGTGAAGCTGCCGCCGCCGAAGTCGATGACGAAGAACTGCACCTCCTGCGGCGTGTGCGTGAGCGCCAGGGCGGCGACCGTCGTCCGCGCGAGCGTGCTCTTACCGCTCAGGGGCGCGCCGACGATGGCCATGTGTCCGGCCGCGCCGCCGAGCGAGACCGCGAGGTTCTCGCGGCGCTGCTCCAGCGGCACGTCGACGATGCCGAGCGGGACCGTGAGCGCTCCCGCCTTCCGCCAGCGCGGGGAGACGAGACCGAGCGACGGGTCCTCGACGAGGTCGCCGAAGAGCTGGTCGAGGGTGGCCGGTGTCACCAGCGGCGGCAGCCACACCTGGTGCGCCGCGGGGCCGCGTCCCTTCATGGACTCGACCGCGATCTCGAAGGTGTTGCGCTTCTCCTCCGGCTCGGCGTCGACCACGACCTCCGGCTCGTCCACCGGTGCCTCCGCCCGCCACACCGGCGCGGCGGTGAACAGCTCGACCGCGGTCGAACCCGTGCTCTGGCCGGAGCCGGACGAGGCCCGACGACGACGACGCGGCGGTGGTCCGGACACGTACGCGGCGCGGAACTGGGTCATGGTCTCGGTGTCGGACTTCAGGATGCCGGCGCCCGGCTGCGTGGGCAGGTGATAGGCGTCCGGCACGCCGAGGACCGTGCGGGACTCGGCCGCCGAGAACGTCCGAAGCCCGATGCGGTAGGAGAGGTGCGTGTCGAGGCCGCGCAGCTTGCCCTCCTCCAGCCGCTGGGAGGACAGCAGCAGGTGCACCTGCAGCGAGCGGCCGAGCCGGCCGATGTTGACGAACGTGTCGACGAACTCCGGCTTGGCCGACAGGAGCTCGGAGAACTCGTCGGCGACGATGAGCAGGGCCGGCAGCGGCGCCAGGTCGGTGCGGCCGCCGCGACGCGCCTTCTCGTAGTCGGCCACGTTGGCGAACGGACCGGTGGCCCGCAGCAGCTCCTGTCGGCGCACCATCTCGCCCTGGAGCGCGTCCTGCATGCGGTCGACGAGGGAGATCTCCTCGCCGAGGTTCGTGATGATGGCCGAGACGTGCGGCATGTCGGCCATGCCGGCGAACGTCGCGCCACCCTTGAAGTCGACGAGCACGAAGTTGAGCTGCTCCGGCGAGTGGGTCATCGCGAGCGCGAGCACGAGCGTGCGGAGCACCTCCGACTTCCCCGAGCCTGTGGCACCGATGATGAGGCCGTGCGGGCCCATACCCTGCTGTGCCGACTCCTTGATGTCGAGGATGAGCGGGCTGCCGTCCTCGGTCTGGCCGATCGGCACGCGTAGCCGGTCGCGCTCCAGGCGCGGTGCCCAGGCGGCGTCGAGGTCGAGGTCGCGCACATCGGGAAGACCGAGGAGCTCGACGAGCTCGGCCTGGCCGGTCGCGCTCTTCTTGCTCGCGATCGCCGTGCCGCCCGAGTACAGGGCGATGAGCCGGCGGGCGGTCGCCTCGGCCTCGACGATGGTGATCGCGTCGGCCTCGAACGGGCGTGCGGGCACCTGCAGGCTGACGAGCTCGGCGCGTGTGCTCGCACCGCCGGTCTCGAACGCGATGCGCAGGGCGTTCGGGTCGTCGAGGTCGCCCCACCGGGCGGGCAGGTCGATCACGGTGACACCCTGGACGCCGTCGCCGGTGACGAGGGCGTCGTTGAACGACGTCGTGGCGCCGTCCGTGACGATGACGATGTGCGGCGTCTTCGGTCCGGAGCCGTCGCGGGCGAAGCGCGAGCGCTCGCGCACCTCGGGCGGCAGCATGTCCTCGAGCTCGGACAGCTGCGAGCCGATCATCCGGGCGGCGCCGAGGCCGTCCCGCACGGTGCGCGAGTGCGTGTGCGGCAGCCACTTCGCCCACTCCCATTGCGGGAGCACTCCGGTGTCCGCGGCGATGACGATCTGCAGCACGTCGGGGTCGTGCATGGTGGCCGCGTGCAGCAGCATGGCCCTGGCCAGCGCCCGGGTCTCGTCCTCGTCACCGGTGATCTCGATGCGGGCGTAGTCGCGGAGGGTGACGCCGAGCGGGAGGTTCTTCTGGACCTCGTGCGTCAGCATGAAGCGGTGCGCGGCCGAGGCGGCGACGGGGTCGAGCTGCGCCAGCGGCGGGAGCTCCGGAGCTTCGAGCGTGACGCACAGCGGCTGATCGGTGACGCCCACGCGGACCGACAGGAAGTCGGGGTCGTTGACGCCGCGCTCCCAGACGCGGGTGCGCTCCTCCGCGAGGTACGGCAGGGTCGACGGCGCCGGCAGGTGCCAGTTCGCGGAGCGGCGCTGCTGCCGGGCGGCGACGCGGACGGTCTGCCGCAGCTCGGTCAGGTACGCCAGGTACTCGCGACGGGCACCGAGCGTGGCCGCCTGCCGCTGAGAGCGCTGCCGCCAGCCGTTGACGGCGACGAAGCCGAGCGAGGACAGCAGGAACATGCCGCCGGTCAGCAGACCCGTGACGGACTGGTTCGACATGGTGACCATGACGATCGCGCCGACGCTGCCGAGCATGGGCAGCAGCGACCCGAGGATCCCGATGCCGCCATCGTTCGGCTGCAGCTCCGGCGGGGCCTGGACCGGGAGCCTCCCGGAGGGGACACGGGGCGGGGCGAGACGGGGTCCTGTCATGCTCTCTCTCCGGCGCTGCTGTCTGTACCTAGCAGGAGGCTGATGGTGAAGCTGCGGTTGCCCATGCGGACGCGGTCGGCGTCGTCGAGGAGCACGCGCTCGCCGGCGACCAGCTCGGTCGTCTGTCCGTCGTCGCTGCGGACGTCGGAGCCGTTCGTGGAACCGAAGTCAGTCACCCACGTGCGGCCGCGGGAGTGCTCGATGCGCAGATGGGTCTTCGAGACCGAAGCATCGGGGTCGGTGACGACGATGAGGCGGTCGTCGTGGGCGCTGGCGACGGGGCCGCGCCCGAGGTTCGCGGCCACGGGGAGGGCGAGCTGCACCCGCTGGCCGGTGTCGAAGATGAGCAGCAGCGCCCCGGTCTCGGGGGCGGGGGCCTCGGCACCCGTCTGCGGCGCCGGGGCGGGGGCGACCGTGAAGAGCGGCCGATCCGATCCGGGTGCTGCCGGTTCCGGGGTCTCGGTACGGCGGGAGGCGGCGCGGGCGTCGGTGGGCTGGGAGTCCTCGTCCACGACGGACGGCGACGCCACCAGCGGCACGACCTGCGGCGGAGCGAGCGGAGCGGCCTCCCCCGGGGCGGGAGCCGGCGGAGCCTCGACGGCCGCCTTCGCGGGCACGGCGACCACGACGGTGCCGGCGACGCGGTCGGCCCAGGACTGCCGTCTGCCGCCGCGATCCCAGGCGCTGGAGGCGACGACGACCCAGCTGCCGACAGCCACGAGGAAGCCGGCGCCGGTGACGATACCGCGGACGAACTGGCGCCCGATCCCCGGCGACCACGGCCGGTCGGCGCGCGCGCTGCGCAGGCGCAGCACGGCGTTGCCGAGGGTGAGGCCGGTGCGCGCTTCCAGCACCCAGAGGAACAGGGCGAGTTCGAAGACGGTGAGGCCGGCGAGCAGCACGCTCTGGGTCAGCACGAGGACGACGGCGGAGGCGAGGAACACGGCAGCCGCGTCGAGGGTGAAGGCCGCGATCCGCTGGACGGTGCCGGCGGGGGCTCCGCGGAAGGCGGGGCCGAGTCCCTCGGCAGGCCGAGGGACGGGACGTCGCGACGACGCGATCGGCGTGGGCGGCGCGGGCGTCTGGCGCAGCGGCGTGCCGTCGACACCGGGGGGCGCCGCGATCAGGGCGGGCGGCAGCGCAGGGATCTCCCCCGGACGGTCTCCGCCGGGCGCCATCGGCGGGATCGGACCCCCGCTCGGCCAGGACTGTGATGGGCCGTTCCCGCTCATCCGGCCATCATTCCACGAACCAGGGAGAGCGCATTCGCGTACAGCAGGGCCGACGGCAGGGCGAGCGCGACGGCGAGCCATTCGAACGCGTCTCCGACCCGCGACCAGACCAGCGACTTCGCGCCCTTGGACACCGGGATGACGACGGCGACCGCCGCCAACCCGACGAGGAACAGCAGGGCCGCTCCCAGCAAATGGAAGCCGCTCCCGAGGGCCGCCGCGACCTGGATGCCGGCGACGAGGCAGACCACGGCGGCCGCGGCGCGGGGGAACCATCGGAGGAGGCGGGAGGTGGTGTGCCGCGGCGTGAGCAGCAGGGCGAGCGCGAGGCAGCAGAGCAGGGCGATCCCGCCGGAGACCACGAACGCATCGTCGGGCCAGGGCCGCAGGAACGCGACCGGAGCCATCACCGCGGCCACGATGCTCAGCACGGCGGTGCCCGCGATGAGCCGCGCGGAGGAATCGTCGACGACCGCGGTGATGCGCTCCGGATGCAGCAGCCCGACCGACTCGGGGATGGCTCCGCGCACGGTCCACCGGCTGGTCATGAAGTGCTTGTAGTCGATGAAGTAGCCCTCGGGGAGGTTGACGAGGCTGCTCGGGAGCGCGCGCAGGCCCAGCGGCACGAGCCCGAGCGAGAGGGCGGCGGCCTCCGCCTCCCCCCACCGCAGCAGCAGGGCGAGGCCCCAGACGGCGGCCAGGCCCACGAGCAGCACCGTCGCCGTCCCCGCCGCGGCGCGCATCGGCCGGGCCCTGGCCGTGACGGCGATGATCGCGGTGGTGATGCCGGCCGCGAGGAACCCGGTGGCGGTCGACAGGTGCGACGCGTCCTCCAGCCCGGCCGGGATGAGGAGAGCGCCGGCCGCGAACGACAGCAGCACGGGCGCGAGCACCCCGAGGATGCCGCGCACTCCCGCCGCGGAGTCGCGTCGCGCCCACGCGACGGCGCCGCCGACCGCACCCGCGGCGACGAGGAGGGCGACGAGCAGCCGGATCAGAGGATCGACGGCGCCCTGGGCGAAGACCGCGACGAGCAGCATCCCGCTCACGGCCAGCAGCCACCACCGTGCGCCGTGGTCGGTGCGCGTCGGGCCGGTCGCCTTCTCTGCCGGGCGCGCCTGCGGAGCCAGAGCCGTGCGGTCGATGAGCGCATAGAGGCCGCCGTCGACGAGGTCTTCGCACTCGGTGTCGCCGGGGATCTCGTATCCCCCGGGTCCGATCGTGACGAACCGGTTTGCGTCGGGGATCCCGCTCAGGGTGAGGGCGTCCTCCAGCGTCTCGTCGAGCGGCAGGGAGAGGTCGATGCGGCGGTCTTCGCTCTGGAGGACGATCCGACGCCGCTCTACGATCTCGACTGACACACCTGCACCCTATCCACTGCGCGAGACTCTCGCCGCGCGGCGCCGCCGCCGGAGGTCCGGAGGGTCACGATGACCCCGCTTCGACGGCATCGATGATCTCGCGTGCGCCGTCGGTCGTGAGCGTGACGTGCCCATACACAGACGTGTCAACGACTCCCGGGACCAACCGCTCCATCATCGACTCGAGGTCGATGGCCTCACCGTCGACGTCACGGACCGCAAGCTCGATGTCATCGGTCGGCAGATCGTTCTCATCGATGATGATCTGAAGAACCGACGCGAGGTCCGACTCGGTGAACTCCGCATCATCGAGATAAACGCCGACCGACAGCTCGAAGGAGAGTCCGCTCGTCGCCTTCTCTGCAAACGCCTCGGTGACTCCGACATCGGAGGCCAAGAGCGCCGCGGGGATCTCCTCGACCTCGTCGTCGGCCAGATCGCCAGCTACCAGCGAGCAACCGGTAACGGAAAAGACCGCCCCTGTGAGAAGCACGGCGGTGATGATTTCGCGACGACGCCTCAATGCTCCACCCCCGAATACACCTGGTGGTCGATGACCTGCCCCCCGAGTCCGGCGAGATCCCAGGGGTCTTCGCCATCGTTCTCTGACCGATAGTGTCGTTCCCACGCGGCGACGGATTCCGCGTACGCATCATTGTCGTGCGCATCGAAGAGGTGTTTCCCTGGCGGGTCGGGGAGCGTGATCTGGTGCATGTTCGGCGGCAGAACCGTGATCGGCGTGTGCGGCACATCGATCGGTGCGATGCCGGGAAGACCCGGCAGCGCGATCGCGCTTCCATCGGTCATCGGCACGATGTCCGACGCGTGCTGGAACGCATAGACGGGGACGTGCGGCGGCACCGCGAAGTTGTCGACGGGCGAGCCGTTCGTCACCACCGCGAGCGGCTTGTAAGGGAAGGTCGGGTCCGCAGCGAGGTTGGCCGCCATGATGCCGCCCTGGCTGAAACCGGTCAGGACGACATCAGCTCCGGCGGGAATCCCCGCCTCCTGCATCGCCTGCAGGACCGCGCGCTCGTACTGGCCACGGAAGACCGGGTTGTCCATCATGAGAGCCAGGTTGCTGTCGCGGTCGTTCATCGCACCGTGCGGCCCGTCGAACTCCCACGGCTGCGTCGAGGGCAGCGACACCACCCAGTGGGTCGAACCGTCCGCCGCCCGCACCTGCTTGATGTCGATGACCGTCGCGTCCTGACCACCCATGGCGTCCGTCGTCGTGTTCACCGCGACGAGATCCGAGAGGGAGCGCAGGTCGGTGACTTCGTGCGCCTCGATCCACGCGAGGAGCGCCCTCCCGCTCAGGTCATCCGGGTCGATCTCCCGCACGTTCACGTCCGTGTCGAGGAAGTCGTCCAGCACGTTCCCGCCCGGGATCCCGAGCGGGCCGCCGAACAGTCCCCCGAGCACCGGCATCATGTCGGCGACCACTCCGCGGAGCCGCTGCAGCGCGTCGCCGACCAGCGGGACGAGCTTGTACAGCAGTTCCGCGAGCGAGACGACGGCGCTGATCAGGTTCTTCACGAGCGCGCCGCCGACCGTGACGAACTCCGCGGCGGAGTTCGCGAACCGCTCGAGGTCCTTGAGCTTCGACAGCGGGTTCACCGACCATCCGAAGAGGTCCTCGGCGAATCGGCTGAGACGGCCGAGGAAGTCGCAGATCAGCACGCGAGTGGACTCGATGATGTGCGAGACCGCACGCACGGCGCTCGCAGTCGCGCCCGTCCACTGCACGCCGTCCTCGCTCACGGAGAGCACATCGGAGAAGCGCTCGCGCAACGCCCTGACCGTGCGGCCGTCCAGGTCGACCAGCCGACGATCAGCGTCGCTGAGCATCGCGTGCGTCCTTCCGAGCGCGCGCTCCGCGTCCTCCCAGCGGGCCGCGAAGGCGCCGACGGTGCCCGGGTCGCCGAGCAGATCGTCGAACCACTCGCGGAGGGGCTGGATGTACTGGATCAGCAGACCGGCGATGCCGGGGATGCTCGCACAATCGGCCTGCGCCGACGTGTAGCCCGCAGCGCCCGCTGCCCAGGACCCGGATCGCACCTGGCCGCTGATCGCGGCGACCGCGGTCACAGCGCCTGTCCTTCGATCGCGCGGAAGGTCGTCACGGCGGTCTCCTCCACCTCGCGGAACTGTCCGACAGTGGCCGCGAGAGCCGCAGACGTCAGTGCCGAGAGCGCGCTCGCCGTCGCGAGCGTCGACCGGGATGCCTCTGCGAGTGCCGACACCGCCGGGCCGAGCAGGGGGGCGCACAGGGCCCCGAACGCCTCTCCGCCCACGCCGCCGGCCGCGTTCGCCGCGGCGCCGCGCAGGATATCCGCGGCATCAGAGAGCGCCCGCACATGAGCCTGCAGCAGATCCGCGTCGACGACGATCTGCTGGTTCGCCGCTCCCGTGGTCATTTCCATCCTCCCGACATCGTCATGTTCAGCTACCCCCCGAGTGCGCGCTGGCCGGCCAGGTCCGTCTCGGAGTACGACGTCGCGAGATCGTCCAGGGTGGTCGCGATGGCGTCGACGAGGGCGCTGCGCTCCCGCATCGACAGGTCGAAGCGCCCGTGCGCGGAGTCGAACGCGGACTGGGCCTCCCCCGACCACGAATCCCGCAGCACGCCGGCGATCCCGACGAGCTGCTCCAGGGCGGCATCGATGTTCGCCGACGCATCGCCGATGGAGCGCGCAGCCGCGGCCAGGCGGGACGGGTTGACCTCGATCGTGGCCATCAGCGGTACCCGAGGGTGTCGTCGCCCGGGGCCGGAAACGCGGCCTGGACGTCGCGCCGGACCGCGTCGACCAGCCCGGAATCCGCGCCGAGCGTCTGCGCCAGGGACTCGACCACGGCGTCGGCCGCCGCGCGCTGAGCCGCGGCGATCGTATCGGTGATCGTCGCGCCGAGCGCGATCGCATCGTCGATGGCGCTCGACAGCCGCACCTCGGCGATCGCCCCGGTCGGCTGCGCCACCACCGTGACCCGACCATCCGACGACGTGACCGTCGCCGTGGTCTGCGTCGCCTCGGCAGACACCCGCGCCGCTTCCTCCGCGAGCACGCGCGAACGCGCGATCTGCGCATCGATCTTCGCGTTCAACGCCTCCATCGACGCGAGAACGTCATTTCCCTCCGGCATCTTCTTCCCCCTCCGTTCGGTCACAACGAGTCGAGTGACCGATTGCGCTTAGTGCTCATGCTTTCCCCCTTGCGCGGCGGTCTGTCGTCGTGACGAGCTGGTCAGCACTACGGCAAGGACGACCCCGCCGATGACGAGGATGGCGAGCACGGCCCCACCGCCGATCAGCAGCGGCGCGAGACCTGTCCCGGCAGTACCCGAGTCAGATCCCGCCTCACTCGTCGGCTGCGGAGAAGCGCTCGCGGCGAGCAGCGCGGCTTCCTCGTCCACGTTGGCCTGCTGGGGAACAGCGTTCTCATCGTCGGCGTCCCAGAGCGGGTTCACATCCGGGTACTTCGTCGGATCGACAGCCAGCATGCCGGAGAGCGATATCGCCCCGTACCCGCCGCTGTTGTTCCACTTCGGTTCGTGCTCGCCCTTCGTCCCGGTGTTGTGGATCATGCTCTGGATGAGCTGATTGGACGTCGCCTCCGGGTACTTCTGCTTCAAGACCGCCAGGAAGCCCGCCGCGATCGGCGTCGCCAATGAGGTCCCTGAACGCAGTTGCTGCGCGTCCCACGAGTCCGCGGTGCCCTGCGCGATGATCTCCAGCCCCGGAGACGCCACCTTCACGTCCTCACTCAGGTTCGGCGAGGGCTCGGCGAGCACCGGATCGTACGTCGAGTACTGGATCTTGCCGTCGGGACCGAACGCCTGCACGGCGACGACACCGTTGTAGCTCGAAGGCCAGTCGCCGACCCCGCCCACATTCGGCAGCGAACCCAACACCACGACTCCGGCCGCATGAGCCTTCGCCACCGAATCCGCGGCGTCGACCAGCCCGCCCAGCGAAACCGAGATGATATCCGCACCGTCGTCCACCGCCGCCGAGATCGCCTTTGCCAGGCCGGAGGGGCGGCGCATTCCCTCATCGCTCAGATCGTCGTTGATCAGCTCGCCGTTCTCCTGCAGGCAGGTGGACTCGACGTCGTTCCCCTCCGGCGCGCTGGTGGTGATCATCGAGTTGTAATAGAGCACCGTCGCGCCCGGCGCCACGCCCTTGATGGGGGTGCCGCCGACCGCCTCTCCCGTGCCCAGGATCATCGAGGCGACGTTCGTGCCGTGATTCGCCGCGACATAGTCCGAGGAGATCGCGTCATACCGCTTTCCCGACTCGTCGAAACAGAACGACTCCTCCCGCACCTGGAGGTCAGCGCCCCGCAGACCGGGAGCATCCGGATTCACCTGGGTGTCGATCACGGCGATCGTCACTCCGGAACCGTCGAGGCCGGCGTCCTGTGCGGCCTGCACCTTGCCCCGGTTGAAATACCACAGCCCGCCCTCGGACGCATCCGATGCGGCCGCCTCACCGGAGGCCCGAGGCTCGGTACTCGGCTGGGCGACAGGGCCGTCGCAGGTGATCGATCCGGTCAACGTCGCGGGGTACCGCTCGGCATCATCAGCCGTGACATTCACATCGTCACCGGGTTCCCATCCCTCGACGAGGGATACTTCGCCGCCGGACTCTCCGATGGTGAGCACGGTATCTGAGGCGCTGAGGTGGAGTTCCGTTCCTTCGAAGAGCACCAGCCCCTCATCGCTACCCGCGCCGACCGATCCACGGCGGTCGCTGTCGAGCCGGATCGAAAAGCGTCCCTGTGGATCGTTCGAGATCGCAAGCCCGTGCGCACTGTCCGAGTCGCAGCTGATCTGGTCCGGCTTTAACGTCAGAGTCTGCTCTCCGCCGTCTGTCGCGTAGGTCACAGTGAGCACCGTCGCGCCGCTCGGGGCGCAGGCCGCAAGCGAAAGCGCGGTCAACGCCGTAGCAAGGAACGCTGCCGCTGCCCGCCGCATCCCGGAAACGGCGCGCCCACGGGTCAGCTCACTGCGTCCACTCATCCCCCGTACCGCGCCTTCTCGGACCAGAGCGGCGTCATTCAGTTGTTGGGCTCGTCGCGGGATCCGGCGCGGGCGCCCTTGGCGCGGGGGCCAACTTCCTCGTCGTCCTCCAGCTTCGGCGCGATAGGACCACCGAGGCCCGAACGCTTCGCCTTCTCCTCCTCGTCCGCGCCTCCGGCGCCGCCCATCATGCCCATGCCGGGTCGGCCACCGGCACCTGCCGCGCCGGAAGACCCGGTGCCCGAGGCACCCGCCCCGCCGACGCCGCCGGCACCGGCCATACCGCCCGCACCACCGACGCCGCCGACGCCGCCGCCGACCGCGGAATTGCCGAGCAGACCGCCACCGGCCTTGAGTCCGGCACCGGCACCCGGGCCCAGGCCCGCACCGCCGAGTCCGCCCATGCTGCCGAAGCCGGCTATCTTCGAGCTCGCCGCGATCGCCGCCGCACCGGCGCCACCGCCCACGATGCCGCCGAGACCCCCGCTACCGCCGGGGAAGACGCCGCCCGGGAGGGCGCCGCCGGGAAGCGAGCCGGAGCCCGAGCCGCCGGGACCACCGGAACCGCCAGGAAGACCGCCACCGGGCCCGCCCGGAAGGAGACCACCGCCGGGAGAGTCGATCGAGGGATCATCGATACCCACATCGCCCGGACGATCGCCGGGACCCTCCGGAACCCATCCTCCATCGCCCGGCCCGGCGGGGACCGAGGGCACCGCAGGGTTCGTCGGGACCGGGGGATGATACTCGCCGACACCGCCGCCGGGAGGAGTGACACCTCCGACACCGGGTGCGGAGCCGGACGGGCCTCCGATGCCGCTCGGATACGAGATCCGTGGAGCCGTCACCCCGGGATCGGATCCGCCGGGCTGGTCATCCGTGCCGCCAGGCACGGTGACGTCCATGTTGAACGACGCCACCCGCTCTGAGGACTCGAGGAGTTCCTTGGCCGGCTCCTGGAGCGACGCCTCGACTCGCTCGACGATCTTTCGGGCCTCTTCTTCCCGCTTGTTGCCGAGGAAGTTCCCGATGGCATCAAGTGCGGTGTCGGCGGCAAGCGGCCCCAACACGGGGTGGACGACCACCGAACCGACGCGCGCAGCGTTCGCCCAGAAGGAATCGACCTGCGCGCTCGGAAGCTCTGCCGCTGCGGTCTCCCGGCGGATCGAGTTCGCCGTGTCGATGACCCGCGTGATGTGTGAAACGTGCGCTTCTACGTTGCGGAATTGCGCGCGGAGGGTGTTCAGCGACGTCTTGGCGCTCTCGGCAGCGCTCCCCTCCCAGGCGGACGATGCGAGCACAGCAGCAAGCGCACTGTCCAACGACCGCAGCGCGTTCTGAAGCGCAGGAGCCTTCGGGATGCGCCAGTCCTCAACAGCTCGGATGCGATTGAGTTCCGCTTCGTAACCGCCACCAGCCTGCTTACCGGCCATGGGCTCCCCCTTGCTCGTTGTTCCGTCGTCGTGAAGATCGTGTGAGCACCACCGCGAGAATGATGCCGCCCACAAGAAGGACAGCGACCAGGATCCCGCCCCCGACCAGCAGCGGCACCAAGGCGTCCTGCGTGGACGAAGTCTCGCCAGGCTCATCGCTGTCGGCGGTCGGCGCCGGTGTCGCCGAAGCAGCAGCGCGAACGTCGGCCGCCGACGGCCGGGCGTCCGGATCGTCTGCATCGAAGATCGGGTTGACATCCGGGTACGCCGTCGGATCGACAGCGAGCATCCCCGTCAGCGAGACCGCTCCATAACCCACGCTGTCGTTCCACTCCGGCTCGTGCTCACCCTTGGTGCCCGTGTTGCGGATGAGACTCTGCAGCAGCTGACCCGAGGTGGCATCCGGGTACTTCTGTTTCACCACGGCAAGAAAGCCCGCCGCGATCGGCGTCGCATACGACGTGCCGGTGAGGAGGACCTGCTCGTCCCAGGAGTTCTCGCTGCCCTGCCCGAGCACACCCACTCCGGGCGCCGCCACGATCACATGGTCGCTCTGGTTCGGGAAAGGCTCACCCCCTTCAATGGGCGTAGAGCTCTGGATCTTGCCGTCGGCCCCGAACGACTGCACCGCGACGACGCCGTTCCCCCCGGCAGGCTGCACGGCGAACCTGGAGTCGTTCGGGAGCGCCGCCACGACGATCACGCCTGCAGCCTCCGCCTTGGCGAGCGCTTTGGTCACGTCCGTGCCGCCGAGGGAGATCGAGATGATGTCCGCGCCATCCTCCACCGCGTCCTCGATCGCGCGTGACATCCCGTTCGTACCATCAGCCATGACCGTGCTGCCGTCCTCGAGCAGGCACTGCTCATCGGACCTCTCACCCATCGCGGTATCGAACACCCCATCAGTGACGATCGCCGGGTAGTAGAGGACCTTCGCACCAGGCGCGGCCCCTGCGACAGGAACGCCGCCCGCCGGGGCATCTCCGGTCCCTGCGATCATCGAGACGACGTGCGTCCCGTGCGATGCCGCCACATAATCGGTCGACGTCGCCGGCACCGGGTCTCCCTCGGCGTCGCGACAGTAGGAGTCCTTCACCTCGAGATCCGCGCCGCGGAGACCGACGACGTCGGGATTGATCTGACCGTCGATGACCGCGACGGTGACACCCGTCCCGTCGAAGCCCGCATCGTGCGCTGCCTGCACCTTGCCGCGATCGAACCACCACAGACCCGACTCCAGCGTCGCTGCGTGAGCGGAAGCAGGGAGGAGAAGCGCCAGCGCGACGATCGACGCGACCGCGCCGGATGCGCTGGCTGGCACACCGCGTCGCATCAGTAGTCGGCCTCCGGATTCGTTTCTCCATCGCTCTGCGCGACGGCAGAGTCGAGAAGCGACAGGATTAGCTTCGATTCATCAGCGATGGCTGCATCCTGCTCCGCGATCATCATCACGGCCTGGCGGATGGTCTCCTGCGTCGCATTCAACGAATCGACGGCGTTCTGGGTCGCCATGCCCAGGCGCTCGGCCGCGACGGCCACCGCGGTGCGCAGCTCATCCGTCGCCTTCGACGTGCCACCCTCGGACACGGCGACTTCGTTCGCGGCAGGAAAAGCCGCTGCTTCACGGGCCAGCCGCTTGAGCTCAGCCATGATCTGATCGAAGTCGATTCCGATGGTCATCGACGCCCCCTCTTCTTTCCTCCGGCGATCCCGTCACGCCTGCTGTACCGTCCGGTGGCTCACCGAAAAGCACAGCAGACGGCGCGGGCCCGACGCATCTCTGCGCCAGACCCGCGCCCCGGGTTCACGCGCCGAAGCGCCCCGCAGCCGACTTGTCGGTCTGCACGTACTGACCCGAGATCTCCTCGGTCTTCCCGGCGATCTGCGTGAGCAGCTGCTGCATCTCGCTCAGCGAGCGGTTCCACTTGGCCTGCGCCTGGTCGTAGGCCTGCTGCGCGGCACCATCCCACGCCGCACGAAGCTTGCTGACCTCGGACTCGAGGCGGTCCAGCTCGGAACGAATACCCTGCGACCCGCTGCGGATCTGCGCCGCGAGAGCGTTGACCTGCTCCGGGCGAACGGACATCGACTGCATCATGTTCTCCTTGAAATCTCTGCGGACTGCGCTCAGGCGCCCATCATCGAGCCGAGGCCCGCGATGGTCTGCTGGTGGGATTCTTCGGTCGCGGCCTGGTCGCGCTCGGTGCCGGCGAGGGCATCCTCGAGCGTCACGAGGACCTCGTTGAGCTGACGAGCCTGCTCGTCCCACCGCGACATCAGCGTGGTGAACGATGCGGCGGCCGCACCCGTCCAGAACCCGCGCAGCTGCTCGATCTCACCGCGGACCTTCTTGGTCTGCTGATCGATCCCGGACTTCGTCTCCCGCACGGCCTGGGCTCCGCGACGCAGAGCCCCCTCTTCTGCGGAGATGACATCAGCCATTACTCACTCCCTCCGGTCCCCATGAGGACACACGCGGGGGAGCGCCTTCCCGATACGGGACGACTTCGGAACAACCCCCGACAATCTGTTTCCGCACATAGGCTAAAGCAGGTCGGTGCCCATTTCCAACGGCCTGGACAGATCCGTATCGAAATTTCTACGTTCGATCGATGAATGGCCTGAAGCATCGGCACGCCACTTCCGCTGATGCCCGGCGCCCTACCGGTCTTGCGCGCCTCGGTGCTCGTTGTTCCGTCGTCGTGAAGATCGCGCGAGCACGACCGCGAGAATGATGCCGCCCACAAGAAGGACAGCGACCAGGACCCCGCCCCCGATCAGCAGCGGCACCAATGCGCCCTGCGTGGACGAGGCCTCGCCAGGCTCGTCGCTGTCGGCGGTCGGCGCCGGCCGCGCAGCAGCAGCAGCGGCAGCAGCGCGGACGTCGGCCGCCGACGGCCGGGCGTTCGGGTCTTCCGCATCGAAGATCGGGTTGACATCCGGGTACGCCGTCGGATCGACAGCGAGCATCCCCGTCAGCGAGACCGCTCCATAACCCACGCTGTCGTTCCACTCCGGCTCGTGCTCACCCTTGGTGCCCGTGTTGCGGATGAGACTCTGCAGCAGCTGACCCGAGGTGGCATCCGGGTACTTCTGTTTCACCACGGCAAGAAAGCCCGCCGCGATCGGCGTCGCATACGACGTGCCGGTGAGGAGGACCTGCTCGTCCCAGGAGTTCTCGCTGCCCTGCCCGAGCATACCCATCCCCGGCGCAGCGACGATCACGTCGTCGCTCTGATTCGGCGAAGGCTCGCCCACGCCCTCGATGGTGGTGGAGCTCTGGATCTTCCCATCGGCACCGAACGACTGCACTGCGACGACGCCGTTGCCCGACGCAGGCTGCGAGGCCACCCCGGAGTTGTTCGGAAGAGCCGCCACCACGATCACGCCGGCGGCCTCCGCCTTGGCGAGGGCGTCGGTCAGATCGAAGCCCCCGAGGGAGATGGAGATGATGTCGGCGCCATCCTCTACCGCATCCTCGATCGCACGCGACACCCCGGTCGTCCCATCAGCCATGACCGTGCTGCCGTCTTCGAGCAGACACTGCTCGTCGAACTTCTCCCCCATCGCGGTGTCGAACACCCCATCGGTGACGATCGCCGGGTAGTAGAGGATCTTCGCACCAGGCGCGGCCCCGGTGACGGGAACGCCGCCTGCCGGGGCATCTCCGGTCCCCGCGATCATCGAGACGACGTGCGTCCCGTGCGATGCCGCCACATAATCGGTCGACGTTGCCGGCACCGGGTCTCCCGCGGCGTCGCGACAGTAGGAGTCCTTCACCTCGAGATCCGCGCCGCGGAGACCGACGATGTCGGGATTGATCTGACCGTCGATGACCGCGACGGTGACACCCGTCCCGTCGAAGCCCGCATCGTGCGCTGCCTGCACCTTGCCGCGATCGAACCACCACAGACCTGACTCCAGCGTCGCTGCGTGAGCTGCCGCGGGCGCGACCAATGCCATCACCGTTCCCAGCGTTCCCATCCACACGAGCAGCCGCCGCACGCCGCGGACACGTCCAACCTGCATGATCCCCTCCGTTACCCTCCGCCGCGCGAGACCGTCGCCCCTGCCCGCGCGTGCGCAACAGATAGTATCTGGCCTGTCAACTAGAGTGAGTCCGGGCCGGACCCCCGCAATGCCTGCGGCGGGAGAGCATCACACACGTGGGGGGACACCACCGATATGAGCCAGAGCGGCACCGTGGCAGGAACCGTGCTGCGGATCTCCGTGGTCAGCGACGACCGCAGGCTCGACGTGGGGGTGCCGTCGCAGGTCCCCCTGGTCGAGATCATCCCCGGCTTCGCCCGCAGTCTCGGCGTGCTGGACCCGACCCTCACGCACGGCGGATACGCGCTGCAGCGGGCGGACGGCACGCCCCTCGACCCCGCTCGTGGCGCCGCGGCCCAGGGCGTGCACGACGGCGAGCTGCTGACCCTGGTGCGCGGCGGACTCATGCGCGAGCCGCGCATCTACGACGACGTCGTGGAAGCCGTGATCGACGCGACCGCGGAGCAGCACAACTCCTGGACCCCCGCGGACAGCTCCCGCACCGCCCTCTTCGTCAGCCTGACCTTCCTCGCCCTCTGCGCCGTGCTCCTCGTCGCGACGCCGCCGACGTCTCTGCTCCCGGCGATCATCGCGGGATCGGGCGCGGTCGTGCTCAGCGTGGCCGCCGCCGTGCTGATGCGGCTGCGGCAGCCCGAGGCCGGTCATGCGCTCGGACTCACCGCCGCAGCGTACGGCGGGCTCGCGGGCTACCTCGCGGTCCCCGCGCAGAGCATCTGGGGCTGGCCGCTCGCGGCTCTCGGGCTCGGACTCGTCGTCGTCGGGGGCCTCAGCCTGGCCGTCACCCAGGACAAGCCCGAGATCCACCTCGTGCCCATCGCCCTCGGCGCCTCGATCGGGATCACGGCCACGGCGGCCGCGGTCTTCGGCGACCCGCTCGCCTCCTACGCGCTGATGCTCGCGACCACGGCGCTGCTCGCGAACGGCATCCCCTGGCTGGCTCTGAGCTCCACCCGCATCCGGGTGATCTCGCCGCAGAGCGACGCGGACATGTTCTCCGCGCCGCAGCCCATCGACGCCGAGGAGGTGAAGCGTCGCGCCGCCGCCGGCACCCGCACGCTCATCGCGCTCCGTGCCGCGCTCGGCCTCGCCGCCCTCATCGCGACCCCGCTCGTCGCCGCCAGCGGCGTCACGGGCGCTGTGCTGTGCGTGCTCGCCTTCGTCGGCATGATGTTCCAGTCGCGGCAGATGCACGCCCGCCTCGGGGTGCTCGTGCTGATGGCGATCGGGGCGATCGGCCTCGCCGCGACCGGTGTGACCGTCGCGCTCGCCCTCCCCGACGTGCGCACCTGGATGCTGCTCATCCTCGTGGTCGCCACCGTGGTGCTCATCGGACTCACGCTGCTCACGCCAAAGGCCCGCCTCCGCCTCACGCGGCTCGGCGACACGGTCGAGGTCGTCGCGCTCGCCCTCCTGCTCCCGCTGGGGGTCATCACGGCGGGGCTCGTCTGACCGATGGCGACCAAGAAGGACCTGATCGAGGCCCAGGGCTTCAGCCGACGACGTCTCCTCTCCGCCTTCACCGGCGGCGCCCCCGGCGGCAAGGAGCTCGAACCGGCCAAGCCGCTGCGCGCCGTCATCGCGGGCATCGCCCTCACCGTCGGCGTGATCCTCGTCGGCGTGTTCTGGGGCATCATGCAGCCGGGCCTCCCCGGCGACTGGCAGAACAAACGCCTCATCGTCGCCACCGACACGGGCGCCCGTTACGTCTCGGTCGAGGGGACGCTGTACCCCGTCATCAACACCGCGAGCGCCCGCCTGCTCATCCCCGCCGGCGAGTTCAAGGTCGTGCGCACGGATCAGGCAGCCCTCGACGGCATCCCGGTCGGCGGTTCGATCGGCATCCTCGGCGCCCCTGACGACCTGCCCACCCCGAGCGCCCTCATCAACACGGCATGGACCGCGTGCATCGACGACTCCGCCGGGACCGCCGTCTCGCTGTCAGGGGCGCCGATCGCGGAGCCGTCGGCGGGTACCGGCGCCGTGGTGCAGCGCGGTGACGAGCTCTTCGTGATCGCCGACGGCCTCCGCTACGCCGTCCCCGCCGACGACGCCAACGCGGTGCTGCGCGCGGTCGGCCTCGGCACCAGCGACGTCATCGAGGTCGACGGACGCTGGCTCAACCTCTTCGAGAGCGGCGCCGACCTCGAGCCGATCCGTCTGAACGCCGTCGGCGCCCGGGTGCCGGGGACCGACCTGACGGCGGGCACGATCGTGCACGTGCAGGGCAGCCCCGCGGACGAGCGCTACGTGGCGCTCGCGACCGGGGAGCTCGCGCGCCTCAGCCCGCTCGCGTACCAGCTCTACCTGCTCGGCAGCGCGCAGGAGGCCGGCGCGGATGAGGAAGAGGTGTCTCCGGCGGAGGTGGCCGACGTTCCCACCGTTCCGAACGCCGGTGGCGACGACTGGCCCACGCTTCCGCTGACGCCGCTCGCCTCCGGCGAGACCCCGTGCGCGGTCCTGGGCGACGACGCCCGCACCGTCCTCGGGTCCACGAGCACCGAGCTGCCGGAGGACCGCGACCGTGTCGCCGTCACCGTCGGCGGTGGGGCCCTCGTGCAGACGAGCGGCCCGTCGGACGAGGCGGTGGGCATGGCCGTGCTCGTCGACGAGTCCGGTACCGCGTACGCCATCCCGGGCGCCGTGCCGGACGAGTCGGCGGAAGACGCCGCCAGCGGACCGCTCGCCCAGCTCGGTTACACCCCCGGCGACGTCGGGCGGGTGCCGAGCGCGTGGATCGACTTCTTCGCCGCCGGGCCGGCGCTGACCACAGAGGCCGCGAGAGAGTCGCCCGGCTCCGAGGACGAGTGATGCGCCGCCGCGCCGCTCTCGCCGCCCTCGTGGTGGGTGCTGCCGTATGGGGGACGCCGGCCGCCGCGGTGGCCGCGCCGACCGCCCCCACGACGATCGTGTCGATGGCGACCGGCGCCTGCGAGCCCGGCACCGTGGTGTTCGCTCCCGAGGCGCCGTCGGCACTCGCGGCCCTCGGGGCGGAGGATGCGAACCGTCTCGCCACCGGGAAGGGCGTGGTCGTGGCGGTCGTCGACTCCGGGATCGACGCCGGCAACCCGCACCTCGCCGGCGTCGTCGTCGGGGGCGTGAACCTCGTCGGCGACGGCGAACGCGGCGACGGCCTGAGCGATCTGACCGGGCACGGCACCGCCATCGCCGGGCAGATCGCGGCGCAGCCCGTCTCCGGCTCCGGCGTGGTGGGGCTCGCCCCCGATGCGCGCCTGCTGTCGGTGCGCGCGTTCCGCAGCGACTCGCCGCAGGACATCGACAAGGGGTGGGGACCGAGCGCCCAGCGCCTCGCCGACGGCATCAACTGGGCGGCGGACAACGGCGCGGACATCATCAACGTCTCGTCGTCGCAGGAGACGGACTCGCCTGCGCTGCGCGCGGCGGTGGAGCACGCGGCCGCCGTCGGAGCGCTCGTCGTCGCCAGCGGCGGCAACAGGATCTCCGACCCCGAGGCGGAGGACGGAGCCCGGTATCCCGCCGCCTACGAACAGGCGCTCGGCGTCAGCGCGGCCGACGCGACGGGGCTCGCGACCGACAGCTCGATCCACGGTCCGCAGGTCGGGGTCACGGCCCCCGGCGCGAACGTGCTCACCGCGGCGACGGGCGGCGGGGACTGCCTGTTCGCCTCCGATGCCCCGGCATCGAGCTACGCGACGGGCTATGTGAGCGCGGCGGCGGCTCTGGTCGCCCAGGCGCACCCGGACGATCCCCCGGCGGGGTGGGCGTATCGGCTGACGGCCACGGCGCTCCGTGCGGATGCCGACAACCGCGATGACGTGAACGGCTGGGGCTTCATCCGGCCCTCCGCCGCTATTCAGCTCCTCCCCGACCCCACCACCCGCGGACCCGTCAGCCCCTTCTTCGACACGGCCGAGAGCGCCGTGCGGCCCCCGGCGGTGAGCGTCGAGCCCGACCACGGCGTGCCGCCGTTCGTCCTCACCCGCGAGGTGGCGTTGATCGCCGCGATCGCCGGCGCGAGCCTGCTCGGAGTCCTCGGCATCCTCATCGTCCTCCGGCGACGCCGGGAGACCCCCGCCGACGCGGCGGTCGAGGTCGAGCGACAGGGCGGCCTCCTCGACCGCCCCGAGCCCGAGGCGTGAGAACCGGAGACAGAAGATGACCCCCATGGCTTCGCCGTGGCCGCCATACGATCGTTCGGCCTCGCTCGACGCGGCGGGCAGACGGAGCGGAGCGCAGCCACCGATCGGCTCCTCGCTCTCGCCGGTCTGCTCGTCGTCTTCGCCATGGTGTTCTCGGCGCTGACCGCCGCGGGTGCCGGATCATCGCCCGGAGGCTGCCGCCTGCCGCGCCCGGACGACGGCGCCCACGAGGGCCGCACCGGTGACCATGACATCTCCCGCCAACGGCAGCAGGGGCAACCTAATCCTGGCGAGACACCCGCACCAGTCGGAAGCCGACGATCGTCTCGATGAACGAGAGCACCAGGACGATGACCGCCACAGCCATCCCGTTCTGGCTTCCGCTCGCCGCGCTGAGCACGAAGACTCCCATGCTCCCGATCACGCCGACGACGGCCGTGAGGAGGGCGAGAAGGGTCAACGGTCCCGCCGCGGGCAGCTTCGCGGCAGCCGATCGTCCGAGCTGGAAGCCGTATCCGGCGAGCAGAAAGCTGAGGACGGCCACCACGGCTGCGACCAGGCCACCGCCGAGCAGAGCCCCTTCCGCCGAGGCGTTGGCGAGTGCCAGGAGCGCAGCGATTGTCGCGAACGCGCCGACGACAACGGAGACGATGGCGGGCACACGCGGGCGCGCCGTCCGGACTGCCCCGCTCATCAGGCGGTCGCGATCGACGGCCAGGTGGTGATGCCGGCCGACGTCGACGTCATGGTCGAACGCGCCTGCCCCGCCGACACGTACAGGATGGTGACGCCGGCACCGGCAGCGACGAGGAAGGTCGCGATGCCGAGACCGACGAGCACCGGAGCCGCCGGCAAGCCGATGATGGTTCCCGTCGCCACGGCCGCGCCGGCAAGAGCGCCGAGGAGCGTGAGGATGGCGACGGCGATGGCACCCCAGAAGGCGGCGATCGCCACCGCCAGCCCGCTCATGGCGTTGCCGATGTTCTCCGCGTAGTCGGACATGATCGATGTGTTGGCCCGGCGCTGCGGCTCGAGCGACTGCTGGTACTGGTCCGCGGCGCGCCCTGTCCACCGGTCGTCCACCGACAGGTTCGCGTCGACGATCGTGTCATTGATCCGCGACACCTGACCACCTACCCGCTTCCAGCCGTCGGCCGCGCCGTTGAGCACGAAGGGGTTGCCAAGATAGCTCAGCTTGTCCGCCAGCCAATCCCACATCTCCTGGATCTTGGTCAGCGTGGTGTCCCACGCGTCCTTGACCCGGTCGGCGACCCAGCTCAGGTACGCGGGGATGGTGCGGAGCGCCGCGTTGATCAGGCGCACGATCTCGTCGAGCTTCTGCTTGACCTTCTCCAGCAGTTCGAGCACTCGGTCAATGACGGGGTTCATCGTTGTCGTCTCGCCTTCGGTCAGACTGCCGGCTGCCAGATCCGATAGAGCTCGGACTGGGTGATGTCTTCGTAGCGCTCGAACTGATCGCGGACGGCGCGCAGCGCAGCCGCGCCCTCGCTCGTCCTGGTCGCACCGTCGGTGAGCAGTTGCTGCACGCGGGAATGCAGCTCCGCATAGAGGTCGGCCAGGTCGATCGCCGCGAACGAGAAAGCGCCGCGGTTCACCTCGATCCCCGCGATCTCCCCAGCGCTGGACTGCAGGGTGGCGGACGCCTCGTCCCACAGCGTGGCGTCTTTCGTCAGCGCTTCGAAACTGAGCGCGATCTCCGGATCCATCTCATTCCTTCCCACTGACGAACGCCACGAAAGCGTCCGGATCATCGACGAAACGGCCGTACTTCTCGAGCGGGCTGCCATCGAGCGCCCCCGCGTCCCGGGTCGCCCGGGTCTTCTCGAAAGCCTCGCGGAGTGTGTCGTTCAGCTCGCGCGAGATCTGGGCGCCGGAAGACCGCTCGGCCCAGTTTGGTGAGAGCGAGACCGCGACGAGGTGCCCGCCCGCGGACAGCTCCACGGTGAGGTGCCGGGAGAGCGGTGCGACCTCCTCGGTCTGTCGTCCCCGGCTGAGAGCGCCCGCGAAAGTCGCGTCGATGTTGGCGGAGACGTCGTCGAGGAAGGCGAGCATGTTCTCGAGAGCCCTCTCCACCGCGGGCGTGGTCTCCGGCTCCGCGAGGAGCGCCTCCTGCAGCTTCGCCGCCACCGAGTCGTGCGTCGAGGGGATCGGCGAGGGGCGATGATCCTGTTCGGCCGCGTCGCCGATGTTGGCCGCCCACGCCTCGACCCTGGCGGCGCTCAAGCCTTGGAAGGCGGCGACGATGCGGTCGCCGAGAGCCGACGGTTCGATGCCGTCACGCCAGCGGTCGGCGATCTCGACGGAGAGCACTCCGTCTTCGTCGATCTGCGCCGTCACCAGGCCTGCCTCATCGGTGAAGGAGGCGGGAACAGCCCGCGCGGACGCATCGGCGAACATCTTCGCCTGACTGTCCACCTCGTCGCGCAACTCGAAGAACCGTTCCGCATCGTCGCTCATCGACTATCCCCCCTCAAGGCGTTTCCTCGTCCACCATACAGAGCCTCCCGGCCGGCGTGGAGATCCTCAGCCGAAGACGACGAAGCCGAGCGCGACGAGCCCGACGACCGACACGACGCTCGCCCCGACGGTCGCAGCAAGGGTGATGATGCTCCACCGCTGCGCCTGCTTGGCGACGGACGGCAGCCCGGGCTCCACCACGCGCGTGGGAGCGGCCGCCCCGACGACGACGGGCGGAGCGACGGGAGTGCGCGGTGCCGGCCGGGGCTTGTAGATCGCAGGAGCCGGTGCGCCATCCGGGGCGGCGAAGGAATCGACGTGGAACCGCGGTTCGGCGGCCTGGGGTGCGGTGCCGTCGCCCTCTGCGGCGGCGCCCTTCTTCCGCCGCAGGCGTCGAGCCGGACGCGCGACCGCCACGGTGGCGTCCTCGGGGACGTCGGCCGCCGGAGGGGTGGAGCGATCGACGACCACGGTTGCGTCGTCGATGGCCTCGCCCGCGGCGTCCTCGGGCCCGGCATCGTCCGGCTCATCGGTGATGGCGCCCTCGGACGCGTCCTCCGCGGCATCGTCGGTCCGGTCGGGAGCCGGAGCCGTCTTCGCGCGATCCACCACGATGGTGGCCTCATCGACGGCGGCCGATGTGTCATCGGCCGCCGGGGGAACCGGGTCCGCCGCTCCGGCCCGCCGGCGGTCTCGGCGTGTCAGGATGACGGTCTCCTCGACCTCGTCGTCGCTCATCGCGCGCGCACCGGGACCGTCGTGCCCTCGAGCATCGAATCGGTGACGGCGGACACGGCGGCCCGTCCACCCGTCGCGTCGTCGGGACGCGTGCGTGCGCCGCCGGAGACGACGTCGATCACCAGGACGGAGACGTTGTCGCGCCCTCCGCTCTGCAGCGCGCGGCGGACGAGGGCCGCCGCCGCGGTCTCCGGGCGACCGTTCATGGTCAGCGTCGCGCGGATGGCCTCATCGCTCACCTCGCCGGTCAGCCCGTCGGAGCACAGCAGGAGCCGCTCGCCGTCGGCGACGGGGAGCAGCCAGCTGTCCGCCGTGCTGTCCGGGGCCCCGACCGCGCGCGTGATGACGTTGCGGCGCGAGAACGAGGCCAGGTCTTCGGGGCGGAGCTCACCGGCATCGACGAGCTCCTGTCCGAGGGAGTGGTCGATCGTGAGCTGCGCCAGCTCGGTGCCGTGGTGCCGATACACCCGGGAGTCCCCGACGTTGAAGACGAGCCAGTGCGGCGCCCCCTCGTGCTCCACGAGGGCCACACCCGTCACGGTGCTGCCCGCCCCGCGCTTGTGCGCGGCGGCGATGTCCTCGACCACGGCTGCGGCTCGACTCAGGGCGTCGCTGATGTCGCCGACATCGACCGGCAGTCCGCGCAGCGGCTCGAAGGCGGCGACGACAGCCGCGCTGGCGCGATCACCGGCGTCGTGCCCACCCATGCCGTCGGCGACCAGGAAGACCGGACGCGCGTCGAGCACCGCGTCCTCGTTGGCCGTCCGCGTGAGCCCGGTGTCGGTCAGCGCGGCGACCCGGAGGACGACGGATTCCACGGTCACGAATCGCGCTCCGCGACGACGTGCATGCCCACTTCGCCCAGGATGAACCGGCCGGTGCCGACCACGCTCTCCCCGGCGTCCAGGAGCGTCTCCGAGCCGTCGTCGGCCACCACGACGACGCCGTTGGTGGCGTGCAGGTCGGTCAGGCGCCACTCGTCCTCCTGCACCACCAGGCGGGCGTGGGTCTTCGAGAGCGTACGGGTGGTGTCCGGGATGGCCAGCCGCTGCTCGCCCGGTTCCCCGGTGGGGTTCCGGCCGATCACGACGCTCGCGCCGGACAGCGAGAACCGACGACCGTCGTCCAGCACGAGGACGCGCCGCACCCCGCGCTTGCGGGCGACGACCACCGTGGCGTCGAGGTCGTCGTCGGTCGGGCGCGGCGTCACCACGGTCTTGTCGACATCGGGGATGAGGCCTTCGGGAACAGCGGGAGCAGGTACCGGCACGCTCTGTCCTGCTGCGGGGGAATCGGTCGCAGACGGAACAGGGCGGATCATGGGCATCGGCGGGGCTTCGGGCTGACCGCCGTCGCGGAACGAGGGCGGCACGGGTCGGACGACACGGTTCGCCTCCGGAGCCGGCGCGGGGGCAGCGGGCTCCTCGCTCGGCGAGGAGTCCACGGAGGGAGCAGGGGCCGGCGCGGGCTGCGGGGCGGCCGGCGGTACGTCGCCCATCGCGGCCATGATGCCGGTCGTCGGCAGCGCGGGAGTGGAGGGCGTCGGCTGTGCGGCCGGGGACGGTGCTGTCGGAGCGGCCGCAGGCGGAAGCACGGGCGCCGCAGACAGAACCGGGGCAGCAGGCGGAATCGAGGCAGCCGGCGGAACGGGAGCAGCCGCGGGAGACGGCGCGGGCGGCGCCGGTGGTGCGAACGACGGAGACGGCGTCGCGGACGACGGAGCCGGCGGCGCGGCAGGCGGAGCGAAGGCCGGCGGAGCGAACGACCTCGGTGCCGGGGGCTCGCCCTGCGGCGCACCCGCGGTCGGCGGGGCACTCGCTGCAGGAGCGACCGCGGACGGCGCGGCGTAGTCCGGGAAGATCAGCGGCGGCGCCTCCGGCGATCCGTTGCCCGCGGGGGCGAGGGAGGGGATCGTGTACCCCGACGCGTCGCGCGCGGGAGCCGCGGAAGGCGGGGCGCTGCGCCGCGGACCCGGCTGGAGGGCCGCGAGACGGTCCCCCTCCGGGTAGGGCGCCGGGCCCCATGCGAGCACGGTCGCCCACACCGGCGGCAGGAGGATGGCGAGCACGGTCATGCCGGCGCCCCGCCCGAAGCGCCGGTTGATGCGATGAGTGGCGACGACCTTGAGGTAGATGCCGTAGATCTGCACGAGCGGGATGAAGTAGAACACCACCGACCAGGCGGGCACTCCCCCTCGCGCGAGGATCTCGGCCTCGTTGAGGACGGGCACCCAGCCCTTCCAGCCCTCCCCGTCGATGCGGGGGAACAGGCGCGACAGCGCGAGGGCGTACCAGACGTAGACGGCCAGGCCGACGAGCAGCCCGAGTCCGACGATGATGACGAGCATCGTGGCCAGGCCGGAGTCCGCGGGCGCGGTCATGAGTCCCCCTTCTTCCGGTCATCCAGCGAACCGGTCCATCCGAGCGTACCGAGCGCGGGTCGCGCGCCGAAGCCAGGGAGGCGCAGCGAGCGCGTCCTGGCGACGAAAGACGTCGGCCGCACCCGGGTCCGAAGACGCTGCCATCGGGTCCCCGCCTTCGCCAGTTCCACCCGCTCCGCATCCACGATCGTCCAGGCGGCCGTCGCGTCGTCGGAAGTGGGCGGGTGCTCGGCGAAGACAGCGCGGTCGACCAGAGCAGCCAGCCGCTGTGCTGCCACGCGACCGCTCGTCTGCGCGCGCTGCATCCTCGTGCCCTGCGCGTCCATGGGCACGTCATGGTCGGCGTACACGTCGGCGAGCTCTTCCCAGGCTCCGGCCAGGCGCACCTCGGGGTCTGCGGCCGTGCGCCGCGCATGCCCGCGCCGGCTCTTCGCGCCCACGAGCACGAGGAACGGCAGAACGAGCAGCAGCAGGGCAAGAAGCCCGAGACCCACTCCACGGAGGATCGGCAGCAGGAAGGCGAGGACCTCCGAGGCGGGCTCCTCCAGCGGGGGCGCATCGTTGTTCGCGTCGCTCTGCGCCTGCGGGGGATCCAGAGCCTCGGACCGCGGCTGCTCCGGAACCGTGGGGTGCTCCGGGAGCTGCTCACCTTCGGTGATGGCGCTCGGCAGCATGGCATACTGCGGCGTCGCGTCGACGGGGATCCACTCGCCGCCCGAGGCGCGCACCTCGACCCAGGCGCTCATGTTCGCGCCGGTGCACACGTCGGTGCACGCCGGGATCCCGGGGACCTCTTCGGCCGCCGCGAGTCGCGCTCCCACCACCACACGGGATTCCAGGCCCCAGTGCTGCGCGAGGAGGGCCGCGGCCACGGAGAACTGCTCGTCGTCGCCGACCGCCGCCACCAGCAGCTCCGGGTCGGCGTCGGGACCCGCCCGACGTTCCTGCTCGGTGAGCTCGGTGAACAGCTCCTCGATGCGGGCTGCGGAGTGACCGGCATAGCTGGGAGCGAAGGCGTAGCCCTCGGACTCCTGGAGAGCCGCGATCCACCCCGTGGCAGCGGCGTCCTCGAGCAGCGCGTGGCTCAGGTAGCCCCGGGATCGGAGACGGTCGACCACCTCGAGGTAGCCGGCACCGGTGCGGGGCTGCTCCTGCATCTCCGCCCATTCGACCAGCGCGGGGTATCGATCGGCATCGAGGGTCGACCGGCTGCCCTGGAGAGCGGTCACCGCGTCCGGTGCACCGGGCGCATCGACCAGCACCGAGTAGCGATCACCGGGCACGAGACCCTCCCCGCCGCCGGGCGCCTCCGCGATCGTGATGGCGGTGTCACCGTCATCGTTCACATGGAACCCGTCGGCGAGCGCGTCCGCACGCTCGCCGGAGAACGCAGGTGCCTCGGCGAGACCGGCGGGCGACGGAACCCAGATGCCCCGGTAGGCCTCGCCGATCGTGATCTCCAGCGTGACCCGGCCGGAGCCCGGGAGCGCGGAGCGCGGCAGACGGCTGAAGCGGTCATCGGCGTCGATGTGGAAGTCCTCGCCGTCGTACGCGTCGAGGGTGACGAAGCGGATGCGGTCCACGGCGCCCGGGTCGCCCTCCAGCTCCACCACCGGAGTGTCCAGGGTGTCGCCGGAGAACCAGGAGCGGTAGGAACTGAGCGGACTCGGCTGCTCCTGCACCACGACCTGCGGCTCGATCTCGTCGCGCAGCACCGAGCGGTCGGACCAGCCGGCCGCCGCCGGGGTGATCGCGAAGCCGGCCCCCAGAGCGACGACCGCCAGCGCCCCGGCGAGCAGGTGCCGGCGGGCGGTGAGCCAGACGGGGGTCGCCCGCCGGGAGATGTTGGCCGCGGCCACGGTCCGCAGCGCGGCGGCGCGCTGCAGGCGCGTACGACCGACGAGCCACACCAGGGACACCACGAAGACCGCCACCCCGACCAGCCATTCCCGCGGTGCGGGAAGCTCGACGCCGGCCACCGAGGCCGGGGAGGACGTGCCGCTCACACCGAAGGCGACGCCGAAGACGCTCATGGCCACGACCACGGGGACCGCGGCCACCGCCCGCTTGCCGCCGCTCCAGACGAAGAGCGTGGCGAGGAACGCCCCGAACAGCATCACCACGAGGAAGGGGATGAGCACCGCCTGATACTCCCCCAACGGCGGGTTCAGAGTGAGCATCTGCTTCCAGCCCAGCACGACCCCGAGCACGGCATCCCGCACACCGCCGAAGAATGCGGGGACAGAGGTGAGAGCGGACGGGATGGCGAGCGGCACCGCGACCACCAGGTACACCCCGACGGCGGCGAGCGCCCCGAGCAGAGTGCCCCAGCGCAGGACACGCGTGACGACGGCGACGGCCATGCCGAGGAGGCCGCCGATGATCCCCACCGCGAGGGCTCGGGATGACTCGTAGACCGGCCAGGCGGCCACCGTGGCGAGCAGGACGCCGACCAGGACGTACCCCAGCGACCAGAGGGTCAGGGCAGAGGGCGGGGAGCCCCGTCGTGATCCAGCGCGTCCGCGCTTCGGCCCGGCCGCGCTCATCGCAGCGCTCCTCGGGCGAGCATCTGCGGGAGATCGCCCAGCGCACCGAGGGTCATCACCGCGAGCTCCCTGGCCGTCCGCATCGTCGGCTGCGCGCCGAGTTCACTGCGCACCGCGACCGCCTCCACGGCAGCCGGGAGCTTCACCGCCGCGTGGCGCAGACGCTCGATCGGCAGGAGGGAACCGGTGAGCAGGAAGCCGATGGAGAGGTCGGGGTACGACTGCGCCGTGAGAGCGGTGACGGCCTCGAGCCTCATCACCCGCGCCGTCTGATCGATCGTGGAGGTCGCGTCGAGGAGCGCCTTGGGAGTCACCGTCGGCAGCGTGCGGATCGACAGCACCTCCGCACGGCCGTGCTCCGGGATCTCGTTGCTCACGGAGAACAGCACGTCCCTGCCGTCCCGCACACCCTGCAGCGCCAGCGAGGCGGCCGCGCTGACGGTGTTCTCGAACTCGTCGTCGTCGGCATACGACTCCGGATCGAGATCCAGGATGACGGCGATGCGCGCGTGCCGGGACTCCTCGTACTGCCGCACCATGAGGGTGCCCGTCTTCGCCGTGGACTTCCAGTGGATGTGGCGCGGCGAGTCGCCGACGACGTACTCGCGCACGGCATGGAAGGAGAGGTCGGCGTCCACCAGAGTGGTGCTCGGCGTGCCCTCGAGGTCGCGGATCAGTCCCGCACTGGTGCTGGGGAGCCGCACGGTCACCGGGTGCACGTGGATGCGCTGCACGTCCGGCCACCGGAGCTCGCGGCGGAGGATGCCGATCGGGTCGCCGCGAGTGATGGTCATCGGGCCGACGTCGATGACGCCGCGGCGGTGCGCGGCGATGGTCAGCTCTTCCCGATGATGCGCACCCGGCCGCAGCAGCGGCACGTGCGCCTCGACGAGGCCCTCACCGACCGGCACGTCCACGACGCCGGGGAGCGAGAGGCGCTCGCCGTTGTTGCGGACGTCCAGGGTCGCACCGATCTCGGCGCCCGCGACCACGCGGTCGCGGTCGAGCACGAGATCGATCCGGTAGTCGTGGGCGCCGAGGATGAACGGCACACAGGCCACCAGCAGCACGAGCGCGATCGTGGCGACCGCCCAGGCCTCCACCCAGCCGAACAGCACCCCGGCGAGCACGCCGAGCACCACGGCCACGGCGACGAGCATGCCCGCCGTGGTGACCGTCTCACGGACCCAGCCGACCGTGGCCCTGGTCGCGCGCCCCACGGAGCGGACCACCCGACGCGCGCCGAAGACCGCGCCGCGCACGGGACCGCGGCGCGTGCGGTCGTAACGCGTGACGGTGGACGTCCGCGTCGACGTGCTCGTGCCCGCGGTCGTGCGCGTCAGGCGGGATTCGGTGCTGAAGGTCACGCAGTGCCGTTCTCGCGTGGGGGTTCGACGTCGAGGAGGATCTGCCCGACGACGGCCACAGCCGTCACCCCGTCGAACTCGGCCTCCGGCTCGAGCACGAGGCGGTGCGCGAGGGCGACGACGGCGAGCTCGCGCACGTCGTCGGGCGTCACGAACGTGCGCCCGTTCTTGGCCGCCCACGTCATCACCAGCCGGGACAGCGCGAGGGCGCCGCGCACACTGGCGCCGAGACGGACCTCGGACGCCCGCCGCGTGGCGTCGACGATGCGCATGATGTAGTCCGACACCAGCGGGTTCACGTACACCCCGCGCGACATCTCCGCCATCGTCAGGATCGTGTCGGTGTCGACGATGCCGTCGAGCACCGTCTTCGGCCGGCCGGCGCCCTGCAGGATGCGCATCGTCGCGGCCTCGTCGGGGTAGCCGATCGAGGTCTTGATCATGAAGCGGTCGAGCTGGGCCTCCGGGAGCCGGTAGGTGCCGCCCTGCTCGATGGGGTTCTGCGTCGCCATCACGAGGAACGGGGAGCCGACGGACCGGGTGACGCCGTCGACCGTGACCGTGCCCTCCTCCATGACCTCCAGCAGCGCGGACTGGGTCTTCGGGCTCGCCCTGTTGATCTCGTCGGCGAGCACGATGTTCGCGAAGACGGGCCCCGCGTGGAACTCGAACGTGCCCTCCTTCTGGTCGTAGACGGTGATGCCGGTCACATCTCCCGGAAGGAGATCGGGCGTGAACTGGATGCGGCTGCTCGTCCCGTTGACCGTCTGCGCGACGGCGCGGGCGAGGGCCGTCTTGCCGGTTCCCGGGTAGTCCTCCAGGAGGACGTGGCCTCCGCTGACGGCGGTGGCGAGCACGAGCTCGACCACGTGGCGCTTGCCGAGGATCGCCTGCTCGATGTTGCCGGTCAGGATCGAGAACGTCTCGGCGAACCAGGAGGCCTGCTCGGGAGCGATGGTGACGGGGGCTGCTGCGGTGGCTGGCATAGGGAAAGAGTATTCGTGTCGGTGTGCTCGGCGGTCAGGGGCACAGGCCCGTGATGCGATGCGTGATGGGGGTCAGGGTGGCGAAGGCTCCGGTCCACGTGATCTTCGCGTCGAAGGTGCCGGGGGTGTCGACCAGGGGCGTCACCTCGAGGATGTACGAGCCGCGTGCCGCGGCGGACACCGTCACGGCATCGCCCTCGACGACGGGCATGCAGGGCTGGAACACGGCGTTGACGACGGTCGGCGCGGTCGTCGCGGTGATGTTCACCTCTCCGGAGCACGAGCCGGTCTGCGTGGCATGGCAGGCGCGGGCGCGGACCTGCCCCGGGGACGAGTCCGGGGTGAGGGCGAAGTCGCCGACCCACTGCCCGTACATGTAGTACTGCGGCACGAAGCCGTTCTCGACGTCGATGCGCGGCGCCGACGCCAGGCCGTAGTCATAGCGGTTCCCGTCGCGCCGGGGGTCCTTCGCGACCGTGTAGGTGGTGTCACCGCCGGGCCCGTCGACGAACGTGAACGTGAAGACGGTTGTCGTGGACGACTCGGCCACGCCGTAGCCGTTCGATGCGCACGCCTTGACGTAGTACAGCTGGTACGGCCGCAGCCCCTGCAGAGAGGGGGACTCGGACCGCACCTCGCCGCCGGAGACCGACAGCGTGCCGTCTCCGTTCGCCGTGCAGCTGACGCTGCCCGATCGCCACGCGACATAGGTGACCTGGACGCCCCTGGTGCTGCCGTTCGCCTGTGCCGCGATGCCGGAGACGTTCACCGCCGTGTTCGAGACCGCCGTCGCCTGCGTCGTCGCCGGGTCGAAGTACACGGAGCCGGCGACGGTCACGGATGTACGGAACCCGCCGCCTTCGTTGCCGCCGCCGGTGGGCGGCTGGAACTGGCTGATCGGGACGATCGTGAGCGTCTGCGCCCCCGGCGACAGCGAGATATCGGCCGTGGTGGTCGCCCCCGTGCGATTGATGACCTCGCCCGTCTCCTCGATCCGGAAGGAGACAGCATCGTCGGCGGCGTCGATCGATACCCGCACCGCCCCGCGCCCGCGGTCGGAGACCCCCGGTCGATACTCCGGCGTGGCCGTCGCGTTCGCCACGACCGGGGCGGCGTAGGCCCAGCTCGTGTGCGGCGAGGTGGACGCCGAGGTGCCGACGGCGTTGACCGCTGCAGCCGTGAAGGTGTGCGGCGCGCCGTTGGTCAGCCCATTCACCGTGCAGCGGTACACAGCACCGGCCGGACTGCAGGAGGCATTGGCCGCCGCCCCGTCCTGGAGGATGGTCACGCCCGACACCGCGGGGTGGGCGCGGCGCGCCTCGCCGAGCGGCACCTCCAGCACGACCGTCGAGCGGGTGAAACCCACGGTGGTCACGCTCGCCGGCGCCTGCGGGAATCCCTGCAGGTCGAGCGTGAGGGTGCCCGTGCCGGTTCGCCCCTGCGCGTCGGCCACGACGAACGAGACCACGCACTGCCCGCCCGGCGCCTGCCCGCCACCGGGCCAGCTCGCGGTGATCGTCTTGGAGCCCGCCGTCGAGAACGAGGCGACGTCGCAGCGCGATCCCGCCCCGAGCGACATCAGTCGCAGCCCGGATCCCGGCTTGCCGGCGAAGGGATCGTACTCGCCCGCCACATCGACGACGTCGATCGAGCAGCGGGCGCTGGTGACGACGCACTGCTTCGTGAAGGTCGCTCCCCGCGGGGCGTCTGGTGGGGCTGCGCCCACGACCAGACGCACGGAGGCTGAGGGCTGTCCGTACTGCGGCACGGTCACGCTGACGTTCTCGGTGTTGCCCGGTCGCGCGTCGGCGCGCGCCTCGATCGTCAGCTTCGCCCCGCTCTGCGTGACCACGAACGCCGAACCCGAGTACACGATCCGGTACTCGAGGGAGCCCGCGTTGCCCTCGCGCCCGCCTTCCCACGCGGCCATGTTGGCGTAGAGGTCGACGCTCTCCGTGGCTCCCGGCGCAATCGTGTGCGAGATCGAGGAGAGCAGCAGCTGCGGTTCGGACGGACGGATGCTGACCGGGACGTCGATGTAGGACCAGCGCTTCTGTCCGTCCAGACGCACCGGGATCAAGCAGGTGTCCGACCACGGCGCCTCACGACCGGCACGGTACTCCGCCTTGCGGGGGCCATCGGCCGCGCACGACGCCGCAGCCCGTTGCGCGGTGAACGCTCCGGAGCCGATCTCCACGGCATCCGATGACGGCAGATCGAGGTAGTCCGGCACCGCGAAGCTGACGGCCGCGTCCTCATCGACGACGACCGGCGTCGCGCCGGGGACGAGCTGGACCTGCATGTCGTCGAACGCCGGGATCCGCAGGAAGCCGTAGGCGGTCACGTCCCGTCCGCCGGCGGCGTTTCCGGTGAGCTGGAAGGGCACCAGTGCGCCCTCCTTCGGAGCGGGGCCGATGATCCGGTTCCCCTTCACCGTGTACCCGGCCTGATCGCCCCACAGGCTCAGACGGAGCGACGAGACGTCGCCGGACGGCCAGCGCACCCGGTCCGTGACGACGTCGAGGCCACCGTCCACGAGGTCGTCCCGGTCGCGCGCCGTGAGCACCGTGTCCGTCACGACCGGCTGATCGGCGACCGTGCCCTCGGTCACGGTCAGCACGATGAGGCCCTGCGCCGTGCTCCCGGTCCGCGTCGACTTCACCGTGTAGAAGTAGGAGTTCGTCCCCGCCGTCTCCCCGGCGCGCAGCACGACGCGCCCGTCCTTCAGGGAGGTGTCGGAATCGATCAGTGCATTCAGCCGCTCGTACAGCGGGTTCCCCTTGACGGGAGGCGCGTTCGGGACGAGCGCGGTGATCTCGAGCTCGCTCTGCGCCGGGTCGAGGTCGTTGGACCGGGGGTCCAGCACGACCGGTGTGCGGGACCCCGCCTCGACCCGGACGTAGTCGCTGAACGTCACCGGAGCGGCGTCCTCGACATCCGCGTCCAGGACGCCGATGCGGACCGCGCCGCTGCCTTCCTCACCCTGCGGGTCGCGCACGGTGTAGCGGAACGACACCTGTCCGCCGTCCACTCCCCCGGCCGGGGCCCGGTACACGATCGCCTCGCCGCTGGCCGAGATGGTCGCCGTGCCCCCGCCCTTCTTCGGCTGGTCGACGCCGGACAGCACCACCCGGTCCCCGTCTCCGTCCATCCCGGTCGTGGGTACCGGAATCGTCACGGTCTGCCCGCTGAGGACGCGACCGGTGAGAGCGATCGGCGTGGGAGCGCGGTTCGTCCCGGGCGGCACGACGGTGACCGTCACGACGCCGTCGTCGGAGAGGGAGGGGTTCCGTTCGAGCGAGACCGAGTACGTCAGCCGATAGGTGCCTGGCGTCTTCGGCGCCAGGTAGCGCAGCGCGTTGCGGTCGGCGAAGACGAGTTCGTCCGGTTCGCCCGACCCTGTCACCTCCGGGAGCACCAGGAGCGGCTCCCCGCGGGGGGCGACGTCATTGGCGGCGACCTCGATACGCGTGAGCGAGCCCGCCCGCACCGTCACCGCGTCCGGGAAGACGATCGGGCGGGTGACGGTGGACGGCGGGGTGAGGAACACGCTCACCGTGCCCTGGACGGCCCCGCCCGCGCCATCCGCGACCGTGACGGTGGCCTTGCCGATCAGGCCGGGCTCGCCGTCCTCCGTCGTCCCGTTCACCCGCAGGCTCTCGTTCCCGACCACGCGCACGTTGAGCTGCGGGGTGGAGCTCACGGCGTCGGACAGCAGCAGCACCCGTCCGCTGGTGTTCTGCACCGCGCGGAGCACATCGACGGTCGTGTCCTCGCCCTCGCGGACGAACGCCGTCAACGGCGCCATCGCGAGCGCTGCGGAGCCGTCGACCGCCGTGACGCGGATGACCGCCGACTGCTCCGCCTGGGTCGTGGCGTCCTGCGCGGTGTACGTGACCACGTACTGGCCCGGCTCCGCCGCGGTCAACTCCACGGTGCCCGCGGCCGCGTTGGGGGTGACCTCGAAGCCCTGCGCAGTCGCGGCGGTCTGGACGGCGTCGACGAGGCGATACGACCCGGAGCCCCCGGACAGATGGTCGGAGATGCGGATGGACTGCCGCTCGCCCACGCGCGCGGTCACCGCGACGGCCGATGCCTGGAGGGCAGGGCTGCCGCTGACCTGGACTTCGAGGGTCTTCTCTGCGGTCGCACCGTGCACGTCCTGCACCACCACCGTGACCGGGATCACGGCATCCGCGGCGTTCGGGTCGGTGTGCCGGATGGCGACGCGGCCGTCGTCCGTCGGCGCCACCATCACCGGTGCCGAGGGATCCGTCTCGTAGGCGTCGCTCAGGATGAAGGCATCACCCTCGGGGTCGACCCAGCCGGAGAGCGCTGAGACGATCGTGCTGCCGCCGGCGAGGATCTGCGGCGTCGGCCACTCCTGCTTGCAGGCGTCGACGCCGCACCAGACCGGAGCGGAGTTGACTCCTGGATCGACGACCGTCAGCGTCACGGTCGCCGGCGGCGAGACGGCCGCGCCGTCCGACACGGCGTACGTGAAGCTCGCCTGGCCCGAGCCCGCCTTCACATCGACGACCAGCGACTGGCCGTCCGCCACGAGCGCCAATTCCCCGAATGCCGGATCGCTCAGGCCTGCCGCGACGGACTCGGGATCGATCGTGAGGACGTCCTTCTTGTTCGGGTCGTGATCGTTCAGGAGGACCGGCAGGAGGACCTGCTCCCCCGCACGCACACCGAACGCGTCGTCGACGGCCACCGGCGGAAGCTGCTCCGCCACGTCCTCGACGACGATCGTGCCCTCCTGCTGCTCCGTGTCGTCCTCGATCTTCCACTGCTCGAGCGGGATCAGCACGCCGTCCGGCGCCGTCCAGATGAGGCCCGTCCCGGTCTCTACCAGCACCGCGCGATCGCCGTTGCCCTGGAAGACCGGGTCGATGGCTGCCGCGTCGAGCGTCTCGTCCGGGACCTGCAGCGGAGTGGTCTCCCCCGCGCTCCACAGGGTTCCGCCGCCGCTGTCGAGCCACGCCGCGTAGGTCTCCCCCCGGACCGTGACCGGTGCGGCGGGGACGCCGGAGGCCTCCGCCACCCGGTCGGCCTCTCCGGACGCGAGGTCGACGGAGACGAGGCCGTCCGAGTCCGCGACGAGCACCGCGTCGCCCTCGGCGGCTCCACGCTGGAGGCGTGCGTCCTCGGCGACGTCGAGCGTGACCGCCGCATCGCGACCGGAGAGCCACAGCTCGCCGGAGGTCGGCTGCAGCATCGCCCAGCGTTCCCCGACGACCGCGATCGCCAGGCCCTCCCCGGCTTCCGGCGCATCGGCCACGGGTGACTCATCCCCCAGGAACCGGTGCTCGTCGATGTCGAAGCGGCGCACGGCCCCCTCGTCCGCCGAGTAGAGGACGAGCAGGCCATCCGGCGACAGCCCGATGGCATCGGCGGTGTACGTCGGCGGGTCCTCCCCCTCCTCGACCTCGACCTCGGCGAAGGGGTCGACGAGGGCCGTGCCCGCCCCCGGTGCGAGGGTCGACACCGACACCTGCCCGGTGTCGGTGCGGTAGGCCACGTAGACCCCGGCGGAGAGGACGTCGCGGGTCCCGGCGGGGGTCGGCTGCGAAGCGAGCGGGGTCCCCTCTTCAGAGCTGTCGGAGAGCAGATCGGCGGGGCTGGCCGGATCGACGTCCCACCGCTGCCGGTTCCCCTGTGCGTAGAGCACAGTGCTGGAGCCGCTCTGCCAGACCGCCTCAGGGTCATCGACATCGCGGACGGTGTCGATCTCGGCGAGCTCGGTGTTGACGCGCGCATACTGTCCGCTGTCGCGCATGACCCAGACCGCCGGTTCGAGACGCGGCACCTCCTGCGACTGATACCCCTGCGCCGTCACCGCGAGCGCCACGACGACCACGAGCGCGATGATCCCCGAGATCAGCGCGATCAGCTTGCCCCTGGGCGGGGTCGCCGCCTCGGCGGCGGTGCGGTTGCCTGCCGCCATCAGAGGATCCCTGTGAGGAACAGGACCGCGGTTCCGAGACCCGCGATGACGGCGGCGCCGATCACGGCGCCGACGATACCGACGACCAGGGGGGACCGGCTTCGGCCTCGGGTGCTCGCGGGGATGTCGTCCCGCTCACGGGGTGCGGCCTGCGGACGGGCGGCGCGCGCTGCCCTCCGCGAGTCGGGCGCGACCGTCGTGATGACCGGCCCGCGGACGCTCGTATCCGAGAAGTTCACCGGCGCCGCCGCGGCCCACTCCGCCGACGCCGCCTCGAAGGCCGTCGGCGAGATGCCGAGCTCGTACTGCGCCCAGCGCAGCTTCTCCGCGAACTCCGCCATGCTCGCCGGCCGCTTCGCCGGGTCGCGGTGCATGGCGCTCGCGAAGATGTCGTCGATGATCGGCGGGATGCCGGGGACCGGCACCGCCGTGTACCGCGCCTTGATGATGCGGTCCGTGAGCTGATCGCGCGAGTTCGAGCCGCGGTCGCCGCGTTCGAACGGACTGCGGCCGGCGAGCAGCGTGTACAGCGTCGCGCCGAGGCTCCACACCTCGCTGGGGATGGATCCGGACACGCGCTCCTGCAGCACCTCGGGGGAGCTCCAGGGCACGGACATCGCGATGGTCTCGCCCTCGCCCTCCTCGATGACGGCAGCGGCGATGCCGAAGTCGGCCAGCACGGGCGCGCCGAGCGAGTTGATGAGCACGTTCGAGGGCTTGATGTCGCGGTGCAGCAGACCGGCCCGGTGCACGGTCTCCAGAGCGCCGGCCATGCGGACGCCGATGTCGAGCACCTCCGCGAGTGGAAGCGGGGCCTTCTTGTAGCGCGCGCTCATCGTGTCGGGGCAGTACTCCATCGCGAAGTACGGCCGCCCGTCCGCCGAGATGGACGCCTGGTAGATCGTGACGATCGAGGGGTGGGCACTCAGCCGCGCCGAGATGTCGGCTTCCACGTTGAAGGTCTGCAGCACCTCGGGGTTCACGGCATCCGCGAGCAGGACCTTGACGGCGACGACGCGGCGCGGCATGTCCTGTTCGTAGAGGAACACATCGGCGAATCCACCGGACCCGAGCGGACGCACATAGCTGTACCCCGCCAGCGTCGGCGGTGTCGCTGCCATGCGCGTTGCCACACCTGCTCCTCACGGTCTGATGGGAGACCGCGCGCCTGCAGCCGCCCGGCGTCGTGCGCCGGGGGATCCCCCGATGTGCCGAGTATATCGGGCGAGGGAGTGTGGCCCCGCTCTCTTCTCGTCGGACCGTCAGGCCTTCCAGCACCCCTCGATGTGGTCGTCCACCATACCCGCCGACTGCATGAGTGCGTACATCGTCGTCGGCCCGACGAAGCGGAAGCCTCGCCGCCGCAGTTCCTTGCTCAACGCGGTCGACTCCGGAGTGACGGCGGGGACGTCGGCGAACTCCCGTGGCCGTGCTCCGGTCGCCGGCGGGGCGAACGACCACATCAGCGCGTCGAGCTCCCCGTCCGCCATCGACTCCACGATCCGGGCGTTGCCGATCGTCGCGAGGATCTTGGCGCGGTTGCGGATGATGCCGGGGTCGCCCATGAGGCGTTCCACGTCCGCCTCGTCGAACGCCGCCACCGCCTCCGGCTCGAAGCCCGCGAACACCTCCCGGAACCGCGGGCGCTTGCGCAGGATCGTGATCCACGACAGCCCCGCCTGGAACCCCTCGAGCGCCATCTTCTCGAACAGCGCGCGGTCCCCGTGCAGCGGCGTCCCCCACTCCTCGTCGTGGTACCGGCGGTATTCTGCGTCGTCGCCGACCCAGGCGCAGCGCGCACGGGAGTCGGGCCCCAGGAGGAGGGAGGTCATCCCCTCACCGTATCCGCCCCCACCGACACCCCCGTCCCCCGTCCCTCGTCCCGCCGTCCTCGGTGCGAGTTCACTTCCGCCCCTCCCCTCGCCTCCCCAGGCCCGTTTTCCGTCCCGCCCCGACACACACCTCCGACGGGGGATCGAGAAGGGCCCTTCGACACAAATCCGCGGCACCTTTTCGATCCCGCACCCGCACCTCCGACGCGAGATCAAAGCAGACCCTCCGACACGGAACTCCGGCACCTTTCCCATCCCGCGCCGACCGCGGAGGCAGCGGACCGCCGTGGCACGGTGCACCCGTTCCGCGCCCGCAGCTCGTCCTCCGCGCGCGCCCACCCAAGGCCAGCGCGGGATCAGAACCGCACCGACGCGGCCCTCGCCCGGAGACTCTTCCGTCCCGCCCCAGGGGCTCCACGGTCACGGGACGGAAATCGCTCCCAACGCGGGCACCGGAGGTGAGCTTTTGCTCCCGCACCGGACGGGAGCGGGACGGGAGCGGGACGGAGATCGCGCCTCGCGGGGGTGAAGGGGGTGCGCTCTTGATCCCGTACCGGATAGGACGAGGGACCGGGACGGGAGGGGGGTCAGTCGGCGAAGGTGGCGGCGTCGATGACGAAGCGGTAGCGGACGTCGGACGCGAGGACGCGCTCGTACGCCTCATTGATGGCCGAGGCGGGGATGACCTCGATCTGCGCGGTGATGCCGTGCTCCGCACAGAAGTCGAGCATCTCCTGGGTCTCCCGGATGCCGCCGATGTTCGAGCCGGCGATGGAACGCCGCCCGGCGATCAGCGACCCCGCGTTCAGGGCGAGGGCCTCCGCGGGAGCACCGACGCACACGATGGTGCCGTCCACGTCGAGCAGCCCGAGGTAGGAGCGGAGGTCGATGACGGCGCTCACGGTGTTGAGGATCACATCGAAGGAGCCGCGCAGCTCGCGGAAGGTCTCCCGGTCGCCCGTCGCGAAGTAGTGGTCGGCGCCGAGCCGGAGACCGTCGTCCTGCTTCGCGAGCGTCTGCGACAGCACGGTCACCTCGGCGCCCAGGGCGTGCGCGATCTGCACGCCCATGTGGCCGAGCCCGCCGAGTCCGACCACCGCGACGCGCATGCCGGGGCCGACCTTCCAGTGCCGCAGCGGCGAGTACGTGGTGATGCCCGCGCACAGCAGGGGAGCCGCCGCGTCCAGGGGCAGAGCGTCCGGGATCCGCAGCACGAAGTCCTCGGTGACGACGACCTGCTGGGAGTAGCCGCCCTGGGTGATCGTCCCGTCGCGGTCGACCGCCCCGTAGGTGCCGACGGCGCCCTGCGTGCAGAACTGCTCGTCGCCGCGGAGGCAGTACACGCACTCCCGGCACGAGTTCACGAGGCAGCCGACGCCGACGCGGTCGCCGAGGGCGTGCTTCGTGACCTCGGTCCCCACCGCGGCGACCGTTCCGGTGATCTCGTGTCCCGGGGCGAGCGGGTACTGCTGCGGGCCCCAGTCGCCGCGGACGGTGTGGATGTCGGAGTGGCAGATGCCGGCGAAGGCGATGTCGATGAGGATGTCGTGCGGGCCCAGCTCCCGGCGCTCGATGACGGTCTTCTCGAGCGGGGCGGCTTCGGCGGGGGCGGCGTAGGCGGTGACGGTCGACATGATGCTCCTCGGGTCGGTACTCGCCGAGACTATCCGCCGGCGTCGATGAATCCGCTGTCCGGAGGGCCCGGGCCGTCTGTACGGCCCGGGCCGACCGCTCAGCGCTTCTGCCGCTTGAGAGTCTTCTCCAGGACGGGAGCCTGACCGGTGGCCTCGAGGTCGGCGTAGTACGCACGGGCCTCGTCCTGCCGCTGCTTCTCCGCGCCGCTCGCGATGGGCGCCCGCACGTGCTCGGGCTCGTAGCCGAACGCGTCCACGAGGTCGAGCGCGTACGAACGCAGTCGTGCGCACAGCCGATCGATGTAGCTCGACACCGCCGCGGCCCGCTGGGTGGACAGCCGTCCGTGGATGAGGTGCCAGGCGAGGTGCTTCTCGATGAGCTGCAGTCCGAAGAGGTCGCGCAGCCAGGTCATGACCTTCTTCGTCTCGGCGTCGTCCATCGCGTGGACGGCGTCGGTGAAGGCCTCCCACTGCAGGAGCTCGGCGTGCGCCCTGGCCGCCTCGATGAGCTCGGCCTGGTTCTCGTTGAACAGCCGCGCCCCGAGCACCTTGTCCTTGCCGGCGGCGCGCAGCCGGGTCGCGATGTCGGCGACCATCTGCTGCACACGCCCTGCGAGGAGGTCGTGCTGCTGCTCCTCGCGCAGCCCGCGCTCCACCGACCGGGCGACCTGACCGAAGTCGGTCACCGCCTGACCGAGCTGACGGAGGCCTGCGCCGTGGAACACCTTGCCGGCGGTCATCCCCACGGCGTAGCGCGCGAGCGCCGCGGCGTCCTTGCCCTGGAACTGCTTCGCGTAGTCGGTCAGCAGCCGCTTGCCGACGAGCTGGAGCAGGACGTTGTTGTCGCCCTCGAACGTGACGTAGATGTCGAGGTCGGCGCGGAGCCCGACGAGCCGGTTCTCGAACATGAAGCCGGCGCCGCCGCACGCCTCGCGGGCCTCCTGGAGCGTGTCGAGCGCATGCCAGGTCGACAGCGGCTTGAGCGCGGCCGCGAGCGTCTCCAGATCCTCGCGGTCGTCCGGGGTGTCGGAGCGGCCGGAGAAGACCCCGTCGAACTTCTGCAGGAACTCGTCGTGCGCGAAGATCTGCGCGTACGTGGTGGCCAGGCGCGGGAGCAGCCGGCGCTGGTGCTTGCCGTAGTCCATCAGCACGACCTCCTGCCCGTCCGCACCGTCGAACTGGCGACGCTGCGTGGCGTAGGTGATCGCGATGTGCAGGCCGAGCGCGGAGGCCCAGGAAGCGGCGCCGTCGAGCGAGACGCGCCCCTGCACGAGGGTGCCGAGCATCGTGAAGAAGCGGCGGCCGGGGCTGTCGATCGCGCTGGAGTAGGTGCCGTCCGGGGCGACGTCGCCGTAGCGGTTCAACAGGTTCGTGCGTGGGATGCGCACCTGGTCGAAGGAGAGGCGGCCGTTGTCGATGCCGTTCAGTCCGCCCTTGAGCCCGTCGTCCTCGCGACCGATGCCGGGCAGATCCACGCCGTCCTCACCGCGCAAGGGCACGTAGAAGCAGTGCACGCCGTGGTTGACGCCGTTGGTGATGAGCTGCGCGAACACCGTCGCCGCGATGCCGTGCAGCGCCGCGTTGCCGAGGTACTCCTTCACAGCTCCCCGGAACGGCGTGTGGATGACGAACTCCTCCGTCTCCGGGTCGTAGGTGGCGGTGGTGCCGACCGCGGCGACGTCGGAGCCGTGACCGATCTCGGTCATCGCGAACGCGCCCGGGATCGACAGGTCCATGACACCGGGGAGCCACCTGTCGTGGTGCTCCTTCGTGCCGAGCTGCAGGATCGCGGAGCCGAAGAGGCCCCACTGCACGCCCGACTTGATCTGCAGGCTCGGGTCGGCGGCGACGAGCTCCTCGAATCCGGCGATGTTGCCGCCGTTGTTCTCCTCGCCGCCGAAGCGCTTCGGGAACGCCCGGTGCACGGCCTTGTTGTCGACGAGGAGGTGGAGCTGGCTGAGCACGCGCTCACGGTGGTCGTCCTTGCCGAGCTCGTCCTTCCGCCAGAACGCGGAGTCCTTGATCATCTCGCGGGCCTGGCGGCGCACGTCGCCCCAGGTGCCCATGAGGGCGTCGTTCAGGCGGGCGACATCGATCCGCGGGGCGGTCGCGCTCTCGCGCGGGTCAGGTGTCGTCGAAGGGCGGACGGCGGCGTCGACCATGAGCGTTCCTCTCGGAGAGACGAAGGTGGATGCCTCTCATGGTAGGTGTGCGACAAAACCGCACGAAGTCCCCTGTCCGCATCCTCCAACGCCTGGCCGCCCCGTCCGCGCCTGTCGTTGTCGGCTCGCGACAGGATTCGCCGCAGCAGCTCCGTCGACCCACCCCGTTCCGTGCGTCCCGGCCGCTTGCGAGCGTCCGCAAAGGGGTGGCTCGCGCGGAAGGGGGTGGGCCGGCGCAGGAGGAGTCAGGAGGCAGCGATGACGGCGAGCACGCCGTCGCCATAGGCCTCGCGCTTCTTCGCACCGATGCCGGTGATGCCATCGAGGTCGGCGTGCGACGTGGGCCGATGCTCCGCGAGCGCACGGAGCGTGGCATCGCCGAAGACGATGTACGCCGGGACGCCCTGTTCTCTGGCGGTCTCGGCGCGCCAGGCCCGCAGCGCCTCGAACAGCTCCCGGTCTCCGGCGTCGAGGGCGTCGGCGGCACTCGCCTTCCGGGCGCGGGACGGCGAGGACGGGCGTCCGATCGTGTCTTTCCGGAGCGGCACAGCGGTCTCGCCGCGCAGCACCCCGGCCGCGGCCTCTCCGGGTGCGAGCGTGCCGTAGTCGCCCTGCGCGACGAGGATGCCCCGGGCGAGGAGCTGGCGCACCACGCTCCGCCAGTCCTGGTCGGAGAGGTCGGCGCCGATGCCGTAGGTCGCGAGGGCGTCGTGCCGCTGCTGGCGGATGCGCTCGGTCGAGGCCCCGCGGAGGATGTCGATGAGGTGGCCGGCACCGAACGCCTGATTCCGCTCCCGCTTGAGCCGCACGATCGTGGAGAGCAGCTTCTGCGCGGGGACGAGCCCGTCGAAGGTCGCCGTGTCGTCGAGGCACGTGTCGCAGTTGCCGCACGGCTGCGAGTCCTGACCGAAGTACCCGAGGAGGTTCTGCCGACGGCACTCCACCGTCTCGCACAGCGCGAGCATCGCGTCGAGGTGCTGCCCCATCCGCATCTTGAAGGTGCGGTCGCCGGGACTCTGATCGATCAGACGGCGCTGCTGCACGACATCGCCGAGCCCGTACGCCATCCACGCCACGGACGGCTCGCCGTCGCGGCCGGCGCGGCCGGTCTCCTGGTAGTACCCCTCGACCGATTTCGGCAGATCGATGTGGGCGACGAAGCGCACGTCGGGCTTGTCGATGCCCATGCCGAACGCGATGGTCGCCACCATCACGACGCCGTCTTCACGGAGGAAGCGCGACTGGTTCGCCGCCCGCACCTCGGCGGGCAGACCGGCGTGATACGGCAACGCGTCGAGACCCTGCGCGGCGAGATAGGTCGCCGTCTGCTCGACGGACTTGCGGCTGAGCGCGTAGACGATGCCCGCCGCTCCCTCCGGCTGCGACCGGATGAACTGCACGAGCTGCTTGCGGGGATCGACCTTCGGGACGATGCGGTACTGGATGTTGGGACGATCGAAGCTCGCCACGAAGTGCTTCGCCGCGTCGAGGTGCAGGCGCTCGGTGAGCTCCTTGTGGGTGGCCCGCGTCGCGGTCGCGGTCAGGGCCATGCGGGGGACGCCGGGGAACCGCTCGCCCATGTCGCCGAGGGCGAGGTAGTCGGGCCGGAAGTCGTGACCCCACTGCGACACGCAGTGGGCCTCGTCGATCGCGATGACGCTGAGCGTGCCGCGCTGCAGGAGGGAGGTGGTCTGCGCGCCCGACAGTCGCTCCGGGGCGACGTAGAGGAGGTCGAGCTCCCCGGCGACATAGGCGCGCTCGACATCGCGGCGCTCCTCGATCGACTGGGTGGAGTTGAGGTACGCGGCCTTCACACCGTTGGCGCGCAGCGCGTCGACCTGGTCGTGCATGAGCGCGATGAGCGGGCTGATGACCAGTCCGGTGCCCTCGCGCACGAGAGCGGGCACCTGGTACGTGATGCTCTTGCCGCCGCCGGTGGGCATCAGGACGACGGCGTCGCCGCCGCCGATGACCTGCTCGACGATGGCCGCCTGGTCGCCGCGGAAGTCGTCGTAGCCGAACACCGTGTGCAGTGCCTCGCGGGCCGTCGCATACCGGCTGGGCGTGGCGCGGCGGACGGCCGGCGCGGTGGTCACCGCGGTCGTCGGACCCGGACCCCAGTCGAGGGGCGGCTCGAAGCCCGCGCCCTGCGGCTCCCAGTCCATCGGCTCCGGCGGCTCGGTCGGCTCCCACCCGTCGTCCCAGGGCTGGTCGGATGCCGCGTCCGGCTCGGGGATCCATCCGTCGTACGGATCGCGGGGAGTCTGCGGCATCCCTCCAGCGTAATCACCCCGACGGACAGCGGCACGGCGACGTCCACAGGCCCGCACCCTCGGTCCCGGGCGTAGGTTGGTTCCAGACGCCGGAAGGAGCATCCGATGACCGACATCACCGTGACCCGCAACGACGAGGCCTCCCGCTACGAGATCCGTTCCGATGACGTGCTGGCCGGGTTCGCCGAGTTCGACACCCGCCCCGGCGCGATCCGGTTCCTGCACACCGAGATCGACCCCGCGTTCCAGGGCCAGGGCCTGGCGGGAAAGCTCGCCGCGGCGGCACTGACCGACGTCGCGTCGACGGGCGACGCGATCGTGCCGCTCTGCCCGTACATCGCGAAGTACCTCAAGACGCACGAGGTGCCCGGCGCCGAGATCCGCTGGCCGCAGCGCCCGGGCTCGACGGCGGACGCCCCGGTGCAGGAGGAGTCGGCCGGCGCGGATGAGGACCCCACGGGCAGGGCGGAATGATCGGGCAACGCCGCCTCGTCCTCGAGCCCCGGGCGGTGCCGCTCGGGGGCGTGCGCGGCATGGAGGTGCTGCGGGTGCTGCCGCATCGCAACCTCCCCACCATCGGCGCGTGGTGCTTCCTCGACCGGTTCGGCCCGGCCGAGACCCGGATGCGCGTCGAGCCGCACCCGCACATCGGTCTGCAGACGGTGACGTGGCCACTGGTCGGCGAGATCCGGCACCGCGATTCGCTGGGCAGCGACGCCGACCTCCGGCGCGGTCAGCTCAACCTCATGACCGCCGGCAACGGCATCTCGCACTCGGAGTACTCCGCGGGCGACGGCCCCGTTCCGCTGGACGCGCTGCAGTTCTGGGTCGTTCTCCCCGAGTCCGCGCGCCACGGCGACGGCGGCTTCGAGCGGCACACCGACCTGCCGACGACGACCCTTTCGGCCGCGACCGGATCGGACGCCACGGCCACGGTCGTGCTCGGCGAGTTCGCGGGCGTGCACTCGCCGGCGACCGTGCACACGCCGATCGTCGGGGCGGAGATCGTCGTGCCGGCCGGAACCACGGTGCGCCTGCCGCTGCGGCCCGAGTGGGAGCACGCGCTGCTCCTCGTCGAGGGCGACGCCGCCGTCCCCGAGCACGCGATGACCCGCAACGACATGCTCTACCTCGGCGATTCCCGCGACGGCGTCGAGGTGACCAGCAGCGAGGGCGGGTTGCTGTTCCTGCTCGGGGGTGAGCCGTTCGAGGACGAGATCGTCATGTGGTGGAACTTCGCCGGGCGTTCCCACGACGAGATCGCCGCCGCCCGCGAGGACTGGGAGGCCGCATCCCCCCGGTTCGGCGTCGTCGAGGGGCACGACCAGCGCATCCCCGCGCCGCCACTCCCCCCGGTGCGCCTGATGCCACGCAGCCGCACCCTCTGACCCCCGCACAGCCGCTCCTGCACAGGCACTCCCGCTGATTCAGGCACTCCCGCTGATTCCGGCACCCAGGACTCTCCCTGCCTGCTCTCACACCACTGCCTGCCCTCGCGCGCGACCTCGCTGACGCGCCCGAACAGGCATCCACGCCAGTCCAGGCACTCCCGCCAGAACAGGCACTCCCTCCCTTCCCTGCCTGCTCTCACGCCACTGCCTGCCCTCGCGCGCGACCTCGCTGACGCGCCTGAACAGGCATCCACGCCAGTCCAGGCACTCCCGCCGGAACAGGCACTCCCACCAGTTCAGGCACCCACGCGAGTTCAGGCACTCCCGGAAGCACAGGCTCTCCTGGTCCTCCCTGCCTGTTCTCGCGCCAGTGCCTGCCAACGCGCTGGAGTCCCCTGACTCGACCGCACCGACCCTCCCCGCTCTTCAGGCACTCGCGCCGGCTCAGGCTCGATGGGCTTTCACCTGCCTGAACCCGCGCGAACGCCTGTTCCAGGAGACAGAGTCCGGGAAGCAGAAGCAGACTCAGGCGCGGTCGGGGGTGTGCACGCGGGCGAGGAAGCGGTCCGTGCGGGGCGAGGGTCCTCGAGGGTCGAGCAGCGACACGGCGACGGTGACCCCGGTCGCCAGCGGGATCGTCCAGGCGGCGGGCTGCGCGAGGTAGGGCGCCGCGACGCCGACCCCGTCCACCGCGGCGTGCACGAGCAGGGCGAGCCCGGTCGCGACGCCGCCGCACACCATGCCCGCGACCGCCCCGCGCGCGGTGAGGCCGCGCCACCACACGCCCAGCAGCACCACGGGCGAAAGCGTCGACGCCGCCACGACGAACACCACCCCCACGCTCGACACGAGTCCCGCGGGAACCGTGAGCAGCGCGACCCCCAGCGGCACGAGCGCGCACAGCACTGCGGACAGCCGGAAGGAGCGCACGGAGCCGGAGAAGACGTCCTGGCTGATGACCCCCGCGAGCGAGACCACGAGCCCGGCCGAGGTCGCCAGGAACGCGGCGAAGGCTCCGGCGACGATGAGCGCCGTCAGCAGCTCACCCGCGGGGCCGGGGAACACCCGCGACGGGAGCTGCAGCACCACGGTGTCGGCGACCCCCGGCCGTGCGAGGTCGGGAGCGGCGATCCGCGCCAGGAGCCCCATCGCGCTCGACACGGCGTAGAACGCGCTCACCATGGCGATGACGATCACGGTGGTCCGCCGCGCGGAGGCTCCGGTCGGGCTCGTGTAGAACCGCACGAGGACGTGCGGCAGACCCATCGTGCCGAGGAGCAGGGCGAGCAGCAGCGACGCGGTCTCGTAGGCGTCGAAGCCGGACGGCCCGGCCTCAGCGGGGAAGACGAGGGCGGGATCGAAGTCGTGCGGCCCGCCGCTCAGGGCGAAAGCGATGCACACCACCGGCACGAGGAGCGCCGTGAGCTTGAGCCAGTACTGGAAGGCCTGCACGAAGGTGATCGCGCGCATGCCGCCCGCGGCGACCGCCGCCGCCACGAGCACCGCGATCGTCACGGCCCCGACCCACTCCGGCAGCCCGGCGACCACGACGAGAGTGATGCCCGCGCCGTGCAGCTGCGGCACGATGTAGAGCCAGCCGATGATGAGGACCGCGAGGCTGGTGACACGGCGCGCGGCGGTCGAGTCGAGCCGGGCCTCGACGAAATCGGGGATCGTGTACGCCCCGCTGCGGCGCAGGGGCGCGGCCACGAAGACGAGCACGAGCAGGTACCCCGCGGCGTACCCGATGGGGAACCAGAAGCCGCGGGCGCCGTCCAGCAGCACCAGCCCGGAGAGGCCGAGGAAGGTGCCGGCCGAGAGGTACTCGCCGCTGATGGCCGAGGCGTTCCAGACCGGACGCACCGTCCGCGACGCCACGAAGAAGTCGCTCGTCGTGCGCGACACCCGCAGCCCGTACACGCCGATGAGGAGGGTGGCGATCACGACCAGGGCGACCCCGACGAGGTCGAGCACGGCGTTCACTCGCGGTCCCGCAGGGCGCGGTACCGCCGCTCGTTGCGGACCGCCGTGCGCACGTACAGCACCGCGAAGACGAGGATCACCGGGTAGAACGCGAAGGCCTGGAGGAGCCACGACAGCGGCAGCCCGCCGAGGACGACGGCGTCGATCTCGGGGATGAGCGCGATCCCGAGTGCCAGGGCGACGACGACCACCACGAAGCCGGCGACGGTGCCGAGGGCGAGCCGGAGCTGGCTGCGCATCAGGGCACGGGCGTAGACGGCATCGGCCTCCGCGACCGGGGCACCGGGCAGCGCGATCCCCCGGGTGGCGGCGGAGGAGCGGCGCGGCGGGGTGTCCGCCGTGACGCGCAACCGCTTCGGCGCCTCGGTCATCCGGCCCCCTCTCCGCGCACGAGGGCCTCCCGCACCGCCGCGACGAGCCTTCTGCTCACCGGCAGCACGGCCGTGCCGACGACCACGACGGGTTCCCCGCCTGACAGCCGCGCCTCGGTCACCGCGGCGATCCGGACGAGGGTGGAACGGTGGATGCGGAGGAATCCCGCCGGCGCCCACCGCGTCTCGAGCTCGGAGAGCGGGATGCGCACGAGATGGCCGGGCCCGTCGTCCTCGGTGTGCAGGCGCGCGTAGTCGCCCTGCGCCTGCACCCAGCGCACGTCGCTGCGCCGCACGAACCGCACGGACGCGCCCACGGTCACCGGCAGCACCTCGTCCTCGCCGCGCGGTGCGGCCTCCTGCTCGATCACCCGGTCCACGGCGTTTCGGAGCCGTTCCCGCCGGACCGGCTTGAGGAGGTAGTCCGCGGCGCGCAGTTCGAAAGCCTCGACCGCGCGGGCCTCGTCGGCGGTGACGAACACGACCGCGGGCGGTTCCGCGAGACCGAGGAGCGCGCGGGCGAGCTCAGTGCCGAGCAGGCCGGGCATGTGGATGTCGAGGAAGGCGATCCGCACCGCACGCGCGGAGAGGTGACGCAGCGCGTCGGCGCCGTTACTCGCGGTGAGGATCTCGCCGATGCGCGGGTCGGCGCGCAGCAGGTGCACGAGCTCGTCGAGGGCCGGCTGCTCGTCGTCGGCGACGAGGACGTCGATCATGCCGCTCCTCAGTCGTCGTCCGGGTCGTGGAGGGGCTGCGATTTCGGGACTCGCATGCGCACCAGGGTACCCGCGCCGGCGTTGGTCTCGACGACCAGACCACCCCCGCTGCCGTAGACCTGGCGAAGCCGGGTGTCGACGTTCCGCAGGCCCACGTGACCGCCGTCCTCACGCGCCGTGAGCAGCGCGCGCAGACCCGCGGGGTCCATGCCGACGCCGTCGTCCTCGACGAGGATCTCGGTGTGCGTGCCGTCGTCGCGGGAGGTGATGCGGATCTCGCCCCCGCCCTCTCCCGGCTCCAGGCCGTGCCGCACGGCGTTCTCCACGAGCGGCTGCACCGAGAGGAAGGGGATGACCGTCGCGAGCGTCTCGGGCGCGATCTGCAGCGTCACCCGCAGGCGTTCGCCGAACCGCGCCCGCTCCAGTTCGAGGTACGAGTGGATGCTGCCCAGCTCCTCCGCGAGCGTCGTGAACTCTCCGTGCCGGCGGAAGGAGTAGCGCGTGAAGTCGGCGAACTCGAGCACGAGGTCGCGGGCCCGGTCGGGGTCGGTCGTGATGAACGAGGCGATCGCGGTGAGCGCGTTGTAGATGAAGTGCGGGGAGATCTGCGCACGCAGAGCCCGGAGCTCCGCCTCGGCGAGCTGGGTGCGGGAGGCCTCGAGTCCGCCGAGTTCGACCTGCGCCGCACACCAGTCGGCCACCTCCTCCGCCGCCCGCACGAGGGCGGCCCGCACCGGCGACGCGAAGGCGACGACCACCCCGACCGGCACCCCGTCGACGAGGATGGGCGCGCCGACCGCCTCCAGGTCGTCCGTCCGCGAGGGCGCGGGGAAGACCTGCCGCCGCCCGGACGCGCGCACCTGGGCGGCGATGCGCACGGCGGCGGATTCGAGCCCGTCCGCGGCGCCGTCGAGGGTGACCGTGTCGTCCTCGCCGACGATGGCGACCGCGGCGCTGCCCAGCAGAGTCCGCAGGTGCCGGGCGGCCTTGACCACATCCGGCCCGGCCAGTCCGCCGCGGAGGTGCGGGGCGGCGAGGCTCGCCTGGTGCAGCGCCCGCAGCGCCCCCTGCTCCGCCTCGCTGCCGAGGTCGGCCGAGCCGCGCGCGAACCGCCGGGCGAGCAGCAGCAGCGCCGTGAGGGCGATGCCGCCGAGCGCGCCGAGGATCGCGGCGAGGACGACGTCGTTCATGCGCTCAGCCTAGGGACGGGCCGGCAGGCTCAGCGAACCGCGCTTCGACAGGGTCAGCAGCAGCGGGCACCGGGATTGCGGTCCTGGTCGTCCATCCGCTGACGCCAGAACTGCCGCTCCGTCAGCGGCTCCTCGTCCGGATGATGCCGCCGGTGATGGGCGACGTACGTGGGGTACGCGGTGTCGCCCATCAGCGTCGTCATGTACCAGCGGATGCCGCGGCCGACCCGGCCGAGGGCGCTCCACAGCGCCCGCAGCGGGGAGGTCGCGGCATCCGTCCGATCCACCGTGGAGGTCATCTCAGTGCCGTGCCGCCGCGCGCTCTTCGGCGAGGATCGGCTCCCACCGCTTCTCCAGCTCGCGCTCCTCCGCGTCGGGGAGGAACCCAGCCGGGGCGAAGCGGCGCGAAGGCACGGGCGGGTCCTCGGTGTTCTCACCGCCGCCGTTGCGGATCGCCTTCACGGTCGCGATGACCGCCATGACGATGACGATGATCGCGAGCACCACGAAGATGATCGACAGCGTGCCCTGCACCGCGGTGTTGCGGATGACCGCCTGCAGCACCTCCGGCGCGCCGAGCGTGGTGTCACCGGAGTTCAGCGCCTCCAGGTACCGGAAGTGGTTCGCCCAGTATCCGATCGCCGGCACCGGCGAGAAGATCTTGTAGAGCGACGCCGTGATGGTGACGACCGCGGTGAAGGCGAGCGGCAGCGCGATGATCCACAGCCAACGGAAGTAGCTGCGACCACGCTTGGCGACGATGGCCAGCACCACGGCGAGCGCGATCGCCGCGAGCAGCTGGTTCGCGATGCCGAACAGCGGGAAGAAGGTGTTGATGCCGCCGAGCGGGTCGGTGACGCCGAGGATGAGGATCGCTCCCCAGCCGGCCACCATGATCGCGGTGCAGATCCACACCCCGGGACGCCAGGAGACGTCGCGGAACTTCGGGAACCAGGCGCCGATCGAGTCCTGCAGCATGAAGCGGGCGACCCGGGTGCCGGCGTCCACCGCCGTGAGGATGAACAGGGCCTCGAACATGATCGCGAAGTGGTACCAGAACGCCATGAGCGCCTGTCCGCCGAGGGCCTGCTGCATGATGTGCGCGAGGCCGAGCGCGAGCGTCGGAGCACCACCCGTGCGCGAGACGATCGACTCCTCGCCGACCGCCGCCGCCGTGCCCGTGAGCATGTCGGGGGTGAGGTTCACCCCGGTCAGCCCGAGCGAGTTCACGAAGGCGACCGCTCCCTCCACGGTGCCCCCGGTCGCGGCGGCCGGGGCGTTCATGGCGAAGTAGATGCCCTGGTCGATCGAGATCGCGGCGACGAGGGCCATGATCGCGACGAACGACTCCATGAGCATGCCGCCGTAGCCGATGAACCGGGTCTGCCGCTCCTTCTCGACGAGCTTCGGTGTGGTGCCCGACGCGATCAGCGCATGGAATCCGGACAACGCGCCGCACGCGATCGTCACGAACAGGAAGGGGAAGAGCGGCCCGGCGAACACCGGACCCATGCCGTTCTCACCGAAGATGCTGACCGCGGGGACCGAGATCTCCGGACGCACGAGGACGATTGCCCCGGCGAGCATCACGATGACGCCGATCTTCATGAAGGTGGAGAGGTAGTCACGCGGCGCGAGCAGCAGCCACACCGGCAGCACCGCGGCGATGAAGCCGTAGATGATGATGCCCCACGCGATCGTGGTGCGGTCGAGGTGGAAGAGCGCCTGACCCCACTCGGTGCCGGCGACCCAGCCGCCGCCGATGATCGCGGCCATGAGCAGCACGAAGCCGATGATCGAGACCTCGGTCACCTTGCCCGGGCGCAGGTAGCGGAGGTACACGCCCATGAAGAGGGCGATCGGGATGGTCATCGCGACGGAGAAGACGCCCCACGGGCTCTCCCCGAGGGCGTTCACGACGACGAGCGCGAGGATCGCGACGATGATGAGCATGATGAGCAGCGAGGCGATGATCGCCGCGGTGCCGCCGATCTTGCCGAGCTCCTGGCGCGCCATCTGGCCGATGGTCCTGCCGCCGCGCCGCATCGAGAAGAAGAGCACCGTGTAGTCCTGCACGGCTCCCGCGAGCACGACGCCCACGATGATCCAGATGGTGCCGGGGAGGTAGCCCATCTGCGCCGCGAGCACGGGGCCGACGAGCGGTCCGGCGCCGGCGATGGCGGCGAAGTGGTGACCGTAGAGCACCCGGCGGTCGGTGGGGACGTAGTCCTTGCCGTCCTGCTTCACCTCGGCGGGCGTGGCGCGGCGGTCGTCGGGGCGAGTGATGTACCGCTCGATGACCTTGGAGTAGAAGCGGTAGCCGATCAAGTAGGTGCAGACGGCGGCGAACACGAACCAGATCGCGTTCACGGTCTCCCCGCGCACGATGGCGAGCATCACCCAGGCGACGCCGCCGAGGAGGGCGATGGCGGTCCACAGCAGGATCTTCGGCAGGGTCCAGCGGCGGCTCTTCGCCTCGTGCTCCGCGGAGAGGGCGACGGGTGGGAGGTTCGGGTCGGTCTCGATGACGGGGTCGTCATCGACGAGCCCGGCGCCGTCGCGGCGGCGCGACGAAGGTGCGGTCATGGGGTTCTCCTCTGAGGGCGCATCATTGCGTCTCCCCACGGTAGGGAGGGCGTCCCGCTGTCGCTTCCGGATCCGGGGACGCTGCGACGAGCGGCGGCGGCCGTGCGACGAACGGATGCCCGAATGCGACGGCACGGCCGCACGAGGGATTCCTCGTGCGGCCGTGCCGGTGTCGTGCAGACGATCCCGGATCACCCGGGGGCGTCGGTCTCCGGAGGCTGGGTCGGCTCCGGAGTCGGCCCCGGCGTCGGAGTCGGATCCGGGGTCGGCGTCGGCTCGGGAGTCGGCGACGGCTTCGGCGCGGGAGTCGGCGTCGGCGCGGCATCCGCGGGCGTCGTGACCGTCACCACGGTGCGCACGGCCGAGTCGCCGTACTGGACGAGTCCGAGGTAGCGGGTGCCGGCGGTGAGACCGCTCCAGCTCAGCTCGTAGCTCGTCTTCTCCCCGCGGACCGCGGTGATCGGGTTCGGCGTCGCGGTGAACGACCCCTCCCCGTCCGGCAGCACGGAGGCGTGGGTCATGTCCCACGTCATCGGCCCGGTGGTCGCGTACACGTTGGCGACGACGAGGTAGGTGCCCGCTGTCGGGGCGGGGATCGTCACCTGCTCGTCGGCCGAGCCCGTCGCCGACTGCCAGCGCTCGTAGTAGCGCAGGTCGTCGGGGCTCACCACCCGGTAGACGGTGAGGTCGAGATCGCTGCCCTCGTCGTCGGACGAGTCGAGGTCGAACCGCGAGAGGGTGGCGCCCTCCGGCACGTCCACGATCCAGGACACGTCCTTGTTCGCGTCGCCCGACTTCTCGTTCCCGGAATGCCCCTCGACCGGGTTGTCCGGGTCGCTGAGGAGCTGGAACGGCGTGAGACCCGAGACGCCCAGCGCCAGATCACCGTCGAGGCCGGGGGTGATGTCCACCGTCGTGCTGCCGTCGACGCCGGTGCCGGTGACCTCGGCCGGGGCATCCGCCGTGACCGGGAACACCGCGATCGGCGAGCGCACCGTGTTCTTCTTGCTCGTCCAGGTGAGTGAACCCGTGGCCCACTGCTCGACCGGCGCGGTGGTGCTGTCGAACGTGACCGTGAAGGTCTTCGTCTGCCCCGGCTTGTCGAAGGAGAGCTGGGACGGCGTGACGGTGACGTTCACGCCGGGGACGGAGGCCTTCGCCGTGAACACGCCCTTCTCGGTCGAGGTGACCGAGCGGGTGACGGTCTGCGCGCTGGCCAGGGAGCCGATCGAGATCGATGCCTGGTTCAGATCGCTGCCGTCGATGGGGTCGATGCCGGGGAAGTCCGACAGCCCCTTCCCGTCGAGGAACGCCGCCCAGTCCTTGAAGCCGTTGAGGTAGAGCAGACCGGGGTTCAGGAACCGCGTCGCATCGACCTGTCCGGCTCCCTGCTCGAACGGGTTCGTGTTCTTCGAGCCGTCGGGGAGCACAGTGTCGGAGGCCGTCGTCATCAGGGCCGAACGGATCTCGCCCGGGGTCGCCCGCGGGTGCTCCCCGAGGTACAGCGCGCCGAGGCCGGCGATGTGCGGGGAGGCCATCGACGTCCCGGAGAGGATGCCGAAGGTCGGGTCCTCACCCGGGGCGTTATGCGTGGCGGCGAGGATCGCCACTCCCGGAGCGGCGATGTCCGGCTTGAGGACGTCGGTGCCGTCGGCGAGGACCGGTCCGCGGCTCGAGAAGCCCGCGATCTGCGGGGTCGGCGTGGTCACACCGGTGGTGTTCTCGCCGACGAGGGTGATCGGCCGATCGACGCCGCCCTGCACGTAGGCGAGCACGGCCGCACGGTGCACGGCGTTCAGGTGCACCGTGGGCACGGCGTGGAAGTCGTTGTCGAGGGAGTCCGCACCACCGGGCACGTTCACCAGGACCATGCCGATGCCCCCGGCGTCCTTCACGACCTGCGACTTCTCCGCGCGGGCGTTGCCGCCGCGGTCGCAGACGACGATGTGTCCGGCGACCTTCGCCGGGTCGAGGGTGCCCGGCAGGCACAGCTGCGCATCCGCCGCACCGGACGCCGCGGCATCCACAGCGGCGATGGAGGGTCCGGAGACGCTCTCGCCGAACGGGACGGTCACCGAGGCGCCGGCCTGCTCGAAGCCGTCGAACTGCACGGTGCCCTCCCACGTGGGGATGGTGGAGGCGGCGACCGTGGTGTACCACGGCGAGGCATGGTCGGCGGTGACCGGATCGGGGCCGTCGTTGCCCGCGCTCGTCGCGACGAAGACACCGGCGGCCGCGGCGTTGAGGAACGCCAGGTCCTCCGGAGCCATCACGGTGCTCGCGGCGCCGCCGCCGATCGAGTAGTTGATCACGTCGACGCCGTCTGCGACGGCCTGATCGATGGCGGCGACGAGGTCGCTCAGGGCGCAGATGTCATCCGTGGTCACGGTCGTGTCCGGCCCGACGTAGCAGGCCTTGTAGGCCGCGACCTTCGCCCCGGGGGCGACGCCGGAGACCGTTCCGAAGTCGACGCCCTCGATCTCGGCGTCCACTCCGAAGTTGCCTGCGGCGGTGCTCGCCGTGTGCGAGCCGTGACCGTCGCCATCACGCGGGGAGAGGTAGTCGTACTGGAAGTCGAACCCGGCCGCCTGGGCTCCCGCGAAGAAGTACTGTCCGCCGATGAGCTTCGTCGAGTAGTCGCGCTCGTCCCAGTCCTGACCATCGACCATCGCGCCGCGGAACTGTCCGCCGTCGGACTTGTCGAAGTAGACGTAGGTGCCGTCGGTGTACGGCTCCGTGCCCTTGTGCCGGCTGTTCTGCTTCTTCTGCTGCTTGAGCTTCTTGCCCTCGAACGAGGGGTGCTCGGGAGCAATGCCGGTGTCGATCACGCCGACCACGACGCCCTCGCCCGCCTTCTTCACGCCGCCGGTCTGCTGCCACACCCCGCCACGCCCCTTGCGGTCGTTGCCGAGGCCGAGGTAGTCGGTGGAGGTCTGCGCATCGGGGTGACGGATCTCGTCGGGGTACACCCCGAGGACGTCCTTCGAGGCGCGGAGCTGGTCCACCTGCTCACCCGAGAGGTCGGCGCTGAAACCGTTGAGCACCACCTGGTAGGTCGTGTCCGGGGTGACGCCGACGTCGTTGATGAGGCTCTTCTGCTCCGACTCGAGGTGCTTGACGTAGCGCCGCGCGTCCTGCGACTGCGTCTCGAGCTGCTCGCCCTCGTCAGGCTTCGTCGCCTTCAGGCCCTTGACGTCGCCTTCGTAGCTGGCGAGGGGATCGGCCTTCATGATCACGATGTAGTGCCCGGGGGTCCCCGCGACCGGAACGGGGTGCGTCACCTCCCCGGTCGCTGCGTGGCCTGCGGTTGCCGTCGATGCGATGAACAGCGTCGCCAGGGTGGTGGCTGCTGCGATCCGAAGGGGTGTTCGACCCATATCTCGCTCCTGATGATCCGATGATCCCGATGCCGCGTCGTCGCCGCACCGCGGCTCACGATAGCCCCGCCTTTCGGCGCCGGATCGAGAACTGAACGATGGTCGCCCCCGATCGTGCCGATCGGTCAGGATGGACGGCGGCCGACTCTCCGAATGTCGCCAGTAGGCTGGAGACGTGGCCCGAACCTCCGTCCTGTCGACCAGAGTGCTGCTGATCTGCGCGGCGATCGGTGTCGCCACGGGCATCCTCGGCGGCATCGCCGGATGGGTCACTCCCCTCCTCCTGGCCAGCCCCCTGCTGTTCCTCTACGGGCTCGTGCTGGGCTCGCACGTGCTGCCGGGCATCATCGCGCAGGAGGTGCTGCGGCTGCCGTTCGTGGCGCTCATCACGCACGTGTTCGCGGCGCTCATCGCGAGCGCCTTCAACCCGGCGTGGTCGCTGCGGTTCATCGGCACGGCGCTGCTCTTCGGCCTCATCCAGGAGGGTGTCGCCGCCCTCACCCGCTATCGCTCCTGGGGCGCCTGGCGGTTCTTCGTCTCGGCGGTCGTGATCGGCGTCGTCGTGGCGGTGGCGGTGTTCTTCGCGGCGAACCTCGCGGTCATGCCGCTGTGGGCCCAGCTGCTGTACCTGACGATCTCCGTGCTCGGTCCGGTGGCCTGGACGGCGATCGGCCTCGCCATCGGTTCGGCGCTGCGCACCGCCGGGGTCGCGCGCCGCTGATCGCGCACGGGCCCGCTGGCAGCACAGGTAAGGCTCAGCTAAGTTAGAGGCACACCCTCCGTCGAGCCAGGGACGTGCCGTGCGCCCATCCGCACCCCTCCTCCGCGTGCGCGAGCTGACCCTCACCCACGCGGACGCCGTGCACCCGTCGCCCTGTGACGTGACCTTCGACATCGATCCCGGCGAGGTCGTGCTGCTGCTCGGCCCGTCCGGTTCCGGGAAGTCGACGCTCACGCTCGCCCTCAACGGCCTCATCCCGCACGCGCTCCCCACGACGATGACCGGCACGGTCGAGGCCGGAGGTATCGACACCACCACCGCGCACACCGCGACGCTCAGCACGCACGTCGCCATGGTCTTCCAGGATCCGGACGCGCAGATCGTCACGGGGACGGTGTACGACGAGGTGGCCTTCGGCCCGGAGAACCTCCTGCTCCCGGTGGAGGCCGTGCGCGCCCGCGTGGAGGAGGCGTTGCGGCGCGTCGGCTTGTGGGAGCGCCGCGACGACAACCCCGACCACCTGTCCGGCGGCGGGCGGCAGCGTCTCGCCATCGCCTGCGCCCTCGCGATGGGCTCTCCTCTCATCGTGCTGGACGAGCCGACCGCGAACCTCGACCCGCAGGGGATCGACGACGTGTACGCGGCGCTGACCGAGGTCGTCGCCGCCGGAGACCGGGCCATCCTCCTCGTCGAGCACAACCTCGATGCGGCGATGCGCTTCGTCACGCGCACCATCGTGCTCGACCGCGAGGGCCGGGTGGTCTTCGACGGTCCGGCGGCCGAGACCATCCGCGCGCACGCCGACGAGCTCCTGGCGATGGGGGTCTGGCTGCCCGCCGCGACGCTCGCCGCCCTCCGCCTCCGCGACCGGGGCGTCGTCCTCGATCCGCTGCCGCTGACGGCGGAGGCGCTGGCCGCCGCGCTTCCTGCCGGTCCGGCCCGCGCGTCCTTGATCCTCGCCGACGCTCCTCCCGCCGTCGTCCGAGAGCCGATCATCCGGGCCCGCGGCCTCACCGTGACCCGGCGCCGCACCGAGATCCTGCACGGGGTCGGCCTCGACATCGCCGCCGGGAGCCTCACGGCCATCGTCGGGGCGAACGGGGCGGGCAAGACGACGCTGATCCAGGCTCTCGCCGGAGTCGTGCCGCCGCCGAGGGGTCGAGTCTCCGTCGACGGCATCGATCCAGGGACGGCCTCCCCCCGGGAGCTCGCGGCGCGCATCGGTTTCGTGTTCCAGAACCCGGAGCACCAGTTCATCGCCGCCACCGTTTTCGACGAGCTCGCCCACGGTCTCCGCCTGCGCCATACGCCGGACGACGAGGTCCGCGCCCGCGTGGCGGAGATGCTGGAGCGGTTCGGGCTGACGCACAAGGCCGACGTGCACCCGTTCCTCCTCTCCGGCGGTGAGAAGCGACGTCTCTCGGTCGGCACCGCCCTCATCAGCCGTCCCCGTGTCCTCGCCCTCGACGAGCCCACCTTCGGGCAGGACCGCGCCAGGGCGGCCGAGCTCCTGGCGCTGCTGGAGAGCCTCCGGGCGGACGGCACGACCGTGGTCATCGTCACCCACGACCTGCAGCTCGTCGCCGAGCACGCCACCGACACGGTCGTCCTCGCCGACGGGCGGGTGCGGGCCGCCGGTCCGACGGCGGAACTGTTCGCCGATCCCGCGATCCTCCCCTCCGCGGGCTTGCGCGTCCCCGCGTTGCAGCGGGTGCTCACCGCGGCCGGGTGGGAGGTGTCGCCATGACGATGACCACGCTCGATCCGTATGCGCCGCTCTCGGCCACGTCGCGGCGGCAGTTCCTCTACGGCCTCAACCCGCTGGCGAAGGTCGCCGGCTTCGCCCCCGCCATGCTGCTCCTCGTCTTCGTGCGGGATCTGGCCACCCCCGCTGCCTTCCTCGTGCTCGCCTACGTCCTCATCCTCGTCGGGGCGCGGGTGACGGGGCGCCTCCTCGCGCTGCTCCTGCTCGGTCTGCCCGTGGGCATGGTCGCGATCGGCGTCGGCTTCTCGCTGTGGGTCGACGCGGCCCTGGTCGCCGACACCACCCCCGTCGTGACGATCGGCGACTGGACCCTCTACGGCGGCGCCCTCCTCATCGGGTTCGCCACGGCGCTCCGACTCGGATCGATCGTCGCGCTCGCGCTCGTCGGCGGCCTCACCACCAGCGGCTCCGACCTCGTGCGTGCGAGCGTGCAGCAGCTGCGCGTGCCGTACCGCATCGGGTACACGGCCCTGGCCGCCTTCCGCTTCGTGCCCCGCTTCGGCCACGAGCTCGCCGTCATCCGTGCCGCGCACCGGGTGCGCGGCTCCCACGGCGGCCGCGGGCCCTTCGCCCGGATCGCGCGGGGCTGGGGGTACATCGTCCCGCTGCTCGCGGGCGCCATCCGGCACGCGGAGCGCGTCGCCCTCGCGATGGACTCCCGGGCGTTCGGCGCGCATCCGACCCGGACCGAGCGGCACCTCGTGCCGTTCCGGACGAGGGACACCGTCTTCACCGCGGCCATGCTCGCCGCATCGGCGGCGATCTTCGTCGTCTTCTTCCCCTGGCAGCTCCCCTGAAAGGTGCCCGCATGGCATTCAGCAAGATGGTCAAGCCGGAGACGGCCGAGCTCCTGCACCTCACGGTCCTCCGCACGGAACGGCTCGCGCCGCACTGGGTGCGGGTGACCTTGGGCGGCGGCGAGATCGACCGCTTCCGCCCGATGGGGTACGACCAGTGGTTCCGGCTGTTCCTGCCGATCGGCGGCGAGGCGGGGCTCGAGCGGGTGCCCGCCAAGGCCAACCGGATGTTCGGCTATCTGAAGTTCCTCCGCATCCCCGACGGCGAGCGCCCCGTGATGCGCAACTACACCGTGCGCGCGTACCGCCCGGCCACGGCCGAGACCGGTGCCGAGCTCGACGTCGACTTCGTCCTCCACGGCTCGGCGGCCGACGGCACCGCCGGTCCGGCCTCGCGGTGGGCGGAGACCTGCGCCCCCGGCGAACATGTCCTCATCATCGACGAGGGCCTGACGTTCAACCCCGAGCGGGGCACCGACCGGGTGGTGCTCGTGGGCGACGAGACCGCCCTCCCCGCGATCGCGTCGATCAGCGCCTCCCTGCCGGCCGACGCCGCGGGCACGGCGATCATCGAGGTCCCGTCCGTGGAGGATGCCCTGGAGTTCCCGCATCCGTCGGGACTCGATGTGGCGTGGATCGTGCGGCCTCAGGAGATCCCACCCGGGGTTCTCGCCCTGGACGCCCTCGCTCGCACCGCTCTGCCCGATGCTCCGTTCCACGCGTACGCGGCCGGCGAGCAGTCCCTGGCCTCCGGCGTCCGCAAGCAGCTCGTCGGCGAGCGCGGCGTCGACAAGAATGCCGTCAGCTTCTGCGGCTACTGGAAGATCGGCGCCGCCTCCCCCGCCTCGAAGGCCGCCCGCGAGGCCGCCGCCGAGCCTCTCGCCTGAGCCCGGGCACGACTTCGGAGCCACAGCACGACACGCCGGGGCGGACGAGGCCGCCCCGGCGTGTCGTCGGGGATCTCCGAAGCTGTGCCTGGAGACCTCAGCGCTTGCCGGCGATCTGACGCCCGACGATCTCGCGCATGATCTCGTTCGTGCCGCCGTAGATGCGGTGCACACGGGCGTCGAGGAAGGCGCGGGCGATCGGGTACTCCGTGATGTAGCCGTAGCCGCCGTGGAGCTGGACCCCGGCGTCGAGCACCTCCCACTCGCGCTCGGTGGCCCAGAACTTGACCTTCGCGGCCTCTTCGGCCGAGAGCCTGCCGTCCTTGTACGCCAGGAGCGCGCGGTCGATGAAGGCCCACAGCGCGTCGACCGTGGCGGACATGTCGGCGATGGTGAAGCGGCTGTTCTGGAAGTCGATGATGCGCTCCCCGAAGGCCTCGCGGTCCTTGGTGTACGCGACGGTCCAGTCGAACGCGGCCTGCGCGGCGGCGGCTCCGGCCACGCCGATCGAGAGGCGCTCGAGCGGGAGGTTCATCATGAGCTGGATGAAGCCCTTACCCTCGACGCCGCCGATGAGGTTCTCCTCGGGAACGAACACGTCGCTGAACGACAGCTCGGCGGTGTCGTGACCGTGGAAGCCCATCTTCGAGAGCTTCTTGCCGTTGTCGAACCCCTCCATGCCCTTCTCGATGAGGACGAGGCTGAACGCGTCGGGCCGGTTGCCCTCGCCCGTCTTGACGAAGGTCACGACGAGGTCGGCGGTCGCACCGGACGAGATGAACGTCTTGGCGCCGTTGACGAGGTAGCCGCCGTCGACCTTCTTGGCGGTGGTCTTGATGCCGCGCAGGTCGGATCCGGCCCCGGGCTCGGTCATGGCGAGCGCGCCGACGACCTCGCCGGTGGCCATGCGGGGCAGCCACTTCTCCTTCTGCTCCTGCGTGCCCATGTGCACGAGGTACGGGACGGCCAGGTCGTCCTGGATGCCGAAGGCGCCGGCGAGCGAACCCGCTCCGGCTGCGATGACCTCTTCGTTCACGATCGCGCGGAAGCGGTAGTCCTGCAGCATCCCGGCGCCGCCGAACTCCTCGGGCACGGAGAGCCCGATGATGCCGGCCTCACCCGCGGCGCGCATCGTGGCGCGGTCCACCTCGCCGGCGGCGTCCCACTTCTCGATCGCCTCGTGCGTGACGTGGCGCTTGACGAAATCCTTGACGAGGTCGCGGAATGCCTCGTGATCCTCTTCGTAGATGTCGCGTTCCATGCCGTCCTCCCGAACGTGTCGTGCGTCGTTGCTCCGGCGAGTCTACGGCGGGAACACGGGGCAGGACAGGCGATTGTGAGAATGCATCCCATCCCGAGTGGGACTGGGTACCGCCTTTGTGGAAAGCCTCAGAGCACGCCGAGCGCCACCGCGGACCCGTCCGCTCAGTGCTCGTAGTCGGGAGCGGCGGGCAGGCCGAAGAACTCCTCGAGGGTGTGGAAGCCGCCCTCGTGATACGCCGCCGCGAGCTCCGTGCCGACGTAGCGCAGGTGCCAGGGCTCCGGCGCGTATCCGGTGACGGGGGTGCCGACCTGCTCGTAGCGCACGATGAACCCGTACTCCCAGGCGTGCGCGGCCACCCATTCGCTCTGCCGCGTCGCCCCGAAGCCGTCGAGACCGCCGCACCCGGCATCGCAGGCCACGACGTCGAGGGCGAGACCGGTCTGATGCTCGCTGTGCCCCGGGCGCGCCGAGCCGGCGTCCGCGTCGGCCTGCCCCTGGTCCCGCACGTGGGCGCCGTAGGTCGCGACCTGCAGCCCGTAGGACCGGTAGCCGTTGTTCGCGCCGATGCGGCCGACACCCGCAGCCGCGGCGGCCTCCGCCATGCGCCCGACCGCGTCGGCGACCTCCGCGCGCACGCGGCCCGACGGCGTCGTCATCTGCAGGGGCACCTGGTCCAGTTCCGCGGGCTCGTAGGCGGCCGGATCGAGCGGACGCCCCTTGTTCACCACCACCCAGATCCGAGCGGGATCGCTGAGCGAGACGCAGGGCGCGTTCCCCGCGACCACCGCCTCACGGAAGCGCACTCCGCCGCCGAACCCCGCGATGGTGGCGGCGTCGTCCCCCGCCGCGATCGCCTCCTGCACCCCGGGGTCGGCGCAAGGGTCCGCCGCCGGCGTCGCCGCGCTCTGCACCGACGGCACCTGCATCACCGCGACGGGGCGCGGGAGGGGCTCTGACGCCACGGGGGTCGCGGCCGCCCCGGTGAGGGAGAGCACCACGCCGAGCGCGGTCACCGCCAGCCCGACCGGGAGGGCGGGTCCGAGGATCGGGGAGCGCGGCGCCGCATGCTGAGCGTACGGCGAGGAGGGCATGGGCCCATTCTTCCATTCGAACATTCATGCCACACTCGCTTGACTTCGATTCGATTCTTTGTTCGACTAGGACGATGCGGTGGCAGGGACAGAAGCTCGCGGACAGCGACGAGGCGGCGCTGCCCGGTCTCGAGAACCGGTCCAGCGTCCTCCGCACGGTGACGACGCCCGAGTTCGCCGGGATGACGTTCCACGAAGTTCTGTCGAAGTCCGCCCTCAACCACGTCCCCGGGGCGTCGCGCATGCCCTTCGCCTGGACGATCAACCCCTACCGCGGCTGCTCCCACGCCTGCACCTACTGCTTCGCACGGGGCACGCACGAGTACCTCGACCTCGACGGCGGCGCCGACTTCGACACCCAGATCGTCGTCAAGGTCAACGTCGTGGAGGTGCTCGAACGGGAGCTGCGCCGCGGGAGCTGGCAGCACGAGACGGTCGCTCTCGGCACGAACACCGACCCGTACCAGCGGGCCGAAGGGCGCTACGCCCTCATGCCCGGCATCATCGAGGCGCTCGCGGCGTCGGGCACTCCGATGTCGATCCTCACGAAGGGCACGCTGATCCGCCGCGACATCCCGCTGCTGAAGAAGGCGGCACAGCGCGTGCCGGTCGACGTGCAGATGTCGATCGCGATGTACGACGACGCGCTGCAGAAGACGATCGAGCCCGGCGCTCCGACCACGCAGGCCCGCCTCGACACGGTACGCGCCCTCGCCGACGCCGGATTCCCGGTCACCGTCTTCCTCATGCCGATCCTGCCGCACCTCACCGATTCCCTCGCCGCGATCGACGACGCCCTGCGCCGCATCAAGGCCGCCGGAGCGCGGAGCGTGATCTACGGGGCCCTGCACCTGCGTCCGGGCGTCAAGCCGTGGTTCTTCCAGTGGCTCGACGAGAACCGCCCCGACCTCGTGTCGTCCTACCGGGGGCTCTATCCCGGAGCGTCCGTCGAGGCGCCGAAGCCGTACCGGCAGTGGCTCGCCAAGCGCGCTCGTCCCCTCATCCGGATGCACGGACTCGATGGGCGGCACGAAGACGACTATCCGCGGCGCGGGTTCCGCCCGGGCCAAGGCCACGTGCAGACGGAGACGCCGGCGGCCGGGCCGGTCCTGTTCACCCCGAGCGGCCGCGCCGCCGCAGCCCCTCCCCAGCCGATGCTGTTCTGAGCCGGTCGAGGAGGGGGCGCAGCTCCGCGTAGGCTCGAGGATCATGGCGATCGGTTCGACAGTCCACACGTTCGAGATGCAGCTGGCCGACACCGATCGCGGGGTCTACGAGGACGTCTCGCTCCGCGCCGCCCGGCATCCCTCCGAGACCGACGCGTACATGCTCACCCGGGTGCTCGCGTACGGACTCGAGTTCGCGGAGGGCATCGCGTTCGGCGGCAGCGTCTCCGACACCGAGGAGCCCGCCGTGCTCGTGCGCGACCTCACGGGCCGGGTGACCGTCTGGATCGAGGTGGGCGCTCCCGATGCCGCACGGCTGCACCATGCCTCCCGCCTCGCGGACCGGACGGTGGTCTACACGCACCGCGATCCGGCCAAGGTCATGGCGCCGTGGGCCGACAAGCGCATCCACCGGGCCGAGGACATCCGGGTCTACAGCTTCGATCCCGGGTTCGTCGACACCGCCACGCCTCACCTCGCCCGCCGCAACACCCTGACCCTCACGGTCACCGAGGGCGTCCTCTACCTCGACCTCAACGGCACCGCCCTCACGACGTCCCTCCACGAGCACACCCTCCCCTGACCCCGGTGCAGAGTGCGAAAAGGCCCCGGAGACCGAAGTCTCCGGGGCCTTTCTGATCCCGAATGCGTCAGGAAGTGAGCTCGGCGGCGGACGGCACGCGCCCGGCGATCTCCTCGATCACGTCGTCGTCCAGGCGGGCCTGCTCGAACGGGGCCTCGATCTCGGCGCGACCGAGCAGCTCGGTCATCCGGCGCTGGCGCTGTCGCGTGATGAGCGTGACGACCCGGCCCGAGCGCCCCGCGCGACCCGTGCGACCGGAGCGGTGCAGGTACGTCTTGTACTCGTCCGGCGCGTCGGCCTGGACCACGAGGTCGATGTCGTCGACGTGGATGCCCCGCGCGGCCACATCGGTGGCCACGAGGACGTTCACCCGACCCGAGGTCAGCTTCTCCAGGTTCCGCGTGCGCTTGGCCTGGTTGAGATCGCCGTGCAGCGAGACGGCCGGGATCCCCGCGTCGTCGAACTGGTCGGCCAGCATCTCGGCGTAGGCGCGAGTACGGGCGAAGACCAGCGTCTTGCCCTCGCGATCGACGAGCGACGTGAGGATGTCCGCCTTGTCGCGGTGCTCGATGACGAGGACCCGGTGCTCGATGGTGCTGGAGCCCTGGTCTTCGCCCGCGACCTCGAACACGGCGGGGTCGACGAGGAACTCGTCCACCAGCGCCGCGACCTCGCGGTCGAGGGTCGCGGAGAACAGGAGCTTCTGGCTGCCCTCGGCCGTGCGGCGGAGGATGCGCTGCACGGGCTCGACGAATCCGAGCTCGCACATGTGGTCGGCCTCGTCGAGCACCGCGATCCGGCAGTCCGACAGGTCGAGCTTGCCCTGGTTCATCAGGTCCTCGATACGGCCCGGGGTGCCGATGACGATGTCGACGCCCTTCTTCAGCGCGCCCACCTGGCGGCCCTGGGGCACCCCGCCGTAGATCTGCGTCGTGAAGAGGCCGACGCTGCGGGCGATCGGCTGGATGGTCCGGTCGATCTGCAGCGCGAGCTCGCGCGTCGGGGCGAGGATGATCGCGCGCGGCGCCCGTCCGAACTCGCGGCGCTTGCCCGCCTGCGACTGCAGCACCCGCTCGACGAGCGGTGCCCCGAAGGCGATGGTCTTGCCGGAGCCGGTGCGTCCGCGGGCGAGTACGTCGCGCCCCTCGAGGACGGCGGGGATGCTCGCCGCCTGGATCGGGAACGGCGTCGCGGCGCCCATGTTGTTCAGGGTCTCGGTGATGTTGGAGCCCAGGCCGAGGTCGGCGAACGTGACGCCCTCGACCTCGACGGCCTGCACGGCCTGTGCCTCGAGGCGCTCGTGGACGACGTCGTCGGCCTGCTCGAACGCCGCCTTCGGCTTCGCGTTCCAGTCGCTCCGGGTCGGACGCTCGTCGCGACGAGGGCGCTCGTCCCGACGGGGCCGCTCGGTGCGGTAGGCCCCTCCGGTCGACGGCCGCTCGCGTCCGCCCTCGAAGGAGCGCTGCGTGCGGTCACGGTCGAACGCGCGGCGCGCACGGGCGGCGTCGTACGAACGCTCGCCTCCCCGGTCCCCCGCACGGTCGCGATCGTCGCGGCGAGGACGCTCGTCGCGGTCGAAGCGGGGACGCTCGGTCCGGCGGTCATCGAAGCGCGGGCGGTCGTCGCGGTCGAAGCGCGGGCGCTCCGTCCGACGGTCGTCGAAGCGCGGACGTCCGCCGTCGCGGTGGTCGTTGTCGCGGAACCCCTGTCGCTGCGAGCCGCCGCGGTCGTCGCGCCGCGGACGGTCGTCGAACCGTCCAGCGCCGGACCGGTCGTTGTACCGCGGACGCTCGGCGCGGTCGTCGAACCGGCCGCCACCGGCGCGGTCGTCGCGGCGGTGCGGGGCCTCGCGACGCCCGGACTCCGCACGGGCGCGGATGCTGCGGGCCTCGTCGCGACCGGCGCGCTCCTGGGAGCTCCAGCGGCGCTTCGGAGCACCGGACTCGGTCTCCTCCGGGCGGTAGCCGCGGTGCCCGGGGCTGCGGCTGCCGGGGCGACGGTCGTACCCGCCGGCCGCGCGACCCTCGCGGTCGTCGCGCGCGGGACGCTCGTCGCGAGCCGTGTCCCGACCGCCGGCCGGACGGTGACGGTCGTGGAACGAGGTCTTCTTGGCGCCGTAGCGCGGCTCGAAGTTCGCAGCGGCGCGACCGCCGCGGGGCTTCTTGTTCTTGGGCATTCGGGTGTCCTTCTTGCGTTCTCGCACGAGAACAGCGCTGCGCGCACGCGCGAGCACTCCGATCCAGCGGAGTCCGGACGATCTGCGGCCGGGGCCATTCCTGTGATGGTTGATTCGCGTCGATCGACGCGCACCATCGGCCCCTGGACTCACACTTCACACACTGAAAAACGTCCGCGCCCTGCGCGGGTGTCCGAAGCCGACCGTCTCAGTCTACCCGGCATCCCTGGGAGACCCCCGCACTCCGGCGGCCTGCGGCACTACGATGTCGAGGTGAACTCCGTCTCTCCCACCGGCACCCAGGTGCACCTCCGCCTCGGCGACGTGACCGCGCAGATCGCCCAGGTCGGCGCCTCGCTGCGTGCCCTCCGGATCGGCGAGGTCGATCTCGTGTCGCCCTACCCGCTCGACATCCCGACCCCCTCCTGCTCCGGAGTGGTGCTGACGCCGTGGCCCAACCGGGTGCGCGACGGCCGCTGGGACGACGAGGGCACAGTCCGTCAGCTCGCCGTCACCGAGCCCAAGACGAACAACGCCAGTCACGGCCTGCTGCGCTTCACCGCCTACACGGTCGAGCAGACCGAGGGCGCCGCGACCCTGCGCGCGACCGTCTTCCCGCAGACCGGGTACCCGTACCTGATCGAGACGTCCGTCGCGTACGTCCTGACCGCGGACGGGATCGACGTGACGCACACGCTCACGAACTGGTCCGACTCCGCGGCGCCGGTCGCGCTCGGCACGCACCCGTTCCCGACGATCGGCGACGTCGATCCGCACGACCTCGTCCTCCGCGTCCCCGCCCGCACCGCCTTCGAGACGGACGAGCGGATGCTGCCGGTCGGCACCCGTCCGGCCGAGTCCGCCCTGCGAGAGGGCGTCCGCGTCGGTGACGTCAGCCTGGACACGGGGTTCACGGACCTCGAACGCGACGCCGACGGCCGGGTGCGGCACACGCTGACCGCTCCCGACGGCCGCGCGATCACCCTCTGGCAGGGCGAGGGCTTCGACTTCGTGCAGGTGTACACGGCCACGAACTACCCCGATACCCCGCTCGCGGTCGCGATCGAGCCGATGACCGCGCCGGCCGACGCGTTCAACAGCGGCCGGGGCCTGCGCCGTCTCGCTCCCGGCGAGACCTGGACCCTGGAGTGGGGCCTCACCTTCGCCTGACCGCGGTTCACAACTCCGGAGAACCGACGCCGAAAGGCCCCGATCCTCGTCCTACGGACGGGACCGGGGCCTTTCTCCTGAGTTGTGAACGCGCGGCTACTCGCCGTGGTTCTCGCGCAGCTCGCGCCGGCTGACCGGAGTGCCGTCCGCGTGCACCGGGACGGGTCCCGCGTCCGCCTGCGGGTCGTCCTTGCGCGCCCGGCGGCGCTCCCGCGCCCCCTCGACGAGGTTGTACAGGGTCGGCAGCACGATGAGCGTCAGCACGGTGGAGGAGACGAGCCCGCCGATCACCACGATCGCCAGCGGCTGCGAGATGAAGCCGCCGTGCCCGGTGATCCCGAGCGCCATCGGGGTGAGGGCGAGGATCGTGGCGAGCGCGGTCATGAGGATCGGACGCAGACGCTTCTCCCCTCCCGCCATCACCGCCTCCGCGGTCGACAGCCCCTTCTCCCGGTACTGGTTGACGAGGTCGACGAGCACGATCGCGTTCGTCACCACGATGCCGATGAGCATCAGCACGCCGATCAGCGAGGCCACGCCGAGCGGCACGCCCGTGATGATCTGCAGCAGGATGGCGCCGGTCGCCGCGAACGGCACCGAGATCAGCAGCAGCAGCGGCTGACGCAGCGACTTGAACGTCGCCACCATCACCACGTACACGATGAGGATCGCGGCGAGCATGGCCAGGCCGAGCTGCGCGAACGAATCGGCCTGCTGCGAGGCGACGCCGCCGACCTCGGCCGAGGCGCCGTCCGGCAGGTCCGCCGCGGCGAGCGCCTCGGTGACCGACTGGGTGGCGACCGCGAGGTTGTCCGAGGCGGGCGGCACGGTGACGGTCGCGGTGCGCCGTCCCTGCTCGGTGGTGATCGAGGTCGGACCGTTGCGCTGCTCGACGGTCGCGATGTCCTGCAGCGGCACGATGCCCGCCGCAGTGGGGATCGCGAGCTGCTGAAGGGCGGCGACGGTCGTCGGCGGCTCGGGGTTGACGAGGTACACGGTGAGCGCGGTGTCGTCGATCTCGACCGAGCCGATCTGCTGCGGACGCATCGTGTTCGACACGATCGATCCGACGGCGACCTCGGACAGCCCGACCTGGGCGGCGGCCTCGCGGTCCACGACCACGGCGATGTACGGCAGCGCCTCGGCGAGGTTGTCCGTGACCTGCCCGATGCCCTCGCGGCCGTCGAGCTCGTCCACCACGGCGGAGGTGGCGGTGGCGAGGTCGTCACCGCTCGCGGCCGACACGGTGATCTCGATGTCGCTGGAGCCGAAGCCGGCGGAGGCCGCGACGGTGACCTCGCCGACCTCGTCGCCGAGACCGTCGATCGCGTCCTGCACCTCGGCGCGCAGCTTCTCCTGGTCGGCGTCGCCGTCGGTGAGCACGGAGTAGGTGATACCCGCACCGCCGGAGAACGCGTCGCGCAGCGCGGAGCCGCTCGACCCGATGGAGGCCTGCACGTGCTCGATGCCGTCGATGTCGAGGAGGGCCTCCTCGACGGGGACGGCGGCGTCGGACTTCGCCTGCAGGCTCGCCGTCGGACCGAGGTCCTGCGTCACGGTCATGGTGTTCTGACCGGAGTCGCTGAGGAAGTTCACCTTCATCAGCGGGGCGGCGGCGAGCGTCCCGGCGAGGACCACCACCGCGAGCGCGACCGTGATGCCCGAGTGCTTCAGCGTCCAGCCGAGGATGGGGCGGTAGCCGCGCTGCAGCCTCGTCGGCGGGGCGGCCGGGTCCTCCGGGTCGATCGCGTTCCCCTGGTCGTCGAGGAGCGGCTTGCCGGGCTTGAGGAACCAGTACGCGAGCACCGGGACGATCGTCAGCGCCACGAAGAGCGACGCGACCATGGCGATCGTGACGGTCATCGCGAACGGACGGAACAGCTCGCCCACCATGTCGCCGACGAACACGATCGGCAGGAACACCGCCACCGTCGTGATGGTCGAGGCGGTGATGGCGGCGGCGACCTCGCGCACGGCGAGACGGATCGCATCGCCCTTGTCCGCGTCGCCCACGTAGTGGCGCTTGATGTTCTCGATCACCACGATGGAGTCGTCGACCACGCGGCCGATCGCGATCGTGAGCGCCCCGAGGGTCAGCACGTTGAGGGAGTAGCCGAAGGCCTGCAGCCCGATGAAGGTGATGAGGACCGAGGTCGGGATCGAGATCGCGGTGACCAGGGTCGAGCGCACCGACATGAGGAACACGAGGATCACGAGCACGGCCATCACGAGGCCGAGCAGACCCTCCGTGGCGAGGGTGTCGATGGACTGCACGATGAACGGCGCCTGGTCGAACACGACCGTGAACTCCGCGTCCGGAAGCGCCTCCCCGATCTCGTCGAGGGCCGCGATGACCCCCTGCGACACCTCGACCGTGTTGGCGGCGGGGAGCTTCGTGATGGAGATCGACAGGGCGTCCTCGCCGTCGACGCGGGAGATCGAGGTCACCGGGTCGGACACCTGCTCCACCGTCGCGACGTCGCCGATGGTGACCGCGGTGCCGACGAGCGGCAGGGCGGCGATCTCGTCGACCGAGGTGATCTTCGCTCCGGTCTGCACCGTGAGGGTCTCGTCGTCCTCGGTGATCTCGCCGCCGGGGAACAGGGTGCCGTTCTGCTGGAGTGCCGTGCTGATCGCCTCGCTGCTCTGTCCGGCGGCGGCGAGCTTCGCGAGGTCGGGGGTGATGGTGATGCGCTGTCCGACGCCGCCGACGATCTCGGCCGCGTTCACCCCGTCGACGTCCTCCAGATCGGGGATCGCGACGCTCTCGAGCTGGGCCTGGGCGTTGTCCGCGTCGTCGAAGCCGGTGACCGCCACCTGGATCACCGGGAAGTCGTCGATCGAGACCGAGAGCACCTGCGGCGTGACGTCCTCCGGCAGCTGCGAGGAGATGCGGTTGATCGCCTGCTGGATCTTCTGCTCTGCGGTCGCGAGGTTCGTGCCGTACGAGAACATCGCCTGCACGATGGACGCATTGGTCGTGCTCGTCGCGGTGGTCGACTCCAGGTCGGGAACCCCCTGGATGGCCGACTCGATCGGCGTCGAGACGTCGTTCTCGACCACCTCGGGCGAGGCGCCGGGGTAGGTGGTCATGACCACGAGCGCCGGCAGCTCGAGCGACGGGATGAGTTCCTGCTTGAGGTTGGTCAACGCGAGCCCGCCGAACACCGCGGCGACGATCGTCACGAGCGCGATGAGGGCGCGGTTCTTCAGGCTGAGGATGGCGAGTTTCGACAAGGCGGGGTCCTCGGTGTCAGGGGGTGGCGGTCGCTGCGGATGGGAGGGAGAGAGGTTCTCCGAGGATCCGCGCCAGTGCGGATTCGAGGAAGGACTGTTCGAGATCGACGTCGCGGATCTGCGTGCTCCACATGACGCCGTCGATGAAGATCATCGCCGCTCGGGCCCGGTCGGCGCCATAGGTCGGCTCCAGGAGGTCGACAAGGCGGTCGGACAGGTGGCGCGCGAGCGCGCGCAGCCGCGGATCGTGGACGGCTGCCGTGACGACGGCGCGATCCGCCTGCACCGCGTGTCCGTCGTGGATGCTGTCGTGGACGAGCGCGGCGATGACGTCGGCCCCGGCTCCGCGTTCGGCGAGGGTCTGCCGCACTCCGTCGAGCCGGCATTCGATCTCGTCCGCGAGGGCACGGAAGGCGGCGCTGCGCAGGTCGTCGAGGGTGTCGAAGTACTGGGTGGTCGCGCCGAGCGGCACTCCGGCGCGGGCGGCGACCATGCGGTGCGTGATGGCGTCGGCCCCGACCTCGACGATCAGCTCGGCGGTCGCGGCGACGATCTCCCGGCGGCGCGCTTCGGGGTCACGCCGCCGACGCGCGCTCTCCGCCATCACACACCCCCTGGACATCCGTACATGTACGTTTGTACATTCGCTCCGGTGTGAACTCCCTGAGAGCCCCGCCCCTCTTCTCCTTCCCCGCCGCGCTGCGGGATCAGAAACGTGCCTGGGAGCCGCGGTTCGGGTGCCCTATTGCACTCCCCTGCCGGTGGGTCAGGCGGCGGAGGAGGAAGGGGTGGAGGAGGGGGTCTGGCCGCGCTCGAAGTAGGCGACGAGATCGGGGTCGAGCGGGGGGACGGAGATCGCGGAGCCGTCGCCGCGGAGGGACGCGGTCGCGAGGATCCCGGCGGCCACGGCCTCCCGCGCTGCGACGGGCGAGGTCGCTGTGAGCCCGCCATGCCGCACGAACCGCAGGAACTCGGCCACGAGCAGCGCGTCGGCACCGTCGTGTCCGGCGTCGGGCACCTCGGGGACGATGAACACCTCGTCCGCGTCGGCCGCTCCGGCGTGCCGACGGTTCCACAACCTCACCTCGCTGCCGGCCACGTCGCCGAAGTTCTCCATGCGCCCCTCGGTGCCGATCACGGTGTAGTTCCGCCAGTAGTCCGGGGTGAAGTGGCACTGCTGGTACGAGGCGAAGATCCCGCCCTCGAGCCTCAGGTTCACCATCGAGATGTCCTCGACGTCGACGACGGGGTGGAGTCCCGTGAGCGCGGTCGGCGGCCAGTTGTCCATGCTGAACCAGTCGGGCATCCGCTCCCCCGTGCGGTCCCGCCGGTCGGTGATGTCGCCGTAGACGCTCAGGCCGCCCATCGCCGCCACCTGCTCGGTGTACGCGCCGGCCAGCCAGTGGATGATGTCGAGATCGTGCGCCCCCTTCTGCAGGAGGAGTCCGGTGGTGCGGCTCCGGTCGGCGTGCCAGTCCTTGAAGTAGAAGTCGCCGCCGTGCCCCACGAAGTGCCGCACCCACACGGCCTTCACCTGCCCGATGCGCCCGTCCTGGATGAGCCCGCGCATGAGGGTGATCACGGGCATGTGCCGCATGTTGTGCCCGATGTAGAGCCGGGTGCCGGTGCGTCGCGCGGTCTCCAGCATGCGGTCGGCGTCGGCCAGATCGATCGCGAGGGGCTTCTCGCAGAAGACGGGTACCCCGGCCTCCAGCGCCCGGATGGTCAGGGCGGCGTGCGTGTCGTCCGGGGTCAGCACCATGACCGCGTCGACACCGGATGCGAGCAGCTCGTCGAGGGAGTCGGTGATGAGCGCGTCGGGGACGAGCGCCCTGGCGTCCTCGCGAGCGCGCGAGGCGAGGTCGCAGACGGCCGTGATGCGGGAACCGTGGCCCGGCCGGTGCACCTCCTCCTGGAGAGTGGAGCGCGCGCCGAAGCCGATGATGCCGATGTGGAGGTCCAACAGAAGTCCTTCGTGACAGAGGGGGAGAAAGGAGGGGGGCTCAGCGGCCGCGGGAGGCCGGGGCGTCGAGGTCGGTCGACCCTCCGGGCACGAGAGCCCAGGGGAACTCGTGCAGCGCGCCGGGTGAGGGCTCGTTCTCGAGCGCCTTCTCGACGATGATGCGCGCCTGACGCTCGTAGAAGTCCGTGGGGCCGACGGTGGTGAGGGTGGGCGCGATGAGCCGCGCGTCCGGCGTGTTGCCGACGCCGATCACCGCGACGTCGTGCGGGACGCGGAGCCCGAGCATGTGCGCGGCGTTGATCGCGGCGATCGCGGCGAAGTCGGTCGTCGCGTACACGGCGTCCGGGCGGTTCTCCTGCGACAGCAGCTCGATCGCGGCGGTGAAGGCGCTGGCCTGGGTCTCCGCATAGGTCACGGTCCACGCCGGATCCGGGGAGATGCCGGCCGCCGCGAGCTTCTCGACGTACGGCGTGTAGCGCGTGACCTGGGTTCCCGCGAGGCGGACGGCACCCTCCGCGGCGATGCAGCCGATGGCCGTGTGCCGCTCCAGCAGGTGATCCATCGCGAGTTCGCACCCCGGGATCGCGTCCGAGCGGATGACGTCGAAGCCGTCCGGCTCCAGATGCTCCGAGAACACCACGAGCCGCTGGCCGCGCTTGACGAGGTCGCCCAGCCGTCGGGCGTCCTCCTCGTCCAGGCCGACGCCGTCGAGGTACGCCACGTCACTCTCGACACGGTCGAGGGCCGCGTGCCAGTCGCCGTCGGCGAGGATCAGCGTCGTGAGTCCGTGCCGGTTCGCCTCGGCGTTCACGGCGTCCGCCACCGCCAGCGACCACGGATCGCTCAGCATGTGCAGGGAGAGCTGCACCATGCCGCTGCGGCCGGTGCGGATCGCCCTGGCCGCCGTGTTCGGCCGGTAGTTCAGCTCGTCCGCCGCCGCGAGCACCCGCGCCGCGGTGGCCTCGGCCACGCCCGCGCCGCTCGCGCCTGCCCGCCCGGAGAACACGTACGAGACGGTCGCGGTCGACACTCCGGCACGTTCCGCCACCATCCGCAGGGTCGGGCGGCGGCTCGGGGCGTGCTCACGCTGTGCCATGTCTCAGCCCTTCGTCCCGCTGAACGCGATGCCCTGGATGAACTGCCGCTGCAGGATCATGAACGTCACCAGCATGGGCAGGGTCGCCAGCAGGGCACCCGCCATGAGCACGGGGTAGTCGGTGCCGTGGATGCCGACGAGCTGCGAGAGCCCGACCGACAGCGGCATCTTCGCCGGATCGGTCGTCACGATCAGCGGCCACAGCAGATCGTTCCAGGACCACAGCACAGTGAACACCACAAGTGCGATGATGCCAGGCTTCGCGAGCGGAACCATGATCCGCCAGAAGGTCTGCCACGGATTCGCCCCGTCGATGCGCGCCGCCTCCTCCAGCTCGGCCGGCATCGAGAGGAAGAACTGCCGCATCAGGAAGGTCCCGAAGGCGCTGAAGATGCCGGGCACGATGAGCGCCTGCAGCGTGTTCAGCCAGCCGAGCGCCTGGATGATCTCGTACTGCGGCAGCAGGTAGAGCTGCGAGGGCACCATGAGCACTGAGAGGAACACGACGAACAGGGCGTTCCGGCCGGGGAAGGCGATGCGCGCGAACGCGTAGCCCGCCATGGTGCACAGGGCGACCTGCCCGACCGTGCGCCCGACGGTGAGGAGCACGGAGTTCAGGAACATCTGCCCGAACGGCATCGAGTCGAAGACCTCGGCGAAGTTGGTGAACACCCACTCGCGCGGGAGGAACGACGGCGGCACCTGCACCGAGTCCGACAGCGTCTTGAACGAAGTCAGCAGCTGCCAGACGAACGGGAACACCATGAGCGCGGCGCCGACGATGAGCACGACGTGCACGATCCACAGTCCGCGGTTCCGGGGGGTGCCCGCCCTCCGCGATCGTGCGGGGGCGGCACCGACGACCGCACGGGTGTCGAGGGAGACGTCACTCATAGTGCACCCACTTCTTCTGCAGCCGGAACTGCACGATCGTCAGGACGAGGATGATCAGCAGCAGGAGGAAGGCGACGGCGGCGGCGTAGCCGCGGTCGTTGTCGAGGAAACCCGCTTCGTAGAACAGGTAGACGACCGTCCGGGTGTTCGGCATCGCGGGGTTGCTGCGGCCGAGCATCATGTAGATGAGGTCGAACACCTGCAGCGCCCCGATCACGCTGATGACGCTGACGAAGAAGATCGAGGGCGACAGCAGCGGGATCGTGATGGAGAAGAACTTGCGCACGGGGCCCGCCCCGTCGAGGTCGGCCGCCTCCATGATCGTGTCCGGGATGCCCTGGAGCCCGGCGAGGAAGATGACGATGTTGGTCCCGAGGCCGGCCCAGATGCCGACGACGGCGATCGCGATCAGCGCGGTGTTCGGGTCGGTCAGCCAGCTCCGCCCCTCGATGCCGACCGCACCGAGGGCCGCGTTCAGCACACCGTAATCGCCGTTGTAGATCATGCGCCAGACGAGCGCGATCGCCGCGGGCATGGTGACGACGGGGATGAAGTAGAGGGTGCGGTAGGCGCTGCGGCCTTTGAGGCCGGTGGTGTTCAGCAGCGCGGCGATCCCGACCGCGAGGGGGATGCCGATCAGCGCGATCACCGTGTAGACCGCGGTGTTGCGGAGGGCGCCGAGGAGCTCCGGGTCCTGGAACAGGCGCACGTAGTTCTCGAACCCGATCCACTCCGCACCGCCGAACGGCCCCGACTTCGTGAAGGAGATGATGAGCGTGCGCACGGTCGGCCACAGGTAGAACACGGCCAAGCCCAGGGCGGTGGGCCCGAGGAACACCAGGGCCCACCACGGCGAGGCACCGGGGGTACGGCGTCGCCGACGGCCCCCGGAGGGCGGGGCCTCCGGGGTCCGTCCGGCGGCGGGGGCGACCGCGCGAGGCGCGAGGACGGTCATGCGGTCACTCCTGCTCGGCGTCCAGCGCGGTCTGCATCTGCGCGGCGAGGTCCTGCAGGCCGTCCGTCGGGGCCACTGCTCCGGACCACACCTGGGACAGCACCTCGCTCTCGATGCTCGTCCACGCGGAGGTGTTCTTCGACACGGGGTACGGGACCGCCGTCTCCAGCGCGTCGATGTAGACCTGCAGGTCGTACTGCGGGAGGGCGTCGACCCACGCCTGCTGCGTGCCGTTGTAGGCGGGGATCACGGTGCCGGTCTCGGCCTGGATCTTCGCGGCCTGCTCGCCGCTGGCGAAGGCGGCGAAGTCCTTGGCCTCCTCCACGTGCGCGCTCTTGGCGTTCGCGACGTTCCCGACGCCGTGGATCACGCTCTGGTTGCCCTCCGGACCCGCCGGCAGCGGGGCCACGTCGACGCTGCCGCCGATGTCCGCGTTGTCCGCGTAGGCGATGGCGGCCCAGGAGCCGTTCTGGAACATGGCGACCTTGCCCGACAGGAAGAAGTCCTCCGGGTTCGTGTCCGTCATCTGCTGCGCCGTGGGCGAGGAGCCGTCGGCGATGAGGTCGGTCCACAGCTCGATGCCCTCGAGAGCCTCGGGGGAGCCGTATCCGCTCTCGGTGCCGTCCGCGGAGATGACCTCGCCGCCGGCCTGCGCGATGGAGTTGTAGAAGTTCTCCTGGCCGTACTGGCTGGCGGCGACGCCGAACTGGCCCTTCGCGGGGTCGGTCAGCTTCGCGGCCGCGGAACGGAAGTCGTCCCAGGTCCAGCCCGCGCTCGGGTACTCCACCCCCGCGGCGTCGAACAGCGCCTTGTTGTACCAGAGCGCGACGGTGTCGAAGTCCTTGGGGGCGCCGTAGAGCGCGTCGTCGTAGGTGTAGAGGTCGACGAGCCCCTGAGGGTAGTCGGCGGCGTCCACATCGTCGAGCGGGGCGAGCTGTCCGTTCGAGGCGTAGAGCTGGAAGTTCGGGCCGTTCATCCAGAACACGTCGGCGGCCGAGCCGCCCGTCACCGCGGTCTGGAGCTTGGTGAAGTACTCCTTGTACGGCGTGACCTGGATCTCGATCGAGACGTTCGGGTGCTCCTCGGTGTACGCGGCGGCGATGTCCTCCATCGCGGGCTTCTGATTCTCGTCCCAGATCGCGTAACTGAGGGTGATGTCGCCGCCCGACTCCCCGGTGGCGGAGGAAGAGCAGGCGGAGAGTGCCAGGACGGCGGCCGCGGAGGCGGCGAGGGCGCCCAAGGCGCGGCGGGAGGTGCGGGGCATCGAGGTCTCCTTTGACGGGTGCACGAGAAGGCGGTGCGCGATGTTAACCGTTTAGCGTTAAACGATTAGCAGCGAGAGTAGCGCGCGCTGAGGGCTCTGCGCAAGCGTCGTTTAGAGCGCAGCCCCCAGCGCCAGCCCCAGTCCCGCGGCGAGGAGACCGAGCACGAGCATGCCGACCGCGTCGAACACGGCGGCGCCGCGTTCGCCGTCCCGCCACAGCGCGACCGCGTCGAGCATCGCGGTGCTGAAGGTCGTGTAGCCGCCGAGCAGACCGGCCCCGAGCACGAACGCCGCCTCCGGCAGCGCCGTCGTCACGAGCCCCAGCGCGAAGGAGCCGGTGAGGTTGACGACGAGGATCCCCCACGGGAACCGACGGCCGACGAGCCGGGCGACTCCGACATCGACGAGATAGCGCAGGACGGCGCCGACGCCCCCGGCGAGCGCGGCGGCGAGGAACAGCAGCGGACTCACGCGGCCCCTCCCCGGCGCGGGCGTCCCACCCGGAGCCCCACGGCTGCCGCGAGGAGACCGAGGACGAGGCTGCCTGCGGCATACGCCGCAGCGAGGAGCGGTGCCGACCCCCACAGGGCCAGCGTGCCGGTCATGAAGGCGCTGTAGGTCGTGAAGCCGCCGAGGACGCCGGTGCCCAGCAGCAGCCGCAGCTCCGCCGAGGCCGGGAGCCGCGCCGCCACGACCCCGATGAGCAGGGCGCCCAGCACGTTGGCCAGCAGCACCGCGAGGGGGAAACCGCCGGGATCGTCCACGAGGAGTCCGAGGCCCAGCCGCGCCGCCGTCCCGAGCGTGCCGCCGAGCGCGACGAGCAGGACACGACGGAGACTCACGCTCGCCACTGTAGTCGCCGTATGACAGCGCGACCGTCGGATGTCAAGGCGTTGGGGTGGGGGCGGGGACAGGCGTTGACTGTCGGCATGAAGCCCCTCTGGAAGGTCGACCAGGACGCACCCCACGGCACTCCCTTCGATCCCGGCGCGCAGCACGACGTGCTGATCGTGGGGGCGGGCCTGACCGGGCTCTCGACCGCGGTGCTCCTGACCCGCGCCGGACTCGACGTCGTGGTCGTGGACGCGGGGGATGTGGCGGAGCTGTCGACGGGCGGCAACACGGGCAAGCTCTCGCTCCTCCAGGGGCAGCAGCTCGCCACCATCCGGAAGCACCATCCGGCGGCGCTCGTCCAGGCGTACGTCGACGCCAACCGGGCCGGCATGGAGTGGCTCACCGGTTTCGCCGACACCGCCGGCCTGAGCTACACCGAGCGGACCGACCACACCTATGCCCAGGGTCCGGACGGGCTCGAGGCGGTGAGAGCCCAACATGCCGCCGCGCGGGAGGCGGGACTGCCGACGCGGCTGCTCACCGCGGGCGAGTTGTCGACGCCGTTCCCCGTCGCGGGCGCGGTCGCCCTCGATTCGCAGGTGACGATCGACCCGGTCGCCGTCGCCGACGCGCTCGCGAAGGAGTTCCTCGCGGGCGGCGGCACGCTGCACACCGGCGTCCGCGTGACCGGCGCGCACGCCCTCCCGGAGCCCCGGGTGGAGACCACGGCGGGCCCGATGTTCGCCGAGCACATCGTCCTCGCGACGGGGACCCCGATCCTCGACCGGGGCCTGTACTTCTCCAAGGTCGCCGGGATGCGGTCGTACTGCGTCTCGTTCCGGGTCTCCGGCGGGGTGCCGGAGGGTTCGTTCATCTCGGCCGACGGCCCGACGCGGTCCGTCCGGCCGGTGTCCGCCGCCGACGGCCCCGCCGACACCGCACAGCTCGTGGTCGGCGGCAACGGGCATCCGGTCGGCCGCTCGGACGGCGAGACCGCGGCGATCGACGACCTGGTGGACTGGACCCGCCTGCACTTCCCGGATGCGGAGGAGACGCACCGCTGGTCTGCGCAGGACTACCAGTCACACAACCTCATCCCGTTCGTCGGCGCGCTGCCGCGCGGCCTCGGGCGCATCCGCATCGCCACCGGATATGCGAAATGGGGGCTGTCGAACGCGCCCGCCGCGGCCCTGCGGCTCACGGAGGAGATCATCGGGACGAAGCGCAGCGAGCGTCCGTCCTGGATGCTGCGCCTCGGCACCCGACTCACCGTCCCCGCCGATCTCGCGCGCGGCGCCGTCGAGGGCGCGAAGGTGGCCGCCGCCGCCACGAAAGGCTGGGTCGAGGCCGAGACCACGCCGGTCCCGGTTCCGCAGCCCGCGGAGGGCGAAGGCGTCGTGGCGAATCGCGGCGGTCGCCCGGTCGCCATCTCCACGGTCGACGGCGTGACCAGGGCCGTCAGCGCGGTGTGCCCGCACCTCGGCGGCATCCTCGACTGGAACGACGCCGAGTGCACGTGGGACTGCCCGCTGCACGCGTCGCGGTTCGCCGCGGACGGCACACGCATCGAGGGACCGGCGCTGAACGATCTCCCTGAGGTGCCGCGGACGGTCGGGGGCTCCTGACTCAGGTCCGCGGCGGCGGAGCGTCCCATCCCTGCTGCGGGCTGTCGCAGTCCTCGCGGAACACGTACTGCGACACGAGCTTGCGCTGACTGCTCGACCAGTCGATCGCCGGGCGGCGCTGCTCGGGCGGCAGGTAGCCCAGCCGGTACACGGCCATGAGCTCCAGGTCGTCGGGCACCCGCAGCAGCCGCACGATCTCGTCCCAGCGCCCCGGCACCTCCATCGGGAACGAGATGAACTGGATGCCCATGCCCAGCTCGACCGTGGTCAGCCAGACGTTCTCCATGGCCGCCCCCATGCTGAACACGGAGTAGAACGACGACAGCTGCCCGGGCCGGTACTCGCTGCGGTCGAGCATGACCCCCAGGAGCAGCGGCGATCCGGCCACGAGCTTCCGGTTCTCCGAACCCAGCGTCTTCGGCACGCCGAACGTGTTCATGAGCGTCTGGCCGCGCTTGGTGAACACCTGGGATGTGAAGGGCCGAAGCGGCGCGGGGAGCTTGTCGAACAGCATGCCGCTGCGCTTCTCCTCCATCTCCTCCTGGCTGAAGCGGAAGTACGGCTTGTACCGCTCGAAGAACGTGCCGTTCGACATGGCCTCCGTCATGCTCTCGCCGGAGATGCGCGCGATCTCGTCGATCGTGTCCCTGTTCTCGATCACCACGAAGCGCCAGGGCTGGCTGTTGAGCTGCGAGGGCGCGCGCCCGGCCGCTTCCAGGAGGATGCGCTGGTGCTCCTCGGAGACGGGGTCGGGCAGGAAGGCCCCGTTCGTGGTCTTGCGGCGGCGGATGGCGTCGAGCAGTTCCATGCGGTCACTTCCGGTCGGAGGGGAGGCGCGAGACCACGAGGCCCGCGAGGACGAAGGGCGCCGCCGTGACGGCGACGAGCGGGTGCCGCCGGGTGTGCGTCCCGGCGTAGGGGATCGCGGCCAGGGGGACGGCGGCGGGGAGGAGGGCCAGGGCGGCGCGATGGCTGCGCGGCGTGCGGGTGGCGAGACCGGCGACGACGGCGAGTCCGGTCGTCGCGCAGGTGAGGATGTAGAGGGCGTGGTGCACCCAGCGGAAACGACGCGTGTCGATGAGCCGCGCCGCCACCGCGGCGCCGAGGGCGCAGTTCGCCGCATAGGCCGTCGCCGCCGCCGCGAAGGCTCCGGACGCGGGGCGTTCGTCGCGCCCCCGTCGTGCCCGTCGCGCTTGCCCCGTCATGGCACGACCCTACGCCCTCCCCTCCTCCCCCGATCCACCCCCTTGCGTGCGAGCCACCCCCTTGAGTACGACCGCAGCGGGGTGGGTCGCATGCAAGGGGGTGGCTCGACGGATCAGAGGGAGGCTTCCGCGTAGATGCGGAGCGCGTCGCGGACGAACTCCGCGCCATGGGTGCCGCCCGCGGACGTCGCGTAGTTCGCGCCGAAGCGCGGGTCTGCGACGTACATCTCGCCGAGGCCGATGACGTAGGCCTTGGCATCCGCGTCCGGTCCCTGCCGGAGCGCGGCGGCGGGAGTGCCCGGGATGCCCGTGAGCCAGGCCACGTGACGGCGCGCGAGCTCCTGCGCCTCGGCGGACGCGGGATCGATACCGCTCTCCGCCGCGGCGATCCAGTCGCGTCCGAGGTCGGACACGCGCTGCTGCCACTCGGCACGCTCGGCGTCGCTCATCCCGCGCCACCAGCGGTCGCTGTCGGCGTAGGCCTTCTTCCCCCAGCGGTCCTCGACCTCCTGCTTGTACTGCGTGTGGTCGAAGCCGTCGAACATGTTCTCTGCCATGAGGTTCTCACCTCCTCTCAATGCCGTGATGGTGGACTCGACCGACGCGATCTGCCGCGCCAGCCTGGTCTGCTCCTCGCGCAGCAGCGCGAGATGCGTCTCGAGCGCCGACGCCTCCGCCGCCGAGCCCCCACCTTGGGTCCCTGAGCCCCCGCCCTGGGTCCCGGAGCCGCGGACCTGGGTCCCTGAGCCCCCGCCCTGGGTCCCTGAGCCTGTCGAAGGGCCCAGCACCTCCGCGATCTGCGGCAGCCCGAGCCCGAGCTCCCGCAGCAGGAGGATCCGCTGCAACCGCACGAGCGACGCCGCGTCGTAGTGCCGATAGCCATTGGCCGCGATGCGCGACGGAGGCAGCAGCCCGATGTCGTCGTAGTGCCGCAGCGTGCGGCTCGTCGTCCCCGCCAGTCGCGCGATCTCCTGGATCGACCAGTCCTTCTCGTCCATCCCGCCCACCCTTCCGTGTCGTTCCCCTCCACCGTAGAAGTTGCCGTTACGTCAAGGTCAACCCCGCTCGAATCGCTTGATTGGCTCGATTCCCGGCCGAAATGGGACCAATCAGGCGATTCGAAGCGAAGGCGGGTGTCCAGATCGAGATATATCGTGTTATCGTGACGGCAACACGATATATCGTGAATCCCTCGACACAGGAGAAGCAGACATGACCGAGAAGTGGCTCATCGCCCCCGGCGAGGAACGCGTCATCGACATCGCCTCCGCGACCCGGCTCAAGGTGGGCCTCGTCGGCGGACAGGTCGACGTCATCGCCCACGACGAACCCGGCATCAGGATCGAAGTGCACGGCGTCACCACGAAGGACCTCCGGATCGAGTCCCGCGACGGCGAGGTCGAGATCGACCACCCGCAGCTCGGCTGGGACAACTTCCTGGAGGTGTTCCGTAACTTCGGCTCCGGCGGTCCGCGCGCCGAGGTGAGCGTGGCCGTCCCGCGCGGGATCGCCCTGACCCTCGGCGTCGTGAGCGCCGGCGCCCTCGTGTCCGGCATCCGCAACGACACGCGTCTCAACACCGTGTCCGGCGACATCATCGTCGACACCCTCATCGGCGACCTCAGCGTGAACTCGGTCTCCGGCGACGTGCAGATCCGCAACCTCACCGGCTCGCTCAGCGCCAACAGCGTCTCCGGCGACGTGGCCGTCACGGGCGCCATCCGCAAGGCCACGGTCGACATCGTCTCCGGCGCGACACTGGTGGACGCGGCGGGCGACGTCAACACGATCACCGTGAACTCGGTCTCCGGCGGCACCACGGTGCGGCTCGACGAGTCCCTCGCGGCGAACTACGTCATCCGTTCGCTCAGCGGCCGTCTCCTCATCGACGGCGTCGAGCGCAGCTCGTCCGGCCCGAGCACCTACAACGGCACCACCGGCGAGCTCGCGGGACGCTTCGTCGACCTCCGCGCCAACTCCGTCTCCGGAGGGGTGACGGTCCTCCGCCGCGCTCCGCAGACCATCGAGAACGACCCGGAGTGGGAAGCATGAGCCCCGCGGTCTTCTCCCACGGCGATCTGCGCCTGTACCTGCTGTCGCTGCTCGCGGAGTCCCCGCAGCACGGCTACGGCATCATCCAGTCCCTCACGGATCGGACCGGTGGCACGTACACGCCGAGCGCCGGCACCATCTACCCGCGCCTCGCGAAGCTCGAGGAGGAGGGGCTGGTCACCAAGACCGTCGACGGACGCACGACGATCTATGCGATCACCGAGGCCGGACGCGCCGAGCTGGCCTCGCGCCAGAGCGACCTCGCCGACATCGAGGCGGGCATCACCGACACCGTCCGCCTCATCGCGAACGAGGTGCGCCAGAGCGTGCAGGAGGCGATGAAGAGTCTTCGCGCCGACCTGGCGACAGCCACCAAGGACGACCGGGCGGCAGCGAAGAACAGGCCGCGCACCGCGGGCGACGATGCACGGCTGACCAGCCGCGAGGAGCTGCACCGCGCGGACGCCGTCGTGAACGCCTTCCGCGCCCGCATCCGCACCGACCTGCGCACCCATGTCGCCAAGGGCGGCGTCCTCCCGTCGTCGGTGGTCACCGACCTCGAGAACGCGCTGGATCAGGCCGCCCGCAGCGTGACCGTGGCGCTGAGTCAGCCGGACTCCTGAGCCCCTGGCATGACCGCACGAGGCCCCGTCGACATCCGTCGGCGGGGCCTCGTCGTGTGCGGATCACTCCGGCCAGATCTCCTTCTGCTCGTCCGGCACGGACTCCCCCAGGGGGACGACGAGCACGGAGCGGTGCTGGCGATGGGCGAGGCGCGCGGCGACGGAGCCAGTGAAGAACTCCCGGATGGACTCACCGATACCGCGCTTGCGGGTACCGACGACGATGAGCTGCGCGTCGAGCTTGTTCGCGAGCTGCTTGATGGCCAGCGCCGGGTCGCCGACGAGCTGACGTGCCGTCCAGGTGACGCCCTTGCCGTCGAGCACCGTGGCCGCTGCCGCCTCGACGGCCTCGAACTCGGCAGCCCCCGCGTCGAAGTTGATGTCGATGGGAGCGGAGTGCACGTAGCCGTCCGGATCCTCGTAGGTGACGAAGCGCGTGATGTCGACGTGGGCCACCACGAGCGGTGCGTTCAGCAGCCGGGCGAAGCGGACGGCCTCATCGAGAACGTGCGGGTCCTGGTCGAGCTGCATCCCGACGATCACGGCCTTCTGCAGAGCGGCGTTCTGCGTGGCCTCGTCGGACGGAGTGGAGGTGCTGTCGGTCATGGAGATCGCTCCCTTCGCCGGCCTGGCCGCGGCCAGGGTCTGTTCCCCGCGTGCTATCCTGAATGCTACTCTTACCGGCCTCGAGCCGGTGTCGTGAATGACTCGGGCGCCCGTCTGCCCGCAGCTTAACTCGTGAGGGGGTCTCAGGCATGGGCCGTGGCCGTCAGAAGGCGAAGCACACCAAGATCGCCCGCGAACTCAAGGCGTACAGTCCGTCGGTGAACTACTCGGCGCTGGAGCGCGAGCTCGCGCATTCGAGCGACTCCGACGAAGACGCCTACGTCGACAAGTGGGCCGACGAGTACGCGGACGAAGACGAAGACGAACTAGAGAAGGCGTAGCCCCTCGGTTCGAAACACCCGCACGGCTCGTGCGGGTGTTTCGTCGTTCCCGGGCGGCTGCGGGCGGGCGACGTCGCGCGCTGCCGTGATCACGCCTGCCGTCCGGAACCCGATGCCTCCGGCATGTCAGCGCTACCTCGACGCGAGCCGAATGCTTCGCCAGACCGCTGATCCACGTCTTGTGAGCGCAAACATTTTCTGATTTGATGTGCATGTGATCGACGGCGCACCCTCGCCGCGTCCCCGCTTCGGGCGATCCGCAGGAACATGACCTCAAAGAGGAGAACAGCATGGCACCCACCTCACGCACCCCCCGCGTCGCCGCGGTCGTCGCCCTCGGCGCGGTGTCGGCGTTCGGACTCGCGGCCTGCGCCCCGGCCGCCTCCGGGGGCGGCGACGCCGGCGGTGAGCCCGTCACCATCGAGTACATGCACCGCCTCCCCGACGGCGAGGGCATGACCACGGTCGCGGAGATCGTCGACCGCTGGAACGAGGAGCACCCCGACATCCAGGTCAAGGCCACGAAGTTCGACGGCAAGGCCAGCGACATGATCCTCAAGCTCGAGACCGACATCAAGGCCGGGAACGGCCCCTGCCTCGCGCAGACCGGATACTCCGAGGTGCCGCAGCTCTACGTGAAGGGGCTGCTGGAGGACGTCGCCGCGGAGGCCGAGAAGTACGAGGACCACTACTCGGCGGGAGCGTTCAGCGGCATGCGGGTCGGTGACGCCATCGTGGGCCTCCCGCAGGACACCGGACCCCTCGTCTACTTCTACAACACCGCGGAGTTCGACGCGCTCGGCCTCGACGCCCCGGCGACGCTCGACGACCTGACCGCCGCCTCCGCCACGGCCGCCGCCGCCGGCAAGTTCGTCACCGCCTTCACCCCGGACGAGGCGCAGAACTGGCTCTCCGGACAGGCTGCCGCCGCCGGAGACACCTGGTTCTCCACGGAGGGCGAGGAGTGGAAGGTGGACGCCGAGGGCGCCGGCTCCGAGCGGGTCGCCGCCTTCTGGCAGGGCCTGCTCGACGGCAAGCAGACGCTCGCGACCGAGCGTTGGGGCGAGGGCTTCACGGCGGCGCTGAACGACGGCAGCCTCATCGGCCACGTCGGCGCGGCGTGGGAGGCCGGATTCCTCCTCGACTCCCTGGACGGCACCCCGGCCGAGGGGCAGTGGCGCGTCGCCCAGCTCCCCGACTTCGGCGCCGGGGCGATGACCGGCCCCGACGGCGGCTCCGGCGTCTCGGTCATGAAGGGCTGCGAGAACCCCGAGGCCGCCATGGAGTTCAACGACTGGTTCAACACGCAGGTCGACGACCTCGCCTCCCAGGGCCTCGTCGTCGCCGCGAAGGGCGAGGTGGAGACGCCCGAGAAGATGCTGCGTCAGTTCGGCGGTCAGGATGTGCTCGCCGAGCTCGGGACCGCCACCGAGAACCTCAACCCCGACTTCCCCTACGCCCCCGGCTTCTCGACGCTGGCGAACATGAACGAGACGGCCGCCGCGGCCGCCGCCGGCACCGCCACTGTCGCCGACATCTTCACGACGGCGCAGGACACGGCCGTCGCGTCGCTGAAGGACCTCGGCCTTCCGGTCGCGGAATGACCGGACCGGAAGGCATCATCGGATGAACGACGGCGGAGTGCACGGGCGATCGTGCACTCCGCCGTCGTCGTGAGAGCGAGAGGCACATCATGGCCACAGTGACCGAGACGAGGGCAGCGGCGCCGCTCCCTCCCGCGCGCCGTCCCGTCGCACCGTCGACGCGTCGATCGCGGGTCCGCAGAGAGGGCCTGACCGGGTGGCTGTTCATGGCGCCGTTCGCGCTGCTGTTCGCCGTCGTCTTCCTCATCCCGATCATCGTGTCGGTCCGGTCGTCGTTCTTCGCCCAGGTACCCGCCGGCGGCGGCCTGTACGGCGGCGGTGAGCTCGTCGACACCTTCGTCGGCCTCGACAATTTCGCCGCGGCGGCGAGCGACGGCGCCTTCTGGGCCGGCATGGGACGGGTCGTGCTCTACGCGGCGTTCCAGATCCCGGTGATGATCATCGCGGCCCTCGCCCTGGCCCTGCTGCTGGACTCGTTCATCGTGCGCCGCCCCGCCCTGTTCCGCCTCGCCTTCTTCCTCCCGTACGCGGTCCCCGGCATCATCGCGGCGATGATGTGGCTCTACCTCTACACGCCCGAGGTGTCGCCCTTCCTGCCCTATCTGCCGGAGGGGACCGACCTCATGTCGCCGCAGACGATCCTCTTCTCGATGGCGAACATGACGACGTGGACGTACACGGGCTACAACATGCTCATCTTCCTGAGCGCCCTGCAGGCCATCCCGCGCGACCTCTACGAGGCCGCCCGCCTGGACGGCGCGACGGGATTCCAGATCGCGACCCGCATCAAGGTGCCGCTCGTACGCGGTGCCGCGCTGCTGGCCGTGCTGCTGTCGATCATCGGCACGATCCAGCTGTTCAACGAGCCGGTCATCCTGGAGGCTGCGAACTCCTGGATGGGCAAGGACTTCACGCCGATGATGCTCACCTACAACACGATGATGGGCGAGCTGTCGCCGTCGGGCAGCGGTCCGGCGTCGGCGTACTCGCTGCTCATGGCCGGCATCGCGGGTGTGCTCGCGATCGTGTACGCACTGCTCCAGCGGCGGAAGAGCGACGCATGACCACCACACGACTCGTCACCGTGGCTCCGCCGACGAAGCGGCGCTCCCGCAGGCCGCAGGCGGCGGACGCCCCTCCTCCTTCGATCGCCCCCGGCCCCGCCGCGCGCACGTTCGGCATCATCGCCCTCGTCGTCGCCACCTTGTACTTCCTCGTACCGGTGTTCTGGCTCGTGGTCGCCTCGACGAAGAACAACACCGACCTCACGTCGACGTTCGGCTTCTGGTTCGCCGAGCCGAACCTCGCTGCCAACTACGACAGCCTCATGGGCTGGACGCAGGGGCTGTTCTGGCGCTGGGTCGGCAACTCCCTGTTCTACTCGCTCAGCGCCGGGGTCATCGGCACGCTGTTCGCCGTGATGGCCGGCTACGCGATCGCCAAGTTCGCCTTCCCCGGGAAGAAGCTCGCGGTCGGCATCATCATGGCGGGGCTCCTCCTGCCCGTCGCCCTCCTCACGGTGCCGCTGTACATCGAGTTCCAGGCGCTCGGCCTCACGAACACGGTGTGGGCGATCATCATCCCCTCGGCGGTCTCGCCGTTCGGCGTCTTCCTCGGCATGGTCTACGCGCAGTCCTCGGTGCCGACGGAGCTGCTGGAGGCCGCCCGCATCGACGGCGCCGGTGAGGCCCGGATCTTCTTCACGATCGTGCTGCGGCTGCTCGGCCCCGCGATGGTGACGATCTTCCTGTTCATCTTCGTGGCCACGTGGAACAACTTCCTCCTCCCGCTCATGATGATCTCCAGCCCCGACCTCAAGCCGGTCACGCTCGGCCTCTACGGCATGATGAGCTACTTCTCCCCCGACAAGGGCGCCGTCATGCTCGGGGCACTGCTCGGCGTGATCCCGCTCATCGCCCTGTTCTTCACGCTGCAGAAGTACTGGCGCTCCGGTCTCGCCGCCGGCGCCGTCAAGGGCTAGGCACCTCGACCGCGCACAGACCGGAGGCCGCCGGCGCGAGCCTCCGGTCGTGCGTGAGGAGGGGCAGCAGAAACTCGTCCTCCAGCCGCGACCCCAGGACACCGGTCGACGTTCCGGTGCAGACCAGGTCGACGACGATCGAGGCGTCGACGACGGTCACCGCCCGGCGCGCCCCTCGTGCACCGGGACATGCTCTCCCGCCCCGGAACTGCGACCCGTGGAGAACCGGCAAACTCCCCGCCGCGTGCAGAAGAGGCCCGGGGCGAACCCCGGGCCTCTTTGTGCGCAGACGGACTCAGCTGCGTCGCCGCCGCCAGAGCCCCGCGCCGAGGGCGCTCAGCGCGAGAGCCCCGACAGCCACCGCCAGCCAGGTCATCCCCTCCGCGCCGGTCGTGGCCAGCGCCCCGCCCGCGGCGGTCGCGGCCGCGGTGACCGCGAGATCCGCACGGGCCAGCTCGGCGCCCTCGGCGTCCGTCGCAACGAGCGCATGGGCACCCGCGGGCGTGCCCGCCGGGATGAGGACGGTCGCGACCGCGCTGCCGTCGGCGGCGATCGTCACCTCCCCCACGCGGACCGGCTCCGAGTGGAGCCAGAGCTGCACGACCGCCTCGGGGTCGAAGCCGCGGAGCTGCACGCGGAGGGAGTCTCCTGCCGCCGCGGTGCCGACCGACGGGGTGAGGACGGCTTTCTTCGCAGGCTTCGCCTTCTTGACTGTGAGGGCGGCGCCGGCCACCTCCGCGCCGGAGGCGTCCTTGACGAGGAAGCGGTGCTTCCCGACCGTCGCATCCGCGGGGATGAGCACGCGGGTGGTCAGCGCGCCGCGCGCATCGACCGTCGCGTCCGCGAGCCGCACGCCGTCGAGCCAGAACGAGACGACGCCGTCGGGCGCGAAGCCCGAGAGCACGGCCTCGACCGTCTCCCCCGCCCGCACGGAATCCGCGCCGAGCGTCAACGCCGGATCGGTCTCCGCAGCACAGGCCCCGAGGTCGTCCTCGGGCCGCTTCTCCGGGGCGTGCCCCGCCTGCGGGACGGTGGTGCCGTACACCGCCATCTCCGCCACGGCGGCGAACGGCGTGCCCGAGATCGACGAGGTCGCCGTCACCCGCACGTATCGCGCCGTGGTCGCGTCGAAGTCGACATCCTGCCACTCCGCGACGTTCTTCCACTCACCCGCCGCGACGTCGGTGAAGGTCTGCCCGTCGGCGGAGACCGCGACCTGGAAGCCCTTGATGGGGCCGTTCTGGTTCGCGCCGCGCCGCAGATAGGAGATGCCGTCGACCGTCTCCGCCGCCCCGAGATCGAACGTGAGCACGTGCGGATACCCGGGGGCGTCGCTGCTCCAGCGGCTGTGCCAGAACGTCCCGGCGTTGCCGTCGAGCATGTTCGCCGCCTCGCCGTCCTCACCAGCGGTCTCCTCGGAGCTCGCGGTCGCGGTGATCTGCGCGTTCGGGATGCGGGCACGGGAGGCGACAGCCGCCTCCTGCGCGGTCTGCACGGTCCGCACGTCGCAGTCGACGAGGTAGGTGGCTGCGATGCCGATGCTCACCGGAGAGCCCGCGGCCGACGCCGGAGCCGTCAGCAGCCAGTCCGTCGTCACGCTCTCGCCGGGGGCGACCTTCGCGAACAGGTTCGACGACCCGTCTGCGACCTCGACGGTGTAGCCCTCCGGGAGGTCGAGCTGCACACCGACGTTCTCCGCCAGGATGTCCTCGCTGTTGGTGAAGGTCGTGGTGAAGGGTGTCTGCGCCCCCGGGCTCAGGGTCACGGCCTCGCCGGAGACCGTGGCGCACGGGGTGCCACCCTCCGTCGGACCGAGGTCGGTGACCGTGAAGTCGTCGAGGACGAAGTCGACGTCCGGGCCGCCGACGCGCTCCAGACCGACCCACGTGTAGTCGCCGCACCCCACGATCACGTCCTCCTGGAACGCGGTGGTCTCCAGGGCCTGCACGACAGGGGTGCGACGCAGGGTCGTCGAGGAGATCTCCCCGCCGAGCACGGCGTCGGTGCCGGTCAGCCAGCGGTAGGCCCCGCTCGCACCGGCCTGGTAGTCGAACCCGATGCGATAGGTGTGCCCGGCCTGCAGCGGTACCAGCGTGGGGTCGGTCCGGTAGACGACGCCGGAGTTCTCGGAGTGGGACATCAGCGAGTGCTCGCCGGCGAGAGTGGTGTCCACCGCCAGCCCCGCGAGCGCTCCGCTGTCGAACGGCTTGGCCGTGTTGCGCCAGTCGCTCGTCGTGTACGGGTCGTGCCGCCGCGTGATGCTCGTGCGCGGGTCGTCGATGCCGTTGGCGTCGCCCTTCACGAACGGGCCCCAGCCGGGCTGATTGCCCTCGAAGTCGTTCGAGTACACGGTGCCGGACGCGGCGGGGGCCGTCGTATCCGCCATCACCCTGGCGTTGTCGATCCGTACCGTCGCGTCGCCGGCGACCGCCGAGACCGAGACGGTCACCTCGCCGGAGGCCGGGGCGACGAACGACACCGATCCGCGCTGGTAGTACTGTCCGGCCTTGGAGTCGGCGCGCATGTAGTTGTACGTCGGGGAGAGGTTCCAGGTGCGGCTCACGACGCCGCCCCCGGTGTCGACCGCGACGCTCACGTCCCGCGTGGCCGTCGGATCGATCTGCACCTGCGCGGAGAACGCGTAGCGCTCCCCGGGGGTGAGGCCGGTGACGGTCTGCGAGATCGCGGAGGCGGACGAGCCGAACACCGCGATGTTGTCGCCCCGCGAGGCGTTCTTCGCCGCGCCGAGGTCCGTGCGCTCGATGGTCACGTCGCCCCGAGGGTTCCACCCGTCGAGCGCGCCCGAGTTGAACCCGGGATCGATCAGGCCCGCGTCGTGATACTCGATCGGCGCCCGCTGCGCCCCGCCCTGGGGCACGACGACGTAGGCCGTCCCCTTCTCACCGGACAGCGTCAGCTTCCCGTCGACCGCGGTGACGGTGCGCACCTTCTCGCGGCCCTGGTCGCCGAGCGCGAACACGTCGAAGGTCGTGTTCCCGCGGAAGCCGTCCGTGAGGCCGAAGGTCTTCTCGCCGCCGGAGGCCGTGAAGAAGTACATCTTGTCCGCGTCGACGGGCGAACCCGACTCGGCACTCGACTCCAGCGACTGCCACGGCAGGAGGTAGGAGTCGCCGCGAAGAACGGTCGCGCCGTCCATCGTGACGACCCGCGTGCCGCCGTCGATCCGAACAGCCACGTCGTCGGTGAACGTAGCCTCGACCCCCGCCTCGTACGTCTGCAGGTCGAAGTGCTGCAGGAACTTCGTCGGCAGGCTCTGCGACCAGATGTTGCCGATGAAGCCGTCCCAGTTGCGATTGCCCACCCAGCCCTCGGCATCGACGAGACGCTGCTGGCCGAGCAGGACGTCGTCGTTCCAGACGTCCGCCTGCGCGTTCTGGATGAACCGCACCATGGTGGAGTTGATGCCCTTGTTGTCCTTGCCGCCATAGGCGAGGTCGTTCGGCCAGTGCGACCAGACCGTGCTGTCGACGAACTTGTCGCCCCACTCGGTCGCGACCTCGAGGTCCATGGCGTTCAGCTCGTCCGCGAGCTCCTCGGCCACCCAGCCGTTGGAGTAGTACACGTCGATGTAGACGCCGCTGAGCCCGGGCACCTCGTCCCGCAGCTGCTGGAAGCGGTCGAGCACGCGTCCCGTGCCGAGGTCGGTCTGCTGATTGATGTAGTACGACTGGTCGAGCCAGTTCCAGCCCGGCTTGTAGGGCGGTGTGCCGTCGAGGATCGCGGCGTCGAACGCGTCCGCCTGGGGGTAGATCTCCGTGGCGTTGACGTGCACGCTCATGTCGGCGTTGAGCTTCGCCCCCTCGTCGACGAGGCGGTTGAGGTCGGCGAGGCCGCCCGCGCGCTCGTTGTAGTTCCCGCCGTAGTCGGTGTTCGCGGAGTCGTGGCCCTCGCTGCCGAAGCCCTTGTTGAGCACCCACTGCCCCAGGCCGTCGGTCTGGTTCGCGATGCGCTTGGTGTTGTCGAGCACGAGGTCGAAGTAGTTCGTGGCGCTGGAGGCGAAGTTGAACGGGATGCGGCTGACCACGCGGTCGGCCACCCGGTCGGCACCGAGGCGCGGGGCATCGACCTCGCGGTAGCGGATCGCGGCGTCCTGCCAGTCCACGGTCTCGTCGCCGTTGCGGTCGGCGGTGAGGAGCACCGTGACCTTCGGCAGGGCGTAGGTCGTCACCCGGCTGTCGACGGCGGTGGTCGGATGGATGAGCCAGGTGTTCGAGCCGATCTCCGCGGTCCGGCCGTCGGCCGCAGTCACCCGCGTCGTGAGCCGGGTGTTCCACGAGGCGGTGCCGCCGGAGGCCTGCGTCGTCGCGTTCGTGATCACGCTGCCGGCGAGGGTCCCGTGGCCGAGGAACGCGAAGGCCGCGCCCTTCGTGCCGGTGGCCGTCGTCGCGCCCACCGCGATGTGCTCGTCGGCGTTCGTGGTGCTGTTCGGGCTGATGACGGTGCGGTCGAGGACGGCGCCGTCCGCGGCCGTCGCGGAGAGGAAGGCGTTGTCGGGGAGCCCCAGGGTGTTCACCGCAGCGGAGCCGTCGACTCCGGCCACGGTGAACTCGACCGTGCCGTTCGCGGCGACCCGGATGCTGCTGCGCACCGTGACGTCGATGCCGGTCAGGGTCGAGACGTAGTCGACGCCGGTCGCCGTCGCCGTGGAGGTGGTGGTCGACGCATAGGCGGTGCCGTTGACCGCCCAGGTGCGCGGGGAGCCCTTCTGCCCGCCGAGGCGCTCATCGCCCACGCGGTAGCCGAGGATCTGCGGGAACGCGGAGGAGACGGTGGCCGTGGTGCCGCCCGCGGCGATCTCGACGGTGTCCCCGGGCTCCGGCTGCTCCGGCGTCTCCGGCTCGGTCACGATCGGCGGGAGCTCATCGTCGGAGAGCACCTGGATCTCGCCGGCGCCGCCGCCCGTGGTGCCCTGCGCATCGATGATGAGGAGGGCGACGTACCGGCCGTCCTTCGCGGTGTCCAGAGTGATGCGCTGCTTCTCGTCGTTCGCGGTGGGCGCGTGCAGCGTCGCGGCCGCCGCGGCGGCGCCCCATCCCCCGTCGGCCGGCGAGGTGCGCGCGGCGTTCGCGTCGTCCGTGACGTACACCTCGACGGTCTTCGCCGCGACGCTCTGGCCGCGCTTGACCGAGTAGTCCAGCGCCTTCACCGAGAGGGACCGCTGCAGATCGAGGGAGATCCAGTGCGGGAAAGGGGCGTTGGCCGAGTACCTCGACGTCCACTGCGTCGCGTAGTCGCCGTCGAAGGCACCGAGAGCCGTGCCGTCGAGCGAAGGCGGCGCCGGATACGGATCGGCTTCGCTGGACACCGCGTGCAGTCGGTAGTCCTCGTGCGGGACGGGGACGAGATCGGCGGCCTGCGCCGCGGTCGCGGGGAGGAGCGCTCCGCCGAGCGCGAGGGCCGTCGCCAGCAGGGAGCTGACGGCGACGGCGGTGCGCGGCGGTCGGGAAGATGTCGACACGTCTTGCCTCTCGAACGGTGCGACGGCCGGAGGAAAGGACGCCCCGATGCGCCGCAGGTGGATCATCGATCGCAACCGATGTTTGCGCTATCACCGTAGAGCGACGCGGTGGCTTAAGACAAGAGTCGAGCGCGAAGTATGCGCAAACATTGGCCGAAGGTCACCACCCGCGGCCCGTGTGCGGCTCAGGAGCCGATGAACTCCTCGGTCTCCCCGAAGGACGGCGCCTCCCGGATCTCCACCGTCGCCCCGAGGCCGTCGGTGTCGAGCACCACGATCTCGTTGCGCCCGGCGCGCCACAGCGGCGCGGGGGCGTAGAGCGTCTCCTGCGGCCCCACGCTCCAGTAACGTCCGAGCAGGAATCCGTTCAGCCACACCATGCCCTTGCCGCCACCGGGGAAGGCGAGCCACGCGTCCAGCGGTTCAGCGACATCGAACCCGGCGACGGCGAGGCCGTCCGCTACGCCCGACCCGGCGGCGTCCGCCGCCGGTGCCGTCTGCGGCAGGAGGCGATGCGTCCAGCCGTTCACAAGGCGGCGGCCGATCATCACCCCGCGCATGATGCCCTTGCCCTCGCCGGTGTACGGCCCGTAGTTGATGCGTCCGAGGCTCTCGACGACGAGCATCAGCCGACCGGAGCCGCCGTCCACGGGGAGAGCGAGAGACGTCTCGCCGTCCCGTTCGAGCACACCGAGGCGGCGGTCGTCGAGGAAGACGACCGCGCGATCATGCAGGCCGTCGATGGTCAGTGTCGCCTCCTCGGGGAACGACACGTCGGCCTCATAGGCCACGAGACCGTCCTCCGCCCCGAGCTGCTCGAAGGTGAGTGGACGGGGCGAGAGCGCGCCCGCCGCAGGGGTCGCCCGGACCACGTCGAGTAGACCCGCCTGCCGCTCCAGGGGCGCGGACGCCGCGGACTGCCGCCGCGGCTGGTCGGGGACCGGCGGCAGCGCGTCCGCGTGGAAGGGAGCGAAGAGCGCGCGAAGCGCATGGAACTTCTCCCCGAGCGTGCCGTCCTCGCCGATCGGGGCGTCGGAGTCGTAGCTGGTCACCGTGGGCTGCAGCACGAGGTCGTGGTTCGCGCCGTTCCACAGGCCGAAGTTGGTGCCCCCGTGCGCCATGTAGAGGCTGACCGAGCCGCCCTCGTCGAGGAGCTCGCGGATCGTCCCGCCCATGCTGTCCGCCGACCGCACATGGTGCCGCTCGCCCCAGTGGTCGAACCAGCCGCCCCAGAGCTCGCTGCACATGAGCGCCTCCCCATGCCGACGCAGGGAGGCCGCCACCGGCACCCCGGTGCCGAACGTGAACGTCGTCATCGCGCCCGGCACGCTCCCGTGCGCGATCATGTCCGGGGTGATCCCGTCCGCCGTCGTCAGCATCTCCACCATGCCCCGTCGCCGGAGCCCGTCACGCAGGTGGGCGAGGTAGGCGGCGTCGCTGCCGAACGATCCGTACTCGTTCTCGACCTGGATCGCCACGATCGGCCCGCCGTACGCCGCCTGCAGGGGCACGAGCCGCGGGAGCAGTGCGTCGTACCAGGCGTCGACGGCGGCGAGGAATGCGGGATCGCTCGTGCGCAGGGCCGAGACCCGGCCGGTGAGCCAGAAGGGCAGCCCGCCGTTCGACCACTCCGCGCAGATATAGGGGCTCGGCCGGAGGAAGACGTCGAGGCCGACCTCGCCGGCCAGCCGCACGAAGCGCTCGACGTCCCGCCAGCCGTCGAAACGGATGTCCCCCTCGACCCGCTCGTGGAAGTTCCAGGCGACGTAGGTGTCGACCGTGTTCGCGCCCATCGCGGCGAGCCGGCGCAGGCGGTCCTCCCACTGGTCGGGGTGCACGCGGAAGTAGTGGATCGAGCCGGACAGGATGCGATGCGGCACACCGTCGCGGAGGATCTCCCCGTCGCGCCAGGACAGGGCGGGGGCGCCGGGGGCAGCGGCGTCTGTCGGCGCGGCGACGGCCGTGGAGAAGCCGTCGGAAGCCGCGGCGAGAAGGTCGGACATTACACTCCCAGCTGAATTGTTTGCGTTCACATTATCGCATCGCCGAGGTCCGCGCTCCGTGGTTTTCCGCCGATGGATCGCTACCATTGGGACATGTCCCCTCGCCGTCCGAAAGACGACCGCGCCCCCAGCCAGGTCGACGTCGCCCGCCTCGCCGGCGTCTCCACCCAGACCGTCTCGCGCGTGATGTCGGGACAGGACAACGTCCGCCCGGAGACCGCACGACGGGTTCTCGCCGCGGTCGAGGAACTCGGCTACCGGGTGCACGCCGCCGCCGCGTCGCTCGCCTCGGGCCGCACCCGTGTGCTCGGCGTGATCGTGGTCTCGACCGATCGCTACTCCTCCGCCGCGCTCGGCGTCGGCATCCAGCAAGCCGCGGCGGCGAACGGCTACACCGTGACCACGGCGGCGGTGGCCGACCACGCCTCGGACGACGCGTTCCTCGAGGCCTTCGATCGCCTGGAGCGGCAGGGCGCGGAGGGCATCATCCTCGGTGTTCCGATCGCCCTGGACACGCCGGCGATGCGGGCGCGTACCGAACGGACGCCCGCCACCCGGAGTGAGCGCACCTCCCTCGAGGAGGACGCCCCGCTCGCGGTCGACCAGCGCGCGATCGCCCGCCTCGCCGTGGAGCATCTCCTCGACCTCGGCCACGAGACCGTGTGGCATGTCTCCGGCGACGACTACTGGACGGAGACGCAGCAGCGCAGCGAGGCCTGGGAGCAGACGCTCCGCGAGCGCGGCATCGTCCCGCCGCCCGTGATCCCGGCGGACTGGACCCCGGAGTCCGGGTACCGGGCAGGCCGCACGATCGCCGCGATCCCCGAGGCGACCGCGGTCTTCGTCAGCAGCGACGAGATGGCGTTCGGTCTCATCCGCGCCCTGCACGAGGCGGGGCGCAGCGTGCCGGAGGACATCTCCGTCGTGAGCGTCGACGACATCGCCCTCGCCGCCTACGCTTCCCCCGCCCTGACCACCGTCCGTCAGCCGTTCGAGGCCATGGGCCGCGCCGCCGCGCTACGGCTCATCACCCAGATCGAGGGCCACGACCCGGTCGGCGAGATGCCCTCCACCGACCCGCAGCTCATCGTGCGCTCCTCGACCGCGCCGCCTCGCGTCACGCGCTGACGGCCATCGTCACCAGCGGCCGTGACGCCGCTCCCACTCGTCCTCGATCGTGCGGCGACGACCCGCGATGATCCCCGCCGGCACCGAGACGACCAGCACCCCGGCCACCACGAGAAGCGGCACCTGCCACCCTCCGCTGGTGTCGTGGAGGAGCCCGACGAGGAGCGGGAACACCGCCGCGATCGCGTAGCCGATGCTCTGCACGAAGCCGCTGAGGGCGACGGCGCTCTCCGGCGTACGGGCGCGGATGCTCAGGAGCACGAGGCTCAGCGGGAACATGATCGCGGTGAGCCCGAAGATCGCGACCCACAGCGGCAGCGCGACGGTCGGGAAGAGCAGCAGGCCGCCGAGCCCGACGAGACCGGCGACCACGGCCACGAAGAAGAGCGGGCGGGTGGCCTGGAACCGCACGACGAGCACCGGCACGAGCATGGAGCAGGGCAGCCCGACGAGAGCGAACAGCGAGAGCAGGAAGCCGGCGGTCGCCGGGGTCACGCCACCGAGGTCGACGAGGATGGTGGGCAGCCAGGCGAAGGCGACATAGGCCATGGTCGACGACGTGCCGAACACGAGGGCGAGCGCCCACGCCAACGGCAGCCGCCAGAGACGGCCGAAGACGCGGGGGTTCGCCGACTGCGTCGTGATCGGCCCGGTCGAGGCGGCGACCGCGTCGCGCACATCGTCCACGCCGTCGGTGGGGTCAGGAACCAGGAGTTCCGTCGGCACCGCGCGCTCGTCGCCGCGGGAGCGCACCAGCAGCGTCACCCAGGGCACGAGCGCGAGGGCGGCCACCACACCCCACATGCCGAGCGAGATCCGCCAGCCGAGCGAGTCGGCGACGGGGACGGCGACCAGCGGCGGGAGGAAGGTCGAGACCGCGAGCGTCGTGGAGTACGCGGTCATCATGACGCCGAGCCGGTCGGCGAAGTACTTCTTGACCAGCGGTGGCAGCAGGACGTTGCCCGACCCCACGCCGGCGAACACGACCGCGGTCGCGGCGAGCAGACTCCAGGAGTCGGGGGCGAGGCCGCGCAGCAGCATGCCCGCCGCCATCAGCACGATGGCCACCACTGCCATCCGCTCCAGCCCGAACCGGCGCTCGAACAGCGGGGTCAGCAGCCCGAACAGCGCGAAGCAGACGGGCGGAGCCGCACCGATCAGCCCCACGATCACGGGGGCCACCGGGAAGTCCTCGGCGACGTGGTCGAGGACCGGAGAGAGCGAGGCGACGGCCGACCGCAGCGAGAACGCGACCAGCACGATCCCGATCAACGCGAGGGTGCGCCCCTGCCAGAGGGGTCGGCCCTGCGGTGCGCTCAGGGACCCGGACATCAAGAGGTCTGCGACCCCTCCACCCAGGCGAGGTATTCGTCCGTGACGGTGCCGGTGACGTAGCGGCCATCGAAGCAGCTCATGTCGAGGTCTTCCAGCACGGAACCCTCGGTGATCGCGGCCTTCAGGTCGTCGACCTCCTGGTACACGAGGTGGTCGCAGCCCAGCTCCTCCGCGATCTCGGGGATCGTGCGGCCGTGGGCGATGAGCTCGTGCCGCGACGGCATGTTGATGCCGTACACGTGCGGGTGCCGGACCGGCGGGGCGGCGGAGGCGAAGGTCACCGACGAGGCCCCGGCGTCCCGGGCCATCTGGATGATCTCCTTCGAGGTGGTGCCCCGCACGATGGAGTCGTCGATCAGCAGCACGTTCTTGCCCTGGAACTCCGTGGACATGGCGTTGAGCTTCTGACGGACGCTCTTCTTGCGCACCGCCTGCCCCGGCATGATGAAGGTGCGGCCGACGTAGCGGTTCTTGTAGAAGCCCTCGCGGTACTCGATGCCGAGCTTGCGGGCGACCTCCATGGCCGCGGGACGGGACGAGTCGGGGATCGGCATGACCACGTCGATCTTGTCCATCGGCACGTGCTTCGCGATCGTGTCGGCGAGCTTGTCCCCCATCCGCAGGCGGGACTCGTATACCGAGATGCCGTTCATGACGGAGTCGGGACGGGCGAGGTAGACGTACTCGAACGCGCAGGGCGCGAGGTGCGTCTCGGTGGCGCACTGCTTCGTGAACAGCTCGCCGTCGTTCGTGATGAACACGGCCTCGCCGGGCTCGACCTCCCGCACGACCTCGTAGTCGCCGTTCTCGAGCACGAGCGACTCGCTCGCCACGACCCACTCGTCCTTGCCCTCGGCTCCGGGGACCGTGGAAGGGCGGCGGCCCAGGATCAGCGGACGGATGCCGAACGGATCGCGGAACGCGAGCAAGCCGTAGTTGGCGATGACGGCGATCACGGCGTACGCACCCTCGATGCGGTCATGCGTGCGGGCGACGGCCTCGAAGATCCGGTCCGGGTCGAGGTCGACCGTGGAGGTCGTGGCCTGCAGCTCACCGGCGAGCACGTTGAGCAGCAGCTCGGTGTCGCTCGACGAGTTCAGGTGCCGGCGGTCGCGCTGCGCCATGTCGGCGGCGAGCTCACGCGTGTTCGTGAGGTTGCCGTTGTGGATGAGGATGATGCCGTAGGGCGCGTTCACATAGAACGGCTGCATCTCCTCTTCACTGGACGCGGTGCCCTTGGTGGCGTAGCGGACGTGGCCGAGACCGACGTTGCCCAGCAGTCCGCGCATGTCGCGGGTGCGGAACGCCTCGCGCACCATCCCCTGGGCCTTGGCGTTGTGCATGACGCCGTTCGCCTCGGCGGTGGCGATGCCCGTCGCGTCCTGCCCGCGATGCTGCAGCAGCAGGAGGGCGTCGTAGATGTCCTGATTGACCGGGGCAGAGCCCACCATTCCGACGATGCCACACATGGGCTCTTACTTCGCTCCGTCCGCGTAGGCGCCGACGAGGCGCACTGCTCCACCATCGACGCCCTTGGCGCCCTGTTCGAATTCGCCGGCCGGACGCGGGCCGAAGCCCACCGTGCCGACCTGCCAGGAGGGCATGCCCTCGGCGTTCAGCGCCGCGATCGCGGCGTCCTTCCTGTCCGCCGCCACCACGGCGAGGAAGCCGATGCCGAGGTTCCAGGTGCCCTCGGCGGACTCCAGCGTGGAACCGGCGATGTCGCTCAGCACGCGGAACACCGGGCTCGGCGACCAGGTGCTGCGGTCGACCTCGACCCAGCTTCCCTGGGGGAGCACGCGCGCAAGGTTGGCGGCGATGCCGCCGCCGGTGACGTGGCTCAGCGCGTGGACGCCGCCGGAGGCCTCGATCAGGCGCAGCAGCGGCAGCGTGTAGAGGCGCGTGGGCTCGAGCAGAGCCTCGCCCCACGTCGAGCCGAAGTCCTCGGCGTTGTCGCCGTAGGAGATCCCGGCACGGGTGATGATGTGCCGCACGAGCGAGTAGCCGTTGGAGTGCAGGCCGCTGGAGGCGACCGCGATGACCGCATCACCGTCCTGCACACGCTCCGCGCCGAGGATGGCATCGGCCTCGACCACACCCGTCGCCGCGCCGGCGACGTCGTAGTCGCGAGGGCCCAGGAGACCGGGGTGCTCCGCCGTCTCGCCGCCGACGAGCGCGGTGCCCGTCGCGGCGCACGCCTCGGCGATACCGCGCACGATATCCGCGATCCGCTGGGGAACGACCTTGCCGCAGGCGATGTAGTCGGTCATGAACAGCGGCTTCGCGCCCACCACGACGATGTCGTCGACGACCATGCCGACGAGGTCCTGGCCGATCGTGTCGTGCTTGTCGATGGCCTGCGCGATGGCGACCTTGGTGCCGACGCCGTCGGTGCTGGTCGCGAGCAGCGGACGCCGGAAGTCGCGCAGGGCGCTGGCGTCGAACAGACCGGCGAAACCGCCGACACCGCCGAGCACCTCGGGGCCGTGCGTCGCGCGCACGGACGACTTCATCAGTTCGACGGCGAGGTCACCCGCTGCGGTGTCGACGCCGGCTTCGGAATAGGGGTTGGTGGGGGAGGCAGCCACTCGAACAGCCTACCGCCCGCGGGCGCCCCGTCGGCTCGCGGCCCTCTTCGAGTGCAGGGTGGATCGAGCGATACCGAAACGTCCTCATCTGTAGCGTAATCATCCGCACATGTGAGAGTCTGTCGGCGAATCGGGCGGGCTCGACGACCGGGTGTCCCGGAAAGAACAGGAGAGGTGACTGTGCGCATACAGAAGAAGAGAACGGAGCGACGACGCAGGAGAAGCCGGGGCGCGGTGAGCAGCGCCGTCGCCCTCCTGGCCCTGGTCGGACTCGCGGTGCCGCCGGCGGCGCAGGCAGCGGAGCTGGATGCCATCACGGCGGTGAGGGTGGTGGAACCGACAGGCGACATCCACCTGTACGACACGCTCCGACTCGAGGCCGCCTGGGCCGTTCCGGACAGCGCGCAACCGGGGGACACCTTCTCGCTCGCCTTTCCCACGACGCCCCGCTTCGTCGGGGTCTCCTCGACGTTCCCGCTGCGGGATCCCGACGGAGCCGTCGTCGGCACCTGCACCGTCACGGCGACCGCGATCACGTGCACGCTGAGCGACTACGTCCTCACGCACGACAACGTCCGCGGGACGCTGTTCTTCCAGATGAAGGCGGAGGAGACCACCGACGTCGACACCGTGACCTTCACCACCGGGGACGGGGATCCGATCACCGTGGAGATCCCCGGTGGCGGCGTCGGCCCGCAGCGCCCCGAGCCGGTGCCGACGGACGCGACCAAGTCGGGCGTGCAGACCACCGACGGGACGATCGAGTGGTACATCTGGGTGCCCGGACGACTGCTCAGTGGAGAGCGCCCGACCCTCACCGACACCGCGACGCCCGGGCTGACCCTGCTGTCGGACACCGTGGCGATCGGATCGGTCGCCACCGACGCGTGGGCCGGCGGCCTCTTCGACCCGGCGGACTTGCACCCGCTCGCGGCGGGGTCGGACTTCGTCCTCACTCCGGGCACCGCGAGCTCGTCGTTCACCGTGGAGTTCACGGCGCCGGCTCAGGCCGACCGCCTGTATCGACTGTCGTATCAGACCCAGCTGCCGGCGGATGCGCACAACGGCCAGGTGTTCGCCAACACCGTCTCCGGATCGAGCGTCACCACCACCACGGCGACCGTGACCACGAGCGTGGCGGGCGGCGACGGCGAAGGGGACGGGCGCGGCGGGTTCTCGGTCGCGAAACGGATCGTCGGGGAGGGGGCACCCTTCGTCCCGGCCGATGCGACGTTCGCCGTCGACTACTCCTACCCCACCGCGGACGGCCCGGTGACCGGCACGCTCACGTTGCTCGCGGACGGCACCGCTCACGCCGTCGGGGGGATTCCGGCCGGAGCGGTCGTGACGCTGTCCGAGCACCGGGCCGATGCCGTCCCCGGCGTCGTGTGGGGAAGCCCGCAGTTCACCGGCGACGGGGTGACGGCGACCGACGGAGGCGCACAGCTCACGATCAGCGCGGAATCCGTCGTGGCCGTCGAGCTGCGCAACCCGACCACGCTCTCCCCGCCGTCCCCGACCACGCCGCCGACCACGGTCGAGCCGCCGTCCCCCTCGGCTCCCGCGACGCCGCCCGCTCCTCCCTCCCGGGGCCTCGCGGCCACCGGCGGCGACGCCGGCGGCCTGACCGGACTCGCCGCCGGGGCGGTGCTCGCGCTCGCGGCGGGGATCCTGCTCAGCCGGCGCGTCGGGACCCGCGCAGACTCCGCACCGGGACGCACCGGCATCGAGAGCTGACCCGGCCCCGGCAGGCGAGGGGCCCGGTCCGACGGATCGGACCGGGCCCCTCATGTGGTGGGTGCACGGGGATCAGTTCCCGCCGGCGACGTTGTCGCGGGCGTCCTGCGCGCTGCTCTTGACCTCGTCGACCGCGTGGGTCGCGTCGTCACGGACGTGGGCCGCGGCACCCGCGGCCTCGTCCTTGACGGCGGCGAAGGCCTCCTGTGCCGGCTCCTTGAGGTCCTGGCCGATGGTCTTGGCGACGTCGGTCGCCTCATCGACGAGAGGCTGGGCCTTCTCCTTGATGTCCTCGGCCAGTTCCTTCTCCTTCGAGGAGGCGGGGATGACGGCGGCCACGACGAGCCCCGCAGCGAAGGCCATGAGCCCCACCGCCAGCGGGTTGCCCTGCGCCTTGGCCACGGTGTGCCGTCCAGCGTCGGCGACCGAGGAGGAGGCATCCCCCAGTCGGTCCCCCGCGTCGTCGGCGGCGCCCATGACGCGGTCGACCGCCGAGCGCACGGCGCCCTTCATCTTCTGCGTCTGCCGGTGCACGACCTTCGAGGGGGTGACCTTGTCGGCGAGGGCATCGACATCCCTGCCGAACTCCGCTCGGGTCCGCTCGATGTCGGCGCGGATCGCGTCGGGTGAATCGCTCATTTGTTCTCCTCATTCCTCTTCACCGCATCAGGGATGCGCTTGAGGCTGTCCACGGTGCGCGGAGCCCCTTCGATGCTCTTCAACTGCTTGCGTCCCATCACGAACAGGACGAGCGCGATCACCGCCCAGATGACGGCGACGATCACGGCCGACCAGCCGAGGCCGGTGACATAGGCCCCGAGGGCCCACCAGAGGGCGACCGACAGGAAGAACACGGCCATCAGTGCGCCGTATCCCGCTCCGCCGAGCATCCCCGCCCCCCGGCCCGCACGCGTGGCCGACTGCTTGAGCTCGGCTTTGGCCAGCTCCAGCTCCTGCCGCATGAGGGTCGACAGATCGGTGGTGACCTCGCTGAGCAGATCGCCGAGTGACGTGGTCTCCGCCTTCTGCTCCGAGGGCGTGGGGGTGGCGTCGGTCATGGTCGCCCCTCTTCATCGGTGCCGCGGGAGGCGGCGTCCGTGCGGTCGTAGAGCGGGGTGTCCCCGTCGTCGACCGTCTCGCCGCGCGGCGTGACGCCCCACGGGGCGGTGCCGGCATCGATGCCGCTCATGCCGTCCGGCGCTCCGGGCACGGTGCCGTCGGTGGGAAGCGGCGGCTCACCGAGAGTGGTGTTCTCTGCGGTCCCCGCGCCTCCGACCACTCCCGCGGCGCCCGCGCTGCCGGGGACGGCGCCGGGCGTGGTCGCCGGGGCGACGACGGGACGCGGCGGGACCGCGGGTGCCGCCGCTCCCGCCCCCGACGGGGAGCCCGAGCCCGATGCCGCGCCGGACGAGGCGGACTCGGCGGCGCCCTCGGAGAGCGCCCTGGTCAGCCGGCCGGCGACGAGACCGGCGAGCGCGGCCACCGCGATGAACGTGCCGGGCTTCGCCCGCGCGTAGGACTTCACCTCGGTGAGCAGCGAACCGGGGTCGCGGTCGCCGATCCAGCCGGCGATGCCCTGGATACGCGTCGACGCCTGGCGCACGAGGTCGGCGGCGACACCGCCGTCGGAACGCTCCGCCATCGTGCCCAGCTCCCCGCCCACGGACCGGAGTCCGTCCGCGACGCGGCGCTGCTGCACCGCCGCCTGCTCCGACAGCTCCGTCTTGGTCTGGTGGTACAGGTCGCGCACCTGGTCCTTGGCCTCGTGGGCGACCGCCCCGGCTTCGGCCTTCGCCGTCTCGACGACGTCCGCGGCCTGGCCCTTCGCCGTGTCGGCGACACCCGCGGCCTCATGCGCGGCGGTCCGGACGGTGCCCGGAGACTCGGTCGTACCGCTGCCCGCGGCACCTTCTGCATTGCTCTGCGACATCGTTCTTCCTCTCGACTCCCGCCGACGGCCGCCGGCGTGTGAGCAGGTCTACCCCCGGGTGCGGCGATCACAGCGAGGGTTGACGCGGCTCGCGGAGGGCATTACCGTGCCGGGACTCCGCACGGCTGCCGCACCCGCCTACGATGGGGCCATGGCCGACAAGCCGCAGTGGCTCATCCGCGAAGACGCGAGCGTCCCCGTGCTCGTCGCGCTCGCCCTGCGCCAGCTGCTGGGCATCAGGGCGCCGCTGGACCTGCCGTCCCTCCGCGACCTGTCCGTGCGCGCGCCCGATGCCCCCGACGCCTCCCCCGAGGTCGAGGCGCAGTGGCAGGGCTACTGGGACATGACCGTGGAGCCGCGGGCCCACCACTCCGGCGTTCCGCTCGAGCTGATCGACGGTTTCGACACCCTGGTGGCCCTCCCGGCGACCGGCGCCGAAGCGCTCTCGACCGCGATCCGTCCGCATGCCGGCACCGCCCTCCGGTACGCCAACGCCGCGCACGACCGATACGTCGGGTCGATGAAGAGCCACACGGGCGGAGACGCTTATCGGGCGTACGCGAGCGCGATCGCGGAGTTCGAACGAGACATCGGACGACGCGCGCACTCGTTCGAGCTGAACGTACAGGTGCTGCCGCTGTCGCAGCGCGGGATCTGGTGGATCGGCGACCTCACGGTCGCGGTGACCGACGGCCTCCGCCGGGACGTCGTGGCGTTCGACTCCGCCATCCGCCCGGTGATCGCCGAGCTCGCCTAGGCGCGGTCGGTCGTCGTGTCGTCCTCGTCGACCACGGTCTCCCGGTCGACCCTCACGACGCGGTCGTGGCGGCGGGCGATCCGCTCGAGCACGAGACCGGCGACGCCACCGAGAGCCAGACCGATCGGCACGGTCCAGAGCAGCAGGAAGCCGAAGACCTGACCAGGCGGGTAGACGACATCGAGCGCCTGCGACTGCTCGAAGCTGCCGACCATCGTGAGGATGCCGGCGGCGATGACGCCCAGCACGACCCCGATGCCCATGAGCACGCCGTACCGCGGTACGCGGCGCACGGTCGCTTCGACGGTCTGGTGGGTGTCGTGGGAGGGCATGCCTCCATTGTCCCACCCTCTGCGGGCGTGCGCAGCCGCACGCGGAACCGCCCTCCCCGATCACCGGGGAGGGCGGTTCCGATAGCCGCCGGACTCAGACCTCGGTCGTCGTCTCGGCCGGCTCCCCCCTCCGGGTGCGACGCACGATCAGCACCCCGCCCGTCGCGGCCAGGGCCACGACGACCAGCCCGCCCACGATCCAGGGCCACACCGGGGCTTCCTCCGTGGCGACCGGCGCGCTGATCGCGGTCACCGCCGCGTCCGCCTCGGCTTCCGGCTCAGACTCCTCCTCGGCGGGAGTGCCGCAGGCGCCGTCGACCGGGATCACGGCGGAGACCGGGTCGAGCTCCTCGCCCGCCTCATACGTGCCGAACGCGGAGGCCCCGGCCGGGGTCAGCGTCGTGGGGACCGCATCGAGGGTCAGCGCGCCGTCGACCACGGCGGCGTCCGCGAGGGCGAACTCGGCGAGACGCACACCCTCTTGCGCCACCGCCTCTCCCGCCTGAGTGGTCCCGGTCACATCGAACACGAGGTAGCCGGCGTCGCCCGTGAGCTCGACGCGCGCGTTCGCCAACGTCGTGTTCAGCGCCCCGTCGTGGCCCGTGAAGGTGATGCCGCCGCCGTAGGTGACCAGACCCGAGCCCGCGGCGTCATCCAGCGAACCGGTGCCGTTCGACCACACGAAGGCGGGATACTCGTAGGCCACGTCGGCGAGCGTCCAGCCGCCCCGGGCGATGCCCTCGATGTACGTGCGGAACGACTCCTTGTAGCCCCAGTGCAGGGTCGCCCCCTCGACCGTGCACACGCCGATCTCCGTGGTCGCTCTTGCGAGCGTGAACGCGAGACCGCGATCGACCGAGCCCTGGAAGGTGAGCGTGTGCTCGCCGTCCGCGAGTGTGGCCGGGAGGGCACCCGACCACTTCACGACCCCCGCCGCGTCCGCCGTCACCGTACCGAGCAGCACCGGGGTCGAGTACACGACCACCTTGATGTCCTCCTCGTTCGCACGGAAGCCGGAGGCGGAGACCGTAGCCGTCTTCCCGGCGGCGAGCGCGGCGAGGTTCTCCTCGTCGACCTCGATGCCGGCCGCCGTCGGGGCGGTCGTCGGGAGCGTGGACTTCGGGACGACCGCAGCCGCCGCGACCGTGCCCGTCGTGCCCGAGGGAGCGGCGGCGACGGAGCCGATCGTGAACGAGACGGGGTTGAGCGTGGTGCCGTACCCCGAGAGCACGCGGTCGCGTCCGGCGTCCGTGAGGGCGGCGGGTGCCGCCGTGTAGGTGACGGCGCCACCGGCCGCCGTGCGGACGGCGCGGGAGAGGTCGAGGGTCGCGAACGGCACCTGCGCACCCCCGCTCGTCACGGACAGCGTGGCGGAGGACGCCGAGGTGATCCGGATCGTCGGATCGGCGACCGTGACGTCGAGCACCCCGTGGTGGCCGGTGAAGCGCACGGCACCGCGGTAGACGACACTGCCGCGTCCGGAAGCCGCGTCGAAGTCGCCGCCCACGGTCTGCCCGAACTGGAACTGGCCGCCGGATCGGGTGGCGCCCCCGGAGACGGCGATCGCGCCCTGGGCGATCGGTCCGGTGATGTAGTTCGTGAACGAGGACGAGATGGCCCAGCGCAGCGACCCGCCGGGGACGGTCGCGGCCGGCTTCGTCGGAGTCACCGGGGGCTTAGGCGTGACCGGGGGCTTCGGCTCGGTCGGCTTCTCGCCGAGCAGTGCGCGCCACTGTGCGTCGGTGATCGTGACCGCTCCGCGCGCGTAGATGGTGTCGGCGGTCGGCATCGTGTGCTGCTGCCACACGATCGCCTCATACGCCTTCGACCGGTCGAGGTTCTTCGCCGCCGCGTTCAGGTCGACCGCGAAGGCTCCGAAGCCGATGTTCCGGACGTACTGCATGGCGAGGAAGCCGCCGCCTGCGGTCACGTCGGCCTCGGTCCCCGTCTCGATGAGCGCCACGTAGGCGCCGGTGACCGCGCCGAGGTCGGCGGCGGTGACCTTCACCGTCAGCCCGTCCGCGGCGGTGGCGCCGGTGACGGCGGTCGTGACCGTCGGTCCGGAGGAGGGCAGCAGGGCGTTCCACTGCGCGTCGGTGACGGTGACGGTGGAGCGTGCGTAGATGGTGTCCGCGTTCGGCATCGTGTGCTGCTGCCAGACGATCACCTCGTAGGCCTTCGACCGATCGAGAGCACTCGCCGCCGCGGTCAGGTCGACGGTGAAGCCGCCGCCCGTGATGCCGCGCACGTACTGCATCGCGAGGAAGCCGCCGCCGGCGGTGACATCGGCCTCCGCGCCCTTCTCGATCAGCGCGGCGTAGGCACCGGTGACGGCACCGAGCTTCGTCGCCGCGGCCGTGACCGTGAGGCCGTCCTCGGCCGTCGCCGCCTTCACTGTGGTCGTCAGCCCCGAGGCGATGCGGTAGTCCAGAGCGACGCTGCGCTCCTGGTCGGCGTTGACGACACCGCCTGCCGGGTAGGTGTACACCCCGTAGGAGCCGGGCGTCGCCGGGGTGTCCTTCAGCGTCAGCGCGACCTGGAACGAGCCCTCGGGCGAGATGTCCACCCACTGCGCGCGGATCGCGCCCTGGTACTGCGTCGGGACCTGGGCCAGCACGCCTTCGGCGAGCGCCCAGGCCTGTGCGCCGATCGAACGCGCCGAGGACGGCGCCCCCTGTGAGGGCTGCCACGTGGACGCGAAGTTGCCGAAGACCACGTAGGTGCCCTGGGGCAGGTTCGACGGGATCGGGACGCCGCGTCCGCCGACGTTCGCGGTCGGGTCGTATCCGGTGCCCTTGACGATGATCTCGTCGCCGGCCTGGAGGCGAGCGCCCGCAGCGGGCGTGGTGCCGTCGGCGAGGAACACCTCGATGGCGGCTTCGGCGGGCGCCGGCTCGGTCTCTCCCGGGGCCGTCTCTCCCGGCTCCGTCTCCCCGGGCTCCGTCTCACCAGGCTCGGTCTCACCAGGCTCGGTCTCACCGGGCTCGGTCTCACCGGGCTCGGTCTCACCGGGCTCCGTCTCGCCTGGAGTCGTCTCTCCCGGCTCCGTCTCGCCCGGCTGGACGGGCGTCGTTCCGAATACCGTGTCCCACTGCGCAGACGTCACCGTGACGTCGCCGCGGCCGTAGATCGTGGCGGCTGTCGGCGCGGTGTGCTGCTGCCAGACGAGCACCTCGTACGTCTTCGTCCGGTCCAGGGACGCCACGGGCGCCTGCAGCGTGAAGGACGTGGCCCCCTGCTGCACGCTCGGGAAGGGCAGCGCGAACGCGGCGTAGCCACCCCCGGCGGAGATGCCGCTCTCGGTGCCCGACACGATCAGTGCGGCATAGACGCCCGTCACGTCCGGCAGACCCTCGACCCGCACCTGCACGGTGAGGCCGCTGGTGTCGGCGGACGAGACCGCCGCGGTGACGGTCGCCGCGGCCGCGTGGGCCGGCGAGCTGACCATCGCCCCAGCGGCGACGAGGACGAAGGAGACGAGGGCGGCGAGCAGGACACGCAGGCGTGTGCTCGCTGAGGGGGTATGTGCTGTGGCGTTCACGGTTCTCCGCGGCGCGCCGGGCGCGATCGATCGCGCGCCCTGCGGCGCCGCACGGCAGTCGGGCGAAGGTGGACTTTGGTTAGGCTTGGCTAAGCAAGCCGCCGATCCCGAGCGTAGAGGGGCGCCAGTGAGGGCGTCAAGTTTTAGGATAGCCTTGCCTAATGCGACGCACCCCTGCCCTGCTTCTCGCCGCCGCGCTGGCCCTCGGACTGGCCGCGTGCGCCGGGGCGGACTCCGGCCCCGGGGCGGCGGCACCCCCTGTCGACGACGCCTGCCCGCAGGCCTCGACTCCTCTCGCCGATCTCGACCTGGTCGCCGACGTGCGCGCAGCGACAGGCCCCTCGACCGCGTGCCTCGCGAGTCACGCGGTCGCGCCCGTCGAAGACGACACCGCCCCGGCGCTCCCGGTCACCGTGACCGACAGCGAAGGCCGCGAGGTCGAGATCACGGACACCGACCGCATCCTCCCGATCGACATCTCCGGCACGATCGCCGCCACGGTGTTCGCGCTCGGGCTCGGCGATCAGGTCGTCGGACGCGACGCGTCCACGCAGTTCCCCGGCACCGAGGATCTCCCGGTCGTCACCAAGACCGGGCACACGCTCAACCCGGAGGCCATCCTCGAACTGGCCCCGACCGTCGTGCTCACCGACACCACGATCGGCCCGAAGGAGGTCCGCCAGCAGCTGCGGGATGCGGGCATCGCGGTCGTCGTCATCTCCAGCGACCGCCGGATCGACACCACCGACGCGCTCGTGACGGAGATCGCCACGGCCCTCGGCGTCCCGACGCGCGGCACGGCACTCAGCGCCCGCCTCGACGCCGAGCTCGACGCCGCCATCGCGGAGATCGCCGACGTCACCCCGTCCGCGGAGACGGACCGCGCACGCATGCTCTTCCTGTACGTGCGCGGGAGCGCCAACGTGTACTACATCTTCGGCGAGGACTCCGGGGCGGACTCCCTCATCGATGCGGTCGGCGGTGTGGACGTCGCGGAGGAGATCGGCTGGGAGGGCATGAAGCCGATGACCGCGGAAGCACTCGTCGCCGCGCAACCCGACGTGCTCGTGATGATGACGGACGGATTGGAATCGGTCGGCGGCGTCGACGGGCTCATCGAACGCATCCCCGCCATCGCCGAGACCCCCGCAGGAGCGCATCGCCGCGTGATCGACATGGCCGACGCCGAGATCCTCAGCTTCGGGCCGCGGTCGGCCGACGTGATCAGCGCCCTCGCGCGAGCCCTGTACGCGCCGGAACCGGCCTCGTGACCGGCGAGGTCGTCACCCCGACGCCGACCCGGCATCGGGGACTGCGCTTCGCGACGGTCGTCGTCGCCCTCGTCATCGGCCTTCTCGTCACGGGCGTCGCGTCGATCACGAGCGGGCAGTACGACCTGTCCCCGACCGCGCTCCTGGACGTCCTGTTGCGCGGCCTCGGCATCGACACCGCCGAGACTCCGGCCGCGGCGACCGACGACGGCGTGATCTACAACCTCCGCCTCCCCCGACTGGTCCTCGGCCTGCTCGTCGGCGCCGCGCTCGCGGTCTCCGGCGTGCTCATGCAGGCCATCTTCGGCAACCCTCTCGCGGACGCCGGCGTCGTCGGCGTCTCCTCCGGCGCGGCGCTCGGAGCGGCGGCCAGCATCACGTTCGGTCTGGCCACCTTCGGCATGTGGACCACGCCCGCTTTCGCCTTCCTCGGCGGTCTCACGGCCGTCTTCTCCGTCTACCTCCTGAGCCGCTCCGGCGGTCGCACCGAAGTGGTCACGCTGCTGCTCACCGGCATCGCGATCAACGCCATCGCCGGCGCCGGCATGGCCTTCCTCACGTTCCTCGGCACGACGTCGACGCGCGAGCAGATCGTGTTCTGGCAGCTCGGCTCGCTGAACGGCGCCCTCTGGTCGAACATCCAGCTCGTCGCACCGCTCGTGGCGATCGGGATCGTCGTCGCCCTGATCGTGGCGCCGGGTCTGGACCTCTTCGCCCTCGGCGAGCGCACCGCCCGACATCTCGGCGTGCCGGTCGAGCTGCTGCGGATGGTCGTCATCGTCACGGTGGCACTGCTCGTCTGCGCCGCGGTCGCCTTCGCGGGGATCATCGGGTTCGCGGGTCTCGTGGTGCCCCACCTCATGCGGATGCTGATCGGCCCCGCACACCTTCCGCTCGTGATCGCCTCCGCCCTCGGCGGCGCCCTCCTCATCGCGGCCGCCGACCTCGTGGCGCGCACGGCCGTACCGCTCGCAGACCTCCCCATCGGCATGATCACCTCCCTCGTGGGCGGCCCGTTCTTCCTCTGGCTCCTCGTGCGGACGCGGCGGCGGTCGGGGGGATGGGCGTGAGTCCGCGCCTGCGGGGCCAGGGGCTCACGGTGCGCGTCGGGGACGGACGCGCCATCCTCGACGACGCGGCCATCGACATCCACGCCGGCGAGGTGCACGCCCTCGTCGGGCCGAACGGCGCAGGCAAATCGACCCTGTTCGGCGTGCTCGCGGGGGACGTCGCTCCGGCGTCCGGCACCGTCCTCCTCGACGGCCGCCCCGTCGCGGGGACGCGTCCCCGCGATCTCGCCCGGCAACGCGCCGTGCTGCTGCAGGAGAACGCCGTCACCTTCCCCTTCACGGTCGAGCAGGTCGTGCGGATGGGGCGCACGCCGTGGGCGCGGAGTCCGGCCGCCGAGGAGGACGACAGCGCCGTGGCGGCGGCGATGGCGACGACCGAGGTCACGGCGCTGCGGGAGCGCTCCGTCCCCTCGCTCTCCGGCGGTGAGCGCGCGCGGGTGGCGCTGGCCCGCGTGCTCGCCCAGAGCACCGGGATCCTGCTGCTCGACGAGCCGACGGCGGCCCTGGACCTCAAGCATCACGAAGACGTCATGCGCGTGGTCCGCACCCAGGCGGAGGCCGGGGTCGCGGTCGCGGTCGTGCTGCACGACCTCAACGCCGCGCTCGCGCACGCCGACCGCGTCACTCTGCTCACGGGCGGTCGGGTCGCCGCCACCGGCACGCCGGACGAGGTCCTCACGGCCGCACGGATCGAGGAGGTCTACGGACAGCCCGTCGATGTCTTCCCGCACCCGCTGACCGGGGTGCCGCTCGTCGTGGCCCGGCGCTAGGGGCGCAGCGGGAGGACGCCGGTGAGATCCGCACGCGTGCCCGAGGCGTGGATGCGCCCGGCCGTCGCGGCATCCGCCCATGCCTCCGCGCCGGTGGCGACCGCGATCCACGTGGCGGCGTCCATCTCCACCACGTTCGGCGGAGTCCCACGCGTGTGCCGCGGGCCCTGGATCACCTGCACGGCTCCGAACGGCGGGACGCGCACCTCGACGCTGTTGCCCGGCGCCTTCTCATCGAGCAGCTGCAGCAGGTAGCGCACCGCGGTGGCGAGCTCCGGCCGCGCCGGCTTCGTCCCCGCGGCCTCGGCGTCGCGCACGGCACCGAGCGCCGCGCGTCCGTCGACGATGTCGATCTTCCTGGCCATCCCCCCACCCTAGATCCGCTGCGGCGGCCCCGGTCATAAGCTCGATGGCATGAGCATGCATCCGCAGGGCGCCCGCGCCGAGCTGCTCGCCGCCGCGGCCGACCACTCCTGGAGCGTGCCGATCCCTCCGCTCGCGGATCCGGGCCGCGCCCACGACGCCTCGGTGCTCATCCTCTTCGGCGTCCTCGACCGCATCCCCGCACCGACCGTCGACGCGGCCGTCGCGCGCGACCTCGACGTCCTGCTGCAGCGTCGCGCCCCGACCCTCTCCTCGCATCCGGGCCAGGTCTCCTTCCCCGGCGGGCGCGCCGAAGCGGCCGATGCCGACGCGGTCGCCACGGCGCTGCGCGAGGCCGAGGAGGAGACCGGCCTCGATCCCGCGGGGGTCGAGGTGCTCGCCACGCTTCCCGTGATCCCCCTCGCCGCGAGCAACCACCTCGTCACCCCTGTGCTCGCCTGGTGGCAGTCGCCGTCACGCGTCGTCGCCGTCGACCACGCGGAGACCGTCGAGGTGTTCCGCGTCCCCGTTGCGCAGCTCCTCGACCCGGCGACCCGCTTCACCTCGACCCTTTCCCGTGCCGGCCGCACGTTCCGCGGACCTGCGTTCGACGTCGACGGCACGATCGTGTGGGGCTTCACCGCCATGGTGCTCGACGCGCTGTTCGACGCGACCGGGTGGACCGTGCCCTGGGACACCGCGGCCGAGCGGCCGATCGCGCTCTGACCCCGCCGACCTCCGTGCACAACTCAGGAGAACCGCGGCGGATCGGTCCGGATATGCCGTCGGATCCCGGCTGCCGCGCCGATCGTCCTGAGTTGTGAACGCGGGACGGGCCGAAACCCCGCGCACGTGCCTCGATAGGCTGGACGGGTGAAGATCCTCGTCCTCGGTTCCGGTGCCCGTGAGCACGCGATCATCCTGGCGCTGCGCGCCGAGTCCACCGCGCACGAGATCCTCGTCGCCCCCGGCAACGCCGGCATCGCGCAGGACGCGACACCCGTCGCCCTCGACCCGCTCGACGGCGCCGCGGTCACCGCCTTCGCGAACGAGCACGCGATCGACCTCGTCGTCATCGGCCCGGAGGCCCCTCTCGTGGCAGGCGTCGCGGACGAGCTCCGCGGTCGCGGCATCCCCGTGTTCGGTCCGGGCAAGGCCGCCGCGCAGCTCGAGGGCTCCAAGGCCTTCGCCAAGCGCGTCATGGACGCCGCCGGTGTGCCGACGGGCCGCGCGGTCCGCGCCGCCACGGTCGGCGAGGTCGAGGCCGCGTTCGACGAGCTGGGCGCCCCTTATGTCGTCAAGGCCGATGGGCTCGCCGCGGGCAAGGGCGTCATCGTCACCTCCGACCGCGCCGAGGCCGTGGCGCACGCGGAGCAGTACCTCCCGGCCGGCCCCGTCCTCGTCGAGGAGTTCCTGTCCGGCCCCGAGGTCTCACTGTTCTTCCTCAGCGACGGCGACACCGTGCGCGCCCTCAGCCCGGCACAGGACTTCAAGCGGGCCCTCGACGGCGACGCCGGCCCCAACACCGGCGGCATGGGGGCGTACTCGCCGCTGCCCTGGCTCGCGGAGCAGTTCGGCAGCGAGCAGGCGTTCGTGGAAGAGGTCACCCGCGACGTCGCCCTCCCGGTCGTCCGGCAGCTCGACGCGGAGGGGACCCCGTTCATCGGACTCCTCTACGCCGGTCTCATCCTCACCCCGCAGGGCGTGCGCGTGATCGAGTTCAACGCGCGCTTCGGCGACCCGGAGACCCAGGTCGTGCTCCCGCGACTGGAGACCCCGCTGTCCCAGCTCCTCTTCGCCGCCGCCTCCGGCACCCTCGAGGACCAGCCGGAGCCCGTGTTCCGCGATGAGGTCGCGATCACCGTGGTCCTGGCGAGCGAGGGGTATCCGGAGGCGCCGCAGACCGGGCGTCCGATCGAGGGTCTGGACGAGGCCGCCGCCGTGGAGGGGGTCCGCCTGGTGCACGCCGCGACCGCGAGCCCCGACGCCCCGGGGGGTTCGCTCATCGCGACGGGTGGCCGTGTGCTGAACGTCGTCGCCGTGGCCCCGGACTTCCGCACCGCCCGCGACCGCGCCTACGACGCCCTCGGCCGCATCCGCCTCGAGGGGTCCCACCACCGCACCGACATCGCTGCCCGCGTCGCTGACTGACCGTCCCCGTTGAAGTAACGCAAATGGCTGCATCCCGACCGGGGATGCAGCCATTCAAGCGACTCGAAGCCCGGGACCGTCGGCGACCGTCCCCGTTGAAGTAGCGCAAATGGCTGCATCCCGACCGGGGATGCAGCCATTTGAGTGACTCGAACGGGGTCAGAGGACCTTGGACAGGAAGTCCTGAAGGCGCTCGTTCTTGGGGGCGCCGAACAGGTCGGCGGGGGTGCCCTCCTCGACCACGACGCCGCCGTCCATGAAGACCGTGCGGTCGGACACCTCGCGCGCGAAGCCCATCTCGTGGGTCACGAGCACCATGGTCATGCCGCCCTCGGCGAGGTCGCGGATGACCTGCAGCACCTCGCCGACCATCTCCGGGTCGAGGGCGCTGGTGGCCTCGTCGAACAGCATGATCTCCGGGTCCATCGCGAGTGCACGGGCGATGGCCACGCGCTGCTTCTGACCGCCGGAGAGCGACGCGGGCTTCGCGTCCGCCTTCTCCGACAGGCCGACGCGCTCGAGCAGCGAGCGGGCGCGGTCGCGGGCCTCGGCCTTCGTCATGCGGCCGAGCTCGACCGGGGCGAGCGTGATGTTCTCCAGCACGGTCATGTGCGGGAACAGGTTGAAGTGCTGGAACACCATGCCGATGCGCTGACGCACCTCGTCCAGCTTCACGCTCTTGTCGGTGAGGTCGACCCCGTCGATGATCACGTGCCCCGACGTCGGCTCCTCGAGCTTGTTGAGGCAGCGCAGCAGCGTCGACTTGCCCGAGCCGGAGGGGCCGATCACGGCGATGACCTCACCGTCCTCGACCGTGAGATCGATGCCCTTGAGCACTTCGTTGTCGCCGAACGACTTGTGCAGGTCCCTGACCTCGATCTTGCTCATGCGTTGGCCTTCCTCTCCAGGCGGTTCGCGAGCAGCGTCAGCAGCGTGATCACGACGAAGTAGATGATGGCGACGATCGTCAGCACCTGCGCCGAGAGATACGTCGAGGCGATGATCTGTCGCGAGACGAACGTCAGCTCGGCGAGACCGATGACGCTGATGAGCGAGGTGTCCTTCAGCGTGATGATGCCCTGGTTCACGAACGACGGGATCATGATCCGGAACGCCTGCGGCAGCACGACCTTGCGCATCGTCTTCCAGTGGCTGAGGCCGAGCGAGCGCGACGCCTCCGCCTGACCGGGGTCGACGGCCTGGATTCCGCCGCGGATGATCTCCGTCATGTACGCACCGGTGTTCAACGACAGGGTGATCGCACCGGCCACGAACGGGTCGAACTTGAGGTCCGGAATGAGCTGCGGGATGGCGAAGAACACGAAGAACGCCTGGATCAGGATCGGGGTCCCGCGGAAGACGTAGACGTAGGCGGTCGCGATCCAGCGGAACGGCGCGAACTTCGACAGTCGTCCGAAGCCGAAGATGATCCCGAGGATGAAGGCTGCGATCACCGCGACGATCGTGGCGAGGATGGTGAGCCACAGACCCTGCATCAGGGCCGGCCAGTACTTCACCGCGACCGAGATGATGTCGGTGGGCTGCGCCTCCTGCGCGTCGTCACCCGTCGCGAGGTAGGTGTCCACGATCTCGTCGTACGCGCCGGAGTCCTGCAGGTTGGCGAGGCCGGCGTTGAACATCTCCAGGAGCTCGGCGTTCTCGCCCTTGTTCACCGCGAAGCCGTACTCGCCACCGAGCGCCGGCTCGCCGACGAGGCGGAAGCCGGACCCCTGCTGGATGCCGTAGGCGAGCACGGGGAAGTCCTCGAAGTAGCCGACGGCCTGACCCGCCTTGACCGCGTCGACCATGTCGGTCGTGTCCTGGTAGGGCGTGATGCGGAAGCCGTACTCGTCGGCGTTCTCCTCGGCGAAGGTCTGCCCCTGGGTGCCGGTCTTCACCGCGACGGTCTTGCCGTCGAGGTCGTCGAGGGACTCGATGTCGCTGGACTCGAGCACGCCCAGCTGCACGCCGCTCGTGAAGTACGGGTCGCTGAAGTCGAAGGTCTGCTGGCGTTCCTCGGTGATCGACATCCCGGCCATGACGGCGTCGACCTGGTTCGACTGCAGCGCCTGCACGGCGGCGTCGAACCCGAGCTGGCGGATCTCCACGTCGAAGCCCTGGTCCTCGGCGATCGCGCGCAGGAGATCCATGTCGATGCCGACCAGGTCGCCGGACTCGTTCGTGAACTCGAACGGCGCGAAGGTCGTGTCGGTGCCGATGACGTAGGTCTCACCGTCGTCGGCCGCGGTGGCGGGCGCGGCTCCGGCGAGCAGCGCCCCGGCGGCGACGAGCGCGGCGAGAGCGGTCGCGCCGGCGGTGCGGCCGAACCGCCGCAGACGGCTCGGCGGAGAGGATGGATGGCGGCTCACGTCGAGTGCTCCTCGGGGTTCGGAAGGGCGGCCCGGCGGCCGCCGACCATCCACCCTAACCCTGCACCTCCCGCGCACCGGAATCTCGGAGAGACGCCCGACACTGCCGGAACCCGCGTGGATACCGGCGTGTCGGGGTCATCGCGGTCACGCCGGAGGGGTCGCGGCGACGGCCTCGTCCTTCCGATCCTGCCCACGGAGGAACAGCGAGGCGACCAGCGCGATGAGGATCACACCGGCGGGGAGCAGCAGCGTCTCGGACATGCCGGCCGCGAAGCCCTCCGCGACCTGCGGGGGCAGCGCGCCGCTGCCCGTGCCGGCCGGAGCGTCGGCCAGACCGGGGAGGTTGGCCTCCAGCCGCGACTGCATGAACGCGGCGATCGAGGCGGAGCCGATGACCGAGCCGATGGTGCGCGTGGTGTTGTAGATGCCCGCGCCGGCACCGGCCTGCCGCGGCGGCAGCTTGCGCGTGGCCGTGGTCGCCAGCGGCCCCCACATGCCCGCGTTGCCGATGCCCATCAGCGCGGACGGCAGCAGGAACATCAGGATCGGGGTGTCCATCGTGGTCAGGGCGGAGTACCAGACCAGGGCACCCGCGACGCAGAGCAGGCCGGGGACGAGGATGATGCGTGGGTCGACACGGTCCAGGATCTTCCCGGCGACCGGGGCGAGCACGCCCGACAGCACGGCCATCGGGATGAGCAGCATCGCGGCCTCGGTGGGGGTGAGGCCACGCGCCGTCTGCAGGAAGAACATCATCGGCAGCGACATGCTCGTGACGGTGAAGCCGACCGCCGCGATCGCCACGTTCGCGCCGGAGAAGTTGCGGTCGCGGAAGAGCGCGAGCGGCACGAGGGGTTCGCTGCGGGTGCGGGCCTGCTGCACGATGAAGAGCGCGAGCACCACGACGCCGGCGATGATGAGGCCCCAGACCGAGATCGGGCCCGCGATGGTCCCCCAGTCGTACTTCTCGCCCTCCTGCAGTCCGAAGACGATGAGGAACAGCGCGACGGCGCTGAGCACGACGCCGACGAGGTCGAACCGGTGCGGGTGCGTCTTCAGCTTCGGCACGAGGATCCAGGCGAGCACGAAGGCGACCACGCCGACGGGCAGGTTCACGAAGAAGATCCACGCCCAGCCGAAGCCGTCGACGAGCAGACCGCCGGCGAGCGGGCCGACGAGCGTGGCCACGCCGGCCGTAGCACCCCAGAGGCCCATCGCCGCCCCGCGGCGGTTCGGCGGGAAGGTGCGGGTGATGACGGCCATGGTCTGCGGGGTCATCAACGCGGCGCCGAGCCCCTGGACCGCGCGGGCCGCGATCAGGCCCTCGAGCGTCGTCGAAAGTCCGCACCAGAGCGAGGCGAGGGTGAAGACCGCGAGCCCGATGAGGTAGATGTTCTTCGGCCCGAAGCGGTCGCCGAGTCGTCCGGTGATCAGCAGCGGCACGGCATAGGCGAGCAGGTAGGCGCTGGTGACCCACACGACGTTGTCGAGGTTGTTCGTGTCGGGGTCGAGGGCGGCCTTGATCGCCGGGTTCGCGACGGAGACGATCGTGGTGTCGACGAGGATCATGAAGAACCCGATGACGAGCGCCCAGAGCGCGGGCCACGGACTCTTCGGCGCGTGACCGGCGGCGAAGGGCCCCGTCTCGGGCCCCGAGGTCTGACGGGAATCGGTCATTGCTGTGCAGCCTTTCGCTGGGCGCGGTAGCGGTCGGTGTCGTCGAAGGCGTCGGGGCCCCAGCGGAGCTCGTCGCCGTCGAGGCGGGTGAGGAGGGAGTCGAGCCAGCGGAGCTCGGCGTCGAGCAGCGCCTCCTGCCGTTCGATCTCGACGAGGACCTGCGGCGGGACGCCCTTGGCGCGGGCGGAGGCGAGGCCGTCGTGGTGCAGCGCGTACGAGGCGACGAGGGCCTCCCGTCGCTCCTGCAGCAGCGCGACGGCGTCGTCGCGGTCGAGGTTGTGCGACTCGGCGAGCGCGACGCGGGCGTCGGTCTCGCGGTCGATGCGGGGGAGGGCGCGACGCACCCAGGCGACCACCGCCTCCCGGCCGGCGTCGGTGAGGGTGTAGGTCGTCCGCTCCGGTCGGTTGCCCTCGCGATCCGTGCCGACCTCGTCGAGCAGACCGGCACGCTGGAGCCGGGCGACCGTGTGGTAGAGCGTGCCGTTGGTGACGGTGATGAGGCGGTCGTCGTGACGCGCGCGGAGCAGGCGCACCATCTCGTACGGGTGCATGTCGCTCTCGCGGAGCAGCGCGAGCACCATCACCCCGAGCGGCGTGAGTCCCGCCACCACATCCCCGCTCTTCCCCACGCCTCTCCCCCGATCTGCTGTCGCCCCAGCTAAATAGTCCACATGGACTATACACCCGCCTCTCCCCCGCCGAGACCCCGGTTTTCCGGCGAGACCCCGGGGTCCCGACGCGCTCACCCCGGGGTCTCGACGCGAACACGGGGCCTCGGCGCGGAAGAGGACGCATCACCGGGATAATGGGCGGGTGAGCACACCGTCCGCAGGAAACGCGCAGGCCATCCCCGGGTGGCGACACCTCTACTCCGGAAAGGTCCGCGACCTCTACGCCTCGGAGGACCCGGCCGACACCCGCATCCTCGTCGTCGCGTCCGACCGGGTGAGCGCCTTCGACGTCGTGCTCTCCCCCGGCATCACCGACAAGGGCGCTCTGCTGACGCGCCTCAGCCGCTGGTGGTTCGCCCAGCTCGACGTGCCGAACCACCTCACGGACGGCGACCTGCCGGAGGAGGTTGCGGATCGCGCCATGCTCGCCCAGTCGCTCGAGATGCTGCCGATCGAGTGCGTCGTGCGCGGGTACATCACCGGCTCCGGCTGGGCCGAGTACCAGGAGCACGGCACCGTGTGCGGCATCGCCCTGCCGGCAGGCCTGCAGAACGGCGACCGCCTGCCCGAGCCGCTGTTCACCCCGGCCTACAAGGCGCCGATGGGCGAACACGACGAGAACATCACGTTCGACCGCGTCGTCGAGCTCGTCGGGGCGGACCGGGCGGCCGAGCTCCGCGACGCCTCGCTCGCGATCTACCGTCGTGCCGCGGCCATCGCCGAGGAGAAGGGGCTCATCCTCGCCGACACGAAGTTCGAGTTCGGGACCGACGCCGACGGCATCCTCCGCCTCGCCGACGAGGTCCTCACGAGCGACTCCTCCCGGTATTGGGACGCCGAGGCCTGGCGCACGGGGTCGACCCCGGCGGAGCGGATGGCGAGCTTCGACAAGCAGATCGTGCGCGACTGGCTCGCGGCGAACTGGGACAAGCAGGGCGAGCCCCCCGTGCTGCCCGAGGAGGTCGTGGCTCGGACGGCCGCCCGGTACCGGGAGCTCATCGACCGCCTCGGCGCCTGACGTCGCGCTCCCCGCGGCCGCGGGACGCACAGGGAAAACTCAGGAATCGGTAGTGTTGCTCCAGCACTCCGCCCCCGATCCCGAACCCTGAGGAGCCCGCATGGCTTTGTGGAAGCTGCACGGAAACGGCCGCACCGTCGAGCCCGGCGCCGTCGTCACCCCCGAGGAACGTCTGTCCTGGCCCGCGACCATCGCCATCGGCGCGCAGCACGTCGTCGCGATGTTCGGCGCCACGTTCCTCGTGCCGACGCTCACCGGCTTCCCGGTGTCGACGACCCTGCTCTTCAGCGGCATCGGCACGCTGCTCTTCCTCCTCATCACGAAGAATCAGCTGCCGAGCTACCTCGGCTCCTCGTTCGCCTTCATCGCCCCCATCACCGCGGCCGTCGCGGCGGGCGGCACCGGCTCCGCCCTCGCGGGCGTGGTCGCCGTGGGCGTGCTCCTCGCGGTCGTCGGTCTCGTCGTGCAGTTCGTCGGTCTCCGCTGGGTCGACGCCCTGATGCCCCCGGTCGTCGCCGGTGCCATCGTCGCGCTGATCGGCTTCAACCTCGCCCCCACCGCCTGGAGCAACTTCGCGCTCGACCCCGTGACCGCCACGATCACCCTCGTCGCGATCATCCTCTTCGCCGTGCTCTTCCGGGGCTTCCTCGGCCGGATCTCGATCTTCCTCGGCGTCGCCGTCGGCTTCATCTGGGCCGCCTTCAACGGCTCGTTCGAGGTGCCCAACCCGCTCCGTGGCGACAAGACCCCTGCCGAGCTCATCGCGGACGCCCCGTGGATCGGCCTCCCGCACTTCCAGTTCCCGGACTTCGTCGAGCCAGGCACCTGGTCGACCATCGCGATGTTCCTGCCGGTCGTGCTCGTGCTCATCGCGGAGAACGTCGGTCACGTGCGCGGCGTCGCGACCATGACCGAGGACCCCGCGATCAACCGCCACACCGGTCGCGCCCTCATCGCCGACGGTGTCGCCACGACCATCGCCGGTGGCTTCGGCGGCTCGGGCACCACGACCTACGGCGAGAACATCGGTGTCATGGCCGCGACCCGTGTGTACTCCACCGCCGTGTACTGGGTGGCGGGTCTGTTCGCGATCCTCCTCGCGTTCTCCCCCAAGGTCGGCGAGGTGTTCAACTCGATCCCCGCGGGCGTGCTCGGCGGTGCGACGACGGCGCTCTACGGCCTCATCGGCATCATCGGCATCAAGATCTGGGTGGACAGCCGGGTCGACTTCTCGCGTCCGGTCAACCAGTACACCGCAGCGGTCTCGCTCGTGATCGGCATCGCCGGGTTCACGATGCAGCTCGGCGACTTCGCCTTCGGCGGGATCGTGCTCGGGACGGTCGCGGCGCTGCTGATCTATCACCTGGGCAACCTCATCGCCCGCGCGCGCAAGACGGGTGCCGACGACCCGAAGCCTCTCGAGCCCGTCGGCCCCCTCGGCGGCGACCCCGCGTAACGCTCACATGCGGGACGGTTGTTGCCCCTCCCGCACCCCGCGGAGGCCCGTTCTCGCACTCGCACCGGGTGACGGGGGGTGCGCCCTCCCGGGGGTATTCACGGTCCGGATGGAAAACGCCCCTTCCTCACACGACGAGGGGGCGTTTTCGCACTCGCTCGGCCTTGGTCGGCCGAGCCGCGTGCGGGATCGAAATGGGGCCTTCCGGGTCTCCGGAAGGTGCACCTTCGCACTCTCCAGACAGGAACGCCCCCGGCCCGCGCGGTGTCCGCGGATCCGGCCTCTACGGTGCAGGGTCGAAAAGGGGCGCCCCCGGCGGGCGGGAGGGGCGTATTCGCACTCGCACGCGGGGGACGTCCCCCGGTCGGAGGGGGCGGGATCGGAAACGGGCGTGCCCGGCGGGCGGGAGGACCGTATTCGCACTCTCACGCGGGGGGCGCTGGCGGGATCAGAGCGTGCGGGATCGGAAAGGGGCGTCTGAGGGGTGCGGGAAGGGTGTTTTTGCACTCCGCACGCGGAGGGGGACCGGGGCGGGGTCAGGCGATCGTGGCGAGGAGGGCGTCGGCGGAGAGGGTCGCGCCCGTGTCCGCGCGCGGGGTGAGCGTGCCGGCGCGGTGCGCGGTGACCGTGGTCTCCATCTTCATCGCGTCGAGCACGGCCACCGGGTCTCCCTCGGCCACCTCGGCCCCGTCGTCGACGAGCCAGCGGACGAGCGTGCCCGGCGCGGGGACCCGCAGCTCGGAGGGATCCGCTGAGGACACGGGGGCCGCGACCTCTCCCGCCGGACGGCCGATGCCGGCCAGCAGTTCTGCGGGCAGACCGAGCATCACGCGGCGGCCGTCGATCTCCACCGGGAACCGCTGCAGTCCGGACACCGGGGCGACCGCGGGGCGTGGCTGAGCCTCCAGGGCCGGGAGCAGCACGGTCTCGATCCACTGGGTGTGCACGGCGAAGGTCGCGGTCGCGAACGCGGGGTCGTCGATGGCGCGGAGGTCGAACGGGATCACGGTCGCCGGACCCTCGACCGCGAGCTCCCGCAGCGCCCGACGCGCACGGACGAGAGCCGCGTCCCGGGTGTCCGCGTGCACGATGAGCTTCGCGATCATCGAGTCGAACGCGGGCTGCACGGTGTCTCCGGCCTCGATGCCGCTGTCCCACCGCACGCCGGGTCCACCGGGGATGCGCAGACCGTCCACCCGTCCGGGGCTGGGCAGGAACCCGCGGCCGGGGTCTTCGGCGTTGATGCGGAACTCGAACGCGTGCCCGGTCGGCGCCGGGGTCTCGGTGAACGACGGCCCCTCGCCGAACGCGATACGGAACTGCTCGCGGACGAGGTCAGTCCCGGTGACCTCCTCGGTCACGGGGTGCTCCACCTGCAGCCGGGTATTCACCTCGAGGAACGAGATCGTGCCGTCCGCGGCGAGGAGGAACTCGACCGTGCCGGCGCCGCGGTAGTGCACCTCGGCACAGATCGCCCGTGCCGCGTCGTGGAACGCCGTCCGCTGCGCCGCCGTGAGACCGGGCGCGGGCGCCTCCTCGATGAGCTTCTGGTTGCGTCGCTGCATCGAGCAGTCGCGGTCGCCCACGACGACCACGCCGCCGCGCCCGTCGCCGAGCACCTGCACCTCGATGTGCCGCGGGCTCTCCAGGAAGCGCTCCACGAAGCACTCCCCGCGGCCGAACGCGGCGGTCGCCTCGCGGGTGGCCGCGTCGAACGCGTCGGCGACCTCCGACAGCTCGCGGACGACCTTGAGCCCGCGACCTCCGCCGCCGAACGCGGCCTTGATCGCGATGGGCAGACCGTGCTCCTCGGCGAACGCCACCGCCTCCTGCGGTCCGGACAGCGGCTGATCCGTGCCCGCGGCGAGCGGAGCCCCGACGCGCTGCGCGATCCGGCGCGCGGTCATCTTGTCGCCGAGCGCGTCGATGCTCTCCGGGGAGGGCCCGATCCAGACGAGTCCGGCGTCCTCGACGGCCCGCGCGAAGGCGGCGCTCTCGGACAGGAAGCCGTAGCCGGGGTGCACGGCGTCGGCGCCGCTGCGGCGAGCCGCGTCGATCAGCGCCTCGATGGACAGGTATGTCGTCGCCGCGGTGTCGCCGCCCAGGCCGATCGCCTCGTCCGCGAGCCGCACGTGCAGGGCATCCGCGTCCTGATCGGCGTAGACGGCGACCGAGGTGTAGCCGGCCTCGGCGCACGCACGGATCACGCGGACCGCGATCTCGCCGCGGTTGGCGATCAGCACAGTGGTCATGAGGTCTCCTTGACGGTGAAACGCACCCGCACGCCCGGCGGAAGCTGGGCGGCGAGATCGAGGCTGCGGTCGGTGAGGGCACCGATGATGGGGTAGCCGCCGGTGAGCGGATGATCGGGGAGGAAGAGCACGGGCTGACCGTCCGGCGGCACCTGGATAGCCCCGGTCACGGCGCCTTCGCTCGGCAGCTCACCGCCGACCTCGCGTTCCAGGGGCACGTCGCCGTGCAGGCGGATGCCCACACGGTCGGAGCGCGGCGTGACCGTCCACTCCTGCGCGGTGAGCGCGTCGATGCCGGCGGCCGTGAACCAGTCGTCGCGCGGGCCGAGCGTGATCTCCAGCGCGACCAGCTCCCCGGCCGCGGGAAGGGGGCGCGGCACCGGGTCCGGCTCGACGGCGGCCACCGCGGCAGCCCCGATCGGAAGGAGATCGCCCGCGGTCAGCGGCGCCGGGCCCAGTCCGGCGAGCGTGTCGGTCGCGCGGCTGTCGAGCGCCGCGGCCGGAGCGAGACCGCCGCGGACGGCGATCACGGACCGGAGTCCGCGCTCCGGGTGCCCCAGCGTGAGCTCGTCGCCGTCGACGGTCGCGAACGGCACGCCGGGGAGAAGCGTGCGCTCCGTGCCGTCGGCGTCGGTGAGCGTGAGCGTGCCCGTGGCCCCGGTGACGGCGGCCACGCCCGCGCCGTGGAAGCGCAGCACGGCCCCGCCGACGCTCTCCAGCACGGCTGCGGCAGGCACGTTCCCCACCGCCCGGTTCGCCGCATGCATCGCGACGCGATCGGCGACGCCGGAGGCCGAGACGCCCAGCGCCGCGAAGCCGGGGCGACCCGCGTCCTGCACGAGGAGCTGCAGCGACGGTCGCACGACCTCGACCGCCGGACCGTCCTCACGGCGGTCGATGCGCGTCGCGGCAGCCGATGCCGGCGACGCCGCGACCGACTCCCGCTCCGCACGCACGAAGCGCACGCGGCGACCCGGCGCGAGCAGCGCCGGCGGGTCCCGGTCGATGTCCCACATCTCCAGGGCGGTCCGTCCGATGAGCTGCCAGCCTCCCGGGCTCTCCCGCGGGTACACGCCGCTGAACGCCCCGGCGAGCGCGACGGAGCCGGCGGGCACCCGGGTGCGGGGCGACGACCGCCGCGGCACGTCGAAGAGGGGGTCGCCGCTCACGGCATAGCCGAAGCCGGGAGCGAAGCCGGAGAAGGCCACCCGCCAGTCGGCGGCGAGGTGACGGGCCACCAGCTCCTCCGCCGAGACGTCGAGGAGCGCGGCCGCCTCGTCCAGATCCTCCCCGTCGTAGCGGACCGGGATGGTGACCTCGCCCGCATCGGGCAGCGCCGCGGCGTCGACCTCGGTCGCGGCCAGCACCTCGGCGAGCGCGGCGGCCGAGGTGCGGTGCGGATCGAAGCGCACGAGCACCGTGCGGGCGCCGGGGATGCGCTCGAGCACGCCGGGCACGTCGCTCCACGCGAGGTTCAGCCGCATAGCCTGCTCGAGGTCGTCCGCCTCGACGAGCAGCGCGCTGTCGGAGGCCGTGAGGATGCGCATCAGACCCGGTACTCCGCATCCGGCACATCGGTGACGAACATGTAGCCCGGGGCGTGGGTGACCGCGAACGGCGGCTTCGACGCCATGATCGCCGCCTGCGGGGTCACGCCGCACGCCCAGAACACGGGGATCTCGCCGGGGCGGATCTCGGGGGCGTCCCCGAAGTCCGGCGCCATCACATCGGCGATACCGAGCGACGCCGGGTCGCCGATGTGCACGGGCGCACCGTGCACGGCCGGGGTGCGCCCGGAGATCTGCACGGCATCGGCCACGCGGTCCGCGGGGATCGGACGCATCGAGACCACCATCTCGCCGCGCAGCCGTCCGGCCGGGGTGCAGTCCACCGCCGTGCGGTACATCGGCACGTTGCGCCCGAGCTCCTGATGACGGATCGGGATCCCGGCCTCGACGAGACCCGTCTCGAACGTGAAGCTGCAGCCGATGAGGAAGGCGACGAGGTCGGGATGCTCGTCCCACGCCGCCGTCGCGTCGGACACCTTCTCCACGAGCGCGCCGTCCCGCCAGATGCGGTACCGCCCGATGTCGGTGCGGATGTCGCTGCCCGGCGCGAGCCGCGACTCCACCTCGCCCTGCTCGATCACCTCGAGGACGGGGCAGGGCTTCGGGTTGCGCTGCGCGTAGAGGAGGGTCTCGAAGGCCCAGTCCGCGGGCACCGCGATGAGGTTCGCCTGGGTCAGCCCCGGGGCGACGCCGCTGGTCGGCGCGGAGTGGCCGGCCCGGTGCGCCGCACGGGCGGCCCGGGCGTCGGCGAGCTGTGCGGGAGTCGCGAGCACGGCCACGTCAGACTCCGGCGAACGGGGCGATGGCGATGCCCTCCGCCTGCAGCAGGCGCTTCGTCTCCGCGGCCATCGCGACCGAGCCGGGGCTGTCGCCGTGCACGCAGATCGACTGCGCGGATACGGCCACGTCGGTGCCGTCGATCGCCCGGATCACGCCGTCTGCGGCCAGGCGCACCATCCGCTCGGCTACCGCGGTGGGGTCGTGCAGCACGGCCCCCTCCTCGGTGCGCGAGACGAGCTGGCCGTCCGGCTGATAGGCCCGATCGGCGAAGGCCTCCGCGGCGACCGCGAGTCCTGCGCGCTCGGCGACGTCGAGCACCACGCCGCCGGCGAGGCCGAGCAGCACGAGCGAGGGGTCGACCGCCTTGATGGCCGCCACGACGTCCTTCGACTGCCGCTCGTCGCGGGCGATGGTGTTGTAGAGCGCCCCGTGCGGCTTGACGTAGGTGACCCGCCCGCCGACCGCCGCGGTGAGCCCGAGGAGAGCACCGAGCTGGTACTCCACGTGCGCCTGCAGCGTGGCCGAGTCGATGTCGACCTTCGTGCGCCCGAAGTTCTCGTAGTCGCGGTACCCGGGGTGGGCGCCGATCACGACGCCGCCGGCGACGGCCGCGGCCAGGGTCTCGCGGATCCCCTCCGGGCTGCCCGCGTGGAACCCGCACGACACGTTCGCACTCGTGACGATCTCGAGCATGCTCGCGTCGTCGCTGACGATCCGGTCGGGGACGTTCTCGCCCAGGTCCGAGTTCAGGTCGATGGTCGCCATGTCACGCTCCGATTCCGAGGAAGGCGAAGATGGGGCCGATCGAGACGGCGCCCATGTACCAGGTGAGCGCGGTCACGACGGTGCCCGCGATGAGCAGCCACATCGGGTACTTCCGGTCGCCGAGCAGGTCGCGGCGGAACCAGCCGATGTACATGAACACCGTGAGGCCGATGGGGAGGATCAGGCCGTTGAAGCCGCCGACGAAGACGAGGATCGCGGCCGGGGCCGTGCCGATCGCCAGGTAGACCGCCAGCGACACGACGATGAACGCGACGGTGGCGAGCTGCAGCGGCCAGCCGCCGCGGAGCTTGGCGGTGAACGTCGAGAGGAACGTCGCCGAGGTGTACGCGGCACCGATGACCGAGCTGATCGCGGCGGCCCAGAAGATCGCGCCGAAGACCCGGAGCCCCGCGTCGCCGAGCACCGCACCGAACGCCTGCCCGGCCGGGTTCGCGGCCTGCGAGGAGAGGTCGAGCGCCACGCCGGAGGCCACCACACCGAGGATCGCGAGGAACAGCACGTAGCGCATGATGCCGGTCACCAGGATGCCGTTGGCGGCGGCGCGCATGACGGGCTTCGCGTACTGCGGCCCCACGTGGCCGGAGTCGAGGTAGCGGTGGGCGCCGGAGTAGGTGATGTAGCCGCCGACCGTGCCGCCGACGATCGTGGTGATGGTGGCGAAGTTGAGCTGGTCGGGCACGAAGGTCTGGCGCAGGGCGTCGCCGACCGGCGGCTGGGCGATGAACGCGACGACGAGGGTCATCACGATCATCCCGATGCCGAGGACGATCAGCACGATGTCCATCACCTTGCCGGCCTTCTTCACGAGGAAGATGATGATCGCGAGGGCCGCCGTGAGCGCGCCGCCGAGTTTCGGGTCGAGCCCCAGGAGGGCGTTCAGACCCAGGCCGCCACCGGCGATGTTGCCGATGTTGAACGCGAGTCCGCCGATGACGACGAGGACGGCGATGACGTGGCCGGAGAACGGGATGGCGCTGTTGGCGAGCTCGCCGGCACGCTTGCCGGACGAGGTGATCATGCGCCAGATGTTCAGCTGCACCGCGATGTCGACGAGGATCGACACGAGGATGGCGAACGCGAAGGCGGCGCCCATCTGGGCGGTGAACGTCGCGGTCTGGGTGATGAAGCCGGGGCCGATGGCGCTCGTGGCCATGAGGAAGATGGCGCCGATGACGGCACTGCGGCCGGCGCGCTTCTTCGCGTGGGCGGCGCGGGCTTCGTCCTCGGGGGTGAGGGCGGGGGCGGACTGCTCGGACATAGGGGGGTCCCATCGTCGTTGGTGGGTGTCGGGTGACCCCCAGTGTAGAACGGACAGAACCCGATTGTTCAACAATCATGTTTCCGTCGTGCTACAGCGCGATTGCTTTTCGGTAATGATCGGCGTGATGCCGCCCTACGATGAAGGCATGAACCAGCAGGGCCCGCTCGCCGACGTGCTCCGTCAGCGCATCATCGACGGCGACGTCGCCCCGGGCTCCCGGCTGTCCGAATCGGCTCTGGCCGAGCGCTTCGACGTGTCGCGCAACACCCTGCGCGAGGCATTCCGGGTGCTCGCGGAACAGGGCCTCGTCGAGCACATCCCGCACCGCGGCGTCTCGGTCGCCTCTCCCTCGATCGCCGACGTCATCGACATCTACCGCGCCCGCCGGGTCATCGAGTGCACGGCTCTGCGGCAGTCCGAGCCCGAGCATCCCGCCGTCCAGCGCATGACCGACGCGGTCGCCGCGGCCGAGGCCGCCGTGGCCGGGGTCTCGGCAGACGACACGTCCGCCTGGCGCGCGGTCGGCAGCGCGAACATGGCCTTCCACGTCGCCCTCGTCGATCTCGCCGACAGCCCTCGTCTCGCCCGCACCTACCGGAACGTCGCGGCGGAGCTGCGGCTCGCTTTCCTCAAGATCGACGACCCCCGCGCCCTGCACGAGCCGTTCGTCCGGAAGAACCGCGCCGTCCTCGACACGTTCCTCACCCGCGGCGCGGAGGCCGGCGCAGCCGAGTTGGAGCGGTACCTCGTGCAGTCGGAGCGGGTCGTGCTCGGCGCGTTCGCGCGGATGCAGCTCGACTGAGCGCGGCGACTCAGGACGCGTCGGTCCGCAGCGCCGCCGTGGCGCGGGGTCGGGGTTCGCCCCGGGGCGAGGCCGGCAGCCCAGGCAACGCGGCGGTCGGCTCCGGGAGACCGTACCGGCGGTGCAGCCAGCGCCGCGCGTCCTCGAGCGGATACGTGTCGCCGAAGACGCAGTACTTCACGAACACCCCCTCCAGGGTGCTGCGGAGCATGACCTCCTCCAGGGCCGGGTCCTCGGCGCCTCGGGCGCGGAAGACGGCGCGCACGGCATCCTCCGCGACCGCCGCACCCTCGGCGTAGCGCTGCTCCGACTCCGCGAACAGCCGATGGGTGAGCGGCTGCTGCTGCATGGCGAGCACCGCGCGCTGCAGAGGCATCGCGAAGGCTGTCGCCCCGATCGCCCCGTCGATGATCGCGGCCAGCATCTCGTCGGGCGTGCCCTCGACCTGCGCGAAGGCCAGGACCGTCTCGAACCAGCGGTCGATCACCGCGCCGACGAGCTGGTCCTTGCCGCCGAAGTGGTAGTTCACCAACCCCTGGGCGACTCCGGCGCGACGCGTGATCTCGGCGATGCCCGCCCCGGCGACGCCGCGTTCGCTGAACACCTCGATCGCCGCCTGGAGGATGTTCTCCCTGGCGCGCTCTCGCGCCAGACGATTCTGCGCATCCGATCGCGCCATGCGGTGTCCACCTCCCGGGTCGTCCGGCGGAATTCCCTCACGGGCCGTCTCGGGATAGATTAATCACTGAATGCTCGTTCAACCTATGGAGGGTGCGAGCACTCGCGGCGCGGGGGTTCGCCGCAGCGGGCCACGGACGCGTCTCACGCCGATGGAGGGGGTGGCGGAGACGCGTCCGTGGTCATCCTCGACCTCCGGCCTACGACGAGGGACCGACGACCAGGCCCGGTCGTCGACCGCCGGTGCCGACGTCCGGCCGAGCCGTGGCGGCACCTTCGACGGCGACCGATCTGACCGATTCCTGACCTGAGTGCAGAAAGCGGGCGACGGGCCGTGTCGCGCCTTGACCCCGTCGAAATCGCGCGGTTAGCGTGAGCGGGCTTCGGCCCCTCGGTGGCAGCGATGCTCACCGTTCCGGCCGGAGTCCGCTCGCTCACCGGGCGCGCGGCACCGCTCAGATCGAAGAGGATCTTCCATGCGATTCACCAGAAAACTCGCGCTCGCCGCCACCGCGGCGGCCGCGCTCAGCCTCAGCGCGGTCATCCCCGCCACGGCCGCGTCCCCCGACGACTCCGCGCCCTCGTACCAGGAGTTCGCGGCGTCGACCTATCGGGACGTCGACGGCGCCTACGTCGTCAACGGCGATGAGGTGATCTCGAACAAGAAGGAGCTGCGCGCGTTCTACGACCGGCTCGTCGGCCCCGAGACCCTCAACGATGGCCTCATCGTCAACACGGTCAACAACATCGATGACAAGTGGTCGGCCGCACAGGTGGCCAACCTCACCTACTGCGTGAGCACGAAGTTCGGCAGCCGGCACGCCGACGTCGTCCGGGCGATGGAGGGCGGCGCGGCGCTCTGGGAGTCCGCGTCTTCGAAGGTCGACTTCCGCTACGTGAGCAGCGCCGACGCCAACTGCACCACGCGGAACAACGCCGTCGTCTTCTCCGTCGAGCCGGTGGCCACGACGCAGTACATCGCCCGCGCCTTCTTCCCCAGCACGCCGGCCCGCCAGCAGAACGTCCTCATCGACGACTCGATCTGGAGCGCCGGAGCGTGGACCCCGACGAACGTGCTCGGCCATGAGCTCGGCCACGTCCTCGGCTTCCGCCATGAGCACACCCGCCCGGAGGCGGGCACCTGCTTCGAGGACAACAACTGGCGTCCGCTCACGCCGTACGACTCGTCGTCGATCATGCACTACCCGCAGTGCAACGGCAGCTCGGCCGATCTGTCGATGACCAGCGTCGACCGCAGCGGCGTCGTCTCGCTCTACGGGAACTGACGCTCTCGTCAGACGCGCTCCGGCACCACCGAGGCCCGGTCGTTCCGCGACCGGGCCTCACCCGTGTCCGCGGTCGGTGCGGCTCAGGCGGAGCCGCGGACGACGAGCTCCGTCGGCAGGATGGTCGTCCGAGGCGGGTCCTCCCCCGCGAGCCGGGAGAGCAGCACCTGCGTCATCGCCTCGCCCTGGGCGTACATGGGCTGGCGCATCGTCGTCAGAGGCGGATCCGTGGTGAGGGCCACCGAGGAGTCGTCGAAGCCGACGAGTGCGATGTCCTCAGGCACCCGCACCCCGGCACCCCGCAGCGCCGTGAGCGCTCCGCGGGCCATGAGGTCGCTGGCGACGAAGATCGCGTCCGGTCGCCCTTCCGCGAGCAGACGGCGGGCGGCATCGGCTCCGCTCGCCTCGCTGTAGTCGCCCTCCTCCTCCGCGAAAGGAGACAGCCCCGCGGCGGCGAGCGCGGCGCGGAACCCCTGCACGCGGTCGGTCGACGAGGGCATCGTGAGCGGACCGGAGATCGTGGCGATGCGCGTGCGTCCGATGTCGACGAGGCGCTGCGTGGCCGCCCGTGCGCCGGCGACGTTGTCGACGTCGACCACGTAGTCGCCCTCGGCCCGCCGCACCGGACGGCCGCCGTAGACCACGGGGACCGCGTCGGCGATCCGGTCGACGAACGCGTCACTCGTGTGGTGCGACACGATGAGCGCGCCGTCGACGCCGCCATTGCGCACGAAGCTCGTCATCTTGTCGCCGGGGTCGTCGCTCGCGATCAGAAGGTTCAGCAGGTAGTCGGAGCTGCGGAGGGCGCCGGTGATGCCGGCCACGATCGCCGCGAAGAACGGGTCGCCGAAGAATCGGGTCGTGTCCTCGGGGACGATGAGGGCGATCGCGTGCGTCTGCCGGGAGGCGAGCGAGCGCGCGGCGCGGTTCGGCACGTAGTTGAGCTCGTCGATCGCGGCGCGCACGGCGGCGAGCGCTTCCGGGCTGACCGCGGTCGACCCGTTGACCACCCGCGACACGGTCGACCGGGACACGCCGGCGGCGGCCGCGACCTCCTCGATGGTCGCGCGGGGCGACATCATCGCTTGCTCTCTTCCATCGCCCCATTCTCATCCACCCGGAGCCAGGCCGTGAAAACCCCCGCTTCGAATCGCCCGATTGGTCCCATTTCGGCCGCAGATGGGGCCAATCGGGCGATTCGAACGGGTCAGAGGGACCGGGCGGCGATGATCCGGACGTACTCGCGGCCGGAGTCCTTGACCGTCCGCTCCTGGGTGTCGTAGTCCACGCGGACGATCCCGAAGCGCTTGTCGTAGCCCCAGGCCCACTCGAAGTTGTCGAAGAGGGACCAGTAGAAGTAGCCGCGGACGTCCACGCCACTGTCCCTGGCGTCGAGCACGGCGTCGAGGTGCGCGCGCAGGAACGCGGCGCGGTCGGCATCGGGCACCCGCGTCTCCCCGTCCTCCACCACGACGGTGTCGTCGTAGGCCGCGCCGTTCTCCGTCACCGAGAGCACCACGCCCGCGGGCTCGGCGTACTCGGTCCAGAGCCGCTGCAGCAGTCGCGTGAGTCCCTCCGGCTGGACCTCCCAGCCCTGGGCGGTCCGCGGTAGTCCGCGCTCGACGGCATGGATGCCCTCGTGCGAGGGATACGGGCTCCGCGTCACGTGCGCCGTCTCCGGGCCGCTGGACACCGCCGCGTCCTCGGGCCCCGTGCCGGACACGAGGTCGCCGTGGTAGTAGTTCACGCCCTGCGTGTCGATGGGCTGGGCGATGGTGTCGAGGTCGCCCTCGTGCACGGCCGCCTCGAACCGCGCCACGGCCTCGGGGTCCACTGCGCGGATGTCCTCCACGGTGTCGGCGGGGTAGGCGCCCCGGTAGATGGGGTCGAGGAACCACCGGTTGAACTGGCCGTCCAGCCGCCGGGCGGCGTCCACGTCCGCGGGGTTCTGCGGGTCGGCGGGATCGGCCACCGTGTGGTTCAGCGTGATGCCCAGGTTGAGGGAGGCGTCGCGGCCGCGGAGCTCCCGTACCGTCGCGCCGTGCGCGAGGAGCAGGTGGTGCGAGGCCAGCAGCCCCTCGGCGACGCTCGTGTGCCCCGGGGCGTGCTCGCCCCCGGTGTAGGAGAGGAAGGACGAGCACCACGGCTCGTTCAGCGTCGTCCACACGTTCACGCGGTCGCCGAGGGCGTCGTGCATGGTGCCTGCGTACTCCAGGAAGCGGTCGACGGCGTCGCGGTTCGTCCAGCCGCCGACCTCCTGCAGGGCCTGCGGCATGTCCCAGTGGTACAGCGTGAGCCAAGGCAGGATGTCGGCCGCGAGGAGCTCGTCGACGAGGCGGCTGTAGAAGTCGACCCCCGCCTGGTTGACCGCGCCACCGTCCGGGCGCACCCGCGACCACGAGGTGGAGAAGCGGTACGTCTGAAGCCCGAGCTCCTTCATCAGCGTCACGTCCTGCGGATACCGGTGGTAGTGGTCGCACGCCACATCCCCGTCGTCGCCGCCGACCACGGCCCCCGGCACCCGGCAGAAGGCGTCCCAGATCGACGCCGTCCGCCCGTCCTCGAAGGCGGCGCCCTCGATCTGGTAGGCCGCGGTCGCCGCGCCGAAGAGGAAGTCCGAGGGGAAGGCACGCGTCATAGGGGTCATCCTTTCACCGCGCCCGCCATGATGCCACTGACCAGCTGCCGCCCCGCGATCACGAAGAGCACGAGGAGCGGAAGGGTCGCGAGCACCGCGCCGGTGAGCACGATCGAGTAGTCGATGTAATAGCCGGACTGCAGCTGGCTGAGCGCCGTCTGCAGCGTCGGGTTCTGGGGGGAGAGCACGATCAGGGGCCAGAGGTAGTCGGTCCAGGCGGTCATGAACGTGAACAGTCCGAGGATCGCCATGGCCGGCCGCGCCGCGGGCACCCCGACGGTGAGGAAGGTGCGGAACTGGTTCGCGCCGTCGACCCTGGCGGCCTCGATGAGCTCGTCCGGGATCACGTCCACGAGGTACTGCCGCATGAAGAACACCCCGAAGGCCGTGACGAGGGTCGGCACGATCACCGCACCGATCGTCCCCGTCCAGCCGAGTTCGCGCATCAGCATGAACAGCGGGATGATGCCGAGCTGCGTGGGGATGGCCATGGTCGCGATCACGAACACCATGAGGCCGTCCCGCCCGCGGAAGCGGAGCTTCGCGAACGCGTAGCCGGCCAGGGTCGAGAACGTGACGACGGAGATCGTGATGATCGTCGAGATGAGCAACGAGTTGCCCAGGGCGAGCCAGAACGGGATCGCGTCGAACACCTTCGCCGCGTTCGCGAGGAAGTTGCCGCCGGGGATGAGGGGCAGGGTCTCGCCGCGGGTCGCGTTGGTCCCGCTCGCGACGACGAACGACCACCACAGCGGATAGGCGCCGCCGATGACGAAGGCCGCGAGGAGCCCGTAGGTGAGGAAGCCCGGGCGGCTGCCGAGGCCGGCGCTCCCGCTCGCGGTGCCGCGCCGGCGGCGGATGCGCTCCGGCACGCTGAGGGCCTGGGTGGCGGTCATCGCGCCTCCTCCTTCCCAGTCGGGCGGATGCGGCGTCGGGCCGCGCGGTTCTTCGGGGCGTCTCCGGTGGCGATGCGCCGGGAGATCAGGAAGTTGATGAGGCCGATCGCGACGATCAGCAGGAAGAGCAGGATCGCGACGGCCGAGGCCTCCCCGAGGTTCCGGCGGAAGAACGCCAGTTCCCAGAGGAACAGCACGGTGGTCTGGAACTGCCGATCGCTGCCGCCGATGCCGCCCGCGGTGGAGACGTCGAACAGCCGCGGTTCGGCGAAGATCTGCAGACCGCCGATGGTCGCGGTGATGATGACGAAGATCAGCGTGGGACGGATGGTGGGGATCGTGATGGCGAAGAACCGCCGCACCGCCCCGGCACCGTCGAGCGCGGCCGATTCGTAGAGGTCGCGCGGCACGGCCTGCATCGCGGCGAGGAGGATGAGGGCGTTGTAGCCGGTCCAGCGGAAATTCACCATGACCGCGATCGCGATGTGCGACAGGACCGTGTCGTGCTTCCACTGCTGATCGGCGATGCCGACGAGGTTGAGGAGGTTGTTGGCCAGCCCGTCCGCCTCGTTGAAGATGCTGGAGAAGATGATCGCCACGGCGACCGGGGTGACCACGAACGGGATGAGGACGCTCATCCGCCAGAACGTCGGCGTCCGCAGTCCGCGGTCCAGCAGGTAGGCGATCACCAAAGCGACGGCGAGCTGCGGGATGGCGGAGAGCAGGAAGATGCTCAGCGTGTTCCGGATGGAGTTCCAGAACATGCCGTCGCCGAGGATCGCCGCGAAGTTGCCGAAGCCGACGAACGGTCCCTCGCCCTTCAACAGGTCCCACTCGTGGACCGCGACCCACACCGTGTACAGCAGCGGGAAGAGGCCGATGAGCCCGAAGAGGAGGAAGAACGGGGAGATGTAGAAGTACGGTGAGGCGCGGTGGTCGAAACGGGAGACGCGGGTGCGCCAGGAGCGTCGCGGCGGAGCGTCCGCCGCTGCGGGGGCGGCGGCCTGCGGCTCCGCCGGCGGGGCGGTGAGGGTCATGGGCGTGTCCTTTGCCGGGCTTCGACAGGCTCAGCCACCCACTCGGGGCGCTGAGCATCCCCTCTGGGGCGCTGAGCCTGTCGAAGCGAGATGATCAGCCGACGAGGTCGTTCAGGAGGCCGATCGCCTGGTCCCAGGCGCCCTGCGTGTCGGTCTCGCCGCGGTCGAGCGCGCTCAGCGCCGGCCCGAAGACGTTCTCCTGGATCACCGAGTCATCGGCGCCCTTGAACTGTGCGACGACGCCCTTGGCACGCTCGGCGAGGATGGCACCGGTCGGCGCGTCGTTGAAGAACTCGTTGGGCGTGGCCTCCTCGGCGAGGGACTCCTGCGCCTTGATGGTCGACGGGAAGTTGCCCGCGGCGGCGGACTGCTTCACCTGCTGCTCGGGCTGCGTCAGCCAGTCGGCGAGCTCGGCCGCGGCCTCCTTGTGCTCCGACGACTCCGGGATCGAGAGGAACGCGCCGCCCCAGTTGGCCGCGCCGCCGGGGAAGACGTCGGCGAAGTCCCAGCCGGTCGACGCGTCGCCGCCACCGGCCTCGACCTGGCCCTGCACGACGCCGAGCATCCAGCCGGGGCAGACGAAGGTGGCGAAGGTGCCGTCGACGAACGACTTGCCGCCGTTCCAGTCCCACGCGGTCTGCGCCGCGGACTGGCCGCCCTCGGTCGCGGCGCCGAGGAGCTCGAAGCGCTCCTGGAGCTCGTCGTTGCCCTCGACGTTCAGCTCGCCGTCGGCGGTGTAGTAGCCCTCGTCGAGCTGGTTGACCATGGCGTTCCAGACGAAGCCGGAGTGGTCGTACCAGGCCTTGCCGGTCTTGGCCGTGTAGTCGGCGCCGACCTGGAAGTAGTTCTCCCAGTCGCCGTTCAGCAGCTCGGCGACCGACTCGCGGTCGCTGGGCAGGCCGGCGGCCTCGAACGCGGCGCCGTTGTAGCAGATGCCGCTCGGGCCGATGTCGGTGCCGTAGCCGATGACGCGGCCCTCGGCGTCGGTCGCCTGGCCGTACTTCCAGTCGACCCAGTCGTCCTTGCGGTCCTCGATGCCGTAGTCGCGCAGGTCGACGAAGGTGTCCGAGACGTCCATGATGGCGCCGAGCCAGCCCTCCTCGATCGCGACGATGTCGCTGAGTCCGGAGCCGGCGGCGATCTTGGTGAAGGCATCGGTGCGGGCGTTGCCACCGGTGTCGATGTTGGTCGCCTCGATCGTCACGTTCGGGTGCGCCTTCTCGTACTCCTTGTAGAGGTCGTCGTAGCCGAAGGTTCCGAAGGTGGTGACGGTCAGTGTGACCTTCTCGTCGGCGCTGGCGCCGGAGTCGCCGTCGCCGCCGGTGCTGCCGGAGCAACCGGCGAGGGCGAGAGCGGAGACGGATGCCACGGCGGCTGTCGCCAGGATCCGGGTGCGGGCACGTGAGTTCACGGTTCACTCCTTTGTGGGTTCGTGCGGGTGGTGGTGCGTGGGGGCTTGTGGGAGCGCTCCCACAAGGTTGTCGTGAACTCTATGGGAGCGCTCCCACGATGTCAAGGGTGCGGGATGGCCGCCGGTCCCCGTTCACAACTCAGGAGAACTGGGATCCGATGCCGCCGTTCGAGCGCCGCCGGCCCGTAGCCCGCGAATTCTCCGGAGTTGTGAACGCGGCGTACCCTTGTCCGGTGCCCGAAGCCACCCTCTCCCCTGCCCTCGCCCGCGCCGAATCCCTGATCCGCAGCATCCCGGACTACCCGGAGCCCGGCATCATCTTCCGCGACATCACGCCGCTCCTCGCCGACGCCGAGGCCCTCCGCGTGACGACCGAGGCGATCATCGAGCCCTTCGCGGGGCAGTTCGACGTGGTGGCCGGCATCGAGGCGCGGGGCTTCATTCTCGCCGGGGCCGCCGCCATCGCCGCGGGCGTTGGGCTGATCCCGATCCGCAAGGCCGGCAAGCTCCCCCGCCCCGCCGCCTCCGTCGACTACGCCCTCGAGTACGGCACGGCGACCATCGAGATGCACGACGACCTGCCCGTGGGCTCCCGCGTCCTCCTCATCGACGACGTGCTCGCCACCGGGGGCACCCTGGCCGCCGGTCGGCAGCTCGTGGAGCGTCTCGGCAGCCACGTCGCCGGCATCTCGGTGCTCTTCGAGATCGACGGCCTCGGCGGCCGCGACACGGTCGGCGACCTCCACACCGTCTTCCACTCCTGACCCGAGACCCCGGTTTCTCGCCGACACCCCGGGATAGCGGCGCGCGCAGGACGGGGTGTGGGCGAGTGCCCGGGGTCTCAGCGGAGCATCGACGAGCGGTAGACTGAACCCGCCCGTCCGCCCGCGACTCTTGGAGCCGTCATGCCCACCATCGTCGTCGACGTCATGCCCAAGCCCGAACTGCTCGACCCGCAGGGGAAGGCCGTCTCCGGCGCCTTCGCCCGCCTGGGCGTCGAGGGCTTCACCGACGTCCGCATCGGCAAGCGCTTCGAGCTCACGGTCGAGGGCGAGGTCACCGACGAGGTCCTCGCCGAGGCCCGCCGCATCGCCGACGAGGTCCTGTCGAACGCCGTGATCGAGGACGTCGTGGGCGTCGAGGTGGCGGAGTGACCGTCCGCATCGGCGTCGTCACCTTCCCCGGCTCGCTGGACGACGTCGACGCGCAGCGCGCCGTCCGCATCGCGGGAGCCGAGCCGGTCGCCCTGTGGCACGGCTCGCACGACCTCGAGGGTGTCGACGCCCTCGTCCTCCCCGGCGGGTTCAGCTACGGCGACTACCTCCGCGCCGGAGCCATCGCGGCCCTCTCGCCCATCATGAACGAGGTCAAGGACGCCGCCGCGAAGGGCATGCCCGTCCTCGGCATCTGCAACGGCTTCCAGATGCTCGTCGAGGCGCACCTGCTGCCCGGCGGACTGATCCGCAACAACCACCAGCACTTCGTGCGCCGCGACCAGAAGCTCACGGTCGAGAACTCCGACACCGCCTGGACCAACGCCTTCCGCACCGGCCAGGAGATCGTGATCCCGCTGAAGAACGCGGACGGCGGCTACATCGCCGACGAGCAGACGCTCGACCGCATCGAGGGCGAGGGTCTCGTGGCGTTCCGCTACGCCGGCGTGAACCCGAACGGCTCGCTGCGCGACATCGCAGGGCTGACGAATGAGGCGGGCAACGTCGTGGGGCTCATGCCGCACCCCGAGCACGCCACGGAGCCCGGATTCGGTCCGGACACCGCTGTCGCGATGCGCAGCGGCGTGGACGGCCTCGACTTCTTCACGAGCGCGATCGCCGCCGTCGCCCGCGTCGCCGCCTGACACCTCCCTCGACCCACCCCTCTGCGCGCCTCCCACCCCGTTTTGGGCGCGCGGAACGGGCCGGGGCGACCGTAAGGGGCCGGGTCGATAGGCGAGGTCAGGGGAGACGGAACGGGTTGTCGCCCACGGCCGCGAGCAGGTACCAGGCCGTCGTGCCGGTGTGCAGGCTCGCGTAGTAGAGGTCGCCGAAGCCGGAGTCGAGTCCGTCCGTCGAGGTCGCCACGATGCCCTTGCCGTCGCCGTTGGGTGCGTCGCGCTGCACCAGCCGGATGCCGGCCAGCAGCTCCTCCACGCGCTCCTGGTCGCCGGCGGCTCCTCGCTCCTGCAGCGCGAGGGCGAGGTGCCCGCTGCCCTCGAACCAGACCTTCGACACGTCCGGGTCGCTGATCGACGGACCGCGGTACGGACCGTCCTGGGCTACGAGGTGCGCGAGCGTCCAGTCCACGGCCGAGCCGTATCGGGCGTCCCCGGTGCCGAGCAGGCTCCACGTCTGCGCGTCGAGCGGGATGGGACGGGTGTTGATCGTGCTGCCGTCGAGCAGCGTCCCGGTGTCCACGTGCCCATCGGCGCTCTGCATCGCCGCGACGAATCCGGCCGCCACCGCCGCGCGCTCCGCCCACACCCCGTCGTCCGTGAGCTGGGCGAGCTGCGTGAAGAACCCCGCGATGTCGCTGTTGTGCTCGGTGGACTTCCACTCCAGCGGCACCCCGGCATCGGTCTGCCCGCCGGTGTAACCGTAGGGTGCCCGCGTCATGTCGGCGGTGTTGTCCTGGATCCACTCCGCGATGCGCACCGCGCCGTCGAGATACCGTGCCTCCCCCGTGGCGTGGAAGAGGCGGGCGAGCGCCATGCCCACCCAGGCCTGATTGCCGGTGAAGGTGCCGGGCCCGGTGATCTCCATCCGGCCCTGACGGATGCCGTGCGGCTCGTACGAGGTGCGGACGCGGCCGTCGCCGATGGGGTCGTTCTCCTGCACGAAGAGGAGGGTGTCCGCGACGGCCCGCGCGCGGCGCAGGTCGTCCGGCAGGCCGCGGGCCGTGTAGGCGATCACGACGAGGGCGTCGTCGTACACGAAGGAGGGGGTGAAGTCCCACGACGGCGTGGTGAAGAACCCGCCCTCGTAGCTGCGCGGCAGGCAGCGGCCCTCGCCGTCGCAGAACTCGTCGACCCGCGCGTCGAGGAACTCGTACGCGAGCGCGACCGAAGCCGCGGGGTCGTTCACCGGGTCGGCCGGGGGCTGCGCGCGGGCACCGAACGCGTCGGACACGGCGGGGGCGGCGCCGACGAGCACGGCGCCGACGACGAGCGCGGCGACGACCGCCCAGGGCGCGGATCGGCGGGCGGAAGCGGACATCACGACCTCTCGACGGCAGGACCCCCGGGGGACATGCCGCGAGCGACACGGGGGGATGCTCGTCACCCTGTCATGACAAGAGGCACCAGGGGAAGTGTCTTTCGGCCACATGCGCGTGTACCAAAGCGACCGGATGCGTGCAAGGCGTTTGCCGCACCCGGAGCACCGCGCGCACGATGGTCATCCCGTCCCCGACCTCCCGGAAAGGACACCCCATGTCCCGCGACCAGTACACCTTCACCAACCCGGTCGAGCTCTACGCCGACATCCAGCCGCAGAAGCAGCACATGCGCGAGCCCGGTCTCGACGCCGACCTCACTCCGAAGGCCGACCTCGGCGAGGAGTCGTACCGCGGCACCGGACGGCTGACCGGGCGCAAGGCACTCATCACCGGCGGCGACTCGGGCATCGGCGCGGCCACCGCGATCGCGTTCGCCCGCGAGGGCGCCGATGTCGCGATCTCCTACCTCCCGGAAGAGGAGGAGGACGCGAGCCGCATCGCCGGCATCCTCCGCGAGGCGGGAGCGACCGTCGCCACGATCCCCGGCGACCTGCGCGACCCGGAGTACTGCCGCACCCTGGTGGCCGAGGCCGTCGCGGCACTCGGCGGACTCGACATCCTCGTCAACAACGGCGGCAAGCAGGTCTTCCAGGAGTCCCTCACCGATGTGACCGACGAGCAGTTCGACGACACGTTCAAGACCAACGTGTACGCGATGTTCTGGATCACGAAGGCCGCCCTGCCGCACCTCCCCGCAGGGTCGACGATCATCAACACGACGTCGATCCAGGCCTACTCGCCATCGGACATCCTCGTCGACTACGCCTCGACGAAGTCGACCATCAACGCGTTCACGAAGGGCCTCGCCCAGCAGCTCGCGCCGAAGGGCATCCGCGTGAACGCCGTGGCTCCGGGACCGATCTGGACCCCGCTGCAGCCGAGCGACGGGCAGCCGCAGGAGAAGATCGCGCAGTTCGGCCAGGACACTCCGCTCGGCCGGATGGGTCAGCCCGCCGAACTCGCCCCCGCCTACGTCTTCCTCGCCTCCCCGGAGTCGAGCTACGTGCTCGGCGAGACCCTGAACGTCAACGGCGGCATGCCCACCCCCTGACCCTCATCCCCTCGTCCCCCGTCGACCCACCCCCTTCCGTTCCTCCCGGCCCGTTCCGGTCGTCCGCAAGGGGGTGGGTCGGACGGAAAGGGGTGGGTCGGCGCAGAGGGCGAGAGAGGGCGCCGAACCGTTTCGATACCTGTGGTGGCGGGACTGTAAGCGTTTGCAGTAGCCTGATCGCATGGCACAGCTCGAACAGATCGCAGCCCCCGGTTCCGAGTGGTGGCGCAGCGCCGTCATCTACCAGATCTACCCCCGCTCCTTCGCGGACGCGTCGGGCGACGGCATCGGCGACCTGCCGGGCATCACGAGCCGCCTCGACGCCCTGCAGGAGCTCGGCGTCGACGCGATCTGGCTCAGCCCGTTCATGACGAGCCCGCAGCGCGACGCCGGCTACGACGTGGCCGACTACCGCGACGTCGACCCGTTGTTCGGCACGCTGGCCGACTTCGACGAGATGCTGGCATCCGCCCACGCCCGCGGCATCCGGGTGATCGTCGACCTCGTCCCCAACCACTCCTCCGACCAGCACCCGTGGTTCCAGGAGGCGCTCAAGGCGGCGCCCGGCAGCCCGGAGCGCGCGCGCTACATCTTCCGCGACGGCCGCGGCGAGAACGGCGAGCTGCCCCCGAACAACTGGGAGTCGGTGTTCGGCGGCGGCATGTGGCAGCGCGTCACGGAGGCCGACGGCACCCCCGGCCAGTGGTACCTGCACATCTTCGACGCGACGCAGCCGGACTTCGACTGGAACAACGAGGAGGTGCAGGAGGAGTTCCGCTCGATCCTGCGCTTCTGGCTCGACCGCGGCGTCGACGGCTTCCGGGTCGACGTCGCCCACGGCATGATCAAGACCGAAGGGCTGCCTGATTACACGCCGCCGACCGACGCCGACTCCATGGGCGGCGGCGAGTCGAACGTGCCGTACTGGGGTCAGGACGGCGTGCACGAGATCTACCGGGACTGGCACAAGGTGCTCGCCGAGTACGACGGCGACCGCGCCCTGTGCGGCGAGGCCTGGATGCCGACACTGAAGGAGACCGCGCTCTGGGTGCGTCCGGACGAGATGCACCAGACCTTCAACTTCCCGTACCTGATGACGGCGTGGGACGCGAAGGCGCTCGGCGACGTGATCCGCGAGTCGCTGGACGCGTTCGGCGCGGTCGGCGCCCCCAGCACCTGGGTGCTGTCCAACCACGACGTCGTCCGGCACGCCACGCGCCTGGCCCTCACGATCGACAACCCGCAGGGCGAGGGCATCGGCCCGAACACCCCGGACAAGCCCGACACCGCCATCGGCCTCGCCCGCGCCCGCGCCGCCACCACGCTGATGCTCGCGCTGCCCGGCTCGGCCTACCTGTACCAGGGCGAGGAGCTCGGGCTGCCCGAGGCCATGGAGATCCCGGACGAGTACCGTCAGGACCCGACGTGGTTCCGCACGAACGGCGAGCGCTACGGCCGCGACGGCTGCCGCGTGCCGCTGCCGTGGGAGGCGGAGGCTCCCGCCTTCGGCTTCAACGACACCGGCCTCTCGTGGCTCCCGCAGCCCGCGGACTGGGCGGCCTACGCCCGGGACGTCGAGGAGGTCGACCCGGCGTCGACCCTGGCCCTGTACAAGCGTCTGCTCGCCGGCCGTCGCGAGTTCGGATTCGGCACCGGGTCGCTGGTGTGGGAGGACGCCGGTCCCGATGCCGTCGCCTTCCGTCGCGGCGAGGTGCACGTGCTGGCGAATCTCGGCACGGCTCCGCTCGACCTCCCGGAGGGCGCGGTCGTCCTGCTCCGCAGCCAGCCGTTCGACGGCCCCGAGGTCCCCGTCGACACCGCCGTCTGGTACACCAAGGCCTGACACCCGCTGCGCCCGTGGCGCGCTCCACCCGGGGCGTGTCACGGGCGTCTCCGATCCGAAGGACAGACGATGGCGAGCATCGACGAGGTCGCCCGGCTCGCCGGCGTCTCCACCGCGACGGTCTCCCGCGCGCTGAGCGGCCGCGGGCACGTGTCCGAGTCGGCGCGCGAGCGCGTGCAGGCGGCTGCCGCCTCCCTCGGGTACGTCGTGTCCTCCCGCGCCTCGAGCCTCGCGTCGGGGCGCACGCGCAACATCGGGGTCGTCGTGCCGTTCCTCGACCGCTGGTTCTTTAGCACCGTGCTGTCGGGGGTGTCCGCCGCGCTCATGCGCGCCGGCTACGACATCACGCTCTACAACATCACCGCCGACAAGGACGTGCGCCGCCACGTCTTCGACACGTTCCTGCGCCGCCAGCGCGTGGACGCCGTGATCGCCGTGTCCATCGAGCTGGACGAGGACGAGACCCAGCAGCTCCTCGACCTCGGGCTCCCCGTGATCGCGATCGGGGGCCCGAACCCGAAGCTCGACACCCTCACGGTCGACGACGTCGCCGTGGCCCAGCTCGCGACGGAGCACCTGCTCGGGCTCGGGCACACGGAGATCGCCCACATCGGCGCGAACCCCGAGTTCGACATCGACTTCCACATCCCCACGAACCGTCGGCTCGGCTTCGAGCGGGCGCTGGCCGCGGCCGGCATCCCCCTGAACCCCGCGTTCCTGGAGCCGGCGGACTTCACGGTCGAGGGCGGCTATCGCGCCGCGAAGCAGCTGCTCGGACGCCCGGGGCCTCGCCCCACCGCGGTGTTCGCCGCCTCGGACGAGATGGCGATCGGAGCGCTCCTCGCCGCCCGCGACCTCGGCTTCGCGGTGCCGGGCGATCTGTCCATCGTGGGCATCGACGGCCATGAGCTCGGCGAGTTCTTCCGCCTCACCACGGTCGACCAGTTCCCGCTCGGGCAGGGCGAACGGGCGGCCGATGCGGTCCTCGCGAAGCTCACCGACCCGGAAGCCGTGCGCCCGCCCGCCGCCCTTCCGTACGAGCTCAACGTCCGCGGCACGACCTCCCGGCTCGTCTGAGCCGGGCGGCGTTCACAACTCAGGAGTACGGCGCGCGGAGACCGCGGTTCCGGCCCTGACGGGCGTAGGTGCGCCGGTTCTCCTGAGTTGTGAACGCGTCGAGCTCAGGAGCCTACGGTCGCGTCCCGCCAGGTGCGGTAGCCGCCGTCGAGATTGCGCACCTCGCGCCCGTGCTGCCGCAGCAGCCGGGTGGCGATGTGCCCCCGCAGGCCGACCTGGCAGTGCACCACGAGGGGGCCGTCCGGCAGTTCGTCGAGACGGTCGCGCAACTCGTCCAGCGGGATGTTCCTGGCGCCGGGGATGGCGCCGTTCGCATGCTCGGCCGCGGCGCGGACGTCGATGAGGGTCGATCCCGCCTGCAGGGCGTCGTCGAGCTCGTGCCACTGGACGGTCGGCGTGGTGCCGTTGCGGGTGTTCTCGGCCACATAGCCGAGGATGTTCACGGCGTCCTTCGCGGAGCCGAACTGCGGAGCGTACGCGAGCTCCAGGTGCGCGAGACCGGAGGCGGTGACGCCCGCCTGCAGCGCCGTCGCGATGACGTCGATCCGCTTGTCCACGCCGTCACGACCCACGATCTGCGCCCCGAGGATGCGGTCGGTGGCGGGGTCGGCGAGGAGCTTCATCGACAGGGTCTCCGCGCCCGGGTAGTAGCCGGCGTGCGATGCCGGGTGCACGTGCACGGCGAAGAAGTCGCGGCCCGCGGCACGGAGCTGCTTCTCGCTCCATCCGGTCTTCGCGGCGGCGAGGCCGAACACCTGCACGATGCCGGTGCCGAGGGCGGGGCGCGCCGATGCCTCCCGACCCGCGATGACGTCGGCCACCATGCGGCCGTGGCGGTTGGCGAGACCGGCCATGGTCACCAGCGCCGCACCGCCGCCGATGAGGTCGGCCTTCTCGACGCCGTCGCCGACCGCGAAGACGTCCGGGGCACTGGTGCGGCAGGCCTCGTCGACCGCGATGCCGCCGGTCTCGCCAAGACGGATCCCGGCGGCGCGGGCGAGTCCGACCTCGGGCACGACCCCGGAGGCATCGACGAGGAACTCCGCAGGGAGGGTGGCACCGTCGCTCAGGGTCACGGAATCCGCGGCCGTGGCCACGACCTCGACGCCGAGTCGCACGTCAACTCCGCGGCGCCGGACCTCGGCCGCCAGGGGGGCGGCCATCTCCGGATCCAGCGGGGCGAGCAGCTGGGCACCGCGTTGCACCAGGGTGACCGCGGCGCCTCGGGCGACGAGGTTCTCCACGGCTTCGAGCCCCGTGTATCCGCCGCCCACCACGACCACCGGCAGCCCGGGGCGGAGGGCGGCGTCGATCGCATCGGCATCGGCCACGGTCCGCAGGCTCCGCGCGGGGAGGGCTCCGGTCGGCTCGTCGCCGCGGGGCCGGGCACCGGTGGCGAGCACGAGGCGGTCGTACGGGTGGGTGCTCCGGTGGCCGCTGTCGAGATCGATGACCTCGACCCTCTTGCGCTCGGTGTCGATGCCGACGACGTCGTGACGGACGCGGACGTCGAGCCGGAAGCGGCGGTGCAGCGACTCCGGGGTCTGCAGCAGGAGGGCGTCGCGCTCCTCGATCACGCCACCCACGTAGTAGGGCAGGCCGCAGTTGGCGTAGGAGACCTCGGGCCCGCGCTCGAAGACGACGATCTGCGCGGACTCATCGAGCCGCCGGAGCCGGGTCGCCGCCGACATGCCGCCGGCGACGCCACCGACGATGACGACGCGGAGCGGCGCGCTCATCGGCCGAACAACCGGGACAGGAGACCGCCCTTGGCCTCGTCCTTCGGGTGGCCCGTGCACCAGTCCGACGCCGGCACGGTGCGGCGGACGGCATCGACGTGCTGGCCGCACCCCGCCCAGGTGGTCTTCCCGCAGGTACGGCAACGGACTGCTCGACACATGTGTTCTCTCCTCACTCGATACCCCGGTGGGTATGCAGACACTATACCCCCGGGGGTATAGTGGAGCGCACAGCCGGCCTTCAGGGAGTGACCATGACCACCGTCGACACCGACACGCAGCGCAAGATCGCCAACCGCCTCAAGCGCGCACAGGGACAGCTCGGCGCCGTGATCACCGCGGTCGAGAGCGGCGGCGACTGCCGGGCTGTCGTCACGCAGCTGGCCGCCGTGACCTCCGCGTTGGACAAGGCCGGGTTCCAGATCATCGCCTCCGCCATGAAGACCTGCCTGGAGGACCCCGCGCAGGACGACGCCGTCCCGCTCCCCGACCTGGAGAAGCTCTTCCTCACCCTCGCCTGAACGCGACCCGGCCCCTTGCGGCCACCCCGGCCCGTTGCGGACGATCGCAACGGGCCGGGGCGCACGCAAGGGGCCGGGTCGGCGAGGGTGGGGTGGGATCAGGGGACGAGGAGACCCGCGGTTGCGGTGCGCGCCGTCTCGAAGCGGCGCTGCACGTCGGGCCAGTTCACGAGGTTCCAGAACGCCTTGACGTAGTCCGCCCGCACGTTGAGGTAGTCGAGGTAGTAGGCGTGCTCCCACACGTCGAGCTGCAGCAGCGGGACGACGCCGAGCGGCGCGTTGCCCTGCTGGTCGAAGAGCTGGAAGATCACCGGGCGTGCGCCCACCGAGTCCCAGGCGAGCACGGCCCAGCCGGAGCCCTGCACGCCGAGGGCCGTCGCGGTGAAGTGCGCGCGGAAGCCGTCGATCGACCCGAACGAGTCCGCGAGGGCCGCCGAGAGCTCGCCCTCCGGAGCCCCGCCGCCCTCGGGCGAGAGGTTCTGCCAGAACACGGAGTGGTTGATGTGGCCGCCGAGGTTGAACGCGAGGTCCTTCTCGAGCTTGTTGACGGCTCCGAGGTCGCCGCTGTCGCGGGCCGCCGCGAGCTGCTCCAGCGCCGTGTTCGCGCCGGTCACGTAGGCCTGGTGGTGCTTGGAGTGGTGCAGCTCCATGATCTTGCCGGAGATGTGCGGCTCCAGCGCCGAGTAGTCGTAGGGCAGCTCGGGGAGCGTGTACGGAGTGGACATGGTGGTTCCTTTCGTGACGGGGTCAGAGGGCGGTGTCGTGGGACAGGGCGTGGAATCGGCGGTCGATGTAGACGAGCGGGCGGGCGGGGCGGCCGGTGAGCACCTCGAGCACCTCGGCGATCACCACGGTCGACGAGCCGACGGGCACGGTCTGGATCGCCCGGCAGCGCAGGGCCACACGGGCCTCGGCCAGGTGCGGCTCGCCGGTCGGCAGCGTCGTCCAGCCCTGCTCGGGCGTGAAGCGCTCGGAACCGCTCACCGCGAAGCTCTGGGCGAGCGCGGAGTGCTCGTCGTCGATGAGGTGCACGACGAAGGTCTCGGCGCCGAGGATGGCCCCGGCGCTTCCGGTCGCCCTGGTCACCGAGAACACGATCGCCGCCGGGTCGACCGCGACCGACGACACGCTCGACGCCGTGAGGCCGACGGGGCCGTCCGGACCCTGCGCCGTGATGATGGCGACACCGGCGGGATGGGTGCGGAACGCCGCCTTGAGTCCCTCCCCGACCGGCGTGGGCACCGGAGCGGCGGGGTGCGGGGTGGTGTGCGGGTCGGGGGTCATCGGGTGCTCTCCTCGAGAGGGATGGGGGTGGGGGTCGCGTGGGCGCGCATGGCCGCGCGGTCGACGAGCTTCGTGCGCTCCCGACCGCGGACGGCTCCGGCGCGGCGCTCGGCCTCGTCGATGCGCAACCAACCCTCCCAGTCCACCACGCCGGGGAGGTCCAGGGGCGGGTCGCGGTCGATGCGGGCGGACGGCGTCGCGGCGAGGTCCTCCACGAGATGCTGCACGGTCTGCGCGGCGTCGGACTTGGTCGAGCCGATGAGCCCGATCGGCCCGCGCTTGATCCAGCCGGTCGCGTAGAGGCCCGGGACGGGCGTGCCGTCGGCATCCAGCACCCGTCCCTCCGCGTTCGGAACGATGCCCCGCGCCGCGTCGAACGGCACGCCGGGCACGGGCGAGGAGAGGTAGCCGATCGCGCGGTAGACGGCGCCGACCTCGTACCGCACGAGCTCGCCGGTGCCGATCATGCGGCCGAGCGGATCGGAGGCCGTGCGCTCGAACTCGATGCCCTCCACACGGTCCGTGCCGAGGACGCGGACGGGTCGATGCCGGAAGTGCAGGTGGATGCGCCGGGAGGCTTCGGTGGACGGACGCTGCGCCCATTCCGTGAGGGTGCGCACGATGATGCGGCGCTGCGAGAACTGCTCCAGCATGCGGGCGGCGTGGTCGTCGAGCTCGAGGTCGGCGGGATCGACGATCACCTCCACGTCGTGCTGCTCCCCGAGCTCACGCAGCTCCAGGGCCGAGAAGCGCACATCGGCGGGGCCGCGACGGGCGAAGAGGTGCACGTCGCGGACCCGGCTCGCGGCGAGCGCGTCGAGGATGTGATCGGGGGTGTCGGTCGACTCCAGCGCCGCGGCGTGCTTCGCGAGGATGCGCGTGACGTCGAGGGCGACGTTGCCCGCGCCGATCACGGCCACGGACTCCGCCTCCAGGCCCCAGCCCCGCGCGACGTCGGGGTGCGCGTCGTACCAGGCCACGAAATCCGCGGCGCCGAACGATCCGGGAAGCTCCGCTCCCGGCACGTCGAACGTCACGTCGCGGTCGGCTCCGGTCGCGATCACGACGCCGTCGTACGCCCGGCGGAGCTCGTCGACCGTCACATCGACGCCGACCTCGACGTTGCCGCGCAGCCGGATGCCGGGCTGGAGGAGCACGTCGTGCAGCGCATCGATGATCTTGCGGATGCGCGGGTGGTCGGGGGCGACGCCGTAGCGGACGAGCCCGTACGGAGCGGGGAGCTTCTCGTACAGGTCGATGGCCGCCTCCGGCACCTGCGCCCGGAGGAGGTCGGCGGCGTAGATGCCTGCGGGTCCCGCGCCGACGATCGCGATGCGCGGGGTCACTCGTGCACCTCCTGCGGCGGGAGCGCGGCGATGAGGGGGTGGTCGTGCCGGATGAGTCCGGTGCGGGCGGCGCCGCCGGGCGAGCCGATCTCGTCGAAGAACTCGACGTTGGCCTTGTAGTAGTCCTGCCACTCGTCTGGGAGGTCGTCCTCGTAGTAGATCGCCTCGACGGGGCACACCGGCTCGCACGCTCCGCAGTCCACGCACTCATCCGGGTGGATGTAGAGCGACCGCTCCCCCTCATAGATGCAGTCGACGGGGCATTCGTCGATGCAGGCTTTGTCCTTGAGGTCGACGCATGGCAGTGCGATCACGTACGTCATCGCGACTTCTTCTCTGTCCCACTCACGCCCTCCACCGTAAAACCTCAAGCGCACTTGAGGTCAAATCGAGGCCGATCCCCCCGCCTCTCGCCGAGACCCCGCCTCCGCCGCGCGGACACGACGAGGTCTCGGCGGGAAAGCGGGGTCTCGGGGAATCAGGACGGGGAGATCTCGAAGGAGGCGGAGAGGAGGTGCTCCTCGCGGGAGCTGGGGCCGACGAGGAGGGTGAAGGCGCCCGGCTCCACGGTCCGGACTCCGGCGGCGGTCACGATCGTGCAGTCGGCGACGGGGACCTCGATCCGCACGCGCGCGCTCTCCCCCGGCGCGAGGTCGACCTGCCGGAAGGCCTTGAGCTCGCGGTCGGTCCAGCTCACGCTCGTCACCTCATCCCGCACGTACGCCTGCACGGTCTCGCGGACGGGCCGGTCCCCCGTGTTCGTCACGGTCACGTGCCCCACCACGGTGTCGCCGAGGCGCAGCTCCGTCTGCTCCAGCTCCAGCTCCGCGTACGCCACGGTCGTGTACGACCGGCCCTCGCCGAAGGCCCACGCCGGCGCCTGGGTGAGGTCGGCGTAGCGGTCGCCGTGCTGCCCGCGGATCTGGTTGTAATAGGTCGGCTGCTGCCCGACGTGCCGCGCGAACGAGATCGGCAGCCGTCCCGAGGGCTCCACGGCACCCGTGACGATGTCGGCGAGCGCCCGCCCGCCCTGCATGCCGGGATTCGCGGCCCAGACCACCGCCGCCGCCCGCTGCACCGAGGGCGGGAGCACGAGGGGCTTGGACGCCAGCAGCACCACGACGACGGGCTTCCCGGTCTCGATGAGAGCGTCGAGCAGGGCGTTCTGGCCGCCGATGAGCTCCAGCGTGGCCGTGGACCGCCCCTCGCCCACGAGCTCGATGCGATCGCCGACCACCGCGACCACGACGTCGGCGGCCTCGGCGGCGGCCACCGCCCCCGCGATGAGCGCAGGATCCGGCAGGCACGGCTGCACCACGGGAGGACGCGGCTGGTTGTCCGGGAAATGCGTGCCGCGGGGGTCGTCGGCGAGCGTGAGGATGTCGGCGCCGCGTGCATGCGTGACCGTCCATGCGTCCACCGCACGGAGGCCGTCGAGCACGGTCGTGATCATCTCGCGGGGCTGTCCGTCGAGCCAGCCCGCCTGGCCCGAACCGCCGGCCCAGTCGCCGAGCTGCGTCTGCGCGTCGTCCGCGAGCGGCCCGGTCACCGCCACCCGCAGGGGTGCCGTGGCATCCAGCGGCAGCACGCCGTCGTTCTCGAGCAGCACGAGGGAACGGCGCGCGATCTCGAGGTTGAGGTCCGCGTGCGCGGCGCTGCCGACCACGGCGGACACGTCATCGCGGGGCAGCCGCGGGTCTTCGAAGAGTCCGAGCTCGAACTTCAGCGTGAGGATGCGGGAGACCGCGTCGTCGAAGGCGTCCTCCGGCAGCAGCCCCCGGGCGACCGCGTCCAGCGCCCCCTCGAAGAATCCTGGCGTGGTCATCACCATGTCGTTCCCGGCGCGCACGGCCGCGGCCGCGGCATGGGTGAGGTCGGGCTGCACCCGCTGCTCCCACACCATCCGACCCACGTTGTCCCAGTCGGTGATGAGGGTGCCGGTGTAGCCCCACTCGCCGCGGAGCACGTCGCTGAGCAGCCACTCGTTCAGCGTGATCGGCACCCCGTCGGTCGTCTGGTAGCCGAGCATGAACGTCCGGCAGCCCTCGCGGGCGACCCGCTCGAACGGCGGCAGGAACCAGGAGCGCAGCTTGCGCGGGGAGATGTCCGCCTCGCTGGCGTCGCGGCCGCCCTGCGTCTCCGAGTAGCCGGCGAAGTGCTTGGCCGTCGCGAGGATCGCGGTCGGGTCGTCGAGCCCGTCGCCCTGATAGCCGCGCACCATGGCCGAAGCCAGCTCCCCGATGAGGAACGGGTCCTCGCCGAACGTCTCCCCGACCCGCCCCCAGCGCAGATCGCGGGCGATGCACAGCACCGGCGAGAACGTCCAGTGGATGCCGGTCACGGCGACCTCCTCGGCCGTCGCCCGCGCCACGCGCTCGACGAGCGCCGGGTCCCAGGACGCCGCCATGCCGAGCTGCGTGGGGTAGATCGTGCCTCCGGGCCAGAACGAGTGGCCGTGGATGCAGTCCTCGCCCACGAGCAGCGGGATGCCGAGCCGGGTCTGCGCGACCAGGGCGGCGGCCCGCCGCAGACGCTCGTCCGAGGCGTGCAGGATCGATCCCGCGTGCCGCCGGAGGACGTGGTCGTCGATGTCGTCGCGGGCGTCGAGCTGGAGCATCTGCCCGACCTTCTCCTCCACCGTCATCCGGCTGAGGAGGTCGGCCACGCGTTCGCGGATCGAGAGAGCGGGGTCCTGGTACGGGAGCTGCGTGGTCAGAGTCTGAGAGGTCATCACTTCGTGTTCTGGTTCGTGTGCGGTGTCGCGGTGTTCGTGGGGTCGGTGGCGCCGGAAGCGCCCGGCGAGGTCGCCGACGATACGGGATCGGGGCTCTTCTCCGGCAGGGGCACGCTGCGGACGACCGTGACGGCGTCGTTCACGTTCAGCCCCTTCTTCTTCATCGCCCTGGCCCGCTCGCCCGCCGAGCGCAGTCGCGGGTTGACGTACTCGTCGATGCCGAAGTTGATGAGCGAGAGCGCGACGCCGATGATCGCGATGCACAGCCCTGCCGGCACGTACCACCACCACAGTCGCGGGAACGCACCGTTCTGCTGCGCCCAGAACAGGATCGTCCCCCAATTGAGGTTGCTCACCGGGATCACGCCGATGAAGGCCAAGGTCGTGAGGCCGAGGATGGCCGCGGTCACGGTGCCGACGAAGCTCGAGGCGATGAGCGCCATGAGGTTCGGGAGCATCTCGACCGTGATGATGCGGCGCAGCGGCTCGCCGTTCGCACGCGCGGCCTGGATGAAGTCGCGGTTTCGCAGCGACATGGTCTGCGCGCGGAGCACGCGGGCGCCCCACGCCCACCCGGTGATCCCCAGCACCGCGGCGATCACGATCAGCGGCGGATTCTCGAACTGCGAGGCGATGATGATGATGAGCGGGATGCCGGGGATCACCAGGAACACGTTGGTCAGCGCCGACAGCGACTCGCTCTTCCAGCCGCGCACGTAGCCGGCGACCACACCGATCGTGATCGCGATGATCGTGGCGATGAACGCCGCGAGGAAGCCGACGACGATCACGCCGCGGGTGCCGTAGATGATCTGGCTCAGCACGTCTTCGCCCATGTGCGTCGTGCCCAGCCAGTGCTCCCAGGAGGGCGGCTGACGCAGCGCCGCGCGGTCCTTCTGGGTCGGCCCGTACGGGGCGATCCACGGGGCGAAGATCGCGATGAGCACGAACGCACCGAGGATGAGGAGCCCGGCGATCGACTTGGGGTTGCGGAACATCGCGAACGCCTGCGCGAGCTGCGACCAGAAGGTCGTGCGCGGCGGCGCTCCCGCCGGCGGGGTGCGCAGCGTGGCGGTCTCGGGCATGCCGGAGACGACGGCCGATCCGTCCGGCGCCGTGTTCGCTGCGGTGGTGGGAACGGTCATGTCAGGACTCCATCTGGCGCGTGCGCGGGTCGAGGTAGGCGTAGACGACATCGGCGAGGATGTTGGCCACGAGCACCGACAGCGTGATCACGAGGAACACGCCCTGCATGAGGGCGAAGTCCTTGGCGTTGGTCGCGTCGAGCAGCAGCTTGCCGACACCCGGATAGCTGAAGACCATCTCCATCACGATCGTGCCGCCGACGATGAAGCCGATCGACAGCGCGAAGCTCTGGATCTGCGGCAGCACCGCGTTGCGCGCGGCGTAGCCCCAGAGCACCCGCTTGTTGGGCATGCCCTTCGCCTGCGCGACCGTGATGTAGTCGTCGTCGAGCACCGTCAGCATCATGTTGCGCATGCCGAGCACCCACCCGCCGAGCGAGGCGACCACGATGGTCAGTGCCGGGAGCGTGCCGTGCATGATGACCTGACCGATGAAGTCGAGACTCCATTCCGGTGACTGCCCCTTGTCGTAGGCGTGCGAGGACGGGAACCACTTCAGGGTCGAGGAGAAGATCGCGATCGCGATGAGCCCGAGCCAGAAGTACGGGATCGTGTTGAAGAAGGTCGTCACCGGGATGATCGCGTCGAGCTTGCTGCCGCGCTTCCACCCCACGACGGCTCCGAGCAGCGTGCCGAGCGCGAAGGAGATGATGGTCGCGATGCCGACCAGCCCGAGCGTCCAGGGCAGGGCGGCGGCGAGCACCTCGGCGACCGGCCGCAGACCGTGCAGGGTCGAGATGCCGAGGTCGCCGCGCAGCAGCATCCCCCAGTATTCGAGGTACTGCTGCCAGATGGACTTGTCCGTGTCGATACCGAGCAGCACGCGCAGGGCCTCTGCCGCCTCGGGGCTCACGGTGCGGTTGCGCGCGAGGTACGAGCTGACCGCGTCGCCCTTCATGAGGCGGGGCAGGAAGAAGTTGATCGTGATCGCCGCCCACAGCGTGAAAAGGTAGAACGCCGCGCGACCGGCGAAGAAGCGCCACGGCACCGGCCGCCTGGTGCGCTCCGCCGTGGTCGCCGTGGTGCCGACCTCCAGGGCATCGCGGGCGACGAGGTCGTCGTCGTCGAGTTGGGGGAATGCGGTGCTCACAGCGCGCCTCCGTTCGATGCCGCCGCAGCGAAGTGCTTCTCCGGATCGGGAGAGGCCGCGCGCAGCTCGCGGGTGTACGGATCCTGCGGCTTGAGGATCACATCGTCGGCGGTGCCGTACTCGACCACGCGCCCCTGGTTGAGGACCATGATCTCGTCGCTGAAGTGTCGGGCGGTCGCCAGGTCGTGCGTGATGTAGAGCACTCCGAGTCCCTCTTCACGCTGCAGGTCGGCGAGCAGGTTCAGCACGCCGAGCCGGATGGAGACGTCGAGCATCGACACCGGCTCGTCGGCGACAAGGAGCGAGGGACGCGAGGCCAGGGCGCGGGCGATGGCCACACGCTGCCGTTGTCCGCCTGACAGCTCGTGGGGGCGGCGGTCGATCACCGCGTCCGCATCGAGGCGCACCCGGTCGAGGAGCCGACGCACCTCGTTCTCGGTCTCCTTCTTCGGCACCACGTCGTCGAGGCGGATGGGACGCTCCAGGTGGTAGCGGATCGAGTGGTACGGGTTGAGCGAGGCGAACGGGTCCTGGAACACCATCCGCAGCTGCTGGCGGTAGGTCCGCAGGCCCCTGCCGCGGCGCGGGATGGGCTTGCCGTCGAGCAGCACCTCGCCGCTGGTCGGGGTCTCGAGCTGGGTGAGGATCTTCGCGATCGTGGACTTGCCGCTGCCGGACTGGCCGACCAGGCCGATCGTCTGGCCGGACGTCAGGGTGAAGCTCACATCGTCGAGGGCTTTGATCTGCCCGGCGCCGCGGACGTTGTACGCCTTCGTGACGTGGCGGAACTCGAGGGTGGTCATCGCACCAGCACCCCTCTCTCCCCGGTGAGCCGGGGGAACGACGACAGCAGGGTCTTCGTGTACTCGTGCTCCGGCTGCGTCCAGATGCGCTCTGCCGTATCGAGCTCGATGATCTCTCCTTCGCGCATGATCGCGATCCGGTCGCTGATCTCCAGCAGGAGCGGCAGGTCGTGGGTGATGAAGATCACCGAGAAGCCGAACTCGTGGCGCAGCTGGGAGATCTGCTTGAGGATCTCCCGCTGCACCAGCACGTCGAGCGCGGTCGTCGGCTCGTCCATGACCATCAGCTGCGGACGCAGCGCCAGGGCCATGGCGATCATGACGCGTTGGCGCATGCCGCCGGAGAGCTCGTGCGGGAAGGAGCGCACCCGCTGACGGCCGACCTTGACGATCTCGAGCAGCTCCTCGGCCTCGGCACGCCGCTGCCTGCGGTTCATGTCGGGGCGGTGGATCTCGAACACGTCCTCCAGCTGCGAGCCGATCGTCGCCACGGGGTTGAGGGCGTTCATCGCGCCCTGGAACACCATCGACACCTTGTCCCAGCGGAATCGCTGCATCGCGTCGACGTCCAGAGCGTCGATGTCGATGTCGATGCCGGTCGCGTCGTGGAACGTCACGCTGCCGCCGGTGATGACGGCCGGAGCGCGCAGCAGGCGCTGCACCCCGTAGGCGAGCGTGGTCTTGCCGCATCCGCTCTCCCCGGCGAGGCCGAGGATCTCGCCGCGCTGCAGTTCGAGGGTCACGTTCTTCACCGCCTCGACGGGCGGATCGACGTCGTACACGACGGAGAAGTCGCGCACGGTGAGCAGGGGGTCTGGCATGGGGTGTCCTTTGTGGGGGCGGGCCCTTCGACAGGCTCAGGGACCCAGAAATGGTGGCCCTTCGACAGGCTCAGGGACCCAGAAGTGGAGGCCCTTCGACAGGCTCAGGGACCCAGAGGGGTGGCTGAGCCTGTCGAAGTCCCGGCTGTGGGTGGCTGAGCCTGTCGAAGTCCTACTCGGCGGGCTTCAGCTTCGTGAGGATCTGCACGATGTTCGGCTGCGTCGGGTCGGCGGACGCGTAGGTGTCGGTCTCCGACGGCCAGCCGACGTAGTTGCGCGTGTTGAACTCGCCCAGCAGCGGGTGGGCGCCCAGCGGGATGGCCGGCACCTGCTCCGAGAAGATCGTCTGCAGCGTATCGATCGCGGTGGTGCGCTCCTCGTCGGACGAGGCGTTGGCGTAGGTGTTCAGCGCGGCAGTCGCCTCCGGGTCGTCGAAGCGGCCGAAGTTGAAGCCGGCCTTGCCCTCGGGCGAGATCCAGCGCGGATCCATGGTCGAGGTGTACAGGCCGTACGCCGTACCGCTGTCCTCCAGCCAGTGGATGATCGCGGAGAACGTGCCGTTGTCGCGGGGATCGGCCCAGCCGCCCCAGTCCGGCATATCGATCTTGACCTCGGCGCCGATGCCGTCCTTCACGTCCTCGGCGATGAGCTCCTGCGCCGTGTTCCAGTCGCTCCAGCCGGAGGGGACGGAGAGCGTGAACGAGACGGGCGTGCCGTCGGGGTCGATCAGGGCGTCGTCCTTCCAGGTGTACCCGGCGGTCTCCAGCAGATCACGCGCCTTCTCGGCGTCGACCGCGTAGTCGACGCCCTGGAACTCCGGCTGGATCTCGTCTTCGAGGATCGACGACAGCCCCGTGACCGACCAGACCGGCTCGCTGGCACCCTCGCGCGCGATGTCGACATAGGCGTCGCGGTCGATCACCCAGGCGAGCGCCTGACGGAAGGCGGGGTCGTCGAACGGCTTCTGCTGCAGGTTCATGAACAGCGTGGCGGAGCCGGTGGTCGGGGAGGCGAGGAACTTGTTGTGCTCGGGGTCGGCCGAGAGGAACTGCTCCTCGATCTGCGGGATGAACGCCTGCGCCCAGTCGGCGTCGCCGTTCGCGAGGGCCGTGGTGAGGGCGGTGTTGTCGCCGTACGAGACGTAGTGCAGCTCCGGCACGGCGAGGTCGCCGCCCCAGTAGTCGTCGCGTGCGTCGAGCGTGACCGACTCGGTCGACCAGTTCGCCATCGCGTAGGGGCCGGTGCCGACGAGGTCGTCGCCCTTGACGGGGTCGGTGGCCGGGTCGTCGAAGTTCTCCCAGATGTGCTTGGGGACGATCGGCACGTGCAGCACGCGGGCCTGGTTCACGTACTTGGAGTCACCGAAGCTCAGCACGACCTTGTCGCCGTCGACCTCGGCACCCTCGAACTTGAGGCCGGCGGTGTCGAGGGCGGGGATCGAGGCGGTCTCGAAGGAGAAGACGATGTCGTCGGCCGTGAACGGCTCGCCGTCGCTCCAGGTCACGTCCGCGCGGGGGACGACGGTGAGCTGCGTGTAGTCGTCGTTCCACTCGAGGCTCTCGGCGAGCCACGGCGTCACACCGCGGTCACCCGTCTGGTTCACCAGGGCCAGAGTCTCGAACACCACCTTGGCGTAGCCGTACTTCGACGCCGCGGAGTCGCCGACGAACGGGTTGTTCGACTCGGTGCTGATCGCGCCGTCGGGCTTCGCGATGGTGAGGGAGGCGGAACCGGCGCCGTCGCCGGAACCACCGCCCGCCGAGCATCCGGCGAGCGCCGAGACGCCGAGGACGGCGACCGCGCTGGCGGCGATCAGGGTTTTCGTGAGCTTCATTGCTTCTCCTTGGGCACGGGTCCTTGTGCGGCGTCGCGGCCGAGGGATCACCGCCGGCCGCCGCTTTTGCTTACTGTCGAGAAAGTAAGCTGTGGAGAGGTTACCGAGGAGTAAGTTGGTTGGCAAGCAGAGCGGGATGAGGGGAGGTGGGCTCATGACGGACGACGTGCACGCGGTGCGGGTGCGCCCGGCGACGCGGGAGAAGCGCGAGCAGATCCTCAAGGCGGCCGTGGAGATCTTCGGCAACAAGGGCTCCACGAACGGCACACTCGCCGACGTCGCCGAGCAGGTCGGCATCACCCATGCGGGCGTGCTGCATCACTTCGGCTCGAAGCAGAAGCTCCTCATCGAGGTGCTCGCCTACCGCGATCAGGCCGACGTCGCCGACCTCGCCGAGAAGCACATCCCCGACGGACCGGAGCTGTTCCTCCACCTCGTCCGCACGGCGTTCGCCAACGAGAAGCGGCCGGGCATCGTGCAGGCCTACACGGTGCTCTCCTCCGAGTCGGTGACCGACGACCACCCCGGTCGCGAATACTTCGAGGAGCGCTATACGACCCTGCGCCGGGAGGTGACGGCGGCGTTCGGGGAACTCTGCGCCCAGGAGGGTGTGACCGAACCCGCGACCATCGCCGCCGCTTCGGCCGCCATCCTCGCCGTGATGGACGGCCTGCAGCTCCAGTGGCTCCTGCATCCCGAGGTGATCGGACTCGGCGAGACGAGCGAGTTCGCGATCCGGGCGATCGTGAACGCCGTGCTGCTTCCCGGACCCGAACTGCCGACCTACGTGCACTGACCCTGCCGAGACCCCACGTTCCCGTCGAGACCCCGCCCTCCCGGCGCGGCGAAGCGGGGGTCTCGGCGGAACGCCGGGGTCTCGGCGCACACCCGGCTAGGCTCTGGCCATGACGATCGACCTCGAAGCGCTCTACATCGACCTGCACCAGCACCCCGAGCTGTCGTTCCAGGAGACCAGGACCGCGGGCATCGCCGCCCAGCACCTGCGCGACCTGGGCCTCGAGGTCGAAGAAGGCGTCGGGGTGACCGGCGTGGTCGGGGTGCTGCGGAACCCTTCGACAGGCTCAGGGACCCAGGATGAGGAGTTCCCGCGGCCGGTGGTGTGGGTGCGCGCCGATATGGACGCGCTCCCGGTCGAGGAGCAGACGGGCCTCGCATATGCGAGCACCGCGAGAGGCGTCGACCCCGCAGGCACGACTGTTCCCGTCATGCACGCCTGCGGTCACGACATGCACGTCACCGCGATGATCGGCGCGGTGGAGAAGCTCGTCGCGACCCGCGCGGAGTGGTCGGGCACTCTCGTCGTGCTCATCCAGCCTGCCGAGGAGTACGGCGCGGGGGCCAGGGCGATGCTCGACGACGGTCTGCTCGACCGCTATCCGAAGCCCGACGTGGTGCTCGGTCAGCACGTCACCCCGCTCCCCGCCGGGATCATCGGCGTGCGCAGCGGCACCCAGATGGCCGCGTCGGACGGCCTCACCGTCACCCTGCACGGCCGCGGCGGCCACGGCTCCCGCCCGCACGCCACGATCGACCCGGTCGTGATGGCGGCCGCGACCGTGATGCGCCTGCAGACGATCACCTCGCGCGAGATCGACCCGCAGGGCGTGGCCGTGGTGACGGTCGGCTCGATCCACGCCGGACTCAAGAACAACATCATCCCGGCCGAGGCGAAGCTCGAGCTCAGCCTCCGCTACCCGAATGAGGACGTGCGGGAGAAGGTGCTGGCGAGCGTCGAGCGGATCGTGCGCGCCGAGGCGATGGCCTCCGGCGCGGAGCGCGAGCCGGAGATCCACACGCAGCATACGCTCCCCGCCACGATCAACGACGCGGAGGCGACGGCGCGGGTCTCGGCGGCGCTGCGTCGGGCGCTCGGAGAGTCGGCCGTCGTCGACCCCGGCATGTTCACCGGCAGCGAGGACGTCTCCTGGTTCGCCCGCGACGCCGAGGTGCCGCTCGTGTTCTGGTTCTGGGGCGGCGTCGACCCCGCCAGGTTCGCCGAGGCCGTCGCGGCGGGCACCGTGGAGAAGGACATCCCCACGAACCACTCGCCGTTCTTCGCGCCGGAGATCCATCCGACGATCGAGGTCGGGGTCACGGCGATGTCCGCCGCCGCCCGCGAGTTCCTGGCCTGACCCCGTTCGGGGTGCTCAGACCTCGACGATCCCCGGCGCGGGCGGAGGCGGCGGCGCGAGCTGCCGCTGCGGCACGCCATGGGCCTCGCGGTGCAGCCGCTCCATGCGGGTGTCGAGTTCGGCAGCGGCATCGGCCGCGTCGCTGAGGCTGTCGACGAGGTGCGCGGGCACCTGGTTGGAGAACTTGTAGTAGATCTTGTGCTCCAGGCTCGCCCAGAAGTCCATCGCGATGGTGCGGAACTGCACCTCGACCGGCACGGACAGCGCGCCCGTCGAGAGGAAGACGGGGACCTCGATGATGGCGTGCAGGCTCTTGTACCCGTTCGGCTTCGGGTTGGCGATGTAGTCCTTCACCGTGCGGACGGTCACGTCGTCCTGCGCGGTCAGCAGATCGAACAGCCGGTAGACGTCGGCGACGAAGCTGCAGGTCACGCGCACTCCGGCGATGTCGGTGATCTCGGCACGGATGCGGTCGAAGTCCGGGTCGTCGATGCCCTTCCTGGCGATCTTCTCGACGATGCTGTCCGGCGACTTCAGCCGGCTCTTCACGTGCTCGATCGGGTTGTACGCGTGATCGTGGGTGAACTCGTCGCGGAGGATCGAGATCTTCGTCTCCACCTCGCGCATCCCGAACTCGTACTCGCGGAGGAAGCGCTGCAGCTGGTCGCGGAGCTCCTTCGCCTCGGAGATCAGGTGCTCGTCGACGGGGATCACGCTCATGAGGACGACGTTATCGATCCGTGATCGGAAACCCCTGTGGATTCGAGAGCGCGACGCGGGCGTCCTCGAGGTGCTGGCCGGAGAGGAGACCGGGGAGGCCGCGCCCCTGGCGGGTGGTGAACAGCAGCACGATCGCGACGAGGATCAGCACCGAGGAGAGCGCGTCGAACACCCCGCCGAGCATCCCGAGAGCCGTGAGTCCGCCGATGCCGCCCGCCCAGCGCAGCAGCCGGGCGAGCGCGGCCGGCAGCCGCGACCCGGTGTAGCGCAGCTGCACGGCGAGGTCTCCCACCGAGCGGCCGGTGACGAGGATGACCACGAGCCACAGCGCACAGGCGGCCGCCGTGCTCACCGTGCCGGCGAGGGTGCCGTCGAGAACGGCCTGACGGTCCTGCACGACGTACTCGAGCCAGAGCTGCACCGCGACGCCCCCGGCGAGCACGACGAAGCCGTTCGCGAGTCCGTCGCACAGCATCGCCAGCGCGCGGCGACCACGGGTGACAGGGCGCGGCTCGTCGGCATCCGCCCGGGCCTGCAGGCCGCGCAGCGAGCGGGGCACGACGAGCGCGAGCACCGAGCCGAGCACGGCTCCGGTCGTGTTCGTCATCAGGTCGCCGACGTCGAAGAAGCGGTAGGCGCACGGGTACAGACCCCAGACCCCGGTGAGCTGCGTGGTCTCCACGAGCAGCGAGAGCCCGAAGCCGGCGAGGAGCGCGGTCGGCAGGCCGCGGCCGCCCAGCACGCGGAGGAACGCCCCGAGCGGGACGAACAGCAGCACGTTGAACACGAGCTGGAGCAGGGCGGGCTGGCGCAGCGGGTTGCCCGGCGCCGCGAACGCCTTCTGCACATCGCGCACCACGGACATCGGGTCGGTGATCGCCCCCACGCACCGGATGGCGTCCGGATCGGGCAGCGGCAGCAGCGTGTACGTCCAGATGGCCCAGAAGTAGACGAGCGCCGCGAGCCAGAGCAGCGTGCGGCCGAGCGAGAGGCGTCCGCGGCGACGATAACTGATCGCGACGAAGGGCACGAAGAGGACGACGCCCGCGGCCAGGCCGATCGCCACGGCGATGACCCCCAGAACCACCTGATCCCCCACTGACGCAAGGATACCGGGAGGCCGTGAGGATTCCGTGAGGGAGCGCCACCGGGCCGTAGGGATTCCGTGAGGATCGCGTGAGGGCACCTCCGGTCGGCGTAGTGTCGCCGGACGTGTCAGAACAAACGAGGCCGACCCCGGACGCGCCGCCGCGCGCCAAGCGCATCCTGCTCGGCGACCCGCTGACGAGCGCCCAGGTCGACGAGCAGCTCCTGCCCAAGCGCATGGCGCTGCCGATCTTCGCCTCGGACGCGCTGAGCTCGGTGGCCTACGCCCCGCAGGAGCTCGTGATGATCCTGCTCATCGGCGGCCTCACGTTCCTGTCGTTCACCCCGCTCGTCGCCGCGGCCGTCGTCGTGCTGCTTCTCGTGGTGGTGCTCAGCTACCGGCAGCTCATCAAGGCGTACCCCTCCGGCGGCGGCGACTACGAGGTCGCGTCGAAGAACCTCGGCGAGGTCCCCGGGGTGATCGTGGCCGCGGCCCTCCTCGTCGACTACGTGCTCACGGTGGCCGTGTCGGTCGCGTCGGGGGTGGACAACATCATCTCGGCGGTACCGGCGCTCGATCCGCTCCGCGTGGAGCTCGCGGTCGGCTTCGTCGTGCTCATCATCATCGTGAACCTCCGCGGCGTGCGGGAGGCGTCGCTCGTGTTCGCGATCCCCACGTACGTGTTCATCGGCTCGGTCGGCGTCATGATCGTCACCGGGCTCGTCCGGACGGCGCTCGGCGACGCCCCGATCGCGTCCAGCGCGGAGTTCGCCGTGCAGGCCGAGAGCCTCAGCCAGGCGGCCGTGCTGCTGCTCATCCTCCGGGCCTTCTCCAGCGGCTGCTCCGCGTTGACCGGAGTCGAGGCCGTGTCGAACGGCGTCCCGGCGTTCCGGGCCCCGAAGGTGCGCAACGCCCAGTCGACCCTCGTGCTCATGGGGACCATCGCGATCTGCCTGTTTTCCGGACTCACCGCCCTCGCCCTCATCGCCGGCGTGCACTACGCCGAGAACCCCTGCGACCTCATCGGGTTCGACTGCACGAACCCGCAGCCGAGCCTCATGGCGCAGATCGCCGCGGCGACGTTCGGCGGCGGCAGCATCCCGTTCTTCATCGTGCAGGCGGCCACGGCCTGCGTGCTGCTCCTCGCGGCGAACACCGCCTTCAACGGCTTCCCCCTGCTCGGCGCCGTGCTCGCCCGCGACGGCTACGCCCCGAAGTCGCTGAACACCCGCGGCGACCGGCTCGTGTTCTCCAACGGCATGATCCTCCTCGGGATCGCCGCGATCGCCGTGCTCGTGGTGTTCCAGGCCCGGTTGACGACGCTGATCCAGCTCTACATCATCGGCGTCTTCGTCTCCTTCTCCCTCGGCCAGATCGGCATGGTGCGGCACTGGCGACGGCTGCTCCGGGCACCCGCCCCGCCGAACGGCGACGGCGCCGCTGACCGGCGTTCTGCACGCGTGGGGCTGCTCATCAACTCCGCCGGGGCGACGCTGACCGTCCTCGTGCTCGTGATCGTGACGATCACGAAGTTCACGCACGGCGCCTACCTCGTGTTCTTCGCCATCCCGGTGCTCGCGTTCCTCATGATCGGTGTCAAGCGCTACTACCGGGACGTCGAGCACGAGATCGCCATCGACGACACCACCCGCTTCGGGGCCTCCGGCGACGTCGCCATCGTCCTCGTGAACCATCTGCAGAAGCCGGTCATGAAGGCCATCGACTACGCGATCGCCGCCAAGCACGACAAGACCCTCGCCGTGCACGTGGCCGTGTCGCAGGACGACGCCGCGCGCCTGCAGCAGGAGTGGACCGACCACCTCGTGCCGGTGCCGCTCGTGATCGTCGAGTCGCCGTACCGCTCGTTCGCGCAGCCCGTGACGCAGTTCATCCGGCAGTACCGCGAGAAGCACGGCTCCTCCGTCGTCACGGTCTACCTGCCGCAGTACATCGTGGGGCACTGGTGGGAGAACTTCCTGCACAACCGGCGCGCCCGCCGCCTCGCGAACCAGCTCATGCTCGTGCACGGGGTGTCGATCACCCTGGTGCCGTGGCTGCTCGACTCGTCCGAACTCATCTACGGCCGGCGCTCCCGTCCGCTGCCCGGTCAGGAGCGGGCGGGGCGGCCGGTCGTGGTGGCCGGACGCCGAGCGCACCGCCCCGCCGGGCCGCCGTCCGAGTCCTGACGGCGGCGGTCAGGTTCCGGCGAGGACCGCGCCGAGGATCGTCGCGGCCTCGGGGAAGCGGGACGGGTCGGCGCTCGCGTAGTTGAGCCGCACGTAGGAGCCGGAGGGCTCCGCGGGGAACCACTCGCTCCCCGGCGCGATGACGAGGCCGCGCGCCGCGCACTCCCGGACGACCGCGGCGGCGTCGGTGCCGTCGGGCAGCCGCAGCCAGAGGTTCAGCCCGCCGACCGGCACGGCCTCCACCAGCGCGGTCGGCGCCTGCGCGGCCAGGCACGACAGCAGCAGGTCGCGCCGCGAGCGCAGCTGCTCCCGGAAGCCGCGGAGGTGTGTGCGCCACGCCGGCTGCGTCACCACGTCGAGGGCGGCGGCCTGCAGCAGACCGCTGACGTACATCGACTCGGCCGCGCGATCGGCGAGGATGCGATCCCGGGCGGGACCGCGGGCGATCACCGCCGCCACCCGCAGGGACGGCGACACGCTCTTCGTCAGCGAGCGCAGGTACACCACATGGCCGTCGTGGTCGGAGGCGGCCACGGGGCGGGGGTCGGCGTCGATGCCGAGGTCGTGCGCCCAGTCGTCCTCGATGAGGAAGGCTCCGTGGCGACGGACCGCGTCGAGCACGGCCTCACCGGTCGCCGCCGGCCACTGCGCTCCGGTGGGGTTCGCGAACGTGGGCTGCGCGTAGAACGCCCGGGCTCCGGTCTCGGCGAGCGCCCTGTCGACCGCGTCCGGATCCGGGCCCTGCGAGCCGGAGGGGACGGGAACGAGCGCGACCCCCGCCTGCTCCGCCGCGAGCAGGGCGCCCCAGTAGGTCGGCGACTCGATGAGCAGCGGCCGGCCGACGCCGACGACCGCCCGGAAGATCGAGCTCAGTCCGCTCTGGCTCCCGGAGATGACGACGGCGTCGCGGGCGGTCGGCACCGTGATCCCCGCCGGGGCCGCCGCTGCCAGCTCCGCCGCGAACCACTCCTGCAGCCCCGGCTCGCCGGCCGCGGGCGAGCGGGTGAGGGCGGACCCGGTGCGGGAGGCGCGCACGAGGGCCTGGCGGACGAGCCGCTCGGGGAGGAGATCCGGAGCCGGATACCCGGAGTGCAGCCCGATCGCGTCCGGCGAGGTCGGGCGCTGCGCCGAGGAGAGACCGTCCAGGCGCACGGCGGCCGCTCCCAGGGCTCCGGACTGCCAGCCGTAGTCCGCCGGAAGGACCGTGCGCGCGGCGCGGACGAAGGTGCCGACCCCGGGTCGCGCCTCGACGAGCCCGAGGCGGACGAGCTGCTGCACCGCCTTCTGCACGGTCACGGGGCTCGCGGCGTACTCGGCCGTGAGCGCGCGGTTCGAGGGGAGGCGGGCACCGGGAGCGGCCGTGGCGATCCACGCCCGCAGGCCGGCCACGATCCGCGCGGTGCTATCCTGACTCATGAAAGAACACAGTAGCGTTATCCGTCCGAACGGAACACTGCTATCCCGCGCCGCCGGTCCCGGTTGGGGGCTGCTGGGCGTCGTCGCCTTCTCGTTCACGCTCCCGTTCACGCGGGTCGCCCTCGGCGGCGGACTCTCGCCGCTGTTCATCGGCTCCGCGCGCGCGGTCGTCGCCGCCGTGCTCGCCGCTCTCGTCCTCCTCGCCACCCGTCAGCAGCCGCCGAGCCCGGTCCAGTGGGCACGACTCGCGATCGTCGCCCTCGGCGTGGTCGCGGGCTTCCCGCTGTTGACCTCGTTCGCGATGACCACGACGCCGGCGAGCCACGGGGCGGTCGTGATCGGCCTCCTCCCCGCCGCGACCGCCGTGGCCGTCGTGCTGCGCACCCGCGAGCGCCCGTCCGCCTCGTTCTGGGTCTTCGCGCTCCTCGGGTCCGCGGCGGCCCTCGTCTTCGCGACCCTGCAGAACGGCACCCCCGGCGCCCTTCGCCCCGCCGACCTCCAGCTGTTCGGCGCCGTCATCGCGGCGGCGGTCGGCTACGCGGAGGGCGGCCTGCTCGCCCGCGAGCTCGGCGCCTGGCAGACGATCTCGTGGGCGCTTGTGCTCGCCGCCCCCGTGATGCTCGCGGTGGCCGTGGCCGCCGGGGTCGCCGCCCCGCCCATCGCCACCCCGACCGCGTGGCTCGCGTTCGCCTACCTGGCCGCGGTCAGCATGTTCCTCGGATTCTTCGCCTGGTACCGCGGCCTCGCCATCGGCCCGATGGCGCAGGTGAGTCAGATCCAGCTAGTCCAGCCCGTCATGGGCATCACCTGGGCCGCCTTCCTCTTCCATGAGGACGTCGGTGGGGCCACGGTGCTCGGCGGGCTCGCCGTCGTCCTGTGCGCCGGACTCGCCGTCCGCACCCGCAGCTCTCGTCCCACCCCCACCCCCACCCGACAGGAGGCGCCGTGCGTCACACCCCCCGTTACCTCATGACCGACCCCGACGAGGTGAAGCGCCTCATCCGCGCCCACCCGTGGGCGACGTTCGTCTCACCGGCCTCCGGCGGCCTCGTCGCCTCGCATTACCCGGTGCTGCTCGAGGAGGACGAGGACGACATCGTGCTCGTGAGCCACTTCGGGCGTCCGGACGACGAGCTCCACGAACTCGGTCGACACGAGATCCTGGTGATCATCCAGGGGCCGCACGACTACGTGTCCTCGAGCGTCTATGCGCCGGGGGACCTCGTGCCGACCTGGAACCATGTCACCGCGCACCTCTCCGGCACCCCCGAGATCCTCACCGCGGAGGAGAACTACGCCATGCTCACCCGGCTCACCGACCACTTCGAGAGTGGGCAGCCGCACGGGCGGAGCCTCGCGGAGGACGAGGCGGGCACCCGACGAGCCGCGAAGGGCACGGTGGGCCTGCGGCTCCGGGTCACCCGGTTCGATGCGCGTGCCAAGCTCAGCCAGAACAAGGCCCCCGAGGTGCGCGAGCGCATCGCCGCCCGGTTCGACGCCGTCCACCCCGCCCTGGCCGCCGAGATGCGTCGCGTCTGACCCCCGTTCGAATCGCGCACTGTGCTCCATCTCGGCCGGATGTGCAGCAAAGCGCGCGATTCGAAACGGGGTCAGAGGACGAGCGTGGCCAGGACGACGGTGGGCACCGCGGCGACGGCCCCCCAGAGCGCGAAGCGGCCCCAGCGGATCTCGACCCCGAGCGCCGTCACGCGATGGTGCCAGAGGAGCGTCGCCAGCGAGGCCCACGGCGTGATGAGCGGACCGAGGTTCACACCGATCAGCAGGGCCATCAAGGCGACCGGGTCCCCTGCAGCGGGTTCGAGCACGAGGTAGGCCGGGAGGTTGTTGATCGCGTTCGCGCTCACGGCTCCCAGCGCCGCGAGCCGGAACAGGTCGCCGAGAGAGTCGCCCCTCGCGGTCGGTGAGGTCAGGAAGTCGAGCAGCCCCTGCGCGTGCGCGGACTCGACCAGGACGAACAGCGACGCGGCGAGCGCGAGCGCCTGCCACGGGACGAGGGACAATCGCAGGGCGTGGCGACGACGGACGGCGAACAGCGCGATCAACGCGAGAGCCGCGACCGTAGCGGGGATCCACACGTCGTGGGTGAGCGCGAGCAGCGGCATCAGCACGACGAGGACGCCGGTGGCGCTCCAGAACAGCGTCGGGTCGGCGGGGCGTCGGGGCTCGGGCATCTCATACGTACCGAAGACCGTGCGCCGATGCAGGACCGTGAGGATCGCGACCGGCACCAGGATCCCCACGAGCGTGGGCGCCCAGCTCAGCGCGATGAACGCCCCGGGCCCTTCCCCCATCGCGGGCGCGGCGAGCAGGTTCGTGAGGTTCGAGACCGGGAGCGCGAGGGACGCGGTGTTGGCGAGCCAGACGGTGGCCAGGGCGAACGGCAGCGGGGAGACGCCGATGCTCTGCGCCAGCACGACGACGACCGGTGTGACGATCACGGCGGTCGTGTCGAGCGAGAGGAACACGGTGCTCACCACGGCGAGCACGACCACCAGCGCCCACAGCACCACCACGCGGCCGCGACCCCAGCGCGCGAGGCGCTGCGAGACGACGTCGAACACCGCCGCGTCACGGGCGAGCTCGGCGACGATCGTGATCGCGACGACGAACCCCAGCACGGGCGCGATCCGTTCCCCGAGCGCACCGGCGTCCGTGCGCGGCAGGAACCCCGTGAGCACGCACCCGAGCGCGGCCACCACGAGCCCGGCGACGATCCCCGTCCCCGTCCCGATCCGCATCCTTCTGATCCCCACCTCGTGAGCATAGGGCCGGCGCCCCCTTTCGAATCGCGCACCTGGCTGCATCGGCGGCGGGTTTGGGACCAGGTGCGCGATTCGAAGGCCGTCTCCGTGAGCAACCCGCATGCATCCGGGGGGTGGGCGTAGGGGAAACGTGAGGATCGAGGGATGCGACCAGGCGGCGCAGTTGGATCGAGGACGTGCTCGACATCATCTACCTCGCGCTGACCCTGGCGCTGTTCGCCCTCGTGTCCCTCATCGCCAAGGCGGTGGACCGCGCATGATCGTCTTCGAGATCCTCGCCGCCGTCCTCGCCGTCGCCGCGGTCGTCTACCTGGTCGTGGCGCTCGTCGCCCCGGAGCGCTTCTGATGGACGCGACGGTCCTGTACGGCGTCCTCCAGATCACGGCCGTTGTGGTCGTACTCGTGCTCCTCTACCGCCCCCTCGGCGACTACATCGCGCACGTCTACACCTCCGGCCGCGACCTGCGCGTCGAGCGCGGGCTCTACCGGCTGATCGGCGTCGACCCGCGCTCCGAGCAGACCTGGCGCGCCTACGCCCGCAGCGTGCTGCTCTTCTCGCTCGTCGGACTCCTGCTCGTCTACGGGCTGCAGCGGCTCCAGGCCTTCCTCCCCGCCGCGCTCGGCCTGCCCACCGTGCCGGAGGGACTCGCGTTCAACACGGCCGCGTCCTTCGTCGCGAACACCAACTGGCAGTCGTACTCGCCCGAGCAGACCATGGGCTACACGGTGCAGCTCGCGGGCCTCACGGTGCAGAACTTCGTCTCCGCCGCGGTCGGCCTCACCATCGCCATCGCCCTCATCCGCGGGCTCGCGCGCCGCGGCTCCGCGACGATCGGCAACTTCTGGGTCGACCTCACCCGCGGTCTGGGGCGGCTGCTCCTCCCGCTCGCCCTGATCGGCGCGGTGGCCCTGCTCGCGGGCGGCGTGATCCAGAACGTGAACGGCTTCACCGATGTCGCCACGGTCTCCGGCGGCACGCAGACGATCCCCGGCGGTCCGGTCGCGTCACAGGAGGCCATCAAGCTGCTCGGCACCAACGGCGGCGGGTTCTTCAACGCCAACTCCGCCCACCCCTTCGAGAACCCCACCGGGTGGACCAACCTCCTCGAGGTGCTGCTGATCCTGGTGATCCCGTTCGCCCTCCCCCGCACGTTCGGCCGAATGGTCGGCGACCACCGGCAGGGGTACGCGATCGTCGCGGTCATGGGCACCCTGTTCCTCGCCTCGCTCGCCGCACTCTCGGCCCTGGAGCTGGCGGGACGCGGCGCCGCGCCCGAACTCGCCGGGGCGGCGATGGAAGGCAAGGAACAGCGCTTCGGCATCCTCGGCTCGACCCTCTTCGGCAGCGCGAGCACCCTCACCTCGACCGGGGCCGTGAACTCGATGCACGACTCGTACACCGCGCTCGGCGGCATGATGCCGATGCTGAACATGATGCTCGGCGAGGTCGCTCCGGGCGGCGTCGGCTCCGGTCTGTACGGGATGCTCGTGCTCGCGATCGTCGCGGTCTTCGTCGGCGGGCTGCTCGTCGGCCGCACCCCGGAGTGGCTCGGGAAGCGCATCGGCCCGCGGGAGATGACCCTCGCGAGCCTCTACATCCTCGTGGTCCCGGTGCTCGTCCTCGGCGGCACGGCCCTGAGCTTCGCGATCCCCGGCATCCGCGAGGACGTGGAGTCCACGAGCATCCTCAACCCGGGCGTGCACGGCATGAGCGAGGTGCTCTACGCGTTCACCTCGGCCGCGAACAACAACGGCTCCGCGTTCGCCGGCCTCACCGCGAACACCCCGTGGTTCAACACCGCCCTGGGCGTCGCGATGCTGCTCGGGCGCTTCCTCCCGATCGTGCTCGTGCTGGCCCTCGCGGGATCGTTCGCCGCACAGGAGCGGGTGCCGGCCACGACCGGCACGCTCCCCACCCACCGGCCGCAGTTCGTCGGCCTGCTCCTCACCGTGACCGTCGTCGTGACGGCCCTCACCTACTTCCCCGTGCTCGCACTGGGACCGCTCGCCGAAGGACTCTGACCATGACCCTCCTGACCACCCCTCCCGAACAGCAGGACGCCCCCGCCGTCGCGGCCCGCCCGCCGCGCTCCTTCGGCGGGGCGCAGCTCGCGCAGGCGCTCCCCGGCGCCCTCCGGAAGCTCAACCCCGCGACGCTCGTGCGCAATCCCGTGATGCTCCTCGTGTGGGTCGGCGCCGCGTTCACGACCGTCCTCGCGATCGCGGAGCCCTTCCTCGGCGGGCCCGCCCCGTCCGGCGGCACCCCCGTCCCGGCGGCGTTCACCTGGGGCATCGCGATCTGGCTCTGGCTGACCGTGTTCTTCGCGAACGTCGCGGAGTCGGTGGCCGAGGGGCGCGGCAAGGCCCAGGCCGCGAGCCTGCGGAACACCCGCACCCAGACGATGGCGCGGCGGGTGGTGGGCCCTTCGACAAGCTCAGGGACCCAGGGGATCGACTCGGGGACCCAGGGGGGCGCGGAGTGGGTCGCTGAGCTCGTCGAAGCGCCGACGGAGACGGTGTCGTCGGCGGAGCTGCAGCGCGACGACCTCGTGATCGTCACCGCGGGCGAGCTCATCCCGGGCGACGGCGACATCGTCGCGGGCATCGCGACGGTCGACGAGTCAGCCATCACCGGCGAGAGCGCCCCCGTGGTCCGCGAGTCCGGCGGCGACCGCAGTGCCGTCACCGGCGGCACCCGGGTGCTGTCAGATCAGATCGTCGTGCGCATCACGTCGAAGCCCGGCGAGACGTTCGTCGACCGCATGATCGCCCTCGTCGAGGGGGCGAGCCGGCAGCGCACCCCGAACGAGATCGCCCTGAACATCCTCCTCGCGAGCCTGTCGATCGTGTTCGTCGTGGTGGTCCTCGCGCTGAACCCGATCGCCTCGTACGCGGCGTCGCCGGTGAGCATCCCCGTCCTCATCGCCCTGCTCGTCTGCCTCATCCCGACCACGATCGGCGCGCTCCTCTCCGCCATCGGCATCGCGGGCATGGACCGTCTCGTGCAGCGCAACGTCCTGGCGATGTCGGGGCGGGCGGTGGAGGCCGCGGGCGACGTCACCACGCTGCTCCTCGACAAGACCGGCACCATCACCCACGGCAACCGCCGCGCCCACGCCGTGCTGCCGCTCACCGGAGTGGACGCCGCGGAGCTGCTGCATACCGCCGCCCTGTCCTCCCTCGCCGATCCGACGCCGGAGGGCGCGTCGATCGTCGAGCTCGCCGACGCCCGCGGGATCCGCGTCGAGGCCCCGGCGGACGCCGTCGTCGTCCCGTTCACGGCGCAGACGCGCATGAGCGGTCTCGACCTCGCCGACGGCACGCGGATCCGCAAGGGCGCCGCCTCGGCCGTGGCCGCCTGGCTGGGACAGACCCCCGATGACGAGCTCACGACCCTCACCGACGACGTCGCCTCGGGCGGCGGCACGCCCCTCGTCGTGGCGGTGCAGGGCCCTTCGACAAGCTCAGGGACCCAGTCCGGCTCAGGCCCTTCGACAGGCTCAGGGACCCAGCCGGACTCAGGCCCTTCGACAGGCTCAGGGACCCCGCGGATCCTCGGGGTCGTGCACCTCAAGGACATCGTCAAGGACGGCCTCCGAGAGCGGTTCGACGAACTGCGCGGCATGGGCATCCGCACGGTCATGATCACCGGAGACAACCCGCTCACCGCGAAGGCCATCGCGGCCGAGGCCGGCGTCGACGACTACCTCGCCGAGGCCACCCCGGAGGACAAGCTCGACCTCATCCGCCGCGAGCAGGAGGGCGGGCGCCTCGTCGCGATGACCGGGGACGGCACGAACGACGCCCCGGCACTCGCCCAGGCCGACGTCGGCGTCGCGATGAACACGGGCACCTCGGCGGCCAAGGAGGCCGGCAACATGGTCGACCTCGACTCCGACCCGACCAAGCTCATCGACATCGTCCGCATCGGGAAGCAGCTGCTTATCACCCGCGGCGCGCTGACGACGTTCTCGCTCGCGAACGACATCGCGAAGTACTTCGCCATCATCCCGGCGATGTTCATGGGCGTGTTCCCCGGACTCGCGGCGCTGAACATCATGCAGCTGCACTCGCCGGCCTCGGCGGTCACGAGCGCGATCATCTTCAACGCCGTCGTGATCGTGTTCCTCATCCCGCTCGCGCTCCGTGGCGTGAAGTACCGGCCGGCGAGCGCCTCCCAGATCCTGCAGCGCAACCTGCTCGTCTACGGCCTCGGCGGGGTCATCGCCCCGTTCGTGGGCATCAAGCTCATCGACCTCCTCGTCAGCCTCCTCCCCGGCTTCTGACCGGGCTCGAAAGGAACGCCATGTCGTCCACCACCCGCACCACGATGCGCACCGCCGGTGTCGCCGTCCGCGCGATGCTCGTCCTCACCCTCGTCCTCGGCGTCGGGTACACGCTGCTCGTCACCGGCATCGGCCAGCTCCTCCTCCCCGCACAGGCGAACGGCTCGATGCTCCCCGGCGACCGGGGCAGCGCGCTCATCGGCCAGTCCTTCACGGATGCCGAGGGCGAGGCCCTGCCGGAGTACTTCCAGTCCCGCCCCTCGGCGGCCGGCGACGGGTACGACGGGGCCTCGTCGGGCGGCAGCAACCTCGGGCCGGAGAATCCCGACCTCGTCGCCGAGATCGCCGCGCGGAAGGCCGAGATCGCCGCGAGGGAGGGGGTCGATCCGTCCGCGGTGCCCGCGGATGCCGTGACCGCGTCCGGCTCCGGTCTCGACCCGCACATCAGCGTCGCGTACGCAATGCTCCAGGTGCCGCGGGTGGCCGCCGCCCGCGACCTGCCGGAGGACGACGTCCGGGCGCTGGTGGAGTCTAGGATTCAAGGGCGGGACCTGGGGTTCCTCGGCGAGGAGCGCATCAACGTCGCGGAGCTGAATCTCGCACTCGACGACCGGGAGGGTGCATGAGCGCAGAGCGGCCGCTGCGCCCCGCCACGGACCGGAACCGCCGCGGGCGACTGCGCGTCCTCCTCGGCGCCGCGCCGGGCGTCGGGAAGACCTTCGAGATGCTCGCCGAGGGCCGGAGGCTCCGTGACGAGGGTCGCGACGTCGTCATCGCGATCGTCGAGACCCATGGCCGGGCGGCCACGGCCGCCCTCACGTCCGGGCTGCCCGAAGTGCCGCGCCGGGAAGACGCCCACCGCGGGGTCGTCCTCTCCGAGCTCGACCTCGACGCGGTGCTCGCCCTCGGCCCGGAGATCGCGCTCGTGGACGAGTTCGCGCACACGAACGCCCCCGGCTCGCGGAATCCCAAGCGCTGGCAGGACGTCGAGGAGCTGCTGGACGCAGGGATCGACGTCGTCACCACCGTGAACGTGCAGCACATCGAGTCGCTGAACGCGGTCGTGGAGAAGATCACCGGGATCGCCCAGCGCGAGACCATCCCGGACGCGGTGGTCCGCGCCGCCGACGAGATCGAGGTCGTCGACCTCGCGCCGCAGACGCTCCGCGACCGCCTCGCCGCGGGCCTCGTCTACCCCGCGGAGCGCATCGACGCCGCGCTCTCGCACTACTTCCGCCTCGGCAACCTCACCGCGCTGCGGGAGCTCGCGCTGCTGTGGCTCGCCGACGAGGTCGACAGCGCGCTCCGCAGCTATCGCGCCGAACAGGGCATCGCCGGAGCGTGGCAGGCACGCGAGCGGGTGGTCGTCGCCCTCACCGGCGGCCCGGAGGGCGAGACGCTGCTGCGCCGCGGGGCCCGCATCGCCGCCCGGTCCGCCGGCGGGGAGCTGCTCGCCGTGCACGTGACCGCCCAGGACGGGCTGCGCGACGAGACCCCCGGCGCCCTGGCCGCGCAGCGCTCCCTCGTCGAGTCGCTCGGCGGGAGCTACCATCAGGTGGTCGGCGACGACATCCCCGCGACACTGGTGGAGTTCGCCCAGGGTGCCGACGCCACGCAGCTCGTGATCGGGGTCAGTCGGCGCGGCCGCCTCGCCGCCGCGCTCACCGGGCCGGGCATCGGCGCCGAGGTCATCCGCCGCTCGGGCGATATCGACGTGCACATCGTGACCCACGCCGCGGCGGGCGGCCGGCTCGCCCTCCCCCGCATCACCGGCGGTGCGCTCGGCTGGCGGCGTCAGGCGCTGGGGTTCGGCGTGGCCCTGGTGTTCGGCCCGCTGCTCTCCTGGCTGATGTTCACGGTCCGCAGCCCGGAGTCGATCACGGCCGAGGTGCTCGCCTACCAGCTCCTCGTCGTGGTGGTCGCCCTCATCGGCGGCATCCGCCCCGCGGTGTTCGCGGCGGTCCTCTCCGGCATCACCCTCGACTTCCTCTTCGTCGCCCCGCTGTTCACGATCACGATCGCGCACCCCCTGCACGTGCTCGCGCTCACCCTCTACGTCATCATCGCGATCCTCGTGAGCCTCATCGTCGACCAGGCCGCCCGCCGGGCGCGGACTGCGCAGCGGGCGACCGCCGAGGCGGAGCTCCTCGCGGCCGTCGCCGGGAATGTCCTCCGCGGCGACAACGCCGTGCTCGCCCTCGTCAGCCGCACGCGGGAGGCGTTCGGGCTGAGCGGGGTGCGGCTGCTCACCCCGTCCGGGGAGGTGCTGGCGAGCGACGGCGAGCCCGTGCCGGACGGCCGCGCCACGACCATCCCGGTCGGGGTCGCGTCCGGTGGGGGACCGCGGGCCGTGCTGGAGCTCAACGGCGAGCCGATCGCCGGTCCGGAGCGCCGCCTGCTCGACGCGATCGTCGCCCAGCTCGCCGCCGCCATCGAGCACACCGATCTGCGAGCCACGGCACGGGAGGCGGAGGCTCTCGCCGAGACCGATCAGGTGCGCAGCGCCCTCCTCTCCGCCGTCAGTCACGATCTGCGGCGGCCGCTCGCCTCGGCCGTCGCGGCGATCGGCGGCCTCCGCGGCGCGCACGGCCTGTCCGCCGAGGACCGCGCGGAGCTGCTGGAGACCGCGGACGAGAGCCTCGCGACGCTCTCCACCCTCGTCACCGACCTCCTCGACGTGAGCCGGGTGGAGGCGGGGGTGCTCGCCGTCTCGGCGCAGCGGATCGACGCAGCCGGCCCCGTGCTCGCCGCCGTGGACGAGCTCGGCCTCGGCCCCGCCGACGTCGAGCTCGCGCTCGATCCCGACCTCCCGCCGCTGCACGCCGACCCGGTGCTGCTCCAGCGCGTGCTCGTGAATGTGCTCGCCAACGCCCACCGGCACGCGCCGGCGGGCAGCCGTGTGCTCGTGTCGAGCAGCCGGCTGGGCGATCGGGCGGAGATCCGGATCGTCGACCGCGGCGAGGGGATCGCCCCCGAGCGGCGCGATGCGATCTTCCAGCCGTTCCAGCGCTTCGGCGACACCGACAACACGACCGGGCTGGGGCTCGGGCTCGCCCTCTCCCGCGGATTCACCGAGGGCATGGGCGGTAGCCTGACACCGGAGGACACCCCTGGGGGCGGACTCACCATGGTCATCTCCCTGCCGCTCGCCGCAGGGACCGCCGACACGGAGGGCACGGAGTGAAGCTCCTCATCGCCGACGACGACCCCCAGATGGTGCGGGCGCTGCGGATCACCCTCGCGGCCCACGGGTACGAGGTCGTCGTGGCCGCCGATGGCGCCGCCGCGATCGCCGCCGCGGCGCAGACCCATCCCGACCTCATCATGCTCGACCTCGGCATGCCCCGGCTCGACGGCATCGAGGTGATCCAGGCCCTCCGCGGCTGGACGAGCGTGCCCATCATCGTCGTGTCGGGGAGGACGGGCTCGGCCGACAAGGTCGAGGCGCTGGACGCGGGGGCGGACGACTTCGTCACGAAGCCCTTCCAGGTGGATGAACTGCTGGCCCGGCTCCGGGCGCTCTCCCGCCGCGCGGTCGCCGCGAACGGGGAGTCCGTGGTCGCGTTCGGGGATGTCGTCGTCGACCTCGCGACGAAGACCGTGACCCGTGCCGGCACCCGTGTGCACCTCACGCCGACCGAGTGGCGGATGCTCGAGCACCTCGCACGGCACCCCGGCGCGCTGGTGACCCGGCAGGACCTCCTCAAGGAGATCTGGGGCAGCGCGCAGGTATCCGACTCCGGCTACCTCCGGCTGTACATGTCGCAGCTCCGCAAGAAGCTGGAGCAGGAGCCCTCGTCGCCGGTCCACCTGCTCACCGAGTCGGGGATGGGGTACCGGCTGGTCCTCTAACGACCGAGCGGGGCGCGGTCGCGCGTGCCGGCGAGGCGACGCCGCCGGAGGACCGCCACGACGCCGACGATGACGAGCAGGACCGCGACGATGATCGCGGTGACGGCGGTGGGCGTGCTCTCCGGCTCACCGGTGAGCCGCCCGACCGCGAGCCAGCTCAGCCCCCAGGCCGTTGCCAGCGCCGGAGCGAGGCGGCCCGTGAACCAGGCCGACGCGGCACCGATCACGAGCACGACGACGAGCACGGCGACGGCCCAGGCGTCGGGGGCGTCCGCCCCGAGGCCCGGGACGGTCTGCGTGAGCCAGGCGGCGGTGTTGGCGACGGTCGCGATCGTGACCCAGCCGAAGTGCAGGCCGTTCGCCCCGCCCGTGAGCAGGCGGTCGGCGAGGGAGCGGGCGGGGAACCGGCCGAGGAGCACGATGATGCGCGCGAGTGTCGCGAGCAGCAGCGCGATCACGAGCACGGTGAGCCACAGCGTCAGGTACCGCGCGGTCACCAGCCAGACGCCGTTGAGGACCAGGGAGAGGGCGATCCAGCCGCCGACCGCCTGCTGACGCTCGTCCTGGCGCTGCGCGGGGAGGGCCTGCCACACGGTGTAGGCGAGGAGTCCGAGGTAGATGAGCGACCAGATCGAGAACGCCGGTCCGGCGGGGGCGAGGTACGACCCCTGGGCCGAGAGCGCGCCGTTCTGCAGCTCGTCGACGGAGTCACCGCCGAACGCGCCGGCGCCGACGGCCGCGGCGATCAGCATGAACACGGCGGCGGCGATCACGAGGCTCTGGCGGGCGATGCCCTTCGTCGAAGTCTCCATGCCGGCACCCTACGCGGGGCGGGAGCAGAAGGCAGTGGCCTTGACAGTCCCCCTTCGTTTCGCTAACCAGGTTAGCGAGTGGAGGCGTCAGGCCGGAGCGAGGGCAGCGTCGATCAGGACCTCGGCGGCGCGGCGTGCGTGCACGGCGGCCTCCGGGTCGGCGCCGATCGCCGCGGTACTCTGCGCACCCTCCGCGAGGAGAGAGAGCTGGGCGGCCAGACCCGCCGGGGCACCGGTGGCCGCGACGAGCTCCGCCATGTACTGCTGGAACGAGGCCTTGTGCGCGCGGACGATCGCGGCCACCTCGGGACTCGTCCCCCCGAGCTCGCCGAACGCGTTGATGAAGGCGCAGCCCCGGAACCCGTCGCTGCAGAACCAGTCCTCGAGGTAGCCGTAGACCGCGAGGAGGCGGGCGCGCGGGTCGTCGCCGCTCTGTGCCACCGCCGCCGTGAGCCCCTGCTCCCACTCGGCGTGCTTCCGGGTGAGCACCGCCGCGACGATGTCGGTCTTCGCCGGGAACAGCGAGTACACGCGCCGCAACGACACGCCGGCGGCAGTCCGCAGCTCGTCCATGCCGACCGCCGCGTAGCCCTTGCGGTAGTACAGCTCCTCCGCGGCGGAGAGGATACGTTCGCGGGCCTCGTCTTCGGTCATGTCCAGAAGTCTACTTGACACGAGAACGAACGTTCTCTAGATTGATCACATCAGGCGAGAACGATCGTTCTCACCGGCACCGAAAGGAACACATCATGGGTTACATCACCGTCGGCACCGAGAACACCACCCCGATCGAGCTCTACTACGAAGACCAGGGCAGCGGCCAGCCGGTCGTCCTGATCCACGGCTATCCGCTCAACGGCCACAGCTGGGAACGCCAGACCCGCGAGCTCCTCGCCCAGGGGTACCGCGTCATCACCTACGACCGCCGCGGCTTCGGCCAGTCCTCCAAGGTCGGCTCCGGTTACGACTACGACACGTTCGCGGCCGACCTGAACACGGTGCTCGAGACCCTCGACCTCCGCGACGTCGTGCTCGTGGGCTTCTCGATGGGTACCGGCGAGCTCGCCCGCTACGTCGGCCGCTACGGCCACGAGCGCGTCGCGAAGCTCGCCTTCCTCGCGTCGCTCGAGCCCTTCCTGGTGCAGCGCGACGACAACCCCGAAGGCGTGCCGCAGGAGGTCTTCGACGGGATCGAGGCCGCCGCCAAGGGCGACCGCTACGCCTGGTTCACCCAGTTCTACACGGACTTCTACAACCTCGACGAGAACCTCGGCACGCGCATCAGCCAGCAGGTCGTCGACGCGAACTGGAACCTCTCCGTCACCAGCGCCCCGGTCGCCGCGTACGCCGTGGTGCCGACCTGGATCGAGGACTTCCGCGACGACGTGAAGGCCGTGGCCGCCGCCGGCAAGCCCACCCTGATCCTGCACGGCACGAAGGACAACATCCTGCCGATCGACGCGACCGCCCGCCGCTTCCGCCAGGCCGTGCCCGAGGCCGAGTACGTCGAGGTCGAGGGCGCCCCGCACGGCCTCCTCTGGACCCACGCCGACGAGGTCAACGCCGCCCTGACGCAGTTCCTGGCCCGGTAACCCCGTTCGAATCGCCTGAATGGCCCCATTTCCTCCGGGAATGGGGCCATTTGCGCGATTCGAAGCGGGTCAGCGGGAGCGCCAGAGCAGCCAGACGAAGTACGGGGCGCCGATCAGCGCGACCACGAGACCCGCCGGGAGCTGCGCGGGGGCGATCACCGTCCGGCCGATCGTGTCCGCGATGCCGACGAGCAGCCCGCCGAGGAGCACCGCCGTCGGGATCACCCGCGAGTGCCGTGCGCCCACCAGCGCCCGCGCGGCGTGCGGCGCCACGAGCCCCACGAAGCCGATGACCCCGATCGCCGTCACGCTCAGCGCCGCGAGGACGGCCGCCACCAGCAGCAGCGTCAACCGGACGGGCTCCAGCCGGATGCCGACCAGTCGCGGCGTGTCCTCATCGAGCGACAGCACGTCGAGCTCTCGGCGACCCATCACCACGAACGGCACCGCGATCACGAGGACGATCGCCAGCGGGATGACCTGCTCCCACACCCGCCCGTAGGTCGTCCCGGAGAGCCAGGTGTAGATCTTCGGGGTGTCCCACGGGTTCGACCGCAGCAGGAGGAAGGTCGTGAGCGAGACCGTGAAGTACGACACCCCGATGCCGATCAGCAGGAAACGGTCCGCGTTCAGGCCGCCCCGCCACGACAGCAGGTAGACGAGGGCGAAGGCGAGCAGCGAGCCCGCGACGGCCCCGACGATCATCCCGCCCGTCGACGACGTGATGCTCGTGATCACCAGCACCGCACCGAGCCCGCCGCCGCCGGTGACGCCGAGGATGCCCGGGTCGGCGAGCGGGTTGCGGCTCACCCCCTGGATCACGGCGCCGGAGAGCGCGAGCGCGGCGCCGGCGACCACAGCGGCCACGATCCGCGGCGCCCGCTCGTCGAGGGCGAAGGCGATGGGAGCGGGAGCCTGCCCCTGCAGCCACAGCGCGATGTCGCCGGTGAGCAGCCAGGTGTGCCCGGCGAGCAGTCCGAGCAGCAGCACCCCGACCACGCCGAGGGCGACGAGGGCGAGGGTGATCCGGAAGCGCAGGCGGCTGCGGACGCCGAAGCGCACCCGCGGAGGCTCGCGCGTGGGCCCGGCGTCGCGGAGGCGTCGGGCCATGAGCACGAGCACGATCGCACCGAGCAGCGTCGTCGCGACGCCGGTCGGGATGAGGATCGCGGCCTCCGCGCCGATCACCGCGCGCAGGAGGGCGTCGGACAGGATGACGACGAGGGCGCCGAGGAGCCCCGCCGCGGGGATCAGCAGCACATGGCGGTTCAGGCTCGGCACCACCCGCGTCAGCAGCCGCGCGAGCACCGGCGCACACAGCCCGACGAAGCCCATCGGCCCCGCGAGGGTCACCGCGACCGCAGTGAGAGTGACCGCGAGGAGGATCCCGATGGTCCTCGTCGACCGGATCGGCACGCCGAGCGACGAGGCGGTGTCGTCCCCCAGCGACAGGATGTCGAGGCGCCGTGCGAGCAGGAGCGCGAGCACCGTGACGACCACGACGACCGGTGCCGCCTGGAGGAACGCGGTGAGTCCGAGCTGCGACAGGCTCCCGCTTCCCCAGGCGAGCAGTCCCTTGGTCTCCTCGTCGAACAGGATGAGCAGCGTCGAGGTCGCGGCTTGGAAGGCGAGCGCGAGCGCGGTGCCGGCGAGGATGAGGCGGGTCGTGGACGACCCCGCCCCTCCGGCCAGCCCGAGCACGATGCCCGCGGCGACGATGCCGCCCGCGAACGCCACCGCCCCGGAGGCCCACACCGGCACGGCGATCCCGAACGCGGCGAGCGCGGTGACGGCGAGGTAGGCCCCGGCTGTCACGCCGAGCGTGTCCGGCGACGCGAGGGCGTTGCGGGCGAGGGACTGCAGCAGCATGCCGGCGACCCCGAGGGCGATGCCCACCGCGACGCCGGCGGCGAGCCGCGGCACCCGCGACCCCCAGAGGACGTCGGTGTCGGCGAACACCGCGCCGCTCGTGCCCTGGGTGAGGTGCCAGCAGGCGACCGCGACCAGCACGACGGCGAGAGCGACGAGCACGCCGACGCCCGTCCACACCCCGGGCGTGCGACCCCCCGCCCCCACGGAGACGGCGGACGGGGCGTCGGGCTCCGCGGTCGCCGTCGTGTCGTCGAGGCGGAGGGTCTCGGTCACTTCGAGAGCACCTCGAGGTAGCCGTCGATGATCTGCGAGGTCGAACGCGGGCCGCCGAAGGTCCAGATACCGGCCGGGAACGCGGTCAGGCGGTCCTCCGCCACCGCAGGGAGCGAGGTCCAGGCGGGGTTGTCGGCGAGGGCGTCGACGAAGCTCTCCGAGTCCGGGTCCGCGGTGCCGGTGTAGAACAGGTTCGCATCGCCGACCGTCGTCATGCCCTCGACATCCGTCTGACCGAGGCCGTACACGGGGTCGACCTCGCCGGTCCAGGCGTTCGTCAGCCCGAGCTCCTCGCCCACCTCGCCGACGAGCGAGCCCTGGCCGAACGGACGCAGCGCCACGTTGCCGCCGTCGACCCAGCCGTCGAAGAACACGAAGTCGGTCGTGGCGAGGTCGCGGTCGGCGAGCTCGGCCTTCGCGGTGTCGAGGTGCTCCTGGAACTCCTCGGTGACGACGTCGGCCCGCTCCTCGCGGCCGGTGACCTGGGCGATGAGGTCGAAGGTGTTCAGCATCTTGGCGATCGGGTCCTTCGCATCGGCGCCGATCGTCGCGAGCACGGGCACGTCGTAGGCCTCGAGCTGCGCGACGATGGGGTCGTCCGCGGCCCTCACCTCGACGATCACGAGGTCGGGATCGGTGCCGAACAGCGTCTCCAGATTCGGCTCCTGGCGGGTGCCCACGTCCACGACGCCCTCCGGCAGCTCCTCGGCGGTGACCCAGGTGCTGTAGCCCTCGGCGTCGGCCACCGCGACCGGCGTCACGCACAGCGACAGGGCGTCCTCGATCTGCTGCCACTCGAGCACCGCGATGCGCTCGGCCGGCTTGTCGAGCTCGACCGTGCGGCCGAGGTCGTCGGTGACGGAGACCGCCCCGGTCGAGGTGCTCGTGGTGTCGTCCGTGCAGCCCGCGCTCGTCGAGGTCGGGGCGTCGGCCCCCTCGGCGGACGGCGTCTGCGTGGTGCCGCAGCCGGCGAGCGCGAGGGTGAGGGCGCCGCCGAGGGCGAGCACGGCGAGGGGGGTCTTCTTCATCGGTGGTTCCTTCAGGGGGTCGGGATCAGGGGGCGGAGGGGGCGCGGAGGCGACCGTGGTGGCGACCGCGCGGACGAACCCGCACCAGGCCGGTCTCCTCGTCGAGGGCGGTGTCGATGCGCAGGCCGTACACGTGCGACAGGTTCTCGCCGGTGAGGACCTCGGCGGGAGCCCCCGCCGCGTGCACCCGCCCTCGGTGCATCAGCACGACGTCGTCGGCGACCGAGGCGGCGTGGTCGAGGTCGTGCAGCACGACGCCGAGCGCGGTGCCGTGGTCGTCGGCGAGCTCCCGCACCAGGTCGAGGGTCTCCACCTGGTAGCGCAGGTCGAGGTGGTTGGTCGGCTCGTCGAGCAGCAGCACCCCGGTGTCCTGGGCGAGTGCGGTCGCCAGCCAGACACGCTGCAGCTCGCCGCCGGAGAGCTGGTCGACCGGACGGGCGGCCATCGCGGACAGGCCGGTGAGGGAGAGGGCGCGCGCCACGGCGGCGCGGTCGGCGTCGCTCACGCCGGAGAACCGTCCGCGGTGCGGGTGCCGGCCGTAGGCGACGACGTCGGAGACCTCGATCCCGGAGGGGTGCGGCCGGGACTGCGACAGCATCGCGACGGTCTTCGCGAACTCCTTGGCGGAGAGGGCGGCGGCGTCGCGCGGCTCCGCACCGCCCACGCGCACGGTTCCGGCCTCGATGCGGTGCAGCCGTGCGAGAGCGCGGAGGACGGTCGACTTGCCGCTGCCGTTCGGTCCGATCAGCGCGGTCACCCGTCCCGGCGCGAGGCGCAGGGAGACGTCGTGCACGACCCGCGTGCGGCCGTAGCCGAGGACGAGGGATTCCCCCGCCAGGCTGCGGTGATCGATGGCCTCGGTCATCTCAGCCCCGCATCGCGACGCCGCGGCGCCAGTAGCCCATGAACGCGACCTGCGCGCGGTCGATCCCGAGGTCCTTCACGAGGTGCCGACGCAGCGTCGTCACGACACCGCTCTCCCCCGCGATCCAGAAATAGCGGCCGGCGGCGGCGTCGGGCGCGATCTCCTCCCCCAGGCTCGAGTACTCGGGGGTCTCCCAGAGGAGGTCCTCCCCCTCGATGTCGGTGACGCGGATCTCGTCCCCGGCGTCGTCGTCGCCCAGGTGCTCGAGCACCGCGGGGATGAGGCGGAGCCCGTGCGGCTCTCCGGCGTCGCGCGGCAGCCAGTGCACGTCCACCCCGGCCGGCACGTCGATCGCGAGCACGTCCGCGGGCGACGGCACCTCGATGAACGCCGTGCCGCGGAGGTCGCGCGGGGCGTCTTCCAGGATGCGGGCGATGGCGGGGGCCGCGGTCTCATCCCCGACCAGGACCACCGAGGTCGCCGCCCCCGGGGCGTACTCCGCGCCGCCGTGTGCGACGACCCCCCGACGCGGGCCGACCAGCCACAGCTCCTGACCCACCGCGGCCGTGCTCGCCCACCGAGAGGCCGGACCGGTGAGCCCGGGCTCCAGGTGCAGCACGAAGTCGATGTCGACCTCGGTCTGGCCGTCGCCGTCGACCCGCAGGTCCCGGACGGAGTAGGTGCGCATCGAGCCGCGCTCCTCCTCCGGGACGGCCAGGTACGAACCCCACCAGTCGTGCGTCGACCGGTCGATCTCCGCGAGCACGCCGGACGCGGGTGGGAAGACGAGCTTCACCCGGCTGTCGTACACCTCCCCCGGCGTCCCCAGCTCGCTGAGCTCCTCGCCGCCGAGCGTCACCCGCACGAACGACGGGGAGACGCGGGCGACGGCGCGCACCTCGGCGCGGGTGAGGATGTAGGTCGGGCGCTCGGTCGTGGTGGATTCAGCGGACATGATGCCTTCCGATGGGGGTGACCATCGGCTTGCCGGAGACCGGGTCGATGGTGATCTGGTTGGGGAGGCCGAAGACCTCCTGCACGAGCTCGGCGGTGACGACGTCCTGGGGGGCGCCGATCGCGTGCACGCGGCCGTTCTTCATGGCGACCAGCTCGTCGGCGTAGCGCGCCGCGAGGTTGAGGTCGTGCAGCACCATGACGATCGTGGTGCCGCGCGCGACGCTGAGGTCGGTGAGGAGGTCGAGCACCTCGACCTGGTGGGCGACGTCGAGGAACGTCGTCGGCTCGTCCAGCAGCAGGATGTCGGTCTCCTGCGCGAGGGCCATCGCGATCCAGACGCGCTGCCGCTGGCCGCCGGAGAGCTCGTCCACGCTGCGGTCGGCGAGGTCGCTGATGCCGGTCGCGTCCAGGGCGTCGGCGACGACCTCGTAGTCGTGCGCGCTCCACCGCGACAGCGCCCGCTGATGGGGATGACGCCCGCGACCGACGAGGTCCGCGACGGCGATGCCCTCGGGGGCCACGGGCGACTGCGGAAGGAGGCCGAGGATGCGCGCGACCTCCTTCGTAGGCCGGGCATGGATCGACTTCCCGTCGAGCACGACCTCTCCGTCCCCGGGGGACAGCAGCCGGGCGAGAGCGCGCAGCAGCGTCGACTTGCCGCAGCCGTTGGCGCCGACGATCGTGGTGATCTTCCCCGGCGCGATCTGCAGGTCGAGGCCCTCGACCACGGTGCGGTCGCCGTAGGAGAGGGTGACCCCCTCGGCGGACAGGCGGTGGGCGGCGGTCACAGCGAGCCTCCGGTGCGGTTGGTGCGGATGAGCAGATAGATCAGGTAGGGCGCGCCGACGACGCCGGTGACGACGCCGACCGGGTAGCGCGCGCCGAGCGCGAACTGGGCGATGAGGTCGCCGCCGAGCACGAGCACCGCGCCGACGGGACCGCTGGGCAGCAGCAGCGTGGCGCCGGGACCGGTGAGCCGCGCGGCGATGGGTCCGGCCATGAACGCGACGAACGCGATCGGCCCGGTGGCGGCGGTCGCGAAGGCCAGGAGGGCCACGGCGCCGAGGATGAAGACGAGGCGCGTGGCGGTGACCCGCACGCCGAGCCCCGCGGCGGAGTCGTCGCCGAGCTGGAGCGTGCCCAGCGCCCGCCCCTGCGAGAGCAGCAGCGGCACGAGGATCGCGGCGGCGATCGCCATCGGCAGCACCCGCTCCCACGACGCGTTGTTGAGGCTGCCGGTGAGCCACTGCATCGCCGTCTGGATGTCCCAGTTCGCGGCCCGGGACAGCAGGTAAGAGATGACGCTCTGCAGCATGGCCGCGACGCCGATCCCGATGAGGATGAGGCGGGTGCCCGCGAAGCCGCCCTTGATGGCGAGGAGGTAGATCGCCAGCGCCGTCACGAGCGCGCCGACGAGAGCGAGGAGCGAGACGGCAGGGCCGTTGAGCGAGAGCACCACGATGCCGAACACCGCGGCGGCGCCGGCCCCGTTCGAGATGCCGATGATGTCCGGCGAGGCGAGCGGGTTGCGCAGCATGGTCTGGAAGGTGACGCCCGCCATGCCGAACGCGAGGCCCGTGAGGATCGCGAGGACGGCGCGCGGCAGGCGCAGATCGCCGACGGTGAACGACGCACCGGGCACCGTCTCGCCGAGGATCACGCGGATGACCTCGTCGAGCGGGTAGAACGTGTTGCCGACCATGAGTGCCACGACGAACAGCACGATCACGACGACCCCGAGCGCGAGGGTGACCACGGCATGACGGCGGTGACGTGCCCGGCGGCCGGCGATGATGCGCGCGGTGCGGGCGGCGGCGGTCTCGTCGCCGCGGACGAGGGTGTGCTCGGTCGTGCTCACAGCTCCCGCACCTTCTGTCGGCGGACGATCCAGATGAAGAACGGCGCCCCGATGATCGCGGTGATGATGCCGACCTGGATCTCCTCGGACGACGGCGAGATCACGCGGCCGACGATGTCGCTCGCGGTGAGCAGCGCCGCGCCGGCGAGGGCCGAGAAGGGCAGCAGCCACCGGTGGTCGGTCCCCACGAGCATCCGGCACATGTGCGGGACGATGAGCCCGACGAACCCGATCGGCCCCGCGATCGCCGTGGCCGCGCCGGCGAGGATGACCGCGCCGAGGGCCGATAGCATCCGGGTGCGCAGCACGTGCTCGCCGAGGCCCTTGGCCATGTCGTCGCCGAGGGCGAGGGAGTTCATCCCTCGCGCGCACAGGAAGCAGATGAGGGCGCCGACCGCGAGGACGGGCGCGGTGATCGCGATCCGGGGCCACTCCGCCCCGCCGACGCCGCCGATCTGCCACGACTGGAACGTCTGCAGCAGGTCGACCCGCGGCAGCATGACCGCGCTGATGAGCGAGGCGAACGCGGCGGAGGTCGCCGCTCCCGCGAGGGCCAGCTTGAGCGGCGTGGCTCCGCCGCGGCCGAGCGACCCGACGGTGTAGACGAAGACGGCCGCCGCGGCGGCGCCGACGATCGCGAAGGCCATCTGCCCGTAGGGGTTGCTCAGCCCGAAGAACGCGATGCCGAGGACGACCGCGAAGGAGGCGCCGTTCGAGACCCCCAGGATGCCGGGGTCGGCGACGGGGTTGCGGGTGACGGCCTGCATGGTCGCCCCGGCGAGCGCGAGGGCCGCCCCCACGAGGAGCGCGAGCACCGTGCGCGGGATGCGCTTGACGACCGCGGCCTGGGCGATCGTGTCGGTCTGGCCGGAGAGCGCCGCGAGGATGTCGTCGAGCGTGACCGCGCGCACCCCGAACGACACCGAGAGCACGACGAGCACGAGGATCACTCCGACCCCGGCGAGCAGCCAGAGGGTGCGCACCACCGTCGGACGCCGCAGGGTGGCGGCGTCCGACGCGAGGACGGGTGCTGAGATCACGACGACTCTCCGCTGGGGGGCGGACGCGGAGCTTACTTCGCGAGCGGCGCGGCGAGGATGGCCAGGTAGTCCTCGAGACCCCACGGGATCGACAGTGCCGACGGGTTCGCCGAGGCGGCGATGGGCGTGGCGTCAGGGAGGATGGCGACGCGGCCCTCCGCGATGGCGGGGATCTTCGACAGCAGCGGGTCGGCCTGCAGCGTGGCCAGGGTGGAGTCGTCGCCGTAGGTCACCAGCACGTCCACGTCGTCGAACTTCTGCGCCTCCTCGGCGCTCACCTGCAGGTAGAACTGGTCGCTGTCCTCGTTCTCCTCCACGATGGCGGGGAGCGGCAGGCCGAGGTCGTGCAGGTAGCCGGGGCGCGTGTCGGCCGCGGTGTAGTAGCCGATCTGGCTGAGGTCGCTCGGGTCGAAGTAGGCGAAGAGCACCTTCTTGCCCTCGAGTGCACTGTTGGCCGCGAGGGCGGCGTCGGCGTCGGCGTGCAGGTCCTCGATCAGGGCCTCCCCCTCGGCCTCGAGCCCCAGGGCCTTGGCGTTCATCTCGACCATGTCGTCGACGGAGGTGCCCCACGCGACGTCGGGGTAGGCGACGACCGGGGCGATCTTGGAGAGCGTGTCGTACTCCTCCTGCGTGAGGCCGGAGTAGGCGGCGAGGATCACGTCGGGAGCGGTGTCGGCCACGGCCTCGTAGTCGATGCCGTCGGTCTCGTCGAAGAGCACCGGGGTCTCGCCGCCGAGCTCGTCGAGCTTCTCCTCGACCCAGGGGAGGATGCCGTTGTCGTCGTCGTCGCCCCAGGTGGCCTTGCTCATGCCGACCGGGACGATGCCGAGGGCCAGCGGCACCTCGTGGTTCGCCCACGCGATGGTGGCCACGCGCTCGGGCTTCTCGTCGATGGTCGTCTCGCCGTAGACGTGCTCGATGGTGACGGGGAACGCGTCGTCGGAGGCCGGGTTGCCGCCGGTGGTCGCGGTCGACTCCGGCGCGGAGGACGAGCAGGCGGAGAGCGTCACGGCGAGCGCGGCGGCCGCGCCGAGGGCGAGGAGTCGAGAGGTGCGCACAGGCGTTCCCTTCGGGATGGGAGGTGGGGTGTCGACGCGAGAGCGTCCGGCCTTTGGTAAGCCTCGCCTAATCTAACACGGAGGTTAGGGCGCCCTCACTCCCGTTTCGAATCGCTCACCTTGTCCCATCCGGCGCCCGGATGCCGCAAAGTGGGCGATTCGAAAGTGCCGGGGCAGCGAAAAGCCGGCCGGACCCGTACGGATCCGGCCGGCTTCAGGAAGTCAGCGCACGCTCAGAGAGCGCGGATGTTCGCCGCCTGCATGCCCTTGGGGCCACGCTCAGCGTCGAATTCGACCTTCTGGTTCTCGCGGAGCTCCTTGAAACCGGAGCCGGCGATAGCCGAGTAGTGGGCGAAGAGGTCTTCGGTGCCGTCATCGGGAGCGATGAAGCCGAAGCCCTTCTCTGCGTTGAACCATTTCACAGTGCCAGTGGCCATGTGTTTTCTACTTTCTGTTGACCGGCCGCTCACGCGGCCTGCATCATGCCGATGATCCGACATGCATGCTCGGTCACGCTACCACGGCGGACTGACGGGTCTCCCCTTCTTCGGCCGTGCGATGGGCGAGCGCCGCTTCGGTGCGCGTGCTCACGCCGAGCTTCCGCAGCACCGCCGAGACGTGGACGCTGACGGTCTTCACGCTGATGAACAGGCGCTCCCCGATCTGGCGGTTGCTCAGGCCCTCCGCGATGAGGGCGAGCACCTGCCGTTCTCGGGCCGTCAGCTGCTCCGTGTCGGTGGCCTCGCGGGGTCCGGTCGGACGCAGCCCTGCCGCATCGCCGAACCGCGCCAGAGCCTTCCGCAGCGGGACGTGACCGAGATCCTCCGCGATCGCCGTCGCCGCGGCGAGCACGGCCGCCGCCTCCGCGCGCTCACCCGCCGCCACGTGCAGTCGGGCCCGTTCGAGGCGCAGCACCACCCGGAACGTCACCGGCACGTCATCGCCGTCCGCGCGGAGCAAAGCCTCGTCGACAGCAGCGGCCGAGGGGTCGAGGAGTGCGCCGAGCACCGTCGACCACGCGTCGCCCTGCAGTTCCTGCGGCTGTGCCGCCCACGCCGCCTCGATCGCCGCGACCGCCGCCTCGTCGTCCCCACCGCTCGCCCGCAGCTCCGACACGAGGGCGCCGGCCTCGAGGAGCAGTCGGCGCTCGTGCAGCAGCACCGGACCCTTGTCCGCCAGCATCTCCCGCACCGCGTCCAGCGCCTCGCGGATGTCGCCACGGCTCTCCGCCACCGCGACCGTCATCGTGATCCGGTCGTACCAGATCTGCCGCTCCGAGACCCCCGTCTCCTCGAACGCCGGCAGCCACTCCTGCAGGGTCTCCGCGGCCTCCGCGGCCCGGCCCCGCCACGCGAGCACGCGCACCCTGGTCATGCTGACGTACATCCGGAAGACTCGCAGCGTGCCCTGAAGGAAGTCTCGGGCCAACATGTCCTCGACCGTGCCGATCTCCCCGAGTTCGAGCAAGGAAACGATCATGTTCTGCGCCATGATCGAGCCCGACGTCCGCTCGACGCGCAACTCGCGGGCCCGGCGCAGGCCCTCCTCCGCAACGGCGACCGCCTCCCGATAGCGACCGAGCAGCGTCAGCAGATCGGAGTAGTTGACGCGGTACCGCATCTCGGCGGTCGATCCGGCGGCCAGCTCACGCGCCCGTTCGTACTCGCGCACGCCCTCCGCAATCCGGCCGAGGTGGGCCAGCGACGCGCCGCGGACATTCGCGGCGATCGAGAGCTGATCGGTGGTCGCGGCGCCCTTCGCCCGACGTTCGGCCTCGTCGGCGAGCCGGATCGCGTCCTCGCGGTCGCCCGCGATCATTCGCCGACTCGCGAGCTGATTGAGCAGCTCCGCACGGAACACGTCGTCGTCGACCCGCTCGGCCAGTTCGAGAGCCTCCTGCAGCAGCGGGATCGCCCCCAGCCGCCCGAGGTTCACGAGATACAGCGCCTTGTTGCGGAGCAGGCGCGCGTGCAGCCGCGGGTCGACCGTCGCCGGGTCGACCTCGCTCAGGGCGACATTGGCGACCGCCAGCGCCCGCTCGCCGTCACCGGCGTTACGGAGGACCGACCCGAGCACGTGGAGGAGCGCGAGCCTCGCGAATCCGGTGGCCTCCTCCGCGTCCGGCACGAGCGGCCAGAGCTCGAGGACGAGTTCGCCGAACCGCGCCGCACTGGCGAAGGCGTACTGGGCCTTGGCCTGCCGCATGGCCTCCGCGGCGGCGGCGATGGCGCGACGGTCGTCCTGTGCGAGCTGCCAGTGGTAGGCCAGCGCCGCCGGGTCGTCAGCCTCTCCCTGCTCCAGCGCCTCGGCATAGGACCGGTGCAGGCGCGCCCTCTCGCCGGGCAGCAGGTCGTCGTGCACGGCCTCGCGCAGGAGGGCGTGACGGAATCGGTAGTCGTCCTCATCGACGACGATGATGCTGCTGCGCACCGCTTCACGGACCGCCTCCTCGAGCCGCGCCTCCGGAAGCTCGGCGAGGCGCTGGAGGAGCGGGTCCGCGATCGGCCGCTCGGCGCCGGACAGGACCTGCACCACGCGGCGCGCGTCGTCGCCGAGACGGTCGAAGCGGGCGAGCAGGAGGTCGCGCAGACTCTCCGGCAGCGGACCTTTGGCGCATCCGGCGATCTCCTCCACGAAGAAGGGCACGCCCTCGGCACGCACCTGCAGCCGCTCCAGCGCCGTCACGCTGGGCGCGCGTCCTGTGATCTGCTCGACGAGCTCGCCGACCGCATGGTCGTCGAGGCGCGGCACGGTCATCCGTTCGAGCAGCCGGGCTCGCGAGGCCTCGCCGATGAACCGGCTCACCGCGTCTCCCCGACGCACGTCGTCGGTGCGGCACGTGATGAGCAGGAGGAGCCGTCCGCGGTCGAGCGTGCGGAGCAGGAAGGAGAGGATCGCGAGGGTCGAGTCGTCGGCCCAGTGCAGGTCTTCGACGAGGATGACCTGCGGCGCCAGTTCCGTGGCCGCTTCGATGAGCGAGGCGATCGCGTCGCGCAGGCGCTCGGGGCTCGTGCGGTCACGGGCGGCAGGGGTGTCGACGAGCTCCGGCAGCAGCATGCCGAGCGCCTCGACGCCCACGCCGACCGCCTCTCGTGCCCGCTCTTCACCCAGCCGCTCGACGATCGAACGAAGGATGCCGGCGAGCGGTCCGAATGGGGCGCGGGAGGAGCCGAGGTCGAGGCACCATCCCACGTGCACGTCGGCGGCGTTCGCGACGTCGGCGCCGAACTCCCGGACCAGCCGTGACTTGCCGATCCCCGCCTCGCCCTCGACGAGCAGCGCGGCGGGAACGCCCTCGCGCACGCCGTCGAAGAGGCGGCGCAATTGGGCGAGCTCGGCGTCACGCCCGACCATCGCGGCGGCGGGGGCTGGGGCCATGGACCCATCGTGCCACTCCCCCCGGACATCCGGATGGCCGAGCGGGAAGGACAGCACGCCGACGTCGGTCATCGGGCGACGGCCGGGTCGCACGCTCCCGCGCGCGGCGCCCGGTTCGCCGCGGCTCCGCTGCCGCGTCCGAGGCGGCGCAGCAGGCGGCGCAGCGGGCCTGCGGGGCGCGGGACGATCTGGTCCGCATGCTCGATGAGCATCCGGCGCCGCGCGACCGCGCGCTCGATCTGCTCCTGCTCGAAAGCAGTGACCTGCTGGGTGAGGTAGGGGTGCTCGAACATGATGTCTCCTCGCGGTTCGGTGTATCCCTACACTCCGCTCTGAGGTGGCCCATCGACATCGGACGGATGCCCTATTTTCCGCACCCTTTCCCTCCCGACGCCCCACGCCGACGCAGGCCTTCGCGCCACGTCAGGCGCTTGGCGCGTGCACCTGCCTGAGCTCGCGCGACTGCCTGCCCTGCCAGAGCGAGGGCCGCGCGGAGGGACGCGCCTCCTCCGGCGCGAGGATCGCCAGCACCCGCACGAGCGTCGTCATCCACAGCAGCCCGAGCCCCACCACCACCGCCTCCACCGCGGTCACCGGGAAGAAGCCGATGGGCCACCACAGCAGCACCGCCGCGATCACGAGGATCCCCACAGCGACGGAGGTCACGACGAGGGCCAGGGGCCGCCCGGGGACGGCGGCGGTCGTCACCCCGGCCGCCCCGAGGAACAGGAGCAGTGCCGCGACGGCGGCGATGTCGTGCGGCACGGGCGCCCGGGAGAGCGGGACGAGACCCACCGCGGCGAGCGCGAGTCCGGCCGCGGCCCACAGCACGACCACGGTCGCGATCCGGGACAGCGCGTCGTCGCCGAGCAGCCGATGCAGGTCGCGTCCGATGTACGCGCCGACGGTGGCGACCAGCAGCCCGGCCACGACGAGGGTGCCGTTGAACGCCCAGCCCACCCCGAGTTGCGAGAAGTTCTCCTCCCACCACCGAGGGTCGACGGCGGTCACCATCGCGAACAGCGTGCCGATCACGAGGAACCCGAACAGGAGTCCGGCGAGGTCGGCGGTCCGGAGACCGATCCCCGCACCGAACGCGAGTCGTCCGCCGACCGCCGCCGCGACCCCCGTGAGCAGCCCGCCGCCGATCGCTCCGAGCGCGAGACCGCGCAGGCCCGCCGCGAGCACCTCCGCGGTGAGCAGCACGCCCATCGCCGTCACGGCCCCGAAAGCCACGGTGAGGGCGGCGGCCGAGAGGTGCGACACGGTCCACTGCCAAGGTGGCATCCCCGCCGCCTCCCTCCGACGGTGCAGGAGCGTGCTGACGACGAAGGCCAGCGCCGCCACGCCGCCGGCGACTCCCGCGGCGGGCAGCGCGAGGCCTCCCTCCCCCGTCAGGGGCCGCGGCGGACCGGCGAGGAGCAGCGCCCCGGCGAGACCTCCACCGACGAAGCAGATCACGGTCGCCAGCACGGCTCGAGCTTCGCCTTGTAGACGCTCCGTCGTGTCCATGCGCCCATGCAAGCACGCCCGTCCGACGTCCGCACGCCTGCGGACGCGACGAGGCCCGGGACCGTACGGGTCCCGGGCCTCGAAGAGGATGCGTCAGGCGTCCACGTCACCGCGCCAGGCGCCGGTCTCGACGCCGCGGCCCTCGATGAACTCCTTGAAGTTCTTCAGGTCCTTCTTCACCGCGTGGGATCCCGCGCCGACCAGAGCGCCGACCTTCTCCAGCAGCCCCTCCGGCGCCCAGTCGAGCTGGACGGTCACCCGCGTGGTGTCGTCGTCGAGCTTGTGGAACGTCACGACGCCCGCGTGCTCGGTCTCGCCGCCGACGCTGTTCCACGCGACGCGCTCATCCGGGTGCTGCTCGGTGATCTCGGCGTCGAACTCACGCTCCGCGCCCCCCACGTTCACCTTCCAGTGCGTGTGGGTCTCGTCGATCTGCGTGATGGAGACGACCTCGTCGAGGAACTTCGGGAAGCTCTCGAACTGCGTCCACTGGTTGTACGCCGTGCGGACGGGAACGTCGACGTCGATGGTCTCGATGATCTGCACCATGGGGATGCTCCTCACTTGTTCGTCGTTCGTGTGCCTCCATTCAGCCTGCTGGGCGCGAGAAGGGCGATGGGGTTGACATCGGCGCGACTACCGTGGAGGTCATGCGCATCCCCGCCGCGATCCGCGCCTCCCAGCGCTCCCCCCTGCTGCAGGTGGTGAAGTCGGCCGCGGCGACCATCGCCGCGTGGCTGATCGCGGGCTGGGTCTTCCCCGGGCAGCTGCCGGTGTTCGCCGCGATCGCCGCGCTCCTGGTCGTGCAGCCCAGCGTCAACCAGTCGCTGTCGAAGGCGCTCGAGCGCAGCATCGGCGTGATCGTCGGGGTCGTCATCGCGGTCGGTCTCGGTCTGCTCCTCGGCTCGCCGAGCTGGATCGTGCTGCTGGCGATCGTCGTCGCGATGCTCGTCGCGTGGATCTTCCGGGCATCCCCCGGCACCGGCAACCAGGTCGCGATCTCGGCGATGCTCGTGCTGGCGCTCGGGTCGTCGAGCCCGGAGTACGCGGTCGCCCGGATCGTGGAGACCCTGATCGGGGTGGTGATCGGCATCGTCGTGAACGCGCTGATCGTGCCGCCGGTGCTCGTCGAGCCGGCCCGACGGAACGTGGGCTTGCTCGGGCGGGAGCTCGCCGCGAGCCTCGACCGCCTGGCGGACGCCCTGCCCGCCCCGCAGACGCCGGCGCGGCTGCAGGAGCTCATGGTCGAGGTGCGGCTGCTGCGGCCCATGAAGGATGCCGCGGCCACCGCCATCGCCGCCGGGGAGGAGTCGCTCACGCTGAATCCGCGGCGTTCGACCCATCGCGCCGACCTGCAGGAGCTGAAGGCGCTGCTCGACCGGCTCTCGCCCATCGTCACGCAGACCATCGGCATGACCCGCGCCTACTTCGATCACTACGACGACCGGCTCGGGGAAGAGCCCGCGGTCGCCGCGATCGCCGAGCAGCTCCGCCGCGCCGGACACGATGTGCGCCTCGCGGTGCAGACCACGGCTCCCTCCGCGGAGCCCGAACCGCTGACGTCCGCCATCCCGGCCCTGACGGCTCCGCTCGTGATCCGTCCGCCGTCCTCGCAGCACTGGATCCTCATCGGCTCCCTCATGGAAGACCTCCGTCGCATCCGCGGCGAACTCCTCGACGAGGACTGACATCCCGCCGACCCACCCCCTTCCGCGCCACCCGGCCCCGTAAGTGCGTCCGTAACGGGCCGGGACGCACCGAAAGGGGTGGGTCGACGAGGGTTACCCTGGCGGGATGACAGTGGAGGAGGCGCTGGCGGAGCTCGCGGCGCTGGAAGACCCCAAGCAGCGCGCGGCGAACGAGAGGCGCGGCGACGACCACGGCATCAACCTGAGCCGGATGCGCGCCCTCGCGAAGCGCATCAAGACCGATCAGGCCCTCGCGCGCGAACTGTGGGCGACGGGCGGGACGTCCGCCCGGCTCCTGGCCCTGCTCGTGTGCCGCCCGGCCGACTTCACCGCCGACGAGCTCGACACGATGCTGCGCGAGACCCGTCCGCCCAAGGTGAACGACTGGTTCGTGAACTACGTGCTCAAGAAGTCCCCCCTCGCCGAGGAGCTGCGCCGGCGCTGGTTCGACGATGCCGATCCCACCGTCGCCGCGGCCGCGTGGTCGCTCACGACGGTCCGGGTGACGAAGGACGCCGACGGCCTCGACCTGCCGCACCTGCTCGACCTCATCGAGCGCGACCTGCAGCAGGCCCCGCCGCGCCTGCAGTGGGCGATGAACGAGACCCTCGCGAACATCGGCATCTTCCATCCGGACCTGCGTGCACGGGCGGTGGACATCGGCGAGCGGCTCCAGGTCCTGGCCGACTACCCCACGGCCCCTGGCTGCACCTCACCCTTCGCGCCCCTCTGGATCGGGGAGATCGTCCGCCGTCGCGAGGGCTGAGTACGCTGAGCGGATGAGCACCCACATCGCCGCGGAACCCGGTCAGATCGCCCCCATCGTGCTGTTCCCCGGCGACCCGCTGCGGGCGAGGTGGATCGCCGAGACCTTCCTCGACGACGCCGAGCTGTACTCCGAGACGCGAGGGATGCTGGGCTTCACCGGCACCTGGGAGGGGCATCGGGTCTCCGTCCAGGGCTCGGGCATGGGGCAGCCGTCGATGGCGATCTACGCGACGGAGCTGTTCACGGAGTACGACGTGCAGACGATCGTCCGCGTGGGGTCCTGCGGCGCGCTGACCGAGAGGCTCGCGGTGCGCGACATCATCATCGCGAACGGCGCGAGCACCGACTCCGGCATCAACCGCGTGCGCTTCCACGGCCTCGACTACGCTCCGCTCGCCGACTTCGCCCTGCTGCGCGCGGCGGTGGAGGCGAGCGAGACGGAGCCCCTCTCATCCACGGTTCACGTGGGGCCGCTGTTCTCGAGCGATCAGTTCTACAGCACCCGTCCGGAGCTCACCGCCCCCTTCGTGCAGCACGGCATCCTCGGCGTCGAGATGGAGGCGGCAGGGCTCTACACGCTCGCCGCCTTCCACGGGCGCCGCGCCCTCGCGATCTGCACGGTCAGCGACCACATCGTCACGGGTGAGGAGACCACGGCCCAGGAGCGCGAGCAGACGTTCGGCGACATGGTCCGCATCGCCCTCCGCGCGGCGACCTCGGTCTGAGACTGGCCCGCTCGCCGAGTAACGTTATACACTTCACAGGTTGCGCGGCGCTGGGGACGACCGCACAGGGCGGTCGCTGCTGCGCGCGACGGAGACGACTGGGGAGAACCATGGCCACGCAAGATCAGCTCAACGCGCTGCTGGCGGACATCGAACGCGACATCAACGGATTCATCGGGGCGTCGATCGTCGACCTCGAATCGGGGCTGCCGCTCGCCTCGAGCTCCGTCCGCCCGGATTTCGACCTCGAGGTCGCGAGCGCGTTCAACAGCGAGATCGTGAAGAACAAGAAGCGCACGATCGACGCCCTCGGCATCGAGGGCGAGCTCGAGGACATGCTGCTGACGCTGAACACGCAGCTGCACCTGCTCAAGATGCTCGACGACGACCTGTTCATCTACCTGGCCGCCGATCGCCAGGCCACGAACCTCGCCCTGCTGCGCTCCTCGGTGAACCGCCGGGTCGCCGCCCTCGGCGCGTGATCCATGGGGCCGTGGGGAGCGGCCTCGGGAGAGGGCGACAGCGGAAGAGCGGTCCCGTGGGGCGGACGATGAGGCGCCCGCGTCGGCGACGGACCGACCTGCCCCAGCGGTACCGGGTGATCTTCGCCGGACCGGTGGGCGCGGGCAAGACGACCGCGGTCCGCGCCCTGAGCGACGTCCCGCCGGTGGACACCGACGTGCCGATGTCGCTCGCGAGTGGTGACGGCAAGACCACGACGACCGTCGGGCTCGACTACGGGACGTGGCGGCCGACGCCGGAGGTCTCCATCGCGCTCATCGGCATCCCGGGACAGCAGCGGTTCGCCTCGGCGCGACAGCGCGTCTCGATCCCTGGCACCCGGGTGCTGCTCTGGCTGCGCGGCGACCGCGACACCCTCGTCGCCGACGCCGAGGAGTGGCTCGGCGTGTTCGCGGGCGAGGAGCATCGCGTCGCGATCGCCGTCAGCCACACCGCCGCACGAGCGATCGGCGACATCCACCGCGCCCTCGCCCCCGTGCTCGCGCGACACGGCATCCCGGCCTCGCGTGTGCTCGCGGCCGACGCGCGCGACCGCGACAGCGTGATGCGCGTCGCCGGTGCCGCTCTCGATCTTCCGGAGGAGAAGCCATGACCGGACCCGCCGGGCGGCAGGACGCCGCCGCGACGCCCGATCCGTCCCGCATGCACCCCGACGTCGCCGGCAACTGGGCGCTGTGGTCGCGGATCGTCGGCCCGTCGGCCCAGACCCGTCTGCAGCAGTTGGAGGAGCGCTTCCCGGAGCTGACGACCGCGGTCCTCGGCACTGCGGACGGCCTCCACATCGCCTCCCTCGGCGTCGACCCCGACGGCGGCGAGCAGCTCGCGGCGATGAACGGCTCGCTGTTCGGGGTCGCGCGGGCCGAGGCCGAGATCATCGCGGGAGGGACGGAGCCGACGCTGTCGGCCATCGTGTCGCTGTCCATCGGCGAGAACCAGATGGCGCTGCTCAGCTTCATCCTCGCACCCTACGGCCAGCTCCTGCTGTCGGTGTCGGCGTCGTCGTCGCAGCTCGGGACCGTGATCGTGCACGCGCGCTCCACGGCGTACGAGCTGCTCACCGCGCTCGGGGTCACGGGATCGGCGACATGACGCAGATGGGATGATCGAAGCACCATGAATCCCACGCCGCGGCTCGAACCCTCGCTCGTTCCCGACGCGGCGGACGCCGATGCGGTGTACCTGACCTTCGTGGAGTGGGCGGAGTCGAGCGGCATCCGCCTCTACCCCGCGCAGGACGAGGCGCTCATCGAGATCGTCTCGGGTGCGAACGTCATCCTGTCCACGCCGACGGGCACCGGGAAGTCGCTCGTCGCGGTCGGCGCCCACTTCGCGGCGATGGTCGGCGGACGCCGCAGCTACTACACGGCACCGATCAAGGCCCTCGTGAGCGAGAAGTTCTTCGCGCTGGCAGAGGTGTTCGGCGCCGAGAACGTGGGGATGGTCACGGGAGACTCCGCCGTGAACGCGGACGCCCCCATCATCTGCTGCACCGCGGAGATCCTCGCGAACCTGGCCCTGCGCCAGGGCGACGCCGCCGATGTGGGCCTCGTGGTCATGGACGAGTTCCACTTCTACGGCGACCCCGACCGCGGCTGGGCCTGGCAGGTGCCGCTCCTCGAGCTCCCGCAGGCGCAGTTCGTGCTGATGTCGGCCACCCTCGGCGACGTCACCACCCTCGCCGCCGACCTGACGCGCCGCACCGGACGGGAGACCGCCTCGGTCACGGGGGTCGAGCGCCCGGTCCCCCTGCACTTCTTCTACGAGACGACGCCCATCCACGAGACCATCGACGACCTGCTCAACACGGGGCAGGCACCGATCTACATCGTGCACTTCTCGCAGGCGGCGGCCATGGAGCGGGCGCAGGCCCTGTCGAGCACGAAGGTCGCCACGCGTGAGCAGCGCGACGAGATCGCCGCCCTCATCGGCGGCTTCCGCTTCACGACGGCGTTCGGCAAGACGCTCTCGCGCTTCCTCCGGGCCGGCATCGGCGTGCACCACGCCGGCATGCTGCCGAAGTATCGCCGACTCGTGGAGCAGCTCGCCCAGCGCGGTCTCCTCCGGGTCATCTGCGGCACCGACACCCTGGGCGTGGGCATCAACGTCCCCATCCGGACCGTGCTCCTCACCGCGCTGACGAAGTTCGACGGCACGCGGATGCGCCAGCTCAACGCGCGGGAGTTCCACCAGATCGCGGGCCGGGCCGGACGCGCGGGCTATGACACCGCTGGTACCGTCGTCGCTCAGGCCCCGGAGCACGAGACCGAGAACCTCGCCGCGATCCGCAAGGCCGGCGACGACCCGAAGAAGAAGCGGAAGATCATCCGCAAGAAGGCCCCCGACGGCTTCGTGTCGTGGGGCGAGCCGTCGTTCCGGAAGCTCATCGACGCGACGCCGGAGACCCTGACCTCGCACATGCAGGTCACCAGCGCGATGCTGCTCAACGTGATCGCCCGGGGCGGGGATGTGTTCGCCAACGTCCGCCGGCTCGTCTTCGACAACCACGAGCCGCGCGCCCGTCAGCGCGCGCTCGCGCTCCGCGCCCTCGCGATCTTCCGCACGCTCCGGGAATCGGGCGTCGTGGAGACGTTCGACACGGGCGTGCCCGGAGCACCGAAGGGCGTCCGGCTCACCGTCGACCTGCAACCCAACTTCGCGCTCAACCAGCCGCTCTCCCCGTTCGCCCTCGCGGCGTTCGATCTGCTGGACCCTTCGACAGGCTCAGGGACCCAGCCTTCGACAGGCTCAGGGACCCAGACTTCGACAGGCTCAGGGACCCAGACTTCGACAGGCTCAGGGACCCAGACTTCGACAGGCTCAGGGACCCAGACTTCGACAGGCTCAGGGACCCAGACTTCGACAGGCTCAGGGACCCAAGGGGACCAGGGGGTGGGGACCGGGTCGTACGCCCTGGACATGATCTCGATCGTCGAGGCGACGCTCGACGATCCGCGTGCCGTGCTCAGCCAGCAGGAGTTCCTCTCACGGGGCGAGGCGGTCGCCGCGATGAAGCGCGAGGGCATCGAGTACGACGAGCGGATGGAGCTCCTCGAGGCGATCACCTACCCGAAGCCGCTGGAGGAGCTCCTCGATGCGGCCTTCGAGACCTTCAGCGCGGCGCAGCCATGGATCCGGGACTTCGCGCTGCACCCGAAGTCCGTCGTCCGCGACATGTACGAGCGGGCCATGTCGTTCGGCGAGTACGTCGCGTTCTACAAGATCGCCCGCTCCGAGGGCGTCGTCCTGCGGTACCTGTCGGACGCGTATCGCGCCGCCTCCCAGACGATCCCCGAGGATCGGAAGGACGAGGACCTCCACGACCTCATCGCCTGGCTCGGCGAGCTCGTGCGCCAGATCGACTCCAGCCTGCTCGACGAGTGGAGCGAGCTGACCGCCGGGACCGCCGCCCGCAGCGAGACCGACGAGCCGATCGTCCCGCCCGCACCGAAGCGCCTCACGAGCAACACCCGCGCCTTCCGCACGCTCGTCCGCAACGAGCTCTTCCGGCGGGTGCAGCTCGCCGCCCGCGAGGACGGGGACGCGCTGGCCGAGCTCGACCCGTCGTTCGGCGCCGCCGCCTGGTCGGACGCGCTGGACGCGTACTTCGCCGAGCACGACGACATCGGCATCGGCCCGGACGCCCGGAGTTCCCGGATGCTGCTGCTCACCGAGGGCCCGACCGCCTGGACGGCACGGCAGATCATCGACGACCCCGCCGGCGACCACGACTGGGGCATCAGCGCCACCGTCGATCTCGCCGCGTCCGACGAGGCGGGCGAGGCGGTCGTCACGGTGACGGCGGTCGACCGGCTGTGAGCGAGGCGGGCCCCGTCAGGCCTGCATGACGGCGAGCACGTTGCCCGCCGGGTCGCGGAACCACGCGATGTCGGGGCCCTGCCCGTTCCCCCTGACGATGCCGCGGGAGTCCGACGGGAACTCGTCGTCGCCGTAGATCTTGGTCTGCACCCCGCGCTCGTTGAGCTCCTCGACGGCGGCATCGACGTCCGCCACCGGAAAGTTCAGGATCGTGAAGCTCGCCGGGGTGTGGTTCGGCTTCGCGTAGACGAGGACCGACCCGCCGCGGGGGAGGCGCAGATCGAGGAACCCCATCGCGTTGACCTCGACGTCGAGCCCGAGGGTCGTGCCGTAGAACTCTCTCGCCGCGTCGATGTCGTCGACGCTGAAACCGCTGAACGCGTTCTCCGCTGTGAAGGCTGCCATGCCCCCAGCATCCGCCTCTCCCTCACAGATGTCGACCCCTTCTCACACGGCCGCTCGGACGAGCCGGTCCACGAGGTCGACGTAGTCCACTCCGGCCGCCGCGAACATCCGCGGCACCTGGGAGGCGGCGGTCAGCCCGGGCATCGTGTTGACCTCGTTGAGCACCGGACCTTCGTCCGTGAGGAAGAAGTCCATGCGGGCGACCCCGTCGCACCCCAGCGCGTCGAACATCGCGATCGCGGCGCGTTTGAGCGCTGTCGTGGCGGCCGCGTCGAGCTGCGCGGGAACCGTGAAGCGGGCCGTGCCGTCGTACTTCGTCGCGGTGTCGAAGAGCCCGGGCGCGTGGATCTCCAGGGGCGGGGCGGCCCACCGCACCCCGCCCTTCTCCCGCAGCACGGCGACGTCGATCTCCCGCGCGTGCACGACCTCCTCGACCAGGATCCGCCGGTCGAAACGCGCCGCCCCCCGCAGCGCCGTGAGCAGATCGCCCTCCTCCGTCACCAGGCTCACGCCGTGGCTCGAGCCGGCCGTGACCGGCTTGACCACGACGGCGCCCTCGAACTCCACGTCGCCGATGTCCTCCGCGGCGACCAGCCGCCCTCGGGCGGTGCGCAGCCCGACGGCCTGGGCCACGAGCTTCGTGGCCCATTTGTCCATGCCGATCGCCCCCGCCCCCAGCGCGGAGCCGACGGCCGGCACCCCGGCGAGCGCACACAGCGCCGCGAGGGCGCCGTCCTCCCCGAGCGCGCCGTGCACCGCAGGGAACACGACGTCGCTCGCCGCGAGCAGCGGCAGGGCCTGCTGCAACGACGCCGCCGGACTCACGCCGGGCGGGATGCCGTCGGCCCGCCACACGCCGTCGCGGTCGATCGTCACGGTCGTGACGGTGTGTCCGCCCAACCGCAGCGCCGCGGCGACCGCTGCCGCCGAGGCGAGCGACACCTCGTGCTCGGGATTCTGTCCCCCTCCGATGACCAGGACCTTCATCGTCATGCCACGCTCCTCTTCACCCGCGGGCCGATGCCCGTGACGATGGTGTGCGGGATGGTGCCCGCCCACCGCGCCCACTCCTGCACCGACGGCACCGCGCCGCCGTCCGGCCCGAACACCGTCGCGACCGCTCCCCGGGGGAACGCCCTCCCCCCGGTGTCGACGACGATCTGATCCATCGACACCCGGCCGACGATCGGATGCCGTTCGCCTCCGATCTCCACCCCCGCGCCCGACGCGATCTCCCGCGGGACGCCGTCGGCGTATCCGACGCCCACCACGCTCAGGTGCGTGGCCGCCGCCGTCGTGTGCGTCCCGCCGTAGCCCACCACCGTGCCGGCAGGCACGGTGGCGCTGTGCACCACGGGCGCGGTGAAACGCGAGGCCCCGACCAGAGAGACCGTCTCGGACGGGTCGATCCCCACGAGGGCGGCCCCCACCCGCACCATGTCGAAGTGCGTCGCCGGATCGGTCAGGGCGCCCGAGGTCGCCGCGAGATGCACGAGCAGCGGTCCGAAGCCGGCGCGCAGGACCGCGTCCCTCCCCTGGCGCATCCGCAGCACCGCGGCCGCATTCGCCCGCGGATCCGCGCTGTCGGCGTGCGGGAGGTGTCCCATCACCGCGACGACCTCGATCCGGCCACGGGCCGCCCGCGCCGTGCGCAGCAGCGCATCCCAGTCCTCCACGGGACACCCTTCGCGCGCCATCCCGGTGTCGAGGTGCAGGTGCACCCGCACGCAAGCTGTGGCATCGGCCGCGAGCTGACGCAGCTCCTCGACGGAACCCACAGCCACGTCGACCCCGGCGGCGGCCGCGCGCGGCGCGTCGATGCCCGCGGGATGCAGCCAGGCGAGGATCGGCACGCGCAGTCCGGCCTCGCGCAGCGCGACCCCCTCGGCGACGTCGGTGACCCCGAGCCACTCGGCCCCCGCGGCCACGGCGGCGGTCGCCACGGCCACCATTCCATGGCCGTACGCGTCGGCCTTGACCACGGCCATGACGGGTACCGCGGCGGCCTCCCGCACACGGCGGAGGTTCTCGGTCACGGCGTCCGGGAGGGTGGACAGTGTCGGTGCGTGGAGGCGGGACAGGGTCATCCCCTCCGCGAGCACGGCCGTCATCGCTGCATCCTCGGGTCTTCGGTGGGGTCGGCGTACTGTGCGGGGCAGCCGTCCTCGACGGCCTCCGGTCGCAGCTCGTAGTGCCAGGATTCGTTGCCGTAGGTCTGGCAGAGGCCGTAGCGCCATCCGCGCTGTGTGAGCCAGTCGAGAGTGGGCAGGGGACCGAGGTCGACGGCGTCGCCGGAGACGTGCGCCGAGGTCTCCGCGGTCGCCACCCAGCGGCGCGCCTCCTCTTGCGAGCCGTAGTCGTCGATCGCGTCGCGAAGCAGCTGCTCCTGCAGGGCCGCCGAACGCCATCCGCTGTTCACGAGGAACGTCACCCCGTCGGCCTCCGCATCGGAGGCGGCGCGCTGGAGGGCGTCGAGCAGGGCGGGGTCGAGATTGCCGACGGCGACCCTGTCGACGTCGAACACCGTGGGCCGATCGCCGTCGCGGATCACGCCGTCGGCCTCGCTCGGCGCGAGCACCGATCCGGTCGGCGGGTGCGGATAGGAGGAAGGGGCGGGGCCGGCGACGTGCGGGGCGGTCTCGGCGAACGCGGCCGACAGCGACTGCTGCACGGCGACGGCGCCGACCACGGCGAGCGCCAGCACGGACGCCGTGGTGGCGATCCGCCGACGGCGCCGGGCACGGACGGCTCGGGGGGTGCGGAGGTCGTTCATGCTTCCAGTGAAGAGAGCACGCGGTTGCCACGGCGTATGGCCTTTTCCATACACCGGCGATATGCCGCACTGCGTAGGATCACTGCCATGCGTGTGCTGATCGTCGAGGACGAGCCCTACCTCGCCGAGGCGGTCCGCGACGGGCTGCGACTGGAGGCGATCGCGGCTGACATCGCCGGCGACGGCGACACCGCGCTCGAACTCCTGGGCATCAACGCGTACGACATCGCGATCCTCGACCGCGACGTGCCGGGCCCGTCCGGCGACGACATCGCGCGGTGGATCGTCGCCTCGGGCAGCGGCATCCCCATCCTCATGCTCACGGCCGCCGACCGCCTCGACGACAAGGCGTCCGGGTTCGAGCTCGGCGCCGACGACTACCTCACCAAGCCGTTCGAGCTGCGGGAGCTGGTGCTGCGGCTGCGTGCCCTCGACCGCCGCCGACAGCGCGCGCGGCCACCGGTGCTGGAGATCGCCGGGCTGCGTCTCGACCCGTTCCGCCGCGAGGTCTACCGCGACGGCCGCTACGTCGCCCTCACCCGCAAGCAGTTCGCCGTGCTGGAGGTGCTCGTCGACGCCGAGGGCGGGGTGGTCAGCGCCGAGAAGCTGCTGGAGCGGGCGTGGGACGAGAACGCCGACCCGTTCACGAACGCCGTCCGCATCACCGTCTCCTCGCTGCGCAAGCGCCTCGGCGAGCCGTGGCTGATCCTCACGGTGCCCGGCGTCGGCTACCGGATCGGAGCCGACGCGGATGCGTAGGCGACGGGGGCTGAGCGTCCGCCTCAAGCTGACGCTGAGCTACGCGGGCATCGTCGTCGTGTCCGGCCTCCTGCTGCTCGGGGCCGTGGCGCTCTACCTCCTGCGGTACGTCCCGGATGTGCAGATCCCCGTCGTCGATTTCTTCGTCCCCAACCGCTCGGATCTGATCCGGGCGTTCGTGCCGGTCGCGGCGATGGTGATGGTCGCGCTGCTCGCGATCGGCCTCGGCGGCGGGTGGCTGCTCGCCGGACGGATGCTGGCGCCGCTCGACCGCATCGGCGACGCCGCACGGCTCGCGGCGCAGGGCTCCCTGTCGCACCGGATCCGCATGGAGGGCCCGAGCGACGAGTTCCGCGACCTCGCCGACGTCTTCGACACGATGCTCGAGCAGCTCGAGGCACACGTCGCCGAGCAGCAGCGCTTCGCCGCGAACGCCTCGCACGAGCTGCGGACGCCCTTGGCCATCTCGCAGACCCTCCTCGACGTGGCCCGCACCGATCCCGACCGCGACGTCGACGCCCTGATCGACCGGCTCCACGAGGTCAACACGCGCGCGATCGACCTCACCGAGGCGCTGCTGCTGCTGAGCAGGGCGGATCAGCGCACCTTCCCGCGGACGCTCGTCGACCTGTCGCTCCTGGCCGAGGAGTCCGTCGAGGTTCTCCTCCCGCTCGCCGACCGCCGCGGGGTCGAGGTGGAGGTGTCCGGCGTGCCGGCGACCGTGCTCGGCTCCTCCGCCCTGCTGCCGCAGCTCGTCATGAACCTCGTCGCCAACGCGATCGTCCACAACCGCAGCGACGGCGGCAGTTCCGTGGCGGTGCGCACACATTCCCTCCCGCACGCGGTGGCCCTCGTCGTGGAGAACACCGGTGCGGAGCTGCACGCCTCCCAGGTCGCGACGCTCGTCGAGCCCTTCCAGCGCGGCACCGAGCGCACGCGCGGGCCGGAGCACGCCGGGGTGGGTCTCGGCCTCGCGATCGTGCAGCGCATCACGCAGACCCACGGCGGCACCCTCGTGCTCACACCCCGCACCGGCGGAGGCCTCATCGTGACGGTCTGGTTCCCTCACCCCTACCCCGGCTGACGGCTTTCGAATCGCCCGATTGGCCCTATTTCGGCTCCGGATGGAACCATTCAGGCGATTCGAACGGCCGTCACCAGGGGCTGGGCTCGTAGTCCTTGAGGAAGACGCCGTGGATGTCCTCGCCGGCCTCGCCGCGCACGATGGGGTCGTACACCCGGGCGGCGCCGTCGACCAGGTCGAGCGGGGCATGGAAGCCCTCCTCCGCGAGGCGCACCTTCGTGTAGTGCGGGCGCTCGTCGGTGATCCAGCCGGTGTCGACGGCGGTCATGAGGATGCCGTCCTTCTCCAACATTTCCCCCGCGCTCGTGCGGGTCAGCATGTTGAGCGCGGCCTTCGCCATGTTCGTGTGCGGGTGGCCGGGGCCCTTGTAGCGCCGGGAGAACTGCCCCTCCATCGCGGAGACGTTCACGACGTACTTCCGGCGCGACGACGACGCGGCCATCGACGCCCGCAGCCTGCTGATGAGCAGGAACGGAGCGGTCGTGTTGGCGAGCTGCACCTCGAGCATCTCCAGCGGATCGACCTGATCCACCGACTGCACCCAGCTGTTGACGCGGTTCACGTCCGGCACGAGGCCGCCCGCGTCGATCGCCGTGCCGTCCGCGTGCTTCTCGAGCGAGGAGGAGCCGGGGGCCATCGCGAGCCGCGCGAGGTCTTCGGCCGTGAGCGCCTGTCCCCCCTGCTCTGCGACCGTGCCGCCGAGCGCCGCGACCGAGAGCAGCGGATGCGCGTCGACCGATGCCTGCAGCGCCTGCGGGTGCGGGTCGACGGTGTGCCCGAAGGTCTCCATCTCCGGCAGCGGACCGTCCGGCAGCGGCTGGAGCTCCGCGTCGGCGAGCAGCGAGTACGCCCCCGGTGAGCGGCGGACCGTCTGGGCGGCGTTGTTGATGAGGATGTCGAGCGGGCCCTGCGCGGCGACCGAGTCGGCGAGCCCGATCACCTGGGCGGGGTCGCGGAGGTCGATGCCGACCACACGCAGCCGGTGCAGCCAGTCGCCCGCGTCCGGCAGGGCCGAGAACCGGCGCACGGCGTCACGCGGGAACCGGGTGGTGATCGTGGTGTGCGCGCCGTCGCGGAGGAGGCGCAGCGCGATGTGCATGCCGATCTTCGCGCGGCCGCCGGTGAGCAGCGCGCGCTTTCCGGTGAGGTCGGTGCGGGCGGTGCGCTTGCCGTGGCTGAAGCGGGCGCAGTCCGGGCAGAGCTGGTGGTAGAACGCGTCGACGAGCGTGTACGGCTGCTTGCAGATGTAGCAGTTGCGCGGCTTGAGGAGCTCGCCGGCGATGGGGGCGTCGATCACACGGGACGCGAGGTCGTGCCCGCGCGTCTCGTCGTCGATGCGGTCGGGGGCGCCGGTGGCGGTGCGGGCGACGACGGCCTTGTCCGCCTCGGCGATCGCATCCCGGATCTCCTTGCGCCGCACGCGCTTGACGGCCTTGAACATGGCCGCGGTCGCGTGGCGCACGGCCACGAAGTCGGGGTGCTCGTTGTCGATGGTGTGCAGCTCGGCGAGGACGCGCAGCGTCGTGGCGAGGTCGTCGGGGTCGATGCCGGGGCCCAGGTCGGGGGTGGCGTCGGGCGCGTCGGTCATTAGGCCGATTTTACGCGACCGTCCTGGGGGTCTCCTGCTGTGTGGGGTGCAGGGCGCCTCGCGGCTACGCTGTGTCCGGACGGAGGGATGCGATGAGGAGGGCCGGCATGCTGAGGATCATCGGTTTCGTGTGCCTCGCTCTGGCCGTCGTCGGGACGGTCGCATCCTTCTCGGTCGTCCGGGCGGGCGGCGCCGACGGCGCCGTGTACCTCAGTGTGAACGTCCTGCTGGCGTTGCTGGGAATCGTGCTGCTCGTCATCGGGGCACGACGCCGACCGGGCGCCTCCCGCGGCGAATCCGCCGACTAGTACGCGCTCGGCCACCACCGACATCGCTCCCGCCCTCATCGCAGAACGGCGGCGGGTCTCCTGCTGTGTCCGCGCCCCGGCGTAGGGTCGACGCATGAGCAGCGCAGAATCCTTCCCGCATCCCGGCGTCGTCCCCTCCTACCTGCTCGCCCGCCTGGCGGAGTCGGGTCGGTTCCCGAAGGCCGCCGCCGCCGCCCGACAGACGCTCACCGCGGGGCGCCCGCCGTTCCGCGCCCGCATCGACCTCTCCATCGACGAGAACGGCGACCTCGTCGCGCAGCTCTCGGATGCGCCGAACCGCACGATCAGCGACGCCGGCAACACGCAGCAGCTCCCGGGGGCCGTGGTCCGCACGGAAGACGATGAGCCCGTCGCCGACACCGCCGTCAACGAGGCGTTCGACGGCCTGGGCGCGACATTCGAGATGCTGCTCTCCGCGTTCGGCCGCAACTCGCTCGACGACGCCGGCGCTCCTCTCGACGCGACCGTCCACTACGGCGTCGACTACGACAACGCGTTCTGGGACGGCGAGCGCATGGTGTTCGGCGACGGCGACGGCGAGGTGTTCCAGCACTTCACCGGCTCGCTCACCGTGATCGGGCATGAGCTCGCCCACGGTGTCGTGCAGCACACGGCGAACCTGGAGTATCAGGGGCAGCCGGGCGCACTCAACGAGTCCGTGGCCGACGTGTTCGGCGCCCTCACCGAGCAGTACGCCCTGGGGCAGTCCGCCGACCAGGCGAGCTGGCTCATCGGAGCGGAGATCTTCACGGATGCGGTGGAAGGGTCAGCCCTGCGCTCCATGATCGCGCCGGGCACGGCCTACGACGACGATGAACTCGGGAAAGACCCGCAGCCCGACCACATGAGCGGATTCGTGCGCACCACCGAGGACAACGGGGGCGTGCACATCAACTCCGGCATCCCGAATCGCGCCTTCGCCCTCTTCGCCCTCGACCTCGGCGGCAACGCCTGGGAGCGCGCCGGCACGGTCTGGTACCGGGCACTCACCGGCGGGCTGTCGAGCACCGCGAACTTCACCGAGTTCGCCGACGCCTCGGTCGCCGCGGCAGCCACGGTCGATCAGGAGACGGTCGCCGCCGCTCGACGCGCGTGGACGACCGTGGGAGTCTATGAGGATGACCGAGGACCCGACTCCGCCTGACGCCCCCGTCGTCATCGCCGTCGTGCGCTCGGGAGGTCTCGCCGGCATCCGTCGCCAGTGGCGTGTGGAGGCCGAGCCGCCGGACGCCGAGGAATGGATCGGCCTCATCGACAGCTGCCCCTGGGACGACGACGTCGACACCCCGCCGGGAGCCGATCGGTTCGTCTGGAGCATCCGCGCCCGCACCCCGTCCGAGCGCCGGGAGCGCGAGCTGCCCGACTCCGCCGTGGACGGTCCGTGGCGCACCCTCGTCGATGCCGTGCGGGAGGCCGCTCGCGACGCGTGAGCCGCGGTCGCAGATTCGCAGTCCCGTCGCAGGAACCCACCGGATCCCTGCGACCTCGGTGGGAAACCGCGACCCCGCGCCGCCTGGGGGTGACAATGGACACATGGGACTCTTCCAGCAGCGACCCGAGGAAGAAGAGAAGCAGTGGGGACTCCCCTCTGAACCTCTCGAGAGTTCGCCCGCAGACACGCTCGACGCCGCGCCGGCGCTCGACCCGCTGACCCTCGGCCTCGACACCTCGTCCTCGGTGAGCTCCATCGTGTTCCCCGTCGCCCCGCCCGCCCCCGAGGCCGCGAGCACCGAGAACGCCGACCCCGAGGACTGACACCGCGCGTCGCTGTTTCGCACCCCCGTCGCAGCTTCCGGACCACTCCGTGCGACCGCGGCGCGAAAGGGCGTCCGCGGCCAGCGATACGGTGGACGGATGACCATCACCGCCGCCGCAGACGGCTCCGCCCTGGGCAACCCCGGCCCGAACGGCTGGGCCTGGTACATCGACGACGCGAACTGGGCGGCCGGCGGCTCCCCGCACGGCACGAACAACCAGGGCGAGCTCCGCGCCGTCCTCGAACTGCTCCGGGCGACGGCCGGCACCGACGAGAAGCTCCTGATCGAGTGCGACAGCCGCTACGTGATCGACTCCGTGACGAAGTGGATGCCCGGCTGGAAGCGCCGCGGGTGGCGGAAGTCCGACGGCGGGCCCGTGCTGAACCGCGACCTCCTCGAGGGGATCGACGAGGCCCTGCGCGGTCGGGACGTCGAGTTCTCCTGGGTCAAGGGCCACGCCGGGCACCCGCTGAACGAAGCCGCCGACGAACGCGCGAACGCCGCCGCCAAGGCCTATCAGCAGAAGCAGGAGCCGCGTCGAGGCCCCGGGTTCACCCGCGCGACCGATGCCGGAGCCGCCGTCGCCGCCTCCGCGCCGGTCGCCGCTGCCGCCGCCGAAGCCCCGGCATCCGCCTCGACGACAGCCTCCTCCCGCACCTCGACCCCCGTCGCGGAGGCGGAGTTCGCCGCGCCGCTGTGGGCCGAGACCTCCGACCTCCTCGACGGACTCGACCTCGCGCAGGACGACCCCATCGTGATCCAGCTCCCGCTGTCCCCCGACGAGCACGCGCGCCTCCGGGACCGCGCCGAAGCGCAGGGCATCACCCTCGAAGAAGCGCTCCGCCGCCTGATCTGACGGCGACGGCGAGGCGTACACTCGCACCATGTCGACTCCCCGCACCATCGGCCGGATCTTCCTCGGCGCCTCGCTCGTGTTCGCCGGCGTCTCCCACCTCACGTTCGCCCGCGAGGAGTTCCAGGCGCAGGTGCCGGAATCGTTGCCGCTCGATCCCGACACCACGGTGCTCGCGTCCGGCGTCGCGGAGGTCGCGCTCGGCTCCGCTCTCCTCTTCGCCCGACGCCGCCGTCGCACGGTCGGCACCGTCGCCGCGCTCTTCTTCGCGGCGGTCTTCCCGGGCAACGTGGCGCAGTGGATGCATCACCGGGACGGCTTCGGACTCGACACCGATATGAAGCGCTTCGTGCGTCTGTTCTTCCAGCCGGCGCTCATCGCGCTGGCCCTGTGGTCGACGCGCGCCCCGCGCCGCTGACTCCCTCCGCCACAGCAGGCATTCGCGCGAGAACAGGCCCCCACACCCGCCCGCGCCTGAACCCGCGCGACGGCCTGATGCGGCGTCCCCCGGATCGGCTCCGTAGACTCGGCGGATGGCGGAAAGGACGAGGCGACGGTGAGCAGGCGCACCGTCTTCGGCCTGCTCCGACTCACCGCCGCCGCCGTCTGCCTCATCGCGCTGATCCACCGCCTCGCGTGGGGACTCGCGTCGAACACCATCGCGAGCCAGAACTTCTTCGCGTACCTGACGAACCAGTCGAACATCGCCTTCGTCGTCCTCCTCACCGTGGCCGGAGTCCTCGCGCTGCGCAGAGCCCGCGATCCGCGGTGGCTCACGGTGGCGCTCGCCCTCGTGCTCACCTGGACCATCACGGCGGGACTCGTGTTCGCGATCCTCGTCTGGCAGGCCGGAGTCCGGGGGATCCGCATCGACGTGCCGTGGTCGGATCAGGTGCTGCACTTCTGGCTGCCCGCGGTGACGGTCGCCGCCTGGGCGTTGGCCCCGGGGCATCGGGCGGTGCCGTGGCGCGTGATCCCGGTGACCCTGGCCTATCCGGTGCTGTGGGGCGTCGCGACGCTCATCCGCGGGCCACTGATCGGCTGGTACCCGTACTACTTCCTCGACCCGCGGCAGGTGAGCGGCCCCGTCGAGTTCACCGTCTCCTGCGCGATCGCGCTGGCCGTCTTCGCCGCCGTGGCGACCGCGCTCGTGCTCATCAGCCGCCTGCCGGACCCGTGGGACCGCGCTCCTGCCGAGCCCCCTCCCGAGGACCGCGCCCCGGCCGAGGCCGCACGCGAGACGGTTCAGGCGTAGAGCGCCAGCGATGCGAGCGCCGCCTCGACGGCCTCGGCCTCCCCGAGCTCCGCGAAGTCCCGCGCCGCCGCACCGCCCACGATCCCGACGAGCACGTTCTCGCCGGTCGAGGGGCGGAGGTTGATCCACGTGGGGATCGCGATGTCGTCGCCCACCGCGTGCCAGATCGCCTCGTCACCGTCCCAGAACGGCTCGTCCCATCGCAGCCACACCGTCTCGATGGCGCCCATGCCGAGCGCGGACACGGCGCCGCGGTTGTCGAACGGCAGCGGCGGGTCGAACTCGAGGGCCTGCTCCTGCAGCACCCCGAGCGGCACCGTCAGCAGCACCCGGTCGAAGGAGAGGGCCTCCCCGGTGCCGAGGCGCACACTCACCCCGGTGTCGTCCCACGCGAGACGCGTGACCGGCGAGCTCAGCCCCACCTTCACGCCGTCGAGGGCACTCTCGATGAACGGGGTCAGGTCGTCGCCGACCCCCTGCAGCGCCGCGTCGGGGAGCGGCGGGGCGAACCAGCTCGACAGGTCCGCGGCGTCCGCGCCCGTCCGTGCGGCGAGGAGCGCCAGGAGCGCAGCGGTCGCGGGATCCTCCGGGTCGATGCCGGCTGCCACCAGGGCGTCCGCCACCGAGGAGTCCTGCGCGGCGGACTGCGCCGTGGTCACCGCGGCTTCCACCGGCTGCGGGTCCACGGGGTCGACATCGCCCTCGGCCGAGCGCCACCGCGCCCCGTCGAGGTCCACGAGGTCCATGTCCCCCTCGTCGATCGTCTCGAGAAGCTCCGCGTCGGCGTCGCCGAACAGCCACGCGCCCAGCTGCACCGGAACCGGCCAGTCGTCCTCCGCGCGGGAGAGGATCCGGCCGCCGACGCGGTCGCGCGCTTCGAACACCGTCACCTGCAGGCCGTCCTCCGCGAGCTGCGCGGCGGCGGTCGCCCCGGCGATCCCGGCGCCGATCACGGCCACCCGTTCGCCGTCCTCGGCGGCGACGGTGAGTTCCCGCGCGGCACGGCGGCCCGACCGCAGGGCTCCCCGGACGGTACCCGGCGCCTCGTCGTCGGTCGCCTCGCCCGCGAAGAAGAGCCGGTCGTCGACGGGCTGCGCGAGTGCCGCACGGGTCGCGGCGAGCACCCCCACAGGAGTGAAGCTCGCGGCGCCCCGGGCGAAGGGGTCGGTGGTCCAGGTGCTGCGGACGCTCCCGCTCGGGGCGGGGACGCCGGGCGGCGGCTCCGGTTCGCGCGCGCGGGTGGGGGTCGGCGTCGGTTCCGGCTCCGGAGTGCAGGAGGCGAGAAGCACCGAGACGGCACCGGCTCCGGCGCCGAGGAGCAGGGTACGGCGCGTGATCCTCATCGTGCCGCCACTTTATCCCGCTTTCGCACAGGCAGAAGCGCCGGAACAGGCGGCTCTCCACGAGAACCGCCTGTTCCGGCGCGCGTGCCTGGGTGTCAGACGGACAGCAGCTCCCGCTCCAGTCGCGCGAACGAGGCCTCCATGCCGTCGGCCATGCCGGTGGCGAGGATCATGTCCCGCGTCTCCTTGTCGGGATACTCGATGAGCACCGTGACGAGGGTCGCGCCGTCCTCCTCGTAGAGGTTGAGATCGTTGAGCGTCTCGGTCGGCATGCCCTGCATCCGCTCGGTGGTGACGGCACGCTTCGGGGCGTCGATCAGCAGCGCCTCCCCCTCGAATCCGAACGGCTCACCCTCCGTGTCGCCCACGGGCGCCCAGGAGTTCCGGTACGACTGGCCGACCTCGGTCGCCGACACGCACTCGGTCATCTCCCACCCGTCCGGGCCGAGCATCCACTGCCGGATGAGGTCGGGCTCGAAGTGGGCGCGCCACACCAGCTCGCGCGGACCCTCGACGAGCCGGGTGATGCGCACGTGCGTGTCGTCCAGCAGCTCCACCCGCGTGCCCTTGCCCTGGGCGTAGTCGCGGAGGTCCTGCAACACGGCGTCGAGCTGGGCCATGGCCATCCGGGTGCCCTCCACGGCGCCCATCGCGACCACCTGCTCGAGCGCCTCGGCGGACGTGAAGTGGCTCGTGTTGACCATGCGCGTGCCCTCGGCCGTCGGCTCGAACGTGAAGGTCATGCGCATGGAGGGGAGGTTCGCATCCGGCGTGCCCTCCTCGTCGGCGAACGAGTCGAGCACCGTGAAGCTGCGCGGCGCGTCGATTTCCAGGAACTCCCACGTGCCGGAGGCCTTCTCCCCGCGGGGACCGTTCATCGTGTAGACGGCCCGCCCGCCGACGGTGTGGTCCCACTGGGTGAAGGTGGCCGGCCAGCCGGGAGGACCCCAGAACCGCTCGAGCTGCTGCGGGTCGGTGTAGGCGGCCCAGACGCGCTCGACGGGCGCGGCGAGGTCGGCGACGACGGTCATGGTGAGGTTCTCGGCATCCGTGATGATGTCCGTGACAGGCATGTCAGTCTCCTTGCGATTCGTTGCGTTGACTGCTGGTGGGGTCGGTGGAGGCCGGTCGCTCCCGCGCGGGCGGGGAGGGCTCGGCCAGGAGATCGTCGAGCCGGGCGATGCGCGACCGCCACAGCTCTTCGTATCGGGCGAGGAGCGCCCTGGCGCGGGCGATCATCTCGGGGTTCGCGCGGACGAGCCGCTCGCGTCCCTCGGCGCGCTTGACGATGAGGTTCGCCGCCTCGAGCACGGCCACGTGCTTCTGGACCGCGGCGAACGACATCTCGTACTCGGAGGCGAGGGTCGAGACGGACTGCTCCCGCTCGATCGTCCGGCGCAGGATGTCCCGCCGGGTCGACGTCGCCAGTGCGTGGAACACACGGTCGACCTCCGCTTCGCTCAACTCCGTTTGTGCAACCATTTGGTTGTACGTTAGACCCGCGTCGAGAGTGTGTCAACGCCTCATCGGAATTCTCCGCTCCTTGCACATGTGCTGCCCACCCCGATGACTGCCAGCTTCGTCGCGGGCGGGGCCGTGCAGCGACCGCGAATGTGACTGCGGCCATGGCATCCGACTCGTAACCCGGGCGGCTACTCGGCCGGGTGGGGCCCGTTCCGAATCGCGACCACGGTCCAGCGCGGACTTCGCACACTGCGGGCCGACGACCTAGTCAACCGCCCCGCTGGTGACATCCCGCCAGTTTCCGAAGCCGTCCCTAGGATGAGTGCGAGAACGAACTCGTTGGGAGAGGCGCTGATGGCACTTGGGTACAGGACGATTCTCACCGCTAACCCCACCGAGGACAATCTCAACGACATCATCAAAGCCTTCAGCAGTTGGATCACCCGCAAGAAGGGCTACGCGGAACTTCCCTCCGCTGGAACACTCACCCACTCGACCGGAGCGACGCTCACCGCGATCACCTATGCCAACGACAACGGCAGTATCAGCGCCAAGCGGTGGACCATCGTCGAGGATTGGGCGCCGCCGAAGTGGTACGAGAATCCGGAAACGTCCCGCACGGGCATCACCAACGTAACCCTAGCCCTGGCCGAAGGCAGGCTGTGGCTCTGGGTGGATGTCGAACCCCCCACACTCCTCTGGACCAACACCAATGGTCGCGAAGTCGAGGAAGTCCAGATGAGCGGACGACCCACCTTCGTGCAGGACATCCTCAACACCGTCAACATGAACGACGGTGCCGCCGAACCGGTCTCCGAATTCCAGGTCATCGCGAGCCAAAGTCACGTTGAAGAGCTCGCTCGAATTCTCGCCGACTCGGAACGCATCGGAGCAGTATTCGTTACCGCTGCACCTGACGGTACCGACGCGAACGAGTGGGCCGAGAAGATAACAAGGCTCGCCGGACAGATTCAGGGCATGGGAATTGGGTACGCCCTGACCCCGGAAGCCCGCGCCATCTTCAACCGCCAGTACGGTGGCGCGGGCCACTGGGTCTCTCCAGGAGCCATGCGCACCTACCTTCCCGGTGTTGACCTCTCCGACCGGCAAGACGCGTACAAGCACCGCCTCCTCCACGCATCTACCCTTCGCGAGTCTTCTGAGGCTCGTATTCGACGCATCCTTCGCAACGCTCAGTTGAAGCGCCTCAACGCTCTTCGCATTCCAGATGTGTTGCGAGAGGTCGACTACGAGTTCCTCCGCAAAGAACGTCTGCAGCCCTTCGCGGCCTTGCACGAACCCCTCCCCGCCGAGCAGCCCGCCGAAGACGAAGCTGCCGTTTGGAGGGCACTCGCGGAGCTCGCTGAGAGTGAAGTCACCAAGGGACTCAACGAGAACAAGGCCCTAGCTCGACGCGCTTCAGTAGCCGAACATCTCCTCGCGGAGGTTCAAGCAGAGGCTGACGAACAGTACGCGCTCCTCACCGCGACCAGGGAGGAAGCGGCGACGCTCGCCCGTCAGGTGGACTATCTCCGACGCGCGCTTACCGACCTCGGCGCAGAGGGTGCGACAGCGGCATGGTCGTTCGTCGATCAGGAAGCCCCCAAGGAGTACCCGGAGACTTTTGCTGAGCTTCTTGATCGAGTGAAGGAGCTGTCCGGAGTGCGCTTCACCGGTGACATCGAAGACGCTCTCGAGCTCGACGAACATACAGTTCTTGGACAGGCAGCAGTCATGAAGACCTGGGACGCGCTGTTGACCTTCAACACCTACTCACGCGCTCGAGATGATGCGACCTTCGATCAATCGCTGAGCCACTTCGTCACCCACCAGAAAGACCACAGCCACAGAGTCCAGATCGGCAAGATCGTCTGGTCCGAAAGCGAGACGGTGAAATCCAACGACAAGTTCCGTGCACAGCGCACGCTGCCCGTGGACACGAAAGTCGACGCCACCGGCAAAGCCCTCATGGTAGCTCACTTGAAGCTCTCGAACCTCACTGGCGTGGCTCCCCGACTTTACTTTCTGGATACCTACTCCGACGTCGGTTACGTCACCGTCGGTTACCTCGGCTCTCACATGGACAACACCCTCACGAATTGATCGGCACTGAACGCCGCGACAACATGGACTTCCGGGCTCCATGAGCCAACGATGCTGAGGTGGCACATCGATCCGCAGGCAGATTCTCGGCACACTGGGCCGAGAATCTCTCGTCCTTGTTCGCTGCTCGCATGAGGTCGACAGCCAGCACCGACGACCATCTCTGCCAGGTCGATTACGCAATGAGCTGAACTCAGCACCGCGCCCATGGACGTCATTGGAGGGTGCTCCCGACGGCTCGTGATCAACTGCCTCGCAACGCGAGCGAATTCTTGGGCCCACTGTGCCAAGAGTTCATCGACCGTGGCCGCCCGCGAGAAGGGCCCCGTCGACCCCGTGTCACCCAACAGGACGAGGCCCGCTCGGCTCCGGTGGGCGGATCCTCTTGGACCGACTCGAGAAGGCAGAGCATGAACACAGTGCGGCGCGCCGGAAGGTCGTTCTTCGGCCTCCCCGGAACCTTCTTCGTGTTCCTGAGCACGATCGCCGTGTCGAACCTCGGCGACGCCTTCCGGGTCATGTCGTTGAATCTCTGGTTCTACGAGGAGACGCCGGACAAGGAGCTCACTCGCGTTCTTCTCCTGTTGGCAGGAGTCGTCCCCGGGATGCTCTTCGCTCCGATCGCCGGAGCGATCGCCGATCGCTTCGACCTTCGGAAGACGTTCATCGCCACCATGCTCATCCGCGGCGCTCTCAGCGTGGCGCTCGCTGTCGTCGCATGGTTGGTTGCTCCAGGCGCGCTCGCCTATGTGCTCGTCTTCAGCGCAGCGACGGCGAGCGTCTTCTTCGCCTCGTCGGCGTTCGTCTTCGTGCCCCGCCTGGTTCGGCGCGGAATGATCCCCGCGCGAACAGCATCATCCAGGCGGTGAGCTGGGCCCTCGCCTCCGTCGGTCCGGCGTTGGCGGCGCTTGCCTTCGCCGCCTACGGCCCGTCGGTCGCCTTCCTCCTGGACGCGGTGTCTTTCCTCATCTCGGCCGCGCTCCTGCAGGTCCTGATCCGCCCCGAGCCCAGGAGTGGAGATGAGACGCCTCTCCGCGTCAGCATCCGCAGCGGCCTGGTGGAAGCCGCCAACTCGATCCGCGGCATTCCCGAAGCTGTAGGCATCTTGGCGCGCAACCGACTCGCGCCCGGCATGCTGGTCGCTTCCTACGGCGTGACGTTCACTGCGGGCGTCAACTCCTTCGGTCTCATCTTCCTGCTCGACGACGAACTCGGCCTCCCCGTCGAGACCCTCGGAATCGTGCTGTCGTGGAACGGACTGATCGCGGTCGTCGCTGCTTTGCTCGTAGGGATCTTCGTGAAGTCGGATGAGTCGACACCGGGGCAGACGGTCCCCACAGCGCAGCCAGCCCGCTGACCATTTCCATTCACTTGAATCCACACCGGTATTCCGGGCGTAGGCTGGAGGGAAGGACGGACCGTCCGAGAAGATCTCCCGGCACCGCGCCCGCCCGGGAAGGAGCCCGAAAGTGGCTCAGTACGACGTCTCGAACCGCTCGGCGATCGTGACAGGAGCGGGCAGCGGCATCGGCCGCGCGGTCGCCCTGCTGCTGGCGCAGAACGGCGCGGCGGTGGTGGTGAACGACCTGAACGCGGAGCACGCGAACGCGGTCGTCGAGGAGATCCGCGCCGCTGGCGGCACCGCGGAGGCGTCGGTCGGCGACGCGACGGACCCGGCCTGGATCGCCTCGTCGGTCGAGCTCGCCAACTCGCTCGCCCCGCTCCGCATCGGCGTCAACAACGCCGGCATCGGCGGCGCGACGGCGCCCACCGCGGACTACGAGGAAGACGCGTGGGACAAGGTGATCGCGATCAACCTCAACGCCGTATTCCGCAACATGAAGGCGCAGATCCCGTCGATCCTCGCCAACGGCGGCGGCTCGGTCGTGAACATCGCCTCGATCCTCGGCAGCGTCGGCTTCGCGGGCTCCCCCGCCTACGTCACCGCCAAGCACGGCGTCGTCGGCATGACGAAGACCGCCGCTCTCGAGTACTCGGCGCAGGGCGTCCGCGTGAACTCGGTCGGCCCCGGCTTCATCGACACCCCGCTCCTGGCGAACATGGGCGACGAGGCGAAGGACTTCCTCGTGTCGAAGCACCCGATCGGGCGTCTCGGCCAGGCGGAGGAGGTCGCGAACCTCGTGGTGTTCCTCGCGAGCGACGCCGCGAGCTTCATCACCGGCAGCTACCACCTGGTCGACGGCGGCTACACCGCCCTCTGACGAAGAAACGGCATCCGGCTGCCGGGAACCCGAATCCCGGCGGCCGGATGCCGCGGTCGGCGATCGAGAGCCCCCGCTCCGTTCTCGCCGTAGCCGTCACCGCCCGGGATCCGAGAGCCCTTGAAGAGGATCCCGAGGCGGTGAGGCAGGTCTGCACCCCTCCGTTATCAGGCGGACATCGCGTGCAGTTCGCGCGATACCGCATCGAGCGCGAGCTCGGGGTCGGTGAGGTCGAGTCCGCCGGTCGAGCCCGCGGCCTGCATGAGACGGGCCAGCAGCGGTCGCTGCAGGGTGACCGACGTCTCGACGACGAAGCGGATCGGGATGGACGCGTGGATCCACAGCGTCTCGGTGCGGTCGGCGCCGGTCTGCACCGTGAGCGCGAAAGGCTCGTTGCGCCGCAGCTTGGTGACGGTGGCGGCGCGAAGGTGGGCGAGCAGCTCGTCGTCGATCTCGATCGGCTCGGCGAGGTTCGCGTAGGTGAGGGTTCCCATGTTCTTCTCCTCGTGGCAGAAAACCTGGACGAGGATAGTTTACTAGTTTAACTAGTTAAATCAAATCGATCAGGGAAGATCGCCGAGCTCATCGGTCAGGCGGCGCAGGAAGCGGGAGATCACGGCCGCCTCCTCCGCCGTGAACTCGCCCTCGACGGCGGCCACGCGCTGCGCCAGCTCGTCACCCTGGCCGTGCAGATCTCGCAGGGACGGGCGGAGGACTTTGGACCGCGCATCCAGGGGGTGCGGCGCGACGACGATCTGTCCCCGCTCCGACATCCGCCGGACGACGCTCGTGACGGCGGCCGTGCTGATGCCGAGGTAGGTGGCGAGGTCGCGGGGAGTGACGGGCTTCTCGACGGGAGCGGTGCTGATGAAGTGCATCGCGGCACGGTCGGTATCGTTGGGTTCGCGCCGAGCCGCGAGACGGCGGTTCAACTGCGCGTCGGCGCGACGGAAGTCGTCGACATCGCGCGCGAGCGCTGAGGTCGAGACGTCGGTGCTCGCGTTCCCCATTCAGAGATCCTCCTTCCCCGCTCTCCATGGTACCTCGACAGCCTGACAGTAAGGCTGACTAGCGATATTCGCAGGCGACCAGGGACTTCCAGAGGTGCGATGATGGAAACCTGCCCCCGAAAGGATGCCATGCCCGAGCGACTGAGTCTCGAGGAGGCGTCGTACATCCGTTACGCCGATCTGCTCGCACGCCTGGAGGACCTCTTCCCCTCCGTCTCGCGACGCCGGATCGAGCAGATCATCGGCGCCGAGACCGACGCGATCACGGGCGGGCTCCTGCGCATCGTCCCGGCAGAGGTCGAGACCGGCGCGATGGAGATGCTCGAGCGGGAGGCCGGTTCCAGCGACGAAGGAGAGGTCGCGTGACCGACAGCACCGGCGAGTTCCACGCCTCCGGGTACTGGTACCCCGACAGCGAGCGCGCCACCACGGTCGACGTGCTCAACATGCTGCGGCGGTACCGCAGCGCCGAGACGGCGATGCGCGCCCGCACGCGCGCGTCCATGGGGATGAACGAGACAGACCTCGTCGCCCTCCGGTTCCTGCTACGCGAGCAGAAGGCCGGGCGCATCGTGCGGCCCATCGATCTGGCGCGCATGCTCGACATCTCCACCGCGTCGACGACGACGCTCATCGACCGGCTGGAGAAGGGCGGGCACGCCCGCCGCGAACCGCACCCGACCGACCGCCGCGCCGGCATCGTCGTGCCCACGGTGAGCAGCGACGACGAGGTGCGCGCGACGCTGGGTGCGATGCACCGGCGCATGCTGTCCCTCGTGGACGACCTCTCCGACGAGGAGCGCGTCGTCGTCATGCGGTTCCTCGTGGGGATGACCGCCGCGATCCAGGAGGCCGCGGACGCCGACGCCGCGCACGGCGGCGCCGATCTCGTGGAGGAGCCGGCCTAGTCCGACCCGTTCCGCGGGCGCCGGGCGTCCAGGACGCCCGCGAGCAGCACCGCCACGAGCGCCGCGACAGGCGCGACCACGAGCCCCGCGCGGAGACTCTGCGTCTCCGCCAGCCACCCGACGAACGGCGGCGACAGCAGGAAGCCGAGCCGCAGCAGCCAGGACACCACGGTGAGCCCGACCCCGGGCCGCAGCCCCGGGAGCTCGTCGGCGGCGTGCATCGCGGCGGGGATGAGGGTGGCGATGCCGAAGCCGACGGCCGCGAACCCGAGGATCGTGCCGGGCACGCTCGGGAAGAGCAGCGCGAGCGTCATCCCGACGGCGGCGATGAGGCCACCGACCCGCGCCACCCAGCGCTGCCCGAAGCGATCGGTCATCGGATCGCCGAGCAGACGCCCGACGAACTGCGCGCCGACGAGGGCGATGAATCCGAGCGGTGCGACCGCGGCCGCCGCTCCCAGGGAGTCACCGAGGTAGAGGGTGGCCCACGAGTTGCCCGCGTCTTCGGCGATGGCTCCGGCCATCGCGATGAGGGTCAGGGCGATCACGGCCAGCACCGTCCGCGCCGGAACCCCGCGACGGACCGCGGAGGCGATCTCCTCGGGTTCCGCCACCGCATCCTCGTCGGCCTCGTCGTCGCGGCCGGGCAGGCAGAAGCGGAGGGCGACGAGGGCGACCGTCGCGAACACCGCGGTCGAGATCCCCAGGTGGACGGCGAGCGGGAGCTGCAGGGCGATCGCGCCCGCGGCCATCACTCCGCCGAGCACCGCGCCGATGGACCAGATGGCGTGGAAGGAGTTGATGATCGAGCGCCCGTACCGCCGCTGCACGCGCAGGCCGTGGGCGTTCTGCGCGACATCGGTGATGGCATCGGAGGCGCCGCCGACGAAGAGGGCGATCGCGAAGAGGACGCCGGTCGGGGAGAGCGCCGCCGACAGCAGGCCGAGGCTCGTGAGGACGGTGCCGATGACGGCGACGCGCGCCGACCCGAAGCGACGGATCAGCGTCGCTGCCAGGAGTCCGGCCGCGATCGCCCCGGCAGGGAAGGCGGCGAGCGCGAGACCGTAGCCGAGGTTGTCGAGGCCGAGGGCGGCCTTGATCTCCGGGTACCGCGGCAGGATGTTCGCGAACAGGGCGCCGTTCGTGAGGAACAGCGCCGAGACGGCGACGCGCGCGCGGCGGGTGGCGCGGTCCGCGGGCGCTCGTCGAATCGATTCGATTGAGGTCACGGATACGACCGTACCCTGTCGCCGGGGGTGCTCGCGACGTCACCCGGAGGCGCCGATGCTGCGGGCGCAAGCCCGTACCGCATGTCGGCCCCGGGATCTACGCTCGGAGCATGAGCGAGCTCACCCAGCCCACCGGTCGCGAGGACGCCCTGCGGGCGGTCCCCCGCGACGACGGCTCCGCACCCCGCGCCCTCGCGCTCGGTGCCACCGGCTACATCGGCGGCCGCCTGACCCCGCGCCTGCTGAACGCCGGCTACCGGGTCCGGGTCCTCGCCCGCGACGCCGTCCGCGCCGCCTCCTTCGGCTGGGGCGAGGAGTGCGAGATCTTCGAGGGGTCCGCCGACGACGAGCACGCCGTCGCCTCCGCGATGGACGACGTCGACGTCGTGTACTACCTCATCCACTCCATGTCGGCCGGGAAGGAGTTCGAGGAGAGCGACGAGCGCGCGGCGACCACCGTCGCCACGGCGGCCGCCCGGGCCGGGGTGCGGCGGATCGTCTACCTCGGCGGCCTGCACCCGGACGACGTGAAGCTCTCCCCGCACCTGCGCTCCCGGGTCCGCGTCGGCGAGATCTTCCTGGAGTCCGGGGTGCCCACCCTCGTCCTGCAGGCGGGCGTGGTGATCGGCTCCGGTTCGGCGTCCTTCGAGATGATCCGGCACCTCACCGACGTGCTGCCGTACATGCCGGCGCCGAAGTGGGTGCGCAACCGCATCCAGCCCATCGCCGTGCGCGACGTGCTGCACTACCTGCTCGGGGCGGCACGGGTCGACGACCAGGTGAACCGCGCGGTCGACATCGGCGGACCGGATGTGCTGCGCTACGGCCAGATGATGAACGGGTACGCGGTGGAGGCCGGGCTGCGGCAGCGCGCCATCGCGGCCCTTCCGGTGCTGACCCCGGAACTCGCCTCGCACTGGGTGAACCTCGTCACGCCGGTGCCGCGCTCCATCGCCCGGCCGCTCGTCGCGTCGCTGCAGAACGAGTGCATCATGAAGGACCACGCCGTCGACGCACTCATCCCGCGCCCCGAGGGCGGGCTCACGCCGTATCGCCGGTCCGTGGCGCTGGCCCTCGGCCGGGTGGACGCGGACGCCGTGGAGACGAGCTGGCAGGACGCCGAGGTGACCGGAGCCCCGAGCGACCCGCTGCCGAGCGACCCGGACTGGGCCGGACGCACCGTCTTCACGGACAAGCGCTCCGTCGCGACCCGCGCGTCCGTCGCGGAGCTGTGGCGCGTCATCCTCGGGATCGGCGGAGAGAACGGGTGGTACTCGTCGCCGCTGCTCTGGGCGGTCCGGGGACTCATGGACCGCGTGGTGGGCGGTGTGGGGCTCCGCCGCGGACGCCGCAGCCGCACCGCCGCCCGAGTCGGGGATGCGATCGACTTCTGGCGCGTCGAGGCGGTCGAGCAGACCGAGGAGGGGCATCTGCTGCGCCTCCGCGCCGAGATGAAGGTGCCGGGCGAGGCGTGGCTCGAACTGCGCGCGGTGCCCGACGGCGACGGCGCCCGCTACGAGCAGCGCGCCGTGTTCTTCCCCCGCGGGCTCCTCGGCCGGCTGTACTGGCTCGCCGTGCTGCCCTTCCACGGGCTCATCTTCTCCGGCATGGCCGCACGGATCACCGCGGCTGCCGAGACAGGCGACCACGCCGGTTCAGGCGTCCTGCGTGAGGACGTGCCTGACCCGGCGTGAGCGCCTGAGCTCCCGCGTTCAGTCCTTGTCGGCAGGGGCGTCCATCGCCGCATCGACGGCGGCGTCCACCTCGGCCGGCGGGATGATGTCGATCGCCTCGGTCGCGGCCTCGTACACCTCGGCGAGGGTGTCGTCGACGGTGTCCTCGTCGATCCAGGCGAGGTCGTCCTCCGAGTGGTCGTACTCGACGGGCACGAGCGCGAAGTCGTCGCCGTACTCCTCGAGCCCGGCCATGACGCTGTGGCGGACGGCGGCCCGGGCATACCGGTCGCGCAGGATCAGGGGATCCCGCCGCAGATCCTTCATGAACGCGATCATCATGAACGCCATGATGATCGCGAACGGCAGCGCCGCGATGATCGTCGCGTTCTGCAGGGACTGCAGGCCGCTCCCCTCGGCGCCGCTGACGAGCAGCACCGCCGCGATCACCCCGACGAGCACACCCCAGACGACGGCGACCCAGCGCGACGGCTCCGGGCGGCCCTGCTGGGACAGCGTGCCCATGACGAGCGAGGCGGAGTCGGCGCCCGTGATGAAGAAGATCGCGATGAGGATGATCAGGATGATGCTGGTGACGAGCGGGAACGGCAGGTTCTCCAGCACCCCGAACAGCACCTCCTCCGGCGGGTCGACGACGAGACCCGCGCCGTCCATCTGCTGCTGGATGGCCGTGGTGCCGAAGATCGCGAACCACACGAGCGAGATCGCGGAGGGCACCACGATGACGACCGACACGAACTGACGGAGCGTGCGGCCGCGCGAGATCTTCGCGATGAACATCCCAACGAAGGGCGACCACGAGATCCACCACGCCCAGTAGAAGATCGTCCAGCTCGACAGGAAGGCCTGCGCGGCTTCACCCTGCGAGGCGGAGCGGCCGATCATGGTGGGCAGGTCGCCGAGGAACTGGACCGCGACCGACGGGATGACGTTGAGGATCAGCAGCGTCGGGCCGACGAAGAACACGAAGAACGCCAGCAGGATGGCGACCACGGCGTTGATGTTCGACAGCGCGCGGATGCCCTTGGAGACACCGGAGACGGCGGACGCGATGAAGCAGGCCGTGAGCACCGCGATGACCGCGATGAGGATGCCGTTGCCGAGGGGTCCGGCTCCGCTCACGATCTCGACGCCGTGCCCGATCTGCAGCGCCCCGAGACCGAGGGAGGCGGCCGTGCCGAACAGCGTCACGATGATGGAGAAGATGTCGATCGTGCGGCCGACCGGGCCCGTGGTGCGGTTCTCGCCCAGCAGTGGGGCGAAGATCGAGGAGATCAGCGGCGTGCGGCCGCGGCGGTAGGCGCCGTACGCGATGGCTCCGCCGACGAGTGCGTAGAACGCCCAGGCCTGCGGACCCCAGTGGTACAGCACCTGGGTCTGCGCGGTGTGCATGGCCTCGAGGGTGTTCGCCTCGACGGTGCCCGGCGGGGGGTTCTCGAAGAACGTCAGCGGCTCGGCCGCGCCCCAGAACACCAGGCCAATGCCCATGCCCGCCGCGAAGAGCATGGAGATCCACGAGAACATCGAGAACTCGGGCTCCTCGTCGTCGCGGCCGAGCGGGATGCGCCCGTACTTGCTGAAGCCGACGAACAGCATGAACACGAGGATGATCGTGGCGATGGTCGTGAAGAAGAAGCCGAAGTACTCCACGACCCAGGCGAGGACCGTGCTCGTGGTGCCGGCGAGGTTGTCGCCCGCGAACACGCCCCACGCGATGAAGGCGAGGGCGAACGCGGCGGCGACGCCGAAGACGAGCGGGTCGGTGCGGTAGGTGCGCCCCGTCTCCTCGACCGAGACACCGGGCACGAGCGCCGGGTGCACGCTGCGCGGCGGGACCGTCGTGATGTCACGGACGATCTTGCGCGCGGTCTCGGAGGCCTTCGCGGCTTGGCGGTGCGTCCCGGTCACGACGGCGTCAGTGCGCGGACGGGTCGATCCTGCGGAGCGTTCGGTGGGCTTCTCAGGCGTGTCCATGAGAGACCATCTTTCCACCTGCGGGGCCTCAGGCGGACGGGGGAGATCAGGCGCTCCTGGTTGGGAGCGCCTGATTCCGCGCGTTCGCCTGTTCTGGCGGGGCCGTCGGGCGGGGTTCAGGCGGGGTTCGGGCGGGGTTCGGCGGGAGTCAGCGGGGGCGGCGGCGGCCCAGGACGAGGGCGCCGAGGAGCGGCAGCACCGAGACCCACAGCAGGGTGATACCCAATGGCGGGAGCGGACCGACGAGCAGCGCCCCGCCGACGAGCATCGCGGCGAACAGCACACCGGAGGCGATCCGCCGTGCGATGCCCTCCAGCCGGTCGAGGCGGCGCTCCAGACGCGAGGTGTCGAAGGAGACGTTTCCGTCGTCGATGCGGGTGATGATGTCGTCGATGCGCTTCGGGAGCCGCCAGGTCGTGGCCGCGTTCGCCATGGCCTGCTCCGCCATGTCCTGCATGAGGTTTCCGGACTCGTCGCGGAGGAGCCGCGCGGCGTACGGCTCGGCCGCGTCCCACACGTTGAATGCCGGGTTCAGGCCGCTGCACATGCCGGACGTGAGGGACACGGCCCGGATGAGGAGCAGCATGTCCTCGGGGAGCTGCAGCGGAAGCCGCCGCACCATGTCGCCGAACTCCTCGGCGAAGTCGGTGAACTCCCGCGGGTCCACCCGGCTCAGCTCCGCGAACCCCATGCCGCCGAAGCGCGCGAAGAGGGCGGTCAGCGCTCGCTCCAGCTCCCCCGTGTCGGCCGTGGGGAGCAGCACGCCGATCTCCTTCGCGGCACGGACGAGGCCGCGACTGTCCCGCGCTGTCACCGCGATGAGGAGGGTCCGCAGCCCCTGGCGGAGGTTGTCGGAGACCTCGGCCATCATGCCGAAGTCGATGAACGTGAGCCGGAAGCCGCCCTGGGCCCCTGAGCCCCCTTGGGTCCCTGAGCCCTCTTGGGTCCCTGAGCCCGTCGAAGGGACGGGCGTGACGAAGATGTTGCCGGGGTGCGGGTCGGCGTGCACGAACCGGTGCGTGAATACCTGGTCGAACATGACCTCAGCGAAGGCATCGGCGACCGCGGAGGGGTCGATGCCCGCCGCCCGGAGCGCCGCGGTGTCGTTGATCTTGATCGCGGTCACGTCGGACAGCGTCAGGACCCGGCGGGTCGTGCGCTCCCAGACGATCTCGGGGGCGGCGACGCGCGGGTCGTCGGCGAAGTTCTCGCGGAACCGCTCGGCGCTGCGGGCTTCGTGGAGGTAGTCGATCTCCTCGAGGCTCGTGACGGCGAACTCATCCACGAGGGCGGGGGCGTCCACGCGGTCGGCGACGATCCGGACCCGGGTCAGCCACCGCGCGACCCGGCGGAGGGCAGCGAGGTCGACGGCGACGATCTCGTCGATGCCCGGGCGCTGCACCTTGACCACGACCTCGTCGAGCCCGGTGTCCTCCGCATCGAGCGCCGACAGCCGCGCCCGGTGCACCTGGCCGAGGGACGCGGCCGCGACCGGGGTGTCGTCGAACCAGGTGTACACCCGCTCGAGCGGCATGCCCAGCTCGGCCTCCGCGAGCGCCCGGATCTGCGGGGTGGGCACGGCGGGAACCTCGTCCTGCAGCCCCTCCAGCTCGGCCGTGATCTCGGGCGGGAGCACATCGAGGCGCGAGGACATGAACTGCCCGACCTTGATCATGAGCCCACCGAGTTCGACCGCGAGCGTGTGGAACCGCCGCGCGAACCGCTGCATGCGGCGGGCGCGCGTGCGCTCCGCGACGGACGACAGCCCGAACCGCGGAAGCACGAGCTCGAACCACCAGATCTTCAGGAACTCACGGCTCGCGAACGACAGGATGCGGCGGTACCGGGCTCGGTGAGGACCCTGTGCCGCCGCTGCCGTCATCGCGTCATCCTTCCGCCGTTCCGCGCCGGACGCCGCACGACGCGGTCAGTCCTGGGCGAGGATCGTGTACAGCCTACGGCGGGCCTCGTCGAGCACCTCGATGGCCTGCTGCACCTGCTCCGGGGAGCCGCTGCGCCCGACCTGCGCGGCCGCGGCGGCGAGATCGACTCCCGCCTTGGGCAGAGCGCTGTACCGGGCGTCACGGCTGCGGTCCTTGTCGGAGGACGGCACCCACGGCGGGGTCTCGGTGCTCTCCGCGGCGACGGCCCGGCCGGCCTCGGTGAGGGCGTAGGTCTTGCGGCCGTTCTGCTCCTCGGCCTCGATCAGGCCCTCGTCGGCGAGGAGCTGAAGCGTCGGGTAGACGGAGCCGGCACTGGGCTTCCAGGTGCCGCCGCTGCGCTCGGCGATCTCGTTGATGATCTGGTAGCCGTGCATCGGTCGCTCGGTGAGGAGCGAGAGCACGGCGGCGCGCACGTCGCCGCGGGCCATGCGCGACCCGCCGGAGGGACGCGACTCGAACGACTTGCGGAGCTGGTCCATCGCCTCGAACAGCGCTCCGGCCGGACCCTGCGAGCCCCCGAAGAGGTTGCCGAGCCCGCCGGCGAAGTCGCCGCCGTTGCTGCCGTTGCCGCTGCCGCCGAACGGGGTGGAGGGGAATGCGTTGTTCATGATGACCTCCCAGTCGTGAACGATACTCAACGATATATCGTTAACGCTGAATGTGGGGTGGGAATCCGGACTCAGACCCGTGCCAGCACCGCAGCCCCGGTGACGGTCGCATCGACCCCGAGCTCCGCGGATCGCACCCGGGCCGTCGACGGGCCCGGCATCGCCGCCTCGCGGTAGGCGCGGGCGACCCCGGCGAGATACCGCTCCCCGATGGCCGCCACGCCGCCGCCGACGGCGACGACCTCCACGTCCAAAAGCGCCTGCGCCCCGGCCAGCGCGCGCCCGAGGAACGCCGCCCCCTCCGCGATCACCTCTTCGGCGACCGGCTCCCCGGCACGAGCGGCCGCGTCCACGTCCCGCAGCGTGCGCGCCGTGCCGGTGCGCTCGAGGTACGTCTGCTCCAACGCCGGACCGGAGGCCACGGCCTCGACGTGCCCGACCCCTCCGCAGCCGCATCGACGACCGGCCAGTCCTGGCGGCAGGGCGAGCTCGGTGTGCCCGACCGATCCCGCCGTGCCGGTCACACCCGCGCGGAGACCGTCCGGGAGGACGACGGCTCCCCCGATGCCGGTGCCGACCGTGACCATCAGCAGACCACGCGCTCCCCGACCCGCCCCTGCCGTGGCCTCCGCGACCGCCGCCGCGTGCACGTCGTTGACGACGACCACCGGGGCATCGAGGGCTCGGATGAGCGCCGCACGCAGCGGGAAGCCCGCCCAGCCGCTGATCGCATCGGTGGCGGAGGTGATGCCGCCGTCCTGATCCACCACGCCCGCAGTGCCCACGCCGACCGCCGCGAGCTGCTTCCCGCCGCGGATCACATCGATCGCATCGACGACCGCCCGCACGATGGCCTCGCCACCCTCCCGAGCCGGCGTCGGCAGGGTGTGCACGGCGGTGGCGCGACGGCGCGCCCCGCCCGGCTCCGCACGGAACCCGGCGACGGCGATCTTCGTCCCGCCGATGTCGACCCCGACGATCACACGCGCTCCCGGGCGGCCGGCGTCGCGGCGACGAACCGACGCGTGAGGGCGATCGGATCGGTGATCGCTCCGCCGACGACGACTGCAAAGGCCCCGGCGTCAAAGGCCGCCCGCACCTGCGCAGGGGTCTGGTAGCGACCCTCGGCGATGGTCGGGATCCCCGCGGCGACGAGCGCGGCCACAAGGTCGAGGTCAGGGTCGTCCTGACGCGGCGAGTGCGGGGTGTAGCCGGACAGCGTCGTGCCGACGACCGCCGCCCCCGCCGCCCAGGCCCGCTCGCCCTCCGCGACCGTCGACACGTCGGCCATCACCGGTCGCCCCGTCGCCGCGGCGATCTCCCCGATGAGCCGGAAGTCCGTGCCGAACTGCTCCGTCGTGGCGTCCACCGCGATGATGTCGGCCCCGGCCTCCGCCAGCCCCGCGGCGAGCGCGCGTTCCGGGGTGATGACGTTGCGGACGCCGTTCCAGACCTTGTGGAGCCCGATGATCGGCGCATCGGTCACCGGTCGCACCCGACGGATGTCCTCCGGCCCGTTGAGCCGCAAGCCGCTCGCACCGCCGAGCAGCGCCGACTCGGCGAGCGCGCCGATGACGTGGGTGTCTCTCGCGGGGGCTCCCGCGGAGGCCTGGACCGAGGCGACGAGCCGGCCGCGGAGGAGGGCGAGGGATTCATGGGTCACTTGAGGGCTCCTGCACTGGCACCGCCGATGAAGAACTTCTGGCCGAGGAGGAAGATCGCCACGGCCGGGAGGGTGAACATCACGCACGCGGCCATGAGCGGCCCCCAGGCCACGTCGTTCTCCCCGAAGAAGGCGTACAGACCGATGGACAGCGTGTACGTCGACTGGTCGTTGAGGTAGATGAGGGGATTGAGGAAGTCGGTCCACGCCCAGACGAACTGGAAGATCGCGGCGGTCACGATGGCCGGGCGCGCCAGCGGGAGCACGATCGTCGCGTAAGTGCGGAACTCGGAGGCACCGTCCAGGCGGGCGGCCTCGATGAGCTCGTCCGGCACCGCGAGGAGGAACTGCCGGATCATGAAGATGAAGAACGGCGTGCCCAGGAACGCGGGGACGATGAGCGGGAGGTAGGTGTTCGTCGCCTCCAGCCCGTTCCACACGAGGAACAGCGGGATCAGCGTGACCTGCGGCGGCAGCATCATCGTGGCGAGCACGAGGATCAGGAGCGGTCGGGCGCCGCGCCACTTCACCTTCGCCAGCGCGTAGGCGACGAGGGGGCAGGAGATGACCGTGCCGAGGATGCTCATGCCCGAGACGAAGAGCGTGTTGGCGAGGTAGCGCCACACCGGGATCTGCGCGAACGCCTCGGCGAAGTTGGCCGTCGTCCACTCGGCGGGCAGCAGGGTGGGCGGGGAGGAGAAGACGTCGCCTGGTGTCTTGAACGCGGTCGACAGCATCACCAGCAGCGGGAACAGGAACAGCAGCGCGAGCAGCGTCACCGCGATCTGCTGCCGGACGCGGCGGAGCGTGCGCCGGGTGCGGCGGGGCCGGCGCACCGGTGCGGAGATGTCAGCGTGCACCATCGTGGACCCACTTCCTCGAGGTCGCGAGCACGATGAGGCTCACGGCGAGCGTGATGATGAACAGAGTCCACGCCATGGCGGAGGCGTAGCCCATCTTCAGGAACACGAAGGCGTTCTGGTACAGGTACATCGCGTAGGAGAGCATCGACTGCCCCGGCCCCGAGCCCGCCTGGTTGAGGCGCTCCTGCGACAGGATGTAGGGCTGCGTGAAGATCTGCAGGAACCCGATGATGCTCACGATCACCTGGAACAGGGTGACCGGGGAGACCGTGGGCCAGGTGACGTTCGTGAAGCGGCGCCACGCCCCCGCGCCGTCGAGCTCGGCCGCCTCGTACAGCTCCTTCGGCACCTCCTGCAGGGCGGCGAGGTAGATGATCATGGTGCCGCCGACGGTCCACAACGACATGAGGATGATGGCGGGCTTTGTCCACTCCGGCTGCTGCAGCCAGGCCGGCCCCTCGATGCCGAACCACGACAGGAAGTAGTTGATGAAGCCGTATTGGGCGTTCAGCAGCCAGCGCCACAGGTAGCCGCCGACGACGACCGGCACGATCGACGGGAGATACACGAGCGCGCGATAGAGCGGCTGGCCCCGCACGGGCGTGTTCAGCAGGTGCGCGCCGGCGAGCGCGATGCCGATCGCGAGCGGCACGCCGAAGACGGTGAGCACGGCTGTGTTGGCGAGCGACTTCCAGAAGACCCCGTCGGCGAACATCTGGGTGTAGTTGTCCAGCCCCACCCACTCCGGCGCCTGGAACAGGTTGAAGTCGGTGAAGCTGTAGTACGCCGACGCTGCGATCGGATAGGCGAACAGAAACAGGAAGCCGACGATGAACGGCGACGCGAAAGCCAGGCCGATCAGCGTGGTCCGGCGGCTGCGGCGCCGCCGGACGGGAGCGCCGGGTCCGGCAGGAGCGTTCTCCTGCCGGACCCGGGGTGCTGTTGCCGTGGTCACGAGAACCGACTCACTTCGAGGCGTAGGAGGCCATGCGCTCCTCGACGGTCGCGATCGCCTCCTCCGGGGTGGCGGTCAGTCGCACGACCTCGTCGAACGCGGTCGCGAGGTCGGTCGCATACTCGGCGCTGTACGGACGGCTCGCCAGGGACTTCGCGTTCGGGGAGGACGCGGCCTCCGCCCAGACGCCGAAGTCCTGCAGCTCGTCGAACGCGGCGCTGCCCGCGAGGGAGGAGCGGCCGGGGAGGTTGCCGAGGGCGACGGCGAACTTCTCCATGGGTTCGTCGCTCACGAGGTAGGCGAGGAAGGTGGCCGCCTCCTCCTTGTGCTTCGAGTTCGCGGGGATGAAGAGGGTGCTCGCGGTGACCTGCGTGCTGTTCTCCAGGTCGGGCGAGGCGGCAGGGATCGCGGTCACGCCCCACTCGAACTCGGGGGCGATCTTGGCGGCGCTGGCCGACCGCCACTCGCCGTCGATGATCATGGCGACCTGGCCGCTGAAGAACGGGTCCTGCGCGGAGAGGTACTCGCCCTGTCCGGACACGAACGTGGCCATGGCGTCGGCACCGACCGGCTCGATCACGTTGTCCTGATACCACTGCAGGGCCTCGATGTTCCCGTCTTCCGCGGGGGTCGGGCCGTCTTCGCCGTCCCAGCTCCCGCCGAACGCGTAGCCGAGGGTCGTGAGGGTGGTGCTGTCGTTCGCCGAGCCGAGTCCGAGCTGCGTGATCTTGCCCGACGCGTCCTTCTTGGTGAGCTTCGGGATGGCGGCGGCGAGCTCGTCCATCGTGGTCGGCGGGGTGACCCCGGCCTCCTCCAGAAGCTGCGGGTTGTAGAGGAGCTGGAAGCTGTGGATGGCGATCGGCAGCGAGTAGATCTTGCCGTCGTAGGTCATCTGCTCCATGGCGCTGGGGACGAAGTCGTCGACATCGATGTCCTCGGCGGCGATCGCCTCGTCGAGCGGTGCGAGGATGCCCTTCGAAGCCCAGGCGCCGACGGTGTTGCCGAAGTTGTCGGAGATGTCGAAGGAGCCGTTCGACGACGACATCGACGTGAGCTGCTTCTGGGTGTCGGGGCTGGAGACGCCCTTGACGACGATGTCGTCCTGACTGGCGTTGAAGTCGGCGATGATCGCCTCCAGCGCCTTCGCCTCCTCCCCTCCCCACAGGTACGAGAACGTGATCTCGGTGGGGCCGTCCGCATCACCGCCGCCGCCGGCGCAGCCGCTCAGGGCGACGATCGTCGCCGTGCCTACCGCCCCGGCGACCAGGACGCGTCGGCGCATGTTGTGCTTCACGTGCATGGGGATTCTCCGCTCATCGTTGACCGTGCAAAGGATTGGAATAGACCAATTAAGAACCGCTGAGAGGAGACATTGACACAATCCCGGGTGATCGTCAAGATTGGGTTAGTCCAAACGAGGGGGAAACCATGGCGGCGGTCGAGGGCGTCACGAAGCACGAACGCGTGCGGCGGCATCTGGAGAAGGTCATCGACCAGGGGCTCGCACCCCACGAGAAGCTGCCCACGGAGCGCGAGCTCGCGGAGTCGCTCGAGGTGAACCGGCAGACGGTGCGTCGCGCCCTCGACGAGCTCGAACGGGACGGCCTGGTGTACCGGCTGCAGGGGGCGGGCACCTTCGTGAGCGCCTCGCGGATCAGCAAGGCGTTCGAGCTGACGTCGTTCTCGGAAGACATGCTCGCCCGGAACATGAGGCCCGGCTCCCTCTCCGTCGACGTCGGCACCGCGGCGGCCGGGCAGACCGCCGGATACGCCCTGAACCTCAGCCCGCAGTCCCCCGTCGTGCGGATCCGCCGCGTCCGGACCGCCGACGACATCCCGATCTGCCTGGAGGTGTGCTCGATCGCGGCCGACACCGTGCCGGGTCTGGAGGACGGCATCGTGGGCGACTCGCTCTACGACGACCTGCGCACCCGGTTCGGCATCACCGCCGTGCGCGCCGACCAGGAGATCCACGCGGTCGTCCTCGACGAGGAGCAGGCGGCCGCGCTGCAGACGCCGCCGTTCTCCCCCGCCTTCCTCGTGAAGCGCACGACCTACGACGCCCGCAGCCGCCCGATCGAGTACGCCGAGTCGGTGTACCGCGGCGACCGCTACTCGTATCTCGTCTCCATCGCCCGCCCCTGATCCCCGATCTGCGACCCTCTTCACCGACGAAAGGCTCCTCGTGTCCGACCCGATCCTCCGCCCCCGCATCGCGCTGCTGCCCCTCGACGACCGCCCGGTGAACGTGAAGCTCCCGGGAGACGTCGCGGCCGTCGCCGGGGTGACCCTCGACGTCCCGCCCGCCGCGATCCTCCCCTCCTACCGGACCGCGGGCGATGCCGACGGGTTGGGCGCCTGGCTGCGCCAGCGTGCCGCAGACCCGGCGACCGTGCACCTGGTGGTGTCGGTGGACATGCTGCTCTACGGGGGACTCATCGCGAGCCGCACGAGTCACGACACCACCCGCGACGTGCTGGCGCGCCTGGACGTGCTGCGCGAGGTGCGGCGGATGCGGCCCGACCTGCCGATCTCGGCGGTGTCGCTGGTGACCCGGGCGAGCAACTCCTACTCCGCGGCCGAGGAGCCGACCTACTGGACGGAGCACGGCAAGGAGATCCACGCGCTCGGCGGCGACGCGCACCGGCTGCTCGGCGAGACCGAGGTGCTGCCGCTCGACGAACTGACCCCGGTGCCGGCCGATGTGGTCTCCGACTACTCGTCTCGGCGGCTGCGCAACCACATCATGAACCTCTCCACGCTCGGCCTCGTGGAGGACGAGACCCTCGACTTCCTGGCGATCACCGCCGACGACACCGCTCCGTTCGCGGCGGGCAGCGCGGAGCAGGTCTGGCTCCGGCACTGGATGCGGATGCTGCCGTCGGGCCGGCGCGTGCTGATGTACCCGGGGGCCGACGAGGTCGGGGCCGCGCTCGTCGCCCGGGCCCTCGCGGCGAACGCCGGGGTGACCGCCTCGTTCTCGGTGGTCTGCGCGGACGCCGCCGGCATGGAGCGCATCCCGCCCTACGAGAACATGTCGCTCGCGGCGTCGGCGAGCCGGCAGATCCGCGCAGCCGGCGCCGAGGAGGTCGCCGCAGGAGGCGATGTCACCCTCGTGCTGCACGCCCCGGACCCCGACCGGCACGACATGTTCCGCGGGCGGCCGGAGGTCGTCGACGCCGAGGCCGTCGCGGGGACGGTCGCACTCGTGCGGGAGCGTCTGGACGCCGGGCAGCACGTGGCCCTGGCCGACGTGCGCTACCCGAACGGCGCGGACGAGGCGCTCGTACGCGCGCTGGCCGAGGCCGGACTGCTCGGGCGCCTGGAGGCCTTCGGCGGGTGGAACACCGCCGGGAACACGCTCGGCAGTGTCGTCGCAGTGGCCGCCGCCGCAGTGGTGGGCAGGGCCGCCGGCTCCTTCGACGAGCGCGCCGCGCGGATCGCCCTGCTCACGCGGCTGCTCGACGATTTCGCCTACCAGGCCGTGGTGCGCACCGATGCGGGCCCGTCGCTCTTCCCCGACATCTACCCGATGACCGAGGATTCGCAGGTCGCGACGGCCGAGCGCGTCATCCGTGCGGAGCTGACGGCCCTCCTGGAGTCGATGCTGCCCGCCGATGACGTGCGAATCGTGGAGCTGACCCTCCCCTGGCGGCGCTCGTTCGAGATCGGTCTCACCCTGCACTGATCCTCCGCGGCGTCGGCATACACCCGAGACCGCCGCGAGCCTGGCGCGCTCCACAGGAAGGGATGGTTGGCTGGAACCTCCGGCGGGGGAGATTCGGGCCGGCCATGATCACAGGGGGATGACGTCCATGAGCAGTGCGACCGGGGACGAGGCGGCCGGGGGCCGCGTGCGGGTGAGCGTGGTGGTACCGGTGTTCCGGCCGAAGGCGTCGTTCGACGACCTCATCGCGTCTCTCGACGCCCAGACGCTGGATCGGGAGGCGTTCGAGGTCCTGCTCTGCGACGACGGCTCCGGGGAGGAGACGGCCGCGCGGCTCGAGAGCATCGCGAAGGGTCGCCCCCACGTGCGCGTGCTTTCGCTGCCGCACTCCGGGTGGCCGGGCACTCCGCGCAACCGCGGCGTCGAAGTGGCCAGGGGCACGTACGTGCAGTTCGTCGATCAGGACGACTGGCTCTACCCGCGCGCACTGGAGCGGCTGTGCGATTACGCGGACGAGAACGGCTCCGATGTCGTGGTCGGCAAGGAGGTGGGCATCGGACGCAAGCTGCCCGCCAAGATCTTCCAGCGCGACATCCCGAACGCCGTGCTCGGGGAAGACCCGATCCTGGAGATGCTGACGCCGCACAAGATGTTCCGGACGGCGTTCCTGCGGGAGAACGGCATCCGCTTCCCTGACGGGAAGGTGCGACTCGAGGACCATCTCTTCGTGATGCAGGCGTACTTCGCCGCCGACACGATCTCGGTCCTCGCGAGCGAGCCCTGCTACGCGTGGGTGAAGGAGCCGGGGAGCGCGAGCTCGTCCCGGATCGAACCGGAGTCGTACTTCCCGCATCTGGAGACCGTGCTCGACGTGGTCGAGGCGAACACCGAACCGGGGAAGGTGCGGGATCGACTGCTGCGGCACTGGTTCCGCGGCAAGATCCTCAACCGGATCGCCGGGCGACGGATGGTGAAGTACCCGGCGGAGTATCGCGACCGTCTGCTAGACGTGGTGGTGCCGCTCGCGCAGCGCCGCTTCGGACCCGGCGTGGACGCGGGGCTGTCGTTCCCGCAGCGCATCCGGGCCGCTCTGCTGCGCGCCGATCGCCGCGACGACCTGCTCGCCTTCGCTGCCTTCGAGGCGGACACGACCTGCACCGCCACCGTGACGGCGGCACGCTGGTCGCGCGGCGGCCTGCAGCTCACCGTGCGCGTCCGTCTGCTCCGGGACGGCGAGGAAGCGTTCGTGTTCGAGACCGTCGGTTCCGCCGACCGACTGGTGTCCCTGCCGCTGTCGACGACCGAGGATCTCCCCTCCGGGCTTCTCAACGCCCGCAAGGAACGTCGCGCGGACCGGGTCGACCTGGTCGCGCGCGATACGCCGACGCACGGCCGACCTGCGGAGTCGACGGCCGGCTCGGAGCGCAAGATCGGCGGCCGGCGCCCGAAGCGTCTCGACGCGGTGCCGATCGCCCTGGACCCGATGAAGGTGTTCCGTGAGGACGGCGCTCGCGAAGCCGACCTCACCGTCGCCGTGCGCTACGCCGGCTGGATGTTCACCGCTCCGCTGACAGCGGCTCCCGACGTGACGGCACACCTCGGCAGGTCGCCGCTTCTCGCGGGCCGTCGGGTCGAACTCGTGCGTAACGAGGACGGCAGCCTCCGGCTGCGCCGTGAGTGGCCGGGCGGCGCCTGGCGCGACGCCCTCGCGCGTGCCGCCCGCCGCGTCCGCTCCCGACTTCGCCGCTGACAGCGCGATCCGGCATTCAGGCGCGCCGGCCACCAGGAGCCCGTGCGCGCCATCGCGACACCGTGCGCGAACAGCCGCTATCCACTCAGGCCGCGACATCGAAGCGTGCCCGTCCGCCCAGCCGCGGCGTGCGCTCCGGGTCGACCCACCGCGGCGGAAGGAACCACGGCCGGCCGCTCACACCGGCGCCCTCGATGACGATCTCCCACCCGTTGTCGTGGATGCGGTGGTGACAGGTCTCGCAGAGCAGGATCCCGTTCGAGAGATCGGTCGGACCTCGGTCGCGCTGCCACCAGCGGAGGTGATGAGCCTTCGTCATCCCCGGCGGGAGCCCGCACATGGCGCACCCGCCATCCCGCTCGGCGAGCGCCAGGCGTTGGGCTCGTGTGAAGAGGCGCTTCTCGCGACCCCAGTCGAGCACTTCGCTCGCCCCGCCGAGGACGCAGGGGATGACGCCGCCGCTGGCAGCCATCCGCCGCGCGGCGCCGATGTCGATCACCTGGTCGAGGCCGTCGATCGTCGCCGACCCGGCTCCCGCCTGCAGATCGTCCAGCGATACCCGGACGATCACCGTCGCCCCCGCGAGCGGCACCCGATCACCCTCGCACCCGAGCACGTGCCCGCAGAAGAGGGCCAGCGCATCGGCCTGGATCATCGCGACCGAGCGCCGGTCGGCGTCCGGCGACTCGGCGTCAGGGGCGTCGAGGCGGGCGGCGAACACGGCGGACACGTGCCCGCGGATCGCAGTGACGACCGGTGCCGCGGTCTCGGCATCGAGCTGCGCGTGCAGGTGCACCATGCCGTCCCGTTCGAAGATGCGCAGTCCGCGCCGAGCGCGCTGCTCCTCCGCCCGCGGCGCCACGCCATCGGGGTCGAGCCACGCTTCGGCGCGGAGGACGAGCTTGCGCACCGCATCGAGCTTGAGCCCTTCGGCTGTGGCGACCAGCACGCGCTCCGCCTCGGCGATGCGCTCCACCCCGGCGGCCACGCGACAGCGATCCAGCAGCGCGACGAGGAGACCAGCCGCCGGCGCTCCGAGCGCACCCGACGCGAGCGCTTCCCGGAGGAGCGGGTACCGCGCGGGCAGCGGCGCACCGAGCAGATCGCTCCGCGGGGCCGTCGCCTCTCCCACCTTCACCAGACGCTGTGCCTCCCCCGTCGAGATACCCGTCACCGCGGCGATGAGCTTCGCTGCCGTCCGGTAGCCGCGTTACTTCGCCAGGCTGTCGGCGCCGAGCTCGGCGCGCGACTCCCGGGCGATGCCGGCGGCCACGTCGACGTGCAGTGCATCGAGCCGGCGCTGCAGGAGTCCGACCGCGTCGGCGACGTCGACGAGCTGCGCGCGGGAGAGCTCAGGCGCATCGCCCGCAGAGCCCCACGCCTCGTCGAGACGCTCCATCGCCTCGCGCAACCCGGACATTTTCGACATGCTTCATTTTATCTCTGAAGCGCCCGACTTTCGAAGATTTGTTCTAACGGATGCCGGCATTCCACACCGGTTGACAGGGAGCTTCGCCCCCCATTCGGGGCCGTCCGCCGCCCGTTCACCTCATCGCATCCTGGCGTTCACGCAACGGACCTATCTTGAGTGCGGACGCGCGACCGCGCTCACGAAACCAGACAATCTTTGTGCCTTCACCACAAGAACCGGTAGTGTCGCATCGACACACCTCGAAGGCGAGAAAGGGACGAACATGGCCGACAGGCAGCAGAGGCGCTGGGCGCTCATCGGATTGACGGCCGCGGCGGCGATCGCGCTCACCGGATGCACGGCGGGCGGCGACGGAGACGCGGACGGCGGCGGCAGCGACAGCGGCTCCGGGGACACCCTCATCGTCTACACGAACTCGAACAGCGACGGCCGCGGTGAGTGGATCACCGAGAAGGCGGCCGACGCGGGCATCGACATCGAGATCGTGGGCCTTGGCGGCGCCGACCTGACGAACCGCATCATCGCGGAGAAGAACAACCCCGTCGGCGACGTGGTCTTCGGCCTGAACAACATGTTCTTCGAGCAGCTCAAGACGGAAGAGGCCATCACGGCCTACGAGCCGAGCTGGAGCGGCGAGGTGCCCGCGGACGCCGGCGACCCGAAGGACGGCGCGTTCTGGCCGCTCGTGGAGCAGGCGATCGTCACGGTCTACGACGAGAACCGCATCAGCGACGCGCCCACCGACCCCGACGACCTGTACACCGACGAGGAGTACGCCGGCCGCTACGAGGTCAACCCCGCGCTCGGCCAGGCCACCCCGCAGCTCGTGCTCGCCAGCATGCTCACCCGTCACCTCGACGAGGACGGCGACCTCGGCGTGAGCGACGAGGGCTGGGACCTGGTGAAGTCGTACTACGCCAACGGCTCCCCCGCCGTGGAGGGCACCGACCTCTACGCCCGCATCACCCGCGACGAGGTGGACTACGGCGTGCTGCCGTCGAGCGGCATCTCCGCCCGCGACGAGGAGTACGGCACCAGCACCGGCATGATCGTGCCCGAGTACGGCGTCCCCTACGTGACCGAGCAGATCGCGCAGATCAACGGCACGGACAACGAGGACAAGGCGCAGGAGTTCATCGACTGGTTCGGCAGCGCCGAGGTGCAGGGCGAGTTCGCCGCGGAGTTCAACGCCATGCCGGTGAACGAGGGCGCGGTCGAGAAGGCCAACCCCGAGGTCGTCGAGCTCATGGGCACGCTCGACCGTCAGGACATCGACTTCGGCTTCGTGAGCGAGAACCTCGGCGCCTGGGTCGAGAAGGTCACGCTCGAGTACATCGGCTGACCCGCGCAGTCCCGCACCGGCAGAGAGAGAAGACGATGATCCGTTTCGACGACGTCGAGGTCGTGTTCGGCGACCACCGTGCGGTCTCGCACCTCGATCTGGAGATCCAGGAGGGTGAGTTCTTCACCCTCCTGGGTCCGTCCGGATGCGGCAAGACCACCGCCCTGCGCACGCTCGCGGGGTTCATCCAGCCGACCGGCGGGCGCATCCACATCGCCGGTCGTGACGTGACCCGCGTGCCCAGCGAGAAGCGCGGCGTGGGGATGGTGTTCCAGAACTACGCGCTGTTCCCGAGCATGAATGTGCGGGAGAACATCGCGTTCGGCCTCTCGGTGCAGAAGGTGTCGAAGGCCGAGCAGCGGCGGCGCGTGGACGAGGTCGCCGACCGCACCGGACTCGCCGCGTCGCAGCTCGAGAAGAACGTGGCGGAGCTGTCCGGCGGCCAGCAGCAGCGCGTCGCCATCGCCCGGGCGCTCGCGCTCACCCCCAGCATCCTGCTGCTCGACGAGCCGTTGTCGAACCTCGACGCCAAGCTCCGCGTGCAGCTGCGCGAACAGCTCAAGGAGCTGCAGCACGAGGTCGGCGTGACCACCGTGTACGTCACCCACGACCAGGAGGAGGCGCTCACCCTCAGCGACCGCATCGCCGTGCTCGACGCCGGGACGCTGCAGCAGGTGGGCACCCCGGAGGAGATCTACGACCGCAGCGCCACGCCGTTCGTCTGCCGGTTCATCGGCGAGAACAACCGCCTCAGCCCCGCGCAGGTCATCGCGATCGGCGCCGGCCTCGACGCCACGGCCGAGAGCTACGTGCGGCCGGAGAAGCTGCACCTCGTGTCGCCGTCCGACGCCACCGCCGGCGGCACGGCGTCGCTCGACGGCACCGTCGCGGAGCGCACGTACCACGGCAGCCACAGCGTCTACACGGTCTCGGCGGCTGACGGGACGCTCCGGGTGAGCGTGCCGGCCGCGGCGAGCGCGCACCGCTGGGACGTCGGCGATGCCGTGCGCATCGACGTCGACCCGCGGTGGATCCTGCAGTACCCGGCGGCGTGACATGAGCGCTCCGCAGAACGACTCCCGCCCGGTGCCGCCGCCGTCCGCGGCCATGACCGACGCCCCCGGCGCGCTGACGACCGAGGCCGCCGAGGCGGGCACCGCGACGAAGCCCCGCCTCCGCCGGGGACGGCCCGGCAGCGTGCGCGCGATGCTCCGCTCGCCGCTGGCCTGGGTGACCGGCATCGTCGTGGTCTGGTTCGCCGCCGCCTTCCTCGTGCTGCCGAACGCCGAGCTGCTCGCCGCGACATTCTTCCCGGACGGCCAGTTCAGCATCCGCGCCGTCGAGAAGCTGCTCGGCAGCGAGCGCGCGCTGAAGACACTCGGCAACAGCTTCCTCCTCGCGATCACGCTGTCCGTCACGGTCAACGTCGTCGGGGTGTTCATCGTGCTGGTGACGCAGTACTTCCAGGTGCGCGGCGCCAAGCTCCTCTGGCTCGGCTACGCCACCACCCTGATCTACGGCGGCATCGTGCTCGCCGCCGGCTACAACTTCATCTACGGGAAATTCGGCTTCATCACGAACCTGATGGTGAACATCTGGCCGGACATGAACCGGGACTGGTTCTCCGGCTACTTCGCGGTCGTGCTCGTGATGACGTTCGCGACGACGACGAACCACATGCTGTTCCTGTCCTCGTCGCTCGGCAAGGTGGACTACGCGTCGATCGAGGCGGCGAAGCTCATGGGCGCCTCGACCTGGACGATCCTGCGCCGCATCGTGCTGCCGGTCATGAAGCCGATGCTCTTCGCGGTCACCGTGCTGACGTTCCTCATCGGCCTCGGCGCGCTGACCGCGCCGCTCGTGCTCGGCGGGCCGGACTTCCAGACCGTGGCGCCCCTCATCATCGACCTGTCGCGGAGCCCGATCACCCGCGACATCGCGGCGCTGCTGGCGATCGTGCTCGGCGTCGCGACGATCATCCTGCTCGCGATCATGAACCGCGCCGAGAAGTCCGGTGTGTACTTCTCGGTGGCGAAGGTGGCGACGCCGATCCAGAAGCAGCGGATCCGCAATCCGTTCGCGAACGCCGTCGTGCACGTGGTCGCCTACCTGCTCTGGGTGATCTATCTCATCCCGGTCGTCCTCATCGTGATCTTCTCGTTCGTGGACGCGCGGAGCATCCTCGCCGGATCCCTCACGCTCGACAGCTTCACGCTCGACAACTACATCACCGTGTTCTCCAGCGCGGCGGCCCTCCGGCCGTTCGTCGTGAGCGTCGTCTACAGCGCCCTCGCCGCGGTCATCGTGGTGGGCGGGCTGCTGTTCGTCGCGCGGATGATGCAGAAGCACCGCAACCTGCTCACCACGGCCATCGAGTACGTGCTGCACATCCCGTGGATCCTGCCGATCGTGCTGATCGCGCTGGCCTTCGTGATGGCGTTCGACGCGCCGCAGCCGCTCGTGGGCAACATCGTGCTCACGGGGACGCCGGTCCTGCTGCTCGTCGCGTACATCTGCGTGAAGATCCCGTTCACGCTGCGGCTGCTCAAGGCCGGGTTCGCGTCCGTGCCGGACTCCCTGGAAGACGCCTCGCGCATCCTCGGAGCCCGCTCGCTGACCACGTTCCGGCGCGTGCTCATCCCCCTCGTGCTGCCGACCGCGGCCGCGATCACGGCGCTGAACTTCAACAGCCTGCTCGACGACTACGACGCCGCGATCTTCCTCTACCACCCGCTCTACAAGCCGCTCGGCGTCGCGATCCAGGAGAGCACGCGCGGGGAGAACAACCTCGACGCGATGCCCATCACGTTCGTCTACACCGTGCTGCTCATGATCATCATGGGTGTCACCATGTATCTCGTGTATGGACGAGGTTCGCGCGCCGGAGCGCCCCGCCGACGGAAGCAGCGCGCATGAGCGGGGCGGAGGCCGGGACGCCCGCCCTGCGGGTCACGATCAGCGACGTCGCCGCGGCGGCCGGGGTGTCCCGCGCGACGGCGACCAGGGCCTTGAAGGGCGAGGGCCGGTTCGCGCCGGAGACGCAGGAACGCATCCTGGAGGCGGCCGAGCGACTCGGGTACGTGCGCAACACGATGGCCGCCGAGCTCGCCGCCGGACGCACCGGCACCGTCGGCCTCATGCTGCGCGACGCGAGCAACCCCGCGTACGGTCTCCTCTTCTCCCGGCTGCAGGAGGAGGCGCATCAGCGCGGCCTCGACCTCGTGACCGTCACGATCGGCGCCGACGAGCAGGGCGCCAAGCAGGTGAATGCGCTGCACCGGCTGCTCGGCATGCGGGTCGCGGGACTCATCGTCGCCACCGGCGGCATCTCCGCGGCGCAGCTCGAGCCCTTCGCCGACCAGGTGCCGATCCTGCGCGCCGGGCGCGTGGAGTCGGCGGGCCGCATCCACACCGCCCACTACGACGACGAGGGTCACGGACGTCTGCTCGCGGAGCATATCGTCGCGCTCGGCCACCGGACCGTCGTCGTGCTCGCCGGAAGCCCCGAGGCGTCGTACCCGGAGCACCTCCGCGCGCTCGCGATGCAGGAAGTGCTGACCGCGGCGGGCGTCGCCGTGACGATGATCTCCGCCGGCGCGCGTCCCGACGACGGCGTCGACGAGGCCCTCGCCGCCGTGCGCGCAGGGGCGACCGCCGTCATGTGCGCCTCGGACTACCGGCAGCTCGCCGTCATGCGCGCCGCCCGCGCGGCCGGGCTCCGCGTGCCGGAGGACGTGAGCGTGACCGGGTGCGACGGCATCCTGCCCGGCGCCGATCTGCTCGGGCTCACCACACTGCGGATCCCCGTGGAGGCGGTGGCCGCGGCCGCCGTCGAGACCATGCAGCAGCTGCTCACTGCGGACGAGCCGGAGACGCTCGTGCGCCGCTCGTTCACGGGAACGCTCGTCCCCGGATCCACGGCCGCCGCCGTCTGACATCTGCCCCGACCTGCCTCCGTCCGCCGACCAGGAAGAGACATGATCCTCACCGAACACCCTCGCCCGTCGCACACCTTCGTGCACATCTCCGACACGCACCTGCCCGGTGAACGGTCGCCGCTGTACGGCAGCGGGGCCGACGCCGACGCGAACCTGGCGGAGATGCTCGACCGGCTCGTCGCCTCGGGGCTCCGTCCCGACGCGCTGCTGTTCACGGGAGACCTGACGGACCGGGGCGATGCCGCCGCCTATGAGCGACTGCGCGAGCTCGTGACGCCCGCCGCCGATGCGCTCGGCTGCGAGGTCGTGTGGGCGGCCGGCAACCATGACGACCGCCGTGCCATGCGATCGGAGCTCGGACTCGCGGGGGCGGGTGACGAGCCGATCGTCGAGGTGCGGTGGTTCGGGGGGATGCGCGTCATCGTCGTCGATTCGACGGTGCCCGGCGCGCATTGGGGGGAGGTGCCGTCGTCGCAGCTGGATCGGCTGGAGGGAGAGCTGTCGACGGCGGCACCGCAGGGCACGCTGCTGCTCATCCACCATCCGCCCCTGCCGACGGTGCTCGACCTCGCCGTGACGGTCGAGTTGCGGGATCAGGACGCGCTGGCCGCGGTGCTGCGGGGGTCGGACGTGCGGGGCATCCTGTCCGGGCACGTGCACCATCCGTCCTTCGGCACCTTCGCTGGGATCCCCGTGGCCGTCGCCTCGTCGAGCGCGTACGGGCAGGACCTCGCACAGCCCGTGGGTGCCACGCGCGGACAGGACGCCGCGCAGGGCTACAACCTCGTGCACGTGTACGCCGACACCATCGTGCACTCCGCCGTCTCGCTCGAGCGCGGGGCGGACGTCGGAGAGCCGGTCGCCGCCGACGAGGCCGGGCGACGGATCGCCGGCGTCGGGATCGACTGGCGGGACTAAGCCGTCACGAGGTCGTCATCGGCGTCACCTCGACGTCGATCGAGCCGAACGGGAACGGGCTGACGACGCTCCAGGAGTCACCGGTGAACTGCTCAAGCGGGATCAGCGCGAACCAGACGTGCGAGACGACGATCGCGACCACCACGAGCAGCCCGACTCCGCGCAGGGCCCACTCCAGCGTCCGCAACGCCGTGCGCTCATCGGCCGCCTTCATCACGCGACCCAGCGCGAGCAGCAGGATGACGGCGATGGCGATGTAGACGAGGGGGCTCGGCGCGAGGCTGAGCTGGATGCACTGCGGAGCCTCGTCGACCGGCTGACCCGCGGAGTCGATGAACCCGCCGTTCGCGTCGACGCCGCCGGGGCAGATGCCTTTACTGGCGGTCATGAACACGGGGTAGAGGAATGCGGTGATCAGCGACCAGAGGAGGACGCGGCGGATCGCGGCGATGACCACGGCGCCGGGGAGCGCGGCGGATGCCGTGTCCGGGGAGGTGGACGGGGCGAGCGACATGCGGGGCTCCTCTCGGGGCGGTCGTGTTCATCCTGGCGGATGTGCGGGCCGGGTGGAAGGGGCACGGGGTGGGGGCTCGCGCATCAGTCGTAGGCTGGAACGTCTGCCTCCTCTCTGAGGCGCCTTCCCCTGGAGATCCATGTCTGCAACGACGGTCGACGACCGCGCCCGCTATCGCGCCCACCCCTCGGTGCTCGATGCACTGAAGAATCCGCGGCTGCTGACGCGGGAGGTGCTGGCCGGGCTCGTCGTCGGACTCGCGCTGATCCCCGAAGCGATCGCGTTCTCGGTGATCGCCGGGGTGGACCCGAAGGTCGGGCTGTTCTCGTCGTTCATCATGGCGGTGTCGATCGCGTTCCTCGGCGGGCGACCCGCGATGGTGACCGCGGCGACCGGAGCCGTGGCGCTCGTGATCGCTCCCGTCGCGCCGACGTATGGGCTCGACTACTTCATCGCGACGGTCATCCTCGCCGGGATCTTCCAGGTGGTCCTCGGAGTGCTCGGCGTCGCGAAGCTCATGCGCTTCATCCCGCGCAGCGTCATGGTCGGGTTCGTGAACGCGCTCGCGATCTTCGTGTTCAGTTCGCAGTTCCCGCAGCTCATCGACGTGCCCTGGCTGGTGTATCCGCTGGTGGCGCTCGGCATCGTCGTGATGCTCGTGATGCCGAAGATCACCAAGATCGTGCCGGCGCCGCTCGTGTCGGTGATCATCGTGACGGGTGTGGTGCTCGCCTTCGGGATCACGGTGCCGACGGTCGGCGATCAGGGTGAGCTGCCTCGGAGCCTGCCATCGCTGTTCATCCCGAACGTTCCGCTGACGTGGGAGACGTTCACGATCATCGCGCCGTTCGCGCTCGGCGTCGCGCTCGTCGGACTGATGGAGTCGCTGCTGACCGCGAAGCTCGTCGACGAGATCACCGACACCCACTCGAACAAGACGCGCGAGTCGTGGGGGCAGGGTGTCGCGAACGTGCTGTCCGGAATGTTCGGCGGCATGGGCGGGTGCGCGGTGATCGGTCAGACGATGATCAACGTGAAGGCCTCGGGCGCGCGGACCCGCATCTCGACGTTCTGCGCCGGGATCTTCCTGTTCCTGCTGGTGGTCGTGTTCGGCGACTTCGTCGGGACGATTCCGATGGCGGCGCTCGTGGCCGTGATGATCATGGTCGCGATCGGGGCGTTCGACTGGCACAGTGTGCGGCCGTCGACGCTGAAGCGGATGCCGAAGAGCGAGACGTTCGTGATGGTGTCTACCGTTTTGTTGGTCTTGGTGACGCACAACCTGGCGGTCGGGGTCGTCGGTGGGGTGCTCGTCGCGTCGGTGTTGTTCGTGCGGCGGGTGGCGCACTTCGTTTCGGTTACGCGCGTGCTGTCTGAGGCCAGGGACTTCGTGACGTACGTCGTGGAGGGGGAATTGTTCTTCGCGTCGAGCAATGATCTGACGACGTTGTTCTCGTATACCGAGGATCCGGATCGGGTTGTCGTCGATCTGTCGCGGTCGCATGTGTGGGATGCGTCGACCGTTGCTGCGTTGGATGCGATCGAGACGAAGTACGTCGCGTTGGGGAAGACGGTGAAGATCGTCGGGATGAATGACTCGAGCGGGACGATGCACGGGCGGCTGACCGGCGGGTTTGAGTAGCGGGGCCCTCTCAGCTTCCGCGGCCAGAGCCAAGCTAATTTGCCCTATCCTGACCAGCAGTGAGCCAACGTATGCCTTTGAGCATTGGAGAATCATGGCGTCCAACGCAAGCATCCCACCGGAGCCGACTGCTGAAAGTACTCTCGCTGAGAAGAAGAAGTACTTCGACCACATGCGGAAGCAGCAAGAGAGCATCTCCATCCGCGACTTGATCGGGTTCTGGGGCGCGCGAGGAAGAGGACGAAATATGGTCGAGACGGTTACGACCGATCTCGCCAACATGGGATTCGAGATTGATCCACCGATTGACACCGGAACCCTCGACACTCGCGTCAAAATTCGAAACGCGACAGCCTCGTCCAAGCAAGCCGACCCCGACGACCATCTTCTAACCCTCGCGCGGATTCCTGCCGCATCCTTCGCTTTGGCCAATCGAGACGAGCCATCGCTTCCAGGCCTGGTCGAGCCATCGACACCAATTGATGATGCGACTGCGATGATGCTGCGGTACGACTATTCGCAACTCCTCGTTGTTGATGACGTCACTCAGCGCAACCTCATCGGTGTGGTCAGCTGGAAATCTTATGGCTCGGCGCGGCTTCGCCGCGAAGAGCCTCGATACGTCGCGGACATTCTCATGCCCGCCACACCGGTCGACCTACACTCAGACCTATTTTCAAATGTCGGCCCGGTGGTGAAGTACGACTTCGTTGCAGTGACATACCAAGGGAAGCTGGCAGGCATCGTCACCGCAACCGACCTCACGGAGCAGTTCGAAGACCTAGCGGTGCCGTTCCTCGCGGTCGGTCGCTGCGAGAGAGAGCTGAAGCGAGTGGCGCGCGCCAAGTTCACCGGTGTAAACGCAGAGGACATCGACAGTGCGATGCTGGGAAAGCTGCAGCGGATGTACGCCGAGCACTGGGATGATCTCGGTTGGTCCATCAGCAAAGACGAGTTCAACGCCTGGATCGACTCAGTTCGGGAGCTCCGGAACAAGGTGGCGCATTTTGACGATAAGGATCTCGACCTGCGCCCCGCCGTGAGAACCGTCCACCAGCTCGCCGCTTGGCTTCGGGGGGTTCGAACCGAACAATTAACGTCCACAAGTCCGGCCACTTAGCCCGGCGCGCTGGGGGAGCTCGCCGGGTGCCTGTATGCACGCGCAGGTCAGTCGTACACCAGTATGCGAGATCTCGGCCATGATCAGTACATGGACATCGACGGCGCTTCCGGCCCCACCGAGACGACCCTGCTCTTCCTGCATGGTGTGGGCACGGGCGACCCCGGGGACCTCTGGCGGAACCAGCTTGACTTGACACTGCGACGCCTTGGTTATCCAACTCTCGACGATTCCGCTGTCATCGCACCGAAGTATGCGCACGCGCTCAAGGGCTTCGACGGCAAGACGACCATCCCTCCGGTGACAATCACGCAGCCCGGACGAGAAGCCGCACGAAGGAACCGGCGCGAGTTCGAGCGGCGGGTCGGAGCACTCGAGTTCCGACTCGGTCGGCATCACCGTGGAGGCGGAACGCTGGGTGGACAAGTAGTGATCGATACTGCCCTGGCGCTCCCCGCTTTCGTGCAGGCCCGCAACTACGTGTCGAACGAGCAGATCCGCGCCAACGTGCTCCGCCGCATCCTTGAGGCGTTACCCGACAGGGGACGTCTCGTCATCGTCGCGCACAGCCTCGGTTCGGTCATTGCCGCCGATGTGCTCCGACGCTTGCCCACCGCCCTCGAGGTCGCGGGGCTCGTGACTATCGGCAGTCCGCTCGCGAGCGCACGCTTCGAAGTCGACAAGCTGCGTGATGCGCTCAAAGAACCGCCGACGAACCTCTCCTGGTGGGTGAACTTCTGGAATCGACATGACCCCGTTTCAGCTAGTCGCGGCGTGTCCTCGGTCTTCCCCTGGCTCATCGACTTCCGCATCGACTCGCTTCCGAGCATCCACGTCCACGATGCCGTGCAGTACCTTGCCGACGACGCCGTGGGTGCCGCGGTCGGATATGCACTTTTCGGCTCACAGTCGAAAGAGGTCGAGCGCGCGCACACTGCCGTTGACATCCCGCTCGATGTCGCGGAACGGTACGCAGTAGTCGCGCTGCGTTACGCATCGCTGATCCGCAACAGGCTCGACGGCGACGTTGGCGATCGATACTCCGGAGCCCTCCGCTACGTGCAGGCCACGGCGATCGACAACATCATGCAGCGCAACGAGCAGACGCGGCGCCCGACCCCGTCAGCGGTCGCGCGACTCGCCTTCGACCTTGCCGACCCGGATGCCCCGACGCCGGCTTCCCTTCCCACGAGCCATATTGCGAAAGACGATGCGGTCGTGCTCTTCACGGTGCTTGCGTCTGAGAACATCCTGCGCCCCTTCGAGATCACGATCCCTCAGGACAAGCAGCAGAGCGCGCTGAGAGATCTGGCAGCGGAGATGGACCTAGGCAGCCAGTTCGGCGCCGACGTCTTCGAAGCGGCAAAGCGATCCCGTGAGGTACTCAGCGGAAGCAAGGTAGCCGCCAACCTGATCAAGTGGGGCGCCATCGGCGCAGGAGCTGCGGCTCTCGTTGCCGCGACCGGCGGGTTGGCACTCGCGGTCGCCCCCGGCGTGGTCGGCGCTGCCGTTGTGACGACAGCTCTGGCGAGCTTCGGCCCGGGCGGCATGATCGGTGGGCTCATCACGGCGGGCACACTCGTCAGCGCCGGCGGAGGTGGCATCGCTTTCGGCCTCGCCAGCCCAGGAGCAAGTGCAGAAACGGTCGAGACCGTTGTCGCGCGGCAACTCGCCGCTGTGATCTTGCGTGAGCTCCAAGGTCTCGAGCAAGATCCCGCGGTGTGGCATAACCTCGTCGAGATCGAATCCGAGGTTCGGCGAGAGTACGAGCGGCTTGATGAGTTCTCCGACGACAACGCCGCGGGGATGAGAGAACTCAAACGCAAGCTCGCAGCAGCCGAGCGGGCTCTGGCCTATATGCGCGGCCGCGGGTTGGAGCCGGGCGCTCTTATCGACGACGAGGAAGACTTGTCGGCGTGATCATGGACGGCGCCCGCCCGCGTCGTTTCGAAATGAGCTGATCCGGAGGGGATCGATGGACAAGAACGTCAAACGTGCCGAGCGCGCGCGTACAGCCCTGAAAATTCTTGCCGAGCGCGCCCCAGACGGTTCGTATCTACCCGTGTCGGATCTGTGGGCGGAATGTCTCCAACGTGTCCCCCTGACTCCGTACGAATCAGAACTCAAATCGCACAACCGCCCTAGGGGAGAGATCGACTGGCGGTGGTCGAGCGCTGATCTCGTCGCCGCCGGATGGCTCCGCAAGAACCCGTCCGGCATCGGCGAATGGGCCATCACATCGGAAGGTGTCGACGCGCTTAGCGGTCACCCGGGAGACTCGCTTCTTCTCGAGGCTCAACGCCGATACTCACTCGGACGTGCGCGACTCCGCGACGAGATCGACCAAGCGCTTCCTGAGCGGTGGGTCAGCACTGACAGCGCTCAGCGGAAGCTTCTCGCGGCTGCTGACGTGATCGTTCAGGAGGGACTCCGCAAGGGGATGTCCGCCTTTGCTCCCGGGCGGGAGGTGTGGAGCAGCGAGAACATCCGCGAAGTTCGTGCCATCTGGAACTCGGCGGAAGCAACCGAGGGGCAGGGCTTCACGGGCAACCTCGCGATCCAGTTTGCCGACGCTACAGATGATCAGCGCCTTCTGATGGCCGAGGTCATCACACTTCAGGTGCTGCCGATCGGCTGGATCATCGGCCACGCCAAGAAGCGTGAGCGCGTCGAGTCAATGCTGAAGACGATGCGGCATCCGGTCGAAATCCCCCAGGTCTTCGACGAGGCATTCGGCGGCGGTGCGTTCAACCCGGGTCAGGGGATGCAATCACACGTCAACAAGGCGATCACCGTCATCCTCGATGTTCTCCTTGCGTGGACCGAACTCAATGATGAAGAACAGGTCGCAGCGTTGGAGGATCCCCGAAAATGGCGTGATGTCGTGTTGGGCTCCGACACGGCTTTCCCGACCCAGCGGTATGCGCTGCTGTACCTGGTGCACCCCGGCTTCTTCGGACCGATCGTCTCGACGGATCATCGTCGTCTCATCCGAGAGGCATTCATCGGCGAGATCGGCGGGGAGTTCTCCGACGACGCAGACTCAGACCTGCAGCGCATCCAGATCGCCCTTCAGCTCAAGGCGGGCAAGCCGGTGACTGTGTACGACGAGCCGCTTCGCGACCGTTGGCACCCTGATACGCAAAAGGGCACCCCTGAGCTTCCGCTGGATGACGATGAAACCGACGATGTCGCGAGCGCGGACCCGCGCGGCTTTGTCCCCTCCGAGGTCGACGTCATCGAACTCGCAGACGCCACCCACCTGCACGAAGCCTGGCTGGAGAAGGTCACGAGCGCGCTGCACCGCCGGGGGCAGGTGATCCTCTACGGCCCTCCCGGAACCGGCAAGACGTATGTCGCTCGCGCGCTGGCCGACCGACTCGGCAAGCCCGGCAGCGTCGTGAAGCGCATTCAGTTCCACCCGTCGTACACCTACGAAGACTTCTTCGCCGGCTACCGACCGGTGACGGATGCCGCGGGGCAGCTGTCTTTCTCCCTCACGCGCGGGCCGCTGCGAGAGATCGCGGACGAGGCCCGAAAGAACCCTGATGTGCCGCACGTGCTGATGATCGATGAGATCAACCGGGCGAACCTCAGCAAGGTGTTCGGTGAGCTGTACTACCTGCTCGAGTACCGCGACGATGCGATCGACGTGCTCTACGCCGGGTCGGGCGATGATGGCGGGAAGTCCTTCAGCCTCCCCGCGAACGTGCTGATCATCGGAACGATGAACACCGCCGACCGGTCGATCGCACTGCTCGACTCGGCGATGCGCCGCCGGTTCGCTTTCTTCGAGCTGCATCCGGATGTCGCTCCTGTGAAGGGCATCCTCGGGCGGTGGGCGGAGCAACATCCGCAGACACTTCCGGTCGCCGAGCTGTTCGAGCTGCTGAACGAGAGCATCCGCGATCGCGAGGACCGCATCGGCCCGAGCCATCTGCTCCGCAAGGACGACCTGAGCGAGGCGGACCTGCGCGCCGTGTGGGAAGAGAGCATCCTGCCTCTGCTCGAAGAGCGGCACATCGGCACGGGTGTCGACGTACACGTGAAGTACGGGCTGGATGCTCTGCTCGCGACCGTCACGGTGAGCGCGGACCCATCGCCTCAGACATGAACGCCGTAGTGGCCGAGCCTCGTGTCGAGGAGATCACCGAGAAGGGCGAGTCCTTGGTCGGGCTCACTGCGTCACAAGCAGCGCGTCTGCAGGAGCTGCGATTCTGTCGGGTCTCACCAACAACGGATCTCGGCATCTGGCGGGTCACGGACGTGACGCGCGTCGGTGTGGTCGCGATCGATGACGTACGTCTGATCATGCGGCCGAAGACGCCGCTCCGAAGTCTCATCTTCATGGCGTCCTACTCCGGCTTGCAGGCGGAGGTGGATGATGCGTCGTTCGCATTCGAAGCCGATCAGGATCTCCCTGCTGCGCTGGCCTCCGCATTGATACGGGCAGTCGGGGAGGCGACAGGGCGAGGGCTACTCAAGGGATACCTCTCCGTCGAGGAGACGGGCACCATGATCCGTGGTCGCTGGGACATCGCGCGGCAGCTCAAGGTGCGGCCGGGTATCCCCGTGCCGGTGGAGCTCACCTACGACGATTACACCGAAGACGTCGCGGAGAATCGGATCCTCAAGGCTGCCCTGCGCGCGCTTATGCGCCTGGAGCAGCTTCCGCGGCGGGTGGTCAACAAGCTCGGTCCGCTGCTGGGGTTGTTCTCCGAGGTATCCGATCTGCGTGCGACGGGCCCGGTCATGCTGCCCGCGGAATCACGGTTGAACGCGCACTACCAGCCTGCACTCCGCCTCGCCCGATGGGTTCTCGAGGCGACATCGTGGGCGCACGCCGAGGGTGCGAGCTCGGGGTCCGCTTTCTTGCTGAACGTGGCGAAGGTGTACGAGGACTTCGTCGGGCGGGTTCTTCAGGCGACGCTGCACCCGGAGGGGTTCGACGTCGACCTGCAGGTGTCGGACTGGCGGTTGGACACCGAGGGGAAGATCCGGATGCGTCCGGACATCGTGATCTCGCGGCACGGGCGAGTGGTTGCGGTTGCGGATACGAAGTACAAAGTGTGGGGCGAGAGCGACGGGTCGCCGCCCAATGCGGACGTGTATCAGGCGCTCGCGTACGCGGTGACGGCGGGAGTGCGGGAGGTGCATTTGCTGTATGTGTCGGGAGATATGAGGCCGCGACGGTATGAGATCGCTGCGACGGGGACGACGGTGATCGCGCATGCAGTTGATGTGAGCGGGGAGCCTCGACTGCTCGCCGCCCGTGTGCGCACACTCGCGACGCTGGCGCTTGCTCACCCCGGCGTTTCGACCAGCGATTCCATTCAAGCTACGTCCAGCGTGGCCTCAGCGACGCTGGATCAGAGATCCGCGCTATCCGCGCCTGATCAACTTTAAGCCCCATTCCTCGGTCACAGATTCCACACTCCCGGCACCGATCGGCCATAACTCACCAGTCCAATAGCCTCGAAGTGGCGTTCGGCCGACTTGATCTTGGCGAGTTCGGCCGGGCGGAGCTTCGAGTCGTCGAGCGTGCTCTTCGTCTCGCGGATCATGTAGATCCGGTCTTCGCCGTCCTCCTGCTTGATGATCGCCCAGTCGGGGTTGTACGGGCCGACTGGGGTGTCGATCTTGAACTTCGCGGGCAGCTTCATGAACAGTTTGATGTCCTCGCGAGAGTCGATCAGCTCCGCGAACTGGCGCTCGACATCGGAATCGAAGACGACGTAGTCGAAGTCGGTCTTCTGGGTGTGCTGCACCTTGTACATCTGGTCGAGGAAGCGCTCCTTCTCCTCCTCGCCGTCCCGCTGCAGCTCGCGAAGCTCGTAGACCGAGCCAGCGATCCGCTCGTACTGGATGCCCTCGACCACGATCTTTGCCAACTCGCTCTGCAGCGCGCGTTTGGTCATCGCGATGAAGTCGTTCGGGTTGCCGATGAACTCGCCCAGCCGCTCGCTGCCGATCAGGATGTCGACGATGGTCTTGCGGGTGAGGGAGGTCGCCTCCTGCAGTTCCGTGATGATGTCTGGCAGGTCGTAGCTGCCCTTGAGATCGGCCGAGCGGGTGCCGAGTTCTTCGCCCTTGGCACCACCTCGAAGCACCTTGACCCCGGCGCGGGTGATCTGGATGCGCAGCGCGTCGATCTTCGGCGCTTCCCGTATCGCCCGGATGGCGTTCTCGATCAGCTGGTCGCGACCGACCTTGACGCGGTAGGTGGTCTTCTGGCTGATCGTCTCCCAGAACTCCTCAAACTCCGGTGTCGCGTAAAGCTGCTTATTGAGCACGCGCGGCTGACGCTTGCTGACCGGCTTGACGTACTTGCCGATGTTCGCACGCTCGACTAGCTCGATGATGATCGACTCGGCCCAGACGAAGTCGACGGGCAGGTCAAGGTCGAAGCCGAGCTGGTTCGGCTGAAACTTCGGCGTGACCGCGCCGTCCTTGTCGATGAAGCCCTTGTCCTTGAGGTGCTCCCACACGAGGACGGATCGCTGGTAGCCGAACTGGTCATCGGTGAGCGCACCGTTCTCGTCCTGCAGCGGGATCTTCGAGAACTCGGCCCGGCGCACACGGCCGATCTCGACACCGGCGTCCTTGTACTCGCGCTGGAGCGCGTCCGCGAACTTCGTGTACGACTCGTTCGCCACCACGGTCAGCGTCGCGACGCCCCGGTCAGCGACACGGGTATAGCCGTCGTCCGTCTTTGCGACAGGGAGGCGCAGTCCACGGCCGAGGGTCTGGCGGCGCTCGGTCTCGGCACCCATCTCGCGCAGGGTGCAGATCTGGAAGACGTTCGGGTTGTCCCAGCCCTCGCGCAGGGCAGAGTGGCTGAAGATGAAGCGCACGGGCTCGTTCTCGTCGAGCAGGCGTTCCTTCTGCTGCATGATCAGTTCGTAGGCGTCGTCATCGGCCTTGGTGGTGCCGGACGAGTCCTGGAAGGTGGTTGTCTTGCCGCGCTTGATCTGGGAGAAGTACGCCCGGCGCAGTGCACTCGGCGCCTGCGGCAGCAGCTCCTGGTAGCGCGCAGACTTCGCACGCTCCTCGATGAAGACCTCGTCGAACCACTGCACGAAGTCACCGCTCGCGTCGTCGTTGTTCGTGCCGTCGCCCAGGTAGCTGGCGACCTTATCGACGAAGAAGAGGCTGAGCACCTTGATGCCCTTGGCGCGCAGCATCGATTCCTTGCGCAGGTGCTCGCGGACGGTCTCGCGGATCATCTCCTTGTAGATCGCGCCGGCCGAGGCACCGATGCTCTCGCCCTCGTACAGGAACCCGTGGGTGGTGAGGTCGACGTAGGCGGGCTCGATGCTCATCTCGTTGATGCGCCAGCCCTCGTAGATCGGATTGTTCGTCAGGCGCGCATCCGACAGCTCCTGATGCTGCTTCACACTCACAACCCGGCGCTCAAGCGAGCCATCGGCTTTGCGGCAGGAAAGCTCCAGCCGGGCCGACCACGACGGCTCACGCCGCACCTCAACCAGCTTGATATACGGCGTCGCGTCCGCGCCCTGCTGGGCCACCTCAGCCACGACGATCTGCTTCACCAGACCGAGATCGTGGGCGTCGACCGGGTCGAGCCGGTAGACGACGTTGCGCTGCTTCTTGTGCGTGGCGCTGTAGCGCAGGGTGAAGAGGGGGTCGAGTTCACCGACCGCCGACTGCGACAGCTGCGACTCCATGTTCTGCGGCTCGTCCATGATGACAACGGGGTGAGTTGCCCTCAGATAGTCGATCGGGCGCAGGCCGTTCAGCTTGTCGCGCGTCTGGTGGATGATGCGCGTGTTCGCGTTGCCACGGATCGAGTCGATCGTCATGATCAGAATCTGCACGTTCGTGGACGTTGCGAACGACTGCACCTCCTCGGCGCTCTTGCCGCTGTAGATCGAGGCATCGAAGGTGATGCCCTGCGGCTTGTAGAGGTTCTCGAAGTGCTCGCGCATGAGTCGGATGCTCGTGCTGACGCCCTCGCGAATCGCGACGCTCGGCACGAGGATCACGAACTTCGTGAAGTTGTAGCGGACGGCCAGATCGAAGATCGTGCGCAGGTAGACGTAGGTCTTGCCCGTGCCGGTCTCCATCTCGATATCGAAGTCGAGCGCGTCGCCCGCAAGCGCCGACGCCACCTCAAGGCCGTCGCGATCCTGCACACGCTGCAGGTTCGCAAGGATCAGGTCACGATCGAGCACCAGGCTGTTGCCGACTGCGCCGACCTCCTGCGTCAGGTCGATGTCAAGCACCGACTGATCCGAGTCGGGCAGCACCGCCGCACCACGCAGCGTCGTGACCAGCTTTTCTGCATCCTTCGGCTGCCCGTCGAACAGGTCGACCACTGACGCGATCGCATCAAGCTGATACGGCTGACTGGCGTCGAACTGGAATCCTGAACCGCTCACTGTGCTGTTCTTCATACTCAGGCCGTCCAGAGCTCAATGCCCTTGCTCTTTGCGAGCTGGGCCAGGTTGGTCTTGAGTTCGTCGTCGCCCTGGAACGCGTCCTCGAGCACGATGATCCGCGTCGGAGACTCATCCACAAGCGCACGAAGCTGCTCGAGCGTCGGCTTGACGTGCTCGTTCAAGTAGGCCAGCACGGCGATATCGCCGTCCCGGTCACGTACGAGCCGGACGTCAAGCCCACGAACCTCGGCGGACGAGACCGCCTCGGACAGGGAGTAGCCCTGCTTGAGCAGAATCTCGGTGAGCAGATCGTCGGCCGAGGCATCGTCAGTGGCGCTGTCACGAAGGCTGAGCAGGTGCTGCTGCAGCACATCCTCTTCGACATCGCTCGACAGCCGCCACTTGGCGAAGTTCGTATCTGAGAGCTTGTACGCCCGGAAACCGGTGTCCACTGTCTGAGCGGTGACTTCGTTCTTGATCTGACTACCCGCTAGCTCAAGTCGCCGCCGCGCGATGTGGGCCAGCGTTGGGAACCCAGCCTTGTGAGCCGCAGAGTTTTCACCTGTCGGTTCCGGCAACTGCACTTGGATATGACGACGTGTTCCGCCATCCTTCGCGTTCGAGGCCATTACAGCGTGCCCGGTCGTAGCAGAACCGGAGAAGAAGTCGAGGACGATGTCGCCGTTGCCGACTCCAGCGACCTGCATCATCCGCTCGATCAGCCCGATCGGCTTGGGGGTGTCAAAGGGCAGAACGCCGTCAAAAAGAGCCTTGAGTTCGCGTGCGGCATCGCGAGTGACACCGACCTCCTTGCCAAACCAGATCGACTCAACGGCGCGCCCTTCGACGGTGTCCAGGTAAATCTTTCGCGTGATCTTGGTCTCGGCCTCGTCGAAGACGATCTCACCGCTTTCAATCTTCGCGGCCATCGTCTCCCTGCTCCATCGCCAGCCATTCTCAGGCGGCTCAATCGTCTTGCCGCTCGGAGTCTCAAGCGGGTAACGGAGATTGGGCCTGTAGAGGGCGTTGCGAACGTCGCCTGCGCGCCAAGGGCCACGAGGGTCGTTGTCGGGATTGCGGTAGTTGACGTTGTGCTCGGCAGTGCGTTCAAGCGCATGTAGTTCGAATACTTCGCTGCGGCGATAGCAAAGAAGAATGTTGTGGTGAAGGGACACCGTGTTGGTATAGCCCTTCGGCTGAATGCTGTGCTGCCAGACGAACTCGCCCACGAAGTTGGACGCGCCGAACACCGTATCCATGAGCAACCGAAGGTTGGCGTCTTCGTTCTCATCGATACTGACAAAGATGACGCCGTCATCGGTGAGCAGGTTCCGCGCAAGCTTGAGGCGCGGGTACATCATGTTGAGCCAGTTGGAGTGGTAGCGGCCTTCAGTCTCGGCGTTGGTCGTGACCTTCTTGCCTTCCTCGTTGACCTGGCGCGTCCATTCGAGGTAGGTGTCGAGGCCCTCCTTGTAGTTGTCCGGGTAGACGAAGTCCTTGCCGGTGTTGTACGGAGGGTCGATGTAGATCAGCTTGATCTTCGCGTGGTAGTGCTTCTGCAGGATCTTGAGCACTTCGAGGTTGTCGCCCTCAATGAAGACGTTCTGCGTTGTGTCCCAGTCTTTCGAGTTCTCGAAGTCGGGCTTAAGTGTTGCTGTGGTCGGTTCCTGCGCCGCACGGAGGGCTCGCTTCTTACCGGGCCAGAAGAGCCCAAACCGCTCACTGCCATCGGCTGCGTCGCCGTCGAGCAGTTCCTTGAGCTTCTCGACATCCACCTTGCCGTCGGCGATGGCCTCGGGAATCAGATCGGCAAGCTGCGCTGCCAGCTCGGTCTGGAAGTTCGGAGTAGTGGATGGTGTTTCGTAGATCTCGTCAGTCATTCGGGTAATTCTCTTTCATGATTTTAACAATTTGCGTCGGGTTTGTGAATGACCCGTGGTCTATGTGGCGATCCGCCATCGAATGGTGAACAGGTGCTCGGTCTCCTGGGTTCCCTGGAGTGACTGCTCGATCAGCTCTAGGTACATGTCGGCCTCGGCCCGGAGCTTCTTGCGTGTGTCTCGGAAGTCCTCGTCGGCCTCCTCGGCACGCTGCTCCCACTTCCGGGCCTCCTTCTTGAGCCGCAGCTGCTCCATCGGGTCATCGACCTGCCGGGCGAGTTTGCGGGCTTCCTTCTCCTTGGCGCGGTACTCGCGGATCTTGCCCTCGTGCTCGGCCTTGCGGTCCTGCTGGTTGCGGTAGAGCAGTTCCTCCTGCTGGTCGTAGTAGCGGGAGTTGCGGCCCTGGACTTCCTTCTCCAGCTCCGCCCGTCGTGCATCAAGGTGCGGCGTGAAGCGTGCCGCACCGATCGCCACGGCCTGCTCTCCAACCGAGATGCAGGCCAGGTCGAGGATGTCCGCGACGTACTCCTCATCGAGCCACTGGCCGTCATCGGTCAGGGCTCCGGCCAGCATGTAGGACTCGGAGACATCCTCGTCGCGCGCCCTCATACGGAAGGTCGCAACGCTGACGGTGAGTTCACCGCTGGTGCTCTCCAGCGCACGAATCGCGCTGCTCACACGCTCCGACTGGCTGAGCGAGAACGTCAGCTCGCGTGCCGGGGTGTCGTGGGTCTTGGCGGTCTCGACGACATGCTGGGCCAGCGGGCTCGCGTAGCGGTACTGGTGGGCGTTCTCCAGCGGCTGGGACTTGAAGAAGTAGCGCCCGGTCGGCGCGTCCTTCACCGGGGTCCGGTTCAGCACGAAGGTGCGCCCGTCGCCCTCGAAGGTGGCGTGCTGGTCGAGTTCGTGCCGGGTTACCGCGAGCAGTAAGCGCTCGAACTTGTTGAGCACCTCGCCGGACTGCGTGTCGTAGGCCTTGAGGCGATCCTGGACGTGGGGGTCGAGGTTGTCGAAGACCTTCGCCTTGGCGCTGGCCATCTCGTGCGAGATCTCGCTCGCGTACTGCGCCTCCAGCTCCTTGAACGCGGAGTCCAGTTCGTCAGCGGTTCTGCAGCGGGTGAGGATGTCGCTGATCGTCTTCTCGAAGTCCAGCCCGTCCTCGATCGCGCCGAGCACCTCGTCGCTGGCGCCGAAGACGCTGGAGAACAGTTGGAACTTGTTCGTCAGCAACTCCAGGATGCGCTGCTCGGCGATGTTGCCCTTGTTCGAGAAATTCACGACGACGACGTTGTGCTTCTGCCCGAAGCGGTGCACGCGTCCGATGCGCTGCTCGACGCGCTGCGGGTTCCAGGGCAGGTCGTAGTTGACGAGCATCGAGCAGAACTGCAGGTTGATGCCCTCCGCTGCGGCCTCGGTCGCGATCATGATCGTGCCCCCGGTGCGGAAGTAGTCCACGAGCGCCTTGCGCCGATCCATGGCGGCGATGCCGGTGATCAGGTCGCCGTCTCTGTTCTTCTCCAGCCACGCCTGGTAGATCGCGGTCTGCTCCGGCCCGTTGTTCGAGCCGTTGAACAGGACGAGTCCCGCGCCACGACCGGCCTCCCGCAGTGAGCGCGCGATGTACTCCTGCGTCTTCGTCGAGTCCGTGAAGATGATGGCCTTCTCGGGAGCGCCCAGTTCACGGAGCCGCTCGAAGCCGAGGTCGAGCGCCTCTCCGAGCTTGACGGCCTTCTGGTTCTCGGTGATCGAACGAGCCAGAGCCGCGTACTCGCGCAGCTCCGCGACCTCGGCACGCATCGCCTCCAGCAACGACTCGTCCAGCGGCAACGACGACGCACGGGCACCGGTGTCCGTGCCGTCAATCTCGTCGGCCTCCTCCATTTCCTCGCTGGTGATCTCGTCGTCGACAGCGAAGTCTGCTGCCACGAGGCCACCACGGCCGTCGCGGCGCTGCCCGGCGGCAACCTCATCGGCCAGGCGATTCGCGATGTTCTCCAGCGTGCTCGCGACCGCGTAGGTCGACGAACCGAGACGCTTGCGGATGATCAGGGCAGAGAGGTGGCGCTGGCTACCGGCGAAGGCGAACAGCTCGTCGCGCTGCAGGTAGTCGTTCACCAGGTCGTAGAGCCGCGCCTCGTCCGGCGACGGGGTGAACTCAACGGTCAGCGGCAGGCGCTTGGTGAAGTGGATGTACTTGTCCGCATCACGCCGCAAGGTGCGCTTTGAGACGGTGGCGACACGCTCGACCAGGTCGTCATCGCCAACCATGTCGCGGTTCTTGACGTACCGCTCGCGGAACGCATCGAGCGAGTAGAAGTAGCCCGGGTCGAAGATCGACACCAGCCCATACAGCTCTTCGAGCTTGTTCTGCAGCGGCGTCGCCGTCAGCAGCACCGTCTTGTGCGCACCCGACACGATGTGCGCCACCGCCTCGGCGGCCTTCGTCTTGCCCGTCCAGTAGTTCCGTAGCCGGTGCGCCTCGTCCGCGACCACGAGATCCCACGCCTTGAGCAGCGAGGTCTCGTGCCGGAGCGCGAACTCATAGGAGCAGATCAACACCTGCGCCGAGCGACCACCCGCTGCAGCAAGCAGCGAGTCCTTCGACTTCGGATCGAGGATGGACGAGGGGATCAGGAACTTCTCGTACAGCTCCTGCTGCCACTGCTGCCGCAGACTCGACGGGGCAACGATCAAGATGCTGCGGCGGCGTTCGGCCCAGTACTGCGAGATGACGATGCCCGCCTCGATCGTCTTACCGAGGCCCACCTCATCGGCGAGGATCACGCCCGGCAGGAACGGTGTCTGCAGAGCGAACAGCGCGGCGTCGATCTGGTGCGGCTTCGGCTCCACCTGGGCGTCGAACAGGAGCCCGGCGAGCTTGCCGACGTGATCGTTCGCGTAGCTACGCTGCAGCTCGTGCGCGTAGTACTTCGCCTGGTAGTCAGTCAGAGGGTGCGATGGCTCCGCCTCCGGCCGTCCCAAATTAGTCCCCACGCCCACACGCTATCGGTGGTGAAGCTGTTTCGGGGAGACGCGTACGAAAAGTGTGGCGTCCCGAACCTCAGGCCTACCCAAACCGCTCCCCCGAGCTCACCTGCTGCGCCACCCGCCGCAACGCCAGCAACAACGGCTCCACCAGCACCGACCCCAGCACCACGTACCGCACAGCAGCCTCCGCAGACTCCTCCGGCACCCCCGCGATCTCCGCATCCGCGATTCGCCGCGCACCCGCGAGGTACTCCGTCATCACCGCTTCCGGAACCATGAACCCGACGCGCTCCAGCCCCTGCAACGCTCGCGCGACCGCATGCAGCACCGCGGGGTCACACATCCCTGGCTTCCACCCGAGCCGGGCGGCGAGCGCCTCAGCGCCGGCGAGGTCCAACGCGTCATCGGCGGGCGGGGTGATCGCGGCATGCGCGGTCCCCAGCAACTCGTGCGGGTTCGCGGGCGGATCATCCAGCGCCGCGACCACCCGTCGCGTCTCGGCGATGCTCACGCCCGCGTCGAGCAGCGCCCGGATCACCCGCAGCCGCTCCACATGCTTCTCGCCGTACGCGGCCTGCGTCGCGGAGGTGCGCTCCCCCTCGGGCAGCAACCCCTCGCGCAGGTAGTACTTGATCGTCGGCACGGTCACGCCGGTCTGCGCTGACAGTTCGGAAATCCTCATGGCCACCTCTTGACTTCGATAGTAGCGCTATCCATTATGGATAGCATCGCTATCCAGTTGAGGAGTCGCCATGTCGAAAGTCGTCACGGGCCGCATGACCCACCGCCACGAGGGCGAGCTCGTCGTGTTCCACATCGGGATGCAGATCAACCGATGGTGGCGCCCCGACCTGTGGCTGCCGGCGTTCGTCGCCATGCCGCGCATGCTCCGCGAGCTCAGCACCGAGCCCGACTCCGGTCTGCTCGGCTACCAGCTCCTCCTCGGATCGGGCGGGCCCTACGTCGTGCAGTTCTGGTCGTCCGTCGACAAGCTCTACGCCTATGCCTCGAACCCGGACCAGCAGCATCGTCCGGCATGGACCGCCTTCAACCGCGCCGCCCGCAGGGCTCCGGGAGCGGTCGGCGTGTGGCACGAGACGTTCCTCGTCGACACCGCAGAGAGCGTGTACGTCTCGACGAAGCGCATGGGCCTCGCAGCCGCGACGGAGCATGTGCCCGTGCCGCGACGCCACGACCGCGCGCAGGCGCGGTTCACGGATGGGCGGACGGCGGCAGCCCACCCGAGAGCCGAACACTCCCAGGCCAACACTCAGTGAGCCCCTTTAGGCACCGGGAACCGCACCATTTCCGACACCATCGCCTAGACTACGTTCCTCACCCAAATATATTGCAATCGTCCTCATGTGTGCGCTTTACTCACTGCAGATACAGATCGCATAGGAGGATCCATGAGACGATACATTCCTAGCCTCGGACTGGTGGCTGGCCTGAGTGTGGCTTCAACGCTGCTCCTCGCGGCTCCCGCTTCGGCCGATGTGGGACTTCTCTCCGACGCCGAAGAGTCAGCGATCCGATCCACGATGACCGAGGGCGGCATCGACCTGGAGATCCAGGATCAGCTCGTCGACAAGATGGAGCACGGCGAAGCTCCTGACTCACTTGCTGGAAAGGGGCCTGTGCGGACGATGATCGAATCCACGAGCACCGGCACTCGCACCATCAGTATCTTCGCCGACGGTTCTCGGAGTTGGACCGAACTCGAGCGTCCGACCGGTGCGTCAGACCCAGCAACGCGGTCCTCGATCAGCGGTTGCAGAAGCTCCGCGGGCTGGAAGGTTGGATGCCGGGTGGGGGTCTACGACCTCATCAGCAGCGCGACCTTCGTCATCGACTACCAGACCAGCACTTCGGGTCGCGCGAGGGTTCGCGACATGCGATCGCTCACCTGCGACAACGTCGCCGGCTCCTGCACCCGATCGGGCAGCATCAAGCGGGCGACGCAGAGCGCCGCGGGCCCGGCCTGGGCGGAACTCCGGTACACCGCGAACTTGGCCTGGGCAACCACAAAGGGCTCTATCGGGATCCGCGTAAGCGGCACATCCGTCTCCACCTATTGAACGCCGCCAGCGCCGCAGCACGAAGGAGCCCCAATGTTCGGAAACGTCTTCGCCGTCACCGTTATCCTCCTCTGGCTCGTCCTCGTCGGCGGTGCGGGGTACGCCATCTTCCTCTTGGGAAGAGCGGCCTACCGCCGGCTTCGGCACAACTCTCGTCTTGATGTCGAGCAGGCGCAACGCGGGAGCCCACATCTTCGTTGACGATCCGGCCCGAGTCGACCGCTCGTGGTTCTCGATAGTCTCGCGACGCCGTCAGAACCTCGTCGCAACGCTCAGCATGTGGAGCATCTTCGCGCTGAGCCTCGTCGCGGCCCTGACATCCTGCTCCCCGGGGGAAATTGCACCTTCCACCGCCTCCTTCGCCCGGACCTCCGCGACGATCGTCCAGCCGACCAACGCGAACTATCCGATCAACCTCATCTTCGTCGCCGAGCCCGACGACGCGATCTGGACCGACCTCACCGGCATCGTACTTTCGGGCGAGTTGTCAATCCCGCCGGGCGACTTCACCGTCATCCGTGGAGACGGCACCAACGGGGTCATACTCGGGAACGTCACCTTCACTGTCGACGTTGCCGCCGCCGGGCTGTCGTTCCGTACGGTCGGCCTCGTCTTCGCGGGCTCGTCGACGATCACTCAGGTGCCCGTCGGCAGCTGGTCGCTGAGGGGCGCGCCGGCCGACGATTTCGCCTCCGCAGACGCCGGTGCGGACGTGGTCGGGATGCCGCGGTGCACGATGGCCGACTTCCCCGTTCCTGAGGCGGTGGCGTCGGTCCAGCGCTTCGACCCGGGCTCACCAGATGTCCGCCCAGACGAGGTCTCATTGGACGCCCGGTCGCACAGCGTCACAGCGGAACTCGCGTGCGAAGGAGACTTCGACTTCCGCATCATGAGCCCGTCCATCGACTACACGGACGACAGCGGCAAGGCACGCACCACTCGCCTCGCGCCCGTGTCGATCGGCTTTCAGGACGTCACCGATGCGGACCTGCAACGCATCGCGAGTCGTTGACGCTTCACGAGGAGGGAACCACGATGTCCGGCAAGCAGGCCCAAGGGTGGCGAAGTCTCGGCGGCCCGCTGCCACGTGGCGAGCGATCAAGGCGTCTCTTCGTCGATCGCCCCACGTGGTTCTCGACGATCACGAAGCCTCGCCCTCACCTGATCGCGACCCTCGGCGTGTGGGCTTGGTTCATCACCGCATTCTTGGGCGGCGGATCCTTGCCACATGTCGCTGCCGTCCTCGAAGGGACTGCGATGGTGGGCGCCGCCAGCTGGTACGTCGCGATGATGAGGAGCTATCGCAGTGCCCTCCGTCGCAGCGATGGACCCTGACCCAGACGATTGATCAGCGTTTCCCGTGCTCGCTTCTCGAGTGGACGATCATCCGTCCGTGCGCCGTCTATGCTCTCTGCGTGCTGCTCGTCCCGCTCGGGCCGATGCGGAACCCGCAGCGCCGACCTGGGACCGTGGAGGCATCGTGAGCGACGTGAGAGCAATGTTGGCTTGTCTGGCAAACGAGGAGGTCGCTCGGGTTTTCGCGAGCATCGTCCTCCGAGTGACCACGGAAGACGTCCCCCGGGGAAAGGCGGAGAAGGCGGTCGACGCTCTGACCCGGAGTGGCCTCATCACCGCGACCGGCGACAGCCTCTCTCTGAACTCCGAAGGCATCAGGGCGGAGTTGGCGGGACTTCGAGGTGTGCCGACGCCGGATCCGCTGCAACGGTGGTTCGACGCCAGCGGTCGGGTCAAGCAGTACCCGCGGAGATCAAGCGAGCGACGGGCGATGCTGAAGGCCATCGGAGACCGCGTGATCGCCGACGGTGAGCGGCTCAGCGAAGCGGACCTGAACCTCCGCCTCGAACGGTACTACTCCGATGCACCGACGCTGCGACGGTTCCTTGTCGTCCACGGGATCCTTACCCGAGAGACGGACGGCTCGGTGTACTGGCGCGCGTGAGCCGGGACCGATCATGTCGCCCTGGAGCCTCGACGCGGGGCGGCTTGACGTAGGGTACAGCGACGTCGTGGCCGCAGGATGCAGCCCGTAGGAGCGATTGTGAAGCAACGAACGAGACGAGCAATGGTCAGCATGGGATTTGTCGGTGCCAGCGTCATCATCCTCGCCATCGTCATGGCGATTGCTGAGGGCTACATCTCGGACGCGGAGCACACGACTGGGAACCTCGCACCTGCTGCTCTGACTGGTCTGTTTGGCGCATGTCTCATGCTCGTCGGCTTCGGGAGCATTCTCTTCCGAAGAGAGTGACCAAGCCCCGAATCGGGCTACGGTACCGAGATGGACGAGTCGCCCCTGACCATCGAATCGTTGCGTGAACTCAAGGACGCTGACGCCGAAGCAATTGCATCGCTCCTGGTGCAGCTCTCCGCATCGGCCGAGTTCGATCGCGCTCGAACCGAGGCGGTCATCGCACACGAGGCGACGGAGCTCCTGGTGGCGCGTGACTCTGGGCGCATCGTCGGCACCGCCACTCTCGTAACCGCGCCTTCCCTGACCGGGCTCCGCGGGCACGTCGAAGATGTCGTGGTCGACGAGGTGGAACGAGGGCGCGGCATCGCACGACTCCTCCTGCAGCACATGACTCAGCTCGCGCAAGAGCGCGGACTCCGGACGCTCGATCTCACCTCACGCCCGTCCCGAGAGTCCGCACTGCGGCTGTACGAGTCCGTCGGGTTCCGCAGGCGTGAGACGAACGTGCTCCGGTTCAGCCCGACCGCGGACTAGTTACGCCGCGACCCCTCGCGGCAACCGCACCACCGTCTCCTTGGTCAAGATGTGGCGGTCTCGCGGGCTGGTCTGCTCGCAGGTGGCGGAGGGCGACCTCTCAGACCGCGCAGGTCAGACCGCGGCCGGCGGCTCCGTCAAGACGTCACCGCCACACTCGTCGCCGGCATCACACGCCGAGCGGGTCATGGCTTCCATAGTGAATTGCGCACGGACACGGAGCGATCGGTGAGGTTGACGCCGGTGATAAAGGCAAGGAGCCCGATCACGAGGTACACCGGAAGCGCATCTCCAGCCGGGCTGTCGAGGTTGCCCGACGACCCGAACCACGCAAGGACGCCGAACCACACCAGAACGGGAACGATGGCGAGAAGAGTGCCGAGCTTCCTGCCGACCCTCCCCACCAACGTCCCCCAGAGGAGAAGAGCTACGCCCACCGCGACAAAAAGCATGATGTCCACCTCTAGCAGTTCCTCACCCACGGCCACCACACACCCGCCGGCCCCGACACGATGCCGCGGGATCGCGTTCGCTGTGTCATGTGACACATGAAAGCATACATATGAGGTCACAACCGATACTCTCGCCTCGAGGTACCCGACGAGTGCAGCGTGGAGAACCGCGACCGTCGCGTCGCACAGCAATCCAGCGAGAGACTCAGCTCGCCGCGATCCCCCGCAGCAACCGCACCACCGTCTCCTCCACCCGCTCCGCACTCAACGGCTGCCCGATCAGGGCGGAGTACGAGGCGATCGCGATGAACTCGTCCGCGACCGCGGCGGCATCCACGTCGGCCCGCACGTCGCCGTCCGCGCGCCCGCGAGAGACCCGCTCCGAGACCCATTCCCGAATCGGCGCCGCCAGCCGCTCGTTCAAGACGAGACCCAGCTCCGGGTCGGCCGCCGTCACCTCGATGAGCGCCCGCGCCAGCGAGACGCCCTCAGGCCGGGCCAGTCCCGCGGACACCGCCGTGAACCACGCGCGCAGGTCCGCGCCGAGGTCGTCCGTCATCGGCACAACGACATCCGCACCAGGGACCGCGCCTTCGAGCAGCGCTTCCCCGAGGATCGCGGCCTTCGACGGCCACCACCGGTAGATCGTCTGCTTCGACACCTCCGCCTCAGCCGCGAGACCCTCGATCGTCACGGCCTCGTATCCGTCTGCAGCGAGCGCGCGACGCATCGCCTCCAGCACGGACTGGCGGGCCTTTTCGCTGCGAGGACGGGGCACCTTTCGAGCGTACAGAGGCGTACACTGGAAGATAAGTAGACGCACCGTTGCGAAACCCGAGCAAGGAGAAAGAGCATGGCCCTCACCGCACACTCCACCATCGGCGACTGGATGAACGACCCCACCGGCGGCCCGCTCATCCGGGGCCTCTTCGAGCAGACGGGCGCCGACCCCGAGCTCCTCACCCCCGTGCTCGGACTCCCCCTGCAGCAGCTCGTCGCCATGAGCCAGGGCCAGCTCCCCCAGTCGGTCGTCGACGACCTCGTGCGCGCCGCGAACAACGGCGAGATCCCCGAGGACGACGCCTCCGAGGGTTGGACCGAGAAGGTCACGGCGGGCCGCTTCGCCGGCAAGACCGTCATCGTCACGGGCGCCGCCTCCGGCATCGGCAAGGCCACCGCCTCGCGCATCGCCCGGGAAGGCGGACGCGTGATCGCCAGCGACATCGCGGCCGAGAAGCTCGACGCCCTCAAGGCCGAGCTCCCGGATGCCGACATCGTCACGGTCGCGGGCGACCTCACGAAGCAGGACGCGATCGACGCCGTGCTCGCCGCCGCGGGCGACCGCATCGACGGGCTCGCGAACGTCGCCGGCATCAACGACGACTTCTCCCCCGCCGGGGAGACCCCGGATGCCGTGTGGGACCGCGTCATCGCGATCAACCTCACCGCACCGTTCAAGCTCATGCGCGCGGTCATCCCCGTCATGGAGAAGGCCGGCCGCGGCGCGATCCTCAACGTGTCGAGCGAGGCAGGCCTGCGCGGCAACGCCTCGGGCAACGCCTACACCGCCAGCAAGCACGGCATCATCGGCGTCACCAAGTCGGCCGCGTTCATGTACGGGCCGAAGGGCATCCGCGTGAACTCCGTCGCCCCGGGCGGCGTCGCCACCGGCATCCCGATGCCCCCGCACATGTCCGAGTACGGCTCCGGCCGCCTCGCCCCGTTCCAGCAGGCCATCCCGACCGTCGCGACCGCCGAGCACCTGGCCGCGTCGATCACCTTCCTGCTCTCGGACGACGCCGTGAACATCAACGGCGCCATCCTCGCCTCCGACGGCGGCTGGTCCGTGCAGTAACGCGACTCCATGGAACCGACGCCCCCGCCGACCCGAACGGCGGGGGCGTTCTCCGTCTGGGGTCAGCGCTTCTGCGGGAGGACCGCGGTGGCGAGGGCGGTGGCGATGATGCCGAGTGCACCCACGCCCAGGAGCACGAGACCCGCGGGCCAGACCTCGCGCGTGAAGACGTCGTAGCTGTCGCTGTACTCGACGATGTGCTTGACCGTCCCGACTCCCGTGAGACTGATGCCGACGATCAGGGCCACGACCGACACACCCCACGCGGCGATCCATCCGAAGCTGTTCACGGCCAGCCGTCGCCGCTCCGCGCGCTCGAGCTCATCGGTCTCGGGCGCGGTCCCAGACAGCGCGTCGCCATCGGTCTCGTGCGTCACCTCGGATGTGGTCTCCATGGCCGCACCATATCGGACGGGACCGGTTCCGGCAGGATGCCGGTCACACCACCCCGAGGAGCTCCTCGCGCACCCACGCTTCGAGAGTCGTCGGCGTCGTCGAGAGGACGGACCGCGGCTGCTCGGCCACGAAGCCGTCGCTAAGCCCGGTCGACATCCCCAGCACGGCCTCGGCCATCGCCTCCGGCATCCCCGCAGCGCGGAGCCCCTGACGCATCTCCTCGTCGTCGATGCGCTGCACGGTCACCTCTCGCCCGAGCTCGCGCGTCAGGATCGCGGCGACCTCGCTCCAGCTCAGATCCGTCGGTCCGTGCACGGCCTGCACCCGCCGCTCCCTCCACTCCCCGTTCAGCAGAGTGAGGGCGGCGACCTCCGCGATGTCGCGCGGCGCCACCCACGGTACCCGTAAGTCCAGCGGCAGCACGGTGGCGAGCGTCCCTGCCCGCAGTGACTCGACGTCGAGCAGCAGGTTGGTGAAGAAGTAGCCGCAGCGCAGATGCGTCACATCGATGTCGAGGGCGTCGAGCGCGACCTCCGTGGCGGCCAAGCCGTCTATCTCGCCGACGCCGTGCCGCTTCTCCGCCCCGACGCTGCTCTGGAACACCACGCGCCGGACGCCGTTCGCCCGGACGGCCTGCACCAGGGCCTCGGTCGCACGCGCGTAGTCGGCGAGCGGGTCGTCGGAGAACACCGACGGATTCACCCAGTACAGAGCATCGACGTTCCGAGTCGCGGCGACGACCTCCTCGGGATCCTGCGAGTCGGCCTGCGCGATGTCGACGTACGGGCGCAGGTCGGCGGCGATGGCACCCGGGTTCCGGGCGAGCAGCAGGGGGCGGACACCGGCGCGGATCAGCATCCGGGTGAGGTGGCCCCCGACGTGGCCGTTGGGGGTGGTGACAGCGATGCGCATGAGGGTCCTCTCGGTCGTTGTCGATCCACGCTACGAACGGATACGGCCTGATTCCGGCCGCATCTCGCGCGATGATGGAGCCGTGGACGCCCCCTCGCACCGCACCCTCCATCTGCTGTCTCTGCTGCAGACCGGCGGCGAGTGGAGCGTGCCCGACCTCGCCGCCCGCCTCACGGTGAGCCCGCGGACGGTCCGCCGCGATGTGCAGCGCCTGCGCGACCTCGGCTACGACGTCCATTCCCGCCCCGGTCCCGGCGCCGTCTATCGCCTGCGACCGGGGACGCGCATCCCGCCGCTGCTCCTGGACGCCGACGACGTCACCGCGATCATCACCGGGCTGCTCGTCCTCGAAGCGTGGAGCCCGGAAGACCCGGCCGCCGCCGTCGCCCGCGGGAAGATCGAGCAGGTCCTCCCGCCGGGCCTCCGACGACGGGCCGCGGCGACGGCGCTGTCCACGCAGATCCTCCGCGCAGAGCCGGCGCCCGCGGCGTGGGCTGCGGTCGGGACGCTCGCGGACGCAGTCGCCCAGGGGGCGCGCATCGCATTCAGCTACACCGACCAGCACGATCACGCTTCGGAACGGGTGATCGCGCCGCATCGCCACGTCCTCCGCGGAGGGCGGTGGTACGTGGTCGGCTTCGACATCGACCGCGACGACTGGCGGCTGTTCCGGCTCGATCGGATGCGGGAGGTGCGGACGGTGCCGGGAGTGTTCGCGGCGAGGGCGTTCCCGTTCGCGTCGGTCGAGGAGTGGCTCACGAGCGACTTCGGCCGGTCCGGAAGCTGATCCCCCGCGGCGGCGCAAGCCCCTCCGCGGACACCCTCCCTCGCCGTACCCTCGCCGCATGTTGAAGATCGTGTCGATCGTGATCCGCGTGGACGACCTCCCGGCCCAGACCGCCTTCTGGAAGGCCGCCCTCGACTACGTCGAACGGGACCCCGCGGAGGACGACTGGGCCATACTCAAACCCCGCGACGCAGACGCGCCCTGCATCGCGCTCGACGCGCACCACTCGGAGCGTGTGCTGCCGCCGCGCATCCACCTCGACATCTACGCGGAGGACCAGGCTGCCGAGGTGCAGCGCCTCGCCGGGCTCGGAGCACGGGAGGTGCACTGGGACGGCCGCCCTGACGACGCCGACTACATCATCATGGAAGACCCCGAGGGGAACCGCTTCTGCATCGTGGACCGTCCCGACTGGGGCGGGTGGAGTGCGGGGTGAGTCCGCGGGTCTTCGTGCGGCCTCCTGCGGGTGCGGAGTGCGAAAACGTTCCGTGACAGGCGGAACTATGGACGTTTCTGCACCCGCACCGGGTCCCGCGCGGCGCGCATGACGTTGGCGAGTGCGAAGACGTTCCGGAGCGGGCGAGGCCAGGGACGTTTCTGCACTCGCACAGAGGCGGAGTGGCGCACCCGCTGGGGAGCGCGGAAACGTTCCGGTACTGGCAAGACCAGGGACGTTTCTGCACCCGCACCGGTGTCCCGGACGGGCACCCGTGCAGGGAAGCGCAGAAACGTGCCGGAGCCGGGTGGCGGGAGGAGCGGTTCTGCACCTGCACCCGACGTCAGGGGCGAGGCATGCGGGCACGAGTGCTGGAAGCGCAGGATCAGGGGGTGTCCGGCGCGGTGGTGCGCTCCGCGGCGAGGGCGCGGCGGTGCGCAGTCAGTGCCGCCCGGACCGCCGAGTAGATGATCAGCCACAGGAGCAGCAGCGCGAGGAGCGGGACGACCACGTAGACGAGCAGGAAGTAGACGGAGGCACCGGCGAACATCGCTCCAGCGTAGGGGCGCTCGTACTCGTCGGGAAAACCCTGACACGGTTCGGACCGCCCCCTTCCGAAGTCGAGTGCGAGAACGCCCCGGAACCGGCGACGGGAGGTGCGGTTCTGCACTCGCGTTCAAGGGCCGGGATCAGCCCCCGCGGCGCGGAGTGCGAGAACGGACCGAAGCGCGCCACGGGAGGAGCGGTTTCGCATCCGCGGCAGGGCGTGTGCGGCCGGCGCTGGGGAATGCGAAAACGGGCGGGAGTCTGCGCGGTGAGGCACGGTTCTGTACTCGCACAAGCGGGTCTGCGCCGTAGAGTGCGAAAAGGGACCGGAATCCGCGGAGAGAGGGACGTTTCTGCACCCGCACGGGTGCCACGGTGCGGCGGAGCTAGGCGCGGGGGAGGCGGGCGCGGGCGGCGCGGACGAGGGCGGCGTTGCTCGGGGCGTCGGCGCCGTCCGGCAGGAGGAGCGTGTCCTCCAGGCCGATCCGCGTGTCGAGGTCGAGCTCCCCGGCGAGGTCGAGGGCGGGCCAGGCCGACAGCTCCTCACCGTGCAGCAGGATCGGCAGGTCGGGCTCCTCGCGCGCCACGTGGGCGATGAGTCCTTCGGCGTGCGGACGGACGACGTCGGCGGCCTCCGCGGCAAGCTCGACCAGCACGCGCAGGCAGGCCCCACGGACCGGGGAGACCCGCCAGGCCTCGAGCCCTGCCGCGTCCCAGATACCCGCTTCCACACCGATCCCCCGTCGATGCAGCGCCGCCGCCACCTCGTCCGCCCCGGCCTCGTGCCAGTTCACGGAGGCATAGTCGGGGAGTTCCGTCCAGCCCTCGATCGCCTCGAGGCGCCTCGACACGTCCGGTTCGGCCCAGGCGCCGGTCGTCACTCCCACGAGCACTCCCGGCGCCGCGGCACGGACGGCTCCGAGCCACCGCCGCACATCCTCGGGCGCCAGGGAGTCGCGGCCGGCGGCGTCCTTCGCATGCACGTGGATCTCTGCGGCACCAGCATCCACGGCCGCCGCGGCGTCCTGGGCCACCACCGTCTCGTCGGCGCTCAGCCACGGATGCTCCGCAACGTCCCTGGCACCGTTCACGCAGGCCTGCAGGATCATCCGCGACTCACCACATGAGGTCGCGCGGGTGGGCCTCATTCGGGGCCACGTCGTCGGACGGCCCCTCCTCGGTGCGCACGAAATGCTGCACCTGACGCGCTGTCGCCGCGCCACGGCCGACCTTCACCGCCTCCTCCATCGACTCGAAGCTGCTGCCCAGCGTGTGCGACTCGCCCTGGATCCGGTTGAACCAGATGCCGTTGCGCGAGAACGTCTCGATGTCTCCTGCGGCCATGCCCTGCCTTTCGTCTCCTCCTTTCTACGTCAGGCGACCGACGACGAAGAGGCCCTTGACATGTCATGTCGCCCACGGGCGGTGACCCACCCCGTTACGTGCATCCCGGCCCGTTGCGGACGGGCGCAAGGGGCCGGGTCGACCGCACGGGGCCGGGTCGAGCGTCCGACGCGGTCAGGCGACGTCGAGGACCCAGGTCACGCCGAAGCGGTCGGTGAGCATGCCGAAACCGGCGGACCACGCGGAGGCGGCGAGAGGCTCGATCACGGTCGCACCCTCGGCGAGGGCGTCCCACACGGGCTGCAGCTCCTCCAGGGAGTCCGCTCGCAGCGACTGGAAGAAGGAGCGGTCCGTGATCGTCATCCCGTTCTCACGACGGGTGGTGCCGGCAGTCGCGGCCGTGTCGTCCGCGCCCGGGATGTCGTACGCCATCAGCCGCACGGGCCCGTCGAGCTGACCGAACACGAGCTTGTCGAACCCGGGGACCCCCTCCGGCATCCCGAACTGTCCGTAGGTCGCCGCGGTCACCTCGCCGCCGAAGACCGACCGGTAGAAGTCGAGGGCCTGACGGGCCGTGCCGCGGAAGTTGAGGTGGGTGGTGGTCGTGAGAGTCATGGTGTCCTCCGTGTCCCGGCCCGCCGATCGGACCGTGTGAGCCCACCGTCACAGCAGTAGAGGTCTGTTTCTGTCCGCTTCCTCGCACAGAATGGAGCCATGACCGGAAGCTCGTCGCGGATGCTCGCGCTGCTGTCCCTGCTGCAGGCGACACGGGACTGGCCGGGCGGGGAGCTCGCCGACCGCCTCGGCGTCACACCGCGCACGGTGCGCCGCGACGTCGATCGGCTGCGCACGCTCGGCTACCGCATCGGATCGAGCAAGGGCCCGTACGGCGGCTATCGCCTCGAAGCGGGGTCGGATATGCCGCCGCTCCTGTTCGACGACGAGCAGGCCGTGACGATCGCCGTCGCCCTGCAGAGTGCGAGCGCGACCGGGATCGAGGTCACCGAGGCCGCTCAGCGCGCTCTCGCGACCGTCCGTCAGGTCATGCCCTCGCGCCTGCGCCACCGCATCGACGGGATCCGCTTCGACGGAGCGCCGGCAGAGGTCCGCGCCGACCCGGCCGTGCTGGAGGCGGCGAGCGCGGCGGTGCGTGAGCGGAAGGTGCTCCGCTTCGACTACGGCTCCGAGCGGGACCGCCCGCCACGGCGCACCGAGCCCCATGCCGTCGTGGCGCGCGAGGGCCGCTGGTACCTGCTGGCCTGGGACCAGGACGCGGCCGACTGGCGCACGTATCGCCTCGATCGACTGCGGCCGCGGACGCCGACCGGCCCCTCCTTCGCGCCGCGGCCTCTTCCCGCCGCGGACGCGCAGACCTTCCTCGCCGCCCGCGCCAAGGGCTCGACGACCGAGGACCGCTGGCCGTGCACGGGGGTGGTGGACATCGCCCTGCCCGCGAGGGAGGTGGCGCCGTGGGTCGGAGACGGCGCTGCGGTGCCGCTGTCGGAGGACTCGTGCCGGGTCACGGTCGGCTCCTGGTCATGGACGGGTGTGCTCGCCGCGGTGGCCCGGTTCGACGCGCCGTTCACGGTGGTCCGGCCCGAGGCCCTGCGCGAAGCGGCGGGGATGGTGGCGCAGCGGTTCGCGGCAGCGCACTCCTCCTCCTGACGCCGCCCTTCAGGAGAGTTATCCAGAGCCTTCGGGGAGATCCGTCCGTGCGGCCTCGCAATGTCGCCGAGCGATGGTTCACTGGACCCACGAATCGGAGAACTAGTAGTTCTACTACTTTGGATCTACCCTGAGGAGATGGGCACCGTGTCGAAAACCGAGCTGAATCAGCAGACCGCGCGGGTGTTGGCGCGCGTCACCGCCGGCGAACACCTGACCGTGACAGACCGCGGGCGCCCGATCGCCGAGCTGTCGCCGCCCGCCGAGACGGCATGGACGCGCATGATCGCCAACGGGCGGGTGACGCTGCCCCGCGCGAGCGGTCCGCTCCGCCGCGCCCCCGTGCCGGACTCGCTATCCGTGACGGAGATCCTCGACGAGCTTCGGGCCGACCGGTCGTGATCTACCTCGACACTTCAGCAGCCGCGAAGGCACTCATCGAGGAAGAGGGGTCGGAAGCGGTCGTCCGCGCCTTCGCGGACGGCAGCGAGTTCGTCTCCTCGCGCCTCCTCGCCGTGGAGCTGCACGCGATCGCCGACCGCCGTTCCCTCGACCGCGAAGCCGTCGTCGACCTCCTCGACCGCGTCGCGCTCGTCTCCCTCGACGACGAGACGCTGACCGCGGCCATCCGGGCAGGCTCAGGGCTCCGCACTCTGGACGCTCTCCACCTCGCCGCCGCGCTCGAACTCGGCGACGTGGTCACTGCGCTCCTCACCTTCGACCGCGAGCTGGCCGCCGCCGCACGCGCGCAGGGCCTGACCATCGCCGAGCTGCCATGACGCCGCCGCCTTCCCGTCCTGACGCCGTCCGACGGCACGCACGAGAGAACGGCCCCGACCGCGCCGGTAGACTGAACACGCCCCGCCGGCCCCTTCCTTTGGAGTGCGCGTGACCACCGCCCCTGCACCTTCCCCCCAGCACGTCCCCGACTCCGTCGAGAACGCGATCGCGACGCCCGAGAAGGAGCAGCCGTACGGCGCCCTCGGGCTCAAGGACGACGAGTACGCGCGCATCAAGGAGATCCTCGGCCGCCGCCCCACCTCGGGCGAGCTGGCGATGTACTCGGTGATGTGGTCGGAGCACTGCTCCTACAAGTCGAGCAAGAACTACCTGCGCCGCTTCGGCCAGAAGGTCTCCGACGAGATGAAGGAACGCCTGATGGTCGGCATGGGCCAGAACGCGGGCGTCGTCGACGTCGGCGAGGGCTGGGCCGTCACCTTCAAGGCCGAGTCGCACAACCACCCGTCGTTCATCGAGCCGTTCCAGGGTGCGGCCACCGGCGTCGGCGGCATCGTCCGCGACATCATCTCGATGGGCGCCCGCCCCGTCGCCGTCATGGATGCGCTGCGCTTCGGTGCGATCGACCACCCGGACACCGCCCGCGTCGTGCACGGCGTGACCAGCGGCATCAGCTTCTACGGCAACTGCCTCGGTCTTCCGAACATCGGCGGCGAGACGGTCTTCGACAGCGTCTACCAGGCCAACCCGCTCGTGAACGCGCTCGCGGTGGGCGTGCTGCGCCACGAAGACCTCAAGCTCGCGAACGCCACCGGCGTCGGCAACAAGGTCGTGCTGTTCGGCGCCCGCACGGGCGGCGACGGCATCGGCGGCGCGAGCATCCTGGCCTCCGACACGTTCGCCGACGGCGGCCCCACCAAGCGCCCCGCGGTGCAGGTGGGCGACCCGTTCGCCGAGAAGGTGCTCATCGAGTGCTGTCTGGAGCTCTACCGCGGCGAGCTCGTCGAGGCCATCCAGGACCTCGGTGCCGCCGGCATCTCCTGCGCGACCAGCGAGCTCGCGGCCAACGGCAACAGCGGCATGCACGTCTCGCTCGACAACGTGCTGCTGCGCGACCCCACGCTGACGGCCGAAGAGATCCTCATGTCGGAGTCGCAGGAGCGCATGATGGCGATCGTCGCCCCTGAGAAGCTCGACGCCTTCCTGGCCGTCGTGAACAAGTGGGAGGTCGAGACCTCCGTGCTCGGCGAGGTCACCGGCGACGGACGCCTCATCATCGACTGGCAGGGCGAGCGCATCGTCGACGTCGACCCCTCGACCGTCGCGGTCGACGGTCCCGTTTACGACCGGCCGGTCGCCTACCCGACGTGGATCGACGCCCTGCAGGCGGACGCCGCCGAGAACCTGCCTCGCGCGAACGATGCCGAGACGCTGCGCGAGCAGTTCCTCGCCCTCGTCGCCTCCCCGAACCTCGCCGACACGAGCTGGATCACGAACCAGTACGACTACTACGTGCTCGGCAACACGGCCCTGAGCTTCCCCGACGACGCCGGCATGATCCGCGTGGACGAGGAGTCCGGCCTCGGCTTCTCCGTCGCGACCGACGCCAACGGCCGCTACTGCCAGCTCGACCCGTACGCCGGCGCGCAGCTCGCCCTCGCCGAGGCGTACCGCAACGTCGCCGTGACCGGTGCCGTGCCGACCGCGATCACCGACTGCCTCAACTTCGGTTCTCCCGAGAACCCCGAGGTCATGTGGCAGTTCGGGCAGACCGTCGACGGCCTCGCAGACGGCTGCTACGAACTGGGCACTCCGGTCACCGGCGGCAACGTCTCGTTCTACAACCAGACCGGCGATGTGCCGATCCACCCGACCCCGCTCGTCGGCGTGCTCGGCATCATCGACGACGTCTCCCGCCGCATCCCGTCCGGATGGCAGGACGAGGGGCAGAACATCTACCTGCTCGGCACCACCTCGACCGAGCTCTCCGGCTCCGCATGGGCCGAGGTCGTGCACCAGCACCTCGGCGGCCGCCCGCCGAAGGTCGACCTCGCGGGCGAGAAGCGCCTCGCCGGACTGCTCGCCGCCGCCCGGGACGAGTGGCTCATCTCCTCGGCGCACGACCTCTCCGAAGGTGGTCTCGCGCAGGCCCTGGCCGAGGGCGTCATGCGCTTCGGCGTCGGCGCCCGGGTCTGGCTCAACGAGATCATCGAGCGCGACGGCGTGGACGCCGCGACCGCCCTGTTCTCCGAGTCGACCGGCCGCGTCATCGTGACCGTCCCCCGCGAGGACGACGTGAAGTTCCGCGGACTCTGCGAGGGCCGCGGCTACCCGGTTGCCCGCATCGGCGTCACGGACAGCGAGCCGCAGCTCGAGGTGCAGGACGTCTTCACCGTCTCGGCCGCCGAGCTCCGCGAGCGCTCGCAGGCCACGCTGCCGTCGTACTTCGGTCCGACCGTCACGGAACCGGTCAGCGCATGAGCGGCGACGGCCTCAGCGAGGACTACGGCGACCTCGGCGAGAAGCGCAACCGGCGCATCCGCATCATCGCGTGGACGGTCATCGTGGCGCTGATCCTCGGCGGCGGCGGCGCGACCGTCCTCACCCTGCTCCTCGGCTGACCCGGGCCTGCGTCGCAGATTCGCACCCGGGTCGCAGGGATTCCAGGAATCCGTGCGACCTCGTGCGGACCCGCGACCTCAGCGCGCGAAGAGGTAGCGGGTCAGGGCGACGACGGAACCCGGATCGTGGGCATCGCGGCCGAGGGACTCCACGATGATGGCCCCGAGGATCGCGCGACCGAGCTGCTCGACCGGGGCGTCCTCCGGCAGCTGACCGTCGCGGATGCCGCCGCGGAGACGCTCCGACAGGTACTTCTCCACCCCGAGGCTCTCCCCGAGGTGAGCGCCGACCGACGCATCCTCCGTGGCCGCGGCCACGAGCGACCGCAGCAGCACGCCGCCCTGCGGCTTCTCGAGAATGGAGAGCACGCTCCGCAGCCAGGTCTCCACGTCGGCGGAGAGGTCTCCGGTGTCGGGCACGACGAAGTCCACGGGGATGAGGCGTCCCTCGGCCAGGCACTCCCCGATGAGGGCGCCGCGCGACGGCCACCAGCGGTAGATGGTCTGCTTGCCGACCTTGGCCTCCTTGGCGATGCCCTCGATCGTGAGCCGGTCGTACCCCTGATTGTGGAAGAGCCGGGCCGTCGCGTCGAGGATCGCCTCGCGGGCCGCGGTGCTGCGCACAGGGCCGCTGCGATGCTCGTTCACCATGCGTTCAGGATAGCCACAGATCTCTAGACGAGACGTGCCGTATGCTCTTTTCGTCTGAAGGAGATCACGTGGCTTCACTGCTGTTCCGTCTGGGTTCTTTCGCTGCGCGCAGGGCGTGGACGGTGATCGTCTCCTGGGTGGTCATCCTCGGGCTCGGCGTCGGCGCCTTCCTCACCTTCGGCGGCACGCTGAGCAACAGCTTCGACATCCCGGGCACCGCCTCCGGCGAGGTCACCGATCAGCTCGCCGACAAGCTGCCGGACACCGCCGGCGGCACCGGGACGGTCGTCTATCGGACGGACGACGGCGAGCCCTTCACCGACGAGCAGAAGCAGGCGATCTCCGACCTCGCCGCGAGCGCGGAAGACCTCGACGGCGTCGCCTCCGTCGTCGACCCGTTCGACGCCCAGCGGCAGCAGGATGAGCAGGCGAAGGAGCTGACCGACGGCCGGACCCAGCTCGAGAACGGGCAGGCCCAGCTCGACGCCGGCCAGGCTCAGCTCGACGATGGCCGGGCACAGCTCGACGCCGGGATCACCCAGCTCGAAGGCGCGCGGGCTCAGGCCGAGGCCGCCGGCGCGCCGCCCGAGCAGACCGCCGCGCTCGACGCGCAGCTCGCAGAGCTGAACGCCCAGCTCGCGCAGCTCGAGGCCCAGCAGGCCACCATCGACGCGAACCGCGACGAGCTCGCCGACAACGCGGAGCAGCTGGAGCTCGGTACAACCCTCCTCGACCTCGCGGACGGCATCGGCGTCGTCTCGGAGGACGGCTCCACGGCCATCGTCAACGTCTCCTTCGTCGACCCGCGCCTGGAACTCGCCGAGGAGACCAAGCAGAGCACCATCGCCCACTTCCAGGACGAGGAGATCGACGGTGTGACGGTCGACTTCGGCACCGACATCGCCCAGGGCGTGCCGGAGATCTTCGGCGTCGGCGAGGCCATCGGTCTCGCGTTCGCCGCCGTCGTGCTCATCGTGATGCTGGGTTCGCTGATCGGTGCGGCCCTGCCCATCGTCACCGCCGTGGTCGGCGTCGGGGTGGGCGTCACGGCGTCCCTGGCGTTCTCCGGCGTCGTCGACATGGCCTCGGTCACTCCCGTCCTCGGCGTGATGCTGGGGCTCGCGGTCGGCATCGACTACTCCCTCTTCATCGTGAACCGTCACCGCAAGCAGCTGCTGGCCGGGTCGCCCGTGCGCGAGTCCATCGGTCTGGCCACCGGCACCTCCGGGACCGCGGTGGTGTTCGCGGGGACCACCGTCATCGTCGCGCTCCTCGCCCTCAACGTGACGGGCGTGCCGTTCCTCGGCCTCATGGGCACGGTGGGCGCCGTCTGCGTCGCGGTCGCCGTGCTCGTGGCCGTGACCCTCGCCCCGGCGATCCTCGGCCTCGTCGGCACCCGCCTGCTCGGTCGCAAGGCGCGGGCGACCATCGGCCAGGAGCACGCGGCCGGGAAGCCCGTGCGCCGGATGTCGACGCTCCGCGCGGTCGTCACCGCCCTCGTCAGCGTCGTCGCGCTGCTCGTGATCGCGATCCCCGCCATGTCGATGCGCCTCGGCCTCCCCGACGGGTCGAGCGAACCCGCCGACTCCACCAGCTACCGCGCGTTCCAGACCGTCGACGAGCAGTTCGGCGAGGGCGCGAACGGCCCGCTCCTGGTCACCGCCACCCTCGACGACGCCGTGAGCGACGACGACCTGCTGGCCACGCAGGTGACCGTGGCCGAGAAGATCGCCGAGCAGGACGACGTGGTCGCGGTGGCCCCCATCGCCACGTCGGACGACAACACGCTCCTCGCCTTCCAGGTGCTGCCCGCCGAAGGCCCGAACAGCGCCTCCACCGAGAAGCTCGTGCAGGATCTGCGGGGCCTCCCGGAGATCGACGGCGGGATCGCCCTCGGAGTCGCCGGTCAGGCCGCCACCAACATCGACATCTCCGAGGCGCTGGCGAGCGTGCTCCCGCTGTACCTCGTGGTCGTCGTGGGCCTGTCGCTGCTCATCATGATCGTCGTGTTCCGCTCGCTGCTCGTGCCGCTCATCGCCACGGGAGGGTTCGTGCTGTCGCTGTTCGCGACCTACGGGCTCATCGTCGCGGTGTTCCAGTGGGGGTGGGGCGCCGACCTCATCGGATTGCACAGCACCGGTCCGATCCTGAGCTTCCTGCCGGTGATCCTCGTCGGCATCCTGTTCGGACTCGCGATGGACTACCAGCTCTTCCTCGCGTCGGGGATGCGGGAGGCCTACGTGCACGGCGCCTCCGCGCGCGATGCCGTGGCCCAGGGCTTCCGGGCCGGGCGCTCGGTGGTCATCGCCGCCGCGCTCATCATGGTGTCGGTGTTCGGCGGGTTCGTGTTCTCGGAGTCGACCATCATCCGGTCCATCGGGTTCGGCCTCGCGTTCGGCGTGCTGCTCGACGCGTTCGTGGTGCGGATGCTGCTGATGCCCGCGCTCATGCACCTGCTCGGACGCTCGGCCTGGTGGCTGCCGAAGTGGCTCGACCGCATCATCCCGAACGTCGACATGGAGGGCGCGGCGCTGGAGCGGGACCACCCCAGCGTGCACACCGACTCCGTGCCCACCGTGGAGGCGCCGCGCACCCGTCGCGGCTGAACCGCGTTCGCGGGTTCAGGCAGTCCGGGAGGACAGGCAGTCACGCCGGTTCAGGCGCCTGTCACCGGTGTCGCCTGAACCCGCGCGGGCGCCTGATCCTGCGCGAGCGGTCGCGGGGGCAGGCTGTCCGGAGAGGACAGGCGGGCGCGGGAGTTCAGGCGCCTGCAGCCGGTGTCGCCTGATCTCGCGCGGATGCCTGGTCCGGCGACGACGCGAGTGTCGCAGGGCGGGCCTAGAGTGGGCGGATGGATCTGCGAGCGCTGTTGCAAGAGCGCCGCGCCGAGGCCGAAGCCCGCGTCACGGCGACGGCGACTACGCTCGCGGAGCTCATGCACGACCGCGAGGGCTCGAACGACGATGACGAGCACGACCCGGAGGGGGTGACGCTCTCGTCGGAGTGGTCCCGACTGTCGGGGCTCGCCGAGGCGGCGCAGGCGGAGCTCCGCCAGGTGGACGAGGCGCTGATGCGGATGGACGCCGGAACCTACGGCATCTGCGCGCACTGCGGGCGGCCCATCCCGCCGGAGCGCCTGGAGGTGCGGCCGTTCGCGGAATACTGCGTGGCCTGCGCCGGGAAGCTCGGTCGTTGACGCCGGAGTAGCATCGCGAGCATGGCCATCGCCTTCGAGAACATCGGGATCGCCGTGCGCGACCTCGACGCCACCATCGCGTTCTTCACCGACCTGGGCCTCTCCGTGGTCGGACGGGACGAGGTCAGCGGCGAGTGGGCGTCCACCGCGGTCGGGCTCGACGGGAACCATGCGCGGATCGCCGTGCTGCAGACCCCGGACGGGCACGGGCAGATCGAGCTGTTCGAGTACATCCATCCCGAGGCGATCGAGACGCAGCCGACGAGGCCGAACGAGATCGGCATGCACCGGATCGCCTTCTCCGTCGACGACATCGACGCCTCCCTCGCCATCGCCGCCCGACACGGATTCCACCCCTTGCGCGGCGTCGCGAACTACCGGGACATCTACCGGCTCACCTACCTCCGCGGCCCCAGCGGGATCATCCTCATGCTCGCGCAGGACCTCACGAAGGCCTGATTCCGAATCCTGGGCCCGACTTCGGAGACGGCAGGCGACACGCCGCCGCACAGGGCCTGTCGACCGCGCGGCGGATCCGATCTCCGAAACTGTGCCCGGGTCAGCGGGAGGCGAGGGCCTCGGCGACCTGTTCGAGTACGGCGATCGGAGCGCGCATCTCGGACGCGGGAACCGGCGGCTCGCCGGTCTCCAGCATCCCGGCGAAGGCACGGACGCCGGGCTGCACGTAGCCGGGGCCGATCGGGATCTCCCGGCTCGCGATGCCCCGGCGGCCGACGACGGTCGCCCGGAACGGCACCTGACTATCCCCGTCCGGCCGCACGAACTCCAGCGCCACCGGCACCCCGCCGACCCGGTAGCGGGCGACGACACCCGCGGGCAGGGACTGCACCTCGACGTCCTCCGCGATGCCGGGCCGCAGAACCTGGGCGAGATCGGCGAGGTGGATGCCGTAGAAGAAGATGCCGCTGTACGGGCTGTCCGGATCGGCCGGCCCCATGACGGTGACCGCCTGGACCTCCCCGATGCGGGCGGCCTCCGCCACGAGCTCCGCGGTGTCCGCGAGCCAACGGAGCGTGGACGACGAGGTGACGGGCACCCGGCCACGCTGCGCGGCGGCGAGGATCGCGTCAGCATCGGCGACGGTCGCCGCGAGCGGCTTGTCGACCCAGACCGGCACCCCGGCTTCCAGGAAGGGGACGGCGAGGGCGCGATGATCGGCACCGTCGCGGGCGGTCACGATGAGCGCATCCACCGTGCCGAGGAGCGCGCCCGCCTCGTCGACGACACGTTCGATGCCGCCGAGCGCGGCCAGTTCCCGCGTGCGCTCCGGCTCCCCTGCCACGAGGGCCGTGATCCGCACGGGCACGTCCGGGGCCTCGACGTTCAGGAAGCGGACGATCTCCGTGGCGTGGCTGTTCTCGATCCCGACGATGCCGACGCTCTTCATGCGGCCGCCCTCCCTCTCGTGCGGGCCCCCGGCGACCCGCCGTCGCGCAGTAGGCTGAACCCATCATGGACGAGTTCATCCGGGGCTTCTGGAACTTCGCGGGTGACTACTGGTGGCTCGTCTTCCCGATCATGGGCATGGCCGGCGGAGTCGCCAAGGCCTGGGAGCGCGGCTCCAAGCGTCGGCACGAGCGCCGGCTGGAGGCCCTGCGCATGAAGGCGCAGGTCAAGACCGCCGAGATCGAGGCGCGCGCGGCCGCCCGGCAGGCGAAGCACGGCGGTCCCACTGTCGTCGACACGACGGCGTCGGTGGCGCCCGACGACCTGCTCGCCCGCCTCTTCGCCGAGCACGACGAGATCACCGCGCGCTGGCTGGACTACGAGCTCGACGTCGCCAAGCTCATCGCGTTCCCCGCCATGAGCGACGGCCGCCAGCCGCTGACGGCCGCCTTCCTCCGCGCGAAGAAGACCGCGGACGCGCTGCGTCCGGCCTCCGCCGACGCGAAGCTCACGGAGCAGCAGATCGCGGAGTACCTGCAGGCCGTCGGCGACTACGCGGTCGCGTTCGAGATCGCGGAGAAGGACGCCCGGCGCCTGCGCGACTCGACGTTCACCGAGGCCGAGCGCAAGCGCCTCGACCGCGCGCAGCAGCTCCTCAAGGTCGCCGTGGACGAGTCGGCGACGCAGTCCGAGCGGAACATCGCCTACAAGCGGGTGCGCGAGGAGCTCGACGGCCTCATCCTGCTCTCCGACGAGGCCGTGACCGTGCTCGAGAAGCAGGTCGCGAAGGAGCTTCCGTCCGCGCCGGCCGCAGCGGCGGATCATGCCGACCCCGTTCCGGAGCCGCTCCCCGTGACCGACCCGCGGCGGACGGCGGAGGGCGCATGACCCCCGAGAACGTGACCGGACCGGTCGCCGTCCACGCCGAGGCCCCGGTCTGGTGGCCCGGGTGGGGCGGCCTGCGCTGGGTCGACGGAGACGCGGGCGATCTGCTCACCCTCCGCGGCGACGAGATCGTCCGCCAGCACATCGACGACGAGTACCTCGCGTTCTTCCGGCCGCGGACGGCCGGGGGCTTCGTGGCGGTCGGGGCACGCACCCTGTACCTCGCCGACGGTCCCGATGCGGAGGCCCGTCCCGTCGCGACGCTGCTCGACGACGACGCGGTACGCATGAACGACGGCTGCTGCGACCCGCGAGGACGACTCCTGGCCGGATCGATGTCCACGGACTCCACCGCGGGTGCCGGGACCGTGCTCCGCATCGACGCCGCCCTCGACGTGACCACGGTGCTCCCCCGCGTGACCTCGTCCAACGGTGTCAGCTACTCCCCGGACGGCCGCCGCGTCTACTACGTGGACACCGACACCGGCCGGATCGACGTGTTCGACGTGACCGAGGGCGACCTCCGCGGACGCCGGGTGTTCGCCCACATCTCCGAAGACGACGGCGTGCCCGACGGCCTCACGGTCGCCGCGGACGGCAGCGTCTGGGTCGCGCTGTGGGGCGGGGGCCGCGTGCGCGGGTTCGAGCCGTCCGGGGCCGTGCGCGAGGACATCGTGCTGCCGGTGCCTCAGGTCAGTGCCTGCACCTTCGGCGGCGACGACCTCGGCACGCTCTTCATCACGACCTCCGCGCAGGGCCTGCCGTCCGATCACGGCACCGCCGCGGGCTCGGTGTTGGCGGTGCGTCCCGGGGTGCACGGCCTCCCGGTCCTCCCCTTCGCCGGCTGACCCCCGCGCGGGTTCAGGCGCTCGCGGGGCATCAGGCACCTTTCCCCTCCAGCCGGCTGAGCCCGCGTGGATGCCTGAGCCCGCGCGGAGGCCTGAGCCGCCGGGGGCTTGCGGCAACAGGCTGTCGCGCGAAAGCAGGCACCTCTCCCTCCAGCCGCCTGAGCCCGCGCGGATGCCTGAGCCCGCGCAGGCGCCAGCGGTGGGTGAGGGCTCTACCCGGGACACGGTTGCACTCAGCGAAAGGAACCGTGCCCCGGGCACAGGCCTCACCCGAGACGGACCCGCTCCGTGCGCTGGTGCTGGCGGCCGAGCCGTTCGATCTCGATGGTCATCTCGTCGCCGTCCTGCAGGTAGGGGAAGCGTCCGGACAGCGCGACACCCTGCGGGGTGCCGGTGTTGATGACATCGCCGGGTTCGAGCACGAGGTAATGGCTGAGCTCGTGCACCAGCTGCAGCACGGGGAAGATCATGTCGGCGGTGGAGGAGTCCTGCCGCGGCTCGCCGTTCACGAAGGATCGGAGGCGCAGCGCCTGAGGATCGACCTCGTCCGCGGGGACCAGTGCCGGGCCGAGGGGGTTGAACGTCTCGGAGCACTTCCCCTTCGACCACTGTCCGCCGGAGACCTCGAGTTGATACGCGCGCTCGGACACGTCGTTCGAGATGGTGTAGCCGGCGATCACGTCGCGCGCGGCCTCGACGGAGGGCAGGTACCGCGCTGTGCGGCCGATGACGACCGCGAGCTCGACCTCCCAGTCGACCTTCTCCGCGCCCGGCGGCAGGAGCACGACATCGTCCGGACCCACGACCGTGTTCGGGTGCTTGAAGAACACCACCGGGTGTGCGGGCGGCTCGGCGCCGGACTCCGCCGCGTGCGCCGCGTAGTTCTGGCCGATGCAGATCACCGCGGTCGGCCGCGCCACGGGGGCGCCGACGCGCAGTCCCGTGGTCTCCACCTGCGGCAGGGAGCCGTCCGCGAGCGCCGCCCGCACGCGGACGATGCCGTCCGCGGCGAGGAAGGCGCCGTCGATGTCGCGGGTCAGGGAGCTGAGACCGCGCACCACGCCCTCGTCATCGCGGACGTATGGACGCTCGTGGCCGATCGCGCCGAGTCGCAGCAGTTCCATGGGAGTCCTCTCAGCGCGCGGCGGCGAAGGCCGGGTTGACGATGGGCACGGCCTCGCCGGCGAGCGAGCGGATCACGTTCTCGGCGGCGTGCACGGGAAGATCCTCCAGGGCCTCCGGGGAGTACCAGGCGGCGTGCGGCGTGAGCAGCACGGTGTCGAGCGCGCGCAGCGGGGACGCCGCGGGGAGCGGCTCCTCCGCGAAGACGTCGAGAGCGGCACCGGCGAGCCGGCCGTCGCGGAGCGCCGCGGCCAGGGCGTCCTCGTCGATGAGCGGACCCCGACAGGTGTTCACGATCACGGCGTCCCGCTTCATCGTCGCCAGGGCCGCGGCGTCGATCAGATGGCGGGTCTCGTCCGTCAGCGGCACGTGCAGGGTGAGGATGTCGGCGCGGGCGATCGCCGACGGGATGTCCACGGGCTCACAGCCCGCGTCGCGCACGGCGTCGTCGGAGGCGTACGGGTCGGCCACCAGCACGCGGAAGCCGAGCGCCCGGCACCCGCGGGCGACGATCGATCCGATGCGCCCGAAGCCGAGCACCGACACGGTGGTGGAGGACGGCCGCACGGCGAGCGGGCGGGCGTCGACCGCCTTCCAGACGCCCTCCCGCACGGCGCGGTCGTAGGCGGAGAGGCCGCGGGCCTGGGTCATGATCATCGCGACGGTGTGCGCGGCGACCTCTTCGATGCAGTAGCTCGGCGTGTTCGCGACGGCGATGCCGCGGGCCGCGGCGGCCTCGACGTCGATCATGTCGTAGCCGATGCCGACTCGGCTGATGAAACGGAGGTTCGGCAGCCGGTCCATGAGGGCGCCGTCGATGCGCGCCCACTGCACGACCAGCGCCTCGGCGTCGGCGCCGGCGGCGGCGATGTCGTCCGGGCTCCCGGAGGCGGCCCGCTCGGCACGGAGGCCGGCGGCGCGGAGGGTGTCTTCGATGACGGTTCCCGGGAGGTCGCAGTCGGTGACGAGGATGAGCGGCGCGGTCATGGATGCGATGCTATAGCATCTAGCAACTTCTCGTACAGCGCTGTCCCGAGAGCGCGTTCTTGCTATAGCGTTTAGGCATGACTGTTCGCCGCGCACTCGTCACGGGCGCCAGTTCCGGCATCGGAACCGCCGCCGCCCTCGAACTCGCCCGCGAGGGCGTCGCCCTCTGGATCACCTACGCCGGACGGGAGGCCGAAGCCGCACGCGTGGCGGAGGAGTGCCGCGCGGTGGGCTCCCCGGACGTCCACGTGTCGCGCCTCGACCTCCGCGATCCCGACTCCATCGCGGCGCTCATCGCCGAGATCACGGCGGCGTGGGACGACCTGCACGTCCTCATCAACAACGGCGGCGTCTGCCCCTACACCCCGTACCCCGAGATCGACATCGAGGAGTGGGACTTCGTCCTGGAGACGAACGCCCGCGGCACCTTCCTGCTCACCCGCGCGGCGCTCCCCCTGCTCCGGGCCGCCGACGGCGACCGCTCCGTCATCAACATCGCCTCGATCGCCGGGCAGGTCGGCGCGCTGCAGACGGGCATCCACTACGCGGCCAGCAAGGGGGCGATCCTCGCGATCACCCGCAGCTTCGCCCGGCACCTCGCCGCCGAGGGCATCCGCGTCAACGCCGTCACGCCCGGCCCGGTCGCCAGCGCGATCACGGATCAGCTCCAGGGCGAGGGCCGCGCGAAGCTCGAGTCGGGCATCCCCCTCGGCGCGTTCGGTCAGCCGGAGGACGTCGCCTGGATCATCGCGTCGCTCGCCTCGGAGCGGGCCCGCTTCATCACCGGAGCCACCTACGACGTCAACGGAGGAGTTCGCATTGACTGACCGCACCGCCCAGGACCGTTCTGCCCTCGACACCGTGCAGGCGCAGCTCGACGCCTTCAACGCCCACGACCTCGACGCCTTCGTCGCGACCTATGCCGACGACGCCGTGGTCACCGGGGTCGCGCCGGAGCCCCTCGTCGGGTCGGCTGCGATCCGTGCCTTCTACGAGCCGCGGCTGCAGAACCCGGAGCTCTCCTGCGTGATCGACACGAGCGTCCTGTTCGGCTCCCGCTGGGTCGTCGCGCAGGAGCGGGTCATCAACGCCGGCGTCGCCACGGAGACCATCGCGACCTTCGACGTGGTCGACGGCGTGATCTCGCGGGCGTCGATGCTCAAGGCCTGATCCGCTTCGAATCGCCCGATTGGCTGTATTTCCGGCCGGAATGGGACCATTCAGGCGATTCGAAAGGGGTCAGTGGTGCTCCGGCAGCACCGGGGACGACCAACCGGGGTCGCGGCCGAGCTGAGCGGCGCGGGAGACCGAGGCGGAGCCGTAGCGGTCGCGGAGCGTGTCGAGCACGGTGTCCAGACGGGACTCGTCGCCCCAGTCGATCGGCAGCTCGGGCGGGACGCTGTCCGCCGCGTCGAGCTGGGTGAGCGAGAGGCCGAGCAGGGTGATGCCGCGGCCGCTGATCTCGGGGTGCGCCGCGGCGAGGAGCGTGCGGGCGACGGCGAGCAGCACGGCGGTGCGGTCGGTCGGCGCCCGGAGCGACCGGGAACGGGTGGCCTTCGTGAAGTCGCCGAAGCGCAGGCGCAGCACCACCGTGCGGCACACGCGGTCGCCGTCGCGGAGCCGCCGCGCGAGCCGGTCGACGATCTGGGTGAGGATGACGTCGAGCTCCTCCGGCGACCGCGGACGGACGCCGAGCGCCCGCTGCGACCCGATCGATCCCCGGCGCCTGGTCGTGTCCACGGGTCGGGGGTCCCGCAGGCGGGCGAGAGCATGGACGTGCGCTCCGGTGGCCTTTCCGAGCATGCGCTCCGCGGTCGCCGCCTCGAGCTCCGCGAGCTGTCCGACCGTGCGGATGCCGTTACGGTGCAGCTTCTCCGCCGTCACCGCGCCGACGCCCCACAGCCGCTCGACAGGGAGCGGCAGCAGGAACTCCTCCTCCCGGTCGGGCTCGACGACGAGGAGTCCGTCGGGTTTGCTCACCGCACTCGCGACCTTCGCGAGGAACTTCGTGCGGGCGACGCCGACCGAGATCGCCAGGCCCGCCTCGGCGCGCACGCGCTCCCGCAACCGGACGGCGATGGCCTCGGGGGTGCCGGCGATGCGCCGTAGCCCGCCGACCTCGAGGAACGCCTCGTCGATGGAGAGCCCTTCCACGAGCGGGGTGGTGTCGCGGAAGATGCGGAAGACGTCCTTGCTGGCCGCGGAATAGGCCTCCATCCGGGGCGGCACCACGACGGCGTCGGGGCACAGCTCCCGCGCCTGCCGGCCGCCCATCGCGGTGCGGACGCCCCGCGCCTTGGCCTCGTAGCTCGCGGCCAGCACGACCCCGCCGCCGACGATCACCGGACGCCCGCGGAGCTCCGGCGCATCACGCTGCTCGACCGAGGCGTAGAACGCATCGAGATCGGCGTGCAGAACCGTCGCTTCCCCGCGCATCCCGTTCTCCCGTCGACGAGCGGATCGTCGCACGGACCGGGGACATCGGCGCGGTGGGGCTCAGGGAGCGGGCGGCGCGTCGAAGCGCTCCCGCAGCGCGGGGTCGAGCGTGATGTCGCCGAACGACGCCGTCCAGGCTCCGTCGACCGCGATGGACTGCCCGGAGAGGTAGGGGGCCTCGTCGGAGAGCAGGAACGCCGTCACCGCGGCGACCTCCTCCGCACGGGCGATGCGTCCCATCGGCGGACCCTCCGCGAGCAGGCGCTCCTCCGCCGCAGGGTCGGCCGCCCGGGCGATCTGCGCCTCCAGATGCGGGGTGCGCACGCCGCCCGGCGCGACGGTGTTCGCCCGTATGCCCACTCCGCCATATGTCACCGCGACACTGCGACTCAGGGCGTCGATGCCGCCCTTCGTGAACTCGTAGGCCGCGTGGTCCACGAAACTCGACCGCCCGTGGATCGACCCGATGTTGACGATCGCCCCGGCGACGCCCTGATCGAGGAATGCGGACACGGCCGCCGAGCACCCCCAGAGGTAGCCGAAGCCGTTGATGTCGACGATCTCCCGCACGACCGTCTCGTCGAGCTCGTGCAGCGGCGTGCGCTTCGTGATGCCCGCGTTGTTGACCCAGCCCGCCAGCGGAGCCCTGGCGCGCGCGGCGGCGGCGGCACGCTCGTGGGCGCTCCGATCGGCGGCGTCGCCGAGCACGACCTCGGCGACGATGCCCTCCTCCACAGTCCCGGAGCCGGGCGAGCGTTCGAGCCCGACAACGATCCAGCCGTCGGCGGTGAGCCGCGCGGCCACCGCGCGGCCGATGCCCTTGCCGCTGCCGGTCACCACGACGCTGCGCGGGGAAGGTGTCATGTCAGTCCCTCTCGAATCGGAAGACGGTGGGATCGAGGCCGAAGCCGAGCCCCGGAGCCGTGGGGGGCGTGACGGTGCCGGCGAACCGCGGCCCGCCCGTGACGAACGAGGGTGCGGGGTCGTAGGGATTCACCCCGCGGGCGAAGGTCTCCACCTGGATGCCGAGGTGCGCCGTGACCTCGGGATAGACGTGTCCGGACACGGGGACACCGCGCTCCGTCGCCCAGGCGATGAGCTCGCGCGCGGGAGTGATGCCGCCGATCGCGACGACGTCGAGGCGCAGCGCGTCGACCTCGCCGACCTCGACGAGAGCCCGGAGCACCGCGGGGTCGGTCACCTCGTCGCCCACCGCCACCGGCAGTCCGGTCTCCCGGCGGATCCGGGCCACGCCGGCCGCGTCCTCGGGGAGCAGCGGGTCCTCCAGCCAAGCCAGGCGCGGATCGCCCCATTGCGCGACCTCCGTCACGGCGGCCTCCGCGTCGGGCCAGCCGAAACCGACATCCACGACGAGTCCGGTCGAGGTGGGAAGCTCTGCGCCGAGGATCGCGAGCAGTTCGCGCATGTATGCCGGATCGGGAATGCGCGAGATCTTCACCTGCGCCCAGCCCTCCGCCTGCGCGAGCACCTCGTCCGCGACCTCCCGCGGCGGGCGCTGCGGAGACGGATACGCGGCGACGAGCATCCCCTCCCGCCGGGCGTCACCGGTGCCGAGCAGGGTCCACAGCGGCACGCCGGCCCGACGGGACGCGATGTCCCACAGGGCGATTTCGACGAGACCGATCGCCCGCCGCACGAGCCCCACCCGTCCGACGATCGCGCTGCCGCGGAGCATCCGGTCCCACGCGGCCGCCGGGTCGTCGGCGTCGAGCCCCACCGCGTGCGGGGCCACCAGGCGGTCGACGATCTCCGCCATCGGGGCCTCGCGCGACAGGCAGTAGGCGACCCCGGTGGTGCCGTCGTCCGCCGTCACCTGCACCGCGGAGTACTCCCGCCGCGTGACCGTCATCGCACCGAGCTGCAGCGGTGCCGGAAGGGGCAGGACCGCGGTGGCCGTGTCGATCCGGGCGACGGCGGTCATTCGGGCTTCTTCGCGAGGGGCACGCCGTAGTCCACCATGAAGCCGCCGTCGACGTACAGCGTCTGCCCGTTCATGTAGCGCGACTGGTCGGACACGAGGAAGCTCACGGCCGCGGCGATCTCACTCGCGTCGGCCAGGCGCTTCGCGGGGATGCGGGACAGGATCGTGTCGAGGCTCAGTGTCCCCTGCTCGACGCCCTGCCGGAACACCCCGGTGTCGACGTAGCCCGGGGCGACAGCGTTGACACGGACACCGCGCGCCGCCCACTCGGCTCCGGCCGTCGAAGTGAGTCCGATGACGGCGGCCTTGGTCGTGGCATACGGCGCCCGCCCCGCGGAGCCTCGCGAGGAGATGGAGGAGATGTTGACGATACGGCCCTCACCCCGGTCGAGCATGCGCTTCCCGGCAGCTTGGAGCGCCGAGAACACCCCGTGCAGGTTCACGTCCACGACCGCGGACCACTCGTCCCACGTGAGGTCTTCGATCCCACGATGACGCTGGATCCCGGCGTTGTTCACGAGCACCTCGATGGGCCCGAGCTCCGCCTCGATCTCGCCGAAGACCCGGTCGACGGCGGCATGGTCGGTGACATCGAGCTCCCGCCACAGGATCCCGGCGGGGTTCTCGCCCGCGGTGAGCCCGGGGACGCGATCCGTCGCGACGACGAGGTACCCATCTGCGGAGAGCCGCTGTCCGATCTCCCAGCCGATGCCGGCCGAGCCTCCGGTGACGATGGCGACGGGGCGCGCGGTCATGTCTCTCCTCTACCTCGGGGATTTGCTATAGCAACTCTATCCCGTTCGAATCGCGCAACTGGTTCGATTTCGGCCGGAAATGGAGCAAAGTGGGCGATTCGAAGGCGGGGCTACCCCAGCAACCCGGCCACGGCCGATACGGCGTGGGACTCCAGGAGTTCCAGGGCACCGGGAGCCAAGGGGGTCTGCCAGGACTGATAGGCACCGCGGTCGTAGGCCTCGCGGGTCGGGAGATACACGAACCCCGGGCCGTTCGTGAGGTTCATCACCACGATCGGCGTCTCCGGGAACCGTTCCCGCAGCGTCGTCTGCAGCCGCGAGTAGGCCTCGCCCGGGTGCCCCACGATCACGGCGTCACCGAGCCGCCAGGCCCACACCGGATGCGACACGGTCGGCCCCTCGATGTAGCCGTCGCGGAGGTTTCGCGCCCGTCCGAGGCGCTCCTCCCGCGACCGGGGGTCGATGTCCTTCCACTCCTCCGCGAGCTCGTCCAGGGTGGGCAGGTCGCGCAGCGGCAGCTCGACGGCCGAGACGACCCCCGCCGCCCCGTCGCCGCCGTCCGCCGGAGTCCCGGTCCAGATCGCGAGCGGAGCACCCGACTCCACGACACCGTCCAGCGTCAGCTCCTCACCGGGCACGGGCAAGCCGTCCAGCGCCGCGAGCACCGCGTGCCCGAGTGAGCGTCCGTGCCGGTCGGCCACCGCGACGTCGCCGGTGTACTGCTCCCGCGGGGCCAGCTCGCCCGAGGCCCCCTGCACGAACAGGCACGGTGCACCGGTGGCGGCCTCCACGATCTCGCGCATCGCGCCGACGTAGTCCGGCGACACCTCCCGGTTCTGCCAGGCCAGGGTCGTCGGATGGCAGGCGTAGTTCACCAGCGTCGCCCGCACCTCCCCGTCGACGCTGATCCGGCCGATGGTCACCGTATCGTCGGCGGTGCCCTGCGGGTTGTAGCCGACGAGCGCGCGGCCGTCGAGGTCGAGCTCACGCTCCGCCGCGAGGGTGCAGGTGCCCGTGGTCCACTCGATGAGCCCCGGTCGCGCGGCCTCCAGCGCCTCACGCCCGGCGGCGATGCCCGCGGCAGCGAGAGCCTCCAGGTACCCGGGGATGAGCTCCCCGCCCGGCAGATGCGCATCCGCGGCACAGAGCACGGCCCCCGCGTGGGTGTGCGAGAGGGAGAGCATGAGCTGATCGGCATCGAGGCCCAGACCGTCGAGGATGGCCCCGCGCACGCCCTGCTCATCGGCGACCCGGCGCCACCACGTGCCGTCCACGGCGAGCAGCACCCGCGGCCGCTCGTCCGCGGCCACCACGGCGAGCGCGGTCAGCTCGAACGGCCGGTGCGCCCCCTCCGAGCGCTCCCAGTCGGCCGGGCCCCAGTTCTTGGCGCGGATGCCGACGGGCGGGGTGATGTCGCGCCGGGCGACGCCGATGCGCGCCCGCGTGCGGGGGATGCGGATGCGGTCTCCGAGGTGCGTCGCGGCTGCCGTGTGATTCACGCGTGGTCCTCCCTGATGTCCATGATGCCGTCCGTCACGCGCTCGCCAGCACGTCCGCGATGACGACGCGCGGCCCGGCCTCCGGGAGCGCGGTCTCGACGCCGCGCTCGACGATGTCGCTGTACAGCAGCGTCGACGGCTCGGCGAATCCGTCCGCCAGCCGCACTCGTCCCCCGGCGAACTGGCTGCCGGTGACGCGGGCGTGATTGACGCCCGTGCCGATGTCGAGGTGCGCCGCGCCCTTCGGCACGGTCGAGGTCACGCCGCTCACCCGCCAGGTGACGAGGCCGGCACCGGCGGCCCTGCTCAGCAGCGCGCCGTCCGTCCGCTCCGTGGACAGCTCGACGCCGTCCAGAGCGACGAGCTGATCCCGCACCGCGGTCGCGGTCAGGCGCACGTCGCGCACGGACCCGCCGCGGATGGTGACGCGGGAGGCACCGAGCTCGAAGGGCGCACCCGCCGCCGGGCCGCTGAGGCGGCAGTCCACGAACTCGACCGGCCCAGACCCTCGCGCCTTGACCCCGTCGATCCCGGTGATCGTGCAGTCCACGAAGCGCACGGGAGCCGTGACCGGGGTCTGCACGAGCACCTGGTCCTTCGGCAGCGCGAAGGTGGAGTCCGCGATCACGGTCGGCCGCGACGAGCGCTGCGACCGCTGTCCGATCGCCAGGAGTCCGGCGGTGCACCCGCGCACCTGGGCACCGTCGGCGTTGATGGTCATCGTCGCCTGCGGATCGAAGGTCGAGCGGCCGATGACCCGCACGTTCTCCAGCGTCAGATCGCTGATCTTGGTCCCGGCGACGAACCAGGAGCAGACGTGGTCGCGCACCGTGATGCGCTTCGCGGCGGTGCCCCACTGCGCCCCGGAGTTGGCGATGTCCATGAGCCCGGAGTTGCCGATGAAGGTGAGGTCGTGCTCGTACTGGCCGTGCGTGGTGAAGGGGTTGCCGCCCTGATCGTCGCCGTCGCCGTGGCAGTTCTCGACGATGCAGTAGGCGCTGGCGGTGAGGTCGTTCAGGTGCCGGGCGTTCGACGACGTGCAGTCGCTGACCCGTCCGTAGAGGCTGTAGATCTGCTGCGTGAGGTAGCCGGCGCCGCCGTAGAACACGGTCGGCGGGTTCTCCACCGAGCAGCGCTCCGTCGTGAAGTGCGTGTTCCACCGCCGCATGATCACGGGCCACCAGGTGCGGCTCGCGTGCACATCGGCGACGTCGCAGTGGATCGCGTACTCGAAGGCGATCGGGTGGGAGCCGGTGAGCTCGCGGGAGTCGGGGAAGGAGCCGTCGGTGGGACCGTCGAAGGGACCGGCCCCCAGGAACCGCATGTTCGCGATCCGGACGCCCGCGACCGGTTCCATCTGCCGCCAGATGAGCTTCCGCCCCTTGTCCAGCGGCCAGCCATTGAGGTAGTCGATGCGGATGTGGGTGCCGTCGATCTGCTGCGTCACCTGCACGAACCGCTGCAGCTCGCGCTCGTCCGCACCTCCTCCGGCGACGGGATCGCACTGCACCGCCCACCAGGAGTCGACGGGGAACCGGGAGGCATCCGGCACGGCGACGGCGTCGGTCAGCTCCGGCCAGGCCTCGGCCAGCGCGTGCTCGACCGTCACGTCCTTCGACACCCCGGTGAAGAACATCACGGCGCCGAACGGGTTGTCGTGCGTGTTCTTCTCGATGCCGTCGGTCGTGATGAGGTGTCCGCCGAAGTCGATCTCGACGTACGACCGGGTGAAGCGGTGTCGTCGCTGGAACAGGAGATCCGTGCTCGCCTCGATCCGGCGGATGCGGGGATCGTTCACCATCGCCGCGAGCGCATCGTCGGCCGGCTTCTCCGGTCCCGTGATGCCGAAGACCCGGAAGTCGACGGTGCCGTCGTGCTGCAGGATCCAGCGGGTGTCGTGCTTCCCCGCGATCACGGTGCCGCCGTTGGGCGCGGTCTTCGCGTTCTCGCTGCCCACGTACACGAGCAGCCCGGCGTCGCCCGGCTTCCGGTACCCGGCGACGATCGCCACCTCGCCGTCGCGGGCCCGGAGGCGGCCGAGGTCGGCGACGGACTCCGCTCGCGTGACGTCCTTGGCGCCGGCGGCGACCGGGGCGGCCTGCGCCGGTGCCGTGCTCGCGAGCGCGCCCGCTGTGCCGAGCGCGACCGCGCCGAGCCCGGCCATGAGCGCGCGGCGGCCGGTGGACCGCACCGCCGCGCCGGCACCCGCGGTGTCCGCCGCGGGCCCCGTCCCCTGATCCGTGATGGTCATCGTCGTCCTCCTCGTCCGGCGGTCGTCGCGGGGACCGCACCCGTCTGCCCGCCGTGGGTCTGCCAGAGCGCCGCGGCCTCCGCACGCCGTCGGCGCTCGAGGACCGGGTCGGCGACGGGGATCGCCGCCATGAGCCCGCGCGTGTACTCGTGCTGCGGATTCGCGAAGAGCGCGTCGCGCGCGCCGATCTCGACGATGCGGCCCTGCTGCATCACGGCGACCGTTGAGGACATGTACCGGATCACCGCCAGGTCGTGGCTGATGAAGAGATACGTGAGGCCGAGCTCGGCCTGCAGCTCCCGGAGCAGATTGAGCACCTGCGCCTGGATCGACACGTCGAGCGCCGACACCGATTCGTCCAGCACAAGGAACTCCGGCTCCAGCACGAGCGACCGGGCGATGGACACGCGCTGGCACTGCCCGCCGGACATCGAGCGCGGCAGCCGGTGCGCGAACTCCTCGTCCAGGCGCACGCGGTGCATGGTCTCGCGCACCTTCTCGGCGCGGGAGGCCCGGGTGCCGATGCCGTGGGCACGCAACGGCGCCTCGATGATCTGCGCGACGGTCTGCCGCCGGTTCAGGGCCGAGAACGGGTCCTGGAACACCATCTGCATGCGCTTGCGCAGCCGCCGCAGCTCCTCGCCGCGGAGGTCGTGCGGGCGCTGCCCGTCGAAGACGACCGTCCCGCCGTCGATGCCGCCGAGCGCGAGCACGGCCTTCGACACGGTCGACTTGCCGGAGCCCGACTCGCCGACGAGCCCGACCGTCTCGCCGCGCCGGATCCGGAACGACACGTCGTCGACCGCGGTCACCCGGCGTCCGGAGCCGAGCGTGAACACCTTCGACACGCCCTGCACGTCCACCAGCACGTCGCCGGACTCCCGCGCCCGGTCCACGGCGCTGATCGACCCGGCCTCGGCGAGCGGCTCCGTCCCGCGTTCGAGCACCTCCGCGGCGGTGCGGATGGGCTGCTGCACGTCCACCGTGAGGTCGACGACCGCGCCGAGCAGCGCCTGCGTGTACGGGTGCTCGGGGGCGGCGTAGATGCGGTCGACCGGGCCCTCCTCGACCACGCGCCCGTGCCGCATCACGTGGATGCGCTCGCAGAACCCGGCGGCGACGCCGAGGTCGTGCGTGATGAGCACCACCGCGGTCCCGTGGTCCTCCGCGAGCCGGTCGAGGAGGTCGATGATCCGGGACTGCGTCGTGACGTCGAGGGCCGTGGTCGGCTCGTCCGCGATGAGCACGGCGGGTCGAGACGACATGGCCATCGCGATCATGACGCGCTGCCGCATCCCGCCGGAGAACTCGTGCGGGTACTGGCCGAGACGCTCCTCAGGGAGCGGCACCCCGACCTCGGTCAGCAGCTCGACGGCCCGCGCGCGGGCGGCCGCCGCCGAGACCCGGTCGTGCAGCCGGATCGCCTCGACGAGCTGGTGCCCGATCGTGCGGACCGGGTTCAGCGACGACATCGGGTCCTGGTAGACCATCGCGATCTCGCCGCCGCGCACGCGGGTCATCTCCCGCGGGCTCAGCGTGAGCAGTTCGCGGTCGCGCAACCGGATGCTGCCGCCCAGGGTCGCCCCGTCGTTCAGCCGCATGATCGACAGCGCCGTGAGCGACTTGCCGGAGCCGGATTCGCCCACGAGGCCGATGCGCTCCCCGGGCCGCACCGCGAACGTGATGCCCTGGACGGGCATGACGTCCCCGTAGGAGACGGTGAGGCCCTGCACCTGCAGGACGGGCGTGAGGTCGGTCATCGGCCCCTCCCCTTCCGATCGCCGCCGAACTGGTCGGCGAGCACGTTGAGCAGCCAGATGGTGACGAAGATGAACAGGGCGGGGAACAGCACGTACCCGATGGACTGGTACATCTTCTGGTAGCCCTGCTGCACGAGCGTGCCCCAGGTGGCCTCGGGCGGCGCGATGCCGAGCCCGACGAAGCTCATCGACGCCTCCAGGAGGATCGCGTTGGCGGCGTTGATGGCCGCCTGCACGACGATCGGCCCCTTGGCGTTCGGCAGCACCTCGGCGAAGAGCAGCCGGCGGCGGGTCGAGCCGAAGGCCACGGCGGCGGTGAAGTAGTCCTCCTGCAGTTCGCTGAGCACCGACGACCGCACGAGCCGCGCGGTGGTCGGCGTGAGGAGCACCCCGATGATGACGGCGAGCTTGACGGGGTCGGCGCCGAAGGCGGAGATGAAGACGAGCGCGAAGAGGATCTGCGGGATCGCCATGACCGTGTCGGCGAGGCGCATGAGGATCTCGTCGACCCAGCCGCGCGCGAACGCCGCCGCCATTCCCCAGGCGATGCCGAGGACCATGGCCACGAGCGTCGCGCCCCCGGCGATGAACACGGTGAGCTGGCCGCCGTAGAGCACGCGGCTGAAGAGGTCGCGGCCCAGCTCGTCGGTCCCGAAGAGGTGCGCCGCCGAGGGTCCGGCGAACCGGTCGGACGACTGTGCCGCGGGGTCGTACGGGGCCAGGAGCGGGGCGAGCACGCAGGCGAGGACGATGATCGCCAGCAGCCCCAGCGGGATCCAGGAGGCGACGGCGACCCGTCGCCGCGGACGCGCCGAGCGCAGCGCGAGGGTGAGGGTGTCAGCCACGGCTGCTCCTTGCACGAAGACGCGGGTCGAGCACCCCGTAGAGGAGGTCGACGATGAGCGTGGTGAGGATGAACATCGCGGAGATCAGCAGCACGACCGACTGCAGCACCGCGTAGTCCCGCTTGAAGACGGCGTCGATCGCGAGCGACCCGAGGCCGGGGACGCCGAACACGTACTCCACGATCACCACGCCGCCCAGGGTGTAGCCGACGATCAGGCCGAGCATGGTGAGCCCGGGGATCAGGGCGTTGCGGAGCGCGTGGCCGAGCACGACGCCACTCGCCGACTGTCCCTTGCCCTTCGCGGTGCGGATGTAGGGGGCGTCCAGCACCTCGACCATCGAGGCCCGGAGGAACCGCATGAGCAGCGGCGCCGCCGCGAAGGCGAGGGTGAGGCCGGGGAGGATCATGCGCACGAGATTCTCGGCGGGGTCCTCCGCGAACGGCGTGTAGCCGCGGGCCGGCAGCACCTTGAGCTGCACGGCGAACACGACGATGAGCACGATGCCGATGAGGAACTGCGGAAGGGCCATGCCCGCGGTCGAGATCGCGGTGAGCACCCGGTCGACCACGCCGAGCGGACGCAGCGAGGCGAACACGGCGGCCGGGGTGGCGATGAGCACGGCCAGGAGCACGCCGATGAGGGTGAGCTCCAGCGTCGCGGGAAGGCGCTGGGCGATGAGCTCCGTCACCGAGTACTGGTTGAAGTAGGACTGACCGAAGTCGCCCGTGAAGACGCCGCCGATCCAGCGCAGGTACTGCTCGATGACGGGGGCGTCGAGGCCGGCCTCCTCCCGGAGCCGGGCGATGGTCTCGGCATCCACGCCCGGCGTCGAGCCGAGGCGGGTGATGACGGGGTCGCCCGGCAGCAGCCGGAGCACGACGAAGACGAGGAGCGAGGTGGCGATCAGCATCGCGATGCTGATCGCCACCCGCCGGAGGACGGAGAGGACCACGTCAGCCCTTCAGCTGCGCGCCCTCGAGGTGCAGCTGTCCGCCGCCCTCGACCCACACGCCGTCGACCGCCGTGCTGGTGGCGGTGACGACCGTCGACTGCAGGGGCACGATGAGCGGCACCTGCTCGTTGATGATGGTCTGCACGGTGCCCCACTTGTCGGCCCGCGCGGTCTCGTCCGGCTCGGCCACAGCATCCGCGAACGCGGTCTGGAAGTCGGGGTCGACCCAGTTGCACTCGCACCGCCCCTCCAGGTAGAAGTTCAGCGAGTAAGCCGGCTCGGGCGGGGTGGACTGGAAGTTCGGCACGATGTACCCGGGGTAGCTCTTGCCCGCGGGGTAGAACGCGTCGACCCAGGTGCCGATGTCGTTGTTGTCGATGGTCAGCGTGATGCCGATCTCCTTGAGGCTCGCCTGCAGGATCTCGCCGCTCGTGTTCCACTCGGGGTACTGTCCGGCCACGCCCCACCAGGTGAGCGTGCTGCCCTCGGTCACCCCGGCCTCGGCGAACAGCTCCTTCGCCTTGTCCAGGTCGTAGGAGTAGTCGGTCAGCTCGCCGCCGAACCAGGGGTTCACCTCGCCGAGCGCGTTGTTCGTCGGCGAGACCGTGCCCTGGCCGTAGTAGGCCGCGTCGAGGATGGCCTCGCGGTCGGTCGCGTAGGCGAGGGCCTGCCGGGCGCGTACGTCGTCGAACGGCGGCGACGTCGTGTCGATCTCCCACGACGGCCACTGGCTCGGGTTCTCGGGCTTCACCAGGGCGATGTCGCCGCCCTCCAGCCCCGCCACGTCGCCCTGCGGCACGGACCACAGCACGTCGATGTCGCCGGAACGGAGGCCAGTGACCGCGGCGGTGGACTCGGCGGCCTTCACGATCGTGATCTCGTCGAGCGCCGGGGCCTCGCCGAAGTACTCCGGGTTGGGGACGAGGGTGAGGCTGTCGTCCGGCGTGAAGGCGTCCACGACGTACGGACCGGTGCCGATGGGTTCCTTGTCGATGGTGTCGAGCGCGTCGACGTCGATCATCTTCACCCAGACGATGCCCGCGGGGAAGGTCGCGATGGGCTCGGACAGGGTCACCACGACGGTCTTCTCGTCCGGCGCGGTGACGTCGGTGACCATCGAGATCTTGTTCTTCTCCTGCGTCGCCGTGTCCGGGTCGAGGTAGTAGTCGAACACGGCCACCGCGTCGTCGGCGGTGAAGTCCTCGCCGTTCGAGAACGTCACGCCGTCGCGGAGCGTGAACGTCCAGGTCTTCTGGTCGGCGGACGCCTCCCAGCTCTCGGCGAGATCGCCGACGATCTCGCCGGACTCGTCGGTCTTGGTGAGGCCGTTCCACAGCAGCGGGAACAGCACCTCCTCCCACGCGAACGTGCGGATGGCGGGATTGAGCTGCGGGATGCCCTGCGCGGCGGCGACGGTGAGGGTGCCGCCCTCCTGCGCCTGGCCGTCGGGGGTGGATGAGGTGCTGCAACCAGCGGTGATGAGCGCGGCGGTCAGCAGCATCGCTGCTCCGCCGAGCCGAACACGACGACGCGACATGGGTGCCTCCAAGGTCGGGTGGTGCTTCGGGTAAGGGTGTTGCGCTATAGCATGTAGCAAAAGCGCAGGGGCGTCTAGAGCGAACCGGGCCGGCGGGGTCACGTTCTCGTCACGACCGCCGACCCGGACCGGTCATCGCCGGGCGGTGGACGCCTCGACGGCGAGCGCGGGCGCCGTCGTGAAGTCCGTGCGGCGGCTGAGCACGAAGGCGATCGTCGCCCCGAGCAGCGTGAGCCCCGAGATGAGGAGCAGGCCCCACACCGCCGATCCCGTGGTCTCGCTGATCCAGCCGATCGCGTAGGGTCCCGCGAAGCCGGCGAGGTTGCCGACCGAGTTGATGAACGCGAGGCCGGCCGCGGCCGCCGTGCCGGTGAGCACCATGGGCGGCAGGCTCCAGAACAGCGGGGTGGTCGAGAAGAGCGCCGACATCCCGACGCACAGCGCTGCGAGCGCGAGCACCGGCGTGCCCTGGGCCGCGACCGCCGCGATGAGCGACAGGGCGGTGATGCTGAGCGTGATGCCGATCTGCAGCGGGATGTTGCCCTGCTTCCGGGCGGCGCGCTCCCACGGCAGCATCACGAGGGCGGCGCACAGGTTCGGCAGCGCCACGAGCCACCCTGTGGTCGCGTTCGAGAAGTCGCCCATGCTCTTCACGATCGTCGGCAGCCACATGCCCAGCCCGTAGGCACCGAACACGACGCCGAAGAAGAGCACGATGAGCGTCCACAGGCGGCCGTTGCGGAAGACCTCCCCCAGACGCAGGCGTCCGTGCCGCTGCTCGGTCGCCTGGGTCTCGGCGGCGAGCGTGTCGGTGATCCAGCGCTGCTCGGCGGGGGTCAGCCAGCGCGCGTCCTGCGGGCGGTCGGGGAGCCAGAAGAACACGACGAACGCGAGCAGCACGGCCGGGATGCCCTGCAGCAGGAAGACGAGCTGCCAGCCGTCCAGGCCCCACAGCCCGTGCAGCTCCAGCATCCAGCCGGACAGCGGCGCGGCGACCGCGTTGGCGATCGGGTTCGAGAGCACGAAGACGGCGAGCACCTGCGTGCGGTACTGCCGCGGGAACCACAACGTGAGGTAGAGCAGCACGCCGGGGAAGAACCCAGCCTCCGCGATACCGAGGATGAAGCGCGCGATCGCGAACTGCGTCGCGTCCTGCACGAAGGCGGTCAGCGCGGCGACGATGCCCCACGAGATCATGATGCGGGCGATCCACTTGCGGGCGCCGAACTTCTCCAGGAGCAGGTTGCTCGGCACCTCGAACAGCAGGTAGCCGATGAAGAAGATGCCCGCCGCGAAGCCGAAGGCGGCCTCGGTGATCTGGAGGGCGGCGGTCATCTCCAGCTTCGCGAAGCCCGCGTTGTTCCGGTCGATGTAGGCGACGAGGTAGAGCAGTCCGAGGAACGGCCCCAGCCTCCAGATCGCCTTCTTCATGGCGGCGGCTCCCACCGCATCCTCCGCGGCGCGCGCCTGCGCGAGGGTCTCTCTGCCGGACATGACAACTCCTTCGTCATCGGTTTCGGGTTTTGCTATAGCATCTAGCACCGCGCGGTTCCTGTCCAGTCCCGGCCTCATGCCATAGCATCGACCGAGCGAAGGAGCCCCCGCTCGACGAGCACCGGGCCGCGCGAGATCGAGAAGGGCCCCGGATGCGCAGCGTGTCGGATCAGAACATCGCCGAGCAGGTCACGGACGAGCTGCGGGCGGCGATCCACTCCGGAGAGCTCGCCCCCGGCGAGCGCCTCGTGGAGCGCAAGCTCGCCGACCGTCTCGGCGTCAGCCACATCCCCGTGCGCGAGGCCCTGACCCGGCTCGCCGAGGAGCGCCTCATCACCCGCGAGCCCCGCCGCGGCGCCCGCGTCGCCCAGCTCAGCGCGCAGGACCTGGAGGAGATCTCGAGCCTGCGGATCGTGCTGGAGCAGTTCATGGCGATCCGGGTGCAGGAGCGGTGGAACGACGAGTCGGCGGCCCGGCTGGAAGCGATCATCCAGGCCATGGCGGCGGCGGCCCCGGGCGATGTGGCCGAGGTCCTGCGCCAGGACCGCCTCTTCCACGAGACCCTCGCCGACCTCGCCGAGCACCGGTTCCTCGACGAGCTCAGCGCCCAGCTCCGTGGCCGGATCGCCGGGTTCATCCAGGCGGCCAACTCCGCCCTCGACCCCGCCGAGCAGGAGGAGCACGTGCGCAGCCACCAGCAGATCGTCGACGCCATCGCGACCGGCGATCCGGAGCAGGCGCGCGCGGTGATCGCCGAGCACGTGACCAGGGCCGTCCGCCGCATCACGCCGTCGGCCGAGTGAGCGCCGCCGTGGCCGCACGCACCATCGTGCTGACCGGAGCCTCGGACGGGATCGGCGCCGCCGCCGCCCGCCAGCTCGCCGGGTCCCCGCACCGGCTGCTCCTCGTGGGCCGCTCGCCCGACAAGATGCGGGCCGTGGCGGAGGAGACCGGCGCGGAGTGGTTCACCGCCGACTTCGCGCGCCTCGACGACGTGCGCGCGCTCGCCGCGCAGCTCGCGGACGCCGTGGGTGCAGAGGGCATCGACGTGCTGGCCAACAACGCCGGCGGCATCTTCGGCGACCGCACCCCCACGGTCGACGGGCACGAGAAGACCATGCAGGTGAACCACCTCGCCCCGTTCCTGCTGACGAACCTCCTGCTCCCGCAGCTGCTCGCCGCCCGCGGCGCGGTCGTGAACACCTCCAGCGTCGCCCATCGCCTCTTCGGGCATCTCGACGTCGACGATCTCGACAACACCCGCCGGTACTCCCCGAACAAGGCCTACGGCGACGCCAAGCTCGCCAACGTCCTGATGGCGAAGAGCCTCCACGAGAAGTGCCATGCGCAGGGACTCAGCGCGGTCGCCTTCCACCCCGGCACCGTGGCGACGAACTTCGCCGCCGAGTCGTCGAGCATCATGCGCCTCGTCTACCGCACCCCGCTGCGCCGCCTCGTCCTCATCGGCAGCGACCGCGGCGGCGCGACGCTGCGCTGGTTCCTCGAAGGCACGCCGGGCGAGACCTGGATCTCCGGCGGCTACTACGACGAGCGCGTCCTCAGCACCCGCGTGAACCCGCAGGTGCACGACCCCGCTCTCGCCGAGGCCCTCTGGCGGCGCAGCGCCGGGCTCGTCGGCGTGGCCGGGTACTGAGCGCCGTCTACGCTGGGGCGATGGCGCGCCTCGACTGGACCCAGCTCCCTCCCGCTCTCCGGGCCCGGGTCGAGGAGTTCGCGGGTTCCCCGGTGGTACGGGCGCAGTCGCAGGACGGCGGCTTCTCCGCGGGACTGGCCTCACGGCTGACCTTCGCCGACGGACGGCGGCTGTTCGTCAAGGCGGTGCAGGAGTCCGCGGAAGGCACGTTCGCGCTCTACGTACGGGAGGCCGAGGTGCTCGGCGCGCTCCCCCGCTCCCTCCCCGCCGCGCACCTCGTCGACGCCTTCACCGCGGACGGGTGGGCGGTGCTTCTCATCGAAGACGTCGAGGGTCGTCATCCGGAACGCTCGGCCACCGCGCCCGACACCGCGCACGTCCTGGATGCGATCGCCGCCCTGGCCACCGCCGAGGCGCCGCGCACGCTTCCCCGCCTCGCCGACGAGCTGCACGACGACTCCGGATCCTGGCGGCGGCTCGAGGAGGCCGGGCTCCTGGAGACGACCACTCCGTGGTGCGCGCAGAACGTCGACCTCCTCCGCACGGCGGCGGAACGCGTGCGCACCGCGGTCGCGGGGGATCGGCTCCTGCACGGCGACCTCAGGGCCGACAACATCCTCATCGACGCCTCCGGGCGGGCGCGCCTGCTCGACTGGCCGTGGGCGGCCCGAGGTGCGGGGTGGGAGGACGCCCTCCTCTACCTGCTCGACCTCCGCGTCGAGGACGCCGCAGCCGAGGTCGGCCCCCTGCTCGATCACCCGGCCTTCGCCGGGTCCACCACGGAGGACCACATCGCCCTCCTGTCCGCCGCGGGCGGCGCCTGGTTCGAGAAGTGCCGTCTTCCCGCGCCGGACGGGATGACGACGCTCCGCGATTTCCAGCGCCGGGAAGCGGTCATCGCCACCGACTGGATCGCCGAGCTCGTCCGCTGATCGCCCCCGAGACGGGGGCGTCCGCCGTCACCCCTCGGGCTGCGCGCCCGACTCGCCCGCGTGGACGCGTTCGCCCTGTCGGCCGAACAGGCTGAGCACCTCGGCGGGCTCCCCGTCCGCGCTCCCGAACCAGTGCGGCACGTGCGTGTCGAACTCGGCGACCTCTCCGGCCGCCATGCGCAGATCGCGCGTGCCGAGGATCAACCGCATGGTGCCGCTGAGCACATAGAGCCATTCGCGCCCCTCGTGCGCCCGGGGACGCGGAGTCACCTGGCTCCCCGGGATGAGGATCTTCCAGGCCTGGACCGGGCCGGCGTGCGGGGTCAGCGGCACGACGATCCGGCCGTGCACGCGGCGCGGCTTCAATCGCACGCGCGGATCGCCGACGTCGGGCGCCCCGACGAGGTCGTCCAACGGCACCCGGTGGGCGCGGGCGAGCGGGAGGAGAAGCTCGAGGCTCGGTCGGCGTTGCCCGGTCTCCAACCGCGAGAGCGTGCTCGTGGAGATCCCCGTGGCGTCGGCCAGGTCGGTCAGCGTCATCCCCCGCTGCTTCCGGAGCCACCGCAACCGCGGGCCCACGCCGTCGAGCGTCGCGTCGATCTCGTCCCCCTGCACGTCCTCAGTCTGGCCGCATTTCCCAGGAGCAGCAAAGAAGTTTGCCGCCCCGGCACCTCCGGGGCGACTCTCGTGGCATGAAGAGATTCGATGTGCTCATCGTCGGCGGCGGTGCCGCCGGCCTCAGCGCCGCCCTGGTCCTGCTCCGCGCTCGACGCACGGTCGCGATCGTCGATGCGGGGGAGCCCCGCAACGCCCCCGCGGCGCATCTGCACGGCTTCCTCTCCCGGGACGGCGCCGCGCCCGCTGCGCTGCTCGCGAGCGGACGCGACGAGGTCGCGGGCTACGGAGGCACGATCATCGACGGACGCGTCGCCGAGCTGTCCCCGGGCTTCACGGCCACCCTCGACGACGGGCGACGGCTGGAGGCCCGGCGGGTGCTGGTCACCACGGGCCTGCGCGACGAGATCCCCGACATCCCGCATCTGCGGGAGCGCTGGGGGCGAGACGTACTGCACTGCCCGTACTGCCACGGCTACGAGGTGCGGGATCGCGCTCTCGGGGTGATCGGCGGCACGGCTGCGTCGGTCGCCCACGCGCTCCTCATCGCCCAGTGGTCCGCCGACGTCGTCTATTTCCCCCACACCCGGCCACTCACGGACGACGAGCAGGAACGTCTCGACGCGCGCGGCGTCCGGGTGCATCCGGGGGAGGTCTCCCGCCTCATCGTCGAGGCCGACCGCCTCCAGAGCGTGGAGCTGGGCGACGGCACCCGCGTCGAGCGCGCCGCGGTGTTCGTCCGCCCCGAGATGCGCGCTCACGACACCCTCCTCCGCGCTCTCGGCTGCGAGACCGACGAGAACGGGTGGGTCCGGCACGATGCCGGCGGACGCACGAGCGTGCCAGGGGTCTCCGTCGCCGGGAACGTCGCCGACCCGCGCGCGCAGCTCATCACCGCGGCCGGACAGGGCTCCGCCGCCGCGATCGCCCTCAACGCCGACCTCACCGACGACGACCTCGCCGCCCAGCTCGCCGCCCACCGCTACGCCTGACCCCCGAAAGAGAAGGAACACAGCAATGTCCGCAGCACCCGCCCCGACGGCGACCCCCGTTCCTCCGCCCACGCAGCACCAGCTCGCGCTGATGATCTGGATCGCCGTCTTCCCGACCCTCACGGTCTTGAACCTCGTCCTCGCCGCCCCGCTCTCCGGACTCCCGATCGTCGTGCGCACGCTGGTGCTCGTCACCGTCGCCGTCCCCCTCGTGATCTACCTGGAGATGCCGCTGCTGCACCGCGTCCGCCGCCGGATCCACGGTCTTGTGACGGCGCGTCGGCGAAGGTAACGTTCTACCGTTCCTGACGAGAGAAGGCGACGATGCCCCGGACAGATCGACCCCGTTCCACGACGTCCGTGTGGCGCCGCAAGCCCGTCAGCGACATGACGGAGGAGTCGGGCGGAAGCGGTCTGTTCCGGACGCTCGGGCTCTGGCAGCTCACCGCGATCGGCGTGGGCGGCATCGTCGGCGTCGGGATCTTCTCGCTCGCCGGGCTCGTCGCCCACGGCGATGCGACGACTCCCGCCGTGGGCCCCGCCGTCGTCCTCTCCTTCCTCATCGCCGGGCTTGCGTCGGCAGCGGCCGCGCTGTCGTACGCGGAGTTCGCCGGCATGATCCCGCGGGCCGGTTCCGCCTACAGCTACGGCTACGTCGCGCTCGGCGAGCTCGTCGGCTGGTTCATCGGCTGGGACCTGCTCCTGGAGTACGTCGCCATCGTGGCCGTCGTCGCGATCGGCATCTCCGGCTATCTGGACGCGTTCCTCTCCGGATTCGGGCTGGAGCTGCCGACCGCGATCACGGAGACCGCCGACCAGCCGGGCGGCATGGTCAACATCCCGGCCATCCTCATCTGCCTGTTCGTGACGTTCCTGCTCAGCCGCGGCACCCGCACGTTCGGCCGCTTCGAACTCGTCGCCGTGGCCATCAAGATCCTCCTCGTGGTGTTCATCGTCGTCCTCGGCGTCTTCTTCATCGACCCCGCCAACTACGACCCCTTCCTGCCGAACGGCTTCGGCCCCGTCTTCACCGGTGCCGCGACGGTGTTCTTCGCGGTGTTCGGCTACGACGCGATGAGCACGGCCGCCGAGGAGGCGAAGGACGGGCGTCGGCACATGCCGAAGGCGATCATCCTGTCCCTCGTGATCGCGATGGTGCTCTACGTCGCCGCGACGCTCGTGCTCACGGGCATGCAGAACTACCAGGACATCGATCCGAAGGCGGGCTTCGCCTCGGCGTTCACGGGCGTCGGGCTCCCGGTCGTCGCCTCCGTCATCTCGGTGTTCGCCGTCGTGTCGATCCTCACCGTGATGCTCACGTTCCTGCTCGGCGCCACGCGCGTGTGGTTCAGCATGAGCCGCGACGGACTGCTCCCCGGCTGGTTCGCGCGGGTCGACCGCCGCGGCGTCCCGCAGCGGGTCACCTGGATCGCGGGGCTGGGCGCGGCGTTCTTCGCGGGGGTGTTCCCCATCCGCGCCGTCGCCGACCTCACGAACATCGGCATCCTCGCCGCCTTCGTCGTCGTCTGCATCGCCGTGATCGTGTTCCGCTACACCAAGCCGGAGGCGCCACGGACGTTCCGGCTGCCGTTCATGCCCGTGGTCCCGATCGTCGGCGTGGGCTTCTCGCTCTTCCTCATCTCGCAGCTCCACCCCGAGACGTGGCTCCGGTTCGGGGTCTGGCTCGTGATCGGACTCGTCGTGTACTTCGCCTACAGCCGCCGGCACTCGCTCCTGAACCCGGACAGCCCCCGGCACCGCCCGGGCACGACTTCGGAGACCCCCGGCGACACGCCGTAGGCGGGGCCGGGGAGGCGGCGGGTCGCGCCGCAGCTCCGAAGTCGTGCCCGGCGGATCAGCCGACGACGAGGTTGGCGGTGTCGACGACGCGGTCGCCCTCGGCGGGGAACGCCGTACGGGTGACGCCGGCCTCCACGTTGCCGGTGTGCAGCAGCGTCGACCCGGTGCCGAAGGCGCCGTCGCGGAGCTCCAGGGCGCCGCCCTCGAAGCGGTTGCCGACCGCGCGGTAGTGGGTCGCGCCGCTCGTCACGGCGACGTGCGTGGTCGCCCCCTCGGCCCGGAAGGTGCTGTCGCCGAGCGTCAGGTGCAGCTCGCCCGCGCCCGACCGCGACACCGTCGTCCCGCCCTTCGCCGACACCTCGGAGCCCGCGATCTCGACGACCTGACGGTCCTTCGAGGCCGCCGCGATGCGGGCGTTGCGGAGCGTCGAGCCTTCGATGCGCAGCTTGCCCGTCGCGGAGGCGATGGGGGCGGCGTCGTCCGCCGCGGTGAGGGTCGAGCCACGGAAGGTGACCGCACCCGGCCCGTTGATCTTCATGCCGCCCACGCGGTCGAGCACCGTGTCGACGAAGGTCACCGGCGTCTTCACCGTCGCGTTGGTGAGCTCGCCCGGAGCGACGAACGTGAAGTGCGAGTCGGCGATCACGGTCGGGCGGGCGGAGTTGTCGGACGCCTGGGTGATGATGAGCGTGTCCGACGCGGTGCAGCCCCGCAGCTGCGCGCCGTCCGCGTTGATCCACAGCATTCCTGAACCGGACAGCGAGGGCTTGCCGATCACCTGCACGTCCTCCAGCGTCAGGTCGGTGATACGCACCCGCGCGACGAACCATGAGCACACGTGCTTGCGGACGGTGATGCGCTTGGCGGCCGAGCCCCACGCGGCGCCCGAGTTGGCGAACGTCATGAGGCCGGAGTTGCCCGTGTAGGTGAGGTCGTGCTCGTACTGGCCGTGGGTGACGAACGGGCCCTGGTCGTCGCCGTCGCCGTGGCAGTTCTCCACGAGGCAGTAGGCGCTCGCGGTGAAGTCGTTGAGGTGCCGGGCGTTCGCGGTGTGGCAGTTGGCGACGTAGCCGTACAGGCAGTAGATCTGCTGCGTCAGGTAGCCCGCGCCGCCCCAGGTGACGGAGGTCGGGTTCTTCAGCGTGCAGCTCTCCGTGGTGAAGTACGTGTTCCACCGGCGCTGGATCAGCGGCCAGAAGGTCGCCGTGCCGTCGATGTGGTCCACGTCGCAGCGCACCGCGTACTCGAAGGCCAGCGGGTGCGACCCCGTGTACTCGTCCGTCCCCTTGCCGAGGAACTTCAGGTTCGACACCGTCACGTCCTGCACCGGCTTCACGTGCCGCCAGGTCATCGTGCGGTCCTTGCCGAGCGGCCAGCCGTTCTTGTAGTTCACGCGGATGTGCCGACCGTCGACGATCTGGGTCACCTGCACCAGCCGCTGCAGCTCGCGCTCCCAGCGGCCCGACAGCGCGTTGACCTCGGCGGCGTACCACTCTCCGACCGCGAAGAACGACGAGTCGGCGACGGGGAAGATGTCGGCGAGGTCGGGCACGTCCTCGCCGAGCTTCGCCTCCTGCACCGCGTCGGTCACCTCGCCGCGGAAGAACATGACGGCCGCGAAGGGGTCGTCCTTCCCGGCGTTCTCGATACCCTCGGTCGTCATCAGGTGGTTCCCGAAGTCGAAGGCGATGTTCGACCGGGAGAACTTGTGGCGGCGGACGAAGTTGAGGTCGGTGTGCGCCTCCACGCGTCGCACCCGGGCGTCGCCCACCATCGCATCGAGCGCGTCGTCCGCGGGCGCGGAGGCGTCCATGATGCCGAACTTCCGGAAGTCGACCGTGCCGTCGTGCACGAGCACCCAGGCTCCGCCCTTCGGCCCCGCGAGCACCGTGCCGCCGTTCGCCGTGGGGGCGTCCTTCTTCACGAAGCGGTAGAGCCCGTCGCCGCCGTCGCCGGGGGTCGCGTAGCCGCTCGTGCGCACGAGGTCGCCCTCCTTGCCTTTGCGCGTCGCGAGGGCGGTGGCGACGCCTCCGTGCGCGACGTTCTTCGAGCCCGACGACTCCTGCGGCACGGCGGGTCCCGCGGCCTGGGCCGCGGCGGGCGCGCCGATCGCGGCGACCCCGCCCAGGGCGGCGGCGCCGAAACCGGCGAGCAGCATCCGTCGACTGCGCATCGCCGCGGTCTCGGTGGTGGTGTCCAGCTGGGTCATGCTCATCCTCCTTGCGGCGTCCTCGCCGCGGTCAGGCGTCCGGCCCTCGGCCGGATCGCGGTCACCGATCAGTCCCCGATCCCCAGCGCTCTCCGAGCGGATGCTCAGAAGTAGTCGCCCGCCGTGAAGTGGCGGATGCCGTCCACCCGGGCCTGGCGGCGAAGCGGGCGGATCATCCCGGTGCGGTCGTCCTGCCGCACGGCCGCGGGAGCGAACGCCCGGACGGCGGCCTCCTCCGCGGCGAGCGCGGGGACGGCCAGCTCGCAGGTGCGGACGCCCGCCGCGGCCCAGTCCGCGGCCACGGCCTCCAGCAGGGTGTGCCGCACCGCGGCCGGATCGGCCACGGTGGGATCGGTCGCGCTCTCGTGCAGCAGCCCGATGCCGTCGCGCACCTCCGCCACCGCGTAGCCGACCGTCGCCTCCGCCTCGGCGAGCCGATACAGCGTGGTGCCACGCAGCCGCACCTCCGCCATCGTCCAGTCGCGGTCGCCGCGCACCGGAGCGAGCACGACCACACCGGTGCGGGAGCGCTCGTAGACCTCGCGCAGCGGGCCGAGGACACCGAGTCCTACGCACTCGCGCGCGACCGAGGCGGACTCCGGGGCCGTCGCCGACGCCGCCCACGGCCCGGCGAAAGCACGGGGCATCGAGAAGGTCGTGAAGCCGCTCGACCGGTACACGTCGGGGGTTCCGGTGAACAGCAGGGCCCAGTCGGCGTCACCCGCCGCGTCCAGGGTGGCGGCCACGAGCCGGCGGGCCAGGCCCCGACCGCGAGCCCGCTCGGCGACCGCCACACTGCCGATCGCGTGCACCCGCGCCACACCGCCGTCCGATTCCCGCAGGCGCTTCGGCAGTCCGAAGATCGACCCGCACACGCCCTCGTCGTCTTCCGCGACGAGCGTGTGGCTCAGCCGCTCGTCGTCCACGAGCCACTGGTCCGGCGCGAGGGGCGGTGTGAAGGCGGCCGCCCACAGTGCCGCGAGGGCGGGCTGGTCCTCCGCCCGCGCCGACCGCACGACTACGGCGCTCATGCCATCGAGGAGAGCTGGGCGCGGTCGACGGCGTGTGCGAGCGGCCGCCCCGCAGCGAAGGCGTCGAGCTCGTCGGCGACGATCCGCCCCTGCCGCAGTCGGCCCTCCCTGGTCCCGGCCGCGCGGTGCGGAGTGAGCAGCACGCGCGGTGCCGAGCGGAAGGGACTCTCCGCGGGGAGGGGCTCCTCGTCGAACACGTCGATCGCGGCGCTCAACCGGCCGCGCCGGAGCTCGGCGAGCAGGGCGGCCTCGTCGACGAGCCAGGAGCGCGCCGTGTTCACCAGGCCCGCGCCGTCCGGCATCAGGGCGAGTTCGCGTGCACCGATCAGGTGATGCGTCTCGGGCAGGGTCGGGGCGTGCACCGCGACGATCTGCGCGCGACGGAGCGCCTCGTCGAGCGTCACGAGCTCCGCCCCGAGGGACGACGCCTCGGCCGCGTCCAGCGTGGGGTCGACGAGCAGCGGCTGTGCGCCGAGCGCCCGGAGGAGCTCGAGGTACGCCCGCCCGGTCCGGGAGGCGCCGATGACCGCGATGGGCGCGCCGAGGATCTCGTGCTGCACCCCGACGGCCTCCGCGTCCCACCAGCCGCTCCCGGCGCGCAGGGCGTCGTGCATCTCGGGCACCCGGTGCAGCAGCGCGAGCGTGAAGGTCAGCGACACCTCCGCCACCGACCGGGCCATACCCGCCCCGGCCTGCGTCACCCGCACGCCGCGGTCGAACAGCTCGTCGGTCGCGAAGGGCTTGATCGTGGCCCCGGTGTGCGCGACGAGCTCCAGCTTCGGGAGCGTGGCGAGCACGGCGTGATCGAAGGGACCCACGCCCCAGCTCGTCACCACGACGCGTGCCCCGTCGAGCACCGCATCCGTGAGCCGGTCCACCCGCACGAACGTCCCGCCGAGCCGCGCCGCGACGGCCTCCAAGCGCGCCGCGTCCTCGGGCGAGAAGAACTCCGCGAACAGCTCGGCGGAGACGACCGCGACCACGCTCGGAGCGCCCGTGCCGGCGGTCATCGCAGCCAGGCCTCGAGGTTCTCGGCGATGAACGCGTCGTCGTTGAGCTCCGGATACGCATGCCGGACGCGGGCGATCTCCTCCGCCTGTCCCGGCGAGAGGCCCTCGGCCGGGTCGAGGCACCAGATGCCTTCGAGAAGCCCCTGCTGGCGGAGCATCTCGTGCACCCCGGCGATGACCCCGTGGAAGTCGTTGCCCGGGTCGAACACGGCCTGGTTCACGTCCACCATGTCCGAGGCACGGCGTCCCACCTCGCGGTAGGCCTCCGCGTCTCCCGCCAGGGCGCGGTGCACCCGCTCCAGCAGCGCGACCGCTGCGTGCGTGCCGACCGCCCACTGGCCGAGCAGCCCGCCGACGAACCGGAGGGTGCGGCGCCCGGACGGGGAGTCCACGTGGAACTCGGAGAGCAGGTCGGCGACGATCGCGTCGTCGTTGCCCGTGTACAGCGCGATCTCGTCCGCGCGTCCCGAGGCGGCCACGCCTCGCACGAGCTCGAGAGTGCGGTAGCGGTCGAAGGGCGCCGCCTTCACCGCGACGACGGACGGGATGGCGGCGAACTCCCGCCAGAACTCGCGGCCGAGCACCGGTCCGCCGATCGCGGTCTGCAGGTAGAAGCCGACCAGCGGCAGCACCTCGCCGACGGCGCGGGCGCGGTCGAGCAGGGCACGCTCGTCCGCACCCGCGACGCGGGGACTCACCAGCACGGCGTCGTAGCCGAGGGAGCGGGCGAGCTCCGCCTCGGCGACCGCCTGGGCCGTGTCGCCGGCCACGCCGGCGATGCGCACGAGGGTCGCGTCGCCGCGGGCGTCCATCTCCTCCGCGGCCAGCGCGAGCACCGGCTCGAAGAGCGCGTGCTCCGGGTCGCGGATCTCGAACTGCGTCGTGTGCACGCCGATGGCGAGGCCGCCGGCCCCGGCGTCGAGGTAGTAGCGGGAGAGCGCCCGCTGCCGGCGCTCGTCGAGCGTGCGCGCGGCGGTGAGGGCGAGCGGATGGGCCGGGATCACGGCGCCGCGGGCGAGGGTCGCGGCGGCCTCAGGGCGCAGCGACGGCACGGTCGCGGTCCGCGCAGCGGCGTCGGTCATCAGAACTTCCCGTCCCGTACGGCCCACTTGGTGGGCTTGGCGATCATCGGCAGTCCGTCGCGGATCCAGCCGGCCTGCATGCGGATGAGCTCCTCGGCGGAGACGGACGGGTAGCCGAACAGGGCCATGCAGCGGCGCGCATCGCTGAGCAGCGCGGTCGACTGCGGCTCGTCCACGATCTCGACCTCCCGCTCGAACAGTTCGCCGAAGCGGTGGGCGATCGAGGAGACGCTGAGCAGCTCCGGGCCGGTGAGGTTGATCACGAAGGGGTCGGTGGAGGCATGCACCAGGCTGCGCAGCACGACCTCGTTCGCGTAGCCCTGCCAGATCACGTTGACGTTGGCGGTGGCGACCGAGACCGGCTCGCCCGCGTGCACGGCGCTGCCGATGTCGGCGAGCACCCCGTAGCGGAGGTCGACGGCGTAGTTCAGACGGATGATCGCGACCTTGGTGCCGCGCTCCTGCGCCCCGAACTCGAAGACGCGCTCCCGTCCGAGGCAGGACTGCGCGTACTCGCCGATCGGCGCGGGCGTGGTCTCCTCGGCGGCACCGCCCGAGGCGGCAGGGACGAACGGGTACACGTTCCCGGTGGAGAGCACCGAGATCGCGCTGTCGCGGTACCGGCGGGCGATGCGGTCGGGAAGGGCCGCGTTGACCTCCCACGCCCAGGAGGCGTTGGTCGCGGCACCGAACTTCGCGCCCACCATGAACACCACGTTCGGGGCGTCGGGGAGACCGGCGAGGTCGTCGTTCTCGATGAGGTCGAACGGCACGACGCGGACCCCCGCGGCCTCCAGGCGCTCGCGGATGGCGGCGTCGCCGAAGCGGGAGACCGCGTACACCGCGTCGTCGGTGCGGCCGGCGGCGTCCAGGCCGCGCCGGGCGAGCATCGCCAGGGTTGGTCCCATCTTGCCGCCGGCGCCGAGGATCACGAGGTCTCCGGAGCCCTGGGCGAGGTCGGCCACGAGCCCGTCGCTCGGGGTGGCCAGCGCCTCCTCGAGCTCGGCCTCGGAGGCGAATGCGTACTGCGTCATTGTCGTGCGGTTCCCTTCTTCTCAGCCCTTGATCCCGGTGCCGGTGACGCCCTCCTGCACGTACCGCTGAGCGATGAGGTACGCGAGGAAGATCGGCAGCAGCGCCACGACGGAGCCGGCGAGCATGGTGCTGAGCGGCACATCCTGCTGCTGCAGCGACGAGATGCCCACGGTGAGGGTGAACATCGAGTTGGACTTGGCGATGATGAGCGGCCAGAGGAAGTCGTTCCAGTGCCAGAGGAAGACGAAGATCCCGAGCGTCGCGAGGATCGGCTTGCACAGCGGCAGCACGATCCGCAGGAAGATGCGGAACTCGCCGGCGCCGTCGATGCGGGCCGCCTCGAACAGCTCGTCGGGAAGGCCCTGGATGAACTGGCGCATGAGGAAGACCGCCTGCGCGTTCGCGAGCGTCGGCAGGATGAGGCCCCAGTAGGTGTCGATGCCGCCGAGGTTCGCCATGAGGATGAACGTCGGGATCAGCGTCACGTGGAACGGCACCATGACCATCGCCAGGAACGACCAGAACATGACCTCCTTGCCGCGGAAGCGCTTCTTGGCGAAGGCGTATCCGGCGAGCGCGGAGAGGAACAGCACCGCCACGACCGACACGAGCGAGTAGACGAGCGTGTTGAACAGCCAGACGAGGATGTTCTGCCCGGCGAGCACCTGCTCGTACGCCTCGAACGAGATGTCGTTCCAGGGGAGCAGCGAGCCGGGGAGCTCGACGAGCATGCCCGGCTTCAGGCTCAGCACGACCATGGCGTAGAAGGGGAAGAAGCTGAGGATGCCGGCGAGGCTCAGCCAGATCCAGCGGACGGCGATGCCCCAGCCGGTCGGCTCGAGCGCGCGGAACGAACGGCGCTTCCGCGCGGCGGGACGCGTCGCGGGCGGCGTCGTCTGCGTCGGCGGCTGCAGGAGGGCGGTCATTTCTGCTTTCCGATCACGAGGCGCTGGATGAGGGCGACCAAGAGGGTCATGAGGAACAGGGCCACGCCCACCGCGGCCGCGTAGCCGTAGTCGAAGTAGCGGAAGCCCTGGTCGTAGAGCATGTAGACGAGCGAGTAGCTCGCGTTCGCCGGCCCGCCCTGGGTCATCACGTAGATGACGTCGAAGACCTGGAAGGCGGCCGTCGTCTCGATCACCGCGAGGAAGAAGAACGTCGGGCGCAGGTGCGGGAGGATGATCCACCGGAAGCGCTGCCAGGCGTTCGCGCCGTCGACCAGCGCCGCCTCCTCCAGCTCGCGCGGCACGTCCTGCAGGGCGGCGATGAGGATCATCATCCCGTAGCCGAACCGGGACCAGACGCCCACGACGACGATCGCGGGGATCACGAGCACGGTGCTGCCGAGCCAGGAGCCGCCGAGACCGAGCGGGGCCATCAGCGCGGACCACGGGCCGTTGGCGGAGAAGATCCAGACGAAGATCGAGCCGGCCAGCACGAGCGAGGTGATGACGGGGAGGAAGAAGATCGAGCGGAAGAACCGGGCGCCGCGGAAGGCGCGGCGCACGCCGAGGGCCATGATCGTCGACAGCACGAGCGCGATCGGCACCGCGAAGACCGTGTAGATGAGGGTGGTCCCCAGCGCCCGCCAGAACAGCGGGTCGGCGACGAGGCGCTGGAAGTGGTCGAGGCCGCGCCAGGCGATCTCGCCGGAGATGTCGTAGTCGAAGAAGCTCAGCGCCACACCCGCGATGCTCGGGCCGAAGCGGAAGGCGATGAACAGCAGGAAGGCGGGGAGCACGAACAGGAACGCGACGCGCGCTTCCCGTCGGGCGAGCACCCGGGCGACCCGTCCTGCGGGCTTCGGCGCCGTGGTGGCCGTCGTCATTGTCGATTCCTCACGTGGGGGGCGGGAGAGAGGGGGCGTGCGGCGGGTACCCGCACGCCCCCGGGTGTCACTTCTGCAGCAGCGGGGCTGCGGCGGCCGCGGCGTCCTTCAGGGCGTCGGCCGGGGACTTCTGGCCCAGCAGGGCGGCCTGGATCTCCGGCGAGAGCACGCCCATGAGCGCACGGGAGCTGGCGTCGAGCTCGCCCACCGTGGTGTCGGGGACGTACTTCTCGACCTCGCCGAGGAGCGGGTCGTCGGCGTACAGCGGCTCGGTGGTGCTGAGCGCGGAGAAGTAGCCGGCGGCCTTGAGGTACGGCTCGACGACGTCGGCGCCGGTCGCGAACTCGGCGAAGGCCGCTGCGGCCTCGGGGGCCTTCGAGCCCTTGAGCACGGACAGCGAGCCGACGGTGCCGTAGGCCACGGACTCCTTGTCGGTCAGCGGCGCGAGGACCTTGACGTTCTCCTCGCCCCAGAACGGCGCGACCTCGGTCACGGCGTTGTTCCAGGTGCAGGCGACCTTGCCCTGGGCGATGGCGGTCTGCTCCAGCGGGACGTTGGTGGTGAGGGCCTCCGGGTCGAGCGCCCCCTCCTCGGCCAGGTCGGTCAGGAAGGTGAGGGCCTCTTCACCGGCCTCGCTGTCGAAGCCGACCTCGCCGTCCTCGGTGTAGACCTCGCCGCCGGCCTGCCACAGCAGCGGGTAGTAGGTGAGGTTGAGGGTGTTCTCGGCCGACGCCGGGTAGTTGAGGGCGTACATGCCCTTGTCGACGAAGGCCGGGGCCATCTCGGCGATGTCGTCCCACGTCTCCGGGTACTCGGTCACCCCGGCGGCCTCGAACGCGGCCGCGTTGCAGATGAGCGGCTGCGCGCTGGTGAGGATCGGGGCGCCGAGGATGTCGCCGCCGAGCGTGACCGACTCCTTGACGTTGGGGAGCAGGTCGCCCTGGCGCTCCTCGCTGAGCAGGTCGTTCAGCGGGGCGATCGACTTCTGGTACGCCGCGAGCTGGTCGGGGATGAGGTAGACGACGTCCGGTCCCTTGCCGGCGGCGATCGCCGTCTGCAGGGCCTCGTCACGGTTCGCCCACGGGAAGATCTCGTACTTCACGTTGACGTTCTCGTTCTCCTTCTCGAACGCCTCGATGGTCGAGTCCCAGAAGTCCTTGTGCACCGCCTCGTCGGCGATGACGGGGTAGAGCCAGACCGTGATGTCCTGCTCGCCCTCTGCGGTGTTGCCTCCGCCGGCCGAACATCCGGCCAACAGGGTGGCGGCCGCGACTCCCGCGACGACGCCGGTGATCTTGCTGACGCGCATGGTGCTCCTTTGCGTAAACCGTGCTGAGTACGGTTCATTATGACATTGGCTTTGGATAATTCGTCAAGCACAAGTTCTCAGAGCCTTGTTTCGGCCGTGTTTCTCGGCCGTGAACAACAATCCCCGATCTGAGAATCGGGTGTGCTAATTTGATCGCACCAACGGCGGAGACGAAGGAGGGACCCGATGGGCGCGACCAGTCCGCTCTCGATCGTGGCGCGGTCCGCACTCCGGCTGCGCGACGCCGGACCGGCGACGGTCAGCGACCTCTCCCGGTCGCTCGACGTCTCCCGCACCTCCGTCGAGAACGCCGTGGCGGTGCTCTCCGACTCCGGCCTCCTCGTCGACGCCCCGGCGCAGGTCGGCGGAGGCGCCGGTCGGCCCGCCCGCCGCTACTCGTTCCATGCCGCCGCCGGTGTGGTGGTGGGCGTGGACATCGGCGTCGCGAGCGTCCGGGTCGTCGTCGCGGACCTCGCGGGGGTGGTCATCGCTCAACGCACCTTCCCCGGCGTCGCGGAGCAGCCAGACGGCCCGGCCAAGCTCGCCGCCGTGATCGACGACGTGCGACGCACACTCGCCCGGCTCTCGCTGCCGCGCACCGGTCTGCGGGCGATCGGCGTCTCCCTGCCCGGCATCGTCGACGACGACGGACGGGTCACCACCTCGGTCGTCATCCCGGAGTGGTCCGGCATCGACATCGGCTCGCAGCTGCGCCAGGCGTTCGGCTGCCCCGTGGCGGTCGACAACGGCGTGCGGCTCGCGGCCGTCGCGGAGCATCACCTCGGCGTCGCACAGCTCGTCGACGACGTCATCTATCTCTCGGTCGGCAACCGCATCGCCATGGGCCTCATCCTCGGTGGCCGCCCCCGGCGCGGCATCCACAACGCGGCGGGAGACATCGGCCGCCTCGCCTTCCGGGGCCTGAACACCGAGACCGGGCAGATCTCGTGGCGCACCGCCCCGACCGCCGCCGAGGTGTTCGCCCTGGCGCGCAGCGGGGAGCAGGCCGCCCGGCAGGAGCTCGACGGCTTCATCGACGAACTCGCCCACGGGATCGCGACGCTGATCATGACGGTCGACCCCGCCATGGTGGTGATCGGCGGTGGACTCTCGGCCGCGCACGAGCAGCTGCTCGACCCTCTGCGCGCCGCCCTGCCCGGCCACCTGGGGCTGCCGTTCCAGGTGCCCGTCGCGGAGGCACGGCTGGGAGCGGAAGCAGCCGCCCACGGCGCCGTCGTGCACGCGTTCCAGCGGCATCCGGGCGACATCTACGGCATCGAGGACATGCCCGCCCCACCGATCACCCCCCTGCCGCACGACCCCGCGGCCGGCGACGACCCCGAGGAGAAGCAGTGAGCACGTTGAAGGTCGGACTCATCGGCGCGGGCGGGATCTCCCGCGTGCACGCCGACGCCTGGCGGGCGCTCGGCGTGCAGGGCTTCGTCACCTCGAAGGAGGGCGCGGAGGAGATCGCCGCGGAATACGGGTTCGAGGTCGTGGCGGACGTCGACGCGCTCCTGGAGCTGGTCGACGTCGTCGACATCGTCACGCCGAGCAGCACCCACGCCGATTTCGCCCTTCGGGCCATCGCCCGGGGGATCGACGTGATCTGCGAGAAGCCGCTCGCCGCGACCGCGGAGGCCGCCGCCGAGGTGACCGCCGCCGCAGCCGCCGCGGGAGTGCGGCTGTTCCCCGCGCACGTCGTGCGCTACATGGGGGAGTACGCCCGCATCAAGGCCGGCATCGACGCCGGGCAGATCGGCACTCCTGCCGTGCAGCGCTTCCGTCGCCTCGGCGCCGCACCCCAGGCCCCCTGGTTCTTCTCGGAGCGGGCGGGCGGCGGCGTCATCCGCGACCTCATGATCCACGACATCGATCAGGCGCTGTGGTTCGCCGGGCCGGTCGACAGCGTCTACGCGGTGCAGAACCCGCCGACGGTCGACGACCGCGTTCCGGCCCCGGTCACGGCGCATGTCGTGCTCACCCACCGCAACGGGGTCATCAGCCACGTGCACGCGAGCTGGGTGCAGCCCGGCATGCCGTTCCGCACCAGCGTCGAGGTCGCCGGTTCCGAGGGGCGCCTGCGCTACGACAGCGCCGAGGACCACACGCTGCGCACCGACGCCGTGCTCGTCGAGGGCGCGACCGACTACCTCCCCCCGATGTCACCCGAGGAGAGCCCGTACTACGCGGAGATCGCCGACTTCGTGGCCGCCATCGCGGAGGGACGCGACGCCGCCGTGGCCCCGGAGGACGGCATCCAGGCGGTCGCGGTCGCCGAGGCCGCCTACGCCTCGATCGCCTCCGGAGCCCCGGTCACCCTCCCCGCTTCGTCCCCCGCCGTCGCCGTCGCCGAGGAGGCCACCCGATGACCGCTCCCCGCCCGCTGCGGATCGCCGTGCTGTCCTTCGCGCACACGCACGCCCTCAGCTACGTGCACGCGCTGCAGCAGCTGCCCGGTGTCGAGCTGATCGCCGCCGACCCCGACGGCGTCTCCGCCCCGGACGACGCTCCGCGCGGTGCCGCCCTGGCCGCGGAGCTCGGGGTCGCGTACGTCGAGACCTACGACGAGGCCTTCGCCTGGGGCCCGGACGCGGTCGTGGTGGCCGCCGAGAACTCCCGTCACCGCGCCCTCGTCGAGCAGGCCGCCGCGGCCGGCGTGCACGTGCTGTGCGAGAAGCCGCTGGCGACGACGGTCGAGGACGCGATCGCGATGCGCGACGCCTGCGACCGGGCGGGCGTGCTGCTCATGGTGGCGTACCCGGTGCGCTTCTCCCCCGCGGTGCGCGACGCCGTCGCCGAGCTGCGCAGCGGACGCCTCGGGAATATCCTCGGCGTCACCGGCATCAACAACGGCAAGCTCCCGCAGGACCGGGCCTGGTTCACCGATCCCGCGCTCGCCGGCGGCGGTGCCCTGGTCGACCACGTCGTGCACTGCGCCGACCTCCTCGACGATCTCCTGGGTGAGCGGGCGCAGACCGTCCGCGCGGTGTCGAACAGCATCCTGCACGGGGAGCGGGACCTCGCGGTCGAGACCGGGGGCCTCGTGACGATCCAGTACCCGAGCGGGGTGATCGCCACGATCGACTGCTCGTGGAGCTGGCCGCTGAGCTCGCCGACCTGGGGCGGCCTCACCCTCGAGGTCGTGGCCGAGCGCGGGACCGTGACCGTGAGCCCCTTCGCGAAGGGCGTGGCCGGACACGATGCCCACGGCGAGACCTGGACCCCGGTCGGGGCCGACCTCGACGCCCTGCTGCTCGAGGAGTTCGTGCAGGCCGTGCGCGCGGGCCGTCAGCCCCAGCCCGACGCCGGTGTCGGCATCCGCACCGTCGAGATCGTGAAGGCCGCGCAGGAGTCCGCTTCCCGCGCCGGCACCCCCATCCCCCTCTAGCCCCCGCCCGCACCCGCCCGCCCCGCCCACCTCGCGGGATCAAAAACGCTCCCACTCCCGTCCCCCCAGGCGCGTTTCCCGTCCCGCACGTGCCGCGTCCCGCCGTGCGGGATCAAAACCGCGCCTTCCACTCCCGTCCCCGGCCCGTTTCCCGTCCCGCACGGAGACGGCATGTCCCACTCCCGCCCCGCACGGAGGCGGAGAGCGGGCGGGCATGAAACCGGCGCGGCGGGCGTTGCACCGGAGGCCGCAGCGACACGGAGGAGACATCATGCGCATCGACCTCGCCGGGAAGACGGCCCTCGTCACGGGTTCGACCCAGGGCATCGGACTCGCCATCGCCACGACTCTGGCCGATGCGGGAGCTCGGGTCGCCGTCAACGGCCGGAACCCCGAGACCGTGTCGTCGGTCATCGCCGCGCTGCAGGAGGAGAACCCGGACCGGAACCTCGTCGCCGCGCCGGGCGACGTCACCACGGAAGACGGCGCCGCCCGCGTGCTCGCCGCCACCGGAGACGTCGACATCCTCGTCAACAACCTCGGCATCTTCGGGGCCACCCCCGCGCTCGACATCTCCGACGACAAGTGGCGCCGGTACTTCGACGTGAACGTGCTCGCCGCCGTCCGGCTCATCCGCGCGACCCTGCCCGGCATGAAGGAGCGCGGCTGGGGTCGGGTGCTCGACATCGCCAGCGACTCCGCGGTCGTGATCCCGGCGGAGATGATCCACTACGGGATGTCGAAGACCGCGCTGCTCGCCGTCTCCCGGGGGTTCGCGAAGGAGGCAGCCGGCACGGGTGTGACGGTGAACTCGGTGCTCGCGGGACCGACCCACACCGGCGGCGTGGAGGACTTCGTCTACTCGCTCGTGGATCCGCAGCTGCCGTGGGAGGAGGCCCAGCGCGAGTTCATGCGCGTGCACCGTCCCCAGTCCCTGCTGCAGCGGCTCATCGAACCGGAGGAGATCGCGAACATGGTCGCGTACCTCGCGTCCCCGCTCGCCTCGGCGACAACGGGCGCGGCCGTCCGGGTCGACGGCGGCTACATCGACGCGATCGTCCCCTGACCCCTTCGAATCGCGCACTTGGCGGCATCTGCGGCCGGAATGGGGCCATTCGGGCGATTCGAAACGGAGGAGTAAGCTGGCCCCGGAGAAGCACGGAAAGGCGGTGATGGCGATGTCCGACGATAGTAACGACGCCGCCCTCGCTGCGTCGCGCTTCCCGGCACCCACGCGTTGAGCTCCTGCTCCGCGTCCGTGCCTCTCGCCTCGCAGTCATCGGCGGCGTCTCCCGCCCCCTGACGAATCCGCACGCGAGACAAGCGTCTGCGTGCGCCCGCGAGAACGGAGCCGCATCATGGCGCTCATCGACAACGGCGTGTACGTCCACGGACGTCGCGTGGAGACCCCGAAGAACCTGGACGAGACCTACCGGATGCTGGACGCCGCCGGCGGGATCGCGTGGATCGGCCTGTACCGGCCGAGTCCGGAAGAGGTCGCGTCCGTCGCCCGCGAGTTCGATCTGCATCCGCTCGCCGTCGAGGATGCGCTCTCGGGGCATCAGCGCTCCAAGGTGGAGCGCTACGGCGACACGCTCTTCGCCGTGCTGCGCCCCGCCCGATACCGCGACAAGGAGGAGTCGATCGAGTTCGGTGAGCTGCACCTGTTCATCGGCCCCGACTTCGTGGTGACGATCCGCCACGCGGAGTCGCCGAACCTCGCCGCGGTCCGCCGCCGGATGGAGGCCAACCCGGAGCTGCTCGCGATGGGACCGGAGGCGGTCTTCTACGCGATCCTCGACGAGGTCGTGGACGAGTACGAGCCCGTCGTGGCGGGCCTGGAGAACGACATCGACGAGATCGAGGACCAGCTCTTCGGCGACAGCGACGACGACGCCCTCTCCCGCCGCATCTACGAACTCTCCCGCGAGGTCATCAACTTCCAGCGCGCGGTGCACCCGCTGAGCGGCATGCTGGAGTGGCTGCGCCGCGGATCGGAGAAGTACCGGATCGACGAGGAGCTGCAGCGCTCCCTCCGCGACGTGCTCGACCACACGATCCGCGTGAACGAGCGGGTCGACTCGTTCCGTGCGATCCTGGAGAACGCCCTGACGGTGCAGTCGGCGCTGGTCGCCCGGCGGCACTCGGAGGCGGGGCTCGCCCAGAACGACGAGATCAAGAAGATCTCCTCGTGGGCGGCCATCATCTTCGCGCCCACGCTCGTCGGCACGGTCTACGGCATGAACTTCGACGTGATGCCCGAGCTGCACTGGGCGTTCGGGTATCCGATGGCGATCGGGGCGATGGCCGCGTTCGCGGTCGGGCTCTACGGGGTGTTCAAGTACAAGAGGTGGCTCTGACACGCAGGCCGTCACGCCGGTTCAGGCCCTCGCTTCCGGAAAGCGCCTGAACCGGCGTGACCGCCTGTCTCATCGAACAGCGATCACGGGGAATGCCGGCTCGTCGCCGGAGGTCGCGGGGATCTGCAGCTGGGCCTTCTCCGCGGATTCCAGCGTGAGGGTCCATCGCAGCCCGCGGGCCGTCCGCTCGACCTCGCCCACCGTCGGCACCGGGACCTCGACGTCCTCGAAAGCCGTCAGATCGATGTCGACGACCGCCCGTCCGCCCGCCGCCCCGGCGTTGGCGAGGTCGAGGAGGATGAGCGTGTCGTGCGTGGCCCCGGGCTGCGGGGAGAGCTCGACCGAGTAGCCGATCGCCGACTTCGTGTGCACCGAGAACCGCACGGGCGCCGTGAGGGCCGAGGTGTCGCCGCCGACGATCGTCCTGGCCACGACCTCATACGTCCCCTGCGTCAGCGGTGCGTCCACGGTCCAGGTGCCGTCGTCGCGCACGGTCACGAACCGCAGGAACGGCGTCAGTTCTCCGTCGCGCACGTCCACGCGGACCCGGGAGCCCGGGACGCCGGTACCCGAGATGGTCGTCGTGGTCGCGGTGATCGTGGCCCCGGCCTTCGGGGTGAGGATGGTCGGCGTGGCCGGGGAGGTGCGAATGACGATGGGAGCCCTGGCCTCGCCGGCGATCAGGGTGCTCGGCCCGGCCGGAGCATCCGCGGGGACGGGGAACACGGTCGCGAACCGTCCCTGCGCATCGGTCTGCACCGGCATGGTGGCGGTGCCCACGCGGAGCTCCACGGTGCTCCGCGGCGCATGCCCGCTGCCGGTCACCCGGAAGGGCTGCCCGGTGAGCGCCACGCGGGAGTAGACCCCGACAGCGGGGACGGAGGTACCGATGTCGGCATCCATGAGTCCGGCGCCCACCCGATCCGGTCCCTCGTCGGCGACGCCGTCGGCCGTGGCCCTGATGCGACGCGTGACCTCGTCGGGAGTGAGCGTCGGGTCGGCGGCGAGCATGCGAGCGGCGAGCCCCGCGACGTGCGGCGAGGCCATGGACGTACCGGGGAACAGGGCGTAGATCGAGCCGTCGTCCTGGCGGGTCACCGCGGACCAGACGACTCCCGGGGCGGTGACGGTCACCTTGCCTGCGCCGTAGTTGGAGAATCCGGCCATGACGACGGCGCCGCTGGTCTCGTCCTGATCGGCGGCGGCGACGGAGATCACGTCCGGCAGTCCGGCAGGGGCCTTCAGGCAGGAGGAGTCGACGGCACGCGGCTCCGGGGCCCCGTCGTCCGGGCTGAGGACGTCGGTGGTCATGGTGGCGAGGTCCTGGCTCTCGTTCCCCACGGCGGCGACGTTGACGACGCCCTGGTCGTGCGCATAGGCGTACGTGCGGCGGAGGGCTTCCAGCGCGGCGGACTGCGTGTCCTCGCCGGCGCACCACACGTACCAGGCGTCGACGTAGTAGCTGTGGTTCACGACGGGGATGTCGTGTCGGACCGCCCACATCGTCGCGCAGATGCTGGCTTCGGGGTAGATGTGCCCGGTCTGGTTGTCGACCTTGATGGCGGCGACTCGCGCATCCGGGGCGATGCCGCGGACGCCGGAGCCGTTCGCGGCACCGGCGATGCTCCCTGCCACATGGGTCCCGTGGGCACCGACGAACCCCGCGCGCGGCTGCCACGCGGCAGGCCGGGTGTCCGGGACGCCGTTGACCCCGCACCCGACGGAGAGCGCCGGGTCGATGCGGTCGGCGAGGTCGGGATGCCCGGCGTCGATGCCGTTGTCCGCGACCCCCACGACCACGCCTGCGCCGCCCGGGGTCGTCGCGCCGACGGCGACGGTGTCCCACGCGGTGCCCTCGGCGGGCATGGCCTCCGGCTCCTCGGTGACCCCGGCTGCCGATACCGCCGGCTCGGGAAGGCGATCCGGCGTGGTCGACGTGCGGGTGGGGCCGACGGACTGCACCCACGGCTGAGCGCGGAGCTGCGCCGCGAACTCCCCCTCGGGCGCCCGGACGACGGTGACCCCGATCTCCGGGTACGAGATCAGCAGCGTCCCTCCCGCGTCGGCGATGGCCGCGCGCAGCGTCTCGTCGCTCGCCGCACCGGGGGCGGTGTTCACGACCCAGTTCAGGGCGGGGGCGTCGGGGGCGACCTCCGCCGCCGCCGGAAGCGCGGATGACGGGATCGCCAGGGCGAGAACGGCGCCGACGGCGAGCGCGACGCCGATGCAACGGGAGAGGGGACGGGTCACAGCAGCCTGCCTTTCGAATGCGGCCGGGGGCCGTCGAGTCGGGATGGTCCGGTGAACAAGAGGCGGAGGGGGCGGATCGATTACGCGCGTCCGAGATTCCGGTCGCGGAAGAACCAGGGCCCACGGCGGGCGAGATGCGCGAGACTGGAAGCATGGCGCTCGATCTCCTCCTGTCCCGCATCGTCGAGAGCGGTCTGCTCGAAGACCCCGTGTCCGAGAACGGTCTCGTCTACGGCCGGGCGAGCCTGGATGCCGCCGGCACCGTCGTGAACGTGAACGTCGACCCCGAGCTGGAGGGCGACGAGACCGCGGAGGACCTGGATCCGGACGAGCTCGTCGCGGCCATCGCGCGCGTGCTCTCGATGAGCGAGAAGCGCTGGCGGGCGATCGTCGAGGAGGTCGCGCTCGACATCGAGGACGCGGTGCAGGACGAGCCCGTCGTCGAACAGATCGACCTGCGGGACGACCTCGAGGCCACGTCGGTGGTCGTGTTCGCGGACGCCGTGCTGCTGGCGTTCGTCGCCCCCAAGCAGTTCCCGGAGTCGCGCATCCTGGTGCAGCTCGATGAGGAGCTCGAGGTCGACGGCATCGAGGTGCGCGAGCCCGACGGCACCGAGGTCATCGACGTCGACACGCTCGACGAGCTGATGGACCTCATCAGTCGCGCCGACCGCGACTGACTCACTCACACGCGGAAACAGGCGAACGCGCGAGCACAGGCCACCCCCAGAAGAGGGGCCTGCACCCGCGCGTCCGCCTGAGTGCCGGCTAGCGCGCGCTGCCGTAGTAGGTGACGTTCGGGAAGGCGAAGCCGTCGCCGTTCCCGTTCCAGACACCGGTGAAGGTGATCACGACCGTCTCACCGGAGGCGAGGGGTCCCTTCCAGTCGATGCTGTCGCCGCTCACGGTGACGGTGCCGCGGTTGGCCGTCACGCTCGACGGGTTCCAGCTGGAATCGTCGAGGATGCCGGCCAGCGTGTACGCGATCTCCGCGTTCGCCGAGTCGACATTGCCGTTGTTGCCGAACTCCATCCGATACGTCACGGCCTGACCCGGCGTCGGGTCGGTCGGGTTCGAGTTGAACGTGTACTGGAAGAACTCGCGCTTGACGGTGTCGGTGTCGGTCGCGCAGACGTTCGCCGCGTTCCCGGCGACCGCGCAGGCCTGGTTGGTCAGCGCCCCGGGAGGAGCCGACTGGTTGACCTTCGCGTTCACCTTCAGCGTGACCGACTGCCCGGGCGCCAGCGTGCCGAGGTTGGCGGTCACGTTGCGCCCGGAGGCGCTCACCGTCACTCCCGACGGGCCGCTGCCCGAGACGAAGTCGAGACCGGCCGGGAGCGGGTCGCTGACCACGACGTTCGTGGCTGCGCCGTCTCCGGTGTTCCGCACGACGATGTCGTACGTGAGGTCCTGGCCGAGCTTCACATCACCCTGGCCGTCGTCCTTGCTGATGGTCAGCACCGGCGTCGTCTTCTTGGTGATGGTGGTGTCGTCCCAGTCGCACGCCTGGTTCGTGGAGGTCGCCACGGCGCACGCGTTGTTGCGCAGGTTCCCGATCGGCGTCGCATCGCCGACGGTGGCCTTCACGGTGATCGTCGAGGACGCCCCGGGAGCGAGCGACGGGATGGTCCCCTGGACGCGCTGCCCGCTGACCGAGACCGTCCCGGTCGTGCCGGCGGTGTACGCGGCGGTGATCCCGGTGAGCCCGGCCGGCAGGTCATCGCTGACGACGACGTTGCTCGCCGCACCGGTGCCGGTGTTGCGCACCACGATGTCGTACGAGAGCTGGTCGCCGATCACGGCCGTGTCGCGGTGGTCGTTCTTGTCCACCGTCAGCGCGGGCGCCGTGGGCTTGTCCACGTCGATGTCGATGCTGTGCAGGTCGCTCGGCACCTTCGTCCACGTCGGCACGAGCCCGAGGAACGCGCCCTTCGAGCGCATGCTGAGCTGGAACTCGACCTTCGAGACCGTGCCGTTGACCTGGACCGTGCCGGTCTTGGCGGCGAAGGAGGTCGAGGTGATCGTGTTCGACGTCACATCGAGGTTCCCGCTCACGGTGCTCAGGCTCACGCCGGAGGTCTTCAGCGTGTACTTCGCCGACGACTGCACCACGCCGCCGATGGAGTAGACGTCGCCGCCGAGGTTCGCGAGGGTGATCTTCGGGTTCGTGACCTGCTGGCCGAAGTCGATCACGACGTTTCCGCGGACGCACTCGATGCCGTTCTTGCAGGGGAATCCCTCGTTGAGACCGATGACGTTGAGGCCGAGCTCTCCGCCGTCGCGGACCGTGGCGAGGTTGACGACGTCGCCCGAGCCCTTGATCTGCACCTTGTCGGTGGTCGTGATGCGGGCCGTCGCGCCGGCGGCCGACGCGGTACGGGTGTCTCCCGATCCGCTCCAGCCGTTGACGTCGGCCGCCGAGGCGGCGGGGGCACCCGCGAGGGCGCCCGCCGCCAGAGCGGTGAGCACCCCCACGGTCAGCGCACCCCGAAGAAAGGATGTCTTCTTCACAGGTCTCTCGTCCTCCGTCTCTGTCCGGCGCCCGTCACCGGTTCGCCGAGGGACGACGGCGCAGCGCGAACGCGCCCGCGGCTCCGACGGCGATCACACCGGCTCCGGCCAGCCCGACGGCCGGATCGGCCACCGGTACCGGGGGACGCTCGGCGAAGGTGTGGCCGTAGTTGTAGGTGAAGCGGTGGTCGTCGGTGAAGACGCCGCCGGTGTAGAGCACCTTGGCGCTGTTGGTGATCTGCGGACCCCAGTAGTCGGCGTCGACGGTGAACGTCGCCATCGGGGTCACGATGCTGGTGCCTCCGTCGTGCGTGACGTTGAAGGTCCAGACAACGTTGCCTCCGACGAGCTGACCGCCGCTGGTCGCCGATGCGAAGGTCGTGTGCGCCGGCACGGGCAGGATCACCTTGTAGACGCCGTCGATCTGCTCGTCGTTGACGAGCTGCACGATGGCGCCCTCCTTGATCTCCGATCCCGGCGTCACGCCCGTCGCAGCCGTCTGGGTGGCTCGACCCAGGTAGCCGCGGGTCGAGGCCTGGCCGTCGACGTCTTCCGTGCTGCGGACGGAGGAGACCCCGCCGCTCGACGTGGTGCTCGGGGAGTCCGGCTCGTCGGCGGCCATGGCCCCCTGTGCGCCGAGGAGCGAGCCCCCGACGATCAGCAGGCCGACACCGGCGCTGCACGCGGTCTTGAGGATGCTCTTCATGATGAAGCCTCTTTCTTGATGTGGACACGACGAGCAGAGTGCTTCGCCGCGAATGAGACGGAGGGGGCGACGGTCGATTACGTCCGGGGACGACGAGTATTCCGGCGCTGAGGGGCACGGACTCCGATGATCAGGAGCATGACGACGAGTCCGACGACGTAGCCGAGCACGCCGACGAGCGACCCCACGAAGACATGGCTCACCTTGTACCCGGGATCGAGACCCCAGGTCTGGGTGGCCCAACCGATCAGCACGAGCCGCAGCATGTTGACCGCGAAGACGATGCCCCACATCGCCGCGAGCCCGCCGAAGAGCCGGCTCCACCGCACGCGGGTGAAGGCGAGGATGACCGCGGCGACCACGGTGAGGGGGAGGCCGATCAGGAGCGCCGTGCACTCGACCGTGATCTGCAGGGCGATCAGGTCTCCGGTCGGGGTCCGGACGAGGTAGTGCTCGCCGATCGCTGCACGCTGTCCCTCGACGAACGGCGAGAGCAACCACGTCGCGACGACCGCCTCGATGGCGCGGAAGGAGGTGTTGACCGCCAGGAGCGCTCCCCCCGCGGCGAGCATCAGCAGCGCCACGACCACGCGCGCGGCACGGTTCGGCGGCGACACCCGATCCAGTCGGCGAGCGCGGAGGGCGGGCAGGGTTTCGGTGACGGCGGTCATCAGGCCTCCACGGCGACGGATCCGTTGACGACGACGTGGGCCTCCGCATTGCGGCGTGTCTTGGCCCATCCGTTCTTGCCCCGGACGATGCGCAGGAACGCCCGCGCGATGCAGATGTACATGTAGTAGACGTAGAGCCACACGCCGAGCCCCCACCCCAGCGCCGTCAGCCAGCTCGCCTGGGGTTCGCAACGGATCTTGTAGACGAACCCCCAGACGGCGAACGGGGCGACGGAGAAGGCGAACAGCAGTCCGAGGACGCCGAGGGTGTCGCCGAGCGCGACCTGGAAGAGCTCCGGCTGCTGCACCCAGTACCCGACCTGGGCCCCGAAGAGGATGAGGAACGAGAGTCCGCCGAGCATCTGGAGGAACGGCAGCACGAGGTAGTACACCGTCTCGATGACCCCGGCGTTGTCGACGTACGGCGACTTCACCACCTCGCGGATGTACTTGACGCACTGGATGTTCCCCTGCGCCCACCGGGTGCGCTGCGTGAGCAGGCGACGGATCGACGGAAGCGCCTCCTGGTTCACGTGCGTGTCGTAGACGTGGCGGACCTGGTAGCCCGCCAGCACGACGTGCACGCCCAGCTCGTAGTCCTCGAGCAGGGCGCCGTGCCACGGTTCGCCGAACGTGTCGCCGATCGCGTCGAGCACGGAGAGCCGGGTGAACTGCCCGTTGCCTCCCAGCCCGACCGTCCCCGTCTTGGCCCGCAGCGACTGCATCGCGGCGATCGTGGTGCGGAACTCGAGATCCTGCATCCGCAGCAGGAACCGCGCGAACATGTTGGCGAACCGACCACCGTGCGGGTACGGCTTCGGGTCGTCGCGATTCTTCATCCACACCGCGATCTGCGCCGCCCCCACGCTCTCGTCGCCGAAGATGTCGTCGGCCGCGCAGATCTCGAGGGCGTTGGGCTCCATCTCGCCGTCCGCGTCGATGACGACGACGACGATCCGATCATGGTCGGCGTCGGCGGGGAGCCAGCCGAGGAGCTGATGGTAGGCGGCGTTGAGGGCGTCGCCCTTGCCGGTCCGCGCCTCGGGTCGCCGCCGCTGGACGAGATGCACGTGCTCATCGGCGTCGGCCCAGCGGGTGACGATCGCCGCCGTGGCATCCTCGCTGTCGTCGTCGATCACCCAGACGTGGGCCCCGGGGAAGTCCCGCCGCGCCCGCGACACGGTGGTGTCGATGACCGCCTCCTCGTCCCGACACGGGATGAAGAAGTGCCATTCGAAGTGCGCGGGGTCCCCGGGGACGGTCTTCGGATAGCGCAGATAGGGGATGAGGATGAACAGGACATACGTGACGAACGCGACGCCGAGCAGGACCGTGAACGCGTTGAGCACCGGGAACATCAGGGAGTCCTCACCCGCACGGGATCCTCTTCCGGCGCGACGGATCGGCGGATCGGGCGAGGAGCCGGCGACGATCGCCGCAGCAGGCGGGTGCGCAGGAGCAGTCCCGCCCCCACGGTCACCGCGATCCCCGCCGCCATGACCACGGTGGTCATGGATTCCGGCCCGGTGGCGGCAAGGGCGCCGACCGTGGCGAGCGGAGTGGTCAGGGCGTTGCTGTACATCAGGACTCCTCGGGGCGGGGCGGGGCGACGGTGGTGCGGATATGCGCCGCGATGCGCGCAGTGGCCTGGCCGTCACCGAAGGGCGACGGCACGGTGGCGAGTCGGGCGAGGGTCGGCTCCACCGCATCCAGCAGGGTGGCGGCCGCAGCGGCGAGCTCCTGCGGTGAGACCAGCCGCGTGAAGGAGCCCAGCGCCTCGGGGCGCTCGGTCGAGTCCCGGACGACGAGGACGGGGCGCCCGATCACCGTCGCCTCCTCCTGGATACCTCCGGAGTCGGAGACCAGCAGGGCGGCATGCGCGGCGAGCGCGAGGAACCGCTCGTAGGGAAGCGGCTCCTCGGCGATCAGCGCGTCCAGGAGATGCGTGGCGTCCAGCGTGGTGAGCATCGCCCTGGTGCGTGGGTGCACCGGGAACACGACGGGCCACCCCGATGCCGCGATGGCATTGAACGCACGGAGCGTGGCCAGGAGGTTCTCCGGCGTGTCCACGTTCTCCTGGCGGTGCAGGGTCGCGAGGACGTAGCCGGCGCGAGTCAGTCCGAGCTCGGCGAGCACCTCGGCATCGCCGTCCGCCCCGGCGCGCTGCGCACGCACCGCCTCCACCACCGGGTTGCCGGTGACCAGGATGCGGGCATCGTCGATGCCCTCGGCGAGGAGGTTGGCGCGGTTCGCCTCGGTCGCCGCGAACAGGTCGTCGGCGATGTGGTCGACCATCACCCTGTTGTGCTCCTCGGGCATCCGGCGATCGTTCGCCCGGAGTCCTGCCTCCACGTGCCCGAGGCGGACTCCGGCGGCGTTCGCGGCCAGAGCGGCGGCGAACGTCGCGTTCGTGTCCCCCTGGACCACGACGTACCGCGGCTCGAAGCGCGTGACGGCCTCGGCGATCTGCTCGGCGGCGCGCCCGATCTGAGCGGCCCGCGGGAGACCTCCGACGTGCAGCTGGAGGTCGACCCGCTCGATCCCGCAGGCCCGGAGGAACACCCGGGACATCCCCGGGTCATAGTGCTGACCGGTATGGACGACGAAGGCGGCGTCTCCCAGTTCCCGGACGAGGGGGGCGAGTTTGATGATCTCGGGACGGGTCCCGAAGACGATCATGACGGAGCCTTTCGGCAGCGGAACGGACGAAGTGGACTGTGAGAAGTGCATTTCTGGGTACCTCGATCAGCCCCCGGAGGGAGGTCCCCCGTGGCTGACGCGATCAGTGGTTATCGGTGGGTCGCGCGACGCGCGGAGACGATGAGGAGCAGAGCCCCACCTGCCAGCAGCGCGATCGCGGGGAGGACGGAGAGCGGCGTGCCGCCGGTCTGGGCGAGCCCTGCGGCCGCAGGGGCACGGACGACGGTCGCTGCGCACGACCACTGCGCGTCGTCCGCGCAGGCGTGCGCCGCCGACAGCGGCGGCAGCGCCGGAAGGCCGGACAGGTCATCCGGGACGGCGATCCCGGCCTGGACCGCTGCCGCCCGCAGACCGGCGATCATCGACTCGTCGTAGGCCACGGTGGCGCGGTTGACGATGGTGCCCTCCGCGTCGCGCGGCAGCTGGGCACGCAGGGTCATCGTGGCGGACTCCCCCGGTCCAAGCTCCGGCACCACCCAGCCCACGCGGTCCTGCACGGCGACCCCGCCGGTCGAGGCGGCGATGAACCGTGCGCCGTCCGGGAGATCGTCGACGACGGGGATCTGGGTCGCGGTACCGGGGCCGACGTTCGACACGGTGATCGTGTAGTCGAGGATGGATCCGGCGACCGCCGCGGATTGCGCGACCGTCTTGTCGATCTCGAGCGAGGCGAGCGCGGCCACCGCGGTCAGGGCGCACGCCTGCTGCGGGTCGTCAGGGCACGGGGTGGTCACCGTCGGCGCCGGCGTTCCGGCGGGCGCATCCGCAGGGTTCTGCACGGTGGCGCGGTTGAGGAGCTGCGCCTCGTCCAGGCCCCCCGGGGTGGTTCCGGTCACGTGCAGCGCGACCTCGCCCCCGGCGGGGACCTCGGGCAGCGTCCAGCGGACGGTGCCGTCGGCGACCACGCCGCCCTGATCGACCGAGACCGCCGTCAGGGCCGGCGGCAGGAGGTCGGTCACCGGGACGTCGTTCGCCGGACCCGCGCCGGCGTTGGCGACGACGAGGGTGTATGTCAGCACCTCATCGTGCCCGGCGACCTGCTTGTCGACCGTCTTCGCGAGCGACAACGCCGGCAGGGCGGCGACCGTCGTGGCGGCGCAGGCGGCACCCGCGTCGTCCGCACACGGCGTCGCCGACGTGGGTGCGGGCGTCTCGGCCGGGGCATCGGCGGGATTCTTCACCACGGCGCGATTGACGAGCGTGCTGCCCGCACCCGCGCGATCGACCGTCCCGAGAACATGCAGGGTGCTCGTGCCGCCGGCAGGAAGGGCGTCGATCGTCCACGTGACCGTGCCGTCCGCGACGACGCCGCCCTGATCAGCCGTCACATCACGCAGCCCGGCGGGAAGGGTGTCGGTCACGGGCACCTGCCGGGCGTCCGCCTCGCCGGAGTTCCGGACGGTGATGGTGTAGTCGAGGGTCTCGCCGGGCGCGGCGGCCGCCTTGTCCACGACCTTCGCGATCGAGAGACCGGCGAGCTTCGGGTCCGGTGTGGCGGTGGCCGTGATCCCGAGCGCGTAGCCGTCGGTCGCCGTCGTCTGCATGCCGCCGAGGGCGAAGCGGGCGACGTCGAAGACGATGCGCGTGATCTTGGTGCCGGGGACGGTGAAGCTTCCGCAGCCTCCGGGGCGGGAGGCTGCGGTGCAGGAGATGCGGAGGTCGCCACGGACGTACCCGTCGCCTCCGTCCACGAAGGTCGCGCCGTCGGAGACGACCGCGCGGGTGGCGCCGCCGTCCGCGGAGGCGAAGCGCATGCCATCCGCGATGGCGATCCCGCCGAGCCCGGTACCTCCGGTCCCGGCGCCGAACTCGGCGATGTGGATGGCGGGATCATCGACGGGGCGGTCGAACGTGATCGTGAGCTGTCCCTCGCCGCACCGCGACGCCGTGCCGCAGTTCGCCTTCGAGTGCACATCGAGCGTCGCGAGGTCCTTCGCCGAGACACCGGCGGCGTACATCGCGTCCGTGCCACTCCAGGAGCTCAGCGTCTTGCCCTCGCCCCCGAAGATGCGCGAGCCGCCCGACAGTGTCGCCGTGGCGACTGTGCCGTCCGGCAGCGTGAACCTGCCGGTGTTCGCGTCGACGATGGTCGCCGCTCCCGACGCGGCGGTCGCGGGGGCCGCGGCGACGACGGCACCGAGGGCGAGCAGCAGTCCGAGCACGAAGGCGCCCGATCGTTTCCTCATGGCGATGTGATTCCAATCTCGATCTCTTCATCCGCTGGTATCCGGAGATGGCGGACTCCTACAGGACAGCGAGGCGCAGGGGTGATTACGCGCGGTTCCGAAATCAATCCACGATGACCACCTCGGCCGTCGCGGCCCCGGAGACTCCGGCGATGTTGGACTGCGCGAAGCTCAAGGTCACCGCGGTCCCGGCCGGGACCGGGTAGGCGTCGACCTCGAAGCTCGCCTGCCACCGTTCGTTCGCCGCGCAGGTACCCGCCGCGAGCGTGGCGCCGTACGCGGACACCGTCAGGTCGGCGCCGGCCTCGCAGGCCACGGTGACAGACAGGAGCTTGGTGCGTGAGACCTGGCCCGGGACGGAGATGAGGACCGGCGGGCTCGGCACGGTCGCCTCGGGAACCGGGTCCGGCGCCGGCTCCGGATCCGCCGGTGGCTCCGCCGGGGCCGGCGGCTCGGATTCCCCCGGAGGCTCCGTCGTCTCGGCAGGCGTCGCCACCGGGGCGGGGGCCGCCGAGGGCGATGCCGGCGGGGTGGGCACGCTCCACGTCACGACCTGACTGGCGGCGGGGGTCGCGACCACCGCGGTGCCGCCCACGACCGTGGCGACGACGGTCGCCGCCAGAGTCGTCGCGGCGACCGCGGTCACGATGGCGACGGTGGCCTTCGCCGCGGCGATGCCCGCGACCGGAGCAGCGATCGCCGGCGGTAGCGGTGCGGCGCTGGCGGAGAGTCCCGCCGAGGTCAACGACTGCCAGATCTGCGCGCCCGCCCCCACGGCGATGCCGGCGGGGAACAGGACCGACAACATGCGCGAACTGGCGTGACGGGCTTCGTCGGCCTTCGCGCGGCAGTCGGCGCACTCGTCGAGGTGGGCGTGCACGCGGGCGGTGTCTCGAGGCGTGAGTCGCTGGCGGGCGTGCGCGCCCAGCTTCCCCATCGTCCACTGGCACTCTCGCGATGCCGGCGGACGAGCGGCGACGTGCGCGGTGATCCAGGCCTGCCGGAGCCCCTCTCTGGCCCGGAAGGCGAGGACCGCGGCGGCGCGCTCGCTGATGTCGAGGCGCTTGCCGATCTCGTGCATCGACAGGTGCTCGACCTCGCCGAACCACAGCACGTCCTGCCAGCGCTCCGGCAGGGCCAGGATGGCCTGGGAGACGAGAGAGGCGTCGAAGTCGGCGTCCGCGGCGGCGTCGGTGCTGTTCGGATCCTCCACCGCCTCGATGTACTCGATCGGCACTTCGCGGCGGGCACGGCCCCAGCTGATGGCGAGGTTGCGCATGGTGGCGAACAGGTAGGGCTTGAACGCGGCCGTCGGCCCCTTCCCTGCCTGGATCGCCTGGTAGATGCGGGTGAACGACTCCGCGACGAGGTCGTCGGCATCGGCCGACCACCAGTAGCTGCGCGCCACAGCCGCGGCCGCGGGCGCGTACCGCTCCCACAGTTCCGCATAGGCCTGCTCGTCCCCCCCGCGGACGCGGCCCAGCAGGTCGGCATCGCGTTCTCTGTCTTCGTCTCTGCGTTCGTCGCTCATGGTGTTCCCTTCCCCCAGGGCATCAGTCGGCGAGGTGACGGACCTCGCCCGTGCGTTCTCGCGCCGACGCGGGGTGCGGCCGACAGACGTCGGCCGCACCCCGCACGGCACGTGCGATCAGCGGTTCCCGCGGCGTGCGCGTCGCGCGGCCGCCAGTGCACCCCCCATCCCCAGCAGCAGCACCCCGGCGACCAGACCCGTGACCGCGATCTCCCCACCGGTCGAGGCCAGCGATTTGCCCGGAGTTCCCGGCGTGGTCGGCGTGGTCGGCGTGCCGGGCGTGGTCGGAGTGCCCGGCGTCGGCGGCGTGGTCGGAGTGCCCGGCGTCGGCGGCGTGGTCGGCGTCGGCGGCGGCGGCACGACGGACACCGGGTTCTGCACACTCACGGCGACCGTCTCGTCCCCTACGGTGAACCGCTCCGGACTGATCGTCGGAGTGCCCCAGGCGATGCCGGCCACCGACTCGGGCGTGCGCTCGCGGACCGTGACCTCCGCACCGACCGGCAGCGCCGGGCTCGTTACCGGCGATCCCGCCTCGAGCGTGAGCACCCCGGAGCCCGCCGGGAAGCCCCGGCCCGCCGGATACGCGTACTCCAGCACATACCGGGTCTCGGCAGGGATCCGCTCGGTCGCGGCCGCCTCACCGTCGAGGGTCTTCAGCGCCGTGAACCGCCCGACCCGCGTGCCGTTCCCCGTCCCCGAGCCCCCGTGGCGGGTGACCTCCGACGTGACCGTCGACGAGGTCTCGGTGCCGACCCGGATCTCGGCCGCGTTGCGGTAGCTGCCGGCCGCGCCGTCGTCGGTCACGCGCGAGAGATAGTGCACGTTGTAGAAGGCCCCCTCGCGGGCGGTGAAGGTCACGGTGGTGCCGTCCGCGGAGACGGTGTAATCGGAGGCCGGGGCCTCGGTGATCGGCCCCGGCACGACAAGACCGCTGGGGAGCGTCTCCAGGCCGGTGGCCACCCAGAGCGACGGGTAGCGCTCGCCGGCGGCGGATTCGCGCAGGAGTTCCTGATCCGGACCGATGATGTCGGTGACGACGACCTCTTGACCCGCGACCATGCCCTTCGCTCCCGCACCGACGGCGACGTCCCAGGCGATGGTGTCGGAGGAGTTCTGATACTCCCCGCTCTTGAAGTCGGTCCGCCCGCGGAAGTCGCAGTCCGTCGAGCAGGCGAAGGGGTCCGGCTTCACGTCCACGGCGGCCGTGACGTCGCCGAAGTCGTAGGTGACCGTGGTGGTCTCCGTCACCTCGGTGGTCACGGTCGCCCAGAAGGAGAAGCCACCGGAGAGACCGACGGGGTGCTCCTGCAGGTAGGTGCCGTCGATGTCGCAGACGAGCTGGGTGGCGGTCGTGACGCAGCTCCCGGCCTCCTGGCCATCGTCGTCGAGCAGCGGGAACGCGTCCGGCAGCCCGCGGAGACCCTCGGGGAGATCGACGACGAACCCGGCTGGTGCCACGGGGTCGTCCGGCAGAGACCAGCTCCCGGTGAGCTCGGCCTTCGTACCGCTCGCGACGGCCTTCTCCCTGAAGGCGAGCGACGACACCGTCGCGCTGGTCGTGTACGGCGGCGCCGCCGTCGCGACGACGGGGGCGAGCAGGGCTCCGACGATTCCTCCGACGATCACGGCGAGGGCGGCGACGCGGCGGGCGACGCGGCTCCTCCGCCCCGAGCGGGGTCGGACGGGTGGCGAATGGGTCAGCATGTGTTCCTCCGGTGACAGCCGCGCGCACGCGACGTGGGCACGGTCGAAGATGAGACACGGCGAAGCCCGGCGTACTACGCGGGCTCCGCAGGATTGCGGAACCCGACGACGCTCGCCGCGCGCGTCTCCACGCCGCACGGAGCGGCGCACCCTTGCTCGCGGCGATGCCGCGAGCTCTCCCCCGGCCCGCAAGGTTCCCCTCCCTCGAACAGGCCGCGAACGACGGTACCCCTCATGCGGCGGATCACAGGTGTTCGCAGCCGCGCGTATATCGGCGTTCCGGAATGGGTCGACGGAACGCCCCCGAGACCGGGGATGTGCGGCGGGCCGGGGGAGCAGCCCGCCGCACGAGGGACTCGATTTCTCCACATCGTCGGGTTGGGGATTCGACGATGTCCTGGGCCGCGGATCCCGTCCGCGCTCACATGCCCAGCCTCGCCCCTCGGGAAACAGGACGGGAACGATGCCGGGGCATTACGCCACCCCGTCAGGAAGCAGGTCGCGGGCGACGGATAAGCTCTGAGGCGTGCCGATCGCCCCCTCCGCCTCCCCCGCCACCGCCTCCGACGACCTGGGCCGCCTCGCCGCCGCCCTCCGCGACCCCGCACCGTTGAACTGGATCATCACCGGCGACTCGATCACCCACGGCCTGGTTCACACCCAGGGTGGGCGCAGCTACCCGGAGCACCTCCACGAGCTGGTCAGGGGCGAGCTCGAGCGCGTCCGCGACATCGTCCTCAACACCGCGATCAGCGGCAACCGGATCGTCGACATCCTCGACGACTGGGAGCGTCGGGTCGCGGGCTGGCAGCCGGATGTCGTGACCCTCATGGTCGGCACCAACGACGCCTCCGACGGCGGACCACGACCGGTCATCTCGCCGGAGGACTACGCCGCGTCTCTGCACGACTTCGTGCGCCGGGTACGCGGGCTCGGCGCCATCCCGGTGCTCCAGACGCCGCCCGCCATCGACGTCCGCAATGCTCCGGAGCGGGCGCGGATCGCCGACTTCGCCGAGGCCGTCCGCCGGGTCGCTTCCGCGGAGGACGTGATCCTCGTCGACCAGCACGCGCACTTCGCGGAGCTGGGGAACGGCGGCGTGCCGTGGGGCCTCATGAACGATCCGTTCCACCCCAGCGCGGTCGGCCACGCCGCCCTCGCCCTCGAGCTCGCCCGCGTGCTCGGCATCGCGCCGGAGGGCCCCCGCGCCCGCACGACCGCCCTCCTCGAAGGCATGGTGGGCACGGCCCGCGTCTTCGGCTGAGTGGCCCGGATTCACCCGGCCAGGGTGACCGCTCTGGACGGCGGTGACGGCGCGACGCTAGGTTGAGCGCATTCACATCCGACAGTGAGGTGGGGGCATGTCGCACGTCGTCGCAACCGGGGCCGGCAAGGCCATGATGGAACGTCGGAACGATCCGACGCACGAGTACATCCTGAAGCTCACCGGCAAGGAGCGTCCCCGGGTCCTCTTCGTCGGGACCGCGACCGGCGACGACACCGCCTACATCGTGAGCTTCTACTCCACGTACGACTCCGACAGATGCGCGCCCCATCATCTGCCGCTGTTCCACCGCGCGGTCGACGACCTCGCCGGCTTCGTGAAGGGCTTCGACGTCATCCACGTCGGCGGGGGGAACACCGCCAACATGCTCGACGTCTGGAAGCGTCAGGGGCTCGACGTGATCATGCGCGAGATGTGGGAGGACCCCTCTTCGAACGTCGTGTTCACCGGAGGCAGCGCAGGCGGCATCTGCTGGTTCGAGGGCGGCACGACCGACAGCTACGGCCCCACGCTGCAGGTGCTCCCCGAGGGCCTCGGGTTCCTGCACGGCAGCTTCTGTCCGCATTACGACGCCGAGGACCAGCGCCGGCCCCTCTTCCACGCCTCGCTCCTCAGCGGCGAGCTGTCGACCGGGTACGCGGTGGGCAATCTGCAGTCGCTCCACTTCGAGAACGGCGAGTTCGTCACCGCGGTCAGCCCGGTCGAGAACGCGCTGGCGCTGAAGGTCCAGGCGGTCGACGGGAAGATCGTCGAGACCGAGCTGCCGGTGCAGGTCCTCGCCGGATCCGCGCCGATCGTGAAGGGGCCGTCGTCGTGAACGACAGCGTCTGGATCCTCGTCGCGGAGCTCATCGTCGTCGTCCTGGCGATCTTCATGGGCACCCGCACGAGCGGGATCGGCCTGGGCGTGTGGGGCCTCGTCGGCGTCGCGGTGCTCGTGTTCGTGTTCGGGGAGGCCCCCGGCAACGCCCCGGTCGATGCCGTGTTCATCGTCATCACGGTCATCACCGCGGCCTCGACCATGCAGGCCGCTGGCGGCATCGACTGGATGGTGTCGGTGGCCGCCAAGGTCATCCGCAAACGGCCGAAGTCCGTCGTCTTCCTCGCACCGGCGATGTCCTTCCTCTTCACGGTCGGCGCGGGCACCGGCAACATCTTCTACCCGCTGCTGCCGGTGATCTACGACGTCTCCTACCAGCAGAAGATCCGACCGGAGCGGGCGCTGTCGGTCTCGGCCGTCGCCTCGCAGGTCGGCATCCTGTGCTCTCCGGTCTCCGCCGCCACCGCATCGATGGTCGTGCTGCTCGCGCCGCAGGGCGTCGACCTCGGCGGCCTGCTCCTCATCATGTGGCCGGCCTCCATCGCGGGCCTGCTCGTCGCCGCGCTGGTCATGATGCGCCACGGCAAGGACCTCGAGGACGAACCGGAGTACCAGAGGCGCCTGGCGGAGGGACAGATCAAGCCGCCCGTGGTCGACGCGCACGAGAACAAGCTCCCGGCGACCGCCGTGCTGTCGGCCTCGCTGTTCCTCGCCGGCGTCGCGGTGATCGTGTTCTTCGGCCTGTTCGAGAACCTCCGTCCGATCATCGGCACCGACGACGACGGCGATCCGCTGCGCCTGAGCGTCACGGTGATCATCGAGGTCGTCATGGGCATCATCGCCGCACTGATCTTCGTGTTCTGCAAGGTGAAGGCCGCCGACGTGCCGAAGCAGTCCACCTTCCCCGCGGGCATCGTCGGCGCCATCGCCCTGTTCGGCATCGCCTGGCTCGCGAACACGTTCGTCGCCGCGAACCAGACCCTCATCGTCGACGGGCTCGGCTCTGTGGTCTCCGGCTCCTCCGCCTTCCTCGGAGCGCTGCTGTTCGCGCTGGCGCTGTTCGCCGTCGCCATGCTCACGACCAGCCAATCGAGCGCCACGAACGCGATCGTCCCGATCGGCATCACGATCGGTCTGCCCGCCTCTCTGCTGGTGGGGCTGTGGCCGGCGGCGATGGGCATCTACACGCTGCCCGCCAACGGCAGCCAGGTGGCCACGGTCGCGTTCGACCAGACCGGGACGACGAAGATGGGCAAGTTCGTCCTCGACCACTCGTTCCAGCTGCCGAACCTCGTGTACGTCGGCACGGCCATCATCGTCGGGGTGGCGCTGTCGTTCCTGTTCTGGTGACATGACCGACGTCGTCGACCGTTCGGCGCTGCGGCAGTTCCTGCTGGGGTTGGCGCAGGGGATGAACGCGTCGGCGGAGTCCGTCGACCGCATCCGGGACACGATCGCCGAGGTCGCCACGGCGTCCGGCGGAGACGGCGCCGACTTCGTCGTCCTGCCCACCATCATCATCGTGGAGACGGGGGACGCGGAGGAGCAGCGGGTCGCGTTCCGCTCGGCCACGAACGCCTCGTTCCGCTTCGATCAGATCGCCGCGCTGTACGACCTCATCGCGCAGGCGAAGACCGGCGACGTGGACCCGCTGGACGGCATCCGGCGGCTCAACGAGATCGGGGCGATGCGTCCGCGCCTCGGCTGGTTCACCCGGACGCTCGGCCACGCCATCCTCACGACCGGCCTGGCGCTCCTGCTCGCACCGACCTGGCAGGGCGCCCTCGTCGCCTTCGTGCTCGGATTCGGGATCGGCCTGCTCAAACTCGTGCGCTCCCCCACTCTGCAGCTCGTCATGCCCATCGCCGCGGCCTTCGTGTGCGCGGCTGCGGTGTTCCTCCTCGCGGAGGTCATCGAGATCGGCGACCCGATCCGGCTGTTGATCGCCCCGCTGGTCACCTTCCTCCCCGGTGGTGTGCTGACCACGGCGACGGTCGAGCTCGCGGCCGGGCAGATGATCTCCGGTGCATCCCGCCTCATCTACGGCTTCGTGCAGCTCGCGCTCCTCGCCTTCGGCATCCTCGCCGCCGGTGCCGTGGTGGGCGTCTCGAGCGATTCGTACGAGGCCCTCGACGCCTCCTCGTCGTATCTGCCCTGGTGGGTGCCGCTGCTCGGCATCCTCGTATTCGCACTCGGCAACTATTTGCACTTCTCCTCCCCGCCGTCCACGTTCGGGTGGGTGCTGCTCGCCCTGGTCGTCGCGTACCTCGGCCAGTGGGCGGGAACGGAGTTCATCGACCCGGCAGTGGGCGGGTTCGTCGGTGCGGTCGCCGTCACCCCGGTGGTGTTCTGGATCGCCGGGCTGCGTCACGGAGCCCCCTCGCAGCTCACGTTCCTCCCGGCGTTCTGGCTGCTGGTGCCCGGCGCCGCCGGGCTCGTGGGGCTCACCGAGGCGGTGGCGACCGACAACGGCCTCGCCGACTTCACCGCGGCCCTGGTGTCGGTCATGTCGATCGCGCTCGGCGTGCTCATCGGCACGGCGCTCTATCGCGTCGTGCACCATGGCGCGGAGGAGTTCGTCCAGTTCGCCGTCGCCCCGCCTCCCACCGAGGACGAGGAGCCCGCGCCGACCCTCTGGCACCGCCTCTCTGCTCCGCTGCGCCGCCTGCGCCGCCGCGACGGCTAGCGGTACACCTCGCGACGGTGGCCGGCATGCACGACGACGATCGTCAGGATCCCGTCCTCGATCCGGTAGAGCACCCGGTAGTCGCCCGTCCGCACCCGCCACTCCGGTCGGCCGGTGAGCTTGCGGGCCGCGGGGGGCCGCGGGTCTTCGGAGAGGAGCTCGATGACGGCCTCGATACGTCGCCTCCCCTCGGGAGGGAGCTTGCGGATCGCCCGCACGGCGACCGGCAGGACCTGGACGTCGTAGGTCACGGCACGAGCCCGAGGTCCCGCTTCACCTCTTCCCAGGGGATCGGCGTCTCATCGAGTCGCGCGGTCTCGTCCCAGGCGGCATCGACCGCGCGGATGTCGGCCAGTTCCTCCGCACCTTCGAGGAGTCGCTCCAGCAGGCTGGCATCGATGACAGCGGCCACCGGGACGTTTCGTCGGGTGAGGTAGACGGGCTCTTCACGCGCCTCGTCGATGATGGACGCCAGCCGCGCCCTGGCCTCCGTGATCGCGATCTCGCTCATGGGTACATGATAGTGCGAAATGTACAGAACAGCGCGGAATGGACAGATCGCGCACGGGCGACGGGCCCCGCGTCGCCTGCGCGACGCGGGGCCGGTGCCGATCAGAGCGTGGCGAGGATCTCCTTCATCTCCGCGATCTCGGCGGTCTGCGCGTCGACGATGTCCTGCGCGAGGGCGACCGCGTCGGCGTTCTCGCCGTCCGCGACCTCCGCCTCGGCCATCTCGACCGCGCCCTCGTGATGCGCGATCATCTGCTCCAGGAACAGTCGGGACGCCTCCGGGCCCGCGGCGGCCTCGAGCGCGGCGAGGTCGTCGTCGCTCATCATGCCGTCGCCGTGATCCATGTCGGCGGGGTCACCCGCCTCGGCACCCCAGTCGTCGAGCCAGCCCTGCAACTGCTCGATCTCGGGCCCCTGAGCGGCCTTGATCCGCTCGGCGAGGTCGGCGACCCGCGGATCGACATCATCCTTCGCGAGCACGATGTCGGACATCTCCACGGCCTGCTCGTGGTGGACGACCATCATCGACGCGAACATCGCGTCGGCCTCGTTCGCTCCGGTCAGCGGGGCGTCCGAGGTGGTGTGATCCATACCGGAGTGGTCGGCCGGCCCGGCAGGTGCGGTCGAGGCGCACCCGGCGAGGGCGAGGGTCCCGGCCAGCACGAGGACGGCGGCGGCAGTGGTTCGATTGGTCATTTCTCTCTCATCTCTGTCTGTCGGAAGGGCGTCCGCGGTCGCGGCGCCCAGGCGCATCGGCGCCGATCAGGTCCGACTGATGCAGAGGATGTGGAGTGAGGGAGGACGAAGCGGGGCGGCGCCCGGCTCCACGGGCGAGCGGAGAGCGCGGAGCAGGGGTCCGGTCAGGAGAGCGCGAGAGGGGCGCAGCAGCAGGAGGAGCCCGCCGAGCAGGGCGAGGACGCAGGCCGCCCCGCCATCGTGTACAGGATCACCCGGGACGACGGCCTCGTCCGCTCCGCCCGCCTCGTGCGCTGCCGACGCTCCGGGGTGCGCGGGGCCCGCGTGCCCCGCGACGGCGTGCGCCCCCGGGGTGCCGTGGGTGTCGAGGGCGTGCATGCCGAGGAGGCCGAGGAGGACGCCGCCAACGAGGAGGACGGCGAGCATCGCTCCTTGGAACGCGCGACGACCGACCATGTGTCTATGGTACCCCGTGGGGGTATCTCGACCGGCATACCGGCTCAGCGGGCGACGCCGGCGCGCCGCAGCAGCCGGCGGACGGCGAGGACGACACCGGCCACCGCGAGCTCGCCGACCACCCGCCCCAGCAGCGTGCCGATGAGCACCGGCGGAACGAGGTGCTCCGGGGAGAAGACGGGGAGGGCGACGACGAAGAGCACCGCACCGGTCACGGCGCCGGCGAGCAGGACACGGGCCGGGCGGACGGGGGCGTCGCGCCGGAACGGCAGCGCCAGGTCGAGGACCACGCCGCCGAGGACGAGCGGAACGACGCCGAGCAGCCCGATGGGCGACACCGCGACCGTCAGCACACCGGTCACGAAGGCGGCCAGCGTCGCCATCCCCGGCACGCGGGTGATGACGCGCGCGAGGAAGGGCAGTGCGGTGTGCACGGCCGCGACCAGGGCATACGCGGGAGGGGAGGCGGCGGCCAGCACGCTCGTGATCGGCACGACGGCCAGGAAGACGAGGGCCTGGACCGCGCCGAGCGCGGCGCTCACGAGGAGGGCGCTGGTCGGCACGCGGCGGGAGGACACGGGGGCTGTCGGACCACTCACCCCTCCGAGCCTAGAACCGTGGGCGGGTTGGATATCGTAGGGGTGGGGATGCGTACCTGGGGAGGGACGATGCCGGCTTTCGGCGCGCAAGGGGACAAGAGGTTGCCGCGGGTTTCCGCGCACGTCATCGGACGTCCGCGGGTGAACGCCGCGCTGGACGACGGAGCTCCGCTCACACTGCTGCGCGGAGCCGCGGGCTCCGGGAAGACCACCGCCTTGGTGGGCTGGGCCTTCACCTCCCCCGACCGCGTCGTATGGCTCACGGCCACGCCCGCGCTGGCGACGAGCGCGGCCCTCGCCGCCGCCCTGCTGCGGGTGCTGCGCGGCGCGGGGGAGGCCGTCGGCGGCGGCCATCGTGCCTCGGACACCGGGGAGGGGTGGCCGGCCGTCGCCCAGTACCTGTGCGATCACCAGGAGCCTCTCATCCTCGTGCTCGACGACGCCGCCGCGCTCGACCGGGATGCGGTCTTCGACCTGTGCCGCACGGTCGCCGTCCCGCCGCACGTCCGCCTGATCGTCGCCACGAACCGCCCCAGCCCGTTCGACAGCGAAGGCATCGGCCTGGTGATCGACACCGCGCTGATCTCTCCGGAGGACCTCGCGTTCGACACGGACGAGATCCGTCGCGCGCTCGACGTCGACGGGGACACCGCCGTCGCCGTGCGGGAGGCGACCGAGGGGTTCGCGGCGGTCATCCGCGCCGTCGCCCTCCGCGGCCGAGTCCCCGACGGCGCGACGATCGTGGAGGTCGCGACCGCGGCGGTCGACGACTACCTCCGCAGCCGCATGGAGGAGGGCACGTTCGGCGCCGGCGTCCTCGAAGGCCTGATCCGGATCAGCATCACGGACACCGTCGATCTCCCGTTGGCCCAGGCCCTCAGCAGTGATCCCGACATCGGCGCCGCCCTCGACGAGGCCGAGGCGTTCGGCTTCGGGCGGTGGTCGACGGAATCCGGGCGCCGGACCTTCACGATCGCCGCGCCCGCTCGCGCACTTCTGCGCCGCGACCTCCTGGAGCGCTTCCCGGCCGAGATCCGCCTGCTCCGGCGCCTCGCGATCGAGGGTGCGCTGCGGCGCGACGCCCCCTTCGAGGGGCTCCGCCTGGCGATGGAGGAGGACGACCTCCACCTCGCCGCCCACGTCATCATGTCGGGCTGGAGCCACCTTCTGGATCACGACGGCCGCCGGGTCGTGGCGCTGCTGGGCGACCTGCCCCTCGCGCGGCTCAAGCAGGAGCCGCTGGTGGCGATGCTGCTGGGCATCTGCCTCAACGCCAACCGACTCCGCCGGGTGCGCGGCCTGCAGCTGCTGCGGATGGCGATCTCCGCCGCGAACGCCCGGCGGAGCGCCCTCTCGCCGACGGAGCGCCTGTTCATCTGGACCGCGGAGAGCGCGGCGCTGCGGGTGGTCGGGATGCCCGAGCGGGCCGGGCAGGTCGCGGCCCGCGCGCTCGCGCTGTACACGGAGACCTCGGAGTCGCAGTGGCAGCAGTACGCGATCGAGATGCCGCTGCTGTGTACGCACCTCGGGATCTCGCTGTACTACGGCGGTCGCCGCGATCAGGCCCTCCGCCTCTTCGACGAGGCCGCCGCCCTCGCCGCATCCCAGGGCACAGGCAACGCCTTCCACGCCGTGAGCCTGCTCAGCGGGATCCACGCCCTCAACGGCGACCTCCCGGAGGCGCGGCACTACGTCGAGATCATCCGGGACGGCTCGTGGGACCCCGCCCTGCTGGACGGGTATCGCGGCACGTTCTACCGCGTCGCGGAAGCGATGCTCGCCGTGGAAGAGGGCGACCTCGCCACGGCCAAGCAGCACGTGCGCGCCTTCGAGCCGCACCGGGCGACGAGCGAGCACTGGACGACGATGGCGACCGTGGAAGCCTGGATCGCACTGCACGACGGCGACGCCGCCGCCGGACTGGAGCGTCTGGAGTCGTTCGGGAGGATGCGCGGGCGCGAGGCCGGAGCGGCGTCGGCACGCCAGGCATTGAGTCGCCCCCGGATCCTGCTGCACCTCGCCCTCGGCGACGTCCGCGCCGCGCGCAGCGTCAAGCAGCGCGACGCCGGGACGGACCGGTTCGGCACCCTCCTGGAACGGGCCAGGATCGCCCTGATCGACGGTCGCGCTCCGGACGCGGTGCGACTGCTCGCCACGACGCGCCTCGAACCGACGACCTCCCGCGAGCGCGCCGAGGCCGCCGCGGTGCACAGTGCGGCGCTCCACCGCGTCAGCCCCGCCGCTGCGCAGGCTGTGACAGAGGCGCTGCACGCCCAGCTCGCCGATCGGGACCTGCGCACTCCGCTGGCCCTGCTGGGCGCCGAGGACTTCGCCGCCGTCCGGGCCGACCTCGCCCCGGTCGGCGACCCGCCGCTGCCCACCCGCTCGGCGTTGCCGTCGTTCGCGGCGCGCCCGAAGCTCTCCTCACGGGAGCAGGTGGTGCTGCACGCGCTCACGACCGGGGCACCGCTGCCCGAGATCGCCGCGGAGCTGCGGGTCTCGCCGAACACCCTGAAGACGCAGCTCCGCAGCATCTACCGCAAGCTCGGCGCGGCCAACCGCACGGAGGCGCTCGAACAGGCCGCCCGGCACGGACTCCTCCCGGGATGACGAAAGCCCCGCCCGTCGGACACGACGGGCGGGGCCTCCTTCTTCGGAACCGTCAGCTCTGCATGCGGCGACGTCGCACCACCAGCAGCACCGCGCCGCCGATCAGCAGGGCGATCGCGAGGCCGAGGATCCACGGCGCCAGCTGTCCGCCGGTGAGGGCGAGCGGCGTCAGCACCCGGTTCTCGGTCGTGCTCGTCGGCGGGGTGATCGTCCCCCCGCCGGGAGGCGTGGCCGAGGCGGTGGCCACGTTCCGCAGCGTCGCCCCCGCCGCGTCGGCGTGCACGGTCACCGCGTAGGTGATCACGACGCGCTCTCCCTCGGCGAGGCTGCCGGTCCAGCGCAGCGTCGTGCCGTCGATCGTCGGCGCGGCCACCACACGGTCACCCACCGTGGCGGTCGCCGTGCCGCGGAGGTCGGCATGCCGCAGCACTCCGGTCAGGTCGTCCGTGACGACGACCTCGTCCAGACCCGTCTCGCCGGTGTTGGTGCCGGTGAGCGTGTACGTCACGACGCTGCCCGTCGCGACGGCGGAGCCGGATGCGGGGTCGGACGACTTGACGAACGTGAAGCCCGGGGTGCCGACGGGGTTCTCCGTCGTCACCGGCGGCGGGGTGCGCTCGGCGCCGCCGGGAGGCGTGGCCGTGCCCTCGACGGTGTTCGCGATGATCGCACCGCCGGCGTCGCCGTGCACGGTCACCGAGTAGGTGATCGTGACGCGCTGGCCGACCGCGAGGTCACCGGCCCAGGTGAGCTCGTCGCCCGCGACGACGGGAGCAGACGTGGTGCCGTCGCTCAGGGTCGCCGTCGCGTCGCCGTTGTAGGCGGCGTGGGCGAGCACGGCCGACAGGTCGTCGACGATGCGGACCGGAGCCAGCGCCGTCTCGCCCGTGTTCACGCCGGTCACCGTGTAGGTGACGACGCTGCCCGGGTCGACCCGGGTGCCGGAGGCGGGATCGGCGAACTTGCGCAGCTCGAAGCCGGGCTCGTTGACGGGGTTCTCGGTCGTCGCCGGCGGCGTCTCGATCGGCGGCACGCCACCGGGCGGGGTCGCCGAGCCGGAGGCCGAGTTCTCGAGGACGGCGCCGCCGGCATCCGCGCGCACGGTCACCGAGTACGTGATCGTGACGCTCTCGCCGACCTGCAGCGCACCCGTCCAGGACAGGCGGTCCTCGGCCACCGTCGGCGCGGTCGTCGCCGTGCCGCCGATCGTCGCGGTCGCGTCGTCGTTGTACTCCGCGTGCGCCAGGACACCGGAGAGGTCGTCGGCGATGGTGACGGGGTCGAGAGCCGTCTCGCCCGTGTTCACACCGGTCACCGTGTAGGTGAGGACGCTGCCCGGGTCGACCGCCGTGCCCGCAGCCGGGTCGACGCTCTTCGAGACCGAGAATCCGGGCTCGTTGACCGGGTTGGTCGTGACACCGGGCGGCGGCGTGATCGTCGATCCCCCCGGCGGGGTCGCCGTCGCGGACGCCGCGTTCTCGATCACGGTGCCGACGCCGTCAGCGCTCACCGTCACGGAGTAGGTGACGGTCACGGTCTGGCCGACCGCGAGCGCCCCCGTCCACGACAGCTCGGTGCCGTCCAGGGTCGCGGGAGCCGCAGCGGCACCCGCGATGCTCGCCACGGCATCCGCGTTGAACGTCGCGTACGGCAGCACACCGGACAGGTCGTCGGTGATCGTCACCGGGTCGAGCGCCGTCTGGCCCGTGTTGGCCGCGGTCAGCGTGTAGGTGAGCACGTCACCCGGGTCGACAGCGGTACCGGCGGCGGGGTCGACGGTCTTGGCGAACGTGAAGCCGGGCTCGTTCACCGGGTGCTCCGTGCTCGACGGCGGCGGCGTGATCGGCGTGCCGGGAGTCGTGGGACTCTCGGGGTCGCTCGGGTCGGCGGGGATCAGCGGGGTCGCCTCTCCGGTGGCCGTGTTCGCGATGGTCTCGCCGCCGGCGGTGGCGTCGACGGTCACCGAGTAGGTGATCACGACGTCCTGGCCGGGGCGCAGCACGCCGTTCCACGAGAGGGCGCCGTCGGCCACGCGGACGTCGCCGCGGGTGGCGGACACGTCGTCGTTGTACGACGCGTGGGCCAGCGCCGCGCGCAGGTCGTCGCCGATCTCGACGGGGTCGAGGACGGTGTCGCCCGTGTTGCGGCCGGTCACGGTGTAGGTGATCACGCTGCCGGGGTCGACGCGCGTGCCCGTCGCCGGGTCGGCCGTCTTGGTGACGGTGAACCCGGGGGTCGCGACGGGGTGCTCCGTCGTCGCCGGCGGGGTCTCGACCGGGGTGCCCGGCGTGGTCGGGCTCTCCGGGTCGGTCGGGTCGGTCGGGATCAGCGGGGTGCCCTCACCGGACACCGTGTTGCGGAGCAGCACGCCGGTCGCATCCTCGTCCACCGTCACCGTGTAGGTGACGTCGACGCGGTCGCCGGGAGCGAGCGTCCCGGTCCAGGTGAGCGTGGTGCCGGAGAGCGCGACGGATCCGGACGAGGCCTTCGCGTCGCCGCCGTACTCCGCGTTCGCGAGGACGGCCGAGAGGTCGTCGACGATGGTCGCGGGGTCGAGGACCGTGTTGCCGGTGTTGACGCCCGAGACCGTGTACGTGAGGGTGTCGCCCGCGCGGACGGCGGTGCCGGAGGCCGGGTCGGCCGACTTCGAGACCTCGAAGCCGGTGTCGACGACGGGGTGCTCCGTCTCCGCCGCGGGCGGGACGATCGGGGTCCCCGGGGTCTTCGCTCCGGAGGGGTCGGCGGGGTCGGTCGGGATCTGCGGCGTGGCCGATCCGGTGACGACGTTGTGCAGCAGGGCCTTCTCGACACCCGCATCCACCGTCACCGTGTAGCGGATCGTGACCGATTCCCCGCGCGGGATGGCTCCGGTCCAGGTGAGGGTAGCGTCGGCGACCCGCACGGAGCCGCGGTCGGCCGTGACGTCGTCGTTGTAGCCGGCGGAGCCGAGCACGCCCGACAGGTCGTCGACGATCTCCGCGGGATCGAGGTCGGTGTCGCCCGTGTTGGTGCCGGTGATCGTGTAGGTGATCGTGTCGCCCGCGGACACGGCCGTGCCGGAGGCGGGGTCGGCCGACTTCGAGATGGTGAAGCCGGAGCCGATCACGGGGTGCTCGGTGGTGACCGTCGGCGGGACGATCGGCTCACCGGGAACCTGCGGCCCGGTCGGGTCGCCGGGATTCGGGGTGGTCGGCGTACCCGATCCGGTCACGCTGTTGCGCAGGATCTCGCCGGAGGTGTCGTCGCCCACGGTCACCGAGTACGTGATCGTCACGGTCTGTCCGGGCTGGAGCGTTCCGGTCCAGGCGAGGGTGTTCCCGGTCAGGGTTGCACCGCCCGTGGTCACGGTCGTGCCGCCGACCGTGGTCGTGATGTCGTCGTCGAAGGCGGCGTTCGCGAGCACGCCGGAGAGGTCGTCGGTGACGGTCACCGGGTCGAGGACGGTCGCGCCGGTGTTCGTGCCGGTGACGGTGTACTCGATGGTCTGGCCGGGCTCCACCACGGTGCCCGCGGCGGGGTCGGAGGTCTTCGCGACCTCGAAGCCGGCGACCGGGTGCTCGGTGGTGACGGCCGGAGGCGTGGTCGGGGGCAGCCCCCCGGGCGGGGTGCCCGATGCGGTGACGCGGTTGGCGATGCGCTCGCCTTCCACGCCCTCGTCGACGACGACGGAGTACGTGATCGTGAGCACCTGCCCGGGCTCGAGAGCACCGGTCCATGCGAGGTCGTCGCCCGTGACGGTGGCGGCGCCGGACGACACCGGGTCACCGTCGATCGTCGTCGCCACGTCACCCTGGTACGCGGCGTTGGCGAGCACACCCGACAGGTCGTCGCTCACGGTGACCGGGTCGAGGCGGGTGTTGCCGGTGTTCTCGGCCTGCACCGTGTAGGTCAGTCGCTGGCCGGCCTGCACCGCAGTGCCGTCGGCGGGGTCGGAGGTTTTGCGGAGAGCGAGGTCCGGCGCGAGGCGGACGTTCGTGTACGTGCAGGTGACGTCGGTGCCCAGCGGACCGGCCGGCTGGGTGACCTGTCCGTCGGCAGTGACGGCCACCGGGGTGGTCGAGCCGTCGGCGTTCACCTGCCGGCAGACGAGGGAGGCGTCGTACTTCGTGAGGTCGGTCGAGCCCGCCGCCGATTCGGAGAGCCGGAAGGTGTCGCCCTGGTTCGTGAAGACGGGACCGGCGTAGTCCGGCTGCAGACCGGAGCGGTCGCCGCGGGTGACGGCGTCGGTCTGCGCGACCTGGTAGCCGGCCGGCGACTGCACCCGGAGGCCGAACTGATCGGTCGCGGCGTGGCGGCCCTCGGGGAGGTCCTTCTTCAGCGTCAGCGTGTTCGGGAACGTGCAGCTCGCCATGTCGGTCGGCGAGAAGGTGCCGAGCTGGGTCGTGTTGACCGTCTGCCCGCGCGGCAGGTCGACCTCGATGATGCGGTTGCCGCCGCCGGAGACCGAGACGAAGATGTGGCCGAGGTTGCCGAACGCGATGCCGTTGCCCTGCACGCCGGCGCCCATGTCGTGCACCTGCTTGGCGTCGATCGTCGCGGTGCTGGGTTCGAGCGTGGCCGGGAGGTCGGAGGAGTAGATGAAGTTGTCGGCGACGAGCACGAGCTGACCGGAGGCGCTGAAGGCCATGTCGCCGTTGGCGCCGAACGCGCTGCTGCCCGTGGTCGGACGGAGGGTTCCGACCTGCACGTAGTCCTGCGGCGTGACCTTCTCGTTCCACGCGTAGAGGTTGATGGCGCCGTTCACCGTGCCGCTGGCGAAGTAGTAGACGCCGGTCACGGGGTGCACGGCACCGCGCAGCACCGAGGAGTTCAGCGTGAACGTCGTCTGCGCGGTCGTGTCGGTGACGCGGTCGTGCTTGGCCAGCGTCTTGGTTCCCGCGGCATTGGTGACCGTGTAGGCGTACCGCCCGGTCGAGGAGAGCCCGAGGGCGTTGTTGGAGTGGTTCGCGCCGAGGTTGATGGAGCCGAGCGTGCCGCCGTCGCCGGGGGCACCGCCCTGCTCGTTCACGGCGAACTCGCGCACCTCGGTGGCGCTCTGCACGTACACCGCTCCGGGCGTGCACAGGAACGGCTCCGCCGCGGCGGCCGGTGCGGCGGTCAGCGCCCCGCCGACGACGATCATCGACGACGCGACGAGCGCCGTGCTCACGGCACCGCCGATCAGCCTCTTCGTCCGGCCCCGCCAGCGGCTGTGCCGCTCCGGCGGAAGGCCATCGGACGTGCGGTCCTTGCGGGCAACACGGAATCCCATGACTGCTCTCCCCATTCATCGCGTTCCGGCACGCATCCGCGCACACGGAAGCCCCCGCCCCCTCAGGCGACCGCCGAGCACCCTTTCGGGCAGGGTGGACTCGGTCCGGGCCTCCGCCAGCCTGCCGGTCCGCCGCGGAGCCCTCCGGCCGAAGCGGGGGAATTCACCCCTCCTTTTCACCCCGGGCGCACGCCGGAGGGCGCACCGGGATCCCGATGCGCCCTCCGGTGGTCATGGGCCTACTCGCGGGAGCCGATCTCCTCGATCGGACGACGACGCAGCGCGGCCTCCGTCGCGACGCGCAGCGCGACGAGGGCCAGCGCCCCCATGCCGCCGATGATCGCGAGGGAGCCGAGCACCGGCATCGCCGGGAGCGGCTGCCCGGAGATGCCGTAGCTCATGCCCATCAGCGGCGGGATCGCCACCAGCACGCCGAAGACCATCGAGAGACCCGCGATCAGGATCGCCTCGGTGCGCATCGTGGCGCGCACCTGGCCCCGGGAGGCGCCGATGAGCTGCAGCAGGGCGAACTCCCGGGACCGCTCCCCCGTCGCCATCACGAGGGTGTTCACGACGGCGATCGCGATGTACCCGAGGATGACCAGCAGGCCGATGAGGCTCACCCACCCCTGCTGCGAGACGGCTCCGGTCGTGCTCGCCTTCTGCCCCGACCCCGGGGCCACCTGCAGACCGTCGGCGGCGAGGGCGTCGGCCGCGCCCGAACCGTCCACCGACACGAGCGCGAACGAGTCGAGTCCTGCGGAGGTGTGCGCGCGGATGTGGTCGGCGGCCATGGTGAGATCCCCGAAGCCGAGACCTCGTTGGTAGATGCCGACCACGGTCGCCTCCAGGGGTGAGCCGTCGCCGAGCGCGCCCGTCACCGGGTCGCCGATGTCGAGGCCGAGCGTGTGGGCCATATCGGCGCTGACGGCGACGGTCGTACCGCCGTCGAGGGCGGCGAGAGACCCTTCCCGCACCCGCAGGTCGAGCAGGCCGTCCACCGTCGCCGGGTCGACACCCTGCAGCACGTACTCCGTGCGTTCGACCGTGCCTTCGATGTCGAGCGAGTCGATCACCGCGGTGCTGACGACCACGCCGGTCGCGGCAGTCACCCCCGGCTTGCCGCGCAGCCCGCCGACGACGTCGGGGGAGAGCCCGGCCGGGGCCGCCACCCGCAGGTCGGCGATGACCCCGGCCCTCGCCTGGGTCGCCGCCTCGTCCGCGACGATCGCCGGCCCGCCGATCTGCACGAGACCCAACCCGATACCGAGGGCGATCGGGAGCACGGCGGCCGCCATGCGCCGGCTGCCCGCGGTGGTGTGGGCGGCGGCGAGGAATCCAGCCGCCGAGGAGCGGCGCAGCACGGGGCCGACGAGGCGCACGCACAGGGCGACGAGCCACGGCCCCAGCAGCGCGAGAGCGACGATGAGCAGGATCGCCGCACCGGCCGACGCACCGACGGCGGCGTCTCCGCGGACGGTCAGAGGGACGGTGGAGATCGAGACCCCGGCGGCGGCGAAGACGATCCCGGTGATGACGCGGGGCAGCCCGATCGGACCAGGACCCGTCGACGACTCGCGCAGCGCCTCGATGGGATCGAGGCGGGCAGGACGCCGCGCGGCGATGCGCGCCGCACCCCAGGCCGAACCGAGCACCAGCACCAGGGCGGCCAGTGCCGGGAACGGGCTCAGCGCGAGGGCGAAGTCGCCGGGGATCACGCCGCCCGCGACGAACGCCGACTGCAGCGCGGAGGACAGCAGGTACCCCGGAGCGATCCCGAGCAGCGCGGCGACGACCGCGATCGTGAGCACCTCCCTGGCGATGAGGGAATGCACCTGCGACGAGGTGGCCCCGACGGCACGGAGCAGCGCGTACTCGCGCCGACGCGCCTGCACCGACAGCGACAGCGTCCCCGCGACGATGAAGAGGGCGACGAGGATGCAGGTGCCCACGAAGGCGCTGCCGATCGCGACGAGCAGGGTGCGTGCCGCCGCCGAGTCGAGGAACTCCACGTCGCCGCGGGCGTCTCCGGTCCGGGCGACCAGCTGCGGGAACGCCTCGCGGATCGCGGTCGCCACCGGTTCGGGGTCCCCGTCGACGAACACGCCCAGCGCCTGCGCGGCGCCGCCGTGCGGGTCGAGGTCGCGGATGCGCTCGTCCGTCAGGAACACCGGTACCGCGCGCTCCGGCACGCTCTCCGCGGACACCAGACCGACGACCGTGTACATCGCCGCGATGCCGCCGTGGGCGAGCGGAAGGGTGTCGCCCACGGCATGGCCGGCACCGGCGAGCACCACGGCCTCGTCACCGGCAGCGGGTTCTCGGCCTTCCGCGAGCGTGAAGCCGGTGAGCGCCGTCGCGGACCAGGGGTGCGCCTCGACCACGGCATCCGTCGTCCCGTTCCGGAGCGCCAGGGGCACGGTCACGTCGGCGACCACGGCCTCGACTCCGGGCAGCGCGGCGATCTCCCGCGCGGCGTCGTCGGGAACGGGGGCACGCTCACGCAGCGGCACCGGCAGGTCCTCCGGCACGTCGACCTGCTGCGCGGCCCCGACGACCACCTCGGCGGCGGTGTAGCGCTGCGGGGCGAGGCCACCGCGGATGCCCGACTCGACGAGCACGCCGAGCCCCGTGACGAGCGCGCTCGCGACGAAGATGGCGACGAACACCCCGGCCAGACTGCGCCGATGGTGACGGAGGTCGGCGCGGACGATGCGCCCGAGCCCGAGGGTCGAGGCGGACATCACCACTCCCCCAGCGTGCTCATGCGATCCGTGATCTGCTGCGGGCTGCCGCCGTCGAGATGTCCGGCGAACGCCCCGTCGGCGAGGAAGATCACCCGGTCGGCGTGCGAAGCCACCACCGGGTCGTGCGTGACGACCACGACGGTCTGGTGCAGTTCCTTCGCGGTATGGGCGAGGAGATCGAGGACCTGCTTCCCGGTGCGGGAATCCAGGGCGCCGGTGGGCTCGTCGCCGAACACGACGTGCGGTCGTGTGATGAGCGCCCTGGCGATCGCGACGCGCTGCTGCTGTCCGCCGGAGAGCTCGGCGGGGCGGCGGTGGCGGCGGTCGGTGAGGCCCACCGCGTCGAGCAGGGTCTCCAGCCAGCGATGATCCAGGCCCTGCCGGCCGAGGCGCAGCGGGAGGGTGATGTTGTCCTCCACGCTGAGCGCCGGAAGCAGGTTGTAGGCCTGGAAGACGAACCCCACGTGGTCGCGGCGGAAGGCCGTGAGCTGCCGGGGCGTGAGCGCGGAGATCTCGGTGCCACCGAGGTGCACCGTGCCGCTGGTCGGGCGGTCGAGCCCTGCGGCACTGTGCAGCAGGGTGCTCTTGCCCGAGCCGGACGGCCCCATGATCGCGGTGAACGAACCCCGCGCGATGACGAGGTCGATGCCGCGGAGGGCGGTCACCCGGGCGCTGCCGGAACCGTAGGTCTTGACGAGGCCGCTGAGGCGCAGGGCCTCGGCCGGGGCCGCTTCGACGAGCGGCGGAGAGGAGAGGAAGGTCATGCTTCGACGGTAGGAACGCCGGGCGACCGCCCCCATCCCGCCCGGTCCCGCATCGATGGTGGAGCTGGCTCTACCGCGGGCGGCGGGGCGCTCGGGCAGACTTGCAGGGTGAAGGACGGATGGATGCGCCGGTGGCTGCGCGGATGGCTGCCCGATGCGCGGTTCCTCGCCGTCGAACTCGGCGCCTCCGTCGTGTCCCTCGCGCTGTTCTGCGTCATCCTCGTGCTGCTGCCGCTCATGCTCATCACCGGCGGGGTGCTGTTGCTTCCGCAGGTCGTGCAGGTGCTGCACGCCTGGAGCGACCGCGCGCGGCGACGGATCGGACGACGACGCGGGGAGGATCTGCCGCCACTCGGGCGCACGCTGCCGCGCGGCGCGACGATCGACGAACGGCTCCGCTTCGCCTTCTCCCGCACCACCGCCCGCGACGCCCTGTGGCTCACCGTGCACGCCTTCCCGGTGATGTGGCTGTCGCTGCTGACGCTCGCGCTGCCGTTGTCCGCCGTCAACACACTCGCGGTCACCTGGTACTGGCAGTTCGCGCCCGCCGACGACCCGGTCGGCTCGCCGTACCCCGTCACGTCGTGGGAGCTCGCGTGGACCATGCCGCTCGTCGCCCTCGCCTACGCGGTGGCTGCGCTGTTCCTCGTGCCGGTGGTCGCCCGACTTGTGGCCTTCGTCTCGGCGAGGCTCCTCGCGACGCCGCAGAAGTCGCGCCTCGCCGCCCGCGTCGACGCGCTGACGCTCAGCCGCGCGGCCGCGCTCGATGCCCACGCCGCCGAGCTCCGGCGCATCGAGCGCGATCTGCACGACGGCGCCCAGAACCGCCTGGTGAACGTCGTGATGATGCTGGGGATCGCGGAGCGCGCCCAGGAGACGGGTGGCGACGTGCTCGAGCCGCTGCGGCGCGCGCAGGACGCGGCGACCGATGCCCTCGCCGGCCTCCGCCGCACGGTGCACGACATCTATCCGCCGATCCTCGACGAACTCGGGCTCGAGGGGGCGCTCGCGTCGCTCGCCGGGCGCAGCGTCGTGCCGTGCACGCTCGACGCCGCGCACATCGGCCGAGTGCCGGCAGCGGTCGAGTCGGCGTCGTATTTCGTGGTCGCGGAGGCGCTGACCAACGTGAACAAGTACAGCGCCGCCACGCGAGCCGCCGTGCGCGTGGAGCGGGAGGGCGAGCTGCTCCTCATCACGGTGGAGGACGACGGGGCCGGCGGCGCGATCGAGCGTCCGGGCGGAGGCCTCGCGGGGATCCGGCGCCGGGTGGAGGCGTTCGAGGGCACGATGGACCTGTCGAGTCCCGCCGGGGGACCCACCATCCTGCGGACGGAGCTGCCATGCGGATCGTGATCGCGGAGGACGACACCCTGCTGCGGGAGGGCCTCGCGCTCCTGTTGCGCAGCGAGGGCTTCGACGTGATCGGCGCCGTGCCGGACGCGGACGGGTTCCTCGCCCTCCTCGACGAGGCCGATGCGGCGGTGGTCGATGTGCGGATGCCGCCGACCTTCACCAGCGAGGGGCTCAAGGCCGCGGCCGAGGCGAGAGCCCGCCGCCCCGGCTTCCCGGTGCTCGTGCTCTCGGCGTACGTGGAGGACCGTTACGCGGGGGAGCTCCTCGCGGCGGGGGCGGACGGCCTCGGCTACCTGTTGAAGGAGCGCGTGGGCAAGGTCGCCGCGTTCGTCGACGCCCTGCGCCGGGTGGCCGCCGGGGGGACCGTGATGGACCCCGAGGTCATCTCGCAGCTCATGAGCCGGCGTCGCGCCGACGACCCCGTGCAGACCCTCACTCCGCGGGAGCGGGAGGTGCTCGGGCTGATGGCCGAGGGCCTGGACAACACCACCATCGCCGCACGCCTGTTCGTGACGGAGACCGCGGTGAGCAAGCACATCGGCAACATCTTCGCCAAGCTCGGCCTCGCCGCCAGCGACAGCGGCCACCGCCGCGTCCTCGCCGTCCTCGCCTATCTCCGCAGCTGACGCCTCCGCTCCCTCCCCTCTTTCGCTGAGACCCCGGGTTGTCGTCGACGCCCCGGGGTTTTCGCGTCGCCACCCGGGGGTCTCGCCGCGTACCCGGGGTCTCGGCGAGAAGAGTGAATGAGAAAGTTCAGTATTCTGTGTTGCTAAGTACCGGTACTCAGTGTTACTTTGTACCGGTACCCAGCAATACTGAGTACCGAACGGAAGACACAGGAACGAGAGGAGGGGACGATGGGCAAGCAGATGACCGAGATGCTCAAGGGAACCCTGGAGGGCATCGTGCTGGCCCTCCTCGCCGAGCAGCCGGCCTACGGGTACGAGATCACCGCGCGCCTGCGGGAGCACGGATTCACCGACACCGCGGAAGGCACCGTCTACGCCCTGCTGGTCAGGATCGAGCAGAAGAAGCTCGTGGACGTCGAGAAGGTGCCGAGCGAGAAGGGCCCGCCCCGCAAGGTGTACACCCTCAACGCGCAGGGCCGCCAGGAGCTGGAGGAGTTCTGGACGACCTGGGACTTCCTCCGCACGCACATCGAACGACTCAACACGAACACCACGAACACCACGAACAAGGGGAACTGACATGGCCGCCAAATGGATCGAAGCGCTCACCGGATCGCTCGAGCAGAAGAAGCAGTACAAGCAGGCGAAGGCGCGGATCGAGGCTCTGCCGGAGCCGTACCGCACGGTCGCCAACGCCCAGCACCGCTACACGATGTACTACGGGGGGATCACCGACGGGGACACCCTCGTGCAGATCTTCCTCGACCTCGCCGACCTGTGGGAGCGCGCCGCGATCGACGGCACCCCGATCGACGACATCATCGGCGACGACCCCGTGGAGTTCGCCGAGAACTACGCCGAGGCCTACGGCGGCACGCAGTGGGTCGACAAGGAGCGCGCGCGGCTGAACAACGCGGTCGCGGAGGCGAGGAAGAAGGAGGACGAGTCATGACGACGCCAGCCCTCTCGGTGCACGGCATCGAGAAGTCGTACAAGGATCTGCACGTGCTGCGCGGCGTCGACTTCGAGGTGGAGCGGGGATCGATCTTCGCCCTCCTCGGGTCGAACGGCGCGGGAAAGACCACCATGGTGCGCATCCTCTCCACGCTGCTCACGGCCGACGCGGGCACGGCGACGGTGCAGGGCATCGACGTCGCGGCGAACCCGGTCGGAGTGCGCGAGCGCATCAGCCTCACCGGACAGTTCGCTGCGGTCGACGAGATCCTCACCGGACGCGAGAACCTGGTGCTGGTCGCGAAGCTGCGGCATCTCCCCGACGCCGGCGCCGTGGCCGATCGGCTTCTCGCGCGCTTCCGGCTCACCGAGGCCGGGGGCCGCAAGGTCGGCACGTACTCCGGAGGGATGCGGCGCCGGCTCGACATCGCGATGAGCCTGGTCGGCGACCCCGAGGCCATCTACCTCGACGAGCCGACCACGGGCCTCGACCCCGAGTCGCGCATCGAGGTGTGGGACGTCGTGAAGGAGCTCGCGGGCGGCGGCACGACCGTGCTGCTCACCACGCAGTATCTCGATGAGGCGGAGCAGCTGGCCGACCGCATCGCGATCCTGCACGAGGGCCGCATCATCGCGAACGACACGCTCGCCGGACTGAAGCGGCTCCTTCCGCCCGCGAAGGTCGAGTACGTCGAGAAGCAGCCCACCCTCGAGGAGATCTTCCTCACCCTCATCGGCCCTTCGGGCCCTTCGACAGGCTCAGGGACCCAGGTCCAGAGAGGAGATGCAGCATGACCACGCACTTCGCCGCCGACACGGCGACGCTCACCGGCCGCTCCATGCGGCACATCTTCCGCAGCCCCGACACGATCATCACCACCGCGGTCACCCCGATCGCCCTGATGCTCCTGTTCGTGTACGTCTTCGGCGGCGCGCTCCAGCAGAGCACCGGCGCCGAGAACTACGTGAACTACCTGCTGCCGGGGATCCTGCTCATCGCGATCGCGTCGGGCATCGCCTACACGGCGTTCCGGCTGTTCACCGATATGCAAAGCGGCATCTTCGAGCGGTTCCACTCCATGCCGATCGCCCGGTCGAGCGTGCTGTGGGCCCACGTGCTCACGTCCCTCACGGCGAACGCCATCACCCTCGCGATCATCTTCGGGGTCGGGTTCCTCATGGGCTTCCGCACCGGCGCGAGCGTCTGGGCCTGGCTCGGCGTGATCGGCATCCTGATGCTGTTCACGCTGGCGCTCACGTGGCTGGCGATCATCGCCGGCCTGAACGCGAAGACGGTCGACGGCGCGAGCGCCTTCTCGTATCCCCTGATCTTCCTGCCGTTCATCAGCTCGGCGTTCGTGCCGACCGACACCATGCCCGCACCGGTGCAGTGGTTCGCGGAGAACCAGCCGGTGACCTCGATCGTCGACACCATCCAGGCGTTGTTCGCGGGGGAGCCGGTCGGGTCCGACATCTGGGTCGCTCTCGCCTGGTGCGTCGGGATCCTCGTGGTCGCCTACGTGTTCGCGATCATCTCGTACCGGAAGAAGGTCAGCTGATCGACGTCAAGCGAGACGGAACGCTCCGACCGGGGACTCTCCCCGGCCGGGGCGTTTCGCCGCGCTCGGCGGCCGTCCGAATCGCCTGAATGGCTCCATCCGGCCCGGATTTGCCGCACAGTGCGCGACTCGAAGTCAGCGGAGACCGACCGGACCGAGCACCACGCGCCGACCGGTCCGGACCCAGACGGCGCCGTCGACACGGTGCTCGGCGCGGGTCGTGAAGCGGTAGCGGTACGAGACGGCGCGCACCCACCGCGGCCGCTCGCCGTCGAAGGGGTCCACGCGCAGCATCCGCAGCGTCGGGGCATCCGCCTCCAGGAGCCGCACGAGGAACACGGAGAACCAGTCGTCCAGCGAGTGCCCGAGCGGCAGGAACCACATCAGCCAGTCCAGCCGCAGGTGATACGGGGCGAACTGCCGCGGGATCCGCCGCACGTCCCCCGGCTTCCCGCGGAACTCGTACTCGCGCCAGTGCCGGCCCTCCTCGTCGTCCGACCCCTCCACGACGATCTCGATCCGCTCCCGCGTGACCGTGCCGAAGGCTCCGTAGGCGTTGGCGAGCTGCCAGCGGTGAAAACTCGCGTTCATGAGCTGCCGTCGAGCGAAGAGGTTGCGCACGGCGGGCACGCTCAGCACGACGAACAGCACCCCGACCGCCGAGGTCACCACGACCCACCACAGCGGCATGCCCGACACCGTCCACGGCAGCGAGGTCTCCGGCGTCCGCTCCGGAGTCCCGATGCCGGGGAGGCCGATCGCGGAGAACCCGAGCACGATCGTCGCCCCGTTCAGCCACGCGAAGTTCCCGGTGAGCACGAGCCACAGCTGCGTCGCGATCACGATGCCGCCGGCGACGGCGCCGACCCACGCGACCCCTTCGACAAGCTCAGGGACCCAGCCACCGCTGTCGGGGAGCCAGAGGGACAGCAGCGGGGCGAAGAGGAAGAACGGCACGACCAGCTGCGCGACGTGGTTACCGACGACCTCGAGCTTGTGGAGCCACCGCGGCAGCAGATGCGCCTGGCGGCTCAGCGGCCCGGGCATCGGCTGGGTCTCGTGGTGGAAGGTCATCGCGGTGAGGTCGCGCCACTCGCGTCCGCCGCGGATCTTGATCATCCCCGCACCGAACTCCAGCCGGAACAGCAGCCACCAGAACAGCACGATCACCACGGTCGGCGGCGGCTGATCGTTCGAGCCGAGGAAGGCCGCGAGGAACCCCGCCTCCAGCAGCAGCATCTCCCACCCGAAGGAGTAGAACGTCTGCCCGATGCTCACGACCGACATATAGCCGAACCACAGGGCTAGGAAGGCGAGCATCGGCACCCACGGCGGTCCGAGCTGCGGCACCCCGGCGATGAGCAGGGCGGCGATGACGATCCCCGCCCCGCACAGCGCGACCAGGCGCCGGTCGGTGTAGCGGACGCGAGTGAAGAGCGTGGGGTGCAGCAGCTTCCGGCGCTCGCGCTTCTGCGCCACCCAGTCCAGCAGCACGGGCGCGGGCAGGAGCCCGTGCTCACCGAGGAGCGGACGGAACTGGTTGAGCGTCGAGACGAACGCCACGAGGTACAGCGCCGCGATGCCCCGCTGCAGGACCTCGCGGGCGAACCCGAAGTCGACCGCCGCGAACCCGTCCACGGCCACAGGCTACGCCGCGGCCGCCCGCCCGATGAGGGGGTTGCGCGGAGCGGAGATCAGTTCTGCATCACGATCTGCTGCCCCTTCACGAGCGGATACGCCGCGAGCTCGGACCCGTCGAGATCCTCCTTGTGCATGTCCACACCGGTGATCTGGCTGTTCTCGTAGGTCGTGTAGTAGTACACGCCCGTGGCGGTGTTGGCGCACGACGAGTAGATGGTGATCTCGTACTTCTCCTCATCGCCGACCTGCACGCACCCGCGCTGCTGGGCGACAGAGCCGAGGATCTGGAAGAACTGGCTGATCGACTCCGACTCCGTCGTCCCGCACACCGAGTTCATGCGCGTGAACACCGCCTTCACGAACCGCGACGATGACGACAAGTCGCCCGGAAGCCCGATCCCTCCCATGCCGCGACTGTAGAGGTCCATCGGCACGTCCGAGGCGAACGTGTTCTCCGGCTGCCGCTTCGAGAGGTGCTGATAGTCGTTGACCCGGAAGCTCTGGATGTCGAACGTGGGGTTGTTCGTGAGCACGCCCCACGGGTTGTCGTAGACCTTGAGGCCGCCGCGCACGCTCTCGACCGTGATCGATGCGCTCTTGTCGGCGATGATCCAGTGCAGCGGCGACAGCGGGAACTCCGGGCTGAAGTCGATGTCCACGAGACTCACCGACCGCAGGGCCTCTCTCACCTCGGCCACCGTCTCAAACTGTCCGAGGACCCAGGGGATGAACTCGAACGGGGTGACCTCGGTGTCCCCCGACCCCGGCGCCGGGTAGTGCGCGTTGTCCGGGAAGTTGAGCCCCGCCATGCCGAGCCCCTTCTCGTTGACCGCGTCGTAGTAGAGCGGGTAGCCGTCGGCGATCGTCGCGATCCCGATGATCGCGTGGTGCGTCGGCATCGACGGCAGCCGGTGGAACGGGAACGGGAAGTTCCGCGGTGTGACGGTCACGGTCTCGTTGTACGAGAACTCCAGATCGAGATTCCTCCCGAAGTAGTGGTCGGCGGTCGTGAAGCTCAGTCCTGTGCACATGGTCGTGTCCCCCCATCCGCGGGCCGGTCGACCCGCCGGTTTCGCGCCATGCTTCCACCTTCCGCACCCGAATGTAAGTGGGGCCACCCACGACGAAGGAGGGCCTCCCGGTGCGGGAGACCCTCCTTCGAGACGTGCGACGGGTGTCAGCTGGTGACAGTCCAGTCGAACTGGTCGCCGTACTCCTCGAGCCACGCGTCGACCGCGTCGGCTTCCTTGCCCTCGCCGTACTCGTTGACCACGAGGTCTTCGAGCGCGCCGTACTGCTCGTCGTCGAGCTTGATCTTCTCGATCAGCTCGGCCGCCTCGGGGAACTCGTCCGCGAAGCCCGCGGTGCCCAGGAAGTGCAGGCCCTCGGCCTTGCCCATGGCGCCCTTCGGGTCTTCGAGGTCCTTCACGGGGAAGACGTCGTTGGCCCAGAACGGACGCCACAGCGTGACGACGATGTCCTCCTTCTTGTCGGTCGCGGTCTTCAGCTCGGTGAGCATCGCCGCGGTCGACGAGGTGACGAGCTCGTACTCGCCGTCGAGGCCGTACTCGGGCATCATCTTCTGGGTCTGGGCGGTCAGGCCCGCACCCGGCTCGATGCCGTAGATCTTGCCGTCGAAGTCGGCGCCCTTGCCCGCGAGGTCCTCGATCGAGGTGAGCTCGGAGTACTCCGGCACCGCGAGGGTCAGCTTGGCGTTCTCGTAGTACTTGCCGAGGTCTTCGATGTCGTCGCCGTACTTGTCCATGTACGAGGCGTGGGTGAGTTCCGGCCACGCCGACGGGTAGATGTCGACATCGCCCTGCGCGAGCCCGGTGTAGAGCGGGCCGGCCTCGGTGAGCGTCTTCATCTCGACCGTGTAGCCGATCTTCTCGAGCTGGTCCTGCAGGAGGTAGGCGGTGCTGAGGCCGTCGGTCCAGGAGGGCAGGAACCCGAGGGTGATGGTGCCCTTGTCGTCGGCGCCGTCGCCGCCACCGCTCGTGCCGCCGGCGCCGTCGCCGCTGCATCCGGCGAGGGTGAGCGCTGCGGCAGCCCCGAGGGCGGTGATGGTCAGGATCTTCTTCTTCATGTGACTCTCTCTCTTGCGTTCCGTATGTGATTCAGGAGGTGCGGACGAGGCCGCGGGACAGCTGTGCCGGGATCGAAACCGTGCCGGGATCCGCGCCCCCGCGCCCCTTTTCCGTCCCACACCGGACGAAAGGGGGTGGGGGACGGGGCGGGGGGGGCTCAGGCGCGGGCGAGCTCGGATTCGGTCGAAGCCTCCTCGGCGGGCGCGGAGGCTGCGGGCTCCGACGCCACGGGGGCGGAGGGCCGGGACGAACCGCGACGCTTCAGCATGCCGAGGAGCGAGGAGCGATTCTCGCCGGGGGCACCCAGAGCGGCGGTCACCCGGTCGAGGAACACGGCGATGAGCACGACGCCCAGTCCGGCCTCGACACCCTTGGGGATGTTGATGGTCGAGATCGCCTCGACGACCATCTTCCCGAGCCCGTCGGCACCGGCCATGCCGGCGATGACCGCCATCGACAGGGCGAGCATGATGACCTGGTTGACGCCGGCCATGATGGTCGGCATCGCGAGGGGAAGCTGGATCCCGCGGAGGATCTGCCCCGGCGTCGCTCCGAAGGCGTGGCCGGCCTCGACGGTCTCCGCGTCGACGCCGCGGATGCCCAGCTCGGTCAGGCGCACGCCGGGAGGCAGCGCGAAGATCACGGTGGCGACGAGTCCGGGCACCACGCCGATGCCGAAGAACACGATCGCCGGGATCAGGTACACGAAGGCCGGCATGGTCTGCATGAAGTCGAGCACCGGCTTGAGCGTCGCGCGCACGGTCGCATTGCGCGCCGACCAGATGCCGAGCGGCACCGCGATCAGGACGGCCACGACGGCGGCGACGAGCACCAGGGCGAGCGTCTGCATCGCCGGGACCCAGAGGTCCATGGCGACGATGAGCCCGAACGACAGGATCGTGCCGATGGCGAGCTGCCACGAGCGCACGAGCCAGGCGATCAGCGCCGCGATCACGATGATGACGGCGAAGTGCGGCGTGAGGAGCAGACGGGTGAGGCCGTCGACGAGGAAGCTCACCACGAACGAGACCGCGTCGAGCAGGCCGTCGAGGTTGGCGGTGATCCAGTCGACACCGGCGGCGACCCAGTCGCCCACGGGGATGCGGAAACCGTCCATCAGCGCACCTCCTCCGTGTCGACCTGGGCCCCTGAGGCGAACCCGCCCTGGGTCCCTGAGCTCGTCGAAGGGCCGGGCTCGGCCGTCCACCCGTCGTCAAGCACGGCGTCGATCTCGGCCTGGGGCATGGGGGTCATCGGCAGCAGGATCTCCTCGGTCGCTCCGGGCCCGGGACCGAGCGCCGCGAGCAGGGTGACGCGCGGGATCACGCCCGCGAGGCGGCCGTCGGCATCCGTCACCGCGAGGGGCAGCGGCGACTCGACGGCGGGGACGAACAGGTTCATGAGGACGTCGTCCTCGCGCACGCTCTGCAGCACCGGCTTGATGATCGAGTCGAGGCGCGTGGCGCCCTGTCGCACGAGCTTCACGGCGTCGCGGTCGGTGACCACGCCGACGAGCTGGCGGTCCTTGCCGACCACGTAGGTCGCCGACATGTAGGCGTCGCGCATCTGGCGGAGCGCGGTGCGAGGACCGGCCGACTCGGCGACGACGGGGCGCGGACGCTCCATGACGTTCGCGGCGGTGAGCACCCGGGCACGGTCGACGTCCTGCACGAACTGCTCGACGTAGTCGTTCGCCGGGTCCATGAGGATGTCCTCCGGCGTGCCGATCTGCACGATGCGGCCGTCGCGCATGACGGCGATGCGGTCACCGAGGAACATGGCCTCGTTGAGGTCGTGCGTGATGAAGACGATGGTCTTCTGGAGCTTCTGCTGCAGCTCCAGGAGCTGCTCCTGCATCTCGCGGCGGATCAACGGGTCGAGCGCGCTGAAGGCCTCGTCCATGAGCAGGATGTCGCTGTCGGCCGCGAGGGCGCGGGCGATGCCGACGCGCTGCTGCATGCCGCCGGAGAGCTCGGACGGCAGCTTGTCGCCCTGGCCCTCGAGCCCGACGAGGGCGAGGATCTCCTCGGCCTTGGCCTGGCGCTCGGCCTTGCCGACGCCCTTGAGCTCGAGCGGGTAGGCGACGTTCGCGGCGACCGTGCGGTGCGGCAGCAGCGCGAAGTGCTGGAACACCATCGAGATGCGGTCGCGGCGGATCTCCCGGAGGCGGGCGGCCGGGATCCCGGTGATGGGGTCGCCCCCTACGGTGACGGTGCCGGCGGTGATGTCGTGCAGGCCGTTCAGCATGCGGATGATGGTCGATTTGCCCGATCCGGACAGGCCCATGATGACGAAGATCTCACCGCGGTTGACGGTGAAGCTGGCGTCGATGACGGCGGCGGTCCCCGCGTCGGCGACGGCGGCACGGCTCTCCCCGGCCTTCAGTCGACGGACGGCGGCGCTCGGATTCCTCCCGAACACCTTGTACAGATGGCGCGCTTCGAGTGCTGTTTCGGACACGTTTCCCCTGCGGCTCGGCCTTCGGGTGGCTGAGCCTGCTTCGGTCACGTCCGGGTGATCCTCACGAGGCCGTTCGACGTCTTCGCTGTGGCGGCACAGGCGGCGGATTTCGGATCCGCCGCAGAGGGGATCGACCGTACGCCCACGCCTCTTCGCCGCACAGCTCATCGAAGGAAGGACGTGACCGCGGACTGGTCTATGGGCCGTCAGGCCCGCCAACCAACGTAACGAAATGGCCGGTCAGCGGCAAATCCTGCGCTACGGACGTGCCCGGGTTTCCGCCGCTGACCGGGGGATAGTACGAGCGTCTAGCAATCTCGGCGCACCGCGTTCACGGGCGTCGGACGGTGCGCGTCACGGTGAACTTCGGGGTGCGCCGGAGCTGCTCGGTAGGGCCGAGGCGCCGGGTCAGCTCGGCCCGATAGCCGAGGCTCGAGTTGTACACGGTGAACAGCTCGCCGCCGGGGCGGAGCAGACGCGCGGCGGCTTCGAACAGGCGGGTCGCGGCGCCGGCGTGCACGCTGGCACCGAGGTGGAACGGCGGATTCAGGAGCACCGTGTCGAAGCTCCCCGCGGCGAGCGCCGAGCCCGCGTCGTCGTGGGTGACCTCGACCCGATCGGCCACCCCGTTCGCCGACGCGGTGGCACGGGCGGAGGCGACGGCGGCGGCCGAGCGGTCCGTGGCGACGACCCGGTCCCGCGGGAAGGCGAGTGCCCAGGACGCGGCGAGCGCGCCGGTCCCGCAGCCGAGGTCGAGGACGCGGCGCCCGCCGTTCACAACTCCGGAAGAACGGCTGCTCTCGCCGCCGTTCCGCTCGTCCTCGGCGCGTGTCACCTCTGTTCTCCTGAGTTGTGGACCACCCAGGCCGAGCACCTCGAGCAGGACCCGGGTGCCGATATCGAGGCGGGACCCGGCGAAGGCGCCGCCGTGGGCCACGAGGACGAGGTCGCCGTGCCGCGCGGAGACCGGGAACGGCGGCGACTCGGGCACCGGGAGCGGCTCGGAGGCGACGAGCAGCCGCGACTTCCGCTCGGCGCGCTGCGCCTGGACCTGGGCGAAGCTCCGCCCCAGCACCTCGTTCTGCGCCAGAGTCATGTGCTTCACTCGACCGCCGGCGACGAGCACCACGTCAGGCGCAGCCCACCGGGCGACCGCATCCGCGATCTCCTCCAGTTCGGCGAGGGCCTTCGGGAGCTGCAGCAGCACCAGTTGTGCACCGGCGAGCAGGCCCTCGTCGAGTTCGTGCGGGGTGAACCCACCGATCCCGAGCTCCTCGTCGTTGCGGGCGAGCGCGCGGCGTCCGGTCGCGAGGTCCTGGTGCACCCGGATCCCGGAGCGCCCGGCCGCCGCGAGAGCCAGCGTGATCGCGCCGTACTCGTCGCCGATCACGACCGTCTCGGACCCCGGCACGTCGAGAGCGAGCGCCCGTTCCACCAGCAGCAGATCGGTCGCATCGTGGGCCTGGAGGTTGTCCGCCTCGACGTCGGGCCAGCGACGCAGGCGACTGTAGGGGAACTCCGGCACCAGCCCACTGTACGCGGCCTGCCTCACCCCCTCCCCGTGCACAACTTCGGAGCTGACGGCCGACACGCCGCCAGAACCGACCGACGGGCGGCATGTCGACGGAGATCTCCGAAGCTGCGCCCGCCCACATACAGAGGGATTGACACCGTGGCTGGTTCCGTGGTTACTTAGTCAAGTAAGTAACCCAGCAACCACGGAGGACTCGTGATCGAAGAAGGCAAGCCGCTCTTCCTCCAGATCGCCGAGCAGATCGAGGACTCCATCCTCGACGGCTCGCTGGCCGAGGAGGCGCAGGCCCCTTCGACGAACGAGCTCGCCGCGTTCTACCGCATCAACCCCGCCACTGCCGCGAAGGGAGTCGCCATGCTCACCGACAAGGGAGTGCTACACAAGCGCCGAGGCATCGGCATGTTCGTCTCGGAAGGCGCCAGGGACCTGCTCCTCGGCGAGCGCCGCGCGGCCTTCGCCGACCGCTACATCGACCCGCTCCTCGCGGAGGCCCGCACGCTGGGCCTCGGCGCGGAAGACCTCGCGGACCTGCTCCGTCAGCGCGCCGCATCCGCCCCCACCCCAGAAGGGAAGAACCCCGCATGACCGCCGTCATCGAGGTGCAGAACCTCACCAAGCGCTACAAGGAGAAGCGGGCGCTCGACAACGTGTCGCTCGCCCTCGAGGGAGGCTCGATCTACGGGCTGCTCGGCCGCAACGGCGCCGGGAAGACGACACTCATGTCGATCCTCACGGCCCAGAACTTCGAATCCTCCGGCACCGTGAAGGTGTTCGGCGAGCACCCGTACGAGAACGCGCATGTGCTCGGCCGGATCTGCTTCGTCCGGGAGAGCCAGAAGTACCCGGACGATGCGACCCCGCGGCACGCGTTCGCCGCCGCCCGCCTGTTCTTCCCGCACTGGGACCAGGGCCTCGCGGACGAGCTCATCGCGGAGTTCCAGCTGCCGATGAAGCAGACCATCAAGAAGCTGTCCCGCGGGCAGCTCTCCGCGGTCGGCGTGATCATCGGCCTGGCCTCCCGCGCCGAGATCACGTTCTTCGACGAGCCCTATCTGGGACTCGACGCGGTCGCCCGGCAGATCTTCTACGACCGTCTCGTGGAGGACTACGCGGAGCACCCGCGCACGATCATCCTCTCCTCGCACCTGATCGACGAGGTCGCGAACCTCATCGAGAAGGTCATCGTGATCGACAACGGCCAGATCCTCCTCAACGAGGACACGGATGCCGTCCGCGACCGCGCCGTGACCGTCGTCGGGGATGCCGCGAAGGTCGACGCCTGGGTCGGCGATCGCGAGGTGCTGCACCGGGACGAGCTCGGTCGCGTCGCCTCCGTCACCGTGCTCGGCGCCCTCACCGCCGACGATCGCGCGGAGGTGCGGGCCGCCGGCCTCGACCTCGCCCCCGTCTCGCTGCAGCAGCTCATCGTCCGCCTCACCCAGAAGGCGGAGACCCGCACCGGCACCAGCGCCGACGCCACCACGGAAGGAGTCCGCTGATGCGACGCACACTCAACGTCATCCGCCTGCAGCTCATCAACCGGCAGACCTTCGTCTGGGTGCCGCTGATCATCCTCGCCTCGGCCGTGGTGATCTCGGTCCTCATCTACGCGATGATCCCCGGCGACGCCCCCAAGTACGGCGGAGGCGGCCAGGCACCGCTGTGGTACTTCTTCGCGATCGGGCTGTCGGCCATGACGCTGACCTTCCCGTTCTCCCAGGCCATGAGCGTCACCCGGCGCGAGTTCTTCATCGGAACCCTGCTGACCGCGATCCTCGGCAGCGCGCTGCTCGGTCTGCTGTTCCTCCTCGGCGGCGCGATCGAGCTGGCCACGAAAGGGTACGGCGTGAACGGCTGGGTGTTCCACCTGCCGTGGCTGTGGGAGGCCGGACCGCTCGGAGCCTTCGTCGTCTACTTCACCCTCGCCCTGTTCTTCTTCGTGGTCGGGTTCACCGGCGCGACCATCTATAAGAGCTGGGGCCCGATGGTGCTCACCATCGTGGGCGTCGCCCTGGCGCTCCTCCTCGTGGGGGTCGTGTTCCTCGTGACGCGGCTCGAGCTGTGGGGCGACGTGTGGCTCGGCATCCTCGACCTCGGCGCCGTGGGCCTCGCCCTCTGGGGGCTCGTGGTCGTCGCCGTCCTCAGCGCCGTCTCCTTCCTCGCGTTCCGCCGGGCCACGCCCTGACGCGACGACCGGAATCCGCCGATGCCGCGGCCGCGCACCCCGCGCGGTCGCGGCATCCGCGTTCGGCCGCCCTCTACCCGGCGACCCGAGGCGGGGCAACCCGGTGGCCGCGCGCCGCCTACCGCCCTATCCTCGCCAGAGATGGACCACCCGACCGCCGCGAGGAGAGGATGACGTGACGCCCGACCTTTCGCGCCTGCGCGTCCGCGAGCGCCGCTCGTACCTCGCCCGCACCGTCCGTGAGGCGGTCCGCCCCGCCCGTCTGCTCCTCGTGGCCAAGACGGCACTCGCCGTCGGGCTCGCGTGGACGATCGCGCCGCACATGCCGGGGGTCACCGACGAGTACCCGTATTACGCACCCCTGGGCGCGCTCGTGAGCATGTACCCCACGCTCATGGGGTCCATGCGGTCGAGCCTGCAGACCCTGTTCGGTCTGGCCACCGGCATCGGTCTGGCCGCGGTGATCGTGCTCACGGTCGGGCCGACGTGGTGGACGATCCCGCTCGTGGTCGGCCTCGGCGTCCTCGTCTCCGGCACCGGCTGGTTCGGTGTCGGCAAGGAGTACGTCCCGATGGCGGCGCTCTTCGTGCTCATCATCGGCGGTCAGAACGCGGACGACTACTCCCTCGGCTACCTGGCCCAGATGGGGGTCGGGATCGTCATCGGTCTGGTCGTGAACCTCCTCTTCGCCCCCGCCCCGCTCATCGGATCCGCCGAGGCGCGGGTGGAGGAGTTCCGACGACAGCTCGCGGGGCACCTGCACGACATCGGCTCCGCGGTCTCGGAGTCGTGGCCGCCGGAGACCGCACAGTGGGCCGACGATGCCGCAGCGCTCGCCGAGACCACCGCCGACCTCCGTGCCGCCCTGGCCGAAGCCGACGAGAGCGTCCGCTACAACCCGCGCGCACGCCGCCGGCATGCGGGAACCGCCCACATCCACGAGCAGCTCTCCACCCTCGACCGGATCGCGCACCTCATCCGGGACATCGCCGACGCGACGGCCGACACGATCTGGGAGCGTCCGGCGGCCATGCCCCTGGATCCGGCCCTGCCCGAGCCGTTGTCGGCGGCCTGCCACGCCGTCGCCGACGTCATCGCGGAGGACGACCCCGCCTCGAGCGCGGCGCATCGCCGCCGCGCGGAGGCGGCGCGCGCGATCCGGCTGCTGCTGGAGAAGGTCGACGACCGCACGTTCGACGTGCGCAGCTCGATGGGACCGGGCGTGCTGACGGCGATGCACCTCCGCCGCATCCTCATCCTCAGCGGCGAGCGCCTCGACGACGAAGACGAGTGAGTCAGATGGTGTCGTCGGCGACGACGATGTCCAGCTGCCAGTGACGGCCCGCGGGGTCGGTGTCGTCGTGCGCGTCGTCGGCGGCGGAGAGCACGTCATCGATCTTGTGCATCACGTCGTCGAACTCGGCCTCGGTCAGTCGGATGGTGCGCTGCACGAACGACGCGTGCACGTCGGCGGTGCGACCGGACACGTACTCGGGCGTCCAGGCCACCACACGGCGGAGCAGGTCGACGTGGTCCTCTGCGAGCGCGGCCACCACCGCATCGCCGAGCGCCTCGTCCGCGACCGGATTCTCCGGACCGCCGACGGTGAGGGCGCCCTTGCGTCCCGTCCACACGCGGTCGCGACGGTCTCTGGCCTGCTCCGGAGCCTCCTCGATGAGCCCCGCCTCGGCGAGCACCCGCAGGTGGAAGCTGGCGCTGTTGGCCGGCACGTCGAGCGCGCCGGCGATGTCCGCGGCGCGCAGGAAACCGCGGCGCGCGATGAGGCGGAGGATCTGGCGGCGTAGCGGGTGTGAGTAGGCCTTGAGCATGGCCGACGTCATGAAGGCGGCGTCCTCCCGAGAGGTCTTCTCCGCGTCGTCAGCCATTCCCCGATCCTAGTCACGCAAATGCGCACGAACAGTTGCGCAATTATTCTTGCGGAACTATCGTCGAGCCATGAGCACGACGAGCACTCCGCACCGCCTGTGGCAGAACACGCGCTACCTCACCTGGCTCGTGAGCGACACGAGCAAGGGGCTCGCCTCGGCGCTCTTCGGGTTCGCGGTCCCGCTCCTCGCGCTCGTCATCACGAACGACCCCGCACAGGCCGGCATCATCGCGGGGGCGGGCATGGTGGCGCGGGTGCTGCTCACCCTCGTGGGCGGGATCATCGCGGACCGGCACCGGCGCATCGTGCTCATGCTCGTCGGCTCGATTCTGGGGATCGTGCTGGCCGGGGCCTTCACCCTGCTCGCCCTCGGCGGCGCCCTCACCTTCGCGACCCTCCTCGTGATCGACGTGCTGCTGGCCGCGCGGAGCGGCCTCTTCGACGTCGCCGGCGAGAGCGCGCTGAAGGAGATCGTCCCGGACGACGCGATGGGGCGCGCGCAGGCCGCGAACCAGGGGCGCGATGCGGCCCTTCAGCTCGCCGGCGGCCCGCTGGGCGGCCTGCTCCTCGGTGTAGGCGGCTGGCTCGTCGGCGCGGTCATGACCCTGTGCCACCTCGTCGCCGCCATGACCGCCGGGCTCCTCGGGCGACAGGTCCGGCGCGCGGGCATCGCCGACGTCGGCGCTCTGGACGAGGACGACGGCGGCGCGCCCCCCGCGCGCCCGAACGCCTGGCGGGAGTTCCGCGAGGGCTTCGGCTGGCTGCTGTCCCGCCCCGACCTCGGCGGCGTCATGCTCATCATGACCATCGTGAACCTCGGCTTCAACGCCGCGATCACCACGGCCGTCTATGCGCTGCAGCAGGCGGGCCATTCCGAACTCCTCATCGGAACCGTCAGCGCGGCCATCGGTGCCGTGATGCTCGTCGGCGCGATCGTCGCCCCCCTCCTCGTGCCCAGGATCCCGGCGGGCGTGCTCACGATCGGCGGGCTCGCAGTGGTCGCCCTCGGCGCCGTCGTGCTGTCGTTCGCGTCGGCACCGTGGACCGTCGCCGCCGTCCTCGGTGCCACCGTTCTCCTCGTCCCCGCCCTGAACGCCGGGATGATGGGCTACTTCATGGTGGCCACGCCGTCACGTCTGCTGGGACGCGCGAACAGCGCCATGGGGGTCCTCGCGATGGGCGCGATGCCGCTCGCCCCGCTCATCGCCGGCTTCGGCCTGGCCGGGCTCGGACGACAGGGCACCATCCTCATCTGCGCGGCCCTGTGCGTGGTGGCCGCCGCCCTCGCGATCGGGAACCGCGCCCTCCGCAGCCTCCCGGTCGAGTCTCGCTGGGCCGCGCACGCCGCCCGGTACGAGGGGGACTGAGGTGGAGACACTGCGCTAGGGCGCGACCGCGAGCACGGTGATCCCCGCCGCCGCGGAGGCCACGGCCAGCACCAGCGCGATCGCGATGAGGATGACGTGCACGCGGAGGAACGGGGTGGCCTTGCCGTTCTCGTCCCTCGCACGCGGGTCCTTCGCGACGCGGGTGTAGAACCGCGGCCAGACCAGCACGTTGAAACCGGCGTTGAGGAACAGCACGACGACGAGAGCGATCACCCCTCCACGCTAGCGAGGGCGGCGTCGCACCACGGATCGGGCCGTCGGAATTCTTGGACGGCGACATGTATCACCGAGCCCTTGCCGTGCTCCTGGTAGGTGTGATCACAATGGGCTTCATGATCGACGGTGCCCCCGGCGCCGCCTTCGATCCGGCATCCGACGACGGGCGTGCACGCTGGGAACGCGCCGCGGACCTGTTCGATGCGTGGCGCGATGGCGACGGCCGCTCGATGGACGACCTGGTGCGACTGATGACGCCCGTGCTCTGGCACGTCGTGCGCGCCTACGGCCTCGAACGCACCCTCGCGGAAGACGTCGTGCAGACGACCTGGCTCCAGCTCGTGCGCGGCCACGGCGCCATCGCCGACTCGCGTGCCGTCTCGGCCTGGCTCACGACCACCGCCCGCCGCGAGGCCTGGAAGGTCGGCAAGGCCGTCGGTCGCGTCGACACCGCGGAATCCGACGACCTGGACGCCCTCCTTCCGGAGCAGGCGTCCGCCGAGGAGCACGCCGCGCTCGACGACGAGAACCGCCGACTCTGGGCCGCCGTCCGCCGCCTCGCCGAGCGCTGTCAGCGCCTGCTCCGGGTGATCGCCTTCGAGGACCGCCCGGACTACGCGCGCCTCGCCCGCGACCTCTCCATGCCGGTCGGCAGCATCGGCCCGACCCGCAGCCGCTGCCTCGCGAAGCTCCGCGACCTCCTCGACGCCCCGGCCACCCGGACGGAGGGACGATCATGAGCGATGAGGACGACGCCCGACTGTTCGCCCGCCTGCGCAGCCTCTGGAGAGAGGTCGATCCGGTCCCTGCCGGGCTGATCGACCGGATGGTCGCCGCGGTCGCCGCGGACGGGCTCAACCGCGAGTACGCGCTGCTCACGCTCGTGGAAGGCCAGCTCGGCGCGGTCCGCGGCGAGACCGACGCCCTCACGCTGCAGTTCAGCGACGGCAGCACGAGCATCCTCCTCCACGTCACGACGACCGCGTCCGGGCGACGGCGGATCGACGGCTGGGTGGACACCGCCGCCGCGGAGATCCTGTTGCTGCAGGGCGAGCGCGAGCGCCGCACGACCCCGGCGGAGACCGGCCGATTCGTGTTCGACGAGGTGCCGTCCGGGCTCAGCCGCGTGCGCCTGACCGCGACGGTCGGCGACGAGACCCGCACCCTGGAGACCCCGCAGTTCGAGTTGTGACCCCGCGTCGCCGGCGCCGTCGCCGGCGATGCCCACGGAGAGGATGACCGATGGAGCAGCCCCAGGGATGGACCTGGCAGGACCGCGCGGAGGGATCGATCCGCCGCGGCACCGCCCTCGACCCCAGCACGGAACCGGTGGACGGGATCCGGGCGTTCCCCACCGCGTACCTGCCCGAGCGGCTGCTCATCACGCGCGCCCTGGACGAGCAGGAGGCGTACGACCGCGAGCTGCGCGCCTTGAGGGATGCCGCGGACTCCTTCGGCTGGCGGCTGGAGGTGGAGTCGCCGGAGCGCGAGATCGGGAACGGCGAGCTCGTGCCGGGTGTCGCGGGGTTCCTGCGGGCACGCCTGACCACGCCGGATGAGCCGACCAGGGGCGAGTCCCCCGTGGCGCCCGACGCCTGGCGGGTGCTGCAGCGCGCGCGCCGGCTGTCGCGCTCGACCATGCCGCGGACCAGCCTGGAGCACGTGCTCTCGATCGACCCGGTCGGACTCAACCCGTTCACCCGGACGAACCCGTTCACGCGGACGAACCCGTTCACGCGGACGAACCCCGTCCGCGGTGCCGCTCCCGGCGGAGGCGGCAGCGACGACTACCTGGAGCCCGGACGCGGGGCGCGGCAGCCGGTCACCTGGCTCGGCCCCGCTCCGGCTCGAGCAGCCGCTCCGAAGCGCGGACGACGACCGGTCGTGGCGATCCTCGACACCGGCTGCGGGGAGCACGCCTGGCTGCCGTCCGACATCGTCACCCGGCACGTCGAACTCGACGGCGTCCCCGTGGGCTTCACGGACGACGCCGACCCCGAACGCTACCCCGACCTGTACGGGCAGCTCGACGGCGAGATCGATGCGGTGGCCGGTCACGGCACCTTCATCGCGGGCCTCGTGCGTCAGGCCGCCCCGGACGCCGACATCCTCTCCATCCGCGTCGCCGGCGCGCTCGGGGTGGTCGACGAGAGCACGCTCCTGGAGACCGTGGCACAGGTCGTGGAACTGCTGCGGCGGCACCGCGAGGACCCGACGACCGGCTTCCCGATCGACGTGCTCAACCTCTCCCTCAGCTACTACCACGAGACCCCGACCGACGGGCTCTTCAGCAGGACCCTGTACGAGCTGCTCGCGAAGGCCAGGGAGCTCGGCTGCGTGGTCGTCTGCTCGGCCGGCAACGACGCGATCGACCGGCCCTCGTTCCCCGCCTCGCTGTGGCCGTGGCCCGGCGCCGACAACGGGCTGCCGTCCGACGACGGCGCTCCGCACGTGTCGGTCGGCGCCCTGAACCCGTCGGCGCACTCCGTCGCCCTGTTCTCGAACGTCGGCCCCTGGGTGCAGGTGTACGCCCCGGGCGCCGCCGTGGTCAGCACCTCGCCCGCCTTCGTCGGCGGCGCGCAGGCCGCGACCCGCGCGGACATCGACGGGCTGCCGCGCGAGACGCTCGACCCGGACGACTACCGCGGCGGCTTCGCGGTGTGGAGCGGCACCTCCTTCGCCGCTCCGTGCATCGCCGGTCGGGTAGCGGCCCAGCTCGGCGCCGTCCCGGCCGCGGGGGTGAAGCCCGCCGTCGCCGGGAAGGCCGTCGCCGCCGTGCTGAAGTCCCTGCCGACGCCGCACGAGAGGTCCTGACACCTCGCACCCTTCCGCACGACCGCTCCGGCACGGCATCCTGGACGGATGCCCCTGTCCGCGAGCGCGCTGCACCGACGCGGCGTCGAGGCGGCCAACGCCCGGCAGTTCACCCGCGCCCGGCGGGAACTGGAGAAGGCCGCCGCCCGCACCGACGACGCCGACCTCCGCGCCCGCATCGACGGGACGGCCGCCTACGTGCTCGCGCAGACCGGCGAGCCCGCGGCGGCGGAGGCGCTGTGCCGGGAGGCGCTGGACCGTGACGGGCTGCAGGCCGAGACGGTCGCCCTCCTCGGCGGGCAGCTCGGCGCCCTCCTCATGCACGGGGGCCGGATGGAGGAGGCCGAGGCGAGCCTGACCACCGCGATCGACGCCCTGGCCGCGACCGGGACCGAGACCTCCGCGCTCGCCAACTGCCTGATGAACCGGGCGGTCGTGCGGATGCAGCGCCATCACCTGGAGACTTGCATGGCCGACCTCCGTCGTGCGATCGGGATCTACGAGGCGCACGACGAACGGGACTCCCTCGCCGAGGCCATGCACAACCTCGGTTACGCCGCGCTCCTCGGCGGCGACCTCGTCTCGGCGCTGCGCCTGATGGCCGAGTCCCGGCCGACGTTCGCCGCCACCAGTGCCCTCGCCACCGCCATCAGCGACCTCGACCGCGCCGAGGTGCTCCGCGACGCCGGGCTGACGACCGAGGCGGAGGCGCTGCTCGCCCAGGTGGCCGTGCAGTTCGGCGCCCAGCGGATGCGTCAGGCCCGTGGGGAGGCGGAGTTCCACCTCGCCCGCTCGCTCGTCCGCCACGATCCGCGAGCCGCGGCGCGGGCGGCGCGGACGGCCGCCCGCCGCTTCACCGCCCTCGGCAGCAGCGGCTGGGCGGCCCGCGCCGCGGCGGTGGAACTGGAAGCGCGACAGCGGATCCGGCCCGATCGCCCCCTCGACGCCGCCGCGTGGGAGCAGGTGGCGCAGGAGCTCGACCGGAGCGGCTTCCGCACCGAGGCCACGGCCCTGCGGTTGAGCGCCCGCCGCGACGGCACCGGTCGTCTCCCCCGCATCCCCGCCTCGGCCCCGACGCCGCTGCGGCTCCGCGCGCAGGAGGTGCGCGCGGCCCGCGCCGCCGGACGCGGTCGCGACGGGGAGGCGCTGCGCGCCGCGGCCACCGGGCTCGACCTGCTGTCGGCGTGGCAGCGGTCGTTCGGCGCCCTCGACCTGCAGGCCTCCGTCGCCATGCACGCCAGCGACCTCGTGTTCACGGGACTCGCCGCCGCCGTCCGCCGCCGCGACCCGGCGACGCTCTTCGAGTGGTCCGAGCGCGCCCGGCATCTCAGTCAGCAGGTCGCCCCGGTCCGCCCGCCGCACGACGACGCTCTCGCCGCCGACCTCGCCGAGCTGCGGATGCTGCGCGCCGACCTCGCGGGGGCGGACTGGACGACCGACCCCACCGTCCGCGCGCTCCGCGACCGGGTGCGGGAGCGGCAGTGGTCGGCCACCGGCTCCGGGGCGATGCGGGAACGTCGGACGCTGACCGAGGCCTCCGCGCTCCTGCCGGCCGACACGGCAGTCCTGGCCTACGTCTATACCGGCGCCGACCTGCACGGGGTGGTGGTGCAGCCGGACGGCGCGACCCTCGTCGACCTGTCCTGGCCGCGGGTGCGGACCGCCCTCGACGGCCTGCGCGCCGACCTCGACATGGCCGCTCTCACCCGGGACGGCGCGATGGGGCCGGTGACCGCGCGCGCTCTGACGGCGCGTCTCGCTGTCCTCGACGACGAGCTGCTCGGGCCGATGCGCCGGGCCGCCGCGGGCGCCGCGCGGTTCGTGATCACCGTTCCCGGCATCCTCGGCGGGGTGCCGTGGGCCATGCTCCCCGGCATGCACGGCGTGCCGTTCACCCTCGCGACCTCGGTCTCGCGCTGGCTCGACGGGGCGGCTTCGGCCGCCTCGACCCCGCGCGTCGGGTTCGCGGCGGGACCACGGGTGGCGCGGGCCGCGGAAGAGGTCCAGCGCGCAGCGGAATCCTGGGCGGGACGAGGGACGACCCGGACGCTGCAGGGCCCCTCCGCGACCGTGACCGCCGTCACGGAGCTGGCGGCCTCCGTCGACGTGCTCCATATCGCTGCGCACGGACGCCACGCGGTCGACAATCCGCTGTTCTCCGGGTTCGAACTCGCCGACGGGGTGCTCTTCGGCTACGACGTCGACCTCATCGCCCGGGTGCCGCGGACCGTGATCCTCTCGGCGTGCGAGCTGGGTCGCTCCTCCGTGCGCTGGGGCGAGGAGGCCCTGGGCATGACGCGGGTGTGGTTGCACGCGGGCGCGGAGGCGGTGATCGCGGCCCCCGTCACGGTGCCGGACGACGACGCGTGCGAGCTCCTGACCGCGGTCCACGAGGGTCTCGCCGGCGGCGCGTCCCCCGCCGACGCCCTGGCGAGCGCCGCGCTCATGACGGGGGTTTCCGCCCCGTTCCAGTGTCACGGCAACGGATTCTGACTTTTTTCCCGGATCGAGGTATCAGAATCGCACCCGCCTTCTCCTGTTCTTCGGAAGGTGTCGAGCGAAAGGCCTCGAAGGGAGAGGCACGAGGGAGGCGCCGTCGGTTCTGGGGAAACGCCGCTGGGGAGCGGGAAGACGAGACGGACACCATCTGCTCCGGGAGCGTCGCGGTATGCAGCTGCGATGCTCCCGCAGGGCCTCGGCGATCTGGGGACGCCGAGGCCCTCGGGGCGTCCGCGTGCGGCCGGAGGGCCTCAGGCGAGGAGGACGGAGTACCCCGCGGCACGCAGCGCGTCGACAGCGGCCTGGTCGGATCCTCGATCGGTGATGACCGTGGCGAAGAGCTCCGGCCCGCCGACGGTGGAGAAGGCCTCGGCGCCGAGCTTGCTGCCGTCGGTCACGACGACGGCCCGCCGCGCCCGCTCCGCCATCATCCGGTTCACCGCCGCCTCGCGCTCGTCCTGCGTGGTCGCCCCGGCTGCCGCGTCCATCCCGTTCACGCCGATGAACGCGAGGTCCAGCCGCACCCCGCGGAGCAGCTGCTCGACGAACGGGCCGACGAGCTCGTAGGTGCGCGAGTGGATGACCCCGCCCGTGACGACCACCTTGATCTCCGGCCGGGTCGCGAGCTGGGCGGCGATGTTCACGGCATTGGTGACCACCGTGATCCCGCCCTCCGCCGCCAGATCCTCGCGGGCGGCGAGCGCGGCCGCGATGGCCGTGGTCGTCGTGCCTCCGGAGAGCCCGACCACCATGCCGGGGGTGACGAGCCCCGCCGCGGTCTGCGCGATGCTCTCCTTCTCGTGCGTGCGGAGATGGCTCTTGTAGCGGAGCGGCAGTTCGTAGGCGACGGTCTGGGCCACGGCACCGCCGTGCGTGCGGGTGAGCAGCCGCTGCTCGGCGAGGGAGTCGAGGTCGCGGCGGGTGGTGGCCGGGGAGGCTCCGAACCGCTCCACCAGCTCCTCCACCGTGACCTCTCCGTCCGCCGCGAGGAGGTCGAGGATCGCGTGCAGTCGGGCCGCGCGCTTCACCGGTCGTCGTTTCGCGTCGAGGTCGCAGCCGTGCCCGGAACCTCTGCGACTGGAGCGGGATTCTCCGACGGCAGCAGGGCGAACAGTCGCAGCATCCGGGCGGCTTCGTCCGCGAGGGCGGCGCGTGCGGGAGCGAGGTACTTGCGGGAGTCGACGAGACGCTCGTCGGCGGCGAGCACCTCGCGGACCGCCCGCGTGAAGAAGCCGTTGAGATGGGTGGAGACGTTGACCTTCGTCATCCCGGCGCGCACGGCATCGGCGATCACGGCGTCGGCCACCCCGGACGAGCCGTGCAGCACGAGGGGCACATCCGTCCCGTCGGCGGCGGCACCACGCAGGGCCGCACGCAGGCGGGCGATGAGGTCGAGGTCGAGGGAGGCGGTGCGGTCGGTCATGGCGTGCGACGATCCGACGGCCACGGCGAGGGCGTCCACACCGGTCGCGGCCACGAACGCCCGCGCCTCGTCCGGATCGGTGCGGACACCGGGGGCGTGGGCGCCGTCCTTCCCGCCCACCTCGCCGAGCTCGCCCTCCACGTACACCCCCGCCGCGCGGGCCCGGGCGGCGACCTCGGCTGTCAGCGCCACGTTCTCGTCGTAGGGCAGCGCGCCGCCGTCGAACATCACCGAGCCGAACCCGAGGGACACGGCTTCGTCCACGAGCTCCGGTCGCTCCGCGTGGTCGAGGTGCACCGCCACCGGGGTCTCCGCGCGTCGTGCCGCGGCGAGCGTCGCGAGGGCGATCGGCTCCAGACCGCCGTGGTAGTCGGCGCAGTTCTGCGAGATCTGCAGGATCACGGGGAGCTGCGCGAGCGCGGAGGCTCGGACGAGGCCCTCTGCGGTCTCCAGATGGATGACGTTGAACGCGCCGATGCCGGTGCCGGCGGTGGCAGCCGCGGAGACGAGCTCCCGAGCGGAGACGAGGGTCACGAAGGGTCCTTCCGGAAGGAGGCGGGGTCGGGGCGGGAGACGCGGAGCCGCTCCTCGAGCGCGCGCCAGCGGGGGGAGATGTCGCCGGCGAGCGGCATGAGGACGGCGGCTGCCGACCACGCGGTCGCGCGACGGAGGATGACCTCGGGGTTGCGCTCGCCCTCCGCGGTGAGCACGGCGCAGGCCGCGACCGCAGCGTCTCCCGCCCCGGTCGGGTTGCCGGAGAGCGGCTCGTCGAGTCGGGCGTGCAGGAGATCGGTCGGGGTGACCGCGAGCATGCCGTCGGCCCCGAGCGACAGGAGCACGAGCTCGGCGCCCCGGGCCAGCAGCGACCGCGCGCCCTCGACGGGGTCGCTGATGCCGGTGGCCTCGGCGAGCTCGGCGGCGTTGGGCTTGAGCACGGCGGCGCCGGCGTCGGCGGCGCGCAGGAGGGCCGGGCCGGAGGTGTCCACGATCACGGGGACGCGGGCGTCCGCACCCACCGCGACGAGCATCGGCACGAGCGAATCCGGCGCTCCCGGCGGAAGGCTCCCGGAGACGACGAGGACCCCGGCGCCGGGAAGCCGGTCGACGATCTCCGCGAGAAGCCCGCCCCACTCGGCATCGGTGGGGTTCACCCCTCGTTCGTTGACGATCGTGGTGTCGCCCGCGGCCTCGTCGACGAGGGCGATGCTGCGACGCGTGTCGGCCGCGACGGGCACGAGCACATGGGGCACGCCGCTGGCCGTGAGCTCCGTGGCGAACTCCGCGCCGACCGGACCGCCGGCCGTGGTCAGCGCGAGGACGGACGCCCCCTCGGCGTGTGCGACCCTGGCGACGTTGAGGCCCTTGCCGCCGGCGCGGGACGCTCCGGTCTCGGCGCGGTGCGTCCCGCCGGCGACGAGACGGTCGACCTGCCACGTGAGGTCGAGCGCGGGGTTCGGGGTGACGGTGAGGATCATGCGAGCTCCCTGGCGCGAAGGGCGGCGCCGATCAGTCCCGCGTTGCCGGACAGCTCGGCCGGGACGAGTGCGGGGAGGCGGTGGAAGCTGAGGCGGGCGGCGAGGCGGGACCGCAGCTCGTCGAAGAGCGCGCCGCCCGCCCGCGACAGTCCGCCGCCGATCACCACGGCCTCGGGGGCGACCACGGCGGTCAGCTGCGCGAGCGACAGGGTGAGCGCGTCCAGCGCCGAGTCCCAGATGTCGGCGGCGACCCGGTCACCGGCGGCCGCTCGGGCGATGACGTCCTTGGCGCCGTCCGGCGCCGTGCCCGTCGCCTCCCGGTAGCGGCGCGCGATGGCTCCCGCCGAGGCCACGGCCTCCAGACAGCCACGGGCACCGCACGGGCACACCGGTCCGTCGGCGATCGGGGAGTGCCCGATCTCGCCGGCGTAGCCCCCGGCCGTGTAGGGGCGGCCGCCGACGAGCAGGGCCCCGGCGATCCCGGTGCCGATCACGAGGATCACCGCGTCGTCGTAGGCCCGCGCGCCGCCCAGCTCGTGCTCCGCCCAGCTCGCGGCGCGGACGTCGTGGTCGAACGCGACGGGGAGGCCGAGACGCTCCGCGGCGAGCGCGCGCAGCGGCGCGTCCCGCCAGCCCATGTTGCTCGCGAACACGCCGATCCCTGCCGCGGCGTCGACGATTCCCGGCACCACGAGCCCGGCGGCGCGGGGCACCACGTCGGGATGCTCGTCGCGGAGCTGCGCGGCGAGCACCTGCAGCCGGTCGAGCAGCGCGGGGGTGCGGTCGCCGTCGGCCGTGGGAGTCGGCGTGCGGCGGAGGCCGAGCGCCCGTCCTTCCGCGTCGAACAGTGCCGACTTGATGTCCGTCCCGCCGACGTCGAAGGCCAGGACCGGCGACCCGGCGCCGAGCGTGCGCACCGCGGCGAGCTTCTCGCCGGCCTCGTCCCTCGCGACGTCGGGGATGGCGTCCGCGGCGTCGTTCGGGGTCATCGCGCGGCTCCGGGGATCGCTGGCGTCATGCATCCAGGATGACGGATCGCGTGAGGTTGCGCGGCTGGTCGGGGTCGAGCCCACGGGCCACGGCACGGTCGAGGGCTGTGCGGTGCAACCGCACGAGGTCGGCGAGCGGGTCGATCGCGCGGTGCTCGAAACGGGCGCCCGTGGCGCGCACCTCCGCGGCCAGTCCTTCCGGCGCCTCTCCGAACTGCCACGTCACCCGGCCCGGCGCGGCGATGGCGATCGGACCGTGGCGGTAGTCCATCGACGGGTACGCCTCGGTCCACGACTGCGACGACTCGCGCAGCTTCAGGGCGGCCTCGTGGGCCAGGCCGATCGTCCAGCCCCGCCCGAGGAACGTGTACTGCTCGGCGTCGCGCAGCTCGGTGTCGTCGCCCTCCTCGGCGAGCACGGCCGTGGCGTCGGCGATGGCCCCGGAGAGGTCCTCGCCCAGCGACGCCCGGAAGAGAGCGAGCGCGGTCGTGGCGAAGCGCGTCTGCACCACCGACTGCTCGTCGGCGAACGGCAGCAGCACGGCGTCGTCGACGAGCGAGACGAGCGGGGAGTCGGGGTCGCCGATCACGCCGATTGTGCGGGTGCGCCCCTTGATGCGGTCGACGAGTTCCAGCACCTCGGTCGTGGTGCCGGAACGGGTGAGGGCGACGACCGCGTCGTAGCCGCGGTCGATGAAGGCCTCGGACGCCGCGAACGCATCGGTCTCGCCGTGACCGGACGACTCGCGCAGCGCGGCGTACGACTGGGCCATGAACCACGAGGTGCCGCAGCCGACGACCGCGACCCGTGCCCCGCGAGCCGGCAGCAGCGCCTGCTCGGCGGTGAGCTCGGCGGCGGTGGCCCACATCTCCGGCTGGGAGCGGAGCTCTTCGCGCATGTGCGCGCCGGGCAGCGAATCGGTCATGATGAGGCCTTTCGGACGAGTTGTTGCGTACTTGTGATTGTTTCGGGCTTAATCCGATCATAGTATTTCGTCCCAAGAGAGCAACATCTTGATTTGTTTGTTTGCCTGACAAATAATCGGGACGAGTTCCCCCGAGCCCCCGCTCGGACGATCGCGACCACCTCGGCGGCGTGATCATCACGCACCGTCGCGTGGAGTGTTCTGCGACTGTGCACCACCCCCCTCTCCGGAGAGCGGATCCCGCCCGCTGGAGCAGCACCCACAGTGAGGAATGCAATGCCCATGAACAAGTCACGGCGATACGGGGCCGCAGCGGTCGCGGCCGTCGCCACGCTGTCGCTCGCATCCTGCGGTTTCGGTGGATCGGGAGGAGACAGCGGCGGCGGCGACGACGCCAGCACGCTCGACCTGCTCGTCCCCAGCTACTCCGACGCCACGAAGGGCCTCTGGGAAGACGTCATCGACGGTTTCACGAAGGACAACCCCGACATCAAGGTCAACCTCGAGGTGCAGTCGTGGGACAACCTCGAGAAGGTCATCTCCACGAAGGTCCAGGCGGGCGAGGCGCCCGACATCTACAACGGCGGCCCTTTCGCGGGCTTCGTCGAGGACGAGCTGCTCTACCCGGTCGAGGAGGTCGTGTCCGACGACGTCTACTCCGACTTCCAGGACTCCTTCCTCGCCAACGCCGAGGTCGACGGCACGGCCTACGCCCTGCCGATGATCGCCTCCGCGCGTGCCCTGTTCGTCAACAACGACCTCCTGTCCCAGGCAGGCGTCGAGGCGCCGACCGACTGGGACTCCCTGCTCGACGCGGCGACCAAGGTGTCCGGGCTCGGCGGCGGTGTCGCGGGCTACGGCATGCCGCTCGGCTCGGAGGAGGCGCAGGCCGAGGCCGCCGTGTGGCTCTGGGGCGGCGGTGGATCCTTCGGCGACGCGTCGGAGATCACCATCGACACCCCGGAGAACCTCGTCGGCGCCGAGCAGATCAAGAAGATGATCGACGCCGGGGCGACCCAGGCCGACCCCGGCTCCACGCAGCGCTCCCCGCTGATGGACATCTTCATCCAGGGCAAGATCGGCATGCAGGTCGGCCTGCCGCCGACGGTCGGCCAGATCGCCGACAACAACCCGGACCTCGACTACTCGATCGTGCCGATCCCGACCAAGGACGGCTCGCCGTTCACCCTCGGCGTCATGGACCAGCTCATGGCGTTCGAGAACGACGGCGACAAGCAGGAGGCGATCACGAAGTTCCTCGACTACTTCTACTCGCCCGAGGTCTACGTGCCGTGGGTGCAGGCGGAGGGCTTCCTCCCCGTCACGAAGTCCGGCGCCGAGGAGCTGTCCGGCGAGGAGGCCCTCAAGCCGTTCCTCGACGTGCTGCCCGACGCGCAGTTCTACCCGTCGACCAACCCGAAGTGGTCGGCAGCGGACGGCGCCTTCAAGTCGCTGTTCGGACAGATCCAGGATCAGCCGGCGGCCGATGTGCTGAAGCAGATCCAGGACCAGGTGGACGCGGGCTGACCCGCGGAACGGAGAGGTTCGGGAATCCCCCATGAGCCAGACGACAGAATCCTCGAACCTCGCGGGGGCGGCCACCGGCCGCCCCCGCACCCCGGACGCCGGGACGGCCGTGCGCGGTCGCCCCGGCGGGCGGGACCTCCTCCAAGCGCTGCCGTGGATCGCCCCCGCGCTGGTGCTCATCATCGGCGTGGTGCTGTTCCCCGCCGGTGTCATGTTCTTCAACTCCACCCGCGACATCTCGCTCTCGGGCCTGGACAAGGGCTCGGTCGGCTTCGACAACTTCGTGACCGTCTTCACGTTCCCGGAGTTCTGGCCGATCTTCGTCCGCACGATCGTCTGGGTCGTGTCGGTGGTGCTGTTCACGGTCGTGATCTCGCTCGGCCTCGCGCAGATCCTCAACAAGGCGTTCCCGGGGCGCCAGCTCGTGCGGATGGCGGTCATCGTGCCGTGGGCCGCGTCCGTGGTGATGACCACGATGGTCTTCTACTACAGCCTCGAGCCGTACTTCGGGGTCTTCAACAAGTTCCTCTACGACATCGGGCTCTCCGACGACGCGGTGGGCTACGGCTGGACGAAGAACCCGACGACGGCGTTCGCGTGGTCGATCGTCATCGCGGTGTTCGTGTCGCTGCCCTTCACGACCTACACGATCCTCGCCGGGCTCCAGGCGGTCCCCGCCGATGCGATCGAGGCCGCCAAGATGGACGGCGCCGGAGCGGCCCGCACCTACTGGTCGATCGTCCTGCCGCAGCTGCGCAGCGCCCTCGCCGTGGCGATCCTCATCAACATCATCAACGTCTTCAACTCGCTGCCGATCCTCAAGGTGATGACCGGGTCGATCCCGGGCTACGGCGCCGACACGATCATGACGCTCATCTTCAAGTACATCGAGCTGCAGAAGAAGGTCGACGTCGCGAGCGCCCTGTCGGTCGTGGCCTTCCTCATCGTGATCGCGATCGTCGCGGCCTACGTCAAGATCGTCAAGCCCATGAAGGAGGTCTGATCATGACCGTGACCGAGACCGCCCTCGTGACCACCGCCGACTCCCGCGGACGACGCACCCCGCCCATCCCCGGCCGCCGGCGCCGCTACACCGCGGATCAGGTGTCGCTGCCCCGCGTGATCCTGCGCACCGCCGCCGGGTTCCTCGTGCTCGCGATCTTCGTGCTGCCGTACCTCATCATGTTCTTCGGATCGGTGAAGACGAAGGCGCAGATCCGCTCGGTCGACCCGACCTACCTCCCGGTGGAGTGGCACTGGGAGAACTACCTCACGATGTGGTCGACGCCCGAGACGCCGCTGCCGTACAACCTCGTCTCGACCATCGTCATCTCCGTGTTCGCGACGCTCCTGGTGCTGCTCGTGTCGCTCCCCGCGGCGTACTACACGGCCCGGTTCCGCTTCCCCGGCCGCATGGTGTTCCTGTTCCTCGTGATCGTGACGCAGATGCTGCAGCCGGCGGTGCTCACGTCGGGTCTGTTCCGGCAGTTCACCGTCCTCGGCCTCGGCGACACCTGGACCGCCATGATCTTCATCAACGCGGCCTTCAACCTGTCGTTCGCCGTGTGGATCATGCACTCGTTCTTCGCCGGCATCCCGAAGGAGGTCGACGAGGCGGCGCAGATCGACGGCGCCGGACGCCTCACGGTCCTGTTCCGGATCAACCTCCCGCTCGTCTGGCCGGGCATCGTCACCGCGATCGTGTTCACGTTCGTGGCCTGCTGGAACGAGTTCGCCGCTTCGCTGGTGATCCTGTCGACGGACAAGAACCAGCCGCTGTCGGTCGCCCTCACGAAGTTCGTCGGTCAGTACGAGACGAGCTGGCAGTACGTGTTCGGCGTCTCGATCGTGGCGATCCTGCCGGTCATCATCCTCTTCATGCTCATCGAGAAGCGCCTGGTGGGCGGCCTCACCGCCGGCAGTGTGAAGTAACCCAGTAACGCGTCCGGAACACCTGCACGACCGCGGCATGCGTGCAGGTGTTCCGGACGGGTCCGGTCGTGCACCCGTATCCGGGTCGTGCAGCAGGAACGTCGGGGACGGCGAGGTCAGGGGCGGGGGCCGCCGGCGCGGAGCTGGTCGGGACTCCACCGCACGCCGAGGACGGCGGTGAGGGCGGCCTGCGCGGTACCCGCGGACGGGGTGACACGCGGATCGGCATATCGGATGGGGACGTCGGCGGTGCCGCGGGCGGGATAACCGCTCTCGGCGCGGACCCGCTCCAGGAACCGGGGGCCGAGCTCCGTCGCAGGACCGCCGATGACGACCTCGATGGGATCGAGCAGCGCCCCAATGAGTTTGATGGCGCGGGCCAACGCGCGGGCCCCATCGTCGATCAGTGCCTGATCCGCACGGGAGACGAGAGCGCGGACGGCCGGCACGTCCAGCGCGTCCGAGAACTCCTCCCCCAGCATCGGTCCCATCGCAGCCGCCGACTCCAGGCAGCCGCGACGGCCGCAACGACAGGGACGCGCGGCATCGCCGAAGACGACCTGCACGTGACCGATCTCCCCGGCCCGATCACGGGGCCCCGGCGCGAGCTCGCCGTCGAGGGTGACGGCGGCGCCGATGCCGCCTCCGCTGTGGATGAACAGCCGGTAGCCCGAGGGCGCGGCATCCAGCCCCGCCTCCGCGATGGCCTCGGCGTCGACGTCGTTGACGAGGAGGACCGGGACGCCGGTGATGCTCTCGAAGCGGTCCGCGAGCGGGACCTCGTGCCACTCCAGCTGCACGCTCTCCAGCACCGTGCGACCGTCGGTCGTCCCCGGGACCTGCACGCCGACCGCGAGCAGCCGCGCGCCGTAGGCAGCCACCACCTCGGCGACGGTCTCGTCCAGCACCCGGTCGCGTGTCTGCGTCGTGTAGGAGACGCTGCGGCGGGCGACCTCGGAGCCGTCGAGGGCGACGAGCGCCAGGTACGCACTGGTCGGCTGCACGACGAGCACGAGGATCAGATGATGCTCCGCGTCGATGCTGAGCGTGGTCGCGCGTTTGCCCCCCGTGCTCACCGCCTGCTCGCCCTCCGCGATGAGCCGGTGCTCGATGAGTTCCGCGACGAGGGACGACGCGGTCGCCGCTGTGAGGCCGGTCGCCCGCGCGATCCCTGCGCGCGTCTGCGAACCGGACGCCTGGAAGACGAGTTGGAGCGCCCGCCGCAGGTTCGCTCGCCGAACCGCCGCCTGGGTGTCCAGCGCGTCGTCGTGGGTGAACATCTGCGAGTTCCTTCTCGGGGCCGAGGTCCGTCGATTGACAGCGCGCGTACCGCTCCGTACGCTCGGTCCGTTAGTTTATTCATTGAACTTAGTCAGCCCGAGCCTCGATCGGGAGGAGCATCATGCGCTACCCCCAGATCCTAGAGCGCCCCGCCGATCGGGCACGAGCCGCGCAGGCGTCGTCCAACGGCCACGCCCGCGGCATCCGGGAACGCAACCGCGCCCTCGTCCTGCGCACCCTCATGGAGCAGTCCGCCCTGAGCCGCGCCGATCTCTCCCGGCTCACCGGCCTCGCCCGCCCCACCGTCTCCGAGGTCGTGCGCGACCTTCTCGCGGACGGTGTGATCCGGGAGAGCGGACCCAGCCAGGAGTCCCGGCCGGGGAAGCCCGCCGTGATGCTCGAGTTCGACCAGCGTGCCGTCCAGGTCATCGCGCTCGACCTCTCCGCACCCGACGACATCGTCGGCGCACTGGCCTCGCCGGACGGCCGCCTCGCGCACCGCCTCCGCCGGCCGCGCACCCCGGACGCCGCTGCCGCCATCGCCGGTCTCGTCGCCGAGCTGCGGGCCCTCACTGACGGTCCCGCGCTCGGCATCGGCATCGGTGTGCCCACCGGCTCCTCCGCGCTGCTCGGTCTCGGACCGCGACTCGCGGAGATCCTCGACGCCCCCGTGCACCTCTTCGACGACGCCGATCTCGTGGCCGACGCCGAGCAGCGGTTCGGTGCCGTCGGCACCGACTTCCTCCTCGTCCGCCTCGGGACCCGCATCGGCACCGCGATCCGCGTCGTCGGCGACGACGGCGCCCCGGTCGAACGATCCATCGGGGCCCGCGAGCTCGCGCACGTCGGTGCCGGCGGCGAGCCCGGCGAGGCCTGCCTGTGCGGCCGCGAGGGCTGCGTCCACGCGTGGGCCGGGGCTCCCGCCGTCGCCCGGCGCCTGGACGCCTCGGGAGCGGACCGCCCGCAGGTGCTCGCCGCCGCGGGTGCGCGGCTCGGCACGTCGCTCTCGGTCATCGCCGCCGCCGTCGACCTGCCGACGATCGTGCTGAGCGGTCCGGACGGGATCGTCTCCCCGGAGTTCGTGGACGCGACGGCCGCCGCGGTCCGAGCCGCCTCGCACCCCTCTCTCGGGCCCACCGTGGTGCCGAGCGCGGTCGACGACGCCGTCCTGCTCGGCGCGGCGACCCGCGTGGTGGCCGCCGAGTTCAGCCCGCGCTGACGGACGCGCCCGTCATCCGTCCTCTCCCGCCCGGAAGGGATGGGAGACTCGATCCCGCGGGGCGGCGACCCGTCGCCTCGGTCCGTCCTGGGAGAGGAATCCGCATGAAGGCACTCGTGATCGGCGCGACCGGCAGCATCGGCGGGGTCGTCGCCGCCACCCTCGACGTTCGCGGACACGAGGTCGTGCGGGCGTCCCGCTCCGGCGAGCAGAGCGTGGACGTGACCGACCCCGCCTCCATCCGCAGCCTCTTCGAGCGGGTCGGCCCGGTCGACGCCGTCGTGGTCGCCGTGGGCTCCGTGCCCTTCAAGCCGCTCACCGATCTCGACCGCGACGACTATCTGTCCGCCTTCACCGGGAAGACCCTCGCGCAGCTCGACGTCGTGCGGATCGCCCTCGACCACGTGACCGACGGCGGCTCCCTCACCCTCACCAGCGGCGTGCTCGCGCGAGAGCCGATCGCGTCGGGAGCGGCGGCGGCGATGGCCAACGGCGCCCTGGAGTCGTTCGTGATCACGGCGGCAGCCGAGGCCCCGCGGGGCATCCGCATCAACGCGGTCTCGCCCGACGTGCTGGCGAACTCCCCCGGGTACTTCTCGACCTTCCCCGGGCACCGCCCGGTCACCGACGACGAGGTCGGCCAGGCGTACGTGCGCGCGGTCGAGGGCATCGTCACGGGGCGGGTGCTCACCGTCTGATGGCGCTCTCCCTCACTCCCGTCCCCGCGCTGTCCACCGAGCGACTGGACCTCGTGCCGCTCGGACCCGAGCATCTCGACGGCACCTGGGTGGCGCTGCAGGAGCCCGAGGTGCTGCGGTTGACCGGCACCCACGCGCGCTTCACCCGCGAGGGCGTCGAGACCTGGCTCCGGTCGCTCGACGACCGGGACGACCGGGCGGATTGGGCGATCCTCCGTCGCGAAGACGGCGCGCACATCGGCGAGGTGGTCCTCAGCGACCTGGACGAGGACAATGGCTCGGCCGGTTTCCGCATCGCTCTCGCCGGCCCGCAATGGTTCGGCGCCGGATACGGGACGGAGGCGACGCGCGCGGTCATCCGTCACGCCTTCGACACCGTAGGACTGCACCGCGTGGAGCTCGAGGTGTACGCGTTCAACCCGCGGGCGCAGCGCGCCTACGAGAAGGCCGGGTTCATGGTCGAGGGCCGGCGCCGGGAGGCGCTGCGCTGGGACGGCGAATGGGTGGACGCGATCGTCATGGGCATACTCGCGGACGGGTGACTGCACGCCGAGCGGTGGTGAGCGCAAGGGGGAGGCGGAGCACAGGTCCATGTCGGAGGATGAGGGCATGACCGACGCGCCGCTGTCTTCCCGTCCCTGGCTCCGCTCCTATGCCGAGGGCGTGCCGGCCGACATCGACGAGCCGACGCAGACCCTGCCGCAGATGCTGGCCGCCGGCATCCGGCGGTACTCGCGTCGCCCCGCCCTCGAGTTCTTCGGCGCCGTCACGAGCTATCGGGAGCTCGGCGAGCAGATCGACCGCGCCGCGGAGGGACTCCGCCACCTCGGGGTCACGAAGGGCGACCGGGTGGCGCTGGTGCTGCCGAACTGCCCGCAGCACGTCGTCGCGTTCTACGCGGTCCTGCGTCTCGGCGCGATCGTCGTCGAGCACAACCCGCTCTACACCGCGCGCGAGCTGCGGCATCAGTTCGAGGACCACGGGGCCCGCGTCGCGATCGTGTGGGACAAGGTCGCCGATACCGTCGCGGGGTTCCCCGACGATCTCCGGGTCGGCCACATCGTGAGCGTCGACCTCACGGCGGCGATGCCCCTGTCGAAGCGCCTCCTGCTGCGACTCCCCGTGCCGAAGGCCCGGGCATCGCGGGCGAAGCTGACCAGCACGCCACGCGCGCGCCACCTGACGCCGTGGAAGAAGCTCGTGTCGCACCGGCGGCTCCCCCGCCGCACCCCCGGGCCGTCGCTGGGCGACACCGCCGTCCTGCAGTACACGAGCGGGACGACCGGGCTTCCCAAGGGCGCCATCCTCACCCATGCGAACCTGCGGGCCAACGCGATGCAGGGGCGGGCCTGGGTGCCCGGACTCCGCAACGGCGAGGAGACGTTCTACGCCGTGCTGCCGCTCTTCCACGCCTACGGACTCACCCTGTGCCTCACGTTCGCGTTGAGCATCGGGGCGAAGGTGGTGCTGTTCCCGGCCTTCGATGTGAGCCTGGTCACGGACGCCGCCCGCACGAGCCCGCCGACCTTCCTCCCCGCGGTGCCGCCCATCTACGATCAGCTGGCCCGCGCGGCCGGACGCGGAACGGTGGACCTCTCCACGGTGCGGTTCGCGATCTCCGGGGCCATGAGCCTCCCCGTGGCGACGGTGCGACGCTGGGAGGAGGCCACCGGGGGACTGCTGGTCGAGGGGTACGGGATGACCGAGGCCTCCCCCGTCGCGCTCGGAAACCCGATGGGTCCGACGCGGCGCCCCGGTACCGTCGGCGTCCCGTTCCCGAGCACGGAGATCCGTGTCGTCGACCCCGACGACCCCGATGTCGACGTACCCACGGGTGAGCCCGGCGAACTGCTGCTGCGCGGACCGCAGGTCTTCCAGGGGTATTGGGGGCGCCCCGGCGAGACGGCCGAGACCCTGTTGCCGGACGGCTGGCTCCGCACCGGCGACATCGCCGAGGTCTCTCCCGACGGGTTCGTCACCATCGTCGACCGCCGCAAGGAGCTCATCATCACCGGCGGCTTCAACGTCGCGCCCAGCGAGGTGGAGAGCGCGCTGGAGGCCCACCCGGACGTCGTCGCGGCCGCCGTCGTGGGGCTCCCTCGGGCGAGCGGCGGCGAGGAGGTCGCCGCCGCAGTGGTGCTCCGCGAGGGCGCGGCGGCGGACATGGACGCGCTCCGTGACTTCTGCCGCACCCACCTGACCGCCTACAAGGTGCCGCGCCGGATCACCGCCGTCGACGACCTCCCCCGGTCGCTCATCGGCAAGGTGCTGCGGCGCGAGGTGCGCGACCGGCTGCTCGCCGAGCGCGGGGCCTGACGCGCGGGCTCAGCGCCCCTCGGCGGCCTCGGTGTGGTGGCGGATGACCTCGGCCACGACGAAGTTGAACCACTTCTCCGCGAACTCCGGGTCGAGGTGGGCGTCCTCCGCGAGCGCGCGGAGCCGAGCGACCTGCTGCTCCTCGCGGTTCGGGTCGGACGGCGGCATCGCGTGCTCGGCCTTGAGGTGTCCCACCTGCTGTGTGGCGCGGAACCGCTCCGCGAGCAGGAAGATCAGGGCCGCGTCGATGTTGTCGATGCTCGCACGCAGCCGGAGCAGTTCGGCCTTCGGATCCTCAGCGGCAGTCATGCCCCTACTCTAGAGCCGCGGATCACCCGGCCTCCGACGAGGGGCACCGCTATCGTGTGCTCATGAGCAACGACCAGTCGCCGGCCTCCGCTCCGCATGACGGCCAGGGCGGTCCCGCCCCGGACTCCGTCCCCGCCCCCGTCGACGCCGCGCTGGTCGGTGCCGCGGTGGAGGCGCCAGACGCCGCCGCGAAGCCGTCCGTCCCCGTGGTGATCGAGCCGACCACGCCCAGTCGCTCATTCTGGACGCGGATCGATCGGCCGTTCGTCTTCGGGTTCCTCGTGACCCTCGGCGGTCTCGGGGCGATCGTGATCGGCAGCGCGCTCTACAGCCTCTCCACCGTCCTCATCTACATCGCTCTCGCCCTGTTCGCCGCGCTCGGTCTCGACCCGGCCGTCCGCTTCCTCGAGCGTCGCGGCATCTCCCGTGCGCTCTCCGTCGTCGTGACCATCCTCGCCCTCATCGTCGTCGTCGCCCTCGTCCTCTGGATGATCGTGCCCATCGTCGTGGATCAGATCGCCGGGTTCGTGAAGTCGGTTCCCGGCATGATCCAGGACTTCACGAAGTCCGACCTCTACGCCACCCTCGACGACCAGTTCGGCGACCAGTTCCAGGACCTCGTGTCGGAAGTGGAGGATTTCCTCTCGGACTTCAGCAATCTCGCGACGATCGGCGGCGGGGCGCTCCAGGTCGGCGCGTCCATCGCGAGCGGTATCTCGGGCGCGATCGTGGTGCTCGTGCTGACGCTGTACTTCCTCGCGACCCTGCCGGCCATGCGCCAGGGGCTGCTGCGCCTGGTCCCGGCCCGCGACCGCGGCCGCGCCGGCGACATCTCCCAGCAGATCACCGACTCCGTGGGCGGCTATGTGATGGGGATGGTCGTCCTGGCGTTCTGCAACGCGACTCTCGCCCTCATCCTCTACACCGTGCTGGGCTTGCCGTTCCCGCCGCTCATGGCCGCGATCGCCTTCTGCGTCACGCTCATCCCGCTCGTCGGCTCGGTGCTGTTCTGGATGATCGGCACCATCCTCGCGCTGTTCACGAACCCGATCGCCGCGCTGGTCTTCGCCGCCATCTACCTCGTCTACATGCAGATCGAGGCGTACGTGCTCACCCCCCGGGTCATGAACAAGGCGGTGGCCGTGCCGGGCTCGCTCGTCGTCATCGGCGCCCTCGCCGGCGGCACGCTCCTCGGGCTGCTCGGCGCCCTCGTGGCCGTGCCCGTCACCGCCTCGATCCTCATCATCGTCAAGCAGGTGGTCGTGCCGAAGCAGGACTCCCGCACCTGATCCCACCCCCGCCCAGGGCACAACTTCCGAGATCCGGGGCGACACACCGTCAGCCCGGGGTCCTCCGCGGCGTGTCGGGCGCGATCTCCGAAGCTGTGCACGCCGGCGGTCGAGGACGACGAAGCGCCCGCCCCCTGAGGGCCGGGCGCTTCGCGGGGAGACGATTCAGACGAGGTCGTTGTCCGTCAGCCACTGCTTCGCGATGTCCTCCGCCGACTTCTGGTCGACCGTGCTCTGCACGTTGAGGGCGACGAGCTCCTCGGCGGTCAGCTTGGCGCTGATGCCGTTGATGACGTCGGCGATCTCGTCGGCCACGTCGCTGGAAGCGATCGGGACGACGTTCGAGGCCAGGATGATGTTCTCCGGGTCTTCCAGCGCCACGATGTCCTCGGTCTGGAATGCCGGATCGGCCGAGTAGATGTCCGCGACCTGGATCTCGCCGGCGAGCAGCGACTCCAGCGTCGTGGGACCGGTAGCGGAGAACGCCAGGTCGACGCCGTAGACCTCCTTGGCCGCCGCGGGACCGTACGGACGCTGCTCGAACTCGGGAGCCGCGCCGATCGTGACCGGGGTGGTGACGTCTGCGAGGTCGGCGATCGAGGTGAGGTCGTTCTCCTCGGCGAAGCTCTTGAGCACCGTGTAGGTGTCCTGGTCGGAGGCCTCGGCGTAGTCCAGCGCGGTGAGGCCGTCCGGGAGCGCGTCCTTCAGGGCCGCGTAGACGTCGTCCGGGCTGGTGGCGGTCGCATCCTTGTCCAGGTACTCGAGCAGGTTGCCCGTGTACTCGGGGAACAGGTCGATCGCCCCGGACTCGACGTCCGGCATGTAGGCGTCGCGCTGGCCGATGCTGAACTGGCGGTCGACGTCGAAGTCGGCGGCCTCGAGCGCCTGCGCGTAGATCTCGGCGATGATCTCGTTCGAGTAGTAGGCCTGCGAGCCGATGACGATGGTGTCGCTGCCACCACCGTCGCCGGCGTCGTCGGTGGGCGCGTCCAGCGGGTTGCTGTTGGCGCAGCCGGAGAGGGCGAGGGCGGCGGCGAGCGCGACGCCGCCGGCAAGGGCGAGGCGGGACTTTCGTGCGGTGAACATGGACTTCCTCTTCTCTGGGGGACGATGCTGTGGTTCAGGCGGGTGCGGCCGCGGGGGCGGTCGCCCGAGCGCGGCGTCGTTGCGGACGGGTGCGCACACCGCGGGGCACCGCGGCGTGCTGGGCGAGCGCGAGCAGGAGGTCGACGAGGAGCGCGAGCACCGCGACGAGGATCGCGCCGCCGAGCACCTGGTCGAAGCGGCGGAGCGGGATGCCCTGGATGATCGGCCAGCCGAGGCCGCCGAGGTTCACGTAGGCCGCGATCGTCACCGTGGCGATGACCTGCAGCAGCGCCGAGCGGAGGCCGCCGACCAGCAGCGGCATGCCGAGCGGCACCTCGACCTTCCAGAACACCTGCCAGCCGGTCATCCCCATCGCCCGCGCGGCGTCGATGGTTCGGCGGTCGACCGCCTCCAGGCCCGTGTAGGCGCCGGCCAGCAGGGACGGGATCGCCAGGACGACGAAGGTGATGATCGCCGCGAGGGGCGTGCGCAGCACCCCGAGCAGGAGCACCAGCAGCACCATGAGGCCGAAGGACGGGATGGCGCGGGCCGCTCCGGAGACGGCGACCGCGATCTCCCGCCCTTTCCCGGTGTGCCCGATGAGCCAGCCGAGCGGTACGGCGATCACCGCGGCGATCAGCACGGAGATGACCGTGTAGAAGACATGCTGGCCGAACAGGACGGGGAGGGAGTACGTCCCGACCCAGCGGTCGGGTGAGAACAGCCAGGCGAAGGCCTCGGTGAACACGTTCATGCGGCCGTCCTCAGCGTGATCGTCCGCCGCGCAGCGGCAGGGGTGGCCGCCGCCCGCGTCCACGGCATGAGGGCCCGCCCGAGGAGGACCAGCAGGAGATCGATGACCAGGGCGATGACGACGACGGCGACGATGCCGGTGAAGACCTCGGCGAGGATGCGGCGCTGGAGGCCGTTCGTGAACAGGTAGCCGAGGTTCGTGACGCCGACGAGGATGCCGACCGTCGCGAGCGAGATGGTGCTCACCGCCGCCACTCGGAGGCCCGCGAGGATGACCGGCCCGGCGAGCGGGAAGTCGACCGTCCAGAAGCGGCGGAACCCGCCGTAGCCCATCGCGACCGCCGACTGCCGGATCGCGGGGTCGACCGAGTCCAGGCCGTCGGATACCGCGCGGACGAGGATCGCGATCGCGTAGATCGTCAGGCCGATGACGAGGTTGGCCGGGCTGCGCGCCGGGTAGCCCGCCACCGACGGCAGCAGGATGAGGAGGGCGAGGGAGGGGATCGTGTAGAGCAGCCCGGTGAGGACGATGACCGGACCCTTCACGAGCTGATAGCGCCAGGCCACCCACCCCAGCGGGAGCGCCAGCACGAAACCGAGCACGATCGCGATCGCGCTCTGCTGCAGGTGCACCGCGGTGAGCTCGAGGATCAGCCCGAGGTTGTCGCCGACCCAGTTCACGGGGCCGCCCTCACCGTGTCGGCTCCGTCGACCGCGCCCTCCGGCGCGTCGACGATCGCTCCCTGCGTGCGCCCCTCGGAGTCGACGACGACGGTTCCCCGCGGAGTCTGCTTGAGGTGCAGCGCACGGCGGCCGCGGTCGGCTCCGATGAAGGACGAGACGAAGTCGTCGGCCGGGTTCTCGATGATCTCGCTCGGGCTGCCCACCTGCACGATCCGGGCGCCCTTGTCGAGGATGACGACCTGGTCGCCGAGGAGGAAGGCCTCGTCGATGTCGTGCGTGACGAACACGACCGTCTTGTCGAGCTCGTGCTGCAGCCGCAGGGTCTCCTGCTGGAGGTCGGCGCGCACGATGGGGTCGACCGCACCGAACGGCTCGTCCATGAGGAGGATGTTCGGGTCGGCGGCGAGTCCGCGGGCCACCCCGACGCGCTGCTGCTGACCACCCGACAACTGACTCGGATACCGCTCGGCGAGCGCCTGGTCGAGGCCGACGGTCGTGAGCAGCTCGCGAGCACGCTCATGCGCCTGCCTACGCTTCACCCCGTTCAGCCGCAGCACGGTGGCCACGTTGTCGATGACGGTGAAGTGCGGCATGAGCCCGGAGTTCTGCATCACATAGCCGATGCGCCGGCGCAGGGCGACCGGGTCGCCCGACAGCACGCTCTCCCCGTCGATCTCGACCTCCCCCGACGTCGGCTCCACCATGCGGTTGATCATCCGGAGCAGGGTGGTCTTCCCGCAGCCGGACGATCCGACGAACACGGTGGTCTTGCGGGAGGGCAGCACGAGGCTGAAGTCGTCGACGGCGAGCGTCCCGTCGGGGAAGCGCTTCGTGACGTTGCGGAACTCGATCATGAGGGTGTCTCTCCGACGGTCGTGCGGACGTGCGGTCGTGCGTCGTGCGGGACTAGGCCGAGACCTCGACGCCCGGGGCGAAGGCGACGTAGCCGGAGAAGTCCTTGCCGACCCGGTCGAACGCCGACGGATACGGATGCGGATACGACCACGCGAGATCCTTGTGCAGCTCCCCGTCGACCTGGACGGAGTAGTACTGGCACTCGCCCTTCCACGGACACGTGTACGGGGTGGGGCTCTCGACGAGGGCGTCCGGCGCGACGGATGCCGGCGGGAAGTACCAGTTCCCCTCGATGCGGATGAGGTCGTCCTGGTCGGCCTCGGCGATGACGTTTCCTGCGAGTACAGCCTTCATGGTCCTGCCTCCTCGGATGTGGGTTCGAGCGTATAAGACGGGTGCGACATCCGGCACCGGGTTGCGCGCGGGGTCGTCAATCTGGGACACAATGCGCGTCCTGTTCGTCACGCGACCGGAATCGGATTGCCCGGATCAGGCCGAGTCGCGGCCGTAGCCCTCCAGCAGGCGCAACCAGATCTCGCTGATCGTGGGGTAGGAGGGCACGGCGTGCCAGAGTCGGGCGATCGGGACCTCGCCGACGATCGCGATGGTCGCGGCCTGCACGAGCTCGGCGACCTCGGGGCCGACGAACGTCGCACCGACGACGACGTCGCGGTCGGTGTCGACGACCAGGCGCGCCTGCCCGGCGAAGCCATCCTCGTACAGGCTCGCGCCCGCCACCCACCCGAGGTCGTAGTCGACGACCCGGACGGCAGTGCCGGCGTCCTTCGCTGCCGCCTCGGTGAGGCCGACGGACCCGACCTCCGGGATCGAGAAGGTGACCTGGGGCACCGCGGCGTGGTCGGCCGTGGCGGCGTGACGCCCCCAGGGTGCGTCATCCACACTCTCGCCCTTCGCCCGCGCGACGATGACGTCACCCGCGGCACGCGCCTGGTACTTGCCCTGGTGGGTCAGCAGCACGCGGCCGTTGACGTCGCCCACGGCGTAGAGCCAGTCGTGCCCGGGGACACGGAGGGTGTCGTCGGTCTCGATCCAGCGGCCCGGCTCAAGGCCAGCCACGTCGAGCCCGATGTCGGCGCTGCGCGGAGAGCGCCCGGTCGCGACGAGCACCTCCGCCGCGGTCACCGTCTCCCCGTTGTCGAGGGTGATGGTCACCCGGTCCCCGTCGCGGTGCACCGCCGTCGTGCCGGTGTCGGTGCGGACGTCGACGCCGAGCTCACGCAGGCCGTCGGCCACGCGCTCTCCGGCGAAGGGCTCCATCCCGCCCAGCAGCCCGCTGCGCGCGAGCAGCGTCACCGACGAGCCGAGCGCGGCGTACGCGGTGGCCATCTCGACCGCGACCACACCGCCACCGATGACCGCGAGACTGTCGGGCAGCTCCTCGGCGCTGGTCGCCTCGCGGCTCGTCCAGGGCGAGGCCTCCCGCAGGCCCTCGATCGGCGGGATGACCGCATCCGAGCCGGTGCTGATGGCGACGGCGTGACGCGCGCGCAGCACCCGCGTCCCGCCGTCCTGGTCGGTCACCGTGACCTCGCGCTCCCCGGTCAGCCGGCCGTGACCCCGGGCGAGGTCGATGTGGGCGGACTCCAGCCACTTCACCTGCCCGTCGTCGGACCAGTTGCTCGTGAAGGAGTCGCGGCGCTCGAACACGGCGCGCACATCGAGGGCCCCGGTCACGGCCTGCGCGGCGCCCGCGACGTGCTGCGCGGCACGGAGCGCCTGGGCCGAGCGGAGCAGCGCCTTCGACGGCATGCACGCCCAGTAGGAGCACTCCCCGCCGACGAGCTCGCTCTCCACGATGATCGCGGTGAGACCGCCCTGCACGGCACGGTCCGCCACGTTCTCCCCGACCGGACCACCGCCCAGCACGATGAGGTCGTATTCGTCGGTCTTGTCGGCAGCAGTCATGCTCGCCCCTCTCGTGGCCGCGGCGGTCCGTGGCCCAGTCTCGCTCATGAGGAACGTCGAGTCACGGGTGAGTTGTTCCCGTCCGCCGATATGCCCGTCCTTCGCGGTGTCGGATCCGGTTTCGACCTTCCAGGTGCACGACGGGGAGTCGACGGGACGAGCAGGGGCGGCCCGAGGGTCAGGCGACGACGGAGGGGACGGTGCGGGGGTCCGCGAAGGCCCGGGGATAGGCGCGACGGAGGGCCATGACGATGAGGGTGGCTGCGGTCACCTTGATGAGGTCGCCGGGCAGGAAGGCCAAGGTCGAGAGGGCCGTGAGGTCGAGCGGCACGCCGGTGACGAGAGCCTGGACGGGGATGCCGAAGGCGTAGACGACGAGCACACCGCCGACGAAGGCCGCGAGCGCGGTACGCCACCAGGTCGGGCGACCGGTGCGCATCAGCAGTCCGATGACGACGACGCCCACGATCCAGCCGAGCAGGTACCCCGCCGTGGGGCCGACGAAGACCCCGAGACCTCCGCGCCCACCCGCGAGCACGGGGAGTCCGACCGCCGCGAGCAGGAGGACGAGGGCGACCGACCACGGTGCGACCCGCGGGCCGAGGACGAGACCGGCGAGCATGACGGCGAGCGTCTGTCCGGTGATGGGCACCCCGCCGGGCAGCGGGACGACGACCGTGCCGAGCACGATGATGAGCGCGGCGAAGACGGCGACGCGGCCGAGGGTCGCGGAGGTGTCGCGGGGGGTGGATGCCATCGGGTGTTCCTTCCTGAACGGTGTTCACCTGAACACCGTTCACCAGGGTAGAGGTGCCCGCACAGCCCGCGCAAATCACTCCGCAGCGGGCTCCGTGCTCCTTGTCCGCGGGGCGAGGACGGCCGCCGCCACACCGATCACCGCGGCGAGCGCGAAGACTCCCGCGAACGCATCCACGCCGGCTACGGCCCCGAGCGTGACGAAGAGCGAGCCCGTGACGGCGAGGGCGAGCGCGCTCCCGAAGGAGTCGGCCACGGTCATGGCTCCGCTGTTGAAGCCCTGTTCCGCCGGGGAGGACATCGCGAGGACGAGCGCACTGGATCGCGGGCTCATCAACCCCATGCCCGCACCCGCGACGACCCAGGCGAGGGCGGCGAGCAGCGGGGCGGCCTGCGTGACCGTGATCACCAGGATCAGGGCGATCCCGACGACCACGAGGATCGTCCCCGCCCGCACCGCGGTCACGCTCGACAGGCGCTCGCCCATTCGCCCCTGGACGGTCGCCGCCGCCGACCAGGCCAGCGCACCCCCGGTCAGCGCGAGCCCGGCGAGGGTCGGCGACAGTAGGTACCGATCAGTGAGCAGGTACGGCAGGTAGATCTGCGCCCCGAAGAACGCCGCCGCCCCGAGACCACGGACGAGGATCACCGACGGCAGGCCCCGGCGGGCGACGAGCGCGCCCCGCGGAAGGAGCGGGCGCACCGCCGCGATCGCGATCACCACCGCGGCCGCCGACAGGAAGGGCCCGGCGACCGGGACCTCGCCCACGAGGTCGAGGGCGAGCACAGCGGAGGCGGCGAGCACCGACCACCCCAGCCGCCCGAAAGCCCACGGCGTGGTGGGGTCTCCGCTGCGCGCGAGCCCGCGGAGGGCCGGGACGACCATCAGCAGCGCGAGCACGACGAGCACCACGACCCCGAGGAAGACCCAGTGCCAGCTCCACACCTCCGTGACCGCACCCGCGATCGTCGGACCGATCAGGGAGGGGACGACCCACGCGGCGGCGAACCCCGCGAAGATCGCCGGATGCAGGGACGTCGGGTACACCCGGGCGACCACGACGTAGAGAGCCACCATGAGTCCGCCGTTGCCGAGCCCCTGCGCGAAGCGTCCCGCGACGAGCACCTCCATGGTCGACGCGAGCCCCGCGACGAGCAGCCCCACGGTGAACAGGGCGACGGAGGCGTACAGCGGCACCACGGGACCCCGCCGATCGGACCAGTTGCCGGCGACCACCATGCCGATCACGCTCGTCGCCAGCGGTCCGGCGAAGGCCAGCGCGTACAGCCGCTCGCCGTCGAGATCGGAGCTGACCGCCGGCATCACGGTGGTGACCGCCAGCGATTCGAAGGCGCCGAGGAACACGAGGGCGCACGCGCCGATCGTGATCCAGACGTACTCGCTGCCGAGGATGCGGGGCGGAGCGGGCGTGGACGGCGCGGTGCGCCCGGTCTCGGTCGTCATGAGGACGACGCTAGAACCTCAAGAATGGTTGAGGTCAAGCCTCTAAAGAAGAGTACGACCGGCCCGGCGTCAGCGGAGCGGGAGGATGCTCGTCGGCGCGGGAGCCTGCGCCTCGTGCCGGATTCCGAGCGGGACCCCGGTGCGGTCGTCGAGGTCGAGCAGCATGACGGTGTCGGAGCGCTGACCGGCGACGAGGAGCTTGCCCTGGTAGACGAGGTGGTGTCGCGGCCAGTCGACTCCGGAGTCGGCGAGCGCGACCGGTTCCAGGGCCTCACCGCTGCCGCGCACTCGCAGCGCCGCGATGGTGTTGCTGCCGCGGAGGGCGGTGTAGAGGAACTGGCCGTCCTTCGAGCGGGCGAGCTCGGCGGGGAAGTCCACGCCGATCTGCGCGATGGGGCTCGCCGGAGCCGAGGAGACGACGCCCCAGGTGCCGTCGGCGGCCGCCGCAAGTGTGAAGACCTCGCAGGAGTACTCGGTCACGACATGCAGGTGACCACTCGGATGCACGACCATGTGGCGCGGACCGGTGCCGCGCGGAAGCACGACCTCCTGATCGAGGACGAGCCCGGTGCCCTGCAGGCGCCAGAACCGGACGAGATCGAAGCCGAGGTCGGTCGTCGCCACGCGCCCGTCCGGCAGGAAGGCTGCGGCGTGCGCGTGCGACGCGCGGCCCGCGTCGCCGTACGGGTCGACCGCCGCGACGCCGTCCCCGGCGGGAGTCGCCGGTGCCGCATCCGGATCGCCGTCGCCGAACAGGGCGGCGCGCAGGGCCGCGGCGGCATCCTCCTTGGCCGGCACGAGACGACCATCGGCGGCGAGTGCGAACCGGACGACCCGCCCGTCGCCGTAGCAACTGGCGACGAGCGTCTGGCCGTTCGGCGACACCGCGAGATGACAGACGCCGTCCCCCGTCGCCACCGGATCGCCGAGCGGCGTCAGCGCCAGCTCCCCGGTGCGCGCGAACGCCTGCACGGCGGCATCGCCCTCCAGCGCCGCGTACACGACGTCGAGGGACGGATGCGCCGCCAGCCACGACGGCGACGGCGTCTGCGTCACGGGCCCGCGGTAGGCGAGCGTCGTGGCCTCCCGACCCTCGTCGCCTGCCAGCACGCCGATCCCCTCGGCGGAGCCCTCCATCGCCGGGCCGTAGCCCCCGAGCCAGAACCGCGTCATGCCGGTCAGTCGAGCAGGTCGTGGCGCACGATCACCTGATCGCGCTCCGGACCGACGCCGATCACCGAGATGCGGGTGTTGCTCATCTCCTCCAGCGCGAGCACGTAGTCCTGCGCCGTCTGCGGAAGGTCCTCGAAGGTGCGCGCGGTCGAGATGTCCTCGCTCCACCCGGGGAAGTACTCCAGGATCGGCTTCGCGTGGTGGAAGTCGGTCTGGTTCACCGGCACCTCGTCGAACCGCTCCCCGTCCACGTCGTAGGCGACGCACACGGGGATCTTCTCCAGGCCCGTGAGGATGTCGAGCTTCGTGAGCACGAGGTCGGTGATGCCGTTGATGCGCGTGGCGTACCGGGTGATGGGGGCGTCGTACCAGCCCACGCGGCGGGGACGCCCGGTGGTGGTGCCGAACTCGAAGCCCTGCTTGCGCAGCCAGTCGCCCTGCTCGTCGAACAGCTCGGTCGGGAACGGACCGGAGCCGACGCGGGTCGTGTAGGCCTTGACGATGCCCACGATGCGGTCGAGGGCGCCGGGGCCGACCCCGGAGCCGGTCGAGGCGCCGCCGGCCGTGGCCGAGGACGAGGTGACGAACGGGTAGGTGCCGTGGTCGATGTCGAGCATCGTCGCCTGACCACCCTCGAACACGACGACCTCGCCGCGGCTCAGGGCCTGGTCGATGAGGTAGCCGGTGTCGGCGACCATCGGACGCAGACGCTCGGCGTAGGAGAGCAGGTCGTCGACGATCTCGTCGCAGGTGACGGCGCGGCGGTTGAAGACCTTCACCAGGAGGTGGTTCTTCTGATCGAGGGCGCCCTCGACCTTCTGGCGCAGGATGTTCTCGTCGAAGAGGTCCTGCACGCGGATGCCGACGCGGTTGATCTTGTCGGCGTAGGCCGGACCGATGCCGCGGCCGGTCGTGCCGATGTTGCGCTTGCCGAGGAAACGCTCGGTGACCTTGTCGAGCGTGCGGTGGTACTGGGTGATGATGTGCGCATTGGCGCTGACCTTGAGCCGCGAGACGTCGATGCCGCGGGCGGACAGGGCCTCCAGCTCGGAGAAGAGCACCTCGAGGTCGATGACCACGCCGTTGCCGATGACCGGGTTCACGCCCGGCGACAGGATGCCGGAGGGCAGCAGGTGCAGGGCGTACTTCTCATCGCCCACGACGACGGTGTGCCCGGCGTTGTTGCCGCCGTTGAACTTCACCACCCAGTCGGTGCGCTCACCGAGCAGATCGGTGGCCTTGCCCTTTCCTTCGTCGCCCCACTGCACGCCGACGATAACGATTCCTGGCATGGGTAACCCCTTGGCTTTCGCCGGGTTTGCACCGGCCGATGAGCTGGCCCTCTTCGGGCGCTCCCATCCTATCGGCAGGCCTCGGACAGCCCCCCGGGAAGGCCGATACGGGACGGAATACACACCTTCCCGGGGCCGCGGAGGCACCTTTTCGGTCCCGCATCGTGCCGGGCGGGACGGCAGAGGGGGCCGCTACAGTGGCGACGGAGGTGGCGATGACGCGGTGGTGGCCCTACATCCGACTCGCGGCGGCGGCGCTCGCGGTGGCGGCGATCGTCGCGCAGCTCGTGCGCACCCTGGAGATCGCCCTCACCGCAGACACCGCGTGGGGCGCGCACCTGCCCACCGTGTTCGCGAACTTCTTCAGCTTCTTCACGATCCTCTCCAACGTGCTGGCAGCGGTGGTGCTGGCCGTCGGCGGGGTCTGGGGGCTGACGCACCGCGACGCGAGAGTCGAACCGACGTGGCTGGCGACGCTGCTCGTGTGCGCGAGCACCTACATGATCGTCACGGGCGTCGTCTACAACACGCTGCTCCGCGGGATCGCGCTGCCGCAGGGGGCCACGGTCGCCTGGTCCAACGAGGTGCTGCACGTCGTCATCCCGCTCGTCCTGCTCGCCGACGTGCTGTTCGCGCCGCGTCGTCGTGCCCTCGGCTGGGGCACCGTGGGGATCGCCGCGATCTTCCCGATCGTGTGGGTCGTCTACACGCTGCTCCGCGCGAACTTCGTGACCGCACCCGCGACCGGGAACCCGTGGTGGTACCCGTACCCCTTCCTCGATCCCTCGTTGAACGGCGGCTACGGCGGCGTCGCGCTCTGGGTGCTCCTCATCGCCGCGATCATCCTCGCCACCGCCGCGCTCGTCGTGGGGATCGGGCGGCGTCGGGCCAAGCGGTGACCCACCCCTTTCCGTGCGCCCCACCCCCTTGCGAACGTGCGAAAAGGGGTGGGACGGCCGGAAGGGGGTGGGACGGCGATCAGACGAGGAGCGCGTCGGCCTCGAGATAGCGCTCGAGGGAGTCGTCGAGCTCGTCCAGCCACGGGGTGTGGTGTGCGGCGGCGAGCGTCCCGGTCATGACCGAGGGGTACACGCGGTCGCGGTAGCCCATGATGTCGGCCTTCTTGTCGTGCTTCCAGGCGAGGAAGATCTCCACGACGCGATCGAGGTCGAACGCCGGATAGTCGGTGCACTCCAGCAGGTCGCGGATGTAGTCGGCCTGGAAGCGGATCTCCGTCGCCGCCGAGTCGATCTCAGCGAACCGCTTCCGCCACGCGGCGATGGACGCGGCACGCTCGGCCTCGTCGGGGAGTGCGATCCGGCCGAGGATGACGTCGCGCACGAACCAGGCTTGCGCGTCGAACATGTTGAACGTGAACCACTGGTCCTGCGCGCCGAGGTAGGCGAGGCGCGGGTTGCCCTGCCAGAGCACGCCCCGGTACAGCCCGTCGGGGTAGACGTTGTTCGGCGAGGACAGGGCGAACTCCGCGGGCAGGAACGGGTACTTGTGCAGGTAGCCGGTGCAGAGGATGACCGCGTCCACCTCCTTCGAGGTGCCGTCGGCGAAGTGCACGGTACGGCCCTCGAAGCGCTCGACGCACGGACGCTCCTCGAAGCCCTCCGGCCAGTCGTATCCCATCGGCGCGGTCCGGTAGCTCGCGGTGACCGAGCGGGCGCCCATCTTGAACGCCTGGCTGCCGATGTCCTCCGCCGAGTAGCTCGACCCGATCACGAGCACGTCCCGCCCGGCGAGGGCCTCCGCGCCCCGGAAGTCGTGCGCGTGGGCGACGGATCCGGGGAAGGTCTCGATGCCGTCGAAGTGCGGCACGTTCGGGAAGGAGAAGTGACCGCTGGCCACGACGACCCGGTCGAACTCCTCCGTGGTCGTGCGTCCGGTGGGCAGGTGCTCGCTGGTGAGGCGGAACACCTCACGCTCCTCGTCGAACTCCACCCAGCGCACCGCGGTCTCGAAACGGATGAGGTCGCGCACCTGCGTCTTCGCGAGACGCCCGGCGATGTAGTCCCACAGCACCGGACGCGGCGGGTACGACGAGATCGGCCGTCCGAAGTGCTCGTCGAAGGTGTAGTCGGCGAACTCCAGGGCCTCCTTCGGGCCGTTCGACCACAGGTTGCGGTACATGCTGGAGTGCACGGGCTCGCCGTACTCGTCCAGCCCGGTGCGCCAGGTGTAGTTCCACTGGCCGCCCCAGTCGGCCTGCTTCTCGAAGCAGACCAGTTCGGGGATCTCCGCCCCCGCACGGGCCGCGGACTCGAAGGCCCGCAGCTGCGCCATCCCCGAGGGGCCGGCGCCGATGATCGCTACTCGTTCACTGTTCGTCACGTATCGTCCTCAAACTCTTCCGTCATGTATCGGGCGCAGCCGTATCCGGGAGAGGAGGACAGTTCTTCCCCGGTGGGAGCGGAACGCTCGACCCGCCCGGACAGTGGCTGCTCTTCGACGTTAGCAGTGCCCCGCGGCGACGCTGGCGGGAATGCGACGACGGCTGTCGCTTCCGCGCATCGCCGATGTCGGCGGCCGGTGCCAGGATCGGACGGTGCGACAGGACATCGGGGCATCAGAGCGGCTCGACCCGCCGGGCACGCCGACGCGATCGCGTGGCGCACTGGTGCTGCTCGCGGCCGCGGTGACGGTCGTGCTCTGGGCCTCGGCCTTCATCGGGATCCGTGGCGCGGGGCCGCACTACGACCCCGGGGCCTTGGCGCTGCTGCGCATGGCCGTGGGCACCCTCGTGCTGACGATCATCGCGCTGCGGCACGGCATCCGGCTCCCGGAGCGCCGCCACTGGCTGCTGATCGCCGTGTGGGGAGTCGGATGGTTCTGCATCTACAACCTGGCCCTCAACAGCGCCGAACGCACCCTCGACGCCGGAACCGCCGCGATGGTCGTGAACCTGGCGCCGCTCATGGTCGTCGTCTTCAGCGGTCTCTTCCTCCGGGAGGGATTCCCCCGCCCCCTGGTGATCGGCGCCCCCATCGCCTTCCTCGGGGTGGTCCTCATCGGCATGAACTCCACCAGCAGCACCGGCCCCGACCTCACGGGCCTCCTGCTGGCCCTTCTCGCCGCGGTCATGTACGCGGGGTGCACCCTGCTGCAGAAACACCTGCTCACCTCGGGGGCCGACGCCACCACGCTGACCTGGCTCGGGGCGGCCGCTGGCACGATCGCCCTGCTTCCCTGGCTCGGCGCGTTGATCGCCGACGTGCAGACGGCGCCGCTCGACGCGACGCTGTGGGTGGTCTACCTCGGGATCTTCCCCACCGCCATCGCCTTCACCACCTGGGCGTACGTGCTGCAGCGCAGCACCGCGGGGAAGACCTCAGCGACGACGTACGTGGTCCCGGCCCTCACGATCCTGCTGTCGTGGCTGATCCTCGGGGAGGTGCCCACCCCGCTCATGTTCGTGGGTGGCGCGCTGTGCCTGCTCGGCGTGCTCATCACGCGTCTGCGATGGCACCCGCGGACAGGGGAAGCGGTTCGACCTGGTCGAACTCGCTCCTCCGGGGAATAGCTCCGACCGCCCTGGAGAGCGCAGCGGCCACCGCCGTGCCCGCGAGGATGGCGAGAGGCACCCCGACCGCAAGGTAGTAACCGGCGTACTCCAGAAGCGCTCCGGCCAGCAGAGGCGCGGCACCGCCGGCGAGCGCTCCGAGCAAGGACGAAAGCGACAGCACGCGACCGCGGATCTGGTCGGGGATGATCAACGCGAGGTACGACCCCTGCACGGCGTTGAGAGGTATCAACGGCATCGAGGCGACGAAGCCGATGACCGCCACAGCGGGAACGCTCTGAGTAACGAGAAGAGCGGTGAACGCCAGAGTGATCATGCAGATCGATAGGCGCACGATCGCGCGCCCGCTGTATCGGCGGAGTATCCATCCCGCGACGGCTCCACCTGCGAGCACGCCTGCGCCCTGCATGGTCTGGATGGTTCCGATCTGCCACGCGGGGGTGCCTGTCTGTTGCTGGCTGAGCACGATGGTCATTCCACAGGCACCCAGGCAGAAGTTGACCAGCACGATCAGACCGATGAGGGTTCGCGGTTGACGCCACACCGCCAGCCAACGACGACCTGCGGCGAGCGATCGCACCCCTGCTTCGTCACCGAGGCCCTCGGGGCTGAGGTCCTTACGTATCGCGAGGGCGGATCCGACTTCTCCGAGCCGAGCGACCGCCGAGACGATCAGCGGCAACGAAGGGTGCACACCGAAGAGCAGCCCCGATACCGGTGCCGCCGCAAGCCGGATGGCTGCGTCGCGAGACTGGTTGGCTGCGGATGCCTCGGCCAGGAATCGCTTCCCGACGATGCGCGGGAGCGCGACGTCCGTGACCGTGAAGAAGAGCCCCACGACGAGCCCCTCTCCTGCCGCGATGACGATGAGCGCAGCTGTCGTCAGCGTGCCCGTGACGTACATCGCCGACAGCCCTGCGTAGATCGCGAACGCGGACGCGCCCGACCAGATCATCAGCCTTCGGGCGTCGAACCGGTCGGCGAGAACGCCACCAGGAAGGGTCGACACCGCCCGCGCGACGGCCGAGACAGTGCCGATCAGCCCTGCGAGAAAGGCGTCGGATGTGACGTAGTAGCCGAGAAGAGTGAAGGCGAAGGCCCCGATGCTCAGGCCGACTTGGGTGAGCGTGTCACCGGCGAACCACGCCCGATAGTCGCGGACGCGCCAGAGACCCAGCCGAGGCGGATTCACAGCGGGTCGGCATCGAAGATGTAGTCGAACTGGGAGTCGCCCGATCCGCACGTCGGGCAGCCCGGGTGTCGATCCCAGTTCATGATGATGCGGAGCGCTCCTGAGATGTAGTTCACCTCGACCTGTCGGCCGAGACCCAAAGGGGCCGCGTATCCGGTGATCAGGCGCATCGCCTCGTCCACGCCGAAGGACGTGAGCCTCTGAATGTGCGGCGCGATCGCCGCGGTCGCCGCGTCTCTCGCCGGCGACATCAGTGCATGGAACTGCCGCAGGAAGCCATCCGTGTTGAGTTCGTCGAAGATGTGCAAGCAATCGAGGCAGCCGGACTCTCGCGGAACCACCGAGAAGAAGCGGCCGCTGGTGTGCTGAGTGAGCATGATGACGACGGGGATTCCGAGCCGCACCGCCGCGGCGTTCGCACGGCGTTGGGCAATGAACCGAGGCTCATCGATGGCGCAGATGATGACGTCGGCTCCCCGCGCGACCCGAATGATGTCGTCCACCGAGGCGACCTTCAGATCGAACACCTCGACATCGACGTCCGGAGCGAACGCTCGTCAATACTCTGCGCTTACATCGGTCTTCTTCCGCCCGATATCACTCGTCCGGAACAGAGTCTGCCGGTTGAGGTTGCTCTCATCTACGACGTCGTAGTCGAGGATGGTGAGCTTACGGAGGCCGCACGCCAGAAGCTGCGGGAGGCTTGCGCTTCCGCCCCCTCCGAGCCCGAGCAGAACGACATGAGACTCGCGGAGAACGTGCTGGGCACGATTCGCCGCTGCCTGCGTATTCTCGGCGGCGGCCGCAAAGAACGTCTGATTGGCCTCCAGCCGAACGGGCAGGCTGTCGTAAGAGCACGCGTCCTCGATGAGGCCGCTTGCGTCGAGATACTGGATCCCCTCGCGCACGTCGTCTTCAGACAGGTCGCCGAGGGCTTGGCACGCCTCTCGAAGGACCTCGCCGTACTCACGCCTGCCGTCGAGCAGCGGTAACAGGACGCGCAATTGGCCCTGCGGGTCGGTGAGCTCCTTCGTAATCCCCTGCTGCGCGCCGATGCGGACGACATCGTCAGCGAGCCAATAGATGGGTAGCGCTCTTTTGATCTGCGGTCGCATGAAGTTCCTTCCGGCCCCGTATCGCTCGACCGAGGAGGCCGAGCGATACGGGGTGGCGTGCGCGTTCTCAGAGAACACCCCAGCTGATGTCACGTTCCTTGGTTGCCCGAACTGTGAACGACATAGCTCCTCCTCTCGCATAGTCGGGTCGGTATCTAACGAGCCAAGTATCAGCGGGTAAAACGTTGCATGTCAATGGAGGCGGTGGAGCAGACTCATCCGGCCGCTTAGCGGCGACCTCCGCGCAGGTTGCGATTACGCTGGTCGGCGGAGGGGCGCGCCGTGCGGGCCCGCGTGTGACCGAGGGAGACGAAGACCGATGACCGACGCCGACGCGCCGACCCCGCCGACGATCTCCGCACCCCCGCCACCGCCCGCGTCCGCCGCGCCGATCGCCCCCGCGGCCCCCGCCGCCGCTCCGACCGACGCCGAGATGGCGCGCGCCGGTTCCGTGCTGCAGACGATCTCCGACGCGTACTCCGCGAAGATGGTGGGCCAGGAGCGCCTGCGCACCAGCCTGCTCGTGGCGCTCATCGCCGGCGGTCACATCCTCCTCGAGAGCGTGCCTGGCCTCGCCAAGACCACTGCCGCCAGCACGCTCGCGGACACCGTGAAGGCGAAGTTCAAGCGCATCCAGTGCACGCCCGACCTCCTGCCGAGCGACATCACGGGCAACCAGATCTACGACGCCGCGACGGGCAGCTTCCGGACGGTGCTCGGCCCCGTGCACGCGAACTTCGTGCTGCTCGACGAGATCAACCGCTCCAGCGCCAAGACCCAGAGCGCCATGCTCGAGGCGATGCAGGAGCACCAGACCACCATCGGCGGCGAGATCCACCCGCTGCCGAAGCCGTTCCTCGTGATCGCGACGCAGAACCCCATCGAGCAGGAGGGCACGTACGAGCTGCCCGAAGCGCAGATGGACCGGTTCCTCCTCAAGGAGATCGTGGAGTACCCGAGCCCGGCGGAGGAGTTCGAGATCCTCAGCCGCATCGACTCAGGCGTGCTCGACCCCGACCGGCACGTGCACAGCGCCGTCACGCTGGACGACGTGCACCTGCTGCAGGACGTCGCGAGCCGCATCTACGTCGACCCCGCGATCCGCAACTACATCGTGTCGATCGCGTACGTGACCCGGAATCCCGCGCCGTACATCGGGGACGAGCGCGCCCGCTTCATCAAGTACGGCGCGAGCCCGCGGGCCAGCATCGCCTTCCTCCAGGCCTCGCGCGCCCTCGCCCTCCTCAGCGGCCGGACCCACGTCCTTCCCGAGGACATCCGCGCCCTGCGACACCTCGTGCTGCGGCACCGCGTGCTGCTGACGTTCGAGGCTGACGCCGAGGGCATCCGCAGCGAGGAGATCATCGACCAGATCTTCGCCGCCGTGCCCACCCCCTGACCCGTCGACACGTTCAGGGATCCCGCGCCAGATGCCCAGCCTCATCACGCAGGTGAAGAGCAAGCTCTTCATCCACTCGAACCGCAAGTCGCTGCACGCGCTCGACGGCGCCTACGCGTCGTTGCTGCACGGGCGGAGCCTCGACTTCGAGGACCTGCGCAAGTACGAGTACGGCGACCAGGTGCGCGACATCGACTGGCGCGCGACCGCCCGCCTCGGCACCCCGTTGGTCAAGCGGTCACGGGCCACGCGCATGCACACGGTGATGTTCGTCGTCGACACGGGACGCTCGATGACCGCTCTCGCCGCGGACGAGCGCTCGAAGAAGGACCTGGCGATCCTGGCGACCGGAGCCCTCGGCGTGCTGACGCTCCGGCACGGCGACGACTTCACGGTCGTCTACGGCGACGCCTCCCACGTCCGTCGCCTGGCACCGGGGCGCAGCGAGGGCGCCCTCGAACACGCGCTGCGGACGATCGACCGCGCGGTCGACGACGCGGCGGCCCCCAGCGATCGCGACGCCCTGCTGTCCTTCGTCACGCGGACGATCGCACGGCGCATGATCGTGGTCGTGCTCACTGACGAGGCCCCGGTCACCACCGAGACCGAGCGCCTGCTTCGCCGCCTGCGGGTGCAGCACGACGTGCTCTGGCTCACCCTGCGCGACGCCGAACCGGTGCTCGACCACCGTTCCGCCCGGCTGCGCGCCGACGTCGACAGCCTCTGGGAGGTCCCCGATTTCATCCAGGGCGACCGGGCGATCGTGAACGAGCTCGGTGCGCAGCGGGCGGCCGACGCCGCCCGGCTCGCCGACCTGCTCACGAGGATGGAGATCAGTCACGCCGCGCTCGACGGTCAGGACGACGCCGTTCCGCAGCTGCTGCACCTGTTGAACCGGAGGTCCGATGCCCGGTTCTGACGAGCTCTACCCGCCTGCGCAGTACGGGTGGGGATGGATGCTGCTCGCGCTCGGCATCCTCGCCCTGCTGATCGTCGGCGCGTGGCTGCTGTTCCGGCTCACTCGCCCCCGCACCGCCGCCTCCGGAGCGGCCGCGGATGCCGGTCAGCCGTCCACGCTCGACGTGCTGTCCGCTCTGCGCTCGGAGTACCTCGACCGCATCGATCGCGTCGAGCACGACTACCGTGACCGCCACCTCTCCGCGCGGCAGGCGAACCTGGAGCTGAGCCGCGTCGTGCGCACGTTCGTCAACGAGTACAGCGGCCTGGAAGCACCGGTGCTCACCCTCGACGACCTCGTCTCCCGCGGCGTGCACCCTGCGCTCATCGACGCGATGGGCCGCCACTACTATCCGAGCATCTTCCGGCAGGGGCCCGCCATCGATCCGGCCGCCGGCGCCGAAGCCGCCAGGACGGTGGTACGCGCGTGGCACTAGCGAACGTCTGGATGTTGGTCCTCGCCGCGGCGGTCGTCGTCGCCGCGGCGGCGATCGGTCTCGCGGTCGGCCTGCGCCGCCACCGGGACCGGCGCGCCGCGGACACCGCTCGCGTGGCCAGGGCGGAGCGGCTGCGAGCGCTGCCGTCCTTCCGCCAGGCGCTGTCCCGTCGCGCCGTCGCCCTGACGGGTCTGCTCGCCCTCGGTGCGGGGGCCGCGCTGGTCGCCGGCGTCGTGGCCGCGCGTCCGATGTCCGCCCAGACCGTCCAACCCGTCGACACGAGCCGCGACATCATGCTGTGCCTGGACGTGTCGGGTTCGATGTCGGAGGTCGACGTCGAGGTGCTCTCCGTGTTCGACGAGCTGCTCGACGGCTTCGAGGGCGAGCGCATCGGCCTGACGATCTTCAACAGCTCTCCCGTACAGATCTTCCCCCTCACCGACGACTACGACTTCATCCGCGAGCACCTCGCGAGCATGATGTCGAGCTTCGACTACGTGGATGAGATCCCGGAGCACTGGCTGGGCACGCTCAACGGCGACGGCGCCTCCCTCATCGGCGACGGACTCGCGGCCTGCACCATGGGCTTCGATCACCCGGACGACGACCGGTCCCGGTCCGTGATCTTCGCGACGGACAACGAGATCAACGGCGCCTCGATCGTGACGCTCGATGAGGCCGCGGCGTATGCGGCCTCGAAGGATGTCCGGGTGTTCGCGATCAACCCGGTCGAGGGCAAGGACGCCGCCGTCAGCGCCGAGCTGGCCGCCGCCGCCGAGGCCACCGGGGGCGCCGCCTACGGGCTCCGCGACACGACCACGGTCGGGGACATCATCGACGAGGTGCAGAAGCAGGAGGCCACGGCACTGCGCGGCGAGGCGCAGGTGGTCTGGACGGACACTCCGAACCTGTGGATCGCCGTCCTGTCGGTCCTCGCGCTCGGCTTCGTCGTGCTGGTCTGGAGGGTGCGCCTGTGATCTTCCAACCCGTGCTCCCCGTGTTCCTCATCCTGCTGCTGTGCGCCGGTGTCGCCGGCGTGGCCGTCTGGATGCTCGTGCGTGCGCCGCGTGCCGGGGGCGAGGTCGTGACCGACCGACGCGCTCTCGCCGTGCATCGGTCACTCTGGGCGCTGCGCCTCGTGATGGTGCTTGCCTGCGCCGTGATGCTGCTGCGGCCGGGGCTCCCCGGCGGCTCCACGCAGACCCTGGCGACCGACACCGACATCGTGCTCGTCGTCGACACCACCGCGAGCATCGTGGCCGAGGACTGGGACGACGGCGCCCCCCGGCTCGACGGTGTGCGCGCCGACGTGCGCGCGCTCGTGGAGGAGTACCCCGGAGCCCGCTTCGCCCTCCTCACCTCGGATGCGGCCGCCGAGCTGCGGATCCCGCTGACCACCGACACCACCGCCCTGCTCGGCTCACTCGACGTGCTGCGCCCCGAGGTCACGAGCCAGTCGCGCGGCAGCTCGATCGGCGTGGCCGCTCCGCTGCTGAGCGAGACCCTCGCCGCCGCGGCGGAGTCGTCGCCGGACCGTTCGCGCATGGTCTTCTACTTCGGCGACGGCGAGCAGACCACGGGGTCCGCCCCGGAGTCCTTCGCCGACAGCGCGCGCTACACCGACGCGGGTGCCGTCTTCGGGTACGGCACGACGGAGGGCGGTCCCATGCGCGTCACGACGGGCGGGCTCGACCAGAACGGCTCCGAGTACATCCAGTACCAGGGTGCGGATGCACTCTCCGTCATCGACGAGGGAAACCTCGAGACGATCGCCGGGCAGCTCGGCGTCGGCTACGAACACCGGGAGGCGGATGTCGCCCCGTCGCTCCCCGCCGCACCGTCGAGCACCACCGCCTACGCCGACGCCGGCGAGGTGGGGAACGTGATCGAGCTGTACTGGGTCGCGGCACTCGTGGTCCTCGCCGCGCTGGGGGTGGAACTCACCCGCGCGACGATCCTGGTCGCCCGACTCCGAGGTCTTCGCGCGCCTCGCGCGGGGCGGCCCGCTCCGCTCGACGCCCCCTGACAGCACGCGAGACCCCAGGATCCCTGTGGGTACGGCGTGTACTCCGCTCCCGGCGATGGTATTGTGTTACCCGTCGGAGGCTTCTGCGCCTTCGACGGGGGTTCGTCGGAACGAACCGCCGCGGTCCGAGCATCTCTGGGGGAGCTCTCGCGGTCGATCGTCCGACGATGACGTGCCGACGTGGGGTCGGCCATCGAATGACTGGGGAACACACATGGGGAACAGTGCTGTCTGGAAGAGCGCGCGCACGGGCGTGGCCGGAGTGATCGCGGGGGTGATGGTCGCCGCGGGGCTGGTCGCCCTCGGCGGCGGAGCCGCCGCGGCGGCCGACGATCCGCGTGGGATGCCTCAGCTGCTGCAGCGGGACGAGAACGTCGTCACATCCGATCCGATCCCGACCGTGCAGATCGACAACGGGTATGTCTGGGCCCAGACGACGATCGGGTCCATCGTGTACGCGGTCGGCAAATTCGACAACGCCCGCGAGCCGAAGGCCCCTCCCGGGACCGCACTGACGGCACGCTCGAACGTGCTCGCCTACAACATCGACACCGGTGCGCTGCTGCCGTTCGCCCCACAGGTGAACGGCGTGATCAAGGCCGTCGCCGCCTCGCCCGACGGCTCCCGCATCTACATCGGCGGCTCGTTCAACAAGGTCAACGGCAAGGACCGCTGGAACATCGCGGCGATCGACGCGAAGACCGGTGAGCTCGTCCCGGGCTTCGTGCCTTCCATCGGCGGATCCGGCGTCTACGCGCTGGCGACGTCGGGGACGACCGTCTACGCCGGCGGCCTCTTCACCCAGGCCAACGGCACGCCGCGGAAGAACCTGGCCGCCTTCGACACCACCAACGGCGCGCTCCGTCCCTGGGCTCCGCAGACCGACCTCCAGGTCGATGCCATGGTCATGGACCCTGCGGGCGCGGACACCATCGTGGGCGGACGCTTCTCCCAGGTCAACGGCAACACCGAGATGCGCGGCAGCGCCTCCGTCGACAAGACAACCGGAGCCCTGAACACCGAGTGGGAACTGGCCAAGACGGTCAAGAACGGCGCCGGATCGGGCATCTACGCCGGCAAGGCCGGAACCTTCGGTCTCGCCACCGACGCGACCGGCGTGTACGGCACCGGCTGGGGCTTCGCCGACGCCGCGACGGGCAGCCTCGAGGGCACCTTCGCCGCCGAGGCCGGCACCGGCAAGGTGCGCTGGATCGCGGACTGCATCGGCGACCACTACGGCGTCTACTCCACCGGCACGGTCGTCTACACCACCAGCCACACCCACACCTGCGTGACCCTCGGGCTCCACCCGGAGCAGGCTCCTCGCATCCACCGCTACTCCGAGGCCTACACCGCCGACGCCAGGGGGACGCTTGCTCCCCAGCCCGCGGCACCGGGCCGCAAGGACTGGGGCGGCACTCCGGCGCCGTCGCCGTACGCGTGGTCTCCGGACTGGGCGGTCGGCGTGACGACCGGTCTGGGTCAGGCCGGCCTCTCCATCACCGGCACCGGGAACATGATCTCCATCGGCGGCGAGTTCCGCTCGGTCAACAACGGGCAGTTCGAAGGACTCGTGCGATTCTCGACGACTCCTCCCGGCGGCCCGAAGGACGGACCCCGCCTCTCCGGAGACAAGTGGGAGCCGACCGCGACCTCGCTCGTACCCGGCCACGTGAAGGTCTCGATCCCGTCCAACTGGGACCGGGACGACCTCACGCTCACCTATGAACTGCGCCGCGCCGGCTCGACCGCGCCGCTGTTCACCACGAAGGCGGACTCCACCTGGTGGAACCTGCCCGCCATCACCTTCGAAGACACGACGGCTCCGGCCGGCTCGCAGCAGAGGTACACGTTCACAGCCACGGACGGCGACGGCAACACGGTCACGAGCAAGACGGCGACCGTCACGGTGGCCGGTTCGACCCCTCCGTACTCCGACGCCGTGCTCGCCGACGCACCGCAGCTCTACTACCCGCTGGGAACCGTCGGTCAGGACGTGGCCGGCACGAACAACCCCATCTTCCGCGCGGGGGCGAAGCCGTCGACGTCGGGCGTGCCGAAGGGAGTGGCGGGTGCCACGGCCCTCGACGGCACCGAGACGGGGCGCGTCGACACCACCACCAAGATGCCGACGCCCGGGGCGTACTCGGCCGAGATGTGGTTCCAGACGTCGACGACCAGCGGCGGTCTGCTGTTCGATTTCGAGAGCTCGGCCGCGGGCTTCTCGAGGAACCACGATCGCAACGTGTACATGTCGAACGACGGGCGCCTGAACTTCGGGGTGTACAGCGACGGCACGAAGGTCATCACGACGAAGTCGGCATACAACGACAACCAGTGGCACCACGTCGTGGCCTCGGTGAGCCCGGAAGGCATGAAGCTGTTCGTCGACGGGCAACTCAACGATCAGATCACCGGAGTGACCAAGGGCCAGGACTACGAGGGCTTCTGGAAGATCGGCAGCGGCAAGCTCGCCAACTGGCCGAACACCCCGAAGTCGGTCTCCCTCACCGGCAACGTCGACGAGTTCGCCGTGTACCCGTACGGACTGACCGCCGCACAGGTCAAGACGCACTACCTGGTCGGCAAGGGCTCGACAGCTCCGGTCGCCGCCTTCACCACAGCCGTCGCCGGGCTCGATGTCGCCTTCGACGCGAGCACCTCCGTGCCGCCGGGGACCACCACGATCTCGGACTACCGCTGGGACTTCGGGGACGGTACGACGGGTACGGGCAAGACGCCGTCGCACGCCTACGCGAAGCCCGGCACGTACGTGGTCAAGCTCACGGTCACCGACAGCCAGAATCTCGTGGGCTCGGTCGCGAAGCGTGTCGTCGTGCAGGGCGCCAACGCGCTGCCCACGGCTTCGTTCACGCTCTCGGCCTCGGGGCTGACGGTGTCCGCCGACGCGTCTGCGTCGACGGACACCGACGGCACCATCCGCAGCTACCGCTGGGACTGGGGTGATGGCACGACCGGTGAAGGAGCATCGGCGACGCACACGTACACGACGGCCGGGACGCGCACGGTCACCCTCACGGTGACGGACGACATCGGCGGCTCTGCCACGACGACGCGGGAAGCCGTGGTGGCGGAACCCGCGCCGCTCGCGAGCGACGAGTTCGACCGCACGGCCGGTCCCGGCTGGGGTGAAGCCCTCACGGGCGGAGCATGGAAGATCGCCGGCGGGTCCGCAGCCGCGGCCAGCGTCGCCGAAGGCTCAGGGCAGCTGAAGCTGGCCGCGGGAGACACCCGCCACGCGACGCTGAACGCACCGTCGGTGCCGAACCCGGCGCTGGAGACGACCTTCCGCGTCGACCAGCCGTCCAGCACGGGAGGCTCCTACATCGGGGTCATCGCCCGCGACTCGTCCGCCGGCCGGTACCTCGTGCGCGCGTGGCTCCGCCCGGACGGCACGGTCTGGCTCGTGGCGCACAGAGACGGCACCGTCCTCGCGACCCGGACCCTGAACGGCGTCACGGTCACCCCGGGCACCACCTACACGCTCAAGGCGGCCGTGACGGGGGCGGACAAGGCCTCCCTCGTCGCGAAGCTCTGGACGAGCGATGCCGCGGAGCCCGCCGACTGGCAGCTGCGGGCGACCGACACCGCCCCGCTTCCGGCGGGTGGCGTGGGTCTCAGCGGCAGCCGCTCGGCGAGCGCGACTGCGCCCCTCGGCGTGTCCTTCGACACGTTCCGCGTCAAGGCGGCGGAGTAGCCGGACAGGCACTCCCCGTCACGAACGCCGGCCTCGATCGGGGCCGGCGTTCGTCGCACACGCCGGCCCGGACGGACCGTCGCGGATAGGATGTTCAGACGCCGACGACAGGGGAGGAGGTGGGTCGTGACGCTTGCGCAGGACGACGCCGCCGCAGCCCTCCTCCGCTCGAACCGCCGTCGACGCCTCATCCGCCGCTGGGTCGCGATCGGGACGATCCCGCTCACCCTCGCCGCCCTGCTCTTCGTGGGCAAGCTGCTGAGCATGTACGCGTTCGCCCACCAGGCCATCACCGCGTACGTCGTCGACGACTTCGCCGGCTCCGAGGCCTCGGCGCGCGGACAGGACGTCCTGAACTGGTTCGAGCCGTACAAGGCGCCGTACAACATCGGCACCGCGATGGCCGGCGCCGAGGAGCTCCCTGCCGCCCGCGCGGAGCTGGAGCGCTCACTCGACCTCGCGACCGGGCTCGAGGTGTGCCCGGTCCGGATCAACCTCGCCCTCGTGATCGAGCGGATGGGCGATGCCGCCAGGGCCGAGGGAGACGGCGCCGCCGCGACAGCTCTCTACGGCGAGGCGCTGACTGTCACCGTCGAGACCCCGGAGGAGTGCCACAGCGAAGAGGCGCAGCAGCAGTCCCCCGATCCCGAGCGCGACATGGCGGACACCCTCGACAGCACCGAGGACCGCCTCAAGCAGAAGCAGCAGGAGCAGGAGCAGCAACAGCAGCCCCAGGAGGAGCAGGAACAGCAGGAGGAGCCGCAGCCGTCCGAGGACAAGCTGCAGGATCTCCAGGACAAGCTCGAGCAGGGGACGCAGGAACGCGATCAGCAGCAGGGCGACGAACCCGGCGGCACCGGAGCGGACAAGCCGTGGTGAGCGATCACGAGCGACAGCGCGCCCGGTATGTCGGCGGCACCGAGGGCGCCCCACCCGTCCCGCCGCCCGGGGGCTATCGCGGCGCCCGGCGGCAGCAGCAGATCGGTCCCACGCCGCCCGTCCTCTCCCCGCTGCCACCCCAGGAGAAGAAGCCAGCGGCGAACGCCCTCGGCTGGATCGCCCTGGTGGCCGCGATCCTCTTCGTCCTGATCCTGTTCGGCACGCTCGTGGTCGGCGGCACCGACCTGCTGTACGGCGTGACGATGATCACACTGCAGCTCGTGGTGCTCGGCGTGATCGTCGCCGCACTCGTCACCACCGGCGGGCGCCGCCTGGGCATCGTCGCCCTCGTTCTCACCATCTTGTTCAACGTCGCGACCGTCGGGGCGCTCAGCGCGCTGCGCACCTCGGCATCCGGCAACTACGAAGGCGTGAAGACCGCGGAACAACGGCACGCGGAGGCCTACCCGGGCATCAAGGGCACGGCCCCGCAGGAAGCGCTCACCCAGCAGTCCATGGAGGAGGTGCGCGCCGAGGCCGACGCTCTCTTCACGGACATCCGGGAGCGGCTCTCCGCCGACTTCGGGTTCACGTGGGTTCAGGTGGGTGACGAGGACATACGGCCGGAGCGCAACGGCTACGGCGGGGAGTCGATGCTGTCCGAGTACACGTCCGCGGCCTGGGCGACCGAGCAGCCCGTGCACGGCTACGCGCGCAAGCTCGAGGTGATGGCCGCGATCGACGAGGTGGTGGCGGCGCACGGCCTGTGGAACCTGTACTCGTTCAACGACCCCGCGAACTCCGGCATCGACCCGTCCATGATCGCCAAGCTCTACGGCAGCGACGACCCGCGCACGCAGACGACATGGGAGTACTACACGGAGAACTACCCCGATCCCCTGCGCTTCTACGCGAACATCTACGATCTGTCGAACGATGCCGACGGCGGCTTCCACGCGTCGCGGGAGGCACAGAGCGCACGCACGGGCGAGCCGGTCGAGGGGCTCCAGCTCGTGGTCATCGCCGGCAAGGTGTTGAGCGATGCCGACCGCGCGGAGTTCGAGAAGCGGCTGCAGGACTACCCCGGCTTCGAGTGATCACCCGCCCGGTGCGAGGATGACGGGATGAGGCAGGGAGCGGTCGGCGCGGTGCGGCTCGTCGAGCGCGGCGGACGACGGCTGGTCGAGAAGCGCCTCGCCGATCCGGCACGGCACCAGAACGAGCTTCGCGCCCTCCGCGGTCTCGTCGGCTCCGGGCTCCCGGTACCCGAGGTGGTCGAGGAGCGGCCGGGCGCGATCCTCATGACGGAGCTCCCCGGCGCCCGCCTCGACGACGCCGACGCCGAGGCCCGGCTCGCGGGCCTCGGGGCATCAGCGCCCTTGCTCCGTGCCCTGCATCGGCTCGCCGCTCCGGACGACCTCCTTCCCGCACCCGACGATGCGACGATCATCGAGCGGTACCGCGCCGCCGGCGGGCCTCGCCTCCCGCTGCGCATCCCGCCGTCGTCCGGGGTCGTCTTCTGCCACGGCGACTGGACCGACGGCAACCTGCTCGCGCAGCACGGACGTGTCTCCGGGGTCGTCGATTGGGAGGCGGCGCACTGCGGCGACCCGCTGCGGGAGCTCGCCCGAGCCGCGTGGGGAGCCGCCAGGAAGGACCCGCGGTCCGAGCGGGCGCTCATCGATGGCTACGGCGCCGATCCCGACCGTGTCCGCGCGTGGTACCCGGTGATCGCTGCGGAGCTGTGGCTGTGGTTCGCGGAAGCCGGCCCTCCCGCGTACCTCGCTGCGCTCACCGCCGAGCTGGAGGCATGGTCGTCCTGACACCTCACCGGGTGATTCCGGTCGGGCGCCCTCGATGATCTGCGGCGCCGTGGCTACACTGGCGGCACAGGGGGAGGGAGTGTCCGCATGATCCACGAACTCGACGAGCAGCAGTCCTACGAGTTGCTGGCGACCACCACGGTGGGCCGCATCGGATTCGTCGACGAGGGCCTGGTGCAGATCCATCCGGTGAACTTCGTCGTCTCGGGGCACGAGCTGCTCCTGCGCACGTCACCGGACGGCCACCTGGCGACGCTCTCCCGCGAGTCGGCCGAGGTCTCGTTCGAGGTCGACTACCACGATCCGATCGGCGGCCTGGGGTGGAGCGTGCTGATGCACGGTGTCCTGTCGCAGGTGCCCGAGGAGGACGCTGCCGGGGCGGCTGCGCGGGTGCACCCGTGGGCCGGAGACGACCGGGACCTCCCGCTGTCGTTCCGTATCGAGCGCATCACCGGCCGCAGCGTCCGTCGCGACGCCCGCACCGGCGGCGTCTGAGCCGCAGCCCCCTCGATCCGTTCAGGACGCGAAGGCGAGACCCGCGGCGAGCGCGAATCCGAGGACGGTCGCCAGCCCCGTGGACTCCTTCGCCTTCGACTGCGCTTCCGGAACCATCGAGTCCACCAGCATGACGAGCAGGGCGCCCGCGGCGAAACCGCTCGCCCCGGAGCGGAAGACCTCGCCGGTCACGCTGGCCAGTGCGAATCCGGCGACGGTGGCGAGCGCGCACACCACGGCGACCCCGGCCCACAGAAGCAGCACCCTGCTCCGTCGCATGCCGCCGTCGAGCAGGTCGGCGGCGGAGCCGATGGACTCCGGGAGGTTCGAGACGAGGATGGCGACGACGAGCGCGATGCTCACCGGCTCCCCCGAGGCGAGACCGATGCCGAGGACGAGCTGCTCCGGGATCCCGTCGAGGAGGGCCCCCACCGCGAGCTGACCTCCCCCAGCTTCGCCCTTCTTCCTGGCAGCCCTGGCGTCGAGGATGCGGGCGGCGATGTAGTAGCTGAGGGCACCGAGGGCGACGCCGGTGACGAGCGGGATGGGACCGCCGCGGTCGAGCCCCTCCTCCCAGAGCTCGAAGGCGATCGAGGCCATCAGGGCTCCGGCGCCGAAGCCCAGGACGATGCCCAGCCACCGCGGCGGCCAGGTGCGCAGCATCGCGAGCACCGCACCGACGAACAGCGGCGCCGCCGCGACGGCTCCCCACAGAATCGCTCCACCCATGCGCCCATCTTCCCGTCGACCCACCCCTTTTCGCGCGAGCCACCCCCCTGCGTGCGTGCGAAAAGGGCCGGAACACACGAAAGGGGGTGGGTCGCGCGCCGATAGACTGGGAGCCATGTCCAAGGTCCTCCAGTCCCTGCCCGTCGGCGAGCGCGTCGGCATCGCCTTCTCCGGAGGACTCGACACCTCCGTCGCCGTCGCCTGGATGCGCGACAAGGGCGCTGTGCCCTTCACCTACACCGGCGACCTGGGGCAGTACGACGAGGACGACATCGCCTCGATCCCCGGGCGCGCGCTGGAGTACGGCGCCGAGGCCTCGCGCCTCATCGACTGCAAGACGGCGCTGGTCGAGGAGGGCTTCGTCGCACTCTCCTGCGGCGCCTTCCACATCCGCTCCGGCGGCAAGACCTACTTCAACACCACGCCCCTGGGCCGCGCGGTCACCGGCACGCTGCTCGTGCGCGCGATGCGCGAGGACGGCGTCGACATCTGGGGCGACGGCTCGACCTACAAGGGCAACGACATCGAGCGGTTCTACCGCTACGGTCTGCTCGCCAACCCCCGCCTGCGCATCTACAAGCCCTGGCTCGACGCGGACTTCGTCACCGAGCTCGGCGGTCGGCAGGAGATGAGCGAGTGGCTCGTCGCACACGGCTTCCCCTACCGCGACTCGGCCGAGAAGGCCTACTCGACGGACGCGAACATCTGGGGCGCGACCCACGAGGCGAAGACGCTCGAGCACCTCGACGTCTCGCTGGAGACCGTCGACCCGATCATGGGCGTGAAGTTCTGGGATCCGTCCGTCGCCATCGAGACCGAGGACGTCTCGGTGACGTTCGAGGGCGGCCGTCCGGTCGCGATCAACGGCGTCGAGTTCAGCGACCCGGTGGCCCTGGTGCAGGAGGCGAACGCGATCGGCGGGCGCCACGGCCTCGGCATGAGCGACCAGATCGAGAACCGCATCATCGAGGCGAAGTCGCGCGGTATCTACGAGGCCCCGGCCATGGCGCTGCTCTTCATCGCGTACGAGCGCCTCGTCAACGGCATCCTCAACGAGGACACCCTCGCGACGTACCACGAGCAGGGTCGCCGCCTCGGCCGCCTCATGTACGAGGGCCGCTGGCTCGAGCCGCAGTCGCTCATGCTCCGCGAGTCCATCCAGCGCTGGGTCGGCTCGACGATCTCGGGCACCGTGACGATCCGCCTGCGCCGCGGCGACGACTGGACGATCCTCGACACGGTCTCCCCGAACCTGTCCTACGGGCCGGAGAAGCTGTCGATGGAGCGCGTCGGCGACGCCGCCTTCGGCCCCGTGGACCGGATCGGCCAGCTCACGATGCGCAACCTCGACATCGCCGACTCCCGTGCGCGCCTGGAGCAGTACGCGGGCCTCGGCCTCGTCGGCGGCGCGACGGGCGAGCTCGTCGGCCGGGTCACCGCCGGCGAGTCCGCCGAGATCACCGAGTCCGTGCACGGCTCGATCTCGGAGGCCGACGAGAACCTCGCGGACGCCGTCGACACCGCTTCCGAGCGCGCGGCCTTCGACTCCGGCACCGACTGAGCACACGGGACGGGCGCCGCGGTCACCGGGGCGCCCGTCCCGCGTCCGGCGATCAGGACGCCGCGGCGAGCGGGAGAGCCGGCGTCACCGCACGGTCCACGATTCCCGGCAGCACATCGTCGAACAGGTCCATGAGGGCGGTGCGCATCGCCGTGGCGTCGCGTTCGGCGAGCACCACGGCGATCCGGGCGACCGACGTACGCACATCCGACCAGTCGAAGACGCTCCCGGCACGACGGGCGACGCACTCGAGAAGCGTCCCGAGACTCCCGACGAGCTCAGCCCGCTCCGTGTTGCCCTCGATCCGGGCGAAAGCGACGGCGAGAGCGCGCAGGCCGCCGCCGAAGGCCGAGCCGTCCCGCCACCGCACCGCCAGCGCCACATCGTCGACGAGCTCGTCGAGATACGCGAGGTCGTCGGTGCGGAGCAGCGCCATCGTGCGCCGGACCGAGCCGATCCAGACGTCGCCGAACAGAGCCACCACATCGCGCGCCCGGTCGCCATCGAGCGCGGTCACCCACCGTGTGCCGTCGCGGCGCACCGCGATGAGGCCGGCGGCGGCGAGGCCGTCCAGGGCCCGGAGGACCTCTGCCGGCCCGGCACCGAAGGCGGCCGCGAGCCCGCGCTCGTCCACCCGTGTCCCCGGAGCGAGCGCGCCCGAGACGATCGCATCGGTCAGCCTGCCCTGCAGACCACCGTGCCGATCCCCCGCCGGTGCCCCGCTCCCGGCATGCACGTCGTTCTTCTTCTCGATCATGGCGTCCCCCCGCCGTTCCAGGACCGATCCCGCCGGAGTCCCGGTCCGGACCGGTCTCTCCTCTGAGAATGCGCCGAAGCGCGACGCGTAACATACCACGGTGCACCCCGGAGGAGACTCGACGGCCGACCGCGGGAGCAGCACACTGCGAGGTTGCTGAATTATCTTGCACAGCTCTGTGCATGTTATTACCATGGACGGATGACCACTCGCGCCCTTCGTCGCGACGCCGCGGAGAACCGCGCCGGCATCCTCTCCGCGGCCCGCAGCGCCATCGCCACCGACCCGCACGCCTCCCTCGACGCGATAGCCAGGGCCGCGGGCCTGTCCCGCCGCACCCTCTACGGGCACTTCGAGGATCGGGACGCCCTGATCCGGGAACTCGTCTCCACCGGCGCCCAGCGCTTCAACGCCATCGCGGCCTCCATCGACGAGCCGGACGCCCGCCTCGCCCTGGCCCGGCTGGCCGCCCGGCTCTGGGAGGAGGCGGCGCACATCCAGGTCGCCGCCGCGCTCGCCCTCGACGAGGCGCACGTGGAGCACACCGCCGCCGCCCTGGCGCCGCTGCGCCGGAGTGTCGCCGCCCTCGTGCGAAGGGGGCAGCAGGACGGCAGCTTCCGGACGGACCTCGCCGGTCCCACGCTCGCCCGGCTGATCGAGGAGATGGCGCGCACCGTCGTCTCCCGCACCGACGTGCAGAGCAGCGGCGCCGAGGACCTCGCGGTCCGGGCCGTGCTCAGCATCGCCGGACTCTCCTGGCGCGAGGCGGACGAACTGCTGAGCGCCCATCCGGACATCGCCGCCGACCACGAGGAGGTCCGCGCATGAGGATCACGCTGAACGGCGTCAGCAAGGGCCGCGCCGGCCAGGCGCTTCCGTCCATGAGTCTCGAGTTCCACTCCGGCGCCGTCCGCTACGCGCTCGCGGAGACCGAGCAGCGGCCGACCGTGCTCGGCCTCATCGCGAGCGGGCGGATGCGTCCGGACACGGGCCGCGTCACGATCGATGCGGCGGCGAGTCCGAAGGAGCTGCGCCGCCGCGTCGCCCTCGTGGACGCCCCGGACGTCAGCGATCCGCACCCGGACATCACCCTCGCCGGGGTGGTCGGCGAGGAGCTGATGTTCGCCGGACGTGGCGCGACCCCGCTCCACGCTCGCCGCTGGCTCGGGCGGGTCGGATACCAGGAGCTCGCCTCCGTCCCCATCGGCTCGGTCGACCCGGCCGCCCGCGTGCGCATCCTGTGCGAGCTCGCCGTGCTCCGCGAGGGCGTCGAGGGCATCGTGCTCGTCGCCCCGGATCGTCACGGCGGCAGCCCGGACGGATGGTGGCGCATCGCGGCCGAGTTCGCGGACCGCGGGTACGCGATGCTCGTGATCGTCGGCGGTTCCGCCGCCGTCGCCCTCGAGCGCATGCACGAGTTCGATGCGATCAACGCGTCCGGACCGATCGAGCCTCTGGTGCTCGAGCGTCCGGAAGCGACCGACGATCCCGAGGAGAGCGAACCCGCGCCGGACGAACCAGCGACCGAAGACGAACCCACGACCGAAGACGAACCCACGACCGAAGACGACCCCACGACCGACGACGAACCCACGACCGACGAGGAAGGAGAAGCGCGATGAAGGTTCCCGCCATGATCGCCGCCGAGCTCCGCCGCCTGACCGCGAGCCGGATGGGCATCCTCGCCCTCGTGGCCCTCATCTGCGTGCCGATCCTCTACGGCGGCCTCTACCTCTGGGCGAACCAGGATCCGTACGCGAAATTCTCCGAGGTCCCCGTGGCCCTGGTGGTCGACGACGAGGGCGCTCCCGCCCCGACGACCGGCACGGAAGCGGCGACCGATGAGACCGTCAACTACGGCGAGGACGTGGCGGAGAACCTCATCGAGGGGAACGCCTTCGACTGGCAGCGTATGACCGAGGACGAGGCCGCCGATGCGCTGCGCCACGGCGAGGTCGATTTCACCGTGACGATCCCCTCGGACTTCTCCGCCGCCCTCACCTCCGCCGCAGGCGACGATCCGCATCAAGCCCGAATCGAGCTGGAGACCAACGACGCGAACAACTACCTCGCCTCGTCGATGGGATCGCAGGCCGTCGAGAAGATCCGCAGCTCCGTCGCCGAGATGGTCGGCAGCGAGGCCGCGGAGCGACTGCTGACGGGCCTCAGCGACGTGCGCGACAACCTGATCTCCGCGACCGACGGCGCCACACAGCTCGTCGACGGCGCACGCAGCGCCGCCTCCGGGAGCACGACGCTCGCCGAGGGCACCGCGAAGCTCGCCGACGGCTCGGCACAACTCGCCTCCGGGGCCAAGACGCTCGCCGACGGTGCCCAGCAGGTGAGCGCGGGCAACCGCCAACTCGCCGACGTCGCCGATCGGGCCGGAGCCGCGGTGCAGGAGGCGACGAATGCGCTGCCGCAGGTGCGCGCGGACATCACCGACGTCCTCACCGAGCAGGGACTCGCGCCCGAGGAGATCGACGCGGTGCTCGCCCGCCTGGACCCTCTCGGCGCCCGGATCGAGGAGGGCAACGCCCAGGTGCGGGACGCCGTCGGGAAGGTCGACCAGCTCGCCGCCGGGTCTGCGTCCGTGGCATCGGGGGCGAGCGAGCTCGCCGGCGGCGCCGGCACCCTCGCGACGGGAGCGGCCGCGGCGAACTCAGGCGCCGCCCAACTGCGCGACGGCCTGCAGACGCTGTCCTCCGGGACCGCGGAGCTGCGGGACGGGCTCGCCGACGGCGTGCAGGCGATCCCCGCCTCCACCCCCGACCTGCGCTCCCTGCAAGCCGACACGATCGCGGACCCGGTGAAGGTGTCCAGCGACAAAGTCGCCTCCGCCGAGGACTACGGCGCGGGCCTCGCCCCCTTCTTCGCCGCCCTCTCCGCGTGGATCGGCATCTACGCGCTGTTCCTCATCGTGAAGCCGATCTCCCGTCGCGCCGTCACGGCGCTGCACTCCCCGATCCGGATCACGCTGGCGGGCTGGCTGACCCCGGCAATGCTCGGTGCCGTGCAGATGCTCGGGTTGATGGGCATCCTGGCGCTGACGCTCGGTTTCACGTTCGACCATCCGCTCGGCACGCTCGGGGTGATGATGTTCGCCTCGGCCACGTTCGCCGCAATCATCCTCGCCCTCAACGTCTGGCTCGGCTCCGTGGGGCAGTTCCTCGGCCTCGTGCTCATGGTGCTGCAGCTCGTCACAGCGGGCGGCACGTTCCCCTGGCAGACGCTGCCCGGCCCACTGGCCGCGCTGCACCATGTGCTGCCCCTCGGCTACGTCGTCGACGCCATGCGACAACTCATGTACGGCGGCGACTACGCCCGCGCGGGCTGGGACCTGGCGGTGCTCGGCGCCTGGCTCGTCGGGGCGCTGCTGCTGGCGATGATCGGGGTGACCCGCATGACGCATCGCCGGACGCTCCGCGATCTGCAGCCCAGCCTCATCGGCTGAGCCCTCCCGCTCGCCGCGGACCGTCCCGCGGCGAGCGCGGGGCGGCTATGATGCGAGAGCGCGTACCCGTGAAACGCGTACTGGGGCTCGGTGGGACTGAGTCCCACCTGGCTACCCGAAAGAGTTCTCGACGATGATGACCGATTCGACGGCGTCCGCTGTTTCCCCGCGTCCTTCTCTGGCCGCCCGCATCGGACGCATCGCGTTCGTCGTGATCGCCGCGCTGGTGGTGGTGGCCGTCGCAGGCGCGTTCTTCGTGACCTGGACCATCCAGCGCTCCTTCCCGCAGACCTCCGGGTCGACCGCGCTCGCAGGGCTGAAGGCGGACGTCACCGTGCAGCGCGACGCCAGCGGCGTGCCCACGATCACCGCCGACTCCTCGGACGACCTCTTCTTCGCCGAAGGTTTCGTGCACGCGCAGGACCGGTTCTTCGAGATGGACTTCCGCCGACACGTCACCTCCGGCCGGGTCGCCGAGCTGTTCGGCGCCTCCCAGGCCGGTACCGACGCATTCCTGCGCACGCTGGGCTGGCGCACCACCGCCGAGGCCGAGGTGGAGGCGATGGACGACGTCACCCGCGGCTACTACGAGGCCTACGCGGACGGCGTCAACGCCTACCTGTCCTCCCGTTCGGGCGCGGAGCTGTCGCTCGAGTACGCCGTCCTCGGGCTGCAGAACCCCGACTACGAGCCGGAGCCGTGGGAGCCGGCGGACTCGGTGGCGTGGCTGAAGGCGATGGCCTGGGATCTCCGCACCAACGTCGAGGACGAGACCGAGCGCGCACTGCTCGCGGGGCAGCTCGCCGACGACCCGGACGCCGACGTGGACGGACTCCTCGGCACGCTCTACCCGGACTACCCCTTCGACCGGAACCCGGTGATCGTGCCCACCATCTCCACCGTCCCGCCGCTGGAGACCGGCGCCGAGCCCGCGGCGTTCACGGTGTCCGAGGGCGACGGCGAGGCACAGCAGGCGCTCACCACGGTGGAGTGGAAGGAGACGTCCTCCGTCATCGAAGCGGCGAGCGTGCTCGTGGGCGATGTCGGGGAGGGCATCGGCTCCAACTCCTGGGTGGTCTCCGGTGACCTCACCGAATCCGGCATGCCGCTGCTCGCCAACGACCCGCACCTCGGCGCCTCGCTCCCGTCAGTCTGGTACCAGGTGCAGCTCAAGTGCTCGACGGTGGACGAGGACTGCCCGTTCGACGTGGGCGGTTTCTCGTTCTCCGGCCTGCCCGGCATCGTCATCGGCCACAATCAGCGCGTGGCGTGGGGCTTCACCAACCTCACCACCGATGTCACCGACCTGTATGTCGAGCGCATCGAGGGCGACTCCTACTGGCGGGACGGCGAGCTCGTGCCGCTGGAGGAGAGCACCGAGACCATCGAGGTCGCCGGCGGGGACGACATCGAGCTCACCATCCGGTCCACCGTGCACGGACCGATCATCTCCGGCCTCACGGGCGACTTCACGGCGATCGCGGACGATCCGACGCCTGGGCTCACCGCCGGGGGCAGCGTCCCCGCCGTCCCGGGCTCCGATGCCGCCGAGTACGCCGTGAGCCTGCGGTGGACGGCGCTCGACCCGGGCACGACTGCGACGGCGATCTTCGCGCTGTCGACCGCCCAGGACTTCGAGGACTTCCGCCGCGCGGCCTCCCTGTTCGACGTGCCGGCGCAGAACCTCATCTACGCCGACGTCGACGGCAACATCGGCTACCAGACCCCCGGCCGCCTCCCGATCCGCGGAGCCGGCGACGGCTGGATGCCGCAGCCCGGCTGGGACAGCAGCTACGACTGGACCGGCTATATCCCGTTCGAGGAGCTGCCCGTGTCGTACAACCCGAGCTCGGGGTACATCGTCACCGCCAACAACGCCATCGTCACCGACGACTACGAGCACTTCCTCTCCCGGGACTGGGACCAGGGCTACCGCGCCGCCCGCATCGCCCACCTCATCGAACGACGCGCCGCCGCCGGCCCGCTGACTGCGCAGGACATGCGCGACATCCAGATGGACGGCGAGATGTGGATCGGCAAGCAGCTCGCCGCCGCGATGGGGGACATCGAGGTCGAGGGCGAGGGGCCGCAGCAGGCCGTCGAGCTGCTCCGCGGCTGGGACGCGCAGAACAGCGCCTCCTCGGCCGGAGCCGCGTACGCGAACGTGCTGTGGTCGAACCTGGTGCAGAACATCTTCGCGGAGCGCGAGCAGCCCCTGCCCATCGACGGCCAGGGCCGCCTGTTCACCGTCGTCGGAGCGATGCTCGATGACCCCGAGGACCCGCTGTGGAGCAACCCGCGTCTCGACGTCGAGGGGCGAGACGCGATGCTCGCGCTGTCGGCTGAAGAGGCGTACGACGAGCTGTCCGGGATCCAGGGCACGGATGTCGCCCGATGGAACTGGGGCGACCTGCACGCCCTGACACTCACCAGCGACACCTTCGGGTCGTCCGGCATCGCGCCGATCGAGGCCCTGTTCAACCGTGGCCCGTATCCGGTCGGGGGCGGGGCTTCCGTGGTCGATGCGACCGGGTGGCAGCTCGGCGTCTCGTACGCCACCACCACCGTCCCGTCCATGCGGATGGTCGTCGACCTCGCGGACTTCGACGACTCGACCTGGATCCACCTCACGGGTGCCTCCGGCCACGCGTTCCACGAGCACTACGTCGATCAGACGAAGGACTGGTCCACGGGAGTGCAGCGGCCATGGGCGTTCACTCCGAAGGCCGTGAAGGCGGCCGCGGTCGACACCCTGACGCTCACCCCCGCCGGCTGAGAGGCGCGTGGAGGGTGCTCGGCTAGCGTGGACACGTGCCCACCAGCTACCTCGCCCCGAAGGGGACGCCGGCCACCCTCCTCGAGTTCGAGCACGCAGGAGCGACCCTGATCGCCGAGACCTTCGGCGACGGACCGCCCACCTACCTCCTGTTGCACGGCATCGGCATGGGCCGCAGCGTCTACCTCGACCTCACCCAGCGGCTGCAGGGGCGGGTGATCGCGCTCGACCTCCCGGGCTTCGGTGAGGCCCCCGAGCCCACGCGCACGCTGACCATGCAGCGGCACGCCGACCTCGTGGCCGCGTACCTCCGTCACGTCGACGCGGATCCGGTCGTGGTGATCGGGCACTCGATGGGGAGTCAGATCGCCGCGGAGCTCGCCGCCCGGCATCCCGAGCTCGTCGCCGGCGTCGTGCTGGCGGGACCCACCGTCGACAAGGCGGCCAGGAACGTCGGCGCGCAGGCCCGATACCTGCTCCAGGACCTCGTGGGCGAACGGCCGCTCGTGATCTGGCGCGGCGCCCGCGAGTACCTCCGCGGTGGCCCGCACCTGATCCGCAAGATGCGCGCGACCATCGTCCACAAGCCGGAGAAGGCCTTCGTCCGCATCGCCTGCCCGGTCCTGGTGCTGCGCGGCGAGGACGACCCGCTGGCCCCGATGAGCTGGTGCCAGGTGATCCTGGATGCGATCCCCGGCGCGGAGCTGGCCGTCATCCCCGACCACGGCCACGGCACCCTCATCAGCGACTCCGAGCCCGCCGCCCGCCTCATCGAGGCCTTCGCCGCCCGCACCTGACCCTTCGAATCGCTCACTGTGCGGCATCGGCGGCCGAAATGGAGCACAGTGCGCGATTCGAAAGGGTCAGCCGGCGGCGGGAGGGGTCTGCTTCGACTCGGCGAGCTCGTCGACGACGAGACCCCGCTGCTCGATCGTGCCGTTGCGGTAGGCCTGGCGACCGACCATGTGCGCGGACAGAGGCGCGGTCGCGAACTGCATGAGCACCACGGGGGCGACGAGCACGAGGCCGAACAGCACACCGCCGACGGACCGCTGCGACAGAGCGATCGCGACGCAGATCAGCAGCAGCCCGAGCACCTGCGGCTTCGTCGCGGCGTGCAGTCGCGTGGGCACGTCGCGGAAGTGCAGGAGCCCCACGGAGGCGGAGAGGCAGAGGATCGCCCCGAGCAGGATGAGCACGAGCACCGCCCCGTCGACGACGGCGTCAGGGATCATCAGACCGAACACGTTCATGGTGTCGTGTTGTCCCTTCTCGCGACGAACCGGGCGACCGCGATCGATCCGAACACACCGACCGCGGCGATGATGAGGAGCACGGGGATGTTGCGGGTGTGGCCGTTGATGGCCATCTCGGCGCCGAGCACGCACATGACCTCGGTCAGCAGCACGTCGGCGGCGACGGCACGGTCGAGGATCGACGGACCGCGGACGATGCGGATGACAGCGAGGATCGCGGCCACACCGAACACGGCGAGGATGATGAGGAGCAGGGTGTTCATCGGGCACCGCCGATCGTCGCGGGGTCGATGCGGCCGGCACGCTCGTCGGCCTTGAGCGCCCGGTACTGGGTCGGATTGCCGAGCGCCCGGACGATGCGCTTCTCCCAGCCGAGCACGCCCTGCCGCTGCTTCTCGACATCCTCCCGGTTGCGCACGCCGATCACGTGCAGGTAGAGGATCCCGCGGTCGCGATCGGCCTCGACCACCAGGGAGCCCGGGATGAGCGACGACACCACGGCGACGTGCGTCATGACGAGGTCGTCGGCATAGCGAAGCGGCACCGCGATGATGGCGGTGCCGGGCTGCCGGCGGAAGTCGAACACCTGCACGGTCACCGAGAGCGCGCCACGGAGGATCGCGAAGAGGAACTGCACGACGAACAGCGCGCCGTACCAGAGGTTGATGCGCCCGGAGAGCTCGACCGTGGGCAGGCGGAACACCCGCGTCACGAAGATGGCCACCACGAGCCCCGTGAGGAAGGAGAGCACGGTGAACTGGGCCCACAGCAGCATCCACAGCACGATCAGCCAGGCGAGGAACGGCAGCTGCATGCCGATGTCCCGCCAGACGCTCTTGGTCTCGGGGCTCATCCCTCCACCTCGTCTTCCAGCTGGACGAGGTTGACCGGCTGCAGCAGGCCCGCCCCGATACGGTCGCACAGAGCGTACAGCGGTCCGGCGAAGATCGTCAGGGCCACCGTCACGGTGACCATCCCGGCGGTGGCCACGGTCATGATCCTCGGGATGTGCCGGCGCTCCTGCTGCTCATCCGCGGCGGGGGCTCCGGTGAGGTACGAGATGCGCCCCTCGGTCTCGGTCGAGTCCTCCTCCTCACGCCAGAACGCGAGGTTCCAGGCCCTCATGAGCGCGTAGAGGGTGAGCAGCGACGTGATGATGCCGCCGAAGATGAGCACGATCATGAGCGGAGTGCCCACGGACGCGGCCGCTTCGAACAGGGCGAACTTGCCGATGAACCCGGAGAACGGCGGCAGACCACCGAGGTTGATCGCCGGGATGAAGTACAGCAGGGCGATGACGGGGGCGATCTTCAGCAGGCCCTTGACCCGGAGGATGGAGGTGCTGCCGGCCCGGCGTTCGATGAGCCCCACCGCGAGGAACAGGGTGGTCTGCACGACGATGTGGTGGACGATGTAGTACACGGTCGCGCCGATCGCCGCCGGGGTCGCGATCGCGAGACCGAAGATCATGTAGCCGACGTGGCTGACGAGCGTGAACGACAGGATCCGCTTGAGCTCGGCCTGCGCGACGGCGCCGAGGACACCGACGATCATCGTCGCCAGCGCGATGATGAGCAGCAGCGTGTCGATGCTGTTCGAGGCGAAGAGCTGGGTCTCCGTCCGGATCAGCGCGTACACGCCGACCTTGGTCAGCAGGCCGGCGAACACGGCGGTGACCGGCGCGGGGGCCGTCGGATAGGAGTCGGGCAGCCAGAACGACACGGGGAAGATCGCGGCCTTGATCCCGAAGGCGACCACGAGCATGAGGTGCAGGACGAGCTGCGTGTCCTGCGGGAGCTCCGACATCCGCTCGGCGATCTGGGCCATGTTGACCGTGCCGAGGGCGCCGTAGATCATCGCGATCGACGCGAGGAACAGGATCGACGACACGAGAGAGACGACGATGTAGACGGCACCGGTGCGGATGCGGGACTCGGTGCTGCCCAGGGTGATGAGCACGTAGGAGGCCACGAGGAGGATCTCGAACCCGACGTACAGGTTGAACAGGTCGCCCGCGATGAAGGCGTTGAAGATGCCGGCGGCGAGGATCAGGTACGAGGGGTTGAAGATCGAGATCGGGGTCTCATCCGCCCCGTCGGCCACACCCTGACCGATCGAGAAGAGGAGGACCGCGAGCAGCACCACGCTGGAGACGAGCACCAGGAGCGCGGCGAGACGGTCGACGTAGAGGACGATGCCGAACGGCACCGGCCATCCGCCCACGGAGACCGCCAGGGGGGAGCCCGCGTCGACGACGACGAGCAGCACGGCCGCGATGACGGACACGACCGCGAGCGTGGCGACGGTGACGAACACCTGCAGGCGCGCGTTGCGACCGAAGACGAGGGTGATCGCCGCACCGAGGAGCGGCAGGGCGACGAGGAGCGGGACGAGCGTGGTCATGGCCTGCCCTGCCCGTCTGTCGTGTCGTCGTCCCGGTCTGCAGCGCCGTCGGGTTCGGGCTCCGGCTCGGGCACGTAGGGCGCGTCATACGGCGCGTCATCGTGGATGGCCGGGTTGTCGCGCATGTGCAGGACGGTGATCGGCGCGGTCTGCACGCCCACGAAGTCGGTCGTGGCGTCGTCGTCGTCCGTCTCGGACTCGTCGTCCATGAGGTCTTCGTCTTCGTCGGTGCGCGCGCGCAGCGCGATGTCGGCCTCGTCGTCCTCGACCGTGTCCGCCTGGCCGAGCTGCCACGACCGGTAGATGAGCGCGAGCAGGAACGCGGAGACCGCGAACGTGATGACGATGGCGGTGAGCGTCAGGGCCTGCGGCAGCGGGTCGCTCAGATCGCCCTCGGTGCCGAAGAACGGCGCGTTGCCCGGCACGCCCATCACGATCAGGAGCAGCAGGTTCGTGGCGTTGCCGAGCAGGAGGAAGCCGATGAGGACGCGGGTGAGGCTGCGCTCCAGCATCGCGTACACGCCGCAGGCGAAGAGCACGGCCATGATCGCGATGAGGGCGAGCGAGACGTCCATCAGCCGTTCCCCCCGGTCCGCGAGGAGAAGTCGACGGCGGTGCTCTCGCCGGGGCGGAGCGCCGCCTGCCGGTCGACCTCCGCACCGAGGCTGCGCAGCACGTCGAGCACGAGCCCGATCACGACGAGGTAGACGCCGATGTCGAAGATCGTCGAGGTGACGAACTCCATGTGCCCGATGCCGGGGATCTCCCACTCCCAGAAGGTGCTGGTGAGCGGTGCGAGGCCGAAGAACAGCGGCACGACCGCGGTGCCCACGGCGAGGATCAGGCCCGTGCCGAGGAGGCGACCGGCATCGGTCGGCGCCGCGGCACCCAGCTCCCAGCGCCCTCCCGCGATGTAGCGCATGACGAGCGCCATGCCGGCGACGAGCCCGCCCGCGAAGCCGCCGCCGGGGAGGTTGTGCCCGGCGAAGAGCAGGAAGATCGACACGACGATGATCGTGTGGAACAGGATGCGGACGATGACCTCGAGCAGGATCGACCGGTTCTCCGGCTTCATCTTCTGGCCGCCGACGAGCCAGGCGCGCGGCGCCGATCGGTTCTCCGCGGTCTGGAAGCGCACGCCGTCCGTGGTCTCCACGAGTGGCCGACTGCGCGCGGACTTCCGCACCGAGCGGGGCAGCGTCTTCGTGGCGGCGAGGAGATCGGCGCGGTGCGTGACGAACACGAGTGAGGCGACACCGGTCGCGGCGAGCACGAGCACGGAGAGCTCGCCCATCGTGTCCCAGCCGCGGAGGTCGACGAGTGCCACGTTCACGACGTTCTTGCCGTGGCCGATCTCGTACGCGATCTCCGGGAAGATCGCCGAGATCGGGTCGGCCACGCGGGACTGGGTCGCGACGACGGCCACGAACGCCATGGTGAGGCCGACGCCGATGCCGAGGAGAGCGCGCGGGATGCGGCTCACGGAGGCGTTGTGCTCGCCCATGCGCGCCGGCAGTCGGCGCAGGACGAGCGCGAAGGTCACCATCGTCACCGTCTCGACGAGGATCTGGGTGAGCGCGAGATCCGGTGCGCCGCTGGTGGCGAAGAGGACCACCATGCCGAGACCGGTGACCGAGGCGAGCACGACGCCGGTGTAGCGCTTGCGGGCGCGCACCGCCACGACGCCGGCCACGGCCATGATCGGGGCGACGGCGAGCTGGGCCGGCGTGTGCCACAGCGAGAGCTGATAGCGGTCGATGTCGCTCGCCACGAGCGCGGTGACCTCGGCGGCGACGAAGACGACGAAGATCGTCCCCACGTACACGGGCAGCGAACCGCGCTGGGTGAGCGTCGTGCTCAGCACCGACAGCCGGTCGATGCCGCGCATCACCACGTAGTAGGCGTCGGCCGCCGTGAACGGCAGCAGTCGCGGGCGCCGGTCCCACCCGGTCCGCCTCGTGAGGAGGAAGAGCCCGATGCCGAGCAGGATCGAGAGGATCGAGATGCCGAGGGCGGGCTCGAGGCCGTGCCAGAGCGCGAGGTGCCCCGGTCCCTCGACGGCTGCCCCCTCGTGGTCGAGTCCCGGCGTCGCGGTCAGCGCATACGGCTGGAGGGCGACGTCGAGCGCGGGGGCGCCGATACCGGCGGCGAGCGTCACTCCGGCGAGGATGATCGGCGCGGAGAGGAAACCCACCGGGGGGTCGGGCCAGACCGTGTCCGGCTGCCGCTGTCCTTCGGCATCGCGCTTGGTCCAGAACGCCCCCCAGAGGAAGCGGACGCCATATGCCGCAGTGAGCATGGATCCGAGAGCGACGCCGATCAGGGCGACGAGGCCCCACACCGACCCGCCCAGTGCATCGTCCAGCAGCGCCGTGAGCGTCGACTCCTTCGCGACGAATCCGATGGTCGGGGCCACTCCGGCCATCGACGCCACGGCGATGAACGCGGCCGTGGCCATGACCGGTGCCTGGCGGCCGACGCCGGAGAGCTCGGTCACGTCACGCGTGGAGAGCTGCCGGTCGATCACGCCGACGATGAGGAACAGCGCCGACTTGAACAGCGCGTGCCCGATCACCAGCGCGAGGCCGGCGAGGGCGGCCGCCTGCGTGCCGTAGCCGACGACGACCGCGAAGAAGCCGAGCTGGCTCACGGTGCCGAACGCGAGCACGCGCTTGAGGTCGGTCTCCCGCAGCGCCTGGATGCCGCCGAGCAGCATCGTGAGGATGCCGAGCGTGAGCACGATCGGCCGCCACGTCGGGCTGAAGGCGAAGATGGGCGCGAAGCGGGCGATGAGGTAGATGCCCGCCTTCACCATGGCTGCGGCGTGCAGGTAGGCGCTGACCGGGGTCGGGGCCGCCATGGCGCCGGGAAGCCAGAAGTGGAAGGGGAACAGCGCCGACTTGCTGATGGCGCCGATCAGGAGCATGACGATCGCCGCATCGACGATCGGGCCGGTCGGCGCGATGGCGAGGATCTCCCGGATGCTCGACGTCCCGGTGTCGACGACGAGCAGCACGACGCCGACGAACATCACCAGTCCGCCCAGGGTGGTCACGAGGAGGGCCTGCAGCGCGGCACGGCGGCTGGCGGCGCGGCGACGGTAGTGACCGATGAGGAGGTAGGAGAGGATGCTCGTGGCCTCCCAGAACATCACGAGCATCACGAGGTCGTCGGTGAGGACGAGGCCGTACATCGCCCCCGCGAACGCGAGGAGGACGCCCGCGAACTGCCCGATGCCGGCGGCCTCGTCGTGGAAGTACCAGCGGCAGTAGAGGAGCACGAGCGCGCCGACGCCCGTGACGATGAGCGTGAGAACCCACCCGAGGACGTCCATGTTCATGGACAGGTTCAGTCCGAGCTGCGGGATCCACGGCACCGAGACGAACGGCACGGGGCCGTCGAGCACCTGCGGCGTGAGCACGAGCGCGTGCACGAATGCGGCAGCCGGGACGAGGGCGGCGACGGCGAAAGCCTGAGCTCCCAGCCAGCGCACCAGGACGGGCATCAAGAGCGACCCGAGAAGGAACACTGCGAGGAGCATCAGCATATACGCGGCTCCTCGGGGCTCGTCGGCCGTGCGGCTCAGGCGGGCGGTGTCGGTCCAGTTTACCGGGCCGAGACGCCTGTCGGCGCCGCGAGCTCCGAGATCGCATGTCAGAGTGGTCGCATGCGGCGGGTCTGGGGACGCGAACTGGCGGGGTGGGCGGCCGCGCTGGCGCTGGCGCTCGTCGCCGTCGGACACCTCGCCTCCTCGCCGCGCTCGGTCCTGATGTTCGACGACGGGGACTCGCTGATCGTGGCCCTCGTCGGCCGATCGGTCCTGGATGGGGGCGGGGGCGACTGGGCGCTGTCCAGCGTGCTCTTCCTCCCCGAGATCGCGGTGTTCACGGCCCTCGACGCCGTGCTGCCGTTCGACGTGAACGGCGTGCTCGCGGCCAACGGGGTGGTCAACGTCCTCGCGCTCTACGGGGCGATCCGTCTCGCCGCCGGGCGGCGCGTCGAGGGTCGCGCACCGGTCGCCTGGGCGGTCGGCGCCCTCGCCGTGTTCTGTCTCCTCATCGCCACGGAGTCCTCGCCGTCACGAGACGCGCTCGAGCTCGCGTCGCTGATGCTGACGACGACGTACTACTCCGCGACCGTCGTGGCCGTCGTACTGGCCGTCGGCCTGTGTCGGCGGTTCCTCGATCGCCCTGCCGGCACCTTCGCGCTCCCACTCGGACTCGGGGTGGTCGCAGCGGTGGCGACCCTCAGCAATCCGCTGTTCGCCGCCTGGGCCACGGTGCCGCTCTCCCTCGTCCTGGTCGGCCTCTGTCTCACCACGCTCGCTATCCGGCGCCGCGGTCTGGAGCTGATCGCGTCGCTGGTCGGCGGCAGCATCCTGGGCTTCCTCGGTCGCATTCCCTTCTCGGCATGGATCGCGAACTCCGGTGCCGGCTACATCCAACCGGCGGAATGGATCCACTCCGCTGCGTACTACGCCGGCCTCGCGATCGATCGGCTGTCCTCCCCCGGCGGGGTGCTCGGCGCGATGGCCGTGTTGGCGCTGATGGTCCTCGCGGTCGTGCGGTCGGCCCGCTCGTCGGACGCGGGTGACCGCCTGGTGACCACCGCCGCCTGGGCACTCCCGCTCGTCGTGCTCGTCGGCGGCATCGCGGCGGGAACCCACGCGGCGCGGTACCTGCAACCTCTCGCCTTCGCCCCGGTCCTCGCCCTCGTCACCCTGCCGCGCGTCCGGATGCGGCGAGCCACGCTGCCGCGGGTCGTCTCCGCCGTCGTCGCCATCGCCCTTCTCGCCGGCGGCTCCGTGTCCGTACCCCGCATCGTGCAGGCGGCGAGCGCGCCCGACACGGACCTCGCCTGTGTGACGGACTGGGTGGATTCGTCAGGGCGCACCGGTGCCGGACAGTTCTGGACCGTCCGGCTCCCCAAGCTGCACGCGGCCGACCCGGCCCGGCTCGTGCAGGTCGATCATGAGCTCCGCGGCTACGCGTGGCTCGTCGATCGTCGCGACTTCGCGGCGGGGGAGATCTCGTTCCTCATCGAGGATGCGCAGACGGTGGCGTGGAACCTGCCGACCGCTGCGGCCCCGACAGCCGTCATCGCGTGCGGGCGGTATCGCATCCTCGACTACGCGCCGGCGACGCTTCCTCTCGGGCCCGCCCACTCCTGACCGGTGCGCGCCGTCAGCGCGACGGAGGCGGTGCGGTCGTGGTGCCGGCGCGGAAGACGCAGTGCAGGTCCTGCGTGACGCCCGGCTCACCGCGCAGCATCCGGGCGACCTGCTCTCCCGCCGCCCTGCCCTTCTCCACCGCCGGCTGCACGCTCGTGGTGAGGGTGAGATCGCCGAGGCCGTCGAGGGGGATGCCGTCGAAACCCGCGACCGAGAGGTCTTCGGGAACGCGGAGTCCGAGCTCCTCCGCGGCGCGGATCACACCGACGGCCAGCAGGTCGCTCTGCGCGAGCACCGCGGTCGGGCGGGTGTCGGCATCGGTGAGCAGCATCCGCCCGACGAGGATGCCCTCGTCGATGAGGCTGCCCGAGGCCGAGATCGCCGGAGCGTCAGGGAAGACCTCCCGCATGCCGGCCAGGCGGTCGACCGTCACGTCGACGGTGGCGTGGGCCAGACGCTCCGGCGTGATGAGGGTGCGCTCGCGCTCGGCGTCCAGCGAGAGCGTGACGAGCGCGACGTCCCGGTGTCCGAGGTCGCGCACGTGGCGGGCGATCTCGGCGGAGGCGGCGACGTTGTCCAGGGTGATGCGCGGGACGTCGAGCCCCGCGTCCCCCTCGATGACGACGACGGGGAGACCCCGTCCACGCACGATCTCGAGAGACGCGCGGGTACGGCCCGAGCAGCCGATGAGCACCACCGCGTCGACGGGGGCGCTCGCGATGGCCGAGCCGTCCTCGCCGGGCTCGTCGCGCATGAGGAGGATGCCGGCGCTGAGATCGGCCAGGCCGTCGGTGAGGCCGTCCATCATGGCGGTCGTCACGGGGTCGAGGAAGGCCGCGCGCAGGTGCCCCTCGAGGACCACCGCCACGATGCCGCTGCGACCGCGACGGAGGGAGGCGGCGCGCGGGTCGGGCCCCGTGTAGCCGAGGTCGGTCGCGGCGGCGAGCACCCGGTCGCGGGTGGCGGGTGCGACCTTGGCCTTGCCGCTGAAGACGACCGACGCGGTCGAGGTGGCGACCCCCGCCTCGCGAGCCACATCGGCGATCGTGGGCCGGCGCGGCGTCTCCCTGGTCATACTCCGAGGATAGCCCGGTTCGGTCGCGCAATGTCGAATCGATTCGATAGGCTGTCCGCCATGGACACCGCCCTCACCCGCTCGCAGTTCGTGCGCTGGCGCACCGCGATCTTCGCCATCTTCCTCGCCAGCGGACTCTCGATCGCGACCTGGGCGTCCCGCGTGCCGGGGATCAAGGAGGCGCTCGACCTCGACAACGCGCAGGTCGGCCTCATCCTGCTCGGCATGGGCGTCGCGTCCATCCTCGGCATCTCCACGAGCCCTGCCGTGATGGCGCGGACCGGTGCGCGGCGCGGCATGCTCCTGGCGATGCTCACGTTCGCCACGGGCATCGCCCTCGTCGGCCTCGGCGCGACCGTCTTCGGGTCGGTGCCTGTCGTCCTCATCGGCATGGTGCTCTTCGGCTTCGGCAACGGCTGCGTCGACGTCATGATGAACGTCGAGGCCACCGCCATCGAACAGCAGATGGGCCGCACCATCCTGCCGGTCTTCCATGCGTTCTTCAGCTTCGGCACCGTGCTCGGCGCCGGCATCGGCGCCCTCGCCGCTGCCCTCAAGGTCGACGTCGGCACGCACGCGGTGTCGATGGGCGTCCTCATCGCCGTCATCGCCGTCGTCTGCTTCTTCCAGGTGCCCGTGCGGGAGGCCGCTCTCGACCCCGAGGACCACGAGAAGCCCCCGTTCCGTCAGCGGATGCACACCGCGCTCGAGGCCTGGCGCGAGCCGCGCACGTACCTGCTGGGAACCGTCATGCTCGGCATGTCCTTCGCGGAGGGCGGCGCCAACGACTGGATCGCCCTGGGCACCGAGCAGGGACACGGCTTCGCGGAGGGCACAGGGGCCGTCGCCCTGGCGGTCTTCTCCGTCGGCATGACCGTGGTCCGCCTCTTCGGCGGGCCGCTCGTGGACCGCTTCGGCCGGGTGCTGGTGCTGCGCATCCTGGCCGCGACCGCCGCCACCGGAATCCTCCTGTTCATCCTCGCACCCACGCTGCCGCTGGTCCTCGTCGGCGCGGCGCTGTGGGGCATCGGCGCGTCGCTCGGCTTCCCCCTCGGCATGTCGGCCGCGGCGGACGATCCGGCCAAGGCCGCCGCACGGGTGAGCGCGGCCGCGACCATCGGCTATGTGGCGTTCCTCGGCGGCCCGCCGGTGCTCGGGGTCATCAGCGAGCACATCGGACTGCTCAACACGCTCTTCATCCTCGTCGCGCTCGTGGTGCTCTCGGGTCTGTTCTCCGGCGCCGCCCGACCGCTGCGCGCCGAGGAGAAGGCTCCGGCGGTCCCGACCGTCGAGCGCTGACTCAGTCCTCGACCCCGCGGACGAGCGCGGCCGCGTGCGTCCGGCTGCGCGCGCCGAGCTTGGTGAGGACGTTCGAGACGTGCGTCTTCACCGTCGGGATGGAGATCCGCAGGCGCGCGGCGAGCTGGGCGTTCGACCACCCCTGCAGGATCCCGTCGAGGACGTCGCGCTCCCGGGGCGTCAGCTCCGGCAGCGCGAACGTCGTCACCGGCGTGGGCTCCGGAGCGGACGCCGCCACTGCCGCGAGCGCGCGGCGGGTGACCCGCGGGTCCAGCGACCCGTCTCCGACGGCGACGGCGCGCACCGCCTGGACGAGAGTCGGCGCATCGACGGTCTTCAGGAGGAATCCGACCGCTCCCGCCCGGATCGCCGCGAGCACGAGCTCGTCCTCGTCGAAGCTCGTCAGGACGAGCACATCCCCCAGTCCGCGCTCGACGATCTCGCGGGTGGCCGAGACCCCGTCGCGCCCCGGCATGCGCAGATCCATGAGGACGACATCCGGCCGGAGCGCTGCGGCATTGCGCACGGCCACCTCGCCATCCGCGGCCTCCCCGACGACAGTGATGTCGTGCGTCTCCAGCATGATGCGCAGGCCGGCCCTGATCGCGCCGTGGTCGTCGGCGAGCAGCACGGTCGGTGCGGTCATGACCGGCCCCCCACCGGCAGTCGCGCCTCGACCAGCCAGCCGTCGGGTTCCGCACCGGCGCGGAACGTCCCGCCGAGGGCGGTGATGCGCTCCCGCAGCATCTGCAGCCCCCACCCCTCGCCGCCGTGCCCGGCGGTGACGGTCGGCGCGCCGCCCCGCGAGCGCACCGCGACGCGGGCCTGCTCGTCGACCGGGCCGATGGTCACCTCGACCACGGCACCGTTGGCATGGCGGACACAGTTACCCAGGGCCTCGCGCACCACCCGCACGACCGCCTGCTCTCCGCCGCCGCCGAGCGCACCCGGGTGCTCGACGGCGAGGCGCACGTCCAAGCCCGAGCGTCGGGCCTCCGCGGCGAGACCCGCGAGGTCGGCCCATCCCGGGGTCGGCGCGAGCGCCCCGTCGCCGCGGCGCAGCACCCCGATCATGGTGCGCAGGGCTCCGTGCGCGTCCAGCCCGGCATCGCGCACGGCCTGCAGAGCGGCGCGATCGTCCGCCCGCGTCGGGGGCGCTGCGAGCGCCGCCTCCGCCCGGATCGCCATGGCCATCACATGCCCGGCCACCACGTCGTGCAGTTCGCGCGCCATCGCCTCGCGCTCGCGCTGGACGGCCTGCGCCCGGTCCCGGGCGGCGGTCGCTGCGGCGTCCTCCGCCCGCTGACGGTGCAGGTCGGCCAGCTCGTGCGCCTGCGACACCGCCACCGCCCACCAGTAGTCCGTACCGAAGATCGCGCCGAACTGCACCGCGAACAGCACCGCGACCGCGGGAGTCGCCGCCGAGAAGAGCAGGGCGGCGAGGAAGAGGGCGACGGTCGCCACGCCCAGGAGCACGAGAAGCACGCGGCGCCCGCGGGGGCCGGCGAGGAAGGCCGCCGTCCACAGCACGTCCAGCAGCACCACGAGCGTCCCGACGCCGCCGACGGTGAGGAGGTCGGCGACGAAGAGCCCGGCGACGAGCGCGAGCACCGTCCACGGATGACGCCGCTTGCCGAGGGCGAGAGCGCAGGCCGGGATCGCGAGAACCAGCGCCCACCACGGCGAGAAGTCCTCCGGCAGCAGGGAGAACGGTCCCCAGATGCCGTGGAACCCGAGCGCCGCCATGACCGTCGCGAGACCGGCCATGCCCAGCGGGTCCACCCACCACCGGTGCCGCCGGTACCAGGCGGCGGGCCCTCCGTCGGCCGGATCGTGCATGCCCTCATGCAATCACGGCGCGGACGGCGTCGCATCCGACCAAAGGATGAGAGCATCCGGACGACCCCGACTTTCGCCCGATCCGCGCATGCCGAGCCGTCGCAATCGTGGAGGCATGGAACTCTTCGGCGGGCTCCCGCTGCCCCTCTCCCTCGCCGTGCTCGCGCTCATCGACGGCCTGAGCGTCGGGACGCTGCTCATCCCGGTCTTCCTGCTGCTGCATCCCGGCCGGGTGCGCGCCGGACGGATCCTCCTCTATCTCGCGACGATCGCCGTGTTCTATCTCGTGGTCGGCCTCCTCTTCCTCTGGGGCCTGGTGAACCTCGTCGACGTCGCCTCCGCCTTCCTGAGCTCTCCCGCGGGCATGATCACCCGTCTCGTCGTCGGCGCCGCCCTTCTCGTCACCGCTCTCGTGATGCCGACGAAGCCTGCGGAAGCGGCGCCGGTCGGAGCGCGCGGGGCCACCACCGCGGCGACCGGCTCCGGCGACCCGGGCAGCGAACCGCTGTCCGGGTCGATCGCCCCGGCACACCCACCCGTTCCCTCGACCGCCACCGCGACGACCGCACCGCGTCCCGGTCGGATCGCTCGGTGGCGGGAACGCCTGCTCGACCCGCAGACCCGGGGGTTCGCGGTCATGGCCGTCGCCATCGCCGCCGGACTCGTGGAGGTCGCGACGATGCTCCCCTACATCGTGGCGATGACGATGCTCGCGGACGCCGGCGTCGACACGCCGCTCCGGGTGCTCTCCCTCGCCGGGTACTGCGCGCTGATGATCCTCCCGGCGCTCGTGCTCCTCGTGCTGCGACTGGTGGCGGCCCCGCTCGTGCAGCGCCCACTGGAGCGCTTCGCCGCCTGGATGGAGCGGACGGGCGCGGAGAACACGGCCTGGATCATCGGCATCATCGGCTTCCTCATCGCCCGGTCGGCCGCCACCGAGCTGGGACTCTTCGACGCGATCTTCTGACCGCGACCCCGGCGACGACGAAGTAGGCTCGTCGGGTGCGTCTCGTCATCGCCCGCTGCTCGGTCGACTACACCGGCCGACTCAACGCCCACCTTCCGCTCGCCACCCGCCTGCTCGTGCACAAGGGTGACGGGAGTCTGCTCGTGCACTCCGACGGCGGCAGCTACAAGCCGCTGAACTGGATGAGCCCGCCGTGCCTGCTCGCGACCGAGGAACCGGGCGAGGAGGAGGCCGGCGCCGGCGTCGTCGAGGTGTGGCGCGTGACCCACAAGAAGACCGGCGATGCCCTCCGCGTGCAGATCTACGAGGTCATCCACGACTCCAGCCACGAACTCGGGATCGACCCCGGGCTGCAGAAGGACGGCGTCGAGGCCGACCTGCAGCGCCTGCTCGCGGAGCAGGTGGACCGCGTCGCCGAGGGCGCCACCCTGGTCCGTCGCGAGTACCCCACGGCCATCGGCCCGGTCGACCTGCTGGTGCGCGACGCCGACGGCGTGGCGATCGCGGTCGAGGTCAAGCGCCGCGGCGACATCGACGGCGTCGAGCAGCTCACCCGTTACCTCGAGCTCCTGGGACGCGACCCCCACCTCGCCCCGGTGCAGGGCGTGTTCGCCGCTCAGGAGATCAAGCCGCAGGCCCGCGTGCTCGCCGAGGATCGCGGTATCCGCTGCCTCGTGCTCGACTACGACGACATGAAGGGCATCGAGTCGGGCATCCCCCGCCTCTTCTGACCCTCAGCGCGTCGAGACCAGGCGCGGCCGCGGGCCCTCCAGCCGCGCGATCGCGATCTTCACCTCGGTGAGCTCGTGCTCGATCCGGTCGAACTTCGCGTCCTGGATCGCGAACCTCGCGTCCACCGCGGCGAAGCGCGCGTCCATCCGACCGATCATCCAGCCGAATCCGCTGATGATCGCGACGAGAGTCGTCGCGGCCGTCGCCAGCATCGTGATGACTTCCACCGACACGTACATGGCCCCCATTCTCACCCGTGATCCCGCCGCTGTCACGACTCTAGATCGGCGTGAAGGGCCTTCCCGCGTTCGGTGGATGAACCCGTTTCGTGCACACCTGTGCAGGACGGGCGGGCACCCGTTCGCGGACCCTAGGCTGGAGGCATGCCCTCTTCGCCTTACTCGTGTGTGCTCTGGGACGTCGACGGGACCATCGTCGACGCCTCGGTCGGGATCCTGCGTCGCCTGAACATCGCCCTGACGCACTTCGGCCACCCGGCGCCGACGCGCGAGGAGCTCGTGCACTGGATCGGCCCTCCCATGTTCCAGTCGTTCCAGGACCAGGCGGGGATGACGCCGGAGCAGTCGGCCGAGGCGGTGGCGTTCTACCGCACCCTCGGCAAAGCCGACGGGTACACGACCGACGTGCAGACGTATCCGGGCGTCGCCGAGCTGATCCATGACCTGCACGCGGCGGGCGTGCCCCAGGCGACGGCGAGCTCGAAGCCCGAGAATCAGGTCGACGCCCTGGTCGATCACTTCGGACTCCGGCCGTCGTTCCTCACGACCGTGGGCGCCACGCCGGACGAGGCCACGCTCGCGTCCAAGACGGACATCGTGGCCGAGGCGCTGCGACGGCTGCGCGCGCTCGGTGCCGACACCTCCCGCCCGGTCCTCGTGGGCGACCGGCACCACGACGTCGAGGGCGGTCTCGCCAACGGCGTGCCCGTGATCTTCGTCGGCTGGGGCTTCAGCGACCCGCACGAGGGCGACGACGCGGCGTTCCGCGTCACGACCGTCGACGAGCTGCGCGCACTCCTGCTGCCCTGACCGGCTCCAGGGCCATCAGGGAAGACGAAACTCCCCGCCGGGTCAGCGCCTGCGCGTGGATCCGACGGGGAGTTCCCGGTGTTGCTTCCGCCTCAGACGGGGCGGATGTTCTCTGCCTGCAGGCCCTTGGGACCCTGCGCCACATCGAACTCGACCCGCTGGTTCTCTTCGAGAGAGCGGTAGCCGGATGACTGGATGGCGGAGTAGTGCGCGAAGACGTCAGCGCCTCCGTCGTCGGGGGAGATGAAGCCGAAGCCCTTCTCCGAGTTGAACCACTTGACCGTGCCCTGGGTGCTCATGTACTGCCTGTTCTGCTGATGTAGAAGCCGACGCAGGGGTGCACCGACATCGCTAACGCTAGTGGAGGGGACCCCCGGCGGAATAGCCGTTGCGAGAAGGTAATCCAAATGTTGCATGAGCGGATGCGCCCGGAAAATGGTGTGGCCCTCACCGCGGGGGGAGCGATGAGGGCCGAAGACGACCGGAGGGTGCGTCAGGAACAGCCTAACCCCTCCGCGAGCTTCTTGTCCCCCTTTTGGGGGACAAATCTGAAAAAACTTCGTGGCGAGTAGCCGGAGAGCGGCCCTCTCGAGGAGTCCATTGGGGACTGAACTACTCGAGAGGGCCCAATCGCATGCACGGATCGTCCGGCCCGTGGGGAGGGCCTCCGCCTCCTGGGGAGAGGCGTAGACGATCGATCCCCTTGCATGCACTTTCACCATAGGGGAGGACGCGTTCTCCCGCCATGGACCTTGACAGATGCACGGGTAGCCTGAAGCGGTGACCATGCTGAACAAGGACATGACGCTCTGCATCTCGCTGTCGGCACGGCCGAGCAACAACGGCACCCGCTTCCACAATCACCTGTACGAGGCCCTCGATCTGAACTGGATCTACAAGGCCTTCGCCCCGACCGACCTCACGCAGGCCATCGCGGGGGTGCGCGGCCTCGGCATCCGCGGGTGCGCGATCTCGATGCCCTATAAAGAGGACGTCATCGAGCTCGTCGACCGCATGGACCCCTCGGCGCAGGCCATCGACTCCGTCAACACGATCGTGAACGACGACGGCGTGCTCACGGCCCACAACACCGACTATGCGGCGATCGCTCAGCTGATCACGGAGAACGACCTCGACCCGGCGTCGTCGGTCCTCCTCCGGGGTTCGGGCGGCATGGCGAAGGCGACGGCCGCCGCGTTCCGCAACGCCGGCTTCACGGACGTGACCATCGTCGCCCGGAACGAGACGGCGGGCCGCTCCCTCGCCGAGCTGTACGGGTTCGCCTGGCGCGCCGAGGTCGGAGACGCGAGGGCCGACGTGATCGTGAACGTCACCCCGATCGGCATGGCCGGGGGTACGGAGGCCGACGCCCTCGCTTTCCCGGAACAGGCCATCGACGCCGCCGAAGTCGTGTTCGACGTCGTCGCGCTGCCCGCCGAGACGCCGCTCATCGCCGCCGGCCGGGCCGCGGGTAAGACGGTGATCACGGGAGCCGAGGTCGCGACCCGGCAGGCGCTGGAGCAGTTCGTCCTGTACACCGGCATCCGTCCGTCCGCGGAGCAGGTGCGCGCCGCCGAGGAGTTCATGCGCGCCGGAGCGTGACGCGCTGAGCGCGTGTCAGGACGCGCGGCCCTCGGCGAGGTAGCCGAGACGGTGCAGCGTCTCCGCATTCCGCCAGCGGAGCATCGGCGTGGTCAGGAATCGGGGCAGGATCGTCGCCGGGCCCTTGACGGGCTCCTCGTCGATGCGCACCTGGCATCCCGTCGGGGTCGTCCGCGCGCGGATCGTCACCTGCGCCTCTCCCACCGGCCAGCCGCGCGCCCGCATGACCGCACGGTGCGGCGGGTGCCACTCCACCAGTTCGGTGGTGTCGTCCAGGAGCGCGGGCCACGTGCCGACCGAATGGTGCAGCTGGGCCCCGGCCGCGGGCCAGGAGTCGTCCACGTCGCGCATGCGGGAGGCGCCGACCACCCACGCGGGGTAGAGCCAGCCGTTCGCCAGCACGCGGAACACGTCATGGGTGGTGCACGTCAGGTCGCGGGTGTTGGTGGCCATGGTTCCTCCGTTCTGCCCCCATCCTGCGCGCCGCGAACCTCACTCGGGCAGGTGCTTGACATCGGCGACACCGACCGTCCCGGCTAGCACAATCGGTCCGAGGACGCCTCCCCCTTGGGCTGCCGCGCGGGCGCGTGACAGGGTCGGATCATGCTTCAGCGACTGACTTCCCGACTCTCCGACGGTGTCGACGCGGCCCTGCACGAGGACTCGCCGGCGCTGCTCACCCGCGGCTACGACTTCGGCGAGCGCATCTGGCGCCGAGTCCGCCCCGGCGCCCGGTCGGCCCCGATGCGCCTCCTCGGGCACCCGGCGGCCTTCGTCCGCGGTGCCGAGGGTGTGGAGCTGTTCTACGACGAGAGCCGCATCGCCCGTGCCGGCGCCATGCCGGGGATCGTCCGCGAGCCCCTGTTCGGGCACGGTTCCGTGCACGCGCTCGACGGCACCGCCCACCGCCACCGCAAGGCCACCTTCGTCCAAGCCGCGTACGAGGACGCGCAGGTCGAACGGCTCACACCGTTCCTCGAACGGGAATGGGCGGCCGAGCGCGAGGACTGGCGCGCCGGCGGCACCCGCAGCGCCTACGACGCGGCCGTCGGCGCCTTCGGGCGCGCCATGATGCGCTGGGCCGGGCTCCCGGGCACGCCGGCGGCGCAGACCCGCTGGGCCGCGCGCCTCGCGCAGATCGTGGACGGGTTCGGCGCCCCCTACTCCCCCGCCTACGTCGAGGCGTTCGCGAACCGGATCTTCTCGGACCGTCACGCGCGCCGCCTCATCGAAGCCGTCCGCGCCGGCGATCTGGCGGCGCCGGAGGGCACCGCGCTCGCCCTGTGGGCCGGGCATCGCGACGAGAACGGCGAGCTTCTGCCCGCCCAGGTGGCCGGCGTCGAGCTGCAGAACAGCATCCGTCCGATGATCGCCGCCGCGCGGTTCGTGGCCTTCGCCGCGAAGCAGCTGCACGACCACCCCGAGTGGCGTACCCGGATCGCAGCGGAGACGACGGAGCGCGGCGCCCTGGTCGGGGGCACGCTGGCCGTCCTGTTCGCGCAGGAGGTGCGGCGGACCGGACTGTTCGTGCCGATGCTGCCTGGTCGTACCATCGCCGAGGTCGAGATCGACGGCGTCACGGTCCCGGAGGGCGGCCGGGTCGTCCTCGACATCCTCGGCACGAACACCGACGAGCGGTCGTGGTCCCACCCGGAGCGCTTCGCCCCCGAGCGGTTCACCGACGTGGACGACTACGAGGAGATCACGACCTTCGTCCCCCAGGGCGGGGGCGACGTCGCCTCCGGCCACCGCTGCCCCGGCGAGAAGCTCGTCATCGCCGGGCTCTCCGCCGCCGTCGCCGTCCTGAGCGACCCGGAGCTGACGGTGCTCGACGAGGGGCTCCACGTGAATCGCCGCCGCCTGCCCACCAAGCCCACGTCCGGAGCGCGGGTGCGCGCCTCCGGCTCCGGGCGCGGCTGCCCCTTCCACTGAGTCCCGGGGATCGCACGTCGTCCACGGCCTGTCAACCGGGTGGCCATGCTGCGGCGCGCCCGAGAGCGTGGAGGGACGACGGACATCGAGACGTGGAGGACATGATGAAGGCACTCACCTGGCAGGGCAAACGGAACGTGACGGTGGAGGAGGTCGCCGACCCGGTCATCCAGCAGCCGGCGGACGCCATCGTCCGGATCACCTCGTCGGCCATCTGCGGATCCGACCTGCACCTCTACGAGCTCCTGGGGCCGTTCCTCGACCGCGGCGACATCCTCGGGCACGAGCCGATGGGCGTCGTGGTGGAGGTCGGCGCGAACGTCACGAAGCTGAAGCCCGGTGACCGCGTGGTGATCCCCTTCAACATCTCCTGCGGGGTGTGCTTCTTCTGCCTCCGCGGGCTGCAATCGCAGTGCGAGACGACCCAGGTGCGGAAGTACGGCAGCGGCGCAGCTCTCTTCGGCTACACCAAGCTCTACGGCCAGGTCCCCGGCGGGCAGGCCGAATATCTCCGCGTGCCGCTGGCGGACTACAACCACATCCCGGTCGCACCGGACCTGCCGGATGAGCGCTACCTCTTCCTCAGCGACATCCTGCCGACGGCCTGGCAGGGCGTGGAATACGCGCAGCTTCCCGAAGGCGGGACCCTCGCGGTGATGGGCCTCGGCCCCGTCGGGCAGTTCGTCAGCCGGATCGCCCGGCACCGCGGCCACCGCGTCATCGCCGTCGAACCGGTGGCGGAACGACGGGCGATGGCGGAGCGGCACGGCATCGAGACGCTCGACCTCACCGACACGACCGTGGAAGAGATCCGCGACGCGACCGAGGGACGGGGTGCGGATGCCGTGGTGGATGCGGTGGGCCTGGAGGCGCACGGCAATAGCGGTGTGGAGTTCCTGCAGAAGGCGGTCGGCCTGCTGCCCGATCCCGCAGCGCGGCAGATGCTCGACAAGGCCGGGGTGGATCGGCTCGCTGCCGTCTACGCCTCGATCGACGCCGTCCGCCGCGGCGGGACGATCTCGCTGAGCGGTGTGTATGCGGGCGATGCCGACATCCTGCCGATGAAGACCCTCTTCGACAAGCAGATCAGCCTGCGGATGGGCCAGTGCAACGTGAAGAACTGGATCGACGATCTCCTCCCGCTCGTCGAGGACCCGTCGGATCCGCTGGGCGTGATGGATCTGACGACGCATCACGCGGCGCTGGAGGACGCCCCGGAGCTGTACCGGACGTTCCAGGAGAAGAAGGACGGCTGCATCAAGGTCGTACTGCACCCCTCCGCCGCCTGACGGGTCGGTCGAGGGACTCTTCGAGCAACCGCGGTTGACAATCTGCCCGTCAGCAACCTAGGTTGACAGCATGGAGTCCCTCGACATCGCCCGCGCCGCCGCGGACACGACCGATCCGCGTGCCGGGCTGCGCGCCGTGGCCTCGCTGCGGACCCTCGCCGACGCTCTCGAGCTGCGGCAGGTGGAGGCCGCCCTTCGCGCCGGGATGAGCTGGCAGACCATCGCAGACGCCCTCGGCGTCACGCGACAGGCCGCGCACAAGAAGCACAGCCGCCGCATCGACCCGACCATCCCGGTCCCGCGGCGGAACGCATGAGCCGCTTCACGGACGCCGCCGCGGCCATGCACACCCTCTCGCTCGCGGCGATGGAGGAGGCCTCACGCCTCGGACTGCGCGACGCGGACATCGACCACCTGCTGCTCGCGCTCACGATCGACGCCGACACCGGCGGACAGGTGCTCCGACGGGCCGGCGTCCGCCTCGATGCCACCAGGGCCGCTGTCGAGGCGCAGCACGCGGGGCAGCTCCTCGCCATGGGGATCGACGCTCCGGCGGTGGGTCCGGGGCGCATCGTGTTCCATGAGACCGACGGCTACGACTGGACCGAGCGTGCCCTCGCCGTGCTCCGAGCCGCGTCTCAGGGAGGTCGCCGCGGGGACTCCGCCGCCGTGCTTCGTGCCCTGCTCGCAGAACCCAGCGGCCTGATCGCCGCCATCCTCGGTCGGCTCGCCGTGACGGAAGACGACCTCACGGCCCAGCTCGACGAGGTCGAGGGCACCGCGCGCTCCCCTCAGCCGGGCCGAAAGCCGGTGGCCGGGGGGATCACCGGGTCCCGCTCGATGTTCGTGCCGGCCGCGGAATCCGAGGTCCGGGCGGTGCTCGCCGATCCTGAACGGCTCCCGGAGTGGGAGCAGAGCGTCGCCGGCGTCCTCCCCGCCGGGAACGACGGCCCCTGGGAGGCATTCGCCCCGACCACGGCGCCGGACGGACGGCCCCTGCGCCGCAAGCCCGAGTTCCATCGCCTCCGTGTGATGCGGGAGGAGGAGTCCGGGGCGCTCACCTGGCGCTTCGAGTACCCCGACGCGCCCCATGCGAATCCGCGCGCCCTCACGATGGCACTCGAACCGGCCGCGGGCGGGACGCAGCTCCGCGCGACGATGACGTGGGAGGCCAGGCCCCGCGGTCCGGTGCGACGGGCACTGCGGGCACCGCTGCTTCCGCTCTGGCGCGGCCTCGTCTTCATCCAGCTCGCGCAGGTCGAGAGCGGGATCAGCCGCCTCTTCCGCTGAGCGTCGGCTCAGTCGCCCTCGTGCCGCGGACCGACGCCCGGCTCCTTGCTGTGGGTCGACTCGTAGGCGGGCTCCGGCGGGTTCTTCGACGACGGGTCGACGCGGGCCGCGTTTCCGGCCCCGGCGTCCGCACCGGCGCCGCCGGCGGGCACGTCCTGCAGGGCGTCGGGGTCGTCGCCGCCCCGTTCGGCGAGATGTGCCGCGATGCCCTCGCGGGACGGTTCCTCCTCGGACTCGGCGGCGGCGTCTTCCTCCGCGAGCCGCAGAGCCTCCTCCGACAGCAACGGCTCGTCCGGGTACATGAAGGCTTCCGGATTCGACATGACGCGCTCCTCTCGTAGCGGAGACTCCAGAGTGCGTCGGATCCGCGCTGAGGACAAGGCCCGTTGACAGCTCGCCGTCGCCCCGGTATCCCCGGTGGGCGCAGCGGAGGACCGCCACGCCCACCGGGCCGGAGCCCTCAGCTCTTCGCGCCCTTGCGAGGCTTGAGGAACTCGTCCGGGGCGTTCTTCGCGCGCTTCGCCGCCCGCTTCTCCTTGAGCGAGAGCTGCGGCGCCTTCTTTCCTGCGCGACCCGGTGTGGACTTTCCTGACATGGCGCTTCCCCTTTGTGACTGGCTGGCGTAATCCCCGACCATACCCGGAAGCACAGGGAAGTCAAATTTCCCGCTGAACGGGAGAAAAACGCGTGCGGGAATCGCTCAGGAGCCCACTCGGCGAGCGGATGATCCAGCCACTTCTTTTGAATGACTCAAAATAACGTGGTACCGTCGAAGGACAGCAACCGGCCAGGCCGACCGCTCCGCACGCCCCTCACCGGGACGCCGGCGGAGCGCGCGCCACCGCACCACGCGCACCGACCCCGGGGAGACCACCCCGCCGTCCGACGTGCGTCTCGCGAGGGACCCCCGTCCCTCGGCGCGAGCCTGCCCATACGCCCCGAGAGAGGAACACCCATGCCAGAGACACGACCCACCGAGCAGCGCAGGACGGGGTTCACCTCGATGCCGCACGCCCTCGGCCGCGGCGGCCGCGAGGACATCGTCTGGGAGGCGCTCGAGCGGGTGGACGGCAAGCCGGCGCCCGCGATCGGCGTCATGCAGGCGGCGATGGGCACGGAGGCGCAGATCCGCCTGACCGCGGACGTGATCCGCGCCTACCTCGATGCGCACGGCCTTCGGGACACCCGGGAGTGGGCGGCACGCCAGGGCGGTGCCGCATGAGGCGCCGGCTCCGCGCGGAGACCCAGGAACCGGCCGACGCCGTGCTGCGGCTACAGCCGGCGGAGCTCCATGACACGGCACCGTTCGCCCCCGGTGGCGATCGCTTCGTCGCCGAGCTCGCCTCCCCCGGCCTCGGGGCGTGCTCGTTCGTGCTCGGCCCGCAGGGCACGCCCCCGCCCGCGTGGATCGTGCTCGACTACGCCGACGGGCAGCAGCGACGGTGGCGACGCGCGCGGCGCGCGGGCGGTCGGCACTTCTTCACGCTCGCGGAGGACACGGCGAGCGCGGGATACGTCACAACTGTTGCCTGAGGCAACTTTGAGGCGTACCATGGACACATGACCACCGGCGAGGACGTCGCCGGCATCCACCTGGCCCTCGTCCGCGTGGTGTCGGAATGGAGTGAGAGCGACCTGCAACGTCAGGTCGCGGAAGCCGTCGACGTCGCCCTCGATCCGTCCGCCATCCGCGCGCTCTACCTGCTCGGGATGAACGGGGGTGCGATGGGCTTCGGCGACCTGGCCGCGCACGCGACACTGTCGCGGCCGACCACGTCGAAGCTCGTCGCCCGCATGGCGACGCAGGGCGTCGTCGACCCCGTGCGCTCGGGACGCACGGTCGAGGTGCGCCTCACGGGCGCAGGCCGGACGGCCTATGCGCGCCTGGTCGAGGCCGGCCATCGCATGGTCGACGATGCGCTCGCAGGCTGGTCACCGGACGAGATCGATGGATTCCGCCGCCAGCTCGGCCGCTTCGTCACCGCACTGTCCGGCACGCCGCCGGTCGTGTCCATCAAGGAGGAAACCCCATGACCCGCACCTATGTCGTCACCGGATCCGCATCCGGGATCGGCGCCGCCACCGCCGAGCTGCTCCGCTCCCAGGGCCACACCGTCATCGGCGTCGACCTCGCCGGCGTCGAGGTCGACGGAGATCTTTCCACCCACGAGGGGCGTCTGGCCGCGGCGAGCGGCGTGGTCGAGGCGGCCGACGACGGGATCGACGCCGTCATCGCCTGCGCCGGCATCTCGGCTCCGATCTCGAAGACGATGTCCATCAACTTCTTCGGCGTGACCGAGTTCCTGACCGCGCTCCAGCCCACGCTGAGCCTGGCCGACGCACCCCGCGCCGCCGTGGTGTCGTCGATGGCCTCGCTGCAGCCGGTGTCGCCCGAGCTCGTCGACGCCGCCCTCGCCGGCGACGAGGCGCGCGCGATCGAGATCGGCGACCGCCTGGCCGCGACGCCCGAGGCCGGGTTCCTCAACTACTCGTCCAGCAAGCGCGCCCTCTCGCGCTGGGTCCGTCGCGAGAGCGTCACCCCGGCGTGGGCGGGAGCGGGCATCCCGCTGAACGCCGTCGCCCCCGGAACCGTCACCACGGCGATGACGGCCGGCCTGCTCGACTCGCCCGAGGGCCTGGCCATGGTGGACGCCGCCGTGCCGATGCCGCTGAACTACCACCAGCCGGCGTCCTCCATCGCCGAGCTGCTCGTCTGGCTGACCAGCCCGGCCAACACCCACATGGCGGGACAGACGATCTACTGCGACGGCGGGGCCGACGCCGTGCTGCGAGGCGACGACATCTGGTCCTGGAACGACGCACCGCAAGGCTGAGTCCGGCTCTGCTCAGCCGCTGTTCCGGGAGCGCGGGTATCCTGGAGGTGTCTCCGGCACCCGGAGCAGCGGACGAGGGAGCAGTACCCGCACACGACGACTGACTCATGAAGGAGTCCGTCATGATCCGGTCGTTCATCACCCGCACCGACGTGCTGCGCGTGGCGCTGGGGTGGGCCGCGTTCGCCGCCCTGCTGGCCCTGCACCCGCTGCTCGCGCCGCCCGTGCCCGGACCCCTCCTCGTCGTCGCCCTCCTCGTGATCGTCGCCGTCATCCTCGTGTGCGCGTTCGGCGTCGTGAAGCAGGCGGAGGCCCTCGCCCACCGGCTGGGCGATCCCTACGGCTCCCTGGTGCTGACGCTGTCGATCGTGCTCATCGAGGTGATCCTCATCTCGGCCGTCATGCTCGGGCCGGGCGAGCACGCCACGATCGCGCGGGACTCGGTCATGGCCGTGTCGATGATCATCCTCAACCTCGTCATCGGCCTGGCCCTCCTCCTCGGTGGCCTCCGCCATCGGGGGATGGCGCACAACCGCACCGGCACATCCGCGTACCTGTCGATGCTCGTGGTCCTCGTCGCTCTGGCGTTCGGCCTCCCCGGTCTCATCGGTGACAACGGTGCGTACACGATCGGGCAGGAGATCCCGATCATCCTGCTCACCCTCGCTCTCTACGCGTTCTTCCTGTTCCGGCAGATGGGTGCGCAGGCCGACGACTTCACCGAGGTGGACGAGCGACTGCGGTCGGGGGCCCGCGCTTCCGAGGGCACGGCGGCGCCGCGGACCCCCATCCGCGAGGTGCTCGCGGCCCACCGCGTCGAGGTGCTGACCCGCCTCGTGCTCCTCGTCGTCACGGTCGTCCCGATCGTGCTGCTCTCGCACGACATGGCGGCCCTGCTCGACGACGGTCTCGGCCGGCTCGGCGCTCCGGTCGCCCTGGCGGGACTGCTGATCGCGGGCATCGTGTTCCTCCCCGAGTCGATCACCTCGATCCGCGCCGCCCTGAACGGCGAGGCGCAGCGCGTGAACAACCTCTGCCATGGCGCGCTCGTGTCGACGGTCGGCCTCACCATCCCCGCTGTCCTCCTGATCGGCATGCTCACCGGGCAGGAGGTGGTGCTCGCCGAGTCGCCGGCGAACCTCCTCATGCTCGCCGTGACGCTGCTGCTGTCGGTGACGACGTTCGCGGCGAAGCGGGTCACCGCGATGCACGGCGCCGCGCACCTGGTGACCTTCGCCGTCTACGTCCTCATCCTCTTCAGCTGAGCCCCTCAGCGGGTCAGGATGCCGCGCCCGCTCCGCGCAGCGCGCAGCGGAGGTCGCTCGGCGGCACGAAGTCCGCGGTGAGGGACCAGTCGGCCTCCTCGCCGGCGGGGACCTCCACCGTCACCTGACCGGACCCGACGACCGTAGCCGCATCGGTGGTGAAGAACACGGTCACGACGTAGGCGGCATCCTCGTCGGTCGGATTGCCGACCACGCCCTCCGCCGTACCGCCGTCATCCTCCGTGGTGCAGGTCGTGATCTGGGTGCCGGCGCGCACCTCCGGAGCGTCCGGCACATCCTCCGGCACGCTCGTCGCTCCGACGACCCCCTCGTCTTCACCGGGGATCTGCGGCGCCCCTTCCGCGGCCGTGCGCGTCGGGGCCGGATCCTCCGCGGCGGGCGTGCAGCCGCTGAGAAGGAATCCGAGAATCAGGATCGGGGCCGCGAGGCGGGCGATGCTGCGGCGGCGTGTGGACATCATGGGCTCCTCCTTCGACCAGGAGCGGCCCGTGGCGGGCGATCACCCGCCACGGGCCGCCTCTCGGTCAGCGCTGTTCCTGCTCTTCCTCTCGCCGTCGCATCCGCGTGAGGCCCAGGCCCAGTCCGGCGAGGACCATCACCCCGCCCAGCAGCAGGCCGCCGGCGGCGAGCGTGCCACCCGTGACCGCGAGTCCGGTCGGCGGCGTCGGCACCACGCGGGTGACCGTCTGCGAGGTCGGCGGATCGATCGGCCCTGCCGGCGTGTTGCCGGTCACGGTCGCGACGTTGCGCACCTCACCGCGACGCACGTCCGCGGCGTCGATCGTGTGCGGAGGCACCGTGCACGTCATCTGCTCCCCGGAGGCGAGGCTCGTCGCCGGGCAGGTGACCGCACCGGCCGTGGGATCCGACACGACGATGTCGGAGACCGTCTGCGCCCCGGTGTTGGTGACGATGATCGTCCACTCCACCCGGTCGCCGAGGTCGATGAGCCGGTTGGCGTTCACGTCGACGGTCGTCGCCCGCTTCTCGATCGCGAGGGAGTTGGTCCCGTCGAACGGCACCTCCACGGTCGAGGGCGGTGACACCGGCGGTTCACCCGAGGGCGGCGTGCCGGTGGCCGTCGCGGTGTTGGTCAGCCGTCCGGAGTCCACGTCCGCTTGTGTGGTCGTGTAGGTCGCCGCGCAGGTCACCGTTTGGCCCGGAATGATGCGGGCGGCGTCGTCCGGGCAGGTGATCGCCGACAGCTCGCCCTCACCGGAGAAGTCCGTGTCGTCCACCGCCACGTCCGCCAGGGTGACATTTCCCGTGTTGGTCACGACGAAGGAGTACTCCAGAGTCTCCCCCACGGTCGTCATCACGGCCGGGGTCGCCGACTTCACGATGCTGAGGCCCGGAGTCGACAGCGCGGGGACGCGCGCCTCGGACGGCGGCGACACCGGGGGCTGCAGGTCCCCGGGCGGCACACCGGTGGCGGTCGCGGAGTTCGTCACCTGGCCGGCGTCGATGTCCTCCTGCGTCAGCACATACGTCGCCGTGCAGATGAGCTGGGCACCGGGGGCCATCGACGCGGTCCCGGGCGGGCAGTCGATCGCCGACAGCGGACCCGTCCCGGAGAAGTCGCCCTCGGTGGTCGTGACGTCCGTCAGCGTGACATTGCCGGTGTTGGTCACCACGAAGGAGTAGGTGATGTCCTGGCCCACGACGTAGGCCGCTGCCGTGTCCGGGCTGGCCGACTTCACCACGGCGATCGCCGGGTTCCGGTCACCGGGCAGTTCCACCGTCGACGGAGGCGTGAGCGGCGGCTCGCTGGTCGGCGGACCCGTCGGCGGCTCTCCCGTCGCGACGGCCGTGTTCGTGAGCTGCCCTGCATCGACATCCGCCTGGGTGACCACGTACGGCGCCGTGCAGGTCACGGTCGCACCGGGGGCCAGCGAGGCGGCCGCGGCCGGACACGTGATGACCGGCGCGGTTCCCGTCCCGGAGAACGACACCTCGTCCACGCCGACGTCCGTCATCGTGACGTTGCCCGTGTTGGTGATGAGGAACGAGTACGTGATCGTCTGCCCTGCGGCGCTGATGCGCGTGAGGTCCGCGGTCTTCGCGACCGTGAGGGCCGGCAACCCCTCCGAGGGCACCTCGACCGTCGACGGCGGCGAGACGGGCGGCTGCCCCGACGGCGGTGTCCCCGTGCCGGCGGCGGTGTTCGTGACGCCACCCGCATCGACGTCGGCCTGGGTCACGACGTACGGCGCGGTACACGTCACCTCCGCTCCCGGAGCGAGCGACTCCGCTCCCGCGGGACAGGTCACCACCGGAGCCGTGCCGGTGCCGGTGAAGGAGACCTCGTCCACACCCACGTCCGTCAGCGTGACGTTGCCCGTGTTGGTGAGGAGGAAGGAGTACGTGATCGTCTGGCCCGCCGCGGTGATCTCGGTGCGGTCGGCCGTCTTCGCCACGGTCAGCGCGGGTGCCGGGTCGCCGGGGACCAGCACGGTCGAGGGTGGTGACACGGGGGGTTCGCCCGAGGGCGGCGTGCCGGTCACGGTCGCGGTGTTCGTCACCCCGCCGCCGTCGAGGTCGGCCTGCGTGACCACGTACGGCGCGGTGCAGGTGACCTGAGCACCCGGCGCGAGCGACGCGGCCCCCGCCGGGCACGTCACGACCGGAGCCGTGCCGGTGCCGGTGAAGCCCGTCTCCTCGACCGTCACGTCGGCGATCGTCACGTTACCCGTGTTGGTGACGAGGAACGAGTACGTGATCGTCTGACCCGCTGCGGTGATCGTCGACCGGTCGGACGACTTCACGACCGACAGGCCCGGCGACGGCTCCGACGGCACCTCGACCTCGGAAGGCGGCGACACCGGCGGCTCCCCCGACGGGGGAGTACCGGTCGTGGTCGCGGTGTTCGTCACACCACCCGCATCCACGTCGGCTTGCGTGACGACGTACTCCGCCGTGCAGGTCACCTCGTCCCCGGGAGCGAGCGACGCCACCGCGGCCGGGCACTCGATGACCGGCGGGGTCCCGCTGCCGGTGAACGAGGCCTCCGTCACCTCGACGTCCGTCAGAGTGACGTTGCCGGTGTTCGCGACGAGGAAGGAATAGGTGATCGTCTGGCCGGCGGCCGTGATCTCGGTCCGGTCCGCCGTCTTCGACACCGACAGGCCCGGCGACGGCTCCGACGGCACCTCGACCTCGGAAGGCGGCGACACCGGCGGCTCCCCGGACGGCGGCGTGCCCGTCACGGTCGCGGTGTTGGTGACTCCACCCGCGTCGATGTCCGCCTGCGTGACGACGTACTCCGCCGTACACGTCACCTGCGCACCGGGAATCATCGTGGCGGCACCCGCAGGACAGGTCACCACCGGAGCAGGACCCGTACCGGTGAAGGTGCCCTCCTCCACCGTGACGTCGCGCACCGTGACATTCCCGGTGTTCGTCACCAGGAACGAGTAGGTGATCGTCTGTCCCGCTGCCGTGATCTCCGTCCGGTCAGCGGTCTTCTCCACGGTCAGCGCCGGGGCCGGGTCACCGGGGATCTCCACCGTCGTCGGCGGCGACACCGGTGGCGTCCCCGACGGCGGTGTGCCCGTCGCCGTCGCCGTGTTCGACAACTGCCCGGCGTCGATGTCGGCCTGCGTCAGCGTGTACGTAGCGGTGCACTCGACCTGCGCCCCCGGTGCGAGCGATGCGGCCCCCGCCGGACACGAGATCGCCGACACCTCTCCCGAGCCCGTGAACGCGGTCTCGTCCACCGTCACGTCGGTGAGGGTCACGTTGCCCGTGTTCGTCACGACGAACGTGTAGGTGATCTCCGTCCCCACCGTGTAGCCGGCAGCCGTGGAGGGGTCGGCCGACTTCACGACGGTGATGCCCGGCGTCTCGATCGACGGCACCTCGACCTCCGACGGCGGCGACACCGGCGGCTCGAGGGTTCCGGGCGGGTCGCCCGTCACGGTGGCGGTGTTCGTCACGCCGCCTGCATCGATGTCGGCCTGCGTCACCTCGTAGGTCGCGGTGCACGTCACCTGACCTCCGGGTTCGAGGGACGCGGCCGCTGCGGGGCAGGTGACGACGGGAGTCGCACCGGTACCCGAGAACGACACCTCGTCCACGGTCACGTCCGCGATCGTCACGTTGCCCGTGTTCGTCACGAGGAACGAGTAGGTGATGACGTCCCCCGCGGCGGTGATCTCCGTCCGGTCAGCCGTCTTCGCGACCGTGAGGGCGGGCGCGCCGGGCACCGTGACGATCGCCGTGGAGGGTGCGGACACCGGCGGCTCGAGGTCGCGCGGCGGCGTGCCCGCCGCGGTGGCGGTGTTGGTCACCTGACCCGCGTCGACATCCGCCTGCGTCGCCTCATAGGACGCGGTGCAGGTCACCTGGGCGCCCGGAGCGAGTGTCGCCGCGGCGGCCGGGCAGCTGATCTCCGGCGCCGTGCCCGTGCCGGAGAACGCGGTCTCGGTCACGGTGATGTCGGTGAGGGTCACGTTGCCCGTGTTGGTCACGAGGAAGGCGTAGTCGACGGTCGCCCCGGCGGCGGTGATCGACGTCGGATCGGCCGTCTTGACGAGGGTGATCGCGGGCGTCTCGTCCGCGGGGACCACCACGGTCGAGGGCGGTGACACCGGTGGTTCGCCCGTGGGCGGCTCCCCGGTCACGGTCGCGGTGTTGGTCACCCCGCCCGCGTCGATGTCGGCCTGGGTCACCACGTAGGGTGCGGTGCACGTCACCTGCGCGCCCGGGGCCAGGGAGGCGGCGGCCGCGGGGCAGGTGACGACGGGGGCGGTTCCCGTTCCGGTGAACGACGTCTCCGTCACGCCGACGTCGGCGATCGTCACGTTCCCCGTGTTCGTGATGAGGAACGAGTAGGTGATCGTCTGTCCGGCCGCGGTGATCTCCGTGCGGTCCGCCGTCTTCGCCACCGTGAGCGCCGGGGCGGAGGTGACGGGGATCTCGACCGTGGACGGCGAGGACACCGGTGCCGTACCGGTCGGCGGCGTGCCCGTCGCGGTGGCCGTGTTCGTGAGCGCCGAGGTGTTGTAGTCCGCGGCCGTCACGGTGTAGCTCGCGGTGCAGGTGACCTCGGCCCCCGGCACGAGGGAGGCGGCGCCGGCGGGGCAGGTCACGTCGAGGGCTCCGGTGCCGGAGAAGGACTCCTCGTCGATGCCGACGTTCGTCAGGGTGACGTTCCCGGTGTTGGTGACGAGGAAGGAGTAGTCGATCGTCTGCCCGGCGCCGGTGATCGCGGTCGTCTCGGAGCTCTTCTCCAGCGAGATCGCCGGAGCCGGGTCCACCGGCACGCGCACGGTCGAGGGCGGAGACACCGGAGGCGTCAGCGACCCGGGCGGCACACCGGTGGCGGTCGCCGTGTTGCTGACCGATCCCCCGTCCACGTCCGTCTGCGTCAGGGTGTAGCTCGCACGACAAGTCGTCTGCGCACCCGGGGCGAGGGGGGCGACCGGGCACTCGATCGTCGACAGGGAGCCGGAACCCGTGAACGCCGTCTCGTTCACCGCGATGTTCGAGACGGTCACGTTGCCCGTGTTGGTGACGATGAACGAGTAGTCGATCACCTGTCCGACCGTGAAGTCGTCCGGTCCGGACGGGGTCGCCGACTTCACGACCGTGAGCGCCGGGGTGCGGGTCGTGGTGACCGTCGCGGTGCTCGGGTTGCTCTCCACGCCGGTGTTGGCCTCGGAGGTTCCGGTCGCGAGCGCGGTGTTCGTCACCGTGCCCGCGTCGATGTCCGCCTGCGTCAACGTGTACGCCGCCGTACAGGTCGTGTTCTGCCCCACGGCGAGCGTCGTCGCCGCACAGTTCACCGCCCCGAGCGTCCCCGTGCCGCTGAACGCGGACTCGCGGATACCGAGCCCCGAGACGGCGACGTTGCCGGTGTTCGAGACCGCGAACGAATAGGTCACCGTGTCCCCCGCCGCGCTGGCGGTGGTCGGCGTGACCGTCTTCGTCAACGCCAGAGAGGGCGCCGGAGCCGTGATCGTGACGGCGTAGTCCTCCACCTCACCCGGACCGCCCGTCCCCGTCGGGGTCGCCGCGGTCAACCCTGTCCCGCTCTGGATGCGGAATCGGGCGAACGTCTGCCCGCCCACCGTCTGCGAGGCGATGCCGGACCAGTTCAGCGTCACCGACGAGCCGTCCGCCGTGCCCGCCGGGACCGTCGCGGTGGCACCCTCGTTCGCATCGAACACGCCGTTGCGGTTGAAGTCGATCCAGCCGACCAGGGTCGCCGGCACACCCGGCACCTTGTTCGACGCCAACACCGACACCGAATAGGTGTTCGTCACGCTGGCCATGATCGGCCCGAACGACGCCACCCCCGTCTCGTCGTTGATGGTCTGGTTCGGGGCCGTGCCGCCGACCACGTTGTCGCCCGTCGCGTTCGCGCTGTACTGCATCGCCGTCTCGGCATCGGCCGACCACCCCAGATACGTCGCCGCATTCAGCTCATGGGAGACCGAGCCGTAACTGGCCGGCGCATCGCCGAAGTCGTCGGGAATCGTCGTACAGGAGGGGTTGAAGCCGTCGATGCCCTCGCCACCGCTCTGCGCGCGGTAACCGCGCACGACGATGTCGCTCGTCCCGGTCGTGTCCCCCGGACCACAGCGAGGAGTCGGCGTATCGAGACCGCCGTTGGTGTTGAAGTTCTCACCCGCGGTGAGGACGGTGGGGGTCGCCGCGAGGTTGATCCGCAGCTCCCCCGCGGCCGTGAAGGTCATCGGGCGGCACGTGATCTGCACGGAGGATGGCCATCGAACGCCCTGGCCGACGAAGGTCGTGCCGGTGATGCGATGCGCGAAGGTGTTCGCCGGACACGTCGCGGTGGACACATTCCCGCGGCTCTGATCGTAGACCGGCCCATCGATCCAGGTGGGGTTCACCGTTCCCGTCACGACGCCCGTGTTGCTCACCGTGATGGTCGAACACTGCAGCGCGAATCGAGTGAGGATGGCGTTCGCTCCGGACGGTGCCTCCGCGGTCCTGTTCTCCGTCCGGACGCCGGTGAGTACCGAGTTCGCCGGGCACTCCGTCGGTGCCGTCAGGTCCTTGTCCGTACCGACGATCGGACCCTCGTAGGAGACGCCGAGGTACAGCTGCGCCGGGTCGCCCGGGGCCGCCGTCGCCGGGAGCACGGGCGCGACGAGCGATCCCAGCACGAGGGCGAGCATGGTCGCCACCGCCCACGGGCGCCGCGGCGACAGCAGACGCCGTCGCGTTCTCCGGTCCTTCTTCTCTTCGCGCTCGGAATTCGTGTGCAGAGAGAACTGCATGAACACTCCCCTGTTCCGTGCCCAGTCCACCCACCCCTCCGAACTGGGATACGGCTGAGAGTAGGGCGGCGCTTGAGGGAACTCCAGGCCACCTTTCGTCGCTAAAGGATGAGGACTTTGGTCACTGACCGGGAGAGGAAGGCGACTCGAGTCGACGGCGCAGGGCCGTCGCGCGTTCCTCGAGTTCCGCACGGATCTCGTGGGCGGCGAGGGAGCCGCCGGAGAGGAAACCGGCCTCCAGCGCCTCCCGCCACCGGCGGTTCACCTCGTCCAGCTCACGGGTGAGGCGCTCCCTCTCCTCGGCCGGTTGAGTCGCCAGAGAAGGAGGAGGGAGAGAAGGAACCCTGCTCCCCCCGTCGCGATCATCACCCACGCGAACCCGGTCGTCTCGTCCAGAATGCCGAAGCCGTACCAGAGGAGCAGCAACGTCGTCAGAGCCAGGGCGCCGGGGAAGACGATGCGGACGACGATCAGTCCGACGGTGTGCATCCAGGGGCTCATGCGGGAGACCGTTCGTGGGTGTTCGCGGGGAAACAGAAAGAGCCGGTCAGACTCTGACCGACTCTTTCATGAATGTCTCGCTGTGCGCGAGGGGGGACTTGAACCCCCACGTCCATAAGGACACTGGCACCTGAAGCCAGCGCGTCTACCATTCCGCCACTCGCGCGAGCGTCTCGTTCCGAGGAACTCAACTTTCCGAGGATATCACGCGTTTTCGACCGCGATGCACACCCCGGCAGGGGCGTCGGCGGCGTTCCCCCAGGTCACCTGGCTACGATGTCCCTACCGGTCGGCATGCCAGAGGAGCCCAGTGGGACTACTTGACAGCTTTGAGAAGGGTCTCGAGCGCGCAGTGAACAGCGCGTTCGCGAAGACCTTCCGCAGCGGCATCCAGCCCGTGGAGATCGCTTCGGCGCTGCGACGCGAGGCGGATACCACTGCGGCCGTGGTGAGCCGCGACCGCATCATCACGCCCAACAACTACGTCGTGCGCCTCAGCCCCGACGACGCGGAGCGCATGCGCGGGCTCGGCGGCGCGCTGACGGACGAGCTGCACGCCCTCCTCACGAAGCACGCGAAGTCGCAGGGGTACAGCTTCGCCGGCCCTCTGTCCATCACGCTCGAAGCGGACGACAAGGTCGCCACCGGCACCGTCCGCGTCACCTCGGGCACCGTCGAGGGACGCGTGAGCTGGCAGGCCGTGGTCGACGTCGACGGACGCCGGCACACCCTCACCCGTGCCCGCACGGTGATCGGCCGCGGCTCCGATGCCGACATCACCATCGCCGACGCGGGCTCGAGCCGTCGTCACGCCGAGATCCTCTGGGACGGCGAGCGCGCCATGCTCCGCGACATGGGGTCCACGAACGGCACGAAGGTGGACGGGCAGAAGCTCCGCGAAGCCGCCCTCCCCTCCGACACCACGATCACGATCGGTCGCACCGATCTCGTGTTCCGCATCGTCCCCGTCGCCACCCCGTCGCGGTCGCCCCGACCGGACGACGACGCGACCCGCGTGTTCGGAGCCCTCGGATGAGCGAACTGGTCCTGCTCCTGCTCCGCATCGGCTTCCTCGTGCTGATGTGGTTCTTCGTGTTCGGGGTCGTCTACTCCCTGCGCGCCGACCTGTTCGGAGTGCGCGCCCGCAAGCTCCCCGCCGAGGCGACCGCGGGAGCACCCGCCGCCGCTCCTGCCGCAGCCCCGGCCGCCCCGCCCCGTCCTTCGTCGGCGCGACCGTCGACCGGTCCCGCGACCGTGGCGACGGCGAAGCGCCTCGTGATCACCTCCGGACCGAAGGCGGGTCTCGAGCTCCCCCTCGGCTCCGACGCGATGACGATCGGCCGCTCCAGCGAATCCGCCCTCGTGATCCGGGACGACTACACCTCCAGTCACCACGCCCGACTCCTGCTCCGCGGTGACACCTGGGCGATCCAGGACCTCGACTCGACGAACGGCACGTTCGTCGCCGGCCAGCGGGTGACGGGCGGTCCGGTCTCCCTGAGCCTCGGCACCCCGGTCAAGGTCGGCGCGACGACGTTCGAGTTGAGGGCCTGACGCCGGCATGGTCTTCGAAGGCTCGAGCGCCGCGATCTCCCACACCGGGAAGGTCCGCTCCAACAACCAGGACTCCGGGTACTCCGGGGCGAACCTGTTCGTCGTCGCCGACGGCATGGGCGGACACGCGGGCGGCGACGTCGCCTCCAGCATCGCCATCCAGCGCATGGAGCCGCTGGACCAGCCGTACTCCTCCACGGAGGACGCGCAGGCCGCCCTGCAGGCCGCGGCCACGACCGCCGCGGGAGACCTCATCCGCGCGGCAAAGGACCGCCCGGAGCTCGCCGGACTCGGCACCACGCTCAGCGCCATCATCATGGTCGACGAGTACGCCGTCATCGGCCACATCGGCGACTCCCGCATCTATCTCTACCGCGACGATGCGCTGACGCAGATCACCGCCGACCACACCTTCGTGCAGCGCCTCGTCGACTCCGGCCGCATCACCCCGGAAGAGGCCAGGTACCACCCGCGGCGCTCCGTCCTCATGCGGGTGCTCAGCGACATGGACGCCGACCCCGAGCTCGACATGTTCGTCATGCACGCGCAGCCCGGCGACCGCTGGCTGCTGTGCTCCGACGGCCTCTCGGGCGTGGTGGACGAGGCCCGCATCCTCAAGGCCATGCAGCTCGGGCTCGCCCCGGGGCGCACGGCCGACAACCTCCTCAAGCAGGCCCTCGACGGCGGGGCCCCCGATAACGTCACGATCGTGATCGTCGATGTGGGCGGACAGCACCCCGTCCATTCCGGCACCGCCACGATCGTCGGCGCGGCGTCGAACCCGTCGGGTGTCTACGTGCCGCCGGTGCGGGCCCCGCGGAGCAACTGGCTGCACCCGGTCCGCCAGGCTGCGAACGAACCGAGCCACTTCGAGCCGGCACCCGAGTACCTCGAGGAGCTGATCGAGGAGGACCGCCGTCGCGCCAAGCGCCGCCGGCTGGGCTGGATCGCCGGAACGCTCGTGGTGCTGGCCATGCTGGGCTTCGCCGCGTTCGCCGCCTACAGCTGGACGCAGACGCGCTACTTCATCGGCGCGGATGAGGACAGCGTCGTGATCTTCCAGGGTGTGCAGCAGAACATCGGTCCGATCACGCTGTCGACACCGGTCGAGGACACCGAGATCCTCCTCGCCGACCTGCCCCCGTACCAGCGGGCCTCGGTCGAGCGCACCATCAGCGCGCGCTCGCTCTCGGACGCCATGGCCATCGTGGACCGTCTCCGCACGGGCGCCGAGGCGAACATCATCGAGCAGACCCCGTTGCCCACGCCGCTCCCCTCCCCGAGCGCGACGCCCTCGGGAGGTGCGGGGTGAGCACCGACGTCCAGGCCGACACCACGGTCATCAAGGCTCTGCGCCGCCTGCGCATGCCGCAGACGCAGCGCAACCGCGAGTTCTGGCTGCTCCTCTTCGCCTGTGCGATCAGCGGCGCCGCCCTCACCCTCGTCCAGCTCGGCGCTCTCGGCACCATCGACCCGATGATCCTGGCGATCGGCGGCGGGCTGGCGGCCCTGGCCTTCGCCCTGCACATCGTGCTGCGCTTCGTGGCAGCCGACGCCGATCCCTTCGTCGTCCCGATCGCGACGCTGCTCACCGGACTCGGCGTCGCGATGATCTACCGGATCGACATCGCCTTCGCGAACACCGGGTGGAACGCCTACTCCACCAAACAGCTCGCCTGGACCGCCATCTCCCTCGCCGGAGCGATCACGGTGGTCATCCTGCTGCGCAACTACCGGATCCTGTTCCGGTACACCTACATCTTCGGCCTCGCCGGAATCCTCCTACTGCTCCTGCCGTTCGTCCCCGGCCTGCGGATCCCCGATGCGAACGCGCAGGTGTGGGTCTCGCTCGGCGGCATGTTCGCCTTCCAGCCCGGAGAGCTCGCCAAGATCTGCCTGGCGATCTTCTTCGCCGGCTACCTCGTGCGGACGCGGGAGAGCCTGACGTCGGTGGGCAAGCGCGTGCTCGGGATCACCTGGCCGCGCATGCGCGAGCTCGGACCCGTGCTCGTCGTCTGGCTCGTCTCCCTCGGCATCATCGTCGTCCAGCGCGACCTCGGCACCGGAACGCTCATCTTCGGCATGTTCGTGGCCATGCTCTACGTCGCCACCGGCAAGACGAGCTGGGTGCTCATCGGTCTCGGCCTCGTGGTCGCGGGCGTCGCCGTCGCGTCCCAGATCCTCAGCTACGTGCAGGGTCGTTTCATCAACTGGCTCTTCCTGTTCGACTCCTCCAAGGTCGACCCCGACGTCGCCGGCTACCAGCCCATGCAGGGGCTGTTCGGTCTCGCCCGCGGCGGCCTCATCGGCACCGGCTGGGGGCAGGGTCGCCCGGAGATCACGCCGCTCGCGCACAGCGACTACATCATCACGAGCCTGGGCGAGGAGCTCGGCCTCATCGGGCTCTTCGCGATCCTCTGCCTCTACATGGTGTTCGTGAGCCGCGGCGTGCGCATCGGGCTCGCCGGTCAGGACGACTTCGGCAAGCTGCTCGCCACGGGCCTGTCGTTCACCATCGCGCTGCAGGTGTTCATCATGGTCGGCGGTGTCACGCGGGTCATCCCGCTGACCGGCCTGACCACCCCGTTCCTGGCCGCCGGCGGCTCGTCGCTCGTCGCGAACTGGCTCATCGTGGCGCTCCTCCTCCGCATCTCCGACGGCGTCCGCCGTCAGCCCCGGGTGGTGATCGGCTGACATGACCAAAGAGCTCCGCAGACTCAGCATCGTCATGCTGTTCATGTTCATCGCGCTGTTCGCCGCGACGAGCTGGATCCAGGTCGTCGAGACGGACGGCCTGTCGCAGAACCCGCATAACAAGCGCACCCGGCTGGACAGCTACGAGATCCAGCGCGGCGCGATCATCGTCGACGGCACCGCGATCGCCAACTCGGTCCCCAGCGACGACCAGTACCGATTCCAGCGCGTGTACACCGACGCCGAGATGTGGGAGCCCGTCACCGGCTACTTCAACCCCGCTCTGGGCTCGGCCACCGGCATCGAGGAGGCGATGAACGCCGACCTCTCCGGCACCGGCTCGAACGCCTTCTTCGCGGAGATCGAGCGCATCCTCTCCGGCCAGCCTCAGCGCGGATTCAGCGTCGAGCTCTCGTTGAACACGGCAGCGCAGCGCGCCGCCACCGAGGCCCTGGACGGCCTGCAGGGCGCCGTCGTGGCGATGGACCCGAAGACCGGGCGCATCCTCGCGCTGGCGTCCACTCCCGGCTTCGACACCAACAGCATGGCGACCCACGACGCGAACGCCGCCAACGCCACCTACGACCAGCTCGTGGCCGACCCCGGCAAGCCGCTGTCGAACCGCGCGATCGCCGGTGATCTCAATCCCCCGGGCTCGACGTTCAAGATCGTCGTGGCGGCGGCCGCCTACGCCAGTGGCGAGTGGACGCCGGAGTCGACCCTCCCCAACCCCGCCTCGTACACGCTGCCGGGGTCGAACAGTCGTGTCTCCAACGCATGGGGCGGCACCTGCGGCTCCGGTGCGACGGTCACGATCGCCGAGGCGATCCGTCTCAGCTGCAACATCCCCATGGCCGAGCTCGCCGTCGAACTCGGCGACGACACGATCAGGGAGATGGCGGAGAAGTTCGGGTTCAACCGCAGCTTCGACATCCCGCTCACCTCGACGCCCTCGAGCTACCCCCAGGGACTCGACGACGCGCAGACCGCCCTCACCGGATTCGGTCAGGGACAGGTGACCGCGACGCCCCTGCAGATCGCCATGGTCTCGGCCGGCATCGCCAACGATGGCGTCGTGATGAACCCGCAGATGGTCGACGCCGTCATCGGCAACGACCTCTCGGTGATCCGGTCGTTCGACAGCACCGAGTTCGGTCGCGCCATGGAGCCGGACGTGGCGGACGAGGTGACCTCCGCCATGGTCGCCAGCGTCTCAAACGGCGCGGCGCAGGGTGCAAGAATAGACGGGGTCGACGTGGCCGGTAAGACCGGAACGGCGGAGAACGGAAACAGGCCGCACACACTGTGGTTCACGGGGTTCGCCCCCGCGGACGACCCCGCGGTCGCGGTAGCGGTCGTCGTCGAGAACGGCGGCGGACAGGGTCAATCAGGAAGCGGGGACACCATCGCCGCTCCGATTGCGAAGAAGGTCATAGAGGCGGTGCTGGGCAGATGAGGCCGACGCAGGGTGTGTCGTTCGGTGGTCGCTACGAGCTGCAGTCGCGGATTGCGATCGGCGGCATGGGCGAGGTGTGGGAGGCGACGGATCACGTCATCGGACGCACCGTCGCCATCAAGATCCTCAAGGACGAATACATGGGGGACCCCGGGTTCCTCGAGCGGTTCCGCGCGGAGGCGCGTCACGCCGCGCTCGTCAATCACGAGGGCATCGCCAGCGTGTTCGACTACGGCGAGGAGAACGGCAGCGCCTACCTCGTCATGGAGCTCGTCCCGGGTGAAGCCCTCTCGACGATCCTCGAGCGGGACGGCGCGCTGAGTGCCGACAAGACGCTCGACATCGTCGCGCAGACCGCTTCGGCCCTCCAAGCCGCGCATGCGGCGGGTCTCGTGCACCGCGACATCAAGCCCGGGAACCTCCTCATCACGCCGGATGGCCGCGTGAAGATCACCGACTTCGGTATCGCCCGCATCGCCGACCAGGTACCGCTCACGGCGACCGGGCAGGTCATGGGCACGGTGCAGTACCTGTCGCCGGAGCAGGCATCGGGTCACCCTGCCTCCCCCGCGACCGACACGTACTCGCTGGGCATCGTCGCGTACGAGTGCCTCGCCGGCAAGCGCCCGTTCACCGGCGAGTCGCAGGTCGCGATCGCCATGGCGCAGATCAACGAGCAGCCCCCGCCGCTGCCGCCGACGGTCCCGATCCCCGTGCAGAACCTGGTCATGGCGATGATCGCGAAGAAGCCGGCGGACCGCCCGTCCTCCTCGGCCACGGTCGCCCGCGCGGCCCAGGCCCTCCGCCGCGGAGACCTGAACTCCGCCGCCATCGCCGTGCCCGCCATCGCGACGGGCGGCATCGCCGGGGACGACGACGCCACGCGGATGCTGACCGCGACCGGCGACGACGGCACGACGCGAATCCTGCCCACCACCGCGCAGCTGCCCACCGACGAGGCCGCGGCGGACGAGCAGGAGAAGAAAAAGAAGAAGAAGAGTGCGTGGACCTGGCCGCTGATCGCGCTGCTGGTCCTGCTGCTCATCGTCGTCGCCGGCACACTGTGGGCGCTGTTCGGCAACCAGGGCAAGGACACCGACCCCGACCCCACCGGGTCCGCGAGCCGCACCCCCACGCAGACCCAGACGCAGACGCCCTCGCAGGAGCCCACGCCCGACGAGACCCGGGTCGACGTGACCGCGCTCGGGCTCAACGGCATGGACTGCGGCACGGCGACCGCGACGCTCAAGGAGGCCGGGTTCTCCGACATCGCCTGCGGTGAGGGCGACCCCGCCCCGAGCGACGGCGATGTCGGCAAGGTCTACCGCGTGCAGCCGGAGGGGAACGTCGCGACGACGACCCCGATCGCTCTCACGGTCTACGCCGGCCGCACGCCGCTGCCGACGCCGACGGACGAGCCGACGATCACCGGCGACCCGATCGCCGGCAGCACCGTGACGATCTCCTGGGGCACCGGTTTCACCTGCCCCAGTGGCACCACGCTGTCCGGCTACGTCGTTTCCCTGCAGAACGGCACCTTCGCTTCGGGCGGGCCGAACTTCCAGCCGACGGAGCGCAACGCGCAGGTGACGGTCGGGGACGCCGTGGGGAAGCAGCTCATCGCGACGTATCAGGGCCTGTGCTCCGGGGGCGACCAGCGCACGTCGAACGCCTCCCCGCCGCTGTCCGTCACGATCGTGGCCCCGGAGGACGGCGAGGGTGACAGCGAGGACGGCGCCTAAGGGTAGCCTGGGTATCCAGTCCAGCCGCAGTCGTTTCCAGGGGGTCATCCGTGTCCACAGAGCCACAAGTCATCGCGGGCCGGTACCGCGTCGACGAGCTCATCGGGCACGGCGGGATGGCGAAGGTGTACCGCGGGTACGATCTGACGCTCGGCCGCGAGATCGCGATCAAGATCCTCGACCCTGAGCTCGCCCGCGACACCAGTTTCCGTACGCGATTCCGTCTGGAGGCGCAGTCGGCGTCACGCATGTCGCACCCGTCGATCGTGCGGGTGTATGACGCCGGCGACCCCTCAACGGTCGACAGCTCCTCGGACGAGCCGCCGTACATCGTGATGGAGCTGGTCAAGGGCACCCTGCTCAAGAAGATCATCGCCGATGGCCCCGTACCCGTCGAGGATGCGGTGCGCTACGTCGACGGGATCCTCGAGGCGCTGGACTACTCGCACCGCGCCGGCGTCGTTCACCGCGACATCAAACCGGGCAACGTCATGGTCACCGACAAGGGCCAGGTGAAGGTGATGGACTTCGGCATCGCCCGCGCGGTGTCCGACTCCTCCTCGACCGTGGCCGAGACCACCCAGATCATCGGCACCGCCGCCTACTTCTCGCCCGAGCAGGCCAAGGGCGAGCCGGTCGATGCTCGTGCCGACCTCTACTCCACAGGCGTGGTGCTCTACGAGCTGCTGACCGGACGGCAGCCGTTCCGCGGCGAGTCGCCGGTCGCCGTCGCCTACCAGCACGTCAGCGAGACACCGGTCCCGCCCTCCGAGGTCAACGAGGAGTCGCCCGCAGCCCTGGACCCGATCGTGCTGCGCGCCCTCGCGAAGGACCCGTATCAGCGGTATCCGGACGCCGCCCACTTCCGCGCCGCTCTGGACGCCGCGGTGACCGGCGCCGCCCCCACGCGCAAGCAGATCGGCGCCCTGACGAGCGAGCTCTACGGCCCGAGTCCGCGCCAGGCGCAGGAGACGGCGCGGTCGCTGCGTCAGCTCAGCACCGACACCACGATGGCCCGCACACAGTCGGGACCGCCCGTCGCGTGGATCTGGGCGGGAGTCGCGCTGCTGGCGGTGCTCCTGGCGTCCGTGCTGTTCTGGGTCTGGACCATCAGCATGCGCCCCGCCGACGTGCCGAGCACCTCGAGGCTCGTCCCTGATCTGACGAACGTCGCCTCCGAGCGCGCGCAGGACGACCTCGCGGAACTGGACCTCTCCTCGAAGATCGTCATCGAGTCGAGCCCGTCGATCGCCGAGGGCAACGTCATCCGCACCGATCCCGAGGGCGGCGTGTCCGTGGAGAAGGGCTCGACGGTCACCCTCTACGTGTCGTCCGGCGAGGAGACGGTGGTCGTGCCGAAGCTCGAGGGGATGTCCCTCGATGCCGCGACGAAGGCGCTGAAGGCCGCCGGCCTCGAACTCGGCACGGTGACGCAACGCAATGACAAGGGTCTCGCCGCCAACACGGTGATGACGGCGAGCGAGCAGGCGGAGGCCGAGGTGGCTCCGGGCACCGTCGTGAACCTCGAGGTCGCCAGCGGGAAGGTGACGCTGAACAACGTCGTCGGCTGGTCCATGGACTCGGCGACGCAGGCGCTCGACGACCTGGGACTCACGCCGGTGCCGACCGAGGCGCCGGAGTGCCCGGCGACGGATCCGGCGACGGTGCACTCGATGTCCATCGCTCCGGGCGATGTCCCCGTCGGGTCGTCGGTCGAACTCCGCTACTGCACCGGGTCCTGACGCGGGACGCGCCGCGGCTCAGCGCGTCAGCGGATCGAGGAGGGCGGAGCGGGCGACGGCCTCCTCGTCGCCGCAGAGGCGGAGCCAGTTGGCGAGGAGCCGGTAACCCCCTCGGGTGAGGACGCTCTCCGGATGGAACTGCACCCCGTGCAGCGGCAACGTCCGGTGCGCCAGCGCCATCACGGTGCCGTCGGGGGCGGTGGCGGTGGCCGCGAGGTCATCGGGGAGGTCTGCCGCGGACAGCGCGAGCGAGTGATAACGCCCGACGTCGAAAGGTGAGGGGATCCCCGCGAACAGGGCGGAGCCGTCGTGGCGGACCGCCGAGACCATGCCGTGCATGACCTCGGGAGCAGACCGGACGGCCGTGCCGAAAGCGGCCCCGATGACCTGATGCCCGAGACACACTCCGAGCGTGGGGATCCCCCGCCGCACCGCGATGCGAGCAGCGTCGATCGAGACGCCGGCATCGGCAGGAGCCCCGGGACCGGGGGAGAGCAGGAGCGCGTCATGCGCGCCGAGAAGCTCCTCGAGCTCGGCCGCGTCGGTCGCGTCGGACTCCACGAGCGTGGTGTCCGCACCGAGCTCGCTGAGATATCCCACGAGGGTGTGCACGAAGCTGTCGTGGTTGTCGACCACCAGGACGCGCGTCATTCGACGTCGACCTCGCCGGGGGAGATGAGGGGGCTGACCCAGGGGAACACGTACCAGAACAGCGCGTAGAGCACCGCGGCCATCACCACGAGCAGGATGAGGACGCGCAGCCACCAGGGACCGGGCAGCAGGCGCCAGAGTGCGGCGTACATGGGTCTTCTCTCTCCTGGAGGCGGGTCACACGGACGGTGCGGCCGGCGGGGGCGGCGGGTCGGTCAGAGCGGACGGGGGTCCCTCGGCTCGCGGCTGGAAGCTCTCGAACACCCCGTACGCGACGATGCGCTCGGCGAGCGAGTACAGCGGTGAGCAGGCCGTCAGGGTGATGTACTGCTCCCCCGTCTGCTGCTCCGGCATCTGCGGCACATCGGCGAGCACGTCGGTCTGCGTCGGCTTCACGTACTCCAGCGTGCGGAACCGATAGGTGTACCAGCCGTCAGGGGTCTCCACGACGATCGCGTCGCCGACGTGCAGCTTGTCGAGCTGGTTGAACGGCTTGCCCCAGGTCGTGCGGTGGCCGGCGAGCGAGAAGTTGCCGACCTCTCCAGGCATCTTCGACTGCGTGTAGACGCCGATGCCCTTCTGATCGAGGGTGCGCGCGCGACTCGTGCCGCCGTAGATGCCGAAGTTGTAGTCGGCGCCGAACCGGGGGATGTGCATCTGTCCGAACCACTCCCCGTCGGCCGGTGCCGCCGGGACGGGCGCCTCGTAGACCGTCTCACCGTCGTCCGTCTCGACCAGCGGCGGCAGTTCCGGTGCCTCCCCCGCGGCGAGCTGCTGCGAGATCGCGGCACCCTCCTCGTTCTTCTGCGCCGCGATGATGATGTCGCCGATCCACATCTGCCAGGCGACGAAGAGGAGCACGACGACGCCGGCGGTCAGGAGGAGTTCGCCGAGCACACTCGCGAACGTGGCGCGCGACCGGGGTCGCTGCCGCCGCTCGCGCCGCCCCCCAGGCACGACAGATGCAGTCATGGGCGTGATCATATCCGCCCGACCTGTGCAGCAGGAGCCGGGGCGCCGCCGATCGACGTCCTCACGTCTCGTCGGCGCCGAGGTCTCCCGGGTACAATGACGACATGGCACGTGACCGCAAGACCGAAGAACCCGCCGTCGAGCGCGCCGAGGGCGACGCCGCTCCCAACGCCGTCTGGTTCAAGCCGGTGATGATCGGCTTCATGCTCCTCGGCCTCGCCTGGATCCTCGTCTTCTACATCTCGGGCATGCAGTTCCCCATCCCCGGCCTCGACAACTGGAATCTGGCCATCGGTCTGGGCATCGCCCTCATCGGATTCCTCATGACCACTCGCTGGCGCTGACCGCTCAGAACGAAAGGAACCCCTCGCCTCTTCGGCGGGGGGTTCCTTTCGTCTGCGCGGCAGGCGTCGAGTTATCCACAGGTTATCCCCACACTGGGGAGAATTACACCGATGTTATTCACAGGGGTTAACAACCCTGTTAACAACTCAGGATCAGGCCAAAAGGATGAGGGGCGGCACCACGGCGACCACGACGATCAACAGAACCACCAGGGCGGCGAGCGACACGATCTGCCAGGTCCGCTGGTCACGGCGCTTCGTGCGGACGTAGATGAGGGCGACGAGCGCGCCCGTGATCGCGCCGCCGAGGTGCGCCTGCCAGGAGATGCCACCGGCGAAGAACCCGAAGGCGAAGTTGATGCCGAGGATCACGAGGATGCCGGTGACGTTGGCCCCGATGTGGCGTCCGATGATCAGGAGGGACGCCAGGAGCCCGAAGATCGCCCCGGAGGCGCCGACCGTCCACGTCTCCGGAGCGAGGACGGCCACCGCGACGGATCCGCCGAGACCGCTGATGAGGTACAGCGCGAGATAGCGGACACGACCGAGCATCGGTTCGAGGTTCTGTCCGAGCATCCACAGGGCGAGCATGTTCAGCGCGAGATGCACGAAGCCCCCGTGCACGAACAGCACGGTCAGCAATCGCCACGGCTCGAACGGCAGGAGGGAGAGGTTCGGGTAGAGGAACGGCGCGTAGAAGCCGAGAGCCTGGATGATCGGGGCGTTGAGCCCGGGGATCAGCTGCACCAGGCCGATGAACGACGTCACCGCCAGCAGGACGTACGTGACGACGGGCTTGCCGCTGCGCACGGCACCCATGGTCGTGGCCCCACCACCACGCCACCGACGCGCGGCCTTCTTCTGAGCGGGGGTGCGGTTCTTGCGCTCCGCGTTCATGCACTCCGGGCAGATGACGCCGACCGGGGCGGGCGTCTGACACTCGGGGCAGATGGTGCGCAGGCACCGCTGGCAGAGCACGAAGGACTGCCGATCCGGATGCCGGTAGCAGAAGTTCTCACGGTTGTTCGTGAACTCGGGCGTCGTCATCCGGATCGGCCGTCGCTGTCGTCAGGCGGCGACGATGTCGATCGACTGCAGCACCACGGGCTCGATCGGGCGGTCGCCCGCCGCCGTCGGGACCGCGGAGATCGCGTCGACGACCTTGCGCGATGCGTCATCGGCGACCTCCCCGAAGATCGTGTGCTTGCCCTGCAGCCACGGGGTCGGGTCGGTCGTGATGAAGAACTGCGAGCCGTTGGTGCCCTCGACCTTGCCGGTGATGGCGTTGCGGCGGAGGCCCGCGTTGGCCATCGCGAGGATGTAGGGCTCGTTGAAGTTGAGCTCGTTGTTGATCTCGTCGTCGAAGTTGTACCCCGGACCGCCGACGCCCTGGCCGAGCGGGTCGCCGCCCTGGATCATGAAGTTCGGGATGATGCGGTGGAAGATGACGTCCTTGTAGAGGGGACCCTCGCCCGGCTTGCCGGTGGCGGGGTGCGTCCACTCCTGGGAGCCGTCGGCGAGGCCGACGAAGTTCTTGACCGTCTTCGGGGCGTGGTCGCCGAAGAGGTTGATGACGATGTCACCGTGGTTGGTGTGCAGAGTTGCGACGTGGGAAGCGTGAACCATGCGTTCATTCTCGCAGAGCTTCCGGTGAGCGAGCCGGGCATGTACAACGCGGGAGCCGATGATGCAAGGGGCGGGCGATTCCCTCGCCGCATCCAGCCTCTCGTGGCAAGATGGGGAACCCGTACTCCAATGGACAGGAGAGCATCGTGAGCCTCAGCCGCAAGCGGAAGAAGCAGCTTCGTCGTCTTCAGAAGGACGCGAACCAGCTGTGGGAAGACCAGCAGGTGCTCGTCGGCCACGCTGCCGACGTCGCTCGTGAGGCGGGTCGCCAGCTCGGCAACTTCAATCGCGAGCAGATCGTCCCGGTGGTCCAGGACACCTACAACCGCCGCGTCGCCCCGGTCGTGGACCGCTCGGTCAAGGCCGGCAAGCACGTCGTGGACGACAAGGTCGTTCCGATCGTGGGCGGCGTCGTCGGTACGGCGCTGACCGCCTGGGACGTCGCGAACGCCAAGCGCCACGGCGTCGAGTACAAGGCCCGCAAGGCCGTCTCGCAGAAGAAGGGTCCCGGTCTCGGATCCGTCATCGCCATCGTCCTGGGTGCTGCGGCCGCCGTCGGCGTGCTGTACGCCGCCTGGCAGGCGCTGCGGGCCGACGACGAGCTCTGGGTCGCCGACGACCCGCTGTCGGCTCCCGACGCGTGACCACTCCCGACCCGCACGCGCGGGTGAGGGATGCTGCGGCCGCCCGCGGACTCGACATCGAGATCCGCGAGCGGCCGCAGGCGCGTAGCCTCGTCGAAGCCGCCGAGATCCTCGGCATCCCGCCGTCCGGCATCGTGAAGACCCTCGTGGTCAAGCGCTCGGACGACACCTATCTGTTCGCGCTCATCCCCGGTGGTCGGTCCATCTCCTGGCCGAAGCTGCGGGCCGTCGTCGGAGTGAACAAACTCCGCCTGCCCGAACCCGAGCTCGCTCTCGCGGCGACCGGTTACGAGCGCGGAACCATCGTCCCGATCGGCAGCACCACGGATTGGCCTGTCTACGCCGACGCGTCCATCGTCGGCGAGCGGGTCGCGATGGGCGCGGGCGCGCACGGATACAGCCTCTTCGTCGACGCCGACGCCCTCATCGCGGCGTACGGGGCGACCGTCGCCGACATCTCGGTGCCCGAAGAGCGCTGACCGTCGCCGGAGCCTCAGAGCAGGCCGGCCATCCGCAGGGCGATGTCCACCAGCCGTACACGCTGCAGTCCGGCGACAGCGGAGAGCGCGAACCACTCGGCGCGATCGGTGGAGCCGTCCGTCTCCCAGCGCAGCTTCCCCCCGGTGACCTCGGCCCGATAGACGATGCGCAGGGTATGCAGGGGGTCGGACGACTTCTGCACGCGCCGTCCGGCCGGGATGACACGGGAGTGGATGCCGAGGAGTTGCCCGACCCGGACCGTGTACCCGGTCTCCTCGCGGAGCTCCCGCCGCACCGCATCCTCCGGCGCCTCGCCCGGTTCCAGGCCGCCGCCCGGGAGCGTCCACGCCACGCGTCGGCCCTCCGTCCACCGCGCCAGCAGGAGGCGCCCACCCTCATCGGTGACGACCCCGTATGCGGCGACGCGCAGGTCCATGCGTCACACCTTATCCGGGTCTCGGGCCGTCCCTCGCCGCGTGACGATCGGGGTGATCGATCACGAATCGAGAAGCCCGACATCACGCGCCGTCCCTACGCTGGGAGCCTCATCCGGCCCGCGAGAGGAACATCATGGCTGACACCGAGAAGAACTTCACCGCCGAGGAGCGCGAGGCCATGCAGGCCGCCGCCAAGGAGGCCCGCACGCGACGCTCGCGAGCGAAGAAGTCGCCGGAGGAGCTGCGCGCGGCCGGAGAGGCCGACCTGAAGGAGGCCGTCGCCAAGCTCACCGATGAGGACAGGGCCCTTGCGGAGAAGCTGCACGCGCTGGTCTCCGAGGTGGCGCCGGACCTCGTGCCGCGCACGTACTACGGTATGCCCGCGTGGGGGCGCGACGGGAAGGTGCTGTGCTTCTTCCAGCCGGCCAGCAAGTTCAAGGTCCGCTACGGCACCTTCGGGTTCGAGCCGATCTCCAACCTCGATGACGGCACCGTCTGGCCGACCGCGTACGCGGTGACCGCGCTCACGGAGAAGGACCTCGAGTTCCTCGCCGGACGCATCCGCCAGGCGATCAGCTGATCCCGAAGTGGATCTGACGCAGCGGGGTCGCGCGCGTTAGCGTGGTGCCTGTGAGCACCCTTCCCTTCTCCGCCGCCGTCTACGCCCGCCGTCTCGCACGCGCGCAGGAGCGCGCCAAGGAGGCTGGCCTCGACGCGATCATCGTCGGTCCCGGCCCCGACCTGCAGTACCTCCTCGGTGTCGAGGGTGACACCATCGAGCGGCTGACCGCCCTCGTCCTGCCGCCGCAGGGCGCGGCGACGGTCATCGTCCCGCGGATGGAGCTCGCCAAGGTGCGCAGCACGGCCGTCGGAGAACTCGGACTGACCGTCGCCGATTGGGTCGACGGCGACGATCCGTACGCCCTCGTCGCCGCGGCGACCGGTCCCGTCTCCCGCGTCGGGGTGTCGGAGGCGCTTCCCGCGCTGCACGTCGTCCCGATCGGGGAAGGGCTGGAGGCCCGGCTCGAACTCGCCACGCCGGTGCTCCGCGAGGGCCGGATGACCAAGGACGACGAGGAGATCGCCGAGCTGCGCCGAGCCGGCGCGGCGATCGATGCCGTGCACCGCCGCGTGCCCGGCTGGCTGCGCGCCGGCCGCACCGAGCGGGAGGTCGCCGCCGACATCGCCGCGGCGATCGTGGAGGAGGGGCATCGGACCGTCGAGTTCGTCATCGTCGGGTCGGGGCCCAACGGGGCCGACCCGCACCACGAGGTCTCCGACCGGGTCATCGAGGACGGCGATGTGGTGGTCGTCGACATCGGGGGTGCCGTTCCGAGCGGCTACAACTCGGACAGCACGAGGACCTACGTCGTCGGAACGCCCGATCCGGCAGCCGCGGACCGGATCGCCACTCTCGTCCGGGCGCAGCAGGCCGCCGTGGATGCGGTGCACCCCGGGGTCACCGCGGCGGAGGTCGACGCGGCCGCCCGCTCGGTTCTCGCGGAGGCGGGGCTCGGCGACGCGTTCCTGCATCGCACGGGTCACGGGATCGGCGTCTCGGTGCACGAGGAGCCCTACATCGCGCCCGGCAACGACCTCGTGCTCCGCGAGGGCATGGCCTTCAGCATCGAGCCCGGCATCTACTTCGCCGACGAGTGGGGAGCCCGCATCGAGGACATCGTGGTCGTGACGGCAGACGGGGCCGAGCGACTGAACACGGCGCCGCACGAACTCACGCCGGCCGACCGGTGAGGGAGAGGATGGTGGAGCCTAGGAGATTCGAACTCCTGACATCCTGCTTGCAAAGCAGGCGCTCTACCAACTGAGCTAAGGCCCCGTGAGGGAATTCTTGAATTGAAAGGGTGGGGCTACCAGGACTTGAACCTGGGACCTCTTCATTATCAGTGAAGCGCTCTAACCGCCTGAGCTATAGCCCCGTCAACCTCCAGAACTTTACCGGAGTTTCGGCGAAAATCCGAATCGAGGGCGAGGACCCCCTCCGGGATCCTCGCCCTCGGCCGGGTCACCGTCCCGGACTGACGTCCACGCTGCCGGCCGACACGGACACGTCGATCGTGCGGCGAGCGCTCGGGGACTCGTCGACCCGGGCATCGAACGAGCCCGCGTTGACGTCCTGACTGATCCGATACTCCACGTCGGGAAGGGTCAGATTCAGCGATCCGGCGCTCACGTCGATCGTGGTCGTCGTCGGCGCATCGCCGGTCAGCTCCACCGTCAGATCGCCTGCAGCGATGCCGAGATCCGCCTGGTCGACGCCGTCCAGGAGGACGTCCGCGCGTCCCGCATTCATCTGCACATCGAAGGCCGAGGCCGCACCGGAGACGTCGAGGGATCCGGCGTTGATCTGGACCTCCAGCGTGCCGAACTCACCGGAGACGTCGAGAGCGCCGGCATCGAGCGTGAGACTCGCGTCGAGGTCGGAGCCGCTGAGCTCCTCCGGAAGGGTGAGGACGGCACGCTCGTCGTCGCCGAACCAGTTGCCGAACCACCAGCCGAAGGCCGGCCGAGGACTCCGGACGACGAGCTCGTCCGCCTCGCGCTCGAACGTCCACGAACCGCGGCCGTTGGTCACGGAGAGCTCCGCCGCGTCCACATCGCCGAAGTCGATGCGGACCATACTCGCGTCGGCGTCGAGATCGATCGCGGTGACGCCGTCGACGTCCACCGTCTGCACCGAATCCGGCCGGCTGGAGGAGAGGAGGGTGCCGGTAGCCGCGACGGCCGCCGTGCCTCCGGCTCCGAGCAGGGCGATCCCACCGACCACGGCGGTGACGATCATGACGGCGGTCGCTCCGGAGGAGCGCCGGGGTCCGGGCGCGCCGGGCGCCGGCGTGGGTGAGGCCGCGGACGGCGGCGGGGGAGGAGTGATCGGGGTGTGTCTCCCCTGTGCTCCGGTGTTCTCGGTGGTCATCGTGTGACTCCTGTCTGGCCGTTCGGCGGCGTCGTGCCGCCCGTGTTCTCGAGGTGGGCGAGGGCGGCGAGCACGCGGCGGTTGCCCGACTCGTCCTGTTCGAAGCCCAGCTTCTGGAAGATGGAGGTGATGTGCTTCTCGACGCTCGCCGCCGAGAGGAAGAGGAGGCCGGCGATCGCCTGGTTCGACTTGCCCTCGGCGAGCAGGGCCAGCACGGTGCGCTCCCGCTCGGTGAGCCGCATCATGCGGTCGTCGCGGTTCCGCCGGGTGAGGAGCTGAGCCACCACCTCCGGGTCGAGCACCGTGGCCCCGTCGGCGATCCGCTGCACCGAATCGATGAACTCGGCGACATCCGCCACCCGGTCCTTCAGGAGGTAGCCGAGCGGACCGCCCTGCGCGGCGATGAGGTCGGACGCGTAGCGCTCCTCCACATACTGCGACAGCACGAGGATGGCGAGCGCCGGGTGCACGGCACGCAGGTCCAGCGCCGCGCGGATGCCCTCGTCCGTGAACGTGGGCGGGAGCCGCACATCGAGGATGCAGAGGTCGGGCGTGGTCGAGAGCACGGCCTCGCGAAGACCGGTCGTGTCGGTGAGCGCGGCGACCACCTCGTGGCCTGCGTCTTCGAGGAGGCGCACCAGGCCCTCGCGCAGGAGGACGGAATCCTCGCAGATCAGGATGCGCATGGCACGTTCACCTCCAGGCTGGTCGGACCGCCCTGGGGGCTGTCGAGTCGAAAGGTCCCGCCGGCGGCGAGGATCCGGTTCGCGATGCCGTCGAGGCCTCCGCCCGGGATCACCTGGGCGCCGCCCATGCCGTTGTCCTCGACCCGCGCCCAGAGGGTGTTCCCCTCACGGAGCCGGACCGTGACGCGCGCTTCGCTCGCTCGGGAGTGCTTCGCCGCGTTGGTCAGCGACTCGGCGATGGAGAAGTACACCGCCGCCTCCGCATCGCGCCCCGGCCGCGGGGTCCCTGAGCCGTACCCCTGGGTCCCTGAGCCGCGACCCTGGGTCCCTGAGCCGCCACCCTGGGTCCCTGAGCCGCCACCCTGGGTCCCTGAGCCGCCACCCTGGGTCCCTGAGCCGCGACCCTGGGTCCCTGAGCTTGTCGAAGGGTCCATCCGCACGTCCAACTGCACGGGGATGGGGGAGCGGCTGGCGAGCGCCGACAGTGCGGCGTCCAGGCCGCGGTCGTCGAGCACCGACGCGTGGATGCCTCGTGCGAGCTGCCGGAGCTCGGTGATCGCCGCTTTCGTCGACGTGTGCGCCTCGGAGATGAGCTCCTTCGCGGCGTCGGGGTCGGTGTCGATCTTCTGCTGGGCGAGGCCCAGCGTCATCCCGACCGAGACGAGCCGCGGCTGGACGCCGTCGTGCAGGTCGCGCTCGATCCGCGTCCGTTCCAGGTCGGCCGCGCGGACCGCTCCCTCCCGCTGGGCGGTGGATGCCCGCACACGCTCGGTGAGCTCGACCTCCCGGGCCCGGGCGACGATCGCCAGCGCCAGCGTGCGAGCCAGGAGCGCGAGGCCGATGATGCCGGCCGCCGAGGCGAGCGCGCCGAGGATACCGATCAGGGGCGCCCAGGACACCGGGATCTGCCCGCCACCGAAGGGACCGATGATCGTCTCTACCGACGTCAGCGGGGCGAAGGCGATGAAGATCGACCAGAGGAAGGCCCAGAACAGCCGGAGCACCACGAACCCGAGGACGGCGGTGATGGCGAAGTTCGCGACCGCGCGCCACATCCGTCCGTCGATGGCCTGCCGCCCGAGGGAGCGGAGCCAGCCGCCGAAGCCGGGCCGGTCCCGGCGCTGGAGCCGCAGCGGGGCGTTCGGCACCCGGTACAGGCCGGCGACGCGGGCGATCTCGAACCAGCCGACGCCGAAGAGCGCGTACACGAGGCCTACGAGCACCACGATGCCGACGCCGAAGACGAAGAGGAGGCCGAGCCCGGTGCCGAGGAGCCCGCCGAGCATCCCGAAGATGGCGCCCCCGATCACCCCGACACCGGCGAGATGCAGGATCGTGAGGGGGATGCGCAGCGGCGGCCTCCCGGTCGCAGCGGCCGCGGGGGTCGCAGTCTGTGTGGTCATGCTTCCACGGTAGGGCCGCCGCGCGACCGCGCCCACCGAGTCAGCCGGACACTCCCGTTCGGGTTTTCCCTACTCTGCCGAAACCCCGTCCTATCGCCGAAACCCCGGCCTGCATCGGTGCGCAGGCCGGGGTCTCGGCGGGAAGACGGGGTCTCGGAGGCTCAGTTCGACATGAAGCCGACGAGCAACCCGCCGGTGACCTTCACGGCCAGGTTGTAGATTCCGGCGACGACGGCGCCGAGCACCGTGAACACGATGAGGTTGAGGATCGCGACGACGGCGGCGAACGCCATGACCTGCGGCAGCCCCACCAGCTCGGACAGCGGGATGGCGCCGTCGGTGAAGCTGCGCACGAACTCGTCGGCGGTGGACATGATGCCGGTGGCCTGCAACACGAGGAAGATCAGGAAGAACGACACCATCGTGACGACGGCCAGCGCGACCGCTCCCAGGAACGAGAGCTTCACGGCGGACCAGAAGTCGACGTAGACGAGCCGCAGACGGACCTGCTTACCGCCGGTCTTCCGTGTCGACTTCTTCGCCAGCTTGTCGGCCACTGTGCTCATGCGTCTGTATCCTCGGGTGTCTCAGTCGTCTGGGGGGCCTCGGCATCGGCATCCGGCTCGGTCTCTTCTTCGGTGAGACCACGCTCACCGTTCCGGGCGATGGCGAGGATGCGGTCGGCCTCCGTCGTGCGGGCGAACACCACTCCCATGGTGTCGCGACCCTTGGCGGGGACCTCGGCCACGGCAGAGCGTACCACCTTGCCGCTGGACAGAACCACCAAGACCTCGTCGTCCTCGGACACGATCAGACCGCCCGCGAGAGTGCCCCGATCGTCGTTCAGCTTGGCGACCTTGATGCCGTATCCGCCGCGCCCCTGGACCCGGTATTCCTCGACGGCGGTGCGCTTGGCATAGCCGCCGTCGGTGACGACGAACACGTACTTCCCGAGTGCGGCGACCGAAGCGGACAGCAGGCTGTCGCCCTCGCGGAACTTCATGCCCTTCACGCCGGCGGTGGCGCGACCCATCGGGCGCAGGGCCTCGTCGGTCGCCTGGAACCGCACCGACATGCCCTTGCGGCTGATGAGGAGGATGTCGTCCTCGGCGTTGACGAGGAGGGCGCTGACCAGCTCGTCCTCGTCGTTCAGCCGGATCGCGATCACGCCGCCCTGGCGGTTGGTGTCGTAGTTGTCGAGGCGGGTCTTCTTGACCAGGCCTTCGCGCGTGGCGAGGACGAGGTAGTCGGCCACCGCGTAGTCGCGGATGTCGAGGACCTGCGCGATGCTCTCGTCCGGCTGCAGCGCGAGGAGGTTCGCGACGTGCGTGCCCTTCGCGTCACGCCCGGCCTCCGGCACCTCGTACGTCTTCGCGCGGTAGACCCGGCCCTTGTCGGTGAAGAACAGCAACCAGTGATGGGTCGTCGTGACGAAGAAGTGCTCGACGATGTCGTCGGCGCGGAGCTGGGCGCCCTTGACGCCCTTGCCACCCCGGTGCTGCGAACGGTAGTTGTCGCTGCGCGTGCGCTTGATGTAGCCCTCGCGCGTGACGGTGACGACCATCTCCTCTTCCGCGATGAGGTCTTCCATCGAGACGTCGCCGTCGAAGCCGTGCAGGATGTGCGTGCGCCGCTCGTCCCCGAACCGGTCGACGATCGCGGTGAGCTCTTCGCGGATGATCGTCCGCTGCCGGCCCTCATCGGCGAGGATCGCCTTGTAGTCCGCGATGAGCGCCTCGAGCTCGTTCGCCTGGTCGATGATCTTCTGACGCTCCAGTGCGGCGAGGCGACGGAGCTGCATCTGCAGGATCGCATCGGCCTGGATCTCGTCGATGTCGAGGAGCTTCTGCAGACCCTCGTTCGCATCTTGGGTCGTCTGCGACCGGCGGATGAGCGCGATCACCTCATCGAGCGCGTCGAGCGCCTTCAGGTAGCCGCGCAGGATGTGCATGCGCTTCTCGGCCTCGTTCAGCCGGAACTGCGTCCGTCGCACGATGACGTCGATCTGGTGGGCGATCCAGTTCGAGATGAAGCCGTCGATCGCGAGCGTCCGGGGCACGCCGTCCACGATCGCGAGCATGTTCGCGCCGAAGTTCTCCTGCAGCTGCGTGTGCTTGTAGAGGTTGTTCAGCACCACCTTCGCCACGGCATCGCGCTTGAGCACGACGACGAGGCGCTGACCCGTGCGGTCCGAGGACTCGTCGCGGATGTCGGCGATGCCGGTGATCTTGCCGTCGCGCGCGAGGTCGCCGATCTTGACGGCCACGTTGTCGGGGTTCACCTGGTACGGCAGCTCGGTGATGACCAGGCAGGTCCGCCCCTGGATCTCCTCGACGTTGACGACCGCGCGCATCGTGATCGAGCCGCGGCCGGTGCGGTACGCCTCGTGGATGCCCTTCGTGCCGAGGATCTGCGCGCCGGTGGGGAAGTCCGGTCCGGGGATGCGCTGGATCAGCCCGTCCAGCAGCTGCTCCCGGGGGAGGTCCGGGTTGTCCAGCGCCCAGAGAGCGGCATCGGACACCTCACGAAGGTTGTGCGGCGGGATGTTGGTCGCCATGCCGACCGCGATGCCGACCGAGCCGTTGACGAGGAGGTTCGGGAACCGGGACGGCAGAACCGTCGGCTCCTGGGTCTGGCCGTCGTAGTTGTCGGCGAAGTCGACGGTGTCCTCTTCGATGTCGCGCACCATCTCGAGCGCGAGCGGGGCCATCTTCGTCTCGGTGTATCGCGGTGCCGCCGCGCCCATGTTTCCGGGGGAGCCGAAGTTGCCCTGGCCGAGAGCGAGCGGGTATCGGAGCGACCACGGCTGCACGAGACGGACGAGCGCGTCGTAGATCGCCGAGTCGCCGTGCGGGTGGTACTGACCCATGACCTCGCCGACGACGCGGGCGCACTTGGAGAACGACTTGTCGGGACGGAATCCGCCGTCGTACATGCCGTAGATCACGCGCCGGTGCACGGGCTTGAGACCGTCGCGCACATCGGGGAGAGCACGGCCGACGATGACCGCCATGGCGTAGTCGAGATAGCTGCGCTGCATCTCCGACTGCAGATCGACCTGGTCGATCTTGCCGTGCTCGTGGCCCTCGGTGATGTCGGGGCGTTCTTCGTCAGTCATGTGTCTTTCCTGGTTGGCTGAGCTTGTCGAGGCGTCGGATCCCCTGGCACACGCTCAGGGGCCCCGCGGTGATCAGATGTCGAGGAACCGGACGTCTTTGGCGTTGCGCTGGATGAAGCTCCGACGCGATTCCACGTCCTCGCCCATCAGCACGCTGAAGATCTCGTCTGCGGCGGCGGCGTCCTCGATGGTCACCTGGCGGAGCGTCCGGGTGGTGTGGTCCATCGTGGTCTCCCAGAGCTCCTTGGCGTTCATCTCGCCGAGACCCTTGTAGCGCTGGATGCCGGCGTCCTTCGGGATGCGCTTGCCGTTCTCCAGTCCGTAGGCCAGCAGCGCGTCGCGCTCGGCGTCGCTGAACACGTACTCGTGCGCCGCGTTCGACCACTTGAGGCGATAGAGCGGGGGCATCGCGAGGTACACGAAGCCGGCCTCGATGAGTCCGCGCATGTAGCGGAACAGCAGCGTGAGCAGCAGGGTGGTGATGTGCTGACCGTCGACATCGGCATCGGCCATCAGCACGATCTTGTGATACCGCGCCTTCTCGATGTCGAACTCCTCGCCGATACCCGTGCCGAAGGCCTGGATCATCGCCTGGACTTCCTTGTTGCCGAGCGCCTTGTCGAGACGCGCGCGCTCGACGTTGAGGATCTTGCCGCGCAGCGCGAGGATCGCCTGCGTGTGCGGGTCGCGACCCTGCACCGCCGAACCGCCGGCCGAGTCGCCCTCCACGAGGAAGATCTCGCTGATCGACGGGTCCTTGCTCGTGCAGTCCTTGAGCTTGTCGGGCATCGCCGCCGACTCGAAGACGCTCTTGCGTCGAGCCGTCTCGCGCGCCTTGCGGGCGGCGAGGCGTGCCGTCGCCGCGTCGATCGCCTTGCGGATGACGTTCTTCGCCTGGGTCGGGTTGCGGTCGAACCAGTCGCCGAGCTGATCGCCGACGACCTTCTGCACGAAGGCCTTCGCCTCGGTGTTGCCGAGCTTGGTCTTGGTCTGGCCCTCGAACTGCGGCTCGCCGAGCTTGATCGAGATGACGGCGGTCAGCCCCTCACGCACGTCGTCGCCGGAGAGGTTGTCGTCCTTCTCCTTGAGGAGGTTGTTCGCACGGGCGTAGCGGTTGACGAGCGTGGTGAGCGCCGCCCGGAAGCCCTCCTCGTGCGTGCCGCCCTCGTGCGTGTTGATCGTGTTCGCGTAGGTGAACACGTTCTCCGTGTAGGACGTGGTCCACTGCATCGCGACCTCGAGCGAGATCTTGCGCGCCGTGTCCTCCGACTCGAAGGCGATGATCTCCTCGTTGACGACCTCGGCGTGACGCACCTTGTTCAGGTATTCGACGTAGTCGACGAGACCGCGCTCGTAGAAGAAGACGTCGCTCGGCTGCTTCGTGACCGCCTGGCCCTCCTCCTCCGTCTCGTACGCCGACTCCGGCCGCTCGTCGGACAGCTCGATGCGCAGTCCCTTGTTGAGGAACGCCATCTGCTGGAACCGGGTGCGGAGCGTGTCGTAGTCGAACTCGACCGTCTCCTGGAAGATCTCTGCGTCCGGCCAGAACGTGATGCTCGTCCCGGTCTCCTCGGTGGCCTCGCCCTTCTCGAGCTTCTGCTGCGGGACGCCGCCCTCGGCGAAGCTGTGCCGCCAGACGAAGCCCTTCTGCTTGACCTCCACGTCGAAGCGGGTCGACAGCGCGTTCACGACCGAGGAACCGACGCCGTGCAGACCGCCGGAGACGGCGTAAGCGCCACCGCCGAACTTGCCGCCGGCGTGCAGGATCGTCAGGACCACCTCGACGGTGGACTTCGACGGGTCGGAGGAGTGCGGATCGACGGGGATACCGCGGCCGTTGTCGACCACCCGCACGCCGCCGTCGGCAAGAAGGGTGACGAGGATCGTGTCGGCGTAGCCGGCCAGCGCCTCATCGACGGAGTTGTCGACGATCTCGTAGACGAGGTGGTGCAGTCCGCGGGGTCCGGTCGAGCCGATGTACATGCCGGGGCGCTTGCGCACGGCCTCGAGTCCTTCGAGGATCTGGATCGAGTCGGCGCCGTACTCACCGGGCTGCTGCTTCTTCGGTGCGGGTGCCGCCGATTCTCCGGCCTGTGAGCCCGACGAAGCGTCGTTGTTCGGTTCCGTCTCGTCAGCAGGGGATTCAGGCGTCATCAGAGGGCATTCTCCAGATCGATATCTCGAACTCCCATTCTAGCCGGGTTTCGAGTCGAAATGCCGCTCAACGGCCGCGTGTGGCCCTCTGAGCGTTTCGGACCCCTTGCATGGTGCCCTACCCGTAGGTATCGCGCGGGCCCCGCCCTGGAACGGCTCTGGGACCCCATTTCCACGAGGGGACGTCCGGTCCGATGAAGCGGAGGTTCTCCACCCCCGCCTCCGGATACCGTCGCCCGATCTCCGTGAGTATGGTCGCACGCATGAACTGCAGGTTCTTCGCCCAGGCCGTCGAATCGCACTTCACAGTGAGCAGCCCGCGCTCGAGCGACACCGGTTCCGAGTGCTTCGCGGTGTCCGCCCCGGCGAGGTCGGCCCACTGTCGGACGAGGTCTTCCCGGGCGAGCGTCGTCTCCCACCCGGACTCTCGGCTGAGGGTGTCGAGGACGGCACCGAGGCTGCCCGGATCGCGCCCGGGGGTGAACGGCGCGTTGTCGTCGTCGACGGTGATCCGTCGCTTGCGCTTCCAGTTCTTGGCGCTCGGCTGGAGTCCCCGCAGTCGCAGGTAGGTGGCGACGGTCTCGGGAGCCTCCGGCGCGGCCGCGCTGTCGGTGAGCACATCAGTCATTACTCGCACCCTCCTCTCCCTGCGATCGGTTCCGTTCGTCGCTGATGGTGCCCGCCGCGATACGGACCACGTGAGCATGGAGCACGTCGGGGATATCCTCCTCCACCGCCGCGGTGACCACCACCTGCTCGTAGCCTGCGGTGAGGGTGGCGAGTCGCTGGCGCCGATCCGCGTCGAGCTCGGCGAAGACGTCGTCGAGGATGAGCACCGGGTCGCCGGCGGGAGACTCGCTGCGCAGGAGTTCTGCGGAGGCGAGACGCAGAGCGAGTGCGACGGACCAGGACTCGCCATGCGAGGCGTAGCCCTTCACGGGGAGGTCGCGGACACGCAGCACCAGATCGTCGCGGTGCGGTCCGGTGAGGGTGAGGCCGCGGTCGAGCTCGTTCGATCGCTTCGCGGCGAGGGAGGCGCGGAACATCTCGGCGATGCGACGGGTGTCCCCGCGCACGTCGTCGCCGGGAGCGGTGCCCTCTGTGTCGTCCCGATCGTCGTCGTCCTCCGGATCGCCGCCGGCGACGGACAGGGCCCAGTCCAGCTGCGGCCGGTGGTCGGCGCCCGCGATCGCCGCGTAGGCGTCGGCCACCGGCTGCTGCAGGTCGGCGGCCAACCGCTGCCGCGCGGTGATGATCTCCGATCCGAGGGACACGAGCTTGTCGTCCCAGACGTCCAGCGTGCTCAAGGCCTCACCGCGGATGCCGCGCGCCCGCGCCGACTTGAGAAGGGCATTGCGCTGCTTGAGCACGCGATCGTAATCGGCCAGTACCGCGGCGAGACGCGGGGTGCGCTGGATGAGGAGCTGGTCGGCGAACCGGCGACGGGCCGACGGGTCTCCGCGGACGATCTGGAGGTCTTCCGGCGCGAACAGCACGACGTGCGCATAGCGGGGGAGCTCGTTGGTCTTCGACGGGGAGCCGTTGATGCGAGCCTTGTTCGATCCCTGCCGATTGAGCTGCACCTCGACCAGCACGCGCCGCTCGCCGTGGGAGAGCCGAGCCCGGATGACGGCGAAGTCCTGGCCGTCCCGCACCATCGGGGCATCGGACGACACCCGATGCGACCCGAGTGTCGCGAGGAAGACCACGGCCTCGGCGAGGTTCGTCTTGCCCTGGCCGTTCCGCCCGACGAGCACGTTCGGCCCTCGGCGCAGCGCGAGTTCCGCGGTCGCGTAATTGCGGAAATCGACCAGGCTGAGGTGCTCCACAATCACGGAGCCAGCCTACCTCCCGGGTCGGACACTCCCTCGGGGCGAGAGCTCGCGCTCAGCGCAGGAGCAGGTTGGGCTGCAGCAGGTACTTGAACGAGTCCAGACCGGCCTGGTCGACGGAGGTCTGGCTGGTGATGAGGACCGGGCTGAGCTTGTTGGCGTTGTCGCTGGAGGTGAACGTCACCCGCACGAACTCGCTCTTGACCGCGCCGAGCGCCTCGATGAGGTACTGCGGGTTGAGCCCCAGGGTCACCTCGTCGCCGCCGGAGAGGATCGCGTCGACCGACTCGGACGCGCGGGCGTGCTCGCTGCCGGACGCATCCATCGTGACGCTGTCGGTCGAGAACGTGAAGCGGAGCGGAGCGGCACGATCGAGCACGAGGGACACACGACGGACGGCTTCGATGAGATCGGCGGTGTTGACGACGGCGTAGTGGTCGGTCTGCTCCGGGAAGAGGCGTCGCACCGGGGGGAAGTTGCCCTTGATGAGCAGCGAGGTCACGGTCTTGTTGCCTGCGGTGAACGCGATGATCTCGCGGTCTCCGGCTCCCGAGAACGCGATCTGGATCGTGCCGGCGTGACCGAAGGTCTTCCCGACCTCGACGAGCGTGCGAGCGGGGACCAGCGCGGTCGCCTCGACGGCCTCGCCGTCCCACGGCACGTCGCGGAGCGAGACCCGGTAGCGGTCGGTGGCGACGAGGCTGAGCGTGTGGCCGGTGACCTCGAGCTGGACACCCGTCAACACGGGAGTCACATCGTCGCGGGATGCGGCGAAGCCGACCTGCGCGATCGCGGTGCCGAACTCGTCGGCGGGGACGACGCCGGAGGATCCCGACACCTCGGGGATCGACGGGTATTCCTCGACCGGCATGGCGGCGAGCGTGAAGCGCGCCGAGCCGCAGGTGACGGCGATCCCGCCGTCATCCTCCACGGCGATCTCGATGGGAGCGTTCGGGAGTCGGCTCGCGATGTCCGAGAGCAGGCGGCCGTGGACGAGGATCGTGCCCGGGGTCTCGACCGTCGCCTCGATGGTCGTCCGTGCGGAGGCCTCGTAGTCGAAGGCCGAGAGCGTGAGCCCCGAACCGTCAGCCTCGATCAGGACTCCGGCGAGGATCGGCTGCGGATTGCGCTGGGGGAGCAGCTTGACGACGAAGGACACAGCCTCGCTGAAGACATCGCGGTTGACCTGAAACCTCACGGGTGCTCCCTTGTCGTCGAACATGACGGGTCGTCGTCGGGTCCTGCCAGTGCAGGGAATCCCATGCTAGCCCCACAGTCCTGCGCTTCCCTACGCCGGAGGACTTGTCATGCCTCGGACGGTTCTCCCCACCGTCTGGTGATCGGATCGCACCCTGAATGACTTAACTCCTTAACGGTGTTAACAGTTGTGGATACTGTGGATAACTCGGTGGAAAGCAGACGCGAGTAGGGAACTACAAGCCTGTCACTTGTGGAGACCCTGAGGAATCCGCGGGTGGAGAGGGGGCGGTCAGCGTTTCTTCTTCCCGGGGTTATCCACAGGTTTGCTGGATTGGCCCACATCCGGCACGGCGCGTTCCACGGTCATCCACAAGTTATCCACATGTGCATAGACGCATCTATCCGGCCATGCGGATGGTCGGGGAACGCCGAGAGGGACGCCGTCCGGGTATCGGATGCGGCGTCCCTCTCGTGAGTGCAGGTCGTCAGCGGCGGCCGAGCTGCGTGGTGATCTCGGTCACCTGGTTGTAGATGGAGCGACGCTCTTTCATGAGCTCGCTGATCTTCTTGTAGGCATACATGACCGTCGTGTGGTCGCGGTTGCCGAAGAGCTGGCCGATCTTCGGGAGGGAGAGGCTGGTCCGTTCACGACAGAGGTACATGGCGATCTGTCGGGCGGTGGCGATCTGCTGCGAACGGCTGGACCCGTAGAGGTCGTCGACGGTGAGCTTGAAGTACTGCGCGGTCGCCGTGATGATGTCGGTGGGCGAGATGATGTTGTCCTCGGCCGTGTCGATGATGTCCCGCAGCACGGTCTGGGCGAGGGAGATGTCGAGGGCCGAGCGGTTCAAGCTCGCGAACGCCGACACCCGGATGAGTGCTCCCTCCAGCTCGCGGATGTTCGAGGACACCACCGTGGCGATGTACTCGAGCACGTCGTCGGGGATGTGGAGGGCCTCGCTCTGCGCCTTCTTCCGCAGGATGGCGATACGGGTCTCGAGATCGGGCGCCTGCACGTCGGTGATGAGGCCCCACTCGAAACGGCTGCGCATGCGGTCCTCGAAGCCCGTGAGGTGCTTCGGCGCGACATCGCTGGTGATCACGACCTGCTTGTTGTGGTCGTGCAGCGTGTTGAACGTGTGGAAGAACGCCTCCTGCGTCTCCGCACGCCCCTGGAGGAACTGGATGTCGTCGATGAGGAGGATGTCCACCTCGCGGTACCGGGCTTGGAAGGCGGCGCCACGGTTGTTGGCGATGGAGTTGATGAAGTCGTTCGTGAACTCCTCGCTGGAGACGTAGCGCACCTTGACCCCGGCGTAGAGCGACTGTGCGTAGTCGCCGATGGCGTGCAGGAGGTGGGTCTTGCCCAGTCCGGAGTCGCCGTAGATGAAGAGCGGGTTGTAGGCCTTGGCGGGCGCCTCGGCGACGGCCACCGCGGCCGCGTGGGCGAAGCGGTTGGACTGGCCGATGACGAAGTTGTCGAAGGTGTACTTCGGGTTGAGGCGTGACTCGTGGCGTAGCGCCGTCGGCTGCTCCATCGGTGACTCGGCGCGCACCGGGTCCTGCCGACCGTAGTCCGCCACGGCGATGGGAGCGGTGGGCTGATCGGCGAGCTCGTGGTTCACGACCACCCGATACGACGTCACTTCCTCGCCGACATGAGCGAGGGCCTCCATGATGGGCAGGCGCAGACGCTTGTTGATCTGTGCCGCGGTGAGGTCGTTCGGCACCTCCAGATACAGCGTCGCCGACATCACGCCGGCCGGCACCGCGAGGCTCAGGAAGCCCTGGAGCTGCGGGGTGACCCGATCATCGGATTCCAGCAGCTCCTGCACCGTGGTCCAGATCGGGACATCGGGCTGGGCTGGTGAGGACATGGTGCTCCGGACGACGGATCGGGAAGGGGAGCGCGGGAGAGGCTGCCCTGTGGATAACTACGGATGCCCACGCTAGTCATCGGCGTCGGGAACGGCAACCTGCCGCAGAGAATCAGGTCGTGTGGCGGTTCGGTCGGTTGCTCGGGGTTGTGGATAGCTCCTGTGTGGAGGGGAGCCGCGCGCCGTCAGTCGGCGTCGTATTCGCAGCTGACCGTGCCCGAGTCCGAGGTCTTCTCGACGACCAGCTCATCGTTCCAGTAGATCCTGCAACCCACCGTCTGATCGTCGCTGTCGCTCGGGGCCGTGATCGTGATCCAGGTGGACGACTCCGAGGTGGTGTACTGCGCGTTTCCCAGCCCCGGCCAGGGAAGCGTCCTGGTCTCGGCGTCGCTGCTGAACGTCGCGGTGACCCCGGACTGCGGTCCTGTTCCCTCGAGGAACACCTTGTTCTGCGGCGGCGACCAGAGTCCGAGCAGGAAGACGACCAGCAGGACGAGGGCGAGGATGAGGGCGGCGACGGCCCCCGCCACTCCGAGACCGGCTGACCGGCGCTCGGCCGATGGTGCGCGTCGTGCACGGACGCTCAGGGCGATACCGCCGATCGCGGCCGCCGCGCCCATGACGAACACGGGGATCAGCCAGAGATTCTGGAGTGCGTAGTACGGAACGGCCAGGGCGACCAGGAGTATCAGGGAGACAGCGCCCGTGGCGATCGCCGCGGTGGTGAGTGCACGTCTTCCCCCGCCGTCACGGGCGGGCCCGGATCCGGAGTCGGAGGAGGGGGTCTGCTGGTGGGTCATCGCGGCCTCTCGCTGGCGCGGCACTTTCCGCTCATCGGCGGTCCGGATAGCATATCGACGGCCGGATGGCGCCCTCGCGCGCGGAGTGGCCGAGAACGGCCGTACGGTAGATTTGCCCTGCGCGCCGCCAAGACGTACCCTTAATCGGTTGACTTATGCCTGTATGGCAGTTCCCTATGTCTCCGGTCGAAGTGAATCCGGTGGCAGCATTCCCGGAGTGATCTCATGAGCAAGCGCACCTTCCAGCCCAACAACCGTCGTCGCGCCAAGAAGCACGGCTTCCGCGCCCGCATGCGCACCCGCGCCGGTCGTGCCATCCTCTCGGCACGCCGCGCGAAGGGCCGCACCGAGCTCTCCGCGTAAGCAGCTGTGCTCGCCCGCCCGTTCCGTTTGACCCGCGGGAGCGACTACCGACTGGTCGTTCGACGCGGATCACGTTGTGGCGGGGCCCGCGTCCTCACCTCCATGCTGGCGACGGGCGAGAGCAGGGCAGCGCGGTTCGGTTTCATCATCAGCAAGCAGGTGGGCACCGCAGTGGTGCGCAACACCGTGCGTCGGCGACTCAAAGCCATCTGTGCGGAGGCGTTGCCGCGTGTTCCGCAGGGCACGGATGTCGTCATCCGTGCCCTTCCTGCGTCCGCGACCGCGTCGTACGCCGAACTCCGCAGCGACGTTCATCGCTGCCTGGCTCGGCTCACGCCGGCCGAGGCCGCATCATGACCGCCTTGCCGGCGTCCTCGGTGGGGTCCGGGGAGATGCGCGGGCGAGACGCGGTTCGGAGCATCCCGCTCCTGCCGCGCAACGCCGTGCTCGCGTTCCTCGCGGGGTACCGCAAGGTGGTCTCGCCGATGTACGGGGACGTGTGTGCGTACTACCCCTCCTGTTCCGCCTACGCTGTAGGTGCGGTGCAGCAGCACGGCGCCGTGCGGGGGGCTCTGCTCTCGGCGTGGCGCATCCTCCGCTGCAATCCCTGGTCTCGCGGAGGCGTCGACGACGTCACACCGCATCGACACTTCCGCTACGACCTGACCGCACACGGTTTCGTCGTCCCCTCCCGAAAGGACTGATCGGTGGGTCTTGACCTTCTGTTCGCCAGTGCCACCCCCAGCCCGGAACCGGCATCCGGCGGATTCGACCTGCTCGGCACGATCCTGTGGCCGCTGAAGTGGGTCGTCGAGCTCATCCTCGTCGCCTGGCACTGGCTGCTGACGGCCGTCGGTCTCCCTGCGGCCTCCGGAATCACCTGGGTCCTCTCGATCGTCGGCCTCGTGATCGTGGTCCGTGCAGCGCTCATCCCGCTGTTCGTGAAGCAGATCAAGAGCCAGCGGAAGATGATGGAAATTGCTCCTGAACTGAGGAAAGTCCAGGAGAAGTATCGCGGCAAGAAGGACCAGCTCTCGCGCGAGGCGATGAGCCGCGAGACGATGGCGCTGTACAAGAAGCACGGCACGACGCCGATGTCGAGCTGTCTGCCCCTGCTCGTGCAGATGCCGATCTTCTTCTCGCTCTACAGCGTGCTGAGCGACGTCAGCAAGCACGCGACGCAGGGCGTCGGCGGTGTCGGGCTGCTGAGCGCGGAACTCACGCAGGAGTTCTACGACGCCAAGCTCTTCGGGGTCGCGTCCCTGCACGAGAACCTCGGCAACGCGATCGAGGCCCAGAACGTCACGGCGATCATCATTCTGATCACCCTGGTCGTCCTGATGATCGCGTCGCAGTTCTTCACGCAGCTGCAGATCATCTCGAAGAACCTCTCGCCGGAGGCCAAGACCGGCCAGGCGTACCAGATGCAGAAGATCATGCTCTACGTTCTGCCGCTGGGTTTCATCTTCTCCGGTGTCTTCTTCCCGCTCGGCGTGGTCGTGTACTGGTTCATCTCGAACCTCTGGACCATGGGGCAGCAGTTCCTCGTCATCCGTGAGATGCCGACTCCCGGCTCTGAAGCCGCCAAGGCTCGCGAGGAGCGGCTCGCCCGCAAGGGCAAGGCGATCGACTCCTCCGGCAAGGTCGTCCCGATGGCTGCCTACGAGGCCGAGCAGCAGCGCCTGCTCGAGGAGGCCGAGAAAGCGAAGGCGGCGGCGCCGAAGCGACAGCAGCCGGTCGGCAAGAAGCGTGCGAAGAAGAAGGGGAACGCGTCATGAGCGAGGTCGTGACCGGGAGCACAGAGCCCACTGTGGCGCAGCTCGAGAACGAGGGGGACGTCGCGGCGGACTACCTCGAGGAGCTGCTCGACATCGCAGACATCGACGGTGATCTGAACCTCGACGTCCGTCAGGGTCGTGCCTACGTCTCGGTCGAGGCCGAGGGTGACGGACTCGCGCTGCTCTCCGCTCCCGATACGGTGCAGGCGTTGCAGGAGCTCACGCGTCTCGCCGTCCAGAACAAGACCGGCTCGTTCTCGCGCCTCATCCTCGACATCGGTGGATCCCGCGACGCGCGGCGCCGTCAGCTCGTGACCCTGGTCGAGGCGGCGGCTGCCAAGCTCGATGAGGGCTCGTCGCAGGCCTCGCTGCCGGCGATGTCGAGCTATGAGCGCAAGCTGGTCCACGACATCGCCGCCGAGCGCGGGCTCGTCTCCGAGTCGTACGGCGAGGGCGCGGACCGCCACACGGTCCTGCGGCGGCACTGACACACGGAAGGCGAGCTCTGGCACGTGTCCGAGACGCAGGATCCCGGCGAGAAGACCGTCGAGCAGGAGCCGGCAGTCGCTGCCCAGATCTTCGGGGAGCGCCTGCAGCTCGCTCGACGGTTCACAGAATCCCTTGCGCGTGAGGGGGAGGAGCGGGGCCTGATCGGACCGTTGGAACTGCCCCGGTTGTGGACCCGTCACATCCTGAACAGCGCGATCGCCGCGCCCCTGTTCCACGGCTCCGTCGCGGACATCGGGTCCGGAGCCGGACTTCCTGGTCTGGTACTCGCGATCGCGCGACCCGACGTGTCGTGGACCCTCGTGGAGCCGATGGAGCGCCGGATCAATTGGTTGACTGAGCAAGTGAATGACCTGGGACTCACCAACGTCACCATTCTCCGCGCGCGTGCCGAGGACGTGCGTGCGAAGGGCGCCTTCGATGTCGTCACGGCTCGTGCGGTGAGCGCATTGCGGACGTTGATCCCTCTGACAGCGCCCCTAGTCCGCGATGGTGGGGAGTTGGCCCTGTTGAAGGGGATGAACGCCGCGAACGAGATCGAAGCGGCACGGAAGCAGATCGCGAAGTTCAAGCTCGCGGATGTTCGGGTCGAAGTGCTGGGTGAGGGGTTGCTCCCGGAGACCACGCGGGTCGTCCGCGCCTCCGTGCGCTGAGGAGGTCGCCGCTTCCCGTGAAAGGGGGGCTGACCCGGGGTCCGACCGTGCACCCATGTTCCCGGCGCCGTCGATACGTCGCCGGGAAGGCAGTCTCTACGGCGAGATGTCGTGCGAGCACGTCACGGAGGCCGCTCAGCTGCGGCTGCGGGTGTGTTCGTCCGGATCGAAGTCGGAGCTGTCGTCGTTCCCGGCGCCCACCATGGTTCGTCCTGTCGTCGTATCGATGGACTCACACCGCGGGTCGACGCGCTGGGCTGGGATGCCCTGTGTCGGTGCGTCGCGCAAGGTGCCTTACTCCGATTCGGACTCCGAGCTGTTTCACGTGAAACAGCTTCCCGTCTGCACCCTTGTATCGCCTTGGGGATAGGAACGCGACGCAGGGGGAGTGGGCTATCGTCACACTGCCGTGCGCCGATGCTTCGACATTCGTCCTTCTCTGGGCTCGTCAGTGGGTGCCGTGAACGCGGATGGGCCAACGGGACGATTGCGAGGTGGAGGTGTTGCCGAGGCAGGGCGGGATGGCACCCGTGAGGTTGAGGGGTGGGCCGTGTCCGTCGACCGTTGGGATAGGGCGACGTCCGCGCGGTGACTGCCGTGATGCCCTGTCTTCCGAGCGCCACCAAGGCAAGGCTCCGGTGCCTGCATGAGTACGGCCCGGCAGCGCCCAGGCGATATCCGCGAACCGGGGCGACACCGCTCGTCACGAACGCCTGGCTCCATGTGCTGTGGGCCCGCCATCCGGATGGCAGCGCCCCGATGCGAGGTCGGGTGGCAACGCGAGCGCTGCCCCGCGCATCGCGTACTCGCGATGTCGGGCGGACGACTGGCTGGGCTCGGCCGCCCGGATGCACTGACGAGAGGGCTGTGGGCCGTTTCGGCTGCCACCTGTCGGCTTTGGTCCGTTTCACGTGAAACAACGGCAACGAAGTGTAGCGACTGCGGCGGACCAAATGTCCGGGCGGCACGGTAGGCGTACGGCGACGCCTTGTGGGTAGGCGCAGCTTCTGGCGTCCGACCCCTTCGGTGCGCTGAGGAGGAGACGCCGACGTTCACGTGAAAGGGCGGCTGAATGCAGCTGGGGTCCAAGCGCTGGCGGCCAGGGGAGATCTCGGCTCGCTGCCTGAGGGCGGTAGGTACGGCTGCGCGGCGATATTGGGTAAGAGGCTGGCGCGCAGGGCCGAGCATCGGGAGCCGTGCGGCGGTTTCACGTGAAACGGTGGCGACAGTTACCCGGGCGCAGCAATCGCGGTGCGTAAGGCAATCGTCTTGCTACTCGAGCCCAGTGTTCGATGCTGCTGGCGGAGTTGGCAGGGAGCGCAGCGCGCAGGGCAGAGCGTCGGGCTAGTACCGCTGTTTCACGTGAAACGTTGGCCGTCAGCCGCCGCGCGAGCACCGCTGGCAGGGCGACAGCGGTCTCCCTATCTAGGAGAGGGCCTGATGCTGGGCGGCAGCGCTCAACCAGGATCGCAGCGCGCAGAGCCGAGAGTCCGGCGTCGTTCCGCGGTTTCACGAGAAACGGTTGGATTCAGTCGCTATGGAAGCACGTGGGCAGTGGGGGAGCAGCCGCGTCCCTATCCACGCTCGGCGTCCCATGCTCCCCGGCGACGACGGCCACGGATCGCAGCGCGCGGAGCCGAGCGTCGGGTTCCGTACCGCCGTCTCCCCGGAACGTCGTTCAGGGTGAGCCTGCGGCGGTCAGGGCGGTTGCGTGATCTGACGAAGCCGGGCCCAATGACAGTCAGGTGGTTTCTGGGCGTCAGTCTTGGTGATCGGTCGTGGGTTGCGTCGCACTCACGGTGGCGCTCTCCATCTATGCGGCGGCTGGAACGCGGTCGTTCGTGGGTGCGGGTGCCCCTGTAGTGAGGGGTTCGGCGTGGGCCGCCTGATTGTCTGGTTGCAGGCGACAGCGAGCATCCAGGCGACGGCCGATGAAGGAGGTGTGCTCTCAGGGATTGGCGGACCGCGTGGAGTTCTCGTGCGTAACCGAGCACCGACCGGTGGCCGTGAGCTCGACGACGTGCGCACGGTCACCCGCGTATCGTTCTGGGGGTGTCCCGGAGGATCCGGGCCGCGCCTGGCGAACGCTGGTGCCGAGCTTCTCGATTGCGCCACGGCATGGAGGGCGCACTCCAGCGGGCGCCACCGCTCCCGGTCCCCAGAAAGTTCACACCAGGTCGGCCTACTGGACCACCTACGGTATCCAGCGACACGGAGTTCGCGTTCGCCTGAAGATGGAGGACCGCGGGACGTTTCACGTGAAACAGGGGCGAGAGTGTGGACTCATCGGCGGTCCTCACGCACGAAGAGCAACGGACCGGTGGATCCCGCGTGCCGGGGGACCGGCGTGGGCCGCGTGCGACTCCTTACGGCAGCGACGGGTAGAGGCAGGCGCGGACGGAGCACCACGCGCACGCGGGCCACGCGAGTGCCTGGGGCCGACCAAGGGTCGTGCGGAGGTTCACACGACGATGGCATGGTGCAGGTGAGCTGGACCGGTGCAGGGGGCCGTTCAGACACGGACAAGGAAGCAGTCCGCGGGGGCGCTCCCGTCTGGCGGCGTGGCGCCCGCGGTGCCTGCCCCGTCTTGGGGGAGCGGCGCGCAAATGTCGACCCTGCGCGTGCCGGAGCGCCCATCGCGGGCCCCGAAGCCGGGGCTCTTACGGATCCCGGGCTGCATGACGGCGTGGAATGACGACGGAACGGGGAGGAATGTCCTCGATCTGGCCGAGGCGGGCGTGCCACCCGACGTGACCCTGGGACACGGATGATGACGAAGCCAATTCCGCCCGCTACCCCGGACGACACGCCAGAGAAGTGAGGCAAGGAGGCCAATCTGCAGGACGGGAGTGCAACCAGGCGTTCCACGTGAAACGTCCAGATTCTGCGTCCTGCGGGCCATCCGGCGGACGAGGTACGCGAGGCACGTATCCTGCTGCCTGGTCGTGCCGGTGATGCGAGGTCCGTCCCTGCGATTAGAGTGGAACGCGGCCCCGAAAGGAGTGGATGTTTCACGTGAAACAGTCCGAGAAGGCATCGTCGAACGAGTCGTTCGGGATGGATACACCCCTCGCGCGAGAAATCGCGGATCTCTCCGCCCGGCGCCGCGCGCTGGAAGGGGTCTCCGTTGAGTTCAGTGGCGACACCCGCATCCTGACGGTGTCGAATCAGAAGGGCGGCGTGGGTAAGACCACCAGCGCCGTGAACATCGCATCCGCGCTGGCGGGACTGGGCGCGAAGGTCCTTGTCATCGACCTCGATCCGCAGGGGAACGCCTCCACGGCCCTCGGGGTGCCCCACAACGCCGACACCCCGAGCGTCTACGACGTCCTCATCGACGAGTTCCCCCTCGCGGAGATCGTGCAGCCGAGCCCGGAGAGTCCGAATCTCTTCTGTGCGCCGAGCACCATCCACCTCGCCGGCGCTGAGATCGAGCTCGTCGCGCAGGTGGCGCGAGAGCACCGCCTCCGTCGGGCTCTGGAGGACTACCTCGCGGACCATCCGGTGGACTTCGTCATCATCGACTGCCCTCCTTCCCTCGGGCTGCTCACAATCAACGCTTTCACCGCCGCGAACGAGGTCTTCATCCCGATCCAGTGCGAGTACTACGCGCTGGAGGGTCTGAGCCAGCTGCTCGGCAGCATCCAGATGATCCAGAAGCACCTCAACCCGGGTCTGCATCTGTCGACCATCCTCCTCACGATGTTCGACGGACGGACGCGGCTGGCCCAGCAGGTGGCGGAGGAAGTGCGGTCCCACTTCCCTTCGCAGGTGCTGGACACCGTGATTCCGCGCTCCGTCCGTGTGTCGGAAGCCCCCAGTTTCGGCCAGACGGTCATCGCCTACGACGGTCAGTCCGCCGGGGCGATCGCGTACCGCGAGGCCGCCGTCGAAATCGCGTCGCGACAGACGCAGAGCAAGGAGAGATAATGGCGAAGCGCACTGGACTCGGCCGCGGTATCGGCGCCCTCATCCCGACGGCGGACCAGACCGAACGTCCCGTCGACGTGTTCTTCCCCGGCGCGAAGATCGCTCCGACCCCCGAGGCTCCCTCCACGAGCGCCGACGCCGCGCCCGAGACCGAACTCGAGGCGGTGCCGGGGATCCACCTGATCCAGGTCGACCCGCAGGCGATCGTCCCCAACCCGCGGCAGCCCCGCACGCACTTCAACCCCGAGGACCTCGCGGAACTCGTGCACAGCGTCCGTGAGTTCGGCGTGCTGCAGCCGGTGGTCGTCCGGAAGAACAACGACGGCGAATACGAGCTCATCATGGGGGAGCGGCGTACGCGGGCTGCCCGCGAGGCCGGACTCGAGGCGATCCCCGCCATCGTCCGCGACACGGCCGACGAGGATCTCCTGCGTGACGCGCTGCTGGAGAACCTCCACCGCTCGGAGCTGAATCCCCTCGAAGAGGCGTCGGCCTACCAGCAGCTCCTCGACGACTTCGGCATCACCCAGGAGGAGCTGGCCACGCGCATCGGGCGCTCCCGTCCCCAGATCAGCAACACCATCCGCCTGCTCAAGCTGCCGGTGCCGGTGCAGCAGCGGGTGGCCGCCGGCGTGCTGACCGCCGGGCACGCCCGCGCGATCCTCAGCGTGGACTCGCCGGAGGCGATGCAGCGTCTGGCGGACAAGGTCGTCAACGAAGACCTGTCCGTTCGCGCGACGGAGGAAGCCGCCAAGTCGCAGCCGTCCGCAGGGAAGACTCCCAAGCCCACGCCGGGTGCGCGGCGGGCCTACCTGGACGAGGTCGCCGGCAAGCTCGGAGACCGGCTCAACACGCGCGTCCGGATCTCGCTCGGTGCCCGAAAAGGCCAGGTCACGATCGATTTCGCATCGATCCAGGATCTGAACCGCATTCTCGAGGAGCTGGGCGAAGAAGGGTACGGCTCCGCGCGGTGACCCCGCCCCTGGTCGGGGCTGGCATAGACTCGCGTCATCTTGACGATGCGAGGGGGATGCCATGTCCAGACCAGCTGATCCAGCCACCATCAAGCGTCGCGTGATCGCCGTCAGTATCGCGGCGGCTCTGGGTGGATTCCTCTTCGGATTCGACACCGCGGTGATCAACGGCGCCGTCGACGCTCTGGCCGGAGACGTCTCCGGATTCGATCTCGGCACGGGCCTCAAGGGCTTCGCGGTGTCGTCGGCCCTGATCGGCTGCGCCGTGGGCGCCTGGTTCGCAGGACCCGTCTCGAACAAGTTCGGTCGCATCCCCGTGATGGTGGTCGCCGCCGCCATGTTCTTCGTCTCGGCGATCGGCTCCGGCCTCGCCTTCAGCGTCGTCGATCTCATCATCTGGCGTGTGATCGGCGGCCTCGGTGTCGGTGCGGCTTCGGTGATCGCACCCGCGTACATCGCGGAGGTGTCGCCGGCAGCGATCCGAGGGCGCCTGGGATCGCTGCAGCAGCTCGCCATCGTCCTCGGCATCTTCGCCGCGCTGCTGTCCGACGCCCTGCTCGCGGGCATCGCGGGGGAGGCCGACCAGCCGCTGTGGGGCCTGACCGCGTGGCGATGGATGTTCATGGTCGCGGCCATCCCCGCGCTCGTCTACGGGCTGATGTCGCTCCGGCTGCCAGAATCCCCGCGCTATCTGGTCCGCAAGGGCGAGGTGAAGCGCGCCGCGGAAGTGCTCCGGACCGTCACGGGGACGATCGACACCGAAGTGAAGATCAAGGAGATCACGGGCACGATCGACACGGAGCGCTCGGAGTCGCTGCGGGACCTGCGGGGAAGCCGGCTAGGACTCAAGCCGATCGTCTGGGTCGGCATCCTGCTGTCGGTGTTCCAGCAGTTCGTCGGCATCAATGTCATCTTCTACTACTCCACCACGCTGTGGCAGTCGGTGGGCTTCGACGAATCCAGTGCCCTCCTCACGTCCGTCATCACCTCCGTCACGAACATCGTCGTCACGATCGTCGCGATCCTCCTCGTCGACCGGGTCGGTCGTCGGATCATGCTCCTCGTCGGTTCGGTCGGCATGACGGTGACCCTCGGACTGATGGCGCTCGCCTTCTCGTTCGGTACGCTCGACGCCTCCGGAACCGCGACGCTCCCGGACCCCTGGGCCACCGTCGCCCTCATCTGCGCCAACGGCTTCGTCGTGTTCTTCGGTGCGAGCTGGGGCCCGCTGGTGTGGGTGCTCCTGGGCGAGATCTTCCCGAACTCGATCCGTGCCGGTGCTCTGGCCGTCGCCGCGGCGGCGCAGTGGGTGGCCAACTTCTTCATCTCGACGACGTTCCCCGCATTCGCCGAGATCGGCCTCACGTTCGCGTACGGCTTCTACGCGTTCTTCGCGTTGCTGTCGTTCTTCTTCGTGTTCTTCAAGGTGCCGGAGACCAAGGGCCGCGAGCTCGAAGACATGAGCGAGGATGCGAAGGTGGAGCGCCGACCCCGTCGCGCACGCGCGTAGGCTGGAGGGATGACCGAATCCGTCCCCCGTCGCGCCAGCCTGGAAGTGCTGCGCGCCGAGGCGTCGGACGAACTCGCCGTCCTCGTCCAGGAGCGCCTTCTGGGCGGTGAGGACCCCTGGGAGTTCATGGAGGAGCTGCCCAGCGTCGACGAACTCGTCGTGTACCTGCTCCGTGCGGACAACATCGCGGCGAATGACGGTGTGCGACCCAACGCCGCACGACACTACCGCGTGCTGCGGCAGATCGCCCTCGAGTACCCGGAGCTCACACCGGCCGTCTGGGGGCTTCTGGACGAGAAGCAGCGCCACCGCCGCTGGGATCCCCGCATCGCCGACGCGTCCTGACGACCGATGCTCCTCGTTCCGTATGATCCGTCGTGGCCGCAGCGGTTCGAGGAGTTCGCGACATCGATCCGCGCCGCCGGGGCCGAGGAGTGGATCATCGAGCACATCGGCTCGACCGCGATTCCCGGGATGAGCGCGAAGCCGGTCATCGACCTCGCGGTGCGCGTGGAGACAGGGGAGCAGTTCGGCGACCGGAGCTCCGCACTGGAGGAGGCCGGCTGGCGCATCGGCAGCGGGGTTCGCACGCATCCGGTGATGATCCGGGAGTCGGCGGGGGAGCGCCTCGCCATCGCGCATTTCTTCCCTGTCGCGGAGTGGGATCTCGCGCCCCAGCGTCTGCTGCGGGACTGGCTGCGCGCGCATCGGGCAGACGCGGAGCGATACGAGCGCGCCAAGCACGACGCAGCGCGGGCGGCGGCGGACGGGGTGTCCTCCTACAACGCGGGAAAGACGGCCGTCATCCAGGAGATCGTGAACAGCGCCCGGGACGCGCGCGGTCTCGAGCCCGTGGACGTGTACGACAAGCGCTGACCGGGCGCAGGCGTCCCCGGGAATGCGAGAAGGACCGCACCCGGAGGTGCGGCCCTTCTCGTGGTCGTGGGGGATCAGCCGAGGAAAGCGGCGAGATCCTGCTCGAGGGCGAACTTCGGCTTGGCGCCGATGATCGTCGTCCTGACCTCTCCGCCCTGGAAGACCTTCATCGCCGGGATCGACGTGATCTGGTACTTCATGGCCAGCTCCGGGTTCTCGTCCACGTTGAGCTTGAGGATGGTGATCTTGTCGGGGTTGTCGGACTGGATCTCGTCCAGCACCGGCGCGACCATACGACACGGACCGCACCACTCGGCCCAGAAGTCCACCAGCACGGGACCATCGGCCTGCAGCACGTCCTGCTCCCAGGTCGCCTGGCTCGTTGCCTTTGCACTCATCAGAGTTCTCCTTGTTCGAGGTTCGCCTGTTGCAACAACGGGCGGGGGGAAAGTGTTCCCGGCCGTTGTCAGGCCGTGATGACCTCAGCGGCCTCGGCCGCGGGGACCTCGACGGAGGAGTCCTCGAGGTCGGCGAGGAAGTGCTCGGCGTCGAGGGCTGCGATCGTGCCCGTCCCGGCAGCCGTGATGGCCTGGCGGTAGGTGGGGTCGATCACGTCGCCGGCGGCGAAGACACCGGGGACCGACGTGCGCGAGGAGCGACCGTCGACCCAGATCGTTCCCTCGGGCGTGAGCTCGAGCTTCTCGTGGACGAGGTGGGTGCGCGGGTCGTTGCCGATGGCGATGAACAGGCCGTCGAGGGGCAGGTCGCGGAGCGAGCCGTCCTCCGTGGAACGCAGCTGCACGCCCGAGACGGCGTTGTCGCCGAGGATCTCCACGACCTCGCTGTTCCACACGAACTCGATCTTCTCGTTCGCGAAGGCACGCTCCTGCATGATCTTCGAGGCGCGGAGGGTGTCCTTGCGGTGGATGACGTACACCTTGTCCGCGAAGCGCGTGAGGAAGGTGGCCTCCTCCATCGCCGAGTCGCCGCCGCCGACGACGGCGATCGTCTTCTGACGGAAGAAGAAGCCGTCGCAGGTGGCGCACCAGGAGACACCGAAGCCGGAGAGACGCTCCTCGCCCTCGATGCCGAGCTTGCGGTAGGCGGAACCCGTCGCGTAGATGATGGTCTTCGCCTCGTGGGTGGCGCCCGAACCGAGGGTGACCTTCTTGACGGGACCGGCGACGTCGAGCTCGGTGACGTCGTCGTAGAGCACCTCGGTGCCGAACTTCTCGGCCTGCTCCTGGAACTTCGCCATGAGCTCGGGGCCCTGGATGCCCTCCGGGAAGCCGGGGTAGTTCTCCACCTCGGTCGTGTTCATGAGCTCTCCGCCGACCTCGACGGAGCTCGCGATGAGGAGCGGCTCCAGGTTCGCGCGCGCCGCGTAGATGGCAGCCGTGAATCCGGCGGGGCCGGAGCCGATGATGATGACCTGACGCATGTGATCTCCGTTAGAAAGGCGGTGCCGTCGAAAGACGTCCGACTGCTTCAACCCATGGTAACCGCGGGGCATTCCCGCGTCAGCGGCCGGGCAGGAAGCGGCGGACGAGCCCGCCGGCGGCCTTCAGCTCCGGGGCGCGGAAGACCGCGAGGATCGCGACGTAGACGAGCACCACGACGAGTCCGATGACGGCGGTGCCGAGCGCACCGAGCATCGCGCTGCCCATCATCCAGCCGTCTGTTCCTCTGCTCAGCACGAACACGCCCCAGCCGGCGAGGCCCGCAGGCACCGCAGCCAGGCCGAATCGCCCCACGGCGGCCAGCCAGGAGCGCACTCCCAGACCACCGATCTTCCGGTGCAGGAGCCAGACGGCCAGGACGGTCTGCAGGATGCTGGCCACGGACTGCCCCAGGGCGACGGCGGCGGCCAGCAGGGACAGCGGCAGCACCTCGGCCTCGAACAGCGCCCAGGCGAGGAGGGCGGTGGCCACGATGAGCGTGCACTGCACGATCGTGAACCAGAACGGGGTGCGGGTGTCGTCGTAGGCGTAGAAGGTGCGCTGGACGATGAAGAGAACGGTCAGAGGGATCAGGCTGAGCAGGTAGCAGAGCAGGACCAGCGCGGCGGACCTCGCCGCGTCCTCGGCGGTCACGAACTCGGTGTCCTTCGTGAAGACCCGCGAGGCCGGAACGGCGGCGGCGGCCACGGCGGCGACGGCGGCGGCGATGAAGAAGAGGAGCGTGCGGATGCTCCGGGAGATGTCGCTGCGGACCTCGTCGTCCCGGCCACTCGCGGCGTGCTCGCTGATCTGGGTGAAGTAGGGGGTGCCGATCGACAGCACGATCACCGAGTAGGGGAGCATGAAGATCAGCCAGGCGTTGGTCGTGACCGTGGCCGAGGCCTCGAGTCCCGCCGCCTCGCTGACGATGAAGCCTTGCAGGGTCCCCGCAGCCAGGCTCGCGAACGCCATCAGGAAGGTCCATCCGGCGAGGCGGCCGACCGTGCCGAGCCCGACGCCGCGCCAGCGGAAGTCCGGCTTCAGAGCCAGCCCCGTACGACGCCAGAAGACCAGCAGCACCACGGCCTGCAGGGCGATGCCGAGGGTCGCGGTCCCGCCGAGGAGCGAGATCATCGTCGGCGTCCACTCCGCCGCGCGCGTGGGCACGGGTCCGAAGAGGGCGCCGAGCGCCAGGAACCCGATGATCGAGACGACGTTGTTGACGACCGGCGCCCACGTGAAGGGCCCGAAGATGCGGCGGGCGTTGAGCGCCTCGCCGATCATCGCGTACAGGCCGTACAGCAGGATCTGCGGGAGGCACCAGTACGCCAGCGCCGTGGCGAGGGCCAGTAGCTCTGGGTTCGCACGACCGGCCACGATGTGCACGAGCCACGGTGCGCAGGCCGTGGCGATACCGGTGACCACGACGAGGACGACCGTACCGAGGGTGAAGAGCTTGGAGATGAACGCGTTGCCGCCGTCCGCATCCGCCGTGGCCTTGACGATCTGCGGCACGATCACGGCTGTGAGGATGCCCACCGAGATCAACGAGAAGACGCTGTTGGGCAACTGGTTCGCGTAGGTGAAGGCGTCAGCGGCCTCGGAGGCGACGGAGCCGAGCACACCGACGAGGACGATGCTGCGCAGCAGCCCGGTCACGCGGGAGACCAGGGTGCCCGCGCCGATGATGGCGCTGGCGCGCCCGAGACTAGTCACGCGACTCCTTCGCGGAAGGGGCCTCAGGGCCGTCGAGACGCTCCTGCACCGCGGCCTCCGCCTCCTTCTCCTCGATCAGTTCCTCGACGGCCGCCTCGACCGCCTGCTCCTCGATCGCCTCCCGGCGCTTCCGACGCACCGTGCGGACCACTCCGAGAGCGATGAGGAGCACCGCGAGTCCGCCGAAGACGACGAGGCCGATGGTCTCCCACTCCGCGCGCACCGCGACTCGGATGGTCTGCTCGGACTGGATCGGCACCCCGGTCGGGCTGGTGAGGCTGAGGCGCAGATCGAGTTCGCCGCTGCCGACACGGGCCGACACCGGCACCTTCGCCCGCGTGGTCGAGTTCGCCTGCACGGCGACGTCGATCACGGGCGTCACCTCGAGGCGCGGATCGGTGGGGGCGGCATACAACCGCACCGTCACCGGCCACGGGAGGTCGTTGCGCACGGCGATGGGGAGGTCGGCGTTGGCCGTGAGGAGCTGGATGGTGCTGGAGTCGGGGATGCTGACGGCGCCGAGCGTCTCGGTGGTGCGCGCGCGATGTGCCGCTACCTTCTCGGCGAAGGCTTCCGCGGACGATCCGACCGCGATGGTCCGCAGGATCCGGATCCGCTCGGGGCTGAGCAGCACGAGGGGGTCGCTGAGGACGGTGGCGAAGGCTGTGAGGGAGCGCTCGTCGGCGAGGAGATTGGTGAGGTCGGACGCCCGGGTCGCCGCGGCCGTCTCGGGCAGCCTCACCGAGGCGGCGGGAGCCGCCCGCACCGTCGAGAGCTCGAAGCCGATCGAGTCGGCTGCCGAGATCGCGTCGCGGAGGGCGTCCGCGGAGCGGTTCTCGTCGCGCTCCAGGCCGATGAGGATCGGAGCGCCGGGGGCCCGGGCGCCGGCGAGGAAGAGCCGCGCGGCCGCTTCCGCCAACAGCCCCTGGCGGGGAACCGAGGCGGATTCTGTCGCCGCAGCAGACAGTGCGGCCGACGTGGCGGCGTCGGTGACGAGCAGGTCCTGACCGTCCGCGGTCGCATGCGCCGCACTCTTGTCGCCGACGGTCTCGGACGACACGATGGTCGTGGCGGGGCGGCCCAGATAGCCGGTGAACGCCGCGAGGTCGGCCTCTGTGAGGTCGCTCTCCGGCCAGACGATCCCCGGGATCGCGCCTTCGATCTCCGTGAGCTCCTCGTCGGTGGGAAGAGCCGGTCCGTCGGTCGGCGTCGCCGACGGTTCTGCGGTGGTGCCGGGAGTGCTCGTCGGTGTCACGGCTCGCTGCTGCGGGAACGCCGCGGGATCGAGCAGCGAGGTCAGCGGCAGCGGTGCCAGCGCCTCGGGCAGACCGGCCTGCGCCTGCACCGTGAGGTCGGCATCGCCGAACTGCAGGGCGAAACGGGCGTTGGGGAGTTCGTCGAGCCGCTGCAGCCAGTCGGTCGCCGCCGAGGGGGCGGCGGTGCCCAGCGCGCGGATCGACGTGAGGATGGCAGGGTCGACCGCGAGCACCGCCGTCGTCCCGGCCACGCCGTCGAGCTGCGCGGTGAGGTCGCCGTCCGGGGCGGTCAACTCCGTGAGCTCCTCGGCGCTCAGGAGGGCACCGCCCGTCGGCGTGGCGGTGATGGGCACGATGACCCCGACGGGGCTCGTGGGGCCGGAGGTGACGACGAGGACGCTCGTCGCGGTGGTGTCCCAGGTCGTGGTGCGCTGCCCCTCACCATCCTTCGTGCCGGCTTCGCTCAGGGCAGCCCGCAGCGGGTACACCCCGGGTTTCAACGGCTTCAGGGTCTCCTGCGGCACGAACACGGTGGTGCCGACGGATCCGCCCGCCTCCGCCGGCTTCGTGGCCTCCTCTCCGAGGGGGAGGAAGGAGCCCGCGGCCTGGCCCTCGTCCAACCATTCGGTGACGGCGTCGTCGTCGGTCAGTGGCGTGCTGCCGAGCTCGATCTCGACGCGGCCCGCGGAGAGCTCCGCCTCGGTGCGGTTGTCGATCGTGACCACGGCCGACGTCGAGGTCCCCGGGGCGACGGTCCCGCGCAGGCCCGCCGTGACATGCAGTTCGACCCGTTGATCGTCGTCGGCGGCTGGCTGGTCGGCCGCCACAGCGGGGCCGGCGACACCGACGGCGCAGACGCCGGCGGCGACCACGAACGCCGCGAGCCGGCGCACGCGCGCGCGGAGGCCCGTCTCGGGAGTGATCGCGGTCATGAAGGTCTTCCTCGAACGCCGGGGAGAGGCGGATCGTGAGTACTGACTCTGCGATTCTAGGAGGCCGGACAGAGGAGAACCCTGAAGACGCGTAGAGTGACGGCCGTGTCCGACACCCCCGCCCCCCGCCCCGACCCGCTCCGCAGCGCCGCGCTCGCCGCTGATCTGGATGCTGCTGACCTCCGATCCGAGCCGCTGCGACAGCTCTGGGGCGAGGAGGCGGACGACGCACTGGGCCGTGGCCTGCGCGAACCCATCCTGCGGGCGATCGCCGGGGACGAGGGCGTGCTCGCGACCCTCGGGCGGCTCCTGGTGCTCGGGCTTCCCCAGCCCCGAGCGGCGGTGGAGCGCGCCCTGCCCACCCTCGGCGTGGACGGTCTGGAGGCGCTGGGCCTGGCGACGATCGACGCCGACTCCGTGATCCCGGTCGCGCTGCTGCGCCCGCAGTCGTTCGTCGACGAGGACGGTGTCGGGGAGTGGTGGATCGCCAGCGATCTGGACGAGGTCGCCCTCGACGGTCCGCTGCCGGCCGATCACGTCCTCGGCGTGGGCGGGGCCTCGCGCACGCTCGCCGAGACGGTCGTGCCGCTCGCGGTGGATCGTGCGCTCGACCTCGGCACGGGCTGCGGCATCCAGGCGCTCCTCGTCGCGCGGCGGGCCGGCCGGGTCGTCGCCACAGATGTCTCCCACCGCGCGCTCGCGTACGCCGCGTTGAACGCGCAGCTCAACGGGGTCACGAATATCGAGTTCCGCCACGGGAGCATGTTCGAGCCCGTCGCCGGGGAGGCGTTCGACCTCATCGTCTCGAACCCGCCGTTCGTGATAACCCCCCGAACGGAGGGCGTCCCCGCCTACGAGTACCGCGACGGCGGCCTGGTCGGCGACGCGCTGGTCGAGCAGTTCGTGCGCACGGCACCGGCCCACCTCACCCCGCGCGGCATCGCCCAGCTTCTCGGCAACTGGGAGTCCCGCACGGGGATCACCGGCCTCGCCCGGCTGGACGCGTGGGTGCCTGCCGACCTCGACCTGTGGGTGGTGGAGCGGGAGGAGCTGTCCCCCCTCGCGTACGCGGAGCTGTGGATCAGGGACGGCGGCATCACGCCGCGCGACGCCGCGTTCACCCCGCTGCTGACCGCGTGGCTCGACGACTTCGCGGCGCGGGGCGTGACCGCGATCGGCTTCGGCTACGTGCTGCTCCGCCGGGGGCAGGGGGAGCCGCTGCGGCGGTCGGAGCGGGTCTCGCAGCCCGTGGCGAACGTGGGGGCGGCGCTCGGTCTCGGCCTCGCGGCCCACGATGCGCTCGCCGGGGGACTGCCGGACACCCTCGTCGTGGCCGCCGACGTCACGGAGGCGCGCCACCTGCTTCCCGGCAACGACGACCCGAGCGTGATCGAGCTGCGTCAGGGCGGCGGATTCGCGCGGACGGTCGCAGTGGATCCTGCGCTCGCCGGATTCGTCGGCGCCTGCGACGGCGAGCTCCAGGTGCTGCAGATCGCCCCCGCCCTCGCCGACCTCTTCGAGGTGCCCTTCCCGCAACTGTGGGCGGAGCTCGAGCCGCGGATCCGGGGACTCGTGCTCGACGGCTTCCTCCTCCCGGGGGAATAGTCCCGGCTTCCATGCGTTCGAATACACCATGAAGGCTTTCGGATTCCTCTCGTTCGGTCACTATGCCGACGTGCCCGGCTCGGCGACCCGCACCGCGGGCGACATGCTGAAGCAGACCATCGAGATCGCGGAGGGCGCGGACGAGCTCGGCGTCAACGGCGCCTACGTCCGCGTGCACCACTGGGCCCGCCAGGCGGCGTCCCCGATGCCGCTGCTGACGGCCATGGCCGCGCGCACCGAGCGGATCGAGGTCGGCACCGGCGTGATCGACATGCGCTACGAGAACCCGTTCCAGTTCGCGGAGGAGGCCGCCGCGCTCGACCTCATCGCCGACGGCCGGATCGCGCTCGGCGTGAGCCGTGGGTCACCCGAGACGGCGCTGCGCGGCTACGAGACCTTCGGCTTCCGCGACGAGGAGGACCCGGAGCGCGGCAGCGTGCTCGCGCGGGAGAAGTTCGAGATCTTCCTGCGGGCCATCGACGGCGAGCGCCTCGCCCCCGGCGACCCCCGGATGGTGGGCGCGGGACAGTACCTCGCGATCGAGCCCCAGTCGCCCACGCTGCGCGACCACATCTGGTGGGGCTCGGGTTCGCGTGCCACGGCCGAGGAGACCGGACGCCAGGGGCTCAACATGATGAGCTCGACGCTCGTGACCGAGGCCACGGGGCAGCCGTTCCACGAGCTGCAGCGCGAGCAGATCGAGCTGTTCCGCTCCGCCTACCGCGAGGCCGGTCACACCGGGTCGCCGCGGGTCTCGGTCAGCCGCAGCGTGTTCCCGCTCGTGTCGGACATGGACCGCGCCTACTTCGGGCTGCGCAGCGAGGAGAACGCCGACCAGATCGGCATCATCGACGGGTTCCGCTCCACTTTCGGCAAGACCTACGCCGCGGAGCCCGATGTGCTCATCGAGCAGCTCCGACAGGACGAGGCGGTCATGGCCGCGGACACCCTCATGCTGACGATCCCGAACCAGCTCGGGCCGGAGTACAACCTCCATGTGCTCGAGGCGTTCGCGGAGCACGTGGCGCCGGCCCTCGGGTGGAAGCCCAACACGGAGGGGCCCGTCCAGGGCGACCCCGTGGCCTGATCCGGCACGGCGGTCCGGCGGATAGTGTCGGATCCATGTCCGCAGGAAGTGCCCCGCTCATCATTCGGCCGTGTCGAGGGGAAGAGGAGTACGCGGCACTCGTCGAGATCTGGCGCAGTGCCGTTCGTGCCACGCATGACTTCCTCGACGAGGCCGACTTCGCCCGGATCGAATCGCATCTCGCGTCCGACTACTTCCCCGCGGTGACCCTCACCATCGCCGAGCAGGACGGGATTCCGGTCGGGTTCGCCGGTGTCCACGGCGATGGGCTGGAGATGCTCTTCGTCTCCGATGCCGTCCGCGGCGGCGGCGTGGGCTCCGCGCTGCTCGCCGAGGTGGTCGCCCACCAGGGCGTGGTCAGGGTCGATGTGAACGAGGACAACCCGGGCGCGCGTGGTTTCTACCGCAGCCGCGGCTTCGTGGAGGTGGGTCGGAGTGCGCTCGACGGCGACGGGCGACCCTATCCGACCATCCACATGGCGCTTCCGGGAGACCCCGGCGGCTCTTGACAGCGGCCGCGTGACGCCCGACGCTGGGGACGGCGCGCCCCCCGGCGCCCGTCCCCACCGCTTCGGAGGCACCATGACCCGCGTGCGCGTCGACCTCAACATCACCCTCGACGGCTTTGCCACGACGACCGATCAGACGCCGGAGAACCCCTTCGGCGAGGACTGGGGACGCCTCACCGCGGCCTACACCGCGACCCGCACCTTCCAAGAGCGCGTCTTCCACGACACGAGCGGTGCGGGCACCACCGGGGTCGACGAGAAGTACGCGGCGCAGTACTTCCAGGGCATCGGCGCCGAGATCATGGGTGCCGGGATGTTCGGGCTCCACGCGAACCCGGACGACCCGGAGTGGCGCGGCTGGTGGGGCGAGGAGCCGCCGTTCGAGGTTCCGGTGTTCGTCCTCACGCACACGCCGCGCCCGCCGATCGAGTTCGCGAACGGCACGAGCTTCCGCTTCCTCTCCGCGACCCCGGAGGAGGCGCTGCGGGAAGCCGTGGCCGTGGCCGGAGGACGTGACGTGCGCGTCGGCGGCGGGGCGACCACGGTCCGGGAGTTCCTGCGCGCCGGGCTCGTCGACGACCTGCACGTCGGCATCACCCCCATCCTCACCGGCAGCGGCATCCGGCTGTGGGACGACCTGCGTGGCCTCGAGGCCGGCTATCGCGTGACGTCCGAGGTCGCGGAGTCCGGGGTCACCCACGTCACGTTCTCCCGCGAGGGCTGAGTCACCGGCGCGGGTCGCAGAATCGCACCGGGGTCGCGGGATTTCCCGGAGACTCTGCGACCTCGTGCGGAAGTGCGCTGTCAGAGCGGAGGGCCGAACAGCTCCTCGCCGTGCTCGTGGAGGAGCCGGTACGCGTCGGCGAAGGTCTCCGGTTCCTTCTCGCCCGCCGCGCCGTAGCGGGCGAGGAGGAGCCCGAGCAGCCCCCGGGCGGGAGGCGTGAGCGGCTTGAGGTGATCGGCCTCGTTCGGCTGCGGGGTGCCGTCTTCGGGGTTGGGCGGCGTGTACGCGGGTGTGGTGACGGGCCAGTCGGCCGGGTGCCGCGGCTTGTCGAGGTTCACGACGTTGAGCAGCGTGTTGGCCGACTGATCGCGGTCGTTCAGCGGCTCCAGGCCGTGCAGGCGTGACAGCGTGGCCGTGACCGACCCGTGGTGCATCTCGTCGTGGACGATCGTGCCCCGCCGCGTGTACGCCGACACCGCGATCGCCGGGACGCGACAACCGAGCCGGTCGAACGTGAAGCCCATCTCCCCGGCACCGGTGTCCTTCGTGGGTTTCGTGGCCGCGGGCGGAGGCACGTGGTCGTAACAGCCCCCGTGCTCGTCGAAGGTGATGAGCAACAGGGTGTTCACGGCGTTCGAGCCGCCGGGCGTCGCGCTCGTGCGCACGGCCTCGTAGACGTCGTGGATGAGCCGGTCGCCCGCCCGCACATCGGAGATGGCGCTGTCGAACACGGGTTCGCCGTCGACCACGCTCTCCCGCGGCTTCCCGAACGGCGGATGGAAGTCGTTGTGGTCGTAGACCATCCGGGGCTCGATGAACGCGTAGGCCGGGAGGGTGCCGTTCTTCGCGTCGGCGTAGAAGTCCTCCATCGTGCCGAAATGATCCGTGCGCCAGTACTTCTCGAGCACCGCCGCATGCAGCATCCCCGTGAAGGAGACCAGCTGGAGCTCGTCGATGTAGATCCGCCAGCTCACCTTGCGGTCTTCCAGGCGGTTGAACACCGTCGGTGCGGCCGGGGCGTCGAGCCACTTCCGGTAGCCGCCGCCACCCTGATTCGTCACGAAGCCGTGCGAGGTCGAGGCGTGGAAGAAGGAGCGGTTGCAGAAGGTCTGGGAGGGCACTCCGGCGTACCAGTGGTCGAACACGGCGAACTCGGCGGCGAGGGTGGAGAGCACCGGGAGCATCTCCGGCGAGAACGAGCCCATGATGTGCCGCGCTTCGTCCAGGCTCGGCTCCTTCCCGTCGCGCAGTCGGCGGAAGTTGATGATGTAGTCCTCGAGGAAACCGGACATCGTCGCCTTCTCGCCGTGGGTGGGGGCGTTGAAGGGCGTGGTCATCTCGTCGACGAACAGGTCCGCGTTGGTCTTCGGATCGACGGTGCCGAAGATCTGCGTGTTGACGTGCGGGTACTCCTCACCCGGGTCCGGATCGGGGAGGCTCATGATGCGGTCCGTGTCGCCCCGGTAGACGTGCGCCTCCACCACCGTGCCGTCCGGGGCGGTGTTGCTGTGGGTGCCGAATGCGAGACCTTCGAAGGTCTCGCCCGCCGGCAGCGTCTCGGCCGTGTAGAGGTAGCCGAGGAGGTTGTCGAAGGAGCGGTTCTCGCCCATCACCACGACCATGTGATCGAAGCCGGGCTCCGAGCGGGGCGTGAGTGCGGCGAACGGATCCGGGTCATCGGCGAAGCCGTCCCGGCCGCCGGCCCCGGCGACGGAGGCTCCGATCGCCGCCCCTCCCGCGCCCCCGATAACCGCTCCCGCCAGGGCGGCACCGCCCACGGCGAAGAATCCGCGCCGTGAGGGGTCGCGGGGAGAGGCGTCGGAGGGGGTGTCGTCGTCGACCATGCCGCGATCCTACGGCCGGGCGAGCCCACTCAGCATTCCGGTATCCCAGGAATGTCGCGGAACGGGTCTGGAAGGATCGGGGAGTGCATTCCGCGGTCGTCCCCTCCGAAACCGTCCCGTTCGTGGCTCGCCGCCCCGTGGTGCTCGCCGCCTTCCTCCTCCCGCTGGCACTCGCGATCGTGCTGTTCACGATCGAAACCGGCCCCGTCTTCCTCCTGTGTCTCGCCGCCGTTCTGCCCGCGGCGGCCGTGACGATGTTCGCCGCCCGCTGGACCGCTCCGCGGCGTGCGCGGTCATGGGCGTCGTCCCTGCTCGCCGTGGCCTGGGGCGCCGGTGCCGCCGTGCTCCTCGCGGCCGCGATCGGCGCGTGGTCGTCCGAGCAGGCGATCTATGTCGACGACCAGGGCATCGTGCGTGAGGCGGTCCCCACGATGTGGGTGCTGACGCCCATCGTGGAGGAGATCGGAAAGGGTCTCGGCGTGCTGCTCGTCCTTCTGCTCGCACGACGCCTCGGCCTGCGCGGCGTGCTCTTCGGCGCGATGGTCGGCGCACTGGTCGGCGTGGGCTTCGCAGCCGTGGAGGACGCCTCCGCGATCGCGGCGGAGATCGCGGCGAACGATCCCGGCTCCGGCATCGCGACCTGGATCGTCCGCACCCTGACGTTCCCCACCCATGCCGCGCTCACCATCTGGACCGGGGCGGCGCTCGGTCTCGCTCTCGACGCCCGGCGCGCCTGGTCGCGCCCGCTCCTCGCGCTCGCCGGACTCCTGGTGGCGATCGCGGCCCACGGCGCGATCAACTACGGGAACGTGGCCGGCGCCACCGATCAGGCCTCGTTCTTCATGGCCCTGGGCACGGCCTTCGGCTGGATCGTGGTGTCGACGGTCCTCGCCGTGACCCTCCGCCTCGTGCTGACCCGTCGCCGGGTCTGAGCCGCCCGGACGGGGCACAGCTTCGGAGATCGCGGCCGACACGCGGTCGTGCGAGGCTGTCGCACGGCGTGTCGGGGCTGGTCTCCGAAGCTGTGCGCGGGGTGGTTCAGGCGGCGGGGATCCAGAGGACGGCGCCGTCGCGCCAGCCGAGACCGGCCGCGCCCTCGGGGAGCGGGTCCTCGTGCCGCGGACGGACCACGCGGAGGCGGCGCCCGGCGAGCTCGACGATGTAGACGACGTCGGCGCCGCGGTAGACGTGCGCGATCACCTCGACCGGGACGGGGGCACCCGGACCCACCGCGGGCGACAGATGCAGATCCTCCTGCCGGAGCACGACCTCGCCCGAGCCGTCCGGCCCGGCGCCCGTGAGCGGGACCTGCACGGCGGTGCCGTCGAGGGTCGCGATCGCGCCGGAGCGCGTGGCGGGAAGGAGGTTCGCGGCACCGATGAAGTCGGCGGCGAAGGTGGTGAGCGGGGCGCTGTACAGCTCCGCCGGCGCGCCCTCCTGTTCGATGATCCCGCCGTTCATGAGCACGATGCGGTCGGAGAGGCTCATCGCCTCCTCCTGGTCGTGCGTGACGAACACCGTCGTGAGACCGAGCGTTCGGTGCAGTTCCTTGAGCTCGACCTGCATGTCCTCGCGCAGACGCGCATCGAGGTTCGACAGCGGCTCGTCGAGCAGGAGCACGCGCGGCTCGAACGCGATGGCGCGGGCCAGGGCGACGCGCTGCTGCTGTCCGCCGGAGAGCTGCGCGGGCATGCGATCGGCGAGGTGGCCCATCTGCACACGCTCCAACGCCCGGACGGCGAGCTCCTTCTGCTCGGCCTTCGACTTCTCGCCCGACATCCGCAGCCCGAAGCGCACGTTCTCGGCGACGCTCATGTGCGGGAAGAGCGCGTAGCTCTGGAACATCATGCCGAGGTGACGCTTCTCGGGCGGCAGCTTCGTGACGTCCTGCCCCGCGATCTCGATCGTGCCGCTCGTGGGCGACTCGAGCCCGGCGATGCAGCGGAGGAGCGTCGTCTTCCCGCAGCCCGACGGGCCCAGGAGCGAGACGAACTCGCCGGACCGCATCGAGAGGTCGATGCCCTTGAGCACCTTCGTCCCCTTGAAGTCCTTGGTGAGTGCAGTGATGGTGAGCGTTGTCATCAGACGAACAACCTTCCCAGGCCGATGATGCGTTCGAGGACGATCATGAGGACGACGGTGAGCAGGACCATCAGGGTCGAGACGGCGGCCACGGTGGGCGACGTGCTGAACTCCAGCTGGCCGTAGATGGCGATGGGCAGGGTCTCCAGCTGCGGGGTGCGCAGGAAGAGGGCGATGACCGCATCGTCGAACGAGATGTTGAAGGCGAAGAACGCTCCGGCCGCGATGCCGGGGCGGGCGATGGGCAGCACCACGAGGCGGTAGCGGTTCCAGGTGCCGGCGCCGAGGGTGCGCGCGGCCTCCTCGGTGAAGTGGTCGGCACGGGTCATCACGCCGGTCACGGTGCGCATGACGTAGGGGATCGCGATGACGACATGGATCGCGATGAGCACGCCCACATTCGGGGAGCCGATCGTGAGCGAGGCGATGGAGAGGGCGCCGATCGCGAGGATGATCGTGGGGATCGTCAGCGGGGACATCAGCAGCGCCTGGATCGCCGCGCCTCCCGGAACGCGGAACCGCGTCAGCGCGAGGGCGGCCGCGGTACCGATGGAGGCGGCGAGGATCGCGACCGACACACCCACCACGAGGCTCAGGCGGAACGGCTCCAGGTAGGTGTCGGAGGTGAGGGCCTCCACGTACCAGTCGAGCGTGAAGCCCTGTCCGGGGAACGTGAGGAAGCGGTTCTCTCCCACCGAGGCACCGGCGACGACGAGCAACGGGACGAGCATGTAGAGCGTCACGATGATGCCGAGGAGGATGGCGAGGATACGGCCGAGGATCGGGACGGAACGGACCATGGTCACACCTTCTGCTTCCCGAGCCGGGACGTGGCCGCGAGCACGAGCATCACGCCCGCGAACAGCAGCACGGCCTGCGCCGCCGCGAACGCCCAGTCGAGGTTGGTGGTCGCGTCGACGTAGATCGTCTGCGCGAACACGGGGATCTGCGAGCCGCCGATGAAGCGGGGGGTGATGAAGGAGCTCACCGAGAGCACGAACACCAGGGAGGCGCCGGCGACGATGCCGGGCACCGACAGCGGCAGCACGACGTGCCGTAGCGTGCGCCAGAATCCGGCGCCGAGGGTGCGGGAGGCCTCCTCCAGCTGCGGACGGATGCCGGAGATGACGCCGAGGATGCTGAGCACGGCGAACGGCAGCAGCACCTGCACCATCGCGATCACGACGCCGGTCTCGGTACCGAGGAATCCCTGCGTGCCGCCGACGAGGAACTCTGCGCCGGGGATCTGCATCATCAGGCCGGACGGCCCCATGAGCACCACCCAGCCGAAGGTGCGGACGACGACGCTCGTCATCAGCGGCAGGATCACCACGATGAGGAGGAAGGAGCGCACCTTCGAGCCGGCGCGCGCCATGATGTACGACAGCGGGACGGCGATGACGAGGGTGATCACCGTCTGGATCACCCCCAGGCGGAGCGATCGCAGCGCCGCCTGGAGGTGATACTCGCTCGCGAACAAGCGAGTGAAGTTGTCGAGGGTGAACCCGCCTGCCGGCGATTGCACGCTCATGAGCAGCATGCCGGCCACCGGGGTGACGAAGGCGAGCGCGAGCAGCACGATCGCCGGCAGGAGCAGGAGCCAGGGCTCCTTACGGGTTCGGACGCTCATTTGGTGATCAGCGCATTCCACTCATCGGTCCACGCCTGACGCGACGCGGCGATGTCTCCCGGGGCGTAGACCACGACGTCGTCGAGCTCGTCGCCGGTGAGCACGGCCTCGGCCGCCTCGTCCGACAGCTCGGCCTTCGTGTTGACGGGGGAGTAGCGCATGTTCTCCGCGAAGACGGCCTGCGCTTCGGGGCGCAGCTCGTAGTCGATGAAGAGCGTCGCCAGCTCGGGGTTGTCCCGGCCCTCGACGACGTTCGCCGTGATGAGCGACGCGGTGGCGCCCTCCTCCGGGACGATGAACTCGACGGGGAGACCCGCGTCCTGCAGGGTGCCTGCGTAGTCCATCGCGTACGGGGCCAGCCAGGTGCCGCGCTGGGCGAAGGCGGTCTGCAGGTCCGGCGAGGTGGGGACGACGATCGCGTCGCCCGAGGACGCCAGCGCTCCGAGGTCGGCGATGGCCGCGGACGGGTCCTCGATGCCACCCCCGAGCGCGTCGGCCACCCGGAGCATCGACAGCACCCCGTAGGTGTTCGAGAAGTCCGTCAGGGCGACGTGACCGGCGTAGGCGTCGTCGAAGAGGTCTTCCCAGGACGTCGGCGCCGGGGCGTCGGCCTCGGTGTTGTAGACGAGCCCGATGGGCGCGAGCTGGATGACCGGACCCTCGCCGCGCTCGAGGCCGGCGGTCGCGATGTCGATGAGGTCTCCCGACGCAGACAGGTCGTCGGCGGCGATCGGGGCGATGAGGCCCTGCTCCGCGGCGGTGAACTCCTGTCCGCCGGAGAAGTGCACGACATCGATCTGCGGGCTCGCCTTCTGGGCGGTGACCTGGGCGAGGGCATCGGCGCTGTACAGGGTGATCAGCTCGACCTTCGCTCCGGTCTCCTCCTCGAACGGGTCGACGACGGCCTCGATGAAGGCCTTCTCCCAGTCTCCGCCGAACGACGTGACGACCAGGGTCTCGCCGGCGAACTCCTTGTCACCACCGGACGAGGACTCGCCGTCGCCGGACGCGCAGCCGGCGAGGACGAGGGCACCGGTGGCGACGAGCGCGCCGGCGGTGAGGATTCTGCGGGTGTTCATGCACTGCTCCTTCGGGATGGGTCCAGCACGGGGGGTGGACGCCTAGACCAGGCGTCCGATGGTGAGCTGCTTCGCTCCGTCGATGCGGATCGCGGCGCTCTCCTGAGCGAACTCCGCGAGTCCTTCGGTGATGCCGGCCCAGATGTTGACGGGTGTCCATCCGAGGGGGCCGAGAATACGGGCACCACGATCGTAGAAGACTCCGATCTCGTACCACTCGAACGGCAGTCCGCCCATCTGCATGGGGCGCTGCCAGTACCACTGCAGGTCACCCGGTGCGGGCACGACCTGCTGGTTCTCCGCGGGCACGGCTTCGGGGTCGAAGTTCTGGGCCTCCTCGGGAAGGCCGACCATGACCTCGGGTCCGGCGTACATCGCGTGCATCGCCTGCATGGTGACCGGCTTCTCCAGCGCGCCCCACATCGCCTCGCACGTGCGAGGGGCGAGGTCCTCGAACAGGGTGGCGACGGCGCGGACGCCGTTCTCGTACTCGAGGAAGACCTGCTTGGTCATCGTGTTCCTTTCTGGCCAGCGGACGGTTCCGCTGCGCGTTCACGGGCGGCCGCGACGAACGCCGCGAACAGCGGGCGCTCCTCGGCGGCCTCTTCGGGGGCTGTCATCTTCTCGGGGTGCCACTGCACCGCCCAGAAGGCCCAGTCGTCGCCCGCCTCGACGGCTTCGACGATGCCGTCGGGAGCCCAGGCGACGGGGCGAAGCCCGGGGGCCGGGGTGTCGACGGACTGGTGATGGATGGTGTTGACGGTCCTCGTCGTCGTCCCGTAGAGCGCGGCGAGCCTGCTGTCCTCCGCGAACGCGACGGCGTGCCGGGCGGAGAGCTGCTCGTCTGCTCCTCGCACCGGGTGATGGTCGGCCGTGGCGGGGATGTCGACGATGAGGGAGCCGCCGAACGCGACGGTGCAGACCTGGAGCCCGCGGCAGATCGCCAGCACCGGCAGGCCTCGTTCCCGGGCGCCGAGGGCGAGCGCGATCTCGTAGCCGTCGCGGGCCGAGTCGTACGACTTCCCGTCCTGGGGCTCGGCGCCGTAGTGCGAGGGGTGCAGATCCTCCCCGCCGGAGAGCACCAGTCCGTCGAGCCGATCGAGGACCTCGTCGACACCGGCGGTCGGCGGCAGCAGCACGACGGCGCCGCCGGCGGCCTCGATCGGCGTGGCGTATTCGGTGCCGAGGCTGTGCGCGGGGCGGCCCGTGCCGAGGTCGGTGTCGATGGCGCGGCGCCAGGTGGTGATGCCGATGAGCGGGCGGGTCACGACAGCTCGATCCACGTGGTCTTCAGGTCGGTGAACTTCTCCATCGCGTGCAGACTCTTGTCGCGTCCGAAGCCGGAGCCCTTGACCCCGCCGAAGGGGATGGTCATGTCGCCCTCCTCGAAGCAGTTGACCCAGACGACACCCGCGCGCAGCCGCCGGGAGAGGGTGTGCACGGCGTTGAGGTCGGTGCTCCACAGCGCGGCGGCGAGGCCGTACTCGGTGCCGTTGGCGATGGCGAGGGCGTCGTCGACGTCGTCGTACGCGATGACCGACAGCACGGGGCCGAAGACCTCGCGCTGCGCCACCTCGTGCGCGGGGGTCACGCCGAGCACGACCGGGGCGAAGTAGCTGCCGCCGTCGACGGCGGAGAACCGCTCGGCGCTCCCGGCCGCGAGCTCGGCGCCCTCGGCCGCCGCGCGCTCGACGAACCCGGCGATCCCGGCGAGCTGCTTCTCGCTGACGATCGCCCCCATCGACGTGGACACGTCGAACGGGTCTGCGGGAAGGCTCGTGCGGGCGACCTCGGCGGCGATCTCCAGGGCCCTGTCGTACTGCGCGCGGGGGACGAGCAGCCGGGACGAGGCCGTGCACATCTGCCCCTGGTTGTAGAAGCAGCCGTCGGCCGTGGCCCGGACCGCCCGCTCCAGATCGGCGTCCGGCAGCACGAGGCTCGCCGTCTTGCCGCCGAGCTCCGGCCACACGCGCTTGCCGTTCGACGCGGCGGCGTAGCCGAGGAACCGGCGGCCGACCTCGGGCGAGCCGGTGAACGTGACGACGTCGACGTCAGGGTGCTCGCCGAGTGCGCGGCCGGCGACCTGGCCGGCGCCGGGGGTGACGTTCAGCACGCCGGCCGGGATGCCGGCCTCGTGGGCGAGCTCGGCCAGGCGCAGGGCCGAGAAGGTGGTGTGCTCGGCGGGTTTGAGGACGACGCTGTTGCCGACGGCGAGAGCGGGGGCGAGCTTCCAGGCCGTCATCGTGAGCGGGAAGTTCCACGGCACGACCGCGGCGACGACGCCGGCCGGTTCGCGGGTGACGAGCGCGAGGCTGTTCGGGGCGGTGACGGGGAGCTCGTCGAGCACCTTGTCTGCGGCCTCGCCGTACCACCGGAAGCAGTTCACGACCGCGCGGAGTTCGGTCTGCAGCGCCTCGCGCACGGGCTTGCCCATCTCGAGGGAGATGGTGAGGGCGAGTTCTTCGGCGTTGTCGTGGATCTTCTGCGCGAAGGCGATCAGCAGCTGGCCGCGTTCGCGGGGGGCGATGCGCGACCAGACGCCCGCGTCGAACGCGGCACGGGCGGAGCGGACCGCGCGGTCGATGTCGGCGGCGGAGGCAGCCGCGATCGGGGGCAGAGCCCGGCCGTCCCGGGGGCTGATCGGTGCGAGGGGCTCGGCGGTCCCGTCCTCCCAGGAGCCGTCGATGAACATTCGGGTGTGCAGCGACAGTGCCGCCGCGCGGTCCGCCCAGTCGTCTCCAGTTGCCGTGAACACGATCGTCCTCTCCAGGGGTGAAGGCCCTGGAAGGGATACTCGCTCTATTTCGCCATCACGTCAAGGCAATGCGAACGATCTCGCCATTTCTTTACACGTCCGTAACAGAATCGGCCTACAAGCGGATGGCTCCCGTCGGCATGTCCTGCGCCAGCGCCGCCGGCGCCTCGTCCACGATCAGCGACCCGCGCAGCACCGGAGTGATGACGACGAGCGACTCCACGACCTCCAGCCCGTCGTGGCCAGCGACCGCGGGACCGGTGAGGAACTCGTAGAACTCGTCCGCGTCGCGCACGAGTACGTTCATGAGGAGCTGCGACGTGCCCGTCGTCGCGACGATGAACTTCACCTCGGGGGCGGCGGCGAGGGCGGATCCCACCTTCTCCAGCCGATCCATCGGCACCCGCAGCCACACGAGTGCCTCCAGCCCGAGGCCGAAGAGGCTCGGGACGATCTCCGTGCGAGGGTGCATGAGCCCGCGGCGGTTGAGGGATTCCATCCGTCGACGCGTCGTGGTGACGTTCAGTCCGAGCGCGCGGGCGAGCTGCGCCACGGGCATCCGTCCGTCCTTCAGCAGGAGCCGGATCAGCGCTTCCTCGTCCTCGCTCAAGGCGTCCGCCGGGTCGACCTCGGATCCCGAGGACTCGTCCAGCATGCGCACCTGTTCGTCGGACAGCACCCCCACCCGCCAGTCGTGCCCGGAGCGGAAGAACTTCAGCACCGTGGTGACGTTGATCGACGCGATGCCCTCCACCTCGGGGAAGTCGGTGAAGAGCAGCTCGCGGATCGATGCGTCGTCGTGCGGGAGGAGCATGCCGGCGATGTCGCTGCTGCCCTCGAGGACCGACACGGACGACGCATCGGCACGACGGGCGAGGGTGCGGGCGACGTGCCAGAGCGCATGCGGTTCGGTCGTTATCCGGAACAGGACGGCGCGCGCATGGAGCACGCGCGCGGGGTCGACGTAGGTCGAGACGCGCACGAGCCCGCGGTCCAGGAGACGCTGTCCGCGGCGGGCGACCGTCCGCTCCGGGAGGTCGACCACGCGGGCGATCTCGCCCCAGGACGCGCGGCCGTTCACCTGCAGGGCCGCCGCGACGATCCGATCGGTCTCATCGGCCAGGGCATCGTTCGCGGGCACGGGTTCTCCTTCGCGGGTCGGGCACGTGAAGGTTATCCCAGACCCGGAAGGGACCGGTGCATGGTCCGAGGCGAGAGCCGGGGGAGACGGCACGGGCGCCGCCGGAGGACCGGTGGCGCCCGTGGAGGGACAGACGACCGGGTTACCCGGCCGTCGTCTCGACCACCGCTGTCGCACGGCGGCGACGCAGGGCGAACAGGCCGAGGCCGGCGGCGAGCAGCACGATGGCCCCGATGACGAACGGCATGCTGTCGGCACCGGTCGTCGCGAGGTCGCCGTCGGTCGCGCCACCCGAGTCGCTCTCACCGGGGACGACCGCTCCGCCCCCGGCCGCCGCGGTGACGGTGAGGGAGGCCGTCACCTCCGTGCCGTCGGGGAGGATCACGGCGAGGGTGTGCGTGCCGGCCGGGGTGCCGGCGGGGATGGTGACGGTGCGCGAGAACGTGCCGTCGGTCGCGACTGTGACCGTACCGAGCGAGACCGGATCGGATCGCAGCTCGAGCGCGAGTTCGGCGCCGGCCGCGAAGCCGCTTCCCGACACCGCGAGCGTGCCGCCGGCCGCAACCGAGGACGCGCCCAGTCCGACCGTCGCGGGCTTCTCCGGCTCCGGCTCCTCCGTGACCGGCGGGGCGACACCGGCCTCGGTGACCCACTTCTCACCGGCGTCGGACTTCGTCACGGTGAACGTGTCGTAGACGGCGCCGACGGGGAGGTCGGTCGTGGCGTCCGGCTGCTTCTCGGCGAGGTACGACCGGTAGACGAGCTGGTTCTTCGAGACGTCGATCACCTGGTACGTCGTCACGCCCTGACCGCGCAGCACTTGGGTGGCGCCGTTGTTGGTCCAGACGTTCTTCTCCGGGGTCTCCAGGTCGTAATGCTTCGCGCCGGAGTTCGACACGACGTAGACCGGGCCCGTCGTGAGACCGGGGGTCTCGGTCGCATCCGTGTTCACGTAGCCGCGGGCGTACGTGTGGTCGTGGCCCATGAGCACGAGGTCGATGTCGTTGCGCTGGAAGACGGGCAGCCACTCGGCGCGGAGCACCGGCTCGTCACGACCGGCCGAGGCCGAGAAGACCGGCTGGTGGAACGTGACGACGTTCCACTTCGACGGGCTGTTCTGCAGCAGCAGGTCGAGCCAGGCGGCCTGGAAGCGCGTCCACAGGGTGCCGATCTGCGACGACGGGCACTCCGCGCCCGTGCAGGACGGGAGCCCCGCCGGGGTGAGGAAGGTCGTGTCGCGGGTTGCGTTCAGGGTGATGAAACGGACGCCCTGGTAGTCGGTGTAGTACGCGGTCTCGGCTGCGAACGAGCTCCAGTGGTCGAAGAACGCGCGGTACTGCTGCGCGACCTCGGAGTCGCCCTTCGCGAGGTTCGCGAGTTCGCCGATGGAGCTCGTCGACGGGTTGTTGTGCGGGTACTCGAACGCGGCCTTCCAGGCCGTGAGCAGCTTGTCGCCGGAGTACTCGTGGTTGCCGGGGGCGGCCATGACGTTGGTGCGGACCGCCGAGTCCTTCATGCCCTTGAACCAGTTGACCCACTCGTTCTCGTTGCTGGAGGTGTTGATCAGGTCGCCCGCGTGGACGGAGCCGATCGAGCGAGGAGCCTGCGCCTCGGCCTGCTTCACGACGCTCGGCCAGGTGGTGTCGAGACCGATCTGGGCGTCGCCGTAGTAGATGAACTGGAAGTCGCTCGCGTTCGGGTCCGCCGTGCGGAACTCGTACCAGTCGCTCCAGCTCCCGGGGAGACCCACCCGGTAGCGGTAGGCGGTGGCGGGGGCGAGGTCGGTGACCGTGACCGAGAAGTGCTTGTTCGGGTTGCCGTTCACCACACCGGCGTCGTATGCGTCGACCGTGCGGGTGGCACCACCGGTCGCGAGGCCGATCTCGACCTGGCCGACCGTGTGCGAGGCGTCACCGGCGAGCCAGGAGAACGACTGCGACACCTCCGGCTTCTCGGTCGGGGTGAGGATGACGCGGGTCGGCGGGGCGACCACGGGCGTGCCGGGGTCGGAGGCCTTCACGAGGGTGAGCGACGACATGTCGAAGTAGATGTCGGAGCTCGACGCGCGGTCCTGGAACAGCGACACGGCGATCGTGTTCGTGCCGTCGCGGAGCAGGTCGCCCTCGGCGCTGAACGTGCTGGTGAGCGGGTCGCCGTTGGAGTCGCCGGCGTACTCGACGTTTGTCGTGTCGGTGATCCGGCCGTCGACGTAGCGGGCCACCTCTTCGCCGTTGATCCACACGATGAGCGCGTCGTCGAAGGTGACGGTGCTCTGCAGGGCGGCGACCTGGTCGGCGACCCCGGCCTCCAACTCGAATGTCGTGCGGAAGAAGTACGTCGGCACCGTCGGCGCCGCCGAGCCGTCGAGGTAGTGGTTGAGGAGCGTCTTCGGGGTGTGCGGCCCGACGGGGGCGAGCGCCCCGCTCTTGGCGCCGAACGAGCCGGGTGCGGTCTTCCACGCGCTGTCATCGTAGGCGGGCAGGGTCCAGTCGCGCAGCGCGGCCGGGGCGGGGGACGGGTCGGAGCCGTCGTCGAGGTAGTGCCAGGGCGTGTCGCCGGTGACGAGCGATCCGGTCGGCACCTCGGGGTCGGGCGCGGCGAGGGCCGCGGGGGCGACGACGGCGCCGCCGAGCACGGCGAGCAGCGCGACGGACGTCAGTCCGCGACGCCGCCACCGCACCGCAGGGGTGGGGGAGGTCATGTCTGTCCTTCGTGGGTGGGTGTCCGTGCTCAGCCGCACGGGGCGTCCCCAGCCCAGCGGAGCCGGATGACGGAGGTCTGACATCGAGGCGACGGGGAGGTGAACGGGGCGCAGGCGGGCACAGCTTCGGAGATCGCCCGTGACACGCCGGGGGTACCGGCTCGGAGCCGGCGCGTCGGCCGGAAGCTCCGAAGTCGTGCCCGGGCCGGGAGGGGTGGAAAGCGGGCCGGTACGCTGGAACCCATGCTCAACATGGCCGACGGCCTCGCCCGTCTCGGCGCGCTCGCCGAGAATCCCGTCGTCCGCACCCTCGCGGAGGCCTTCGACGAAGCCGGTTTCGAGCTGGCCGTCGTCGGCGGTCCGGTGCGCGATGCGCTGCTCGGCCGCGAGACGCACGACCTGGACTTCACGACGAGCGCCTCGCCGGACGAGATCCTCGCGATCGTGAAGCCGGTCGCCTCCGCGCACTGGGACATCGGCCGGGCCTTCGGGACCATCGGCGCCCGGGTGCGGGGCGAGCAGGTCGAGATTACGACCTATCGCGCCGACAGCTACGACGGCGTAACGCGCAAGCCCACGGTGGAGTTCGGCGACTCGATCGACGGCGACCTCGTCCGCCGCGACTTCACGGTCAACGCGATGGCCCTCCAGGTGCCCGCGGTGAAGCTCGTCGACCCGACCGGCGGGGTCGAGGACCTCGTGGCGGGCGTGCTGCGGACACCGACGGACCCCCGGGTGTCGTTCGGCGACGACCCGCTCCGGATGCTGCGTGCCGCCCGGTTCAGCGCGCAGCTCGGCTTCACGGTCGAGGAGGACACGGAGCGGGCGATCACCGAGCTCCGCGAGACCCTGAAGATCGTGAGCCCGGAGCGCGTGCAGTCCGAGCTCGTGCGCCTCATGCAGACCGACGACCCCGTCCGCGGCATCCGGGTGCTGGTCGAGACCGGACTCATCGAGGAGTTCCTCCCCGAGGTCAGCGCCCTCAAGCTCGAGGTCGACGAGCACCACCACCACAAGGACGTCTACGAGCACTCCCTCACGGTGCTCAGTCAGGCCATCGCGCTCGAGCACGCCAGGAACCCCGGGGCCGCGCCGGACGTGCCGCTGCGGATCGCGGCTCTGCTCCACGACATCGGCAAGCCCCGCACGCGCAAGCTCGAGCCTGGTGGCGCGGTCACGTTCCACCACCACGACGTCGTCGGCGCCCGGATGGCCCGCAAGCGGCTGCAGGCCCTGCGCTTCGACTCGGCGACCACGGATGCCGTCGCGACCCTGATCGAGCTGCATCTGCGGTTCTTCGGCTATGCGGAGGGGGCGTGGACGGATGCCGCCGTGCGCCGCTACGTCCGCGATGCCGGGGACCTGCTGGAGCGGCTGCACATCCTCACGCGCGCCGACGTCACCACGCGGAACAAGCGCAAGGCCGCCCGGCTCGCCGCTGCCTACGACGACATCGAGTCCCGGATCGCGGCGCTCCGCGAGCAGGAGGAGCTCGACGCGATCCGTCCGGAGCTCGACGGCAACCGCATCCAGGAGGTCCTCGGCATCTCTCCGGGCCGGGAGGTCGGCGAGGCGTACCGCTTCCTCCTCGATCTGCGCCTCGATGAGGGCGTGCTGGGCGAGGACGTCGCGGAGCAGCGTCTCCGGGAGTGGTGGGCTTCGCGCGGCTGACTCCTGCCGACCCACCCCCTTCCGCGCACCCCGGCCCCTTACGCACGCACGCAGAGGGCCGGGAGGACCGCAGAGGGGTGGGTCGACCTCAGTTGATGATGGCGGCGGCGTCCGGGGGGAGAGTCAGGGACGTGAGGGTGCGCGACGGGGAGGCGAGCGGGAGGGTTGTGAGGAGGATCTCGGCCGTCGAGGGTACCGCGAACGAGGCGGGGGTGGGGGAGAGGTTCACGAGCACCGACACTCCACCGCGATCGATGCGGTAGACGCGGTGCTCGGGGCGGCCGTCCGTCTCCCGGACCTCGACCCTCCTGTGCGCGGAGTCCGGGTCGGTGAGCTCCGGTCGGGCTCGCCGCAGTCGTGCGAGGTCGCGGTACAGCGCCAGGAGCCGGGCGTGCACCGGGGCCTCGGCCTCCGCCCAGTCGAGGTGCGAGCGGCGGAAGGTGTCGGGATCCTGGGGGTCGGGGACCGCATCCGGATCCCAGCCCATGCGGGCGAACTCCGCCGTGCGGCCCTCGGCGACCGCGCGGCCGAGCTCCGGCTCCGGGTGGGAGGTGAAGAACTGCCAGGGTGTCGTCGCGCCCCACTCCTCGCCCATGAAGAGCATCGGGGTGCCCGGGGCCGTCAGCGTGAGGACGGCGGCCACCGCGAGCCGATCGGGGGACAGGGTGGCGGAGAGCCGGTCCCCGGCCGCGCGGTTCCCGATCTGGTCGTGGTCCTGCGCGAAGGTCACCAGCCGCCAGCTCGGCACCTCGGCGGGGATCGGGGACCCGTGCGGACGGTCGCGGAAGGACGAGAAGGTGCCGTCGTGGAAGAACCCGCCCTCCGTCACCTTGGCCACCGCCTCGGCCGCGGCGAAGTCGGCGTAGTACCCGGCGGTCTCCCCGGTGAGCGCGACGTGCACGGCGTGGTGCCAGTCGTCCGACCACTGCCCCGTGAGTCCGTAGCCCCCGGCTTCCCGCGGCAGGATGAGCGTCGGGTCGTTGAGGTCGGACTCGGCGATGAGGGTCAGCGGCCGGTTCTGTTGCGCGGAGAGGGCGTCCACCCGTTCGGAAAGCTCTCGCAGCAGGTGCACGGGCCGCCGGTCGTGCAGGGCGTGCACGGCGTCGAGCCGGAGTCCGTCGACGTGGAAGTCGCGCAGCCACATCAGGGCGTTGTCGAGGATGTACTCCCGCACCGCGGGCTCGTCGAGGTTCACCGAGTCGCCCCAGGTGTTGGTCTCGCCCTCGCGCAGGTACGGACCGAAGAGGGGGAGGTAGTTGCCGCTCGGGCCGAGGTGGTTGTAGACGACGTCCTGCACGACGGCGAGCCCGTGCGCGTGGGCGGCATCGACGAAGCGCTGGTAGGCCGCGGGGCCGCCGTACTCTTCCTGCACCGCGTACCAGAGCACGCCGTCGTATCCCCAGTTCCAGGAGCCGTTGAAGGCGTTGACGGGCAGCAGCTCGACATGGGTGACGCCGAGCTCGACGAGATGCGCCAGGCGGCCGATCGCCGCGTCGAGCGTGCCCTCCGGCGTGAAGGTGCCGAGGTGCAGCTCGTAGATCAGCCCGCCTGCGAGCTGGCGTCCGGTCCAGGAGGCATCGGTCCAGGCGAAGGCCGCGGGGTCGAACGCCGCCGAGGCGCCGTGCACGCCGTCCGGCTGCCGCCGCGAGCGAGGGTCCGGGCGCAGGTCGTCGCCGTCGTCGAGCAGGAAGCCGTAGCGCTCACCGTCCGCGAGGGCGAGGTCGGCGGTCCAGTGCCCCTCCGTCGCGGCCGTGAGTTCGCGCTCCTCCACGGTCGTGCCCGCGTCGTCGAGGCGTCGCACCCGCACACGACTCGCCCGCGGCGCCCACACCGAGATCATCGGGCCAGCTCGATCAGGGCGACCGGATACGTGTCGAGCAGTTCCGCCAGCCGCACCGGTCCCGGCGGGATCCGCCGACCGGTGAGGAGGTCGGTCCCCGGCAGCTCCGGGCGCATCAGGACCGTGTCACCCCAGCCGCCGCGGCGCGCCAGCGTCACCGGCAGTCGCGTGGCCACGGCGGTCGCGCCCCCGCGGTGCACGGCGACGGCGTGGTCCGCGGCCGCACCCTCGACCACGGCCGGCCGGTAGAAGCGGAAGAGCTCCGGGTTGTCCCGCCGCAGTCGCAGGGCCCGCGAGGTCACCAGCAGCTTGGCGGCACCGGAGTCGTCGATCGGGGGGACCACACCGCGAGCGTGGTCCGCGTCGAGCTCCCGCAGCATCCGAGCGCGCAGAGCGAAGTCGACGGGTCGACGGTTGTCGGGGTCGACGAGCGAGAGGTCCCAGAGCTCGGTGCCCTGGTAGACGTCCGGCACGCCGGGACCGGTGAGCTGCAGCAGCTTGGCGGAGAGGGAGTTCGAACGGCCGGCATCGACGATCTCCGCCACGAACCGGTCGAGGATCGGCGCGGCGTCACCTTCCACGGATCGTGCGATCGCGGCCAGACCCTCCTCGAAGGCCGCGTCCGGATGCTGCCAGGTGGTCCGCTCGGCGGCCTCGCGCGCGGCCTTCGTGGCGTAGGCGAGGAGCCGGTCGGAGGGCAGCGGCCACGCGCCGACGGCAGCCTGCCAGATGAGCGCGTCGAGGGGGCCGTGTCCGGTGGTCGCGACGGCGCGCAGCTCCGCCAGCACCTCGCCCCACCGCTCCGGGATCTCCGAGAGCACGGACAGGCGCGCCCGCACGTCCTCCGAGCGCTTTGTGTCGTGCGTGGAGAGCGTCGTCATCGAGTACGGCCAGGCCGCCAGTCGTGCCCGCTGTGCGTCGTGGAACTCCTCGACCGACAGGGCGGGGATCGACGGGTCGGCGCCGACCTCGGTCAGCGTTCCGAGGCGGGTGAACCGGTAGAACGCGGTGTCCTCCACGCCCTTCGCCATCACGGCGCCGCTCACCTGGGGGAACCGCTGCGCGACCTCGAGGGTGGGCTCGACCAGGAGCGGTTCGAGCGCGGCGAAGGCGGCGGAGAGGTCGGGGCGTCGGCGACGGGCCTCCGCGAAGGCGGCGCGCAGGTGCTCGCGGCCCTCCGGGAGATAGGAGCGGTACACGGGGAAGCAGGCGAGGAGTTCCGCCAGTGCGTCGTCCGCGTGCACGATCCCGTGGGGAAGCGTGCGGACCAGCCGGCGCACCTCGGCGGCCAGGAGCGTGTCGGCGATCATCCGCTTCGTGTCGTGGATGAGGTCGTGCCAGGGGAGCGCGTCCGGGAGGCCGGTCTCCGCGCGGAGCCGGGCGTCCAGGCGGTCCAGTGCGGCCACCCCCTCCGCGTCGACGAACAGACGATCGAGCTCGGCCAGCGCGTCGTATCCGGTCGTGCCGTCGGTCCGCCACCAGGCGGGCAGGGCCTCGCCGGGCTCCAGGATCTTCTCCACGAGCGTGTACGCGCGCCCTGTCGCGTCGGCGAGCTGCTCCAGATACGCGCCGGGGTCGACGAGGCCGTCCGGATGATCCACCCGCAGCCCGTCCGCGAGTCCGGTCCGGAGCCAGCGGAGGATCTCCCGATGCGACTCCGCGAAGACGTCGGGGCGCTCCACCCGGATGCCGGCGAGTTCGGAGACCGCGAAGAATCGGCGGTACGTGAGATCGGTGTTCTGGTCCTCCCAGAATCGCAGCTCGTAGTTCTGGGCCGCCAGGAGTGCCGGGAGGTCGTCGGCCAGCGCCGCCGTGCCGGGGGCGAGCGGCAGTTCATGCTCGAAGTAGCGCAGCACCCCGTCCGGCGCATCGGCGGCCGGGGTGGTGTCGACGTCGAGCTCGCCGTTGGCGACGACCTCCTCCGGGCTCGCGCCCAGCAGCGGGAGCAGGAGGCGTCCGTCGCCCGCCGCCCAGTCGATGTCGAAGGCGGCGGCATGACGGGTCTTCCGGCCGAGTCGCAGCACCTCCCACCACCATCGATTCTGCCGCGGCACCGCGACGCCCACATGGTTGGGGACGATGTCGGCGAGGATGCCGAGGCCGGCCGTGCGCGCCGCCGAGGCGAACCGGACGAGACCGTCCTCGCCCCCTCGGTCCGGATCGATGCGCGCGTGGTCGACCACGTCGTAGCCGTGGTTCGAACCCGGCGTCGCCGCCAGCAGCGGCGACAGATACACCCAGGACGCGCCGAGCTCGGCGAGGTAGCCGACCACATCGGCCGCCGCTTCGAGGGGGAAGCTGCCGCTGATCTGGAGGCGATAGGTCGACAGCGGCCGGTCGGTCATGAGGCGGCCTGCTCGCTCTGCGCACGGAGCGAGGCGTCGACGGAGTCGTCGGTGTCGACGGGCTCGCCGTCGATCTCCTGCAGCACGAGCATGGCCTTGCCCTCGAGCGGCACGGTGTCGCGGGCCCGGAGGTTCCGATCGCCCAGCTCGCCGGCGGTGTCCACCGCGACGAGCCATTCCGCGCCGTGGCGGTCGTCGGGAAGAGCCAGGTCGACGGGCTCGTCCCCGCTGTTGAAGTAGACGAGGAAGTTCACGTCTTCCACGGGTCGCCCTCGCCGGTCGTTCTCGCGGATCCCGCGACCGTTCAGGAACATGCCGACCGAGCGGCCGAAGCCCGAGTCCCAGTCCTCCGGGGTCATGCGGGCGCCGTCCGGTCGCAGCCACACGACGTCGGGGATGCGCTCGCCGTCCTCGTCCGCGACCGGTCGTCCGTCGAAGAAGCGGCTGCGGCGGAAGGTCGGATGGTCGTGCCGGAGTCGTGCGACCGCCGCTGTGAACTCCACGAGCGGCAGGTCGGCCGCCTCCCAGTCGATCCAGGTGAGCTCGTTGTCCTGCGCATAGCCGTTGTTGTTGCCGTGCTGCGTGCGGCCGAGTTCGTCGCCGTGGGAGATCATCGGCACGCCCTGCGAGAGCAGCAGCGTCGCCAGGAAGTTCCGCTGCTGACGCGCGCGGCGGCGATTGATGTCGATGTCGTCGGTCGGCCCCTCCGCGCCCATGTTGTCGGAGCGGTTGTGGGATTCGCCGTCGTTGTTGTCCTCGCCGTTGTCCTCGTTGTGCTTCTCGTTGTAGGAGACGAGGTCGCGCAGCGTGAAGCCGTCGTGCGCGGTCACGAAGTTGATGGAGGCGACCGGGCGCCGGCCGGAGTGCTCGTACAGGTCGGCGGAGCCGGTGAGGCGGGAGGCGAACTCGCCGAGTGCCTGCGGCTCACCGCGCCAGAAGTCGCGCACGGTGTCGCGGTACTTGCCGTTCCACTCCGTCCATTGCGGCGGGAAGTTGCCCACCTGATAGCCGCCGGGTCCGATGTCCCACGGCTCGGCGATGAGCTTCACCTGGGAGACGATCGGATCCTGCTGCACGAGTTCGAAGAAGGCTGCCAGGCGGTCGACGTCGTAGAACTCGCGGGCGAGGGTCGCCGCGAGGTCGAAGCGGAAGCCGTCGACGTGCATCTCGGTCACCCAGTACCGCAGCGAGTCCATGAGCAGCTGCAGGGCGTGCGGGTTGCCCGCGTTCAGGCTGTTGCCCGTGCCGGTGTAGTCCGTGTAGTAGCGCTTGTCCTCTTCGAGGCGGTAGTACGCCTCGTTGTCGATCCCGCGCATCGAGAGCGTCGGGCCGAGGTGGTTGCCCTCCGCGGTGTGGTTGTAGACCACGTCGAGGATGACCTCGATCCCGGCCTCGTGGAGCGCGCGCACCATGGCGCGGAACTCCTGCACCTGCTGGCCGTCCTGACCACCGGCGGCATAGGCGTTATGCGGGGCGAAGAAGCCGAGGGTGTTGTAGCCCCAGTAGTTCGACAGGCCCTTGTCCTGCAGCACCGAGTCGTTGACGAACTGGTGCACGGGCATCAGCTCCAAGGCGGTGACGCCGAGACGCTGGAGGTGCTCGACGACCGCCGGATGCGCGATGCCGGCGTAGGTCCCGCGCAGCTCCTCCGGCACCTCGGGATGCCCCTGGGTGAGCCCCTTCACATGAGCCTCGTAGATGACGGTCTCGGCGTACGGCGTCTTCAGCGGTCGGTCGCCGCCCCACTCGAAGAAGGGGCTGACGACGACGCCCTTCGCCATCGCGGCCGCGGAGTCGTCGTCGTTCCGGGAATCGGGGTCGCCGAAGTCGTAGCCGAACAGGGACTGACCCCAGTCGATGTCGCCGGCGACGGCCTTCGCGTACGGGTCGAGGAGCAGCTTGTTCGGGTTGAACCGCTGTCCCTGGGCAGGGTCGTAGGGGCCGTGCACCCGGTAGCCGTAGCGCTGTCCCGGCTGCACCGTGGGCAGGTAGCCGTGCCAGACGAACGCGTCGACCTCCGTGAGCGGCACCCGTGTCTCCGTGCCGTCCGCGTCGAAGAGGCAGAGTTCCACGCGCTCCGCGCCCTCGCTGAAGAGGGCGAAGTTGGTGCCCTGACCATCGAAGGTGGCCCCCAGCGGGTACGCGGACCCGGGCCAGACCTCCCGGCTCATCCGGCGAGGGCGTGGTCGCGCGAACCCGCGGCCATGGCACTGACGATGCTGACGGCATGGTCGTAGTCGTACACCTGAGCGATCTCCACAGCCCGAGGATACGGGTGTCCGAGGTAGCAGACATAGAGCGGCGGCACGACCTCGATGTATCCGACGGGAGCGTCGTGCGCGACGACGTACCGGTCGAAGTCGATCCGCTCGCAGGCCGGCTCGGTCGCGGCGGGGTGGGCCGCGTCGGCGCGCTGCGAGGAGCCAGTGCTGGTGGGGGTGTGGACGTTCATGGCGCCTCCTGACTCGTGATGGGACCACGATAGGAACCGGGAACGGATTCGAGAACGGTATTGCCATCCGGGCCTCGACCGGCTACGCACCCGCTGACGGCAGGATCACTCCCCGCGCCGTCGCACGTACTCCGTCACCACGACGCCCGATTCATAGGGGGTCGTCTCCACGGCATCGAACCGTTCCGGACGATAGGGGCGGTCGCCGAAGAGCGGGATGCCGGATCCGAAGAGCAGCGGCTGCCGTTTCAGGATGAGCCGGTCGATCTCGTCGGCCAGCGTCGCCGCGAGAGAGCCGCCGCCGCACAGCCAGATCGCGCCGCCTTCCTCGCGCTTGAGGCGCCGCACGACGTCCACCGGGTCCTCCGCCGTCACCTCGAGATTCTCGGCCGCGGCGGTGCGGGTGCGGCTGAAGACGATCTGCCGCAGGTGCCGGTACGGGCTCGCGAGCCCGCCCACCTCGTAGGTGTTCCTGCCCATCAACACGGTGTCGAACACGTCGTTGCGCTGCGGGATACCGAGGGCTCCGGCGGCCACGGTCGGCAGGGTGTCGGCGAAGCGGGCATTGATGCCGTCCATGTGGTCGCCCTCGACGAGGAAGGCGTCGAACTCCCCGTCCGGCCCGGCGATGAACCCGTCCAGGGTCACCGCTGCGTAGTACACGAGCTCTCGCATCGTTCTCCAATCACTACATCTGTTGCGGTTGAGAGTACAACAGCCGTAGTGATTGCGCTAGGGTGGCGGCATGGCGAGGAATGAGCCGCGACGACGGCAGATCGCGGATGCGGGGCTGGCGGTGCTCGCCCGCGAGGGATCCCGGGGGCTCACACACCGCGCGGTCGACGCCGAGGCGGACGTCCCCGCGGGGACGACGTCGAACTACTTCCGCAGCAGGGAGGCGCTGATCGAGGGTCTCGTCGACCGCATCGGGGAACGCCTGGCTCCGACGCCCGAGGACCTGGAGCGGAGGGCCGAGATCACGCCGAGCCGGGAGCTCTTCGCCGACTACATCCGGGACATCGTGCGCCGCCTCACGGCTGATCGCGACGTGACCCTCGCCCTGTTCGCCTTGCGGCTCGAGAGCGCTCGTCGTCCCGAACTCGCCGCCGCGCTCGGGGCCTGGCAGCGTGCCGGCTTCGATGCGGACGTCGCCTTCAACGTCGCGGCGGGTCTCCCCGGGGGCCGGCGGGAGATCGCCCTGTTCCACTACGCGATCGATGGTCTGCTGCTCGACCGGCTCACCACCCCGATCGACCCGGAGACCTCGACCGACGACGTGATCGACGATCTCGTGGCCGGGCTGCTGCCCTGACCGCCGCCGCTGCGGTTCCGCCCGGTCGATCCTGCTCGTACACTGAGGGCACGCTCCCGGCTCCAGGAACGGAGAACGCGTGTCTGCGACGTGGCACGATCCGCGGGAGGCGTCGCCGACGGCGTCTCGCCTCCTCGTCGAGCGTGCGCACGAGGAGCTCATCGCCGGGAATCTCGACGATCACCGTCTCCGCGAGGTGCGTCCGCTCGTGCGTGAGTCGTGGGAGCGGTCCTGGCGTCGCCGCGTCGGCCCGGAGGGGCTGCCGCCGCTCGATCTGCACGAGGACGAGCTTGACGCCTATCGCCTGGACCATCCACTCGCCTCCGCGATGGAGATGATCCGCGCGCTGCTGCTTCCCGGCGACTCCGAGGACTCGGGGGTCGTGATCGCCGTCGGGGACCAGGCCGGGCGCCTGCTGTGGATCGAGGGCGACGCGCAGCTGCGGTCCCTCACCGAGGGCATGGGGTTCGTCGCCGGCGCGAACTGGGCGGAGGACGCCGTGGGCACGAGCGCCCCCGGCACCGCTCTCGCCCTGGAACGGTCGGTGCAGATCCGCGGGGCCGAGCACTACAACCGACTGGTGCACCCGTGGTCGTGCACCGCGGCGCCCGTGCGCGACCCGGAGACGCAGCGGGTCCTGGGCGTGATCGACATCACCGGGGGACCGGAGGTGGTGACCCCGCAGGCCCGGCTGCTCGTCGACGCGACGGCGCGAGCGGTCGAGTCCGAGCTCCTCGTGGCCCGGCTGCAGAGACGGGCGGAGCCTCCGGCTCGACGACTGCCCGGCAGGACGCCGCCGGAACCCCTCGCCCGCGCGCGACTGCACGTGCTCGGACGCGACCGCGCCCGGCTGGAGACCGTGTCGGCGCACGAGGAGGCGGTCACCGAGCTCAGCGCCCGGCACGCCGCCATCCTCCTGATGCTGGCCGTGCACCGCCAGGGACTCTCCGCCGACCGACTCGCCGAGCTCGTCTACGGCCCCGGGGTCTCGCCGGACACCTTGCGGCCGGAGATGGTGCGTCTGCGGAAGGTCCTGGAGCGGGCGGCCCCCGATCTCGTGCCGGAGTCCCGCCCCTATCGTCTTCCGGTGCCGCTGGAGACCGACGCCCACGACGTGCTCTCCCTCCTGGATCGCGGGGCGCACCGGGTCGCTCTGACGGCGTATCGGGGTCCGGTGCTGCCGGAGTCGGCCTCACCCGGCGTCGAGGAGTTCCGTGACTCGGTCCGGGCGGCGCTGCGGGAGGTCATGCTGTCGGGGGCGAGTCTGGACGTGCTGCTCGCCTACGCCGACACCCCCGAGGGGAGCGAGGATGCGGAGGTGCTGCGGCTCGCGTTGGAGATGCTGCCGGCGCGCTCGCCGCGTCGTGCCGGCCTCGTGACGCGGATCGAGCGCCTCACCTGATTCGAATCGCCCGATTGGCCCCATTTCGGCCGCGGATGCAGCACAGTGCGCGATTCGAACGGGGTGCAACCGGCTGCAACGTTGCGCACCGGGAGTGCAACGGGGAGCGGCCTAGCGTCGAGGGAACACCGCGGCATCGACGCCGCGGCGCCCCCGTCGAAGGAGACCCCCATGACCATCGTCGAAGAAGACGTGTCCCTCGCCTACGCGGCCCCCGGGCAGCCCGGAGCGGTCGCGAACTATCGGCCCCGCTACGGCCACTACATCGGCGGCGAGTTCGTCGAGCCCGCGAAGGGCCAGTACTTCGAGAACATCAGTCCCGTCAACGGCAAGCCCTTCACCGAGGTCGGCCGCGGCACCGTGGAGGACATCGACCGCGCCGTCGACGTCGCCTGGAAGGCCTTCACCGCCTGGGGCAAGACCAGCCCCGCGGAGCGCTCCGTGACCCTGAACCGCATCGCCGACCGGATGGAGCAGCACCTGGAGGAGATCGCGGTCGCCGAGACCTGGGAGAACGGCAAGCCCGTGCGGGAGACCCTCGCCGCCGACATCCCGCTCGCGATCGATCACTTCCGCTATTTCGCCGGGGTGCTCCGCGCGCAGGAGGGCGGCATCAGCCAGCTGGACGAGAACACCGTCGCGTACCACTTCCACGAACCGCTCGGCGTCGTCGGGCAGATCATCCCCTGGAACTTCCCGATCCTCATGGCCGTGTGGAAGCTGGCGCCGGCGCTCGCCGCGGGCAACTGCATCGTCATCAAGCCCGCGGAGCAGACGCCCGCGTCGATCCTGTTCCTGTTCGACATCATCGGCGACCTGCTGCCGGCCGGAGTCGTCAACATCGTGAACGGTTTCGGCATCGAGGCCGGCGCCCCCCTCGCCCAGCACAAGCGCATCCGCAAGGTTGCCTTCACCGGGGAGACCACGACCGGCCGCCTCATCATGCAGTACGCCTCGCAGAACCTCATCCCCGTCACCCTGGAACTCGGCGGCAAGAGCCCGAACGTCTTCTTCGAGGACGTCGCCCGCTCCACGAGCGACCCGTTCTACGACAAGGCGCTCGAGGGCTTCACGATGTTCGCGCTCAACCAGGGCGAGGTCTGCACCTGCCCGTCACGCGCCCTCATCCAGCGCTCGATCTACGACGGATTCCTCGCCGACGGCCTCGAGCGGGTGAAGAAGGTCGTGCAGGGCAATCCGCTCGACCCCGCGACCATGATCGGCGCGCAGGCCTCGAACGATCAGCTGGAGAAGATCCTCAGCTACATCGACATCGGGAAGCAGGGCGGGGCCCGGCTGCTCACGGGAGGCGAGCGCGCCGACCTCGGCGGCGACCTCAGCGAGGGCTTCTACGTGCAGCCGACCGTGTTCGAGGGGACGAACGACATGCGGATCTTCCAGGAGGAGATCTTCGGTCCCGTGCTGTCCGTGACGTCGTTCGATGACTTCGATGACGCGATCTCGATCGCGAACGACACTCTGTACGGCCTGGGTGCCGGGGTGTGGAGTCGTAGCGGCGACACCGCGTACCGCGCAGGCCGGGCGATCGAGGCGGGTCGCGTGTGGACGAACACGTACCACCAGTACCCGGCCCATGCCGCGTTCGGCGGGTACAAGCAGTCGGGGGTGGGGCGCGAGAACCACAAGATGATGCTCGACCACTACCAGCAGACGAAGAACCTCCTCGTCTCGTACGCGGAAGGCCCGATGGGCTTCTTTTGATCGTCGACGCTGGGGTGCGGGACGGCGGGCCGCAGCTGCCGTCCCGCACCCTGGCATTACGCAAGGAGTCTCATGGCCAGTCCGACCACGCCCGCCCGCGTCGCGGTGACCGACCCCGCCGCCGCGCTCGTCCGGCAGCTCACCGCGCAGCACGGGCCGCTCATGTTCCACCAGTCCGGCGGCTGCTGCGACGGCTCCGCGCCCATGTGCTACCCGGTGGGGATGTTCCTCACCGGCCCCGGCGACGTGCTCCTCGGTGCCCTTGACGTGGGACTCGATGGTCCGGTCGAGGTCTTCATGTCGGCCTCGCAGTTCGAGTACTGGAAGTTCACGCACCTGACGATCGATGTCGTGCCGGGACGCGGCGCCGGGTTCAGCGTCGAAGGTCCGACGGGGATGCGGTTCCTCATCCGCTCGCGGATGTTCGACCCCGCCGAGCTGGCGGGCCTCGGCCTGGCCTGACACGTCCCTGCCGGCCGGTTCGCCGGGGAGCGATGGGCGCGCGGTGTTGATCGGCGCCGATCCCGTTCCGTAGGCTCGGGGAGCCGTGCCGCGGAAGGCCGGCCACGACGCCGAGTCCGATCCGAGGTGCACATGAGCTCGTCCCGATCTCCCCGGAGACGACTGCCGAGCGTCCTGGCCCCGGCCGTGGTTCTGGCCCTGGTGTTGGTCGGTTGCATGCCTGCCGCCCCGCCGTCTCCGACGCCGTCGTCGACCGATGTCGAGCTCTTCTCGGCAGAGGACGGCGTACGCTCCTCCGTCGATTTCGTCTTCGCGCTCCTCGCCGCCGGGGACGAGGAGAGCGCAGCCGAGAACCTCTACCCGGCGGTGGCTTTCGAGCAGCCGCTCGCTCTACTGCTCACCAGGAGCGGCGTCTACACGCAGATCGAGGACCGGCCGAAGATCCTCTCCGTCGACGACGTGACGGCGACGGAGGACGGGAAGAGCGGCACTGCGACCGTCACCTACGAGATGGCGGGCGCCGAGCACACCGACACGGTCGAGCTCCGACGGACGAGCGCGAACGAACGGGGTGCGGACGACTACGCCATCGTGACCTCCGAGGAGGACTTCGGGCTGGACGCGAGCGGCGTCGAGCTCCTCCCCGCTGACACGGTATACCGCATCCACGATGTGGACGTCAGCGCCGCGTTCCTCGCGGCCCGGGCTCTCGCGGATGGCGATGAGGTGCCGCGGATCCCCGCGTTCGGCGGTACGTATCCGCTGGAGATCACGGTGCCCGGCCCCGACGGCTTCACCGACACGGTGACCCTGCAGGCCTCGACCTTCCTCGGCGGCGACGGCACCGACGGCGTGCTGCGCGACTTCGCCGTCGAGCACGGGTACTGACTTCGAATCGCCCGATTGGTCCCATTTCGGCCGGAGATGCAGCCAATCAGGCGATTCGAACGGGATACGCTGGCCCCGTGAACGCACCGCACCGACCCTCCGTCCTCTTCGTCTGCGTCCACAACGCGGGGCGCTCGCAGATGGCCGCCGGCTTCCTCCGGCACCTCGCCGGCGACCGCATCGAGGTGCGCTCCGCCGGGTCGATGCCCGCTGCGGAGATCAACCCCGTCGCGGTGGCGGCGATGGCGGAGGTCGGCATCGACATCACGGCCGAGCAGCCGAAGGTGCTCACGACCGAGGCCGTGCAGGCGTCGGACGTCGTGATCACGATGGGCTGCGGTGACGCCTGCCCGTTCTACCCCGGCACGCGCTACGAGGACTGGGTGCTCGACGACCCCGCCGGCCAGGGGATCGATGCCGTCCGGCCGATCCGCGACGACATCCGCGGTCGCATCGAAACCCTCGTGTCCGAGCTGCTCTGACCGGCGCTCAGCCGGCCCCGTCGAGCATCGCCTTCGCGGCACGCGTGCGGGCACGCAGGGCCTCGGCGAGCGCCGCGACCGCGGGGAGCCGCAGCGGCTCGGGCCGCGCGACCATGTAGTACGGGAGCTTCTCGGCGAAGACCTCGGGCAGTAGGCGCACAAGATCCGGGTGCCGGTCCGCGGCGAAGCAGGGGAGCAGGCCGATCCCGGCTCCCGCGCGGGTGGCCTCGACGTGCACGAAGACGTTGGTCGAGGTGAGGCCGTCCTGCATGCCGGGGACGAGGCGGCGCGGAAGGTCGAGCGCATCCACCTGAAGCATCGAGTCGACAAAGTACACGAGTCGGTGCTGCTCCACCTCGGCGCGCGATGCCGGGGTGCCGGTCCGGTCGAGGTAGTCCCGCGACGCGTACATACCGAGGGTGTACGTGCCGAGCTTCACGGCCTGCGCGCGGCGGGTCTGGGGCGCGCCCACGACCACCTCCAGGTCGAGCCCGGCGCGGTGCTCGGCGGCCCTCCGCGTGGCGGCGACGATCTCGACCGTCAGCCGTGGGTGTGCTCGGCGCAGCTCTGCGATCGCGGGGGCGGCGATGTAGGCGCTGAAGCCGTCGGTGGCGGACATGCGCACGACGCCGGCGATCGGGTCAGGAGTCTCGCCGGGGGCGGAGTCGAGCTGGGACAGCGCGGCCTCGATGCGTCCACCGGTCTCGGCGGCGGTGCGCCCGAGGTCGGTGAGTTCCCACCCGGCCGCGGATTGCGCGACGACCCGTCCGCCGAGCGCGTCCTCGAGGGCGGCGATGCGGCGCGCCACCGTCGTGTGATCGAGACCGAGGTGTGCGGCGGCGCTCGTGTACCGGCCGGTGCGGGCGACGGCGAGCAGCACGAGCAGATCGTCGGCACGAGGCCTCTTCGCCGCATCCATGCTGCAATTATGCACAGCCGCTGCGCGCCACTGGGCATTGCTGCAAGTCGAGCCGGTGCCGACACTGGAACGGATGTGTCACCGTCGACACCGAAGGAGAGAAATGACCGCCCCCACCCGCGCCTCCGGTCACCCCGCCGCCGCCCCGTCCTCCTCGAAGCTCAAGCGCGTCGTCGCCGCCTCCATGGCCGGCACCGTCGTCGAGTGGTACGAGTTCTTCCTCTATGCGACCGCCGCCAGCCTCGTCTTCGGCACCTACTTCTTCCCGGCCACCGGATCGCCGCTCGACGGCATCATCGCCGCTTTCGTGACGTATGCGGTCGGCTTCATCGCGCGGCCGCTCGGCGGCATCGTCTTCGGTCAGATCGGCGACCGTTTCGGCCGCAAGCCCACGCTGCAGGCCACGATCATCATCGTCGGCGCCGCGACCTTCCTCATGGGGTGCCTCCCCGGCTTCCAGAGCATCGGCTACTGGGCGCCCGCGATGCTCGTCGCGCTGCGCTTCATCCAGGGCTTCGCTGTCGGCGGCGAGTGGGGCGGGGCCGTCCTCCTGGTCGCGGAGCAGAGCCCCGACCGGTCGCGCGCGTTCTGGTCGAGCTGGCCCCAGGCCGCGGTTCCCGTCGGCAATCTGCTCGCCACGCTCGTGCTCCTCGTGAGCTCGTGGGCGATGAGCTCGGCGGCGTTCCTCGAGTGGGGCTGGCGCATCGCCTTCTGGCTCTCCGCGGTGATCGTGCTCGTCGGCTACTACATCCGCCGCAACGTCGAGGAGGCTCCGATCTTCCTGGAGGCGAAGGCGCAGGTCGAGGCGGAGAAGGCCACCTCCTACGGCGTCGTCGAGGTGCTGCGCCGGTATCCGATCGGGATCGTTCAGGCGATGGGCCTCCGTTTCGCCGAGAACATCGTCTACTACATCGTCGTCAGCTTCACGATCGTCTACCTGAAGACCGTCCACGAGTACGACACCAGTCAGCTGCTGCTCGCTCTGCTCATCGCGCATGTCGTGCACTTCGCGATCATCCCGCAGGCGGGGCGGCTCGCCGACCGCTGGGGCCGCAAGCCCGTGTACCTGACCGGCGCGATCCTCAGCGCGACCTGGGCCTTCTTCGCCTTCCCGATGTTCGACACCCTGAACCCCGGGCTCATCGTGCTCGCGGTCACCATCGGCCTCTGCTTCCACGCGTTCATGTACGCGCCGCAGCCGGCGGTCATGGCCGAACTGTTCCCGACGCGGATGCGGTACTCCGGCGTCTCGCTGGGGTCGCAGGTCACGGCGATCCTCGCCGGGTCGCTGGCGCCGATCCTGGCGATCCAGTGGCTCCGGGACTTCGGCTCCTGGCTGCCGATCGCGCTCTACATCGTGTTCGCCTGCATCGTCACGGCGATCGCGGTGCTCTCGCTGCGGGAGACGAAGGGCGTGTCCCTGCAGGCCATCGACGACGCGGATGCCGCCCGCACGAACGCACGCACCACGGCTGCGAGTGCCGCATGACGGATCTGCACGGACGTCGTGCTCTCGTCACCGGGGGATCGAGCGGGATCGGTGCCGCCTGCGCGAGAGCCTTCGCGCAGGCGGGCGCCCGCGTGACGATCGCCGACATCGACGGTGACGCGGCCGAAGCCCTCGCCGACGAGATCGGCGGGCAGGCGTGGCAGGTCGACCTCACCGACCGCGATGCACTGGCCGCACTCCGCCTCGACACCGACATCCTCGTCAACAACGCGGGCGTGCAGCACGTCAGCCCGATCGAGGACTTCGACCCCGCCCGTTTCTCGCTTCTCCTGCAGCTGATGCTCGAGGCGCCGTTCCTGCTGACCCGGGCCGTACTCCCGGGGATGTACGAGCGGGGCTTCGGGCGGATCATCAACATGTCGAGCGTCCACGGCCTTCGCGCCTCGCCGTTCAAGGCGGCCTACGTGGCGGCCAAGCACGGCCTGGAAGGGCTGTCGAAGGTGACGGCGCTGGAGGGTGCCGCGCACGGCGTCACGAGCAACTGCATCAATCCCGGATACGTGCGCACGCCTCTCGTCGAGCGCCAGATCGCCGACCAGGCGCGGGTGCACGGCATTCCGGAGAGCGAGGTCCTGGAGAAGGTGCTCCTCACCGAAGCTGCGATCAAACGCCTCGTGGAGCCGGAGGAGGTTGCGGGCCTTGCCGTCTGGCTCGCCGCCGACGCCGCCGGGATGGTGACCGGCGCGAGCTACACGATGGACGGCGGCTGGTCCGCGCGGTGAGCCGTCACGCCGACGGAGAGGCCGCGGCGAGCACAGCGCTCCGCAGCCAGGAGCGATAGCGCTCCGGCGACCAGCCGGACTGCACGACGAGCTGCTGGTGGCTCTCCGGTGAGAGCAGGAACGACAGCACGTCGGCGAGGGCGTCGCCGTCGTGGTCCGAGTCGACGATGCCCCGGCGCTGCAGTTCCGCCGCGAACCCCCGGTAGTCCGCAGCCCGGTTCTCGAGGATGCGCTGGAGGGCGGCATCGACGACCGGATCGGAGAGCGCCGCGCCCAGGAGGACCGTCCAGAGGGCATGCCCGCGCTCGTTCGCGGCGGCGATCTGCGTGATGACGGCGTCGAGGAAGACGTCGTCGGGAAGGGTGGTCAGCCCGGAGCCGGCCTCGGTGTCGGCGAGGGTCTCGGCGGCCTCCGAGCCGGAGAAGGTGACCTCGAAGGCGGCGATGAGCAGCTCCGCCTTCGCCGCCGTGGTCTTCACCGTCTCCGCGGAGACCCCGGCTTCCTTGGCGATCGCCGAGATCGTCGTCGCCTGGTATCCCTGCGCGGCGAACAGGCGGGCGGCTGCCGCGACGATGCGAGCACGGGTCTCCTCGGCCTGTCGGGTCCGCAGGGCGGAGCGGTAGGGGCGTGCACTCGACGTCATTGACTTTCCTCACGGGGTGATGAATACTTCAACGGTACAACCAACCCTATCGAGAGAGCCGCCATGTCCCGTTACCTCCTCACCTGCACCCCCGCCCACGGGCATGTGCTCCCGCTGCTGCAGGTCGCCAGGCACCTCGTCGCGGGCGGGCACGAGGTCCTCTTCCTCACGAGCACCCGTTACGAGGAGCAGGTGACCGCGGCGGGAGCGCGGTTCCGCCCGCTGCCGACGGGGGCCGACGTCGACCTCGACGACGCGAACGGCGCGTTCCCCGAGCGCGAAGGCCTCACCGGGGTGGCCGCCCTCCGCTTCGACATGAGCACTCTCTTCATCCGCCCGGGTCGGGCTCAGCTCGAGGCCGTGCGCGCCGAGCTGGCGCGGAACCGCATCGACGCCGTCCTCACCGAACCGCTGTTCGTCGGTGCGGCGCTGCTGCAACGGCTGCCGAAGGCCGAACGGCCCCCGGTCGTGGTCGTCGGGATCTTCCCGCTCGGCGCCCGCAGCGTCGACACGGCCCCGTTCGGGCTCGGAGTCACGCCGATGCGGGGGCCGTTCGGACGGGTGCGCAACGCCTTCCTGCGTCTGGTGGCGGAGCGCGTGATCTTCGGGGGCGTGCAGAAGGAGGCCGACGCCATGGCGCGCGAGGCGGTCGGCCGCGATCTCGGCGGATTCGTGCTCGACTGGGCGGGCCGCGCCGACGCGTACGTGCAGTTCTCGGTGCCGGCGTTCGAGTACCCGCGCTCCGACCTCCCGGCGTCCGTGCACTTCGCCGGACCCCTGCCCGCGGCGTCGTCGAGCGTGCCACTGCCCGAGTGGTGGTCCGACCTGGACGGACGGCGGCCCGTGATCCACGTCAGTCAGGGCACCATCGCCAACGCCGACTTCGGTCAGCTCGTGCTGCCGACCATCGCCGGGCTCGCCGCGACGGACGCGCTCGTGGTCGTCTCCACCGGTGGGCGCCCTGTCGACGCGCTCCCGGCGGAGCTGCCGGCCAACGTCCGCGTCGCCGAGTACCTGCCCTACGACCGGCTGCTGCCGGAGGTCGACGTGTTCGTCACCAACGGAGGCTTCGGCGGGGTGCAGCAGGCCCTGGCCCACGACGTCCCGCTGGTGGTCGCGGGGCAGACGGAGGACAAGGTCGAGGTCTCCGCCCGAGTCGGGTGGACCGGGGTGGGCATCAACCTGCGGACGAACGCGCCGAAGCCCGGGCAGGTGGCCGAAGCCGTGCGCCGGGTGCTGGCCGAGCCGACGTTCCGGGATCGCGCGCGGCAGGTCGGAGAGGCGATGCGCGCTGCGGACGCCTGGCAGACGCTCGACGCGGTCCTGGCCGCGGAGACCGCGAGCGGGGCCGCGGCCGACAGCTCGATGCACCGCTGAGCGCCGCGCGGGAAAGTGCATTCCCGCGCATGAACGCAACCGGGTGCAACGTCCGCCGGTATACCATCCGGGTATCGCCACGCAGCGTCAGTCCCCAGCTGACCACGGGCGGGACGGTCGAACCGTCAATGCGGAGGGAACGTCGAATTCCTTTCGATCCCGAGGGGGGATGGGGTGGGCGTCGGTTCCCCAGAACGGCACCCACCCCCACATCGGGGTCGTCGTCAGTTCCAGCGGCTGAGCATCCAGAAGACCGCGAATCCGATCACCACGAGGATCGGCACCCAGGTGCCCGTGCGCTTGAGGCGCCGACCCTGCGGCGCGACTCCCGGCGGTGGAGTGATCATCCCGGCCGGCGGAGCGAAGGGGAGAGCGTGGCCACCGGGCGTCGCGGTGGCGAGACGGTCGTCGCGCCACCGCGCCCACTGGTCGAGCTTGGTCAAGAGCGCCCCCACCGTCCCGAACAGCCACGCCCAGGTCGCCCGGTCGAGCGTCGAGGCGCGGCGGGGCGTGTAGAGGAACAGCCAGTCGTCGACGATCTCGACGTCGAGCTGGGCGGCGTTGTCGATGAAGCGCGCCATGATGTCGGGCGTGAAGAGGTAGAGCGCGTCCTGCTCGTAGCCGTCAGGGCAGTACAGGGTGAAGTGCTGGTCGAAGTCGCCCTCGAGCGACAGACGCTGCGCCCGCTGGAACGAGGCCGGCAGGTTGGAGCCGAAGCCGTTGTTGCCCTTCGCGTCGAGCACGATGTTCGGCAGGGGCACGTCGAGCTTCACGGCCACGTAGCCCCAGCGATACGTCGTCGAGTTCTTCCCGGACTGCACCGTGTACTGGTAGTTGCCGAACTCCACGAAGCGCGGGTTCGTCCCGCGGACCAGGTCGGTGGCCAGCCGCGAACGGCCGAGGTGGAAGATCATGCCGGGCAGCGGTGGATCGTCGACGCGCGGCTCGTAGGTCATGCCGTTGGCCTGGGCGAACCGGTGCAGGCGGTACCGGGCGGTGCGCGCGTTGCGGACGCCCATCCAGATGAGGACCCCCACTCCCGCGGCCACCAGCAAGAGGAGCACGAGCGGGATCGCCGCTGCGGCGGGAGAGCCGCTGCTCGCTGCCAGCGCCACCACCACGGAGGCGAGGATCGGGAGCAGCACGACCCCGGCGATCGCCACGGCCACGATGGCGATGATCGACGACACCGCCATGCCGGTCGTCCGCCGGGACCGGAGCTCCGCCGTGAAGGCGCGGACGGCGGCCGGGTCGACCGGGTCGGTGAGGGGCCGCGCATCGAACGACGCCGACGCCTGCGGAGACGTCATCGGTTGACCTCGTCGGCGTCCCACGTGAGGTCGGCGCCCTCGCGAAGTGCCTTCGCCTCCAGCCGCTCGTCCGTGCAGATCCCGCGGATGAGGTCGGGCGAGCCCGCCACGATGGTGGAGTCGTAGTCGATCTCCGAGACCATCACCCAGGCGCGATCGGCGGGCCACAGGATGTTCGGGCTCTGAGCGGCGGGCGGGAAGCCGTGCTCCTCGCCGACCCGGTCGCGCCACGGCACGCCGAGCACCCAGTCCGGATCCGCGAAGGCCTGGGCGCCCCCGGAGAACAGCACGTAGTCGCGCCCGGGGAGCTCCAATCGGGGCCCTTCGGAGATCTCGCGCGAGAGGATGCCGTCCTGCCAGGTGGGCTTCCGGAAGACGTTGTTGAAGGGGTCGTGCGTGCTGCGGTCGAGCATCGCCTGATGGTGCGGGTCTTCGCTGAACGTGAGGAAGACACGGGACGGCCCGTCTCCGAAGAAGCCGACCAGACCGCCGAACCCCTCCCAGAGTGCGACGACCCCGTCGTCCGGTGTCGCGGTGTGGGCGGCGAGGTGCCCGGCCAGGACCGTCACGAGGTCGCTGTCGAGCGCGCCCTCCATCGGCGCCGTGAACTCGCGGCCGTCCGGAGCGATGCGGGTCCGCCAGTCGGCGTCGACGGGAGTGCGCACGATCCGGTGCCACTGCGCCTCTGCGTGCATCGTCGTGCCGAAGGCGGCGGCGGTGTCCGCCCAGCTGACGCGCACGTCGGGATCCGCCGCCGTGGGACTCTCCCGCACCGTGGCGGGATGGAAGATCCGGGCGTACGCGGGGAAGCCGCGGGGGACGACCGCGTGCATGCTGCCCAGACCGTCGTCGAGGGTCTCCCGCAGCCACGCGCCGACGCCGGGGTCTGCGATCCACTCCATGCGACCACGGTACCGGCCGCGTCCGACGACGCGAGCCGCGGCCGTCGATCCCCCATAATCGAGGGGTGACTGCCACCGCCACTCTCCCCTCCCTCGACGGCCGACGCTTCCGCATGGTCTCGTCCACGACATCGGCCGTCGATCCCGATGCCCCCAGCGTCTTCGAGTACTTCGAACGCGACGGCGCGATCTGGGGCGGCTACGAGGGCGACACGGTCACCTTCGGGAAGTTCGTGGGTACGCGTACCGGCGACACGATCTGGGTCTCGTTCGTCCATGTGCTCAGGGCCGACGGCACCGTGGTCACCGGTGACGGCGAGAGCGAGCTGGAGCTGACCGAGGACGGCCGCATCCGCCTGGTGGAGCACTACGAGATGCACGGCCTCCCGCAGCTCAGCGTCGTCGAGGAGATCCCGGCCGCCTGACTCAGCGCGGCGGGAGCGCGTCCCGCCCCGGCGAGGCGGGCGTCCATCGCGTCATCCCGAGCGGAACCTCCGTCTGCCGCTCCGGCAGGTCGCCGGGAAGCAGGTAGGGCCGCCGGATGACCTCGTCGAGCACGACGACGCTGACCACCGTCCGCACCTCGGGAAGCTGCGCGATGACCCCCGTCGAGAACTCGTGCACACCGCTCACGTCGACCGCGCGGATGAGCAGCATCGCGTCGTGCTCCCCGGTCGTGATCGCGCACCACTCCACGTCCGGCATCTCGATGATCCGCTCCCGGAACGACGCCCAGGCCTGCGGCATGACCGTCACGAAGACGAGGGCCCCGATCGACAGCCCCGCCTTGGCCTGATCCACGCGTGCGCTGAATCCGGTGATGACGCCGTCGTGCACGAGCGACTCGACCCGCGTGTACGCGCTGGCCCGCGAGATGCCCACCTTCTCGGCCAGCGCGGCGATCGAGACGCGACCGTTATCGCGCAGCACATCGAGGATTCTGTACGCCGTCTCGTCCAAGGGGGCGGCACTTCGTCCAGATTGCTTCGACGGATCCGCGTCCTTGCTGGACATATTGCTCCTCACATCCGAGGTTCTCGACAATGCGTGCCTGTGTGACGCGCACTTGCTGGACACATCGTCGCATATGATGCGAATCTGATCCCCGGTCGTCCACATCGGTGGCGGCCGCACCCGAATGTACTCCTCGCCCTTGGAGGCCCTGATGTCGTCACGCCGTATCACGCCGGTCATCGCACTCGGAGCCGTCGCGCTCCTGGCGCTCGCAGGTTGCTCGGGGGGGAACTCCGCGAACAACTCCGAGTCGTCCCAGGGGTCCGACTCCCTCGTCATCGACACCGCGTTCTCCATCGAGACCACCGACCCGGGTCACACGTACGACCCGACCGGCAACATGATCGCGAAGGCGCTGTACGAGACCCTCGTCGACTTCGAGGGCTCCGACGTGTCCACTCCGGTCCCCGGCCTGGCGTCGTGGGAGCAGAACGACGAGGCGACCGAGTTCACCTTCACGCTCGAAGGCGACCGCGTGTTCTCCGACGGCTCGCCCATCGAGGCGAAGGACGTTGTGTTCTCGCTGCAGCGCATCCAGGGGATGGAAGACGCCAAGCCCAACTTCCTGCTCGGCGGCCTGAGGATCGAAGAGGTCGACGACAAGACCATCCGGTTCACCTCGGAGACGCCGCTGCTGCAGCTCCCCGCGATCCTCGCGAACCCGGCGCTCGGCATCGTCAATGCCGACGTCGTCATGGAGAACGGCGGGAGCACCGACGGCTCCGACAGCGCCCAGGGCTTCCTCGACGGCGAGTCCGCCGGATCCGGCCCGTTCGTGCTGGACACCCTCGACCTCAGCTCGCAGGTCGTGCTCACCCGCAACGACGAGTACAACGGCGACGAGGAGTCGGCCTACAGCCGCGTCGTCGTGCGCAACGTCTCGGAGAGCGCGACCCAGCTCGCCAACCTCAAGGGCGGCGACTCGATGGTCGCGATGGACCTCAACGGCGACCAGGTCGCCGGTCTCGGCGACGACATCAGCGTCGACTCGGTGCCTTCCGGCCAGACCATCTTCCTGCTGCTCAACCAGGGCGAGGCCGGCGGCGACCTCGCGAACGTGAAGATCGCGGAGGCCATCCGCTACGCGCTCGACTACGACGCGCTGCTCGAGCTCGCCGGTGCCGGTGCGGTCCAGGCGACCGGCGTCATCCCGCCCGGCTTCGAGGGTGCCCTCGACAGCGGCGTGGAGCAGGACCTCGACAAGGCGAAGGCCGCGCTGGAGGAGGCCGGATACACCGGTCAGACCCTCAAGCTCCAGTTCCCGAACGACTACCCGGTCGGCGGCGTGGAGTTCACCCCGCTCGCCGAGCGCATCCAGGCGCAGCTCGAGGACGCCGGCATCGCGGTCGACCTCGCTCCGGCACCGTTCGCGACCGAGCTCGACGCGTACGTCAACGGCACCGAGGGCTTCGGCCTGTGGTTCTGGGGTCCGGACTACGCCGACTCCGCGAACTTCCTGCCCTTCGCCCCGGGTCTGAAGGTCGGCCTCCGCGCCGGCTGGGCGGCCGAGGCCAACCCGGAGATCGCGGGCATCGCCGCCGGTGCGGCCGCCGCGACCGACGCCGAGCAGCGCACCGAGGCCTTCACCGAGTTCGCCGAGGCCATGCAGGCCGAGGGCCCGTTCGTGCCGCTGATCGTCCCCGGTCGCAACATCTCCTCCGCCTCCAGCGTGTCCGGCGCCGTCTACAACTCCGTGTGGGAGATGGACATCGCCGAGATCCAGCCGGCCGGCTGAACGGATCGTCATGACGACAGTGGCCGTGCAGAGGCAGGCGCAGCGGCGCCGCTCGCCTCTCGTCGGATACCTGCTGCGGCGGGCCGGGACCTCTCTGCTCCTGTTGGTGGGCGTGACCATCGTCACGTTCGCGCTCACCAACCTGGTGCCGGGAGACCCGGTCTCGGCCGCGCTCGGTGAGGGCGCGTCGCAGAACCCCGCGACCCGCGAGGCGTTCATCAAGGCGAACGGACTCGACCAGCCACTGTTCGTGCAGTACTTCATCTATATGGGGAACCTGCTCCGCGGGGACCTCGGCACGTCGCTGGTGACCGGACGCCCGGTCACCAGCGACCTCGCCACCGCCGTGCCCGCGACGATCGAGATCGCGATCGGCGCGATCATCGTCAGCCTCGCGGTCAGCATCGTGCTCGGCACCCTCGCCGCGTACCGCCGCGGACTCGTCACCGACCAGGTCATCCGCGTCGTCACGCTCGTCGGGCTCAGCGTCCCGACCTTCTGGCTCGCGCTGGTCAGCTTCTACGTGTTCTTCCTGGAGCTGCGCATCGCTCCGGGCTCCGGCCGCATCTCGCCGTCGATCACCCCGCCTCCCCGCGTGACCGGGCTCTACACCGTCGACTACCTCCTCAACGGCGACGCGGTGGGCTTCTTCGACGCCCTCGCGCACCTCGCGCTGCCGGTCATGGTGCTCTCGCTCGTGACCATCGGACTGCTCACCCGCTTCATCCGCACGTCGGTGCTCGAGGTCCTCGGCAGCGACTACGTGCGCGCGGCCCGGGCGAAGGGCCTGCCGGCGATGCGCGTCATCCTCGACTACGTGCTCCGCGGTGCCTCGCTGCCGATCCTCACGGTGGTGGGTGTCGCGTTCGGGGCCCTGCTCTCCGGAACGGTGCTCGTCGAGTCGGTGTTCGCCTGGCCGGGGCTGGGCACCTACGCCTACAACTCCGCCGCGAACCTCGACCTGCCCGGCATCATGGGGGTCGGTCTCGTGGTCGGTGTCATCTACCTCCTCATCAACTTCATCGTGGACCTGCTCTACGGCGTGCTCGACCCGAGAGTGAGGATCGCATGAGCCGCATCGCCGCAGCGACCCCCGCCGGACGCTTCCGCTTCCGCTGGCCGCGCGCCTGGCGCACCCCGCTCGGCATCATCGGCACCGTCATCGCCGGTGCGTGGATCATCGTCGCCTTCACCGCGCAGTGGTGGGTGCCCTACCCGCCGAACGCGCAGGTGCTGCCCCGTCTGCAGCCGCCGGGAATCGACACGATCCTCGGCACCGACGGCAACGGCCGCGACATCTTCTCCCGGTTGATGACCGGCGCGACGGTGAGTCTGCCGCTCGCGCTCATGCTCGTGATCGCCGCCCTCATCATCGGCACCCTCGTCGGCGCGGTCGCCGGGTACTTCGGGCGCGCCGTCGACGAGACGCTCATGCGCATCACCGACCTCTTCATGGCGTTCCCGACCGTGATCCTTGCCATGGTGGTCGCGGCCTCGCTCGGCCCCTCGCTGTTCAACGCCGTCATCGCCGCGATCGTGGTCTCGTGGCCGCAGTACGCCCGCGTCACCCGCAGCATCGTGCTCGGTCTCCGCGGGCAGAACTATGTGATCGCGGGCCGCCTGCTCGGCCACTCGCCGCTGCGCACGCTCTTCGTCGACATCCTGCCGAACATCGCCGGCCCGGTCCTCGTGCTCGCGACACTCGACATCGGCGCGGCGATCCTGCTCCTCTCGGGACTCTCCTTCCTCGGTCTCGGCGCGCAGCCGCCGACGGCGGAGTGGGGGTCGATGATCTCCGGGGCGATGCAGAACTTCGACGCCTGGTGGCTCGGAGTCTTCCCCGGCCTCGCGATCCTCACCGTGGTGCTCGCGTTCAACTTCCTGGGCGACGCGATGCGCGACGTGCTCGACCCGACCGCCGAGATCACACACGAGAAGCAGGCGGAGCACACCGCCTCCGCGACGGGGGTGCCCGCATGACCGCGCAGAGCACGGCGACGCTGAGCATCCGCGACCTCACGATCGACATCGGCCGTCCGCTCGTGAAGGGCGTGTCCCTGGAGCTCGAACCAGGGCGCATCCACGGCCTCGCTGGGGAGTCCGGCTCCGGCAAGACGCTCACCTCCCTGGCGGTGCTCGGCCTCCTGCCGCGACAGGCGAAGACCGGCGGCTCGATCCTGCTCGCGGGGGAGGAGCTCGTCGGTCGTAACCGACGCGGTCTCAACCGCGTCCGCGGGAAGCGCATCGCGATGGTCTTCCAGGACCCGTCGGCCTCGCTGCACCCGCAACTGCCGGTCGGTCGGCAGCTCACCGATCACATGCGCGTGCACCTCGGCCTCAAGGGCGCCGCTGCGCGCGAACGGGCGGTAGAGCTGCTCCAGACCGTGCAGGTGCCGAACCCGGTCGAGGCGCTGAAGCGGTATCCGCACCAGTTCTCCGGCGGACAGCGGCAGCGCATCGCGATCGCCTGCGCCCTCGCGTGCGACCCGGAGGTGCTGCTCGCGGACGAGCCGACGACCGCCCTCGACGTGACGGTGCAGGCCGGCATCCTGAAGCTCCTGCGCGACCTCGCGATCGAGCGGAATCTCGCCGTCCTGCTCGTGACCCACGACCTGGGTGTGATGAGTGCGATCGCGGACACGGTCGCCGTCATGAAGGACGGCCGCATCGTCGAGCTCGCCGATCGGGAGACGCTCTTCCGCGCCCCGCAGCACGAGTACACCCGCATGCTGCTCGCGGCCCTCCCAGGGTCGCGCATCGACGAGAGCCCCGAGGAGGCCGCGGATGAGTGAGGTCAGCGTCCTCGACGCGCGTGACGTGGTGGTGCGGTACCCGGGCACCCCGCCCGTGATCGCGGTGAACGGCGTCTCGCTGAGTGTCGCGGCGGGAGAGACGGTCGCCCTCGTGGGCGAGTCCGGCAGCGGCAAGTCGAGCCTGGCCCGCGCCGTCGTCGGCATCGAGAAGGCCGCCGCCGGGACGGTGTCGTTCCGCGGCGCCCCCGTCGCGCCGCTGGGGATCCGTCGTCGTGACACGGCGCTCACGGGCATCCAGATGGTCTTCCAGGACCCGGCGACCTCGCTGAACCCGCGCCGGCGGATCGGCGACCAGATCTCCGACGGCATCGCGACCGCCCGTGCGCGCGGTGCCGCCGGTTCCACAGTGGAGGAGTGGCTGGAGCGGGTCGGACTGCCCGCCGAGGTGCGCACCCGCTTCCCGCATCAGTTCTCCGGCGGCCAGAAGCAGCGCATCGCGATCGCCCGAGCGCTCGCGGCGCGGCCGTCGCTGCTCGTCGCCGACGAGCCCATCTCCGCCCTCGACGCCTCCACCCAGACGAGTGTCGCGGGACTCATGCGGGATCTCGTGGCCGAGTCCGGCGCGGGGATGCTCTTCATCTCCCACGACCTCGCCGTCGTGCGCCGCATCGCCGACCGCACGTTCGTGATGTTCGGCGGGAGGGTGCTCGAATCGGGGCCGACCGACGAGCTCTGGGCGGCGCCGCGGCACCCCTACACGCAGGCGCTGCTCGCTGCGATCCCGGAGCCGGACGGCACGGGCCGCATCCCCGATGCCCCCTCCGCCGGCGACCGCGCGGTCTGGGCCGAGGTGCCTCCCGTCGCCTACTAGACGGGCACGACGAAGCCGATCCGGTGCTCCGTCAGTCGGAGTGCGTGCGTGACCGCGACCGCCGGTGGCGTCGGATCGACATCGCGATCCCGACGGCGATGGCGATCGCCAGCAGCGCCGCCATCAGTATCGAACTGGCGGTGTCGCTGATGAGACCCTGCATACGCAGGATGAGCACAGCGATGGCCACGATCAGCAGGGTCGCGGAGGCGATCCATCGTCCTGAGTGGAGCGTCATGATCCGGTCCTCTCGTTCATTGGGAGTAGCATCCGGTGATGATGCCGGCCCACTGGCGGAGCCGGACGCCCTTCCCGCTACGCGAGCAGCCGATCAACTGAGACTGGCTCCTCCCACGAGTACCCGCCGCATTCGTGCGCTGTAATGTTACATTGCGGTCGAGGGCGCGGCGATCTACACCGTGGTGCGTCGGGCCCGATCGAGGTCTTCGGCCCGGAGGAGCTTCGACGCCTGGAGGATCTCGACGCCGAGAAGATGCCCGTCGGCGTCGAAATCGAGGATGATCTCCCCTGCTCCGTGCGGGTTGCGTATCTCCGGTACCTGCGCGACGGATTCACCCGCGTGGAGCTCGCGCCCGACCGGGAGGTAGGCGGCGTCCGCTTCTGGGTCATATCTGAGGTGCATCGACGGCCTCCGTTCGTTCCTCCGCTACCGTCGTGGTGACGGCGAAGGGCCGGAGCGTGCGCTCCGGCCCTTCGCGTGTCCCGTGCGATCAGAGCGGCGCGACGATGTCCTGCTTCACGTCCCACTCGGTGATCTCGAGGGCGACGTCGACCGACTGTCCCTGCACGGTCGCGGAGCTGGTCGAGGCGAGGTTGACGTAGTCGTCGGTGACCTCGAACACGACCTCGACCGGCGTGCCCGCCTGCTCGACGGTGCCGCTGACGAGGTAGACCTTCTGGCCGAGGCGCTCGCCGGTGCCGGTCACGGTGAACTCGCCCGTGATGGCCTTCGCCGTCTCGGCGGGGTCCATCGCGGTGACGTCCTTCGCGGTGGTGCTGAGGCCGGCGATGATGGGGTCGCTCGACGACGGGTCGGCGGTCTGCCAGTCGCTCGACGGCGACTTCACCCAGACGTCGTCGCCGATCGCGACGATCGAGCCCATCGGCGAGAGCGACTCCAGCGCCTTCTCGGACGGGTTGAAGCGCGTGGTGGACTCCATGCCCATCACGACGGTCTTGGCGGCATAGCCGGCGGTGTCGGTCATGGCCTCGGCGATGCAGGCGCCGAGGGCCGAGCCGTCGACGGTGGCGCCGTCGGCCAGTTCGGGGCAGTCGGAGGACGGCGCTTCGGCCTCCTGCGATGCGGCCCCGCTCGGCTTCGACTCGGCCGGCTTGTCCGACGCTCCCGCCGAGCATCCGGTGAGCATGACGGCGGCGGCGAGCACGACGCCGACCCCCCACTTGTTGACGCGCATGGCGCCCCCCTCCAGGTTAGTGCCGATGACCGTCATCAGGCACGCCCTCCAGCATGCCAAGGACGGAGCGGACGTGCGGGAGGCGGTTCCGAGGAAACTCCGCTAGACTGTCGAGGTTGTCTGCCTTGCGGCGTCCATTCGGGATTCCACGGGCGGGCACGTGCACACACCCTCCTGCTCCCGGGAAATCCCCGAGAGCCGTTCTAGTCCGAAGGAGGTGGGTAAGTGACGCACCAGTACGAACTCATGGTCATTCTGACCCCCGAGATCGACGAGCGCCAGGTCGCCCCGACGCTCGACAAGTTCCTGAAGGTCATCACCAACGATGGTGGCTCTATCGAGAACGTCGACATCTGGGGCAAGCGCCGTCTCGCCTACGAGATCCAGAAGAAGACCGAGGGCATCTACGCCGTCGTCAACTTCACCGCGACCAGCGCCGCCACGCAGGAGCTCGACCGTCAGCTCAAGCTGAACGAGCAGATCATGCGCACCAAGGTGCTCCGCGCCGAAGAGGCTCAGGCGATGATCGCTTCCGAGGCCAAGCGCTCCGAAGAGAAGGCTGCCCGCAAGGCCGCCAAGGCTGCGAAGGCCTAAGTCTCATGGCCGGCGAAACCGTCATCACCGTGGTGGGCAACCTCACCGCCGACCCCGAGCTGCGCTACACGCAGAACGGGCTGCCGGTGGCGAACTTCACCATCGCATCGACGCCTCGCAACTTCGACCGTGCCGCGAACGAGTGGAAGGACGGCGAAGCGCTGTTCCTCCGCGCCTCGGTGTGGCGTGAGTTCGCCGAGCACGTGGCGGGCTCGCTCACCAAGGGCATGCGCGTGATCGCGCAGGGTCGTCTGCGCCAGCGTTCCTACCAGGACCGCGAGGGCAACCAGCGCACCGCGATCGAGCTGGAGGTCGACGAGATCGGCCCCTCGCTCCGGTACGCGACCGCGCAGGTCACCCGTGCGGCCTCGGGCGGTGGCGGCGGGGGACAGTCCCGTCCCGCGCAGCAGCAGCAGGTGTCGGAGGAGCCGTGGTCCACTCCCGGCTCGTCGACCAGCGCCGACGCCTGGAGCACTCCGGGCAGCTTCGGCGACGACACCCCCTTCTGAAAACACTTCTTCACGGGTGGGTCCCTGAGCTTGTCGAAGGGCCGCACCCCGCTCATCACTAAGGAAAAGCAATGGCTGGAAAGTCGAGCGGCGACCGCCGCAAGCCGCGGAAGGGCGCGAAGAACGCCGCTCCCGCGAAGTCCATCCGGGTCGGCGTCATCGATTACAAGGATGTCGCCACCCTCCGCAAGTTCGTCTCGGAGCGCGGCAAGATCCGCGCCCGTCGCATCACCGGTGTGTCGGTGCAGGAGCAGCGTCTGATCGCCACCGCGATCAAGAACGCGCGCGAGATGGCGCTCCTGCCCTACGCTGGCGCCGGCCGGTAAGGGGTACTGAGATGGCAAAGCTGATTCTCACGAACGAGGTCGCCGGGCTGGGTAGCGCCGGTGACGTGGTCGAGGTCAAGAACGGGTACGCCCGCAACTACCTCATCCCCCAGGGCTTCGCTACGGCGTGGACCCGTGGTGGCGAAAAGCAGGTCGCTTCGATCCAGGCCGCGCGTCAGGCACGCGCGATCCACGACCGCGACGAGGCTGTGGCCCTGAAGAACACCCTCGAGGGCACCAAGGTGCGTCTCGCGGTGAAGGCCGGCAAGGAAGGCCGTCTGTTCGGCTCGGTGAAGACCGCCGACGTCGCAGAGGCCGTCACGGCTGCGGGCCTCGGCTCGATCGACAAGCGCAAGGTGCACATCACCTCGCCCATCAAGGCGACCGGTGAGCACGAGGCGACCGTGCGTCTGCACGAGGACGTCACTGCCGTCATCACGCTGCAGGTCGTCGCCGCCAAGTAAGGCACCCGACGGGCGTACGCCTGTCGAACGGAACGCCCCCTGTCCCGGAGGACAGGGGGCGTTCGTGCATCCGGACGCGGTGAGGATCAGGCGACATTTCTCATACGCCGACGCAACATGCTGTGCTGTTGGCTCGATTCCATGGCGACACCACCCCCCTTCCCGACATCCAGAGCGCCCTGGGGCGATGCCGCGAAGGGGCTGCTGATCGTCCTCGTGGTGTTCTGGCACGTCGTGCTGAAGACCTACCTGCAGGTCGACTGGCGGCTCGGCATCCCCCTTCCCGGGGCCTGGGGCCTCGCGAGCGACCTCATCTGGCCGTTCCTCATGCCGCTGTTCCTGTTCCTGTCGGGGTACTTCGCCTCGGCAGCCTTGGCCCGGCCCTGGGCCGTCGTGTTCCGTCCCCGCGTGGTCCGCTTCCTGTATCTGTATCTGCTGTGGAGCCTCATCCACGCCGCCGCGATGTGGGCATTCCCGGACTTCCCGACGTTCGTGCCGAGGAGCGTCTCCGCGTTCGTGGAGGGGGTGACGATCAGCCCGCCGAACACCTGGTACCTCTACGCGCTCGCGCTGTACTTCGTCGTCGCGAAGGGCCTGCACCGACTGCCGCGCGGCGTCCTGTTGGTGGGCTCCGGCATGCTCTCGGTGGCGGTGGCCGCCGGACTGGTCGACGTGGTGAGCAACCGCGGATCGCTCCTCTACAACCTCTTCTTCTTCCTCGGAGGTGCGTATCTCGCGCCGCGCATCCGTCGCTTCACCGCGAAACCACGACCGGCCCCCGCCGGGGCGCTGACCCTCGGGTACCTCGCCGCCTACGCCGTCATGCGCGTGACGGGCACGGAGACCGTTCCGGGGGTGTGGCCGGCGGTGTCCGTCCTCGGGGTGGCGATGGGAATCGCGGTCGCTCCGATCCTCGCGGGCCTCCCTCTGGTCGGGCGGGGCCTGCAGGCGCTCGGCGTCCGGACACTGCCCATCTACCTCCTGCACATGCCGCTGCTGGCCCTTGCCGACGCCGCGCTCGTGGGGGTGCTGTCCGACGCGGGGCAGGCCGTGCAGCTGCTCGCGGCTGTCCTGCTCCCGGTCGTGCTCACGGCGGGTCTTGTCGCCGCGTGCATCGGCCTCGATCGCCTCACCGCTCGCGACGGACTCACCTGGCTGTGGGATCTGCCTCGTCGGCGGACCGCGGTCGGCGGTGCTCCTCGCAGAGTCCCCTGGCGGACACCGGTCGCGGTGCTGACCCTGGTGGGGGTCGGCCTCGCCGTCAGCGCGGCGGCGGCGATCCCCGCCCGCCCCGCCGCGATCGCCGACCGCGCCGGCACCCTCGCGGGAGAGGTCAGCATCGGCGCCGTGGGCGACATCCTGCTGTACGACGCGTCTCGCGGGAGCCCGGCGGATCGCGGACGATCGACCTTCGACGAGGTGCGCCCCTGGTTCACCGAGGACATCGTCACCGGCAACCTGGAGCAGGTGATCGCGGCGGACACCGGTGTCGACAAGTGCGCCGGGAGCGACCACTGCCTCGCGTTCCGCAGCGAGCTGGATGCCGCTACGGCGCTGCGCGGCTTCGACGTGCTCAATCAGGCGAACAACCACAGTCACGACTTCGGCCGGGAGGGCGTCGACGAGACGAGGGCCGTTCTGCGCGCGGAGGGCATGGACGCCGTCGGGGACCGGAACGAGGTCGTCGTGACGAGGGTGGGGGAGACCACCGTGGCCCTGGTCGGCTTCGCGCCGTATGGGGGATTCAACCGGGTCACCGACCTCCGTCACGTCGGTCAGGTGGTGCGCGCCGCCGCGGAGCACGCCGATCTCGTCGTCGTGCACGCCCATATGGGGGCCGAGGGACCGGAGGCCGACGCGGTCACCGGCGGGGCCGAGCACAGCTTCGGGGAGAACCGGGGCGATCCGCGGGCGTTCGCGCACGCGGCCGTAGACGCCGGGGCCGATCTGGTGGTCGGGCACGGTCCGCACGTCCTCCGGGGCGCGGAGTTCTACCGCGGCCGCCTCATCGCGTACAGCCTGGGCAACTTCGCGGGAGGGGGCATCTTCGGGGCGGAGGAGGAGACCCGTTTCGGCGCCTACCTGTCGGTCCGTCTCGGTGCGGACGGCACCTTCCTCGGCGGACAGATCCGGTCCGTCCGTCTTGACGCAGAAGTCGGTGCCCCGGCGCCCGATCCGACCGGTCGCGCAGGCGCACTGATGGACGAGCGCGGGCGGCGGGACTTCCCGGGCAGTGCCGCCGTCATCGACGCCGACGGATCGATCGCCCCGGGCGGAGGATAGGCTGCTGGCCATGACGGACGACGTTCGCAATGTGCACGAGGCCCTGTCCACCATCCACGAGCATTGGCAGCCGCACCGGCTGACGAGCGTCAACGACTACGACGTCAAGGTCGTGAAGCTGCAGGGCGAGTTCGTCTGGCACACGCATCCCGAGACCGACGAGCTGTTCTTCGTGGTGAGCGGACGCCTGACGATCCAGCTCCGCGACCGCGACGTCATCCTGAACCCGAACGACGTGTTCGTTGTGCCCCGGGGCGTCGAGCACTGCCCGAAAGCCGAGGAAGAGGTGCACGCGATCCTCTTCGAGCCGAAGGGCACGGTCAACACCGGAGACGCAGGCGGCGACATGACGGCAGATCTCCAGGAGCTCGGCTAAGCCCCCGCATCGCGTCCCGTGCGTCCGCAGAACGGGCGCACGGATGCCCCGCGGTGGGGGGACCACGGGGCATCCGCCGTTTGCGCGGCGGTCACGCTCGGCAGAGGAAGCGCAGCGAGGGCTGCACCGCACGTGCGGACGCTGCCGCGCACCGGCGGGGGCGAGGATCGTCCATTGAGTCAGTCCTCGACCACCAGGCGGCGATCCCGAGTATCGGTAGGGTCCCGGTTGGTGCCCCGGCGGCTCTGACTTGCAGCAACAGATCGCCTTGGACGTTGCGATTGATGGCATCCAGGGTTGCGCGGCCAGGCGGACCGACCCCCGCCGCGCGCCCGTGAGCAGTATCGCGAGCTCAAGGCTTATAGGTGACGTGTACGTCGATCTCGCGGCCGAGTTCGAGTTCGATGCGTTTGGCGAGGCTGCGGCCTTCTCTCTCCCATGCGTCGCGGTGTTTCTCCAACTCGTCTTCTGGCATGCTCGAGTACAGAAACTCTTCCCAACGGGTGTTCCATGCGAGGAGCTCCTGTACCAGACCATCCGAGAGCCCTGAATCTTCGGGATCGAGGTCACCTGCCTCGAGACCTGGTGTCTCCTCCCAAACGGGGAGGATGTTTCCGTAGTCCGGCGATAGGCGCAGAAGGCGTCGAGACATCTTGGTGTCCTTTCGTTGGCGGGCTACTAGCGGACCAAGTTGATTCCTGAGCACTGTCGACCAGGGTTCGCGGTGATGATTCTCTGACCTGTTTTTCCGAGGAACAGCCGGACATTAGTCTGATAGACCTTCTGCCCAGTCTTCTTGTTGTAGACGAAAACTGTCCGGGAGTAACAGAAGTTGGGACCGCTGGCGACGACTCGGTCGGGGTCGTAGAGCATCCAGGCGATGGACCAGTCGGCCATGTCGCGCCACTGCACCCCCACCCGTCCGCCAACGTTGGTCCACTCCCCTTGATGGCGCGCCTGAACATGCCGAAAGCCATAGTCCCTGGCCGTTCCGCACCGGAGGGTCGCGACGGAACCAGAGAAACTGTTCCTCAGTCGCTTGCGATCGTAGCTTTTGACGTATTGCTCGTTCTTGTCGAAGAGGCCGCAGCCGCGCCAGTTAGTGGGTGCGGGCGATTTCGGGGGGATGAAACCGAACGTTGTAATGCCCCCGCCGCCTTCTGTCACCTCTTGTGCATCGGCGGGGGTGAGTTCTTCCGTGGTGACGAGGAACTCTCCCGTCTCGTTCTCGATGACGAGGGTTTCCGGGGGTGCTTCCGGCTCGGTTCCGTCGGGATCTCCTTCCAGGAGTTCGTCTTGGCTGTCGTCGATGGGCTCGATGTGCTCGGATTCCTCAGTCTCATCAGCGGGGAGTATGCGTGAGGGCACCGTGGCGTATCCGAGCATGTAGAGCTTGAGTTCCATGGGAGAGGCGGAAAGGTTCCGGACCTGTATGGTGCCGTCGCTGCCGACCATTATGGGTGTGAACATGGAGTTCCAGTGGGTTGACGCGCTCTCGAGCATGGTCGCGTCGGGTTCGTCCAGATCGCTCGGCCACGCGCGGATCGAAGCGCCTTGTGTGGTGGTGCTACGGATGCTCACGTTGGCGACCACGGCATCGAGCCCGTCCGCAAACGACGGCATCCCGTACAGCCCTTCAACCGGAACCGTGACGGCTTCCCCGGCGGAGATCACGGTCGCGGGCACTGGGTAGAGGTCGCCAGCCTGCTCATGAAGTTCTCGCCCCTCGTCCATGGCCGGCATGGGTGTGGTGGTGAAGCTCCACGCACCGGTGGAGCGGAGAGTGGATTGTCCGAGGTGGCCATCCCAACCCGCGTCGCGCACGTAGGCGCGCCAGTAGTACTTCGTACCGGGCTTCAGCGTCCCATCGGGAACCCGATGAACAGCCGAGGTCGTTTCCGGTGATGTGTAGAAGGGTGTTCCGTTAGGGTCGGTGAAAATCCGGTAGGAGTATCGCAAGCTGGAACCGGTGACGGCAGTTGCTGTGGATCTGAAGGTGGGGGTCAACGTCACACCGGTGGCGCCGTTTGTGGGCGACCCGCCTGTGCCGGTCACGAATGTGGGGTTGACGTGGGCGTGATACTTGACCCAGAGGTCGGTGGTGACGCGTTTGTGACTATAGACGGTGCCCTCGGCGCCGCTGATCATGAAGGCCACGTTGGTGGCTGACGCCTTGCCGAAGCGGCTGGCGATGTAGGTGGGAAACGTAGTTCCGTTGGTCTGTGTCGTCCCGGCGCCCAGGGAATAGGAATCGAGCACGGTGCTGTACCCGCCATACTCCCACGCTGTGCCAACGCGCACATTGCCGGAGTGGGTGGCGGTAGACCCAACTCCGGCGTAGGTGATGCCGAGGTCTGATGCTTCGATGAACTTTCCGACGGAGGCGCCGCCTGCGAAGTTGACGACGGCACGCCAGTAGCGGTCGCCCTCAGGCTGTTTTGTGTTTCCGATGTGCTGCTGGCCGAGATACTGACCGCCGTCGGACTTGTACGAGTTCTGGTTCGCGATCGTGCCCACCACTTCGGGATCGATGTAGACGGGGAACACCCGGTCGGCATCCTGTATCCAGGACTCCTCGATGGAGACGCGGTAGAACCAGTTCTCGTTCGAGCTGCGCAGCAGCGCGGCATCCAAGACGACTTCCTCGCGAGGGGTTGCAGTGCCGTCGGAGGCGGAGTCCCAGGCGATGGGCGTCGGGCTGGACATCACGACCGCCCCATCAGCGTCCACGAACTCGAGAACATCCTCTTCGGTCAGTGCGGGCGTCAAGTTTCCTGGGTCGATGCGCCAGGTCCACGAGTGCTTACCTGCAGCGGGCGCGGCGTGGAGCACCAGTGCTTCTTTCACGGACCCGGGAGTGATTGTGTACTCAAGGTCAGCATAGGGAAGCACATCACGATAAGCGAGGGAGCTGAAGTCGTCCGACGGCCACACCGGCGCCTCGGGGGAACCCTCGTCTGCTCCGACGAGAGACATGGCGACCTCGTGGCCGTCACGTGTCACGGTGACCGTGTTCTGGCCGTCGGCTGTGGGAGCGAACTCGGGGGCAAGCGGGTGCTGTTCGACAGTCCACCCATCGTTATCCCTAGACAAGCTCGGGTCGACATCAACCCACTTTCCGTCGACGCGCACGTTGAGAGGGTCGACGGAGAACTGAGCCACCTCACTCCCAGCGCTATCGACATAGCGGGTCTCGAACTCCGAACGTGACACCACATCAAGGTCATTGCGGTCAACATTCTCGACCGCAGGTACCGGCGGATCCTCGGGTGCGGGAGTGCTCGTGCTGTCCGCGGGCACCTGAGCAGCCGCCGACTCGAACGGAACGATCGCACTCACCAGGAGAACGCTCGAGAGAACTAGGGAGGACACGATTACACGCGTAGAACTCACCAGAGCTCCTTCGACAGACAGGAGTCTGCGAAACGGTTCGCGGACTCATCAGACGATGAGACCGGCGACACCCGCCGGGCTGCCGAATGCTATCGAGGCGCCAACGAGCAACGCAATAGACGGCGTCGAACGTTCAACGGCCGTCAGCCTGTTGACGGCGTCGACAGTCGCTGCGGGGTATACAAGGTTCTCAGTAATGGATGGGACTCCGAGGACCCGCGCGTCATCGGGGCTCTCCTAGGAAGAGCTTGAAGAACCCCACCTCGATTTTGAAGAAGCCTCGGATGGGGAGTGGAGTGTCGAGCCGAGCGGGATCGTCGCTCCGTTCCGCTCTGGCGCCATCCGTTTCCATGACCCGGATGACGTCCTGGGTATCGAGTATCGACTCGTGGAGGAGAAGCCGGACTAGACGGACGTAGGTGCCGGGCGGATAGCGGCTGCTATCTCGTTTCCCACAAGGACGACGTGACGAAGCTGCGCCTCGTCGAACGGGCGCACGGATGCCCCGCGGTGGGGGGACCACGGGGCATCCGCCGTTTGCGCGGCGGTCACGCTCGGCAGAGGAAGCGCAGCGAGGGCTGCACCGCACGTGCGGACGCTGCCGCGCACCGGCGGGGGCGAGTCTCCTCCCCCGAGGACATCGCCGCCGCCGGGGCTCAGCACCTACGCCGTGCGACGGCGCAGCAGGCCCGCACCTCCCAGCAGCAGGAGAGCGGCGAGGGCCCACAGCCACGGGGCCGAAGCGCCACCGGTCATCGCGAGGCCGGTGGCCTCACCCGTCGCGGCGGCACCCGCAGCCCAGGGCATGCTGGTCATGCCGGCTCCGGTGCTCGGCGTCATTCCCGGGTTCACTCCGGGGTCGGTGCCGGGGTCCGTGCCGGGGTCGGTGCCGGGGTTGGTGCCGGGGTCCGTGCCGGGGTCCGTTCCGGGATCAGTGCCCGGGTCCGTTCCGGGGTTCGTGCCGGGATCGGTCACCGTGCTTTCGCCGACGACGGAGATCGCGTTCCCGCCGATCGTGATGGGAAGCGTCACGGGGAGCTCCAGCTGAGTCCCGCCGAGGATGCTGTCGTCGCCGCCGGTGGTGCTGCCGCCGGCCGCGGGTGCGGTCGGGGACGTGCCGCCGGTGGTGCCGGTGACGGTGGCGTCGTCGGTGACGGAGATGGCGTTGCCGGTGACGCCGATGGGGGCGGTCACGGGTGCGACCACCTGGGTGCCGCCGAGGGTGCTGTCGTCGCCGCCGGTGGTGCTGCCTCCGGTCGCGGGTGCGGTCGGGGACGCGGTGCCGTCGGTGGTGCCGGTGACGGTGGCGTCGTCGGTGACGGAGATGGCGTTGCCGGTGACGCCGATGGGGGCGGTCACGGGTGCGACCACCTGGGTGCCGCCGAGGGTGCTGTCCTCGCCGCCGGTGGTGCTGCCTCCGGCCGCGGGTGCGGTCGGGGTCGCGGTGCCGCCGGTGGTGCCGGAGGCCTCGCTGTCGCCGAGGAGCGAGATGGCGTTGCCGCCGACGCTGACCGGGGCCGTCACCGGGGCGACGACCTGGGTGCCGCTCGCGGTGCCGTCCTCGCCCGAGGTGCTTGACCCGGTCGCGGGTGCGGTCGGGGTCGCAGTGCCGCCGGTGGTGCCGGAGGCCTCGCTGTCGCCGAGGAGCGAGATGGCGTTGCCGCCGACGGTGACAGGCGCCGTCACGGGTGCCACGGCCTGCGTGCCCCCGAGGATGCTGTCGTCACCGCCGGTGGTGCTCCCGCCGGCCGCGGGTGCGGTCGGGGTCGCGGTGCCGCCGGTGGTGCCGGAGGCCTCGCTGTCGCCAAGGAGCGAGATGGCGTTGCCGCCGACGCTGACCGGGGCCGTCACCGGGGCGACGACCTGGGTGCCGCTCGCGGTGCCGTCCTCGCCCGAGGTGCTCGACCCGGTCGCCGGGGCAGGCGCCGGT